>CAWGJC010000009.1:0-77010 GCA_963822815.1 uncultured Alphaproteobacteria bacterium
GCGTGGCCGTGCGGTCGAGCAGAGCCCAACCGCATCGGCATTGCAACACCCGATGGGCGCTGCGGCACCCGCACGGCGTCATGGGAGGGTGGTGCGCGACGGCATCCATTGGCGCGGTGCGGATCACTGGTGATCCGATCGAGGCGGCGGCCGGGAACCGACTGCGACGACCTGATCCCTTGCAGGATCGAAGGCAACGTCGCCATAGGGGTAGTATCGGGCCAGGTCGACATTGTCGTAGGGCAGCCCGTCGAGCCGCACCGTGCCGAGGAACGGCTCGGGGGGCTCGACCAGCAGGATCGTCTTGGCGAAGCCGCTGTCGTCGAAGCCGCGCCGGAAATGCACGCGGGACTTGATCGCGATCACGTCGAACGCGGCCGGGTCGAGACCGATCGCGGTCAGCGTCGAGAGCTCGATGATCTGCGCCAGATAGGGGCTGATCACCAGCACGTTGCCGCGCGCCGAAATCGACGCTGATCCAGGTTCCGTCGCGCCGCGCCGAACGCCGCTGCCGACCGCGCGCACCGTGCCCGTGATGCGCACCGGCTCGCCCGCGGAGGCGTCGGCGAGGCCGCCGACCTCCAGGTCGAACGCGTCGCCCGGCCTTGCGCCGTCGGCCAGCAGCGCGCGACGCAGCTCGCGGTCGGCGATGGTCGCGATCAGCGTCTTCGACAGGTCCTGCGCGATGATCTCGCGCAGCAGCCAGGTCGCCGTAGCCGGAGCGGTCGCTGTGGTCGGCCAGCACGACCGGGGTCTCGCCGCGGGCGACCGCCTCGCTTGCGCGAGCGCCACGCCGTCGGCGATCGAATGGATCTTCGTCGACGTCAGCAGCGCCTCGCGCCGCCGCCAGGCGATAGCCGCCATGTCGTCGGCGACCCGGCGCGCCAGGGCGGGCGTCGCCGTTGGTCATCACCTGGAAGGTCATGCCGACATCCGGCACGTCCGACCAGGGGAAGCCGAAGAACACGTTGACGTAGATGTCGGGCTCGCGCGCCTCCCAGGTCAGCGCGCGCTGCACCAGGTCCATCCAGGGCGAGGCGCCGGTCCATTGCAGGACGGTCGGGCGAGATGATCGGCACCTTCACGGTGACCGTGCGCCGGCTGGTAGTCGCCGCGGATGGCGCGGATCAGCGTGCGCGCGGCGCGCTCGCCCTGCAGGTAGGCGTCGTAATGCGGGAAGTATTTCACGGTGAACGCCATGTCGGCGTGGCGCAGGAACGCCTCGTCCTCGTTGCCGTGCGGGTCGAAGGTGCCGGCGATGAACGCCGCGGCCCGACGACCTCGCGCACCCGGCGCGCCAGCTCCGCCTCCGGCCGCGGCACGCCGCGCGCCGCCATGGCGCCGTGCACGGCAGAGATAGACGCCGTCGAACGGGCCCGGCGCCGCAGCTCCTCGATCATCCGTGCCGACGAAGGTCTCGAACGCCTCCTCGGTGACCCAGCCGGACCCGGTGCCGGTCTGCGGGAAACAGCGGCGACTTCGATGCCGACCAGCTCGACGCCGTCGAACTCGCGCGCCACCTTGACGAAGCCGCCGATGTAGGAGTTCGGCTCGGCGGCCAGCAGCGCCTCGCCGCGCGCCGGCGAGCCCGGGTAGGTGAAGTCGTCGAGCGTGGTGTCGTTGGGCAGGAAGGTGACCGTCTCGTGCGAGAATTTCAGCACGGCGATGCGGATCGGCTTGCTGGCCACGGCGATGCTCCCGGCACGGACAGGCCGGTTTACGCCCGGGGCACCCGGCGGAACAATGCGCCGCCCGCGGAGGCGGATCAGAGCGACTTCTGCAGCGCCAGCAGCTCGACCGCGCGCCGCGCGGCGGCAATGGCCGGCGCGCCGCCCTTCACCATGAAGTCGATCGGCTTCGTCCGGCGGAATGGCGCGGCGGCGTTGACGCGGCGGAGCCAGGGCGCGGCCTCGCCATGGATGTTGTCGAGCAGCCGATCGATCGCGAGCAGGTCGGCCAGGCGATGCGCCTCATCCGCCGTCAGGGTGAAGCGCGGCCGCGTCCCGCGCCTGGTCAGGCCGCCGGCATGCCCGATCAGCGCGAGCGCGGTCAGATCGGGCAGCTTCCAGCGATCCACGAGGCTCCAGAACACCTGCGAGCTGATGGTGCCTCCGGCCATCGCGGTTCTCCCTGTCTCGCCGGAGCGGCCACGCGAGACCTGCCGCCCCGGCGCCGTGCCGCGGATCAGGCGTCGAGCAGCAGCCTGACCTTCGCCGCCAGCGCTCCCGAAGGTGAACGGCTTGCCGATCAGGTCGACGCCCGGATCGAGCCGGCCGTTGTGGACGATGGCGTTGCGCGTGTAGCCGGTGGTGAACAGCACCTTCAGCCCGGGCCGGCGCGCGCCGCGCTTCGTCGGCGAGCTGCCGCCCGTCCATGCCGTGCGGGCAGCACCACGTCGGTGAACAGCAGGTCGACGTCGTCGCGCGGACTGCGAGCAGCTCGAGCGCGCTCACGCGCCGTTGGCGGCGTCGAGAACGCGGTAGCCGAGCTCGCGCAGCACCCCGGCGCTGTAGGCGCGCAGATCCTCGTGGTCCTCGACCACGCAGGATGGTCTCGCCGCCCGCCATGCACGGCCGGGCGGTCGGCACGGGCCTCTGCTCCGGCCGGCGGCGTCGCCGGCGAGCCGCGGCAGGTAGATCTTCACCGTCGTGCCCTCGCCCACCTCGCTGTAGATGCGGATGTGGCCGCCCGATCTGGCGCACGAAGCCGTAGACCTGGCTCAGGCCCAGGCCCGTGCCCTTGCCGACCTCCTTGGTGGTGAAGAAGGGCTCGAACACCTGCGCGCAGCGTCTCGGCGTCCATGCCCGCCCGGTGTCGCTGACCGCGACCAGCACATACTGGCCGGGCGCGCACCGGCTCGGGGATGCCCGCGACATAGTCCTCGTCGAGGTAGGCGTTGCTGGTCTCGATGGTCAGCCGCCCGCCGTCCGGCATGGCGTCGCGCGCGTTGACCGCCAGGTTGACCAGCGCGTTCTCGAGCTCGCTCGGGTCGGCCTGCGTGCGCCAGAGCCCGGCGCCGGAAACCGTCTCCAGCGCGACGTCTCGCCGAGCGTCCGCTGCAGCAGGTCGGCCAGGCCGGTGACCAGCCGGGCGGCGTCGACGGGCTTGGGATCCAGCGGCTGGCGGCGGGCGAAGGCGAGCAGCCGGGCGGTGAGGGTGGCGGCGCGCTCGGCGCCGTGCGTGGCCATGCCGCGCCGCGCGCTCGATCCGTTCGCGCCGCCGGCGCCGGCTGCAGCGCCGAGCTGGCGGGTGATGGTCTCCAGGCCGCCCAGGATCACGGTCAGAAGGTTGTTGAAGTCGTGGGCGACGCCGCCGGTGAGCTGGCCGATGGCCTCCATCTTCTGCGCCTGGCGCAGCGCCTCTTCGGCCTTCATCCGCTCGGCGACCGCCTCGGCGACCCGCGCCTCGAGCGTCGTGGTTGAGGCTCGCGCAGCTCCGCGTTGGCCGCCTCGGCCGCTCGCCGCGCCTCCAGCAGCTCGCGCTCGTAGCGCCGCCGGTCGGAGGCGTTGAAGACGGTGATGCGGATGAACCGGACCTCGCCCGCGCGCGTCGCGCCGCTCGACGGCGTTGACCAGCACCGGGAAGCGTCGGCCGCCCTCGGCCGCACCAGGTCGAGCGCCACCTCGTTGAAGAAGCCCTGCATCCGCAGCAGCGGCGCGAAGTGGGTCTCGTAATAGATCTTGCCCGGCGATGTTCAGCAGGTCCTGGAAGCGCCGTCCCGACCAGCTGCGCGCGGGCCACGTCCGAGCCAGGCGGCAGGGTCGCGTTGACCCTGACGGATGCGGCCGGCCGGGTCGGTCGAGACGTAGCCGCACGGCGCGTTCTCGAACAGGTCGGCGAGGTCCTCGGCGCGGGACGCCCGTCGGCACCGGCTGGCGGAAGGCGCTCAGACAAAGGCCTGGATCGCCGCGATCGTCTCCTCGGGCGCGCTCAGGTTGGGGCAGTGGCCGGTGGCCTTCATGAGCACCAGCTCGCTGTTGGGCAGCTGCGGTGCACGTACTCGCCCACGCTCGCGGGGCGCGATCACGTCGTCCGAGCACTGCAGGATCAGCGCGCGCGTCGGTCAGACCCGCCAGGTCGGCGCGGTTGTCGGACAGGAAGGTCGCCCGCGCGAACCGCTTGGCGATCTCCGGATCGGTGCGGCAGAAGCTGTTGGTCAGCTCCTCGCCGAGCTCCGGCCGATCGGGGTTGCCCATGATCACCGGCGCCATCGCCTGCGACCAGCCCATGTGGTTGCTGTCCAGGAACTCGAGCAGCTCGTGGATCTGCGCCTCGCTGAAGCCGCCGACGTAGGCTTCGTCGTCGTCGATGTAGCGCGGCGAGGGGCCGACCAGCACCAGGTCGCGAACAAGCTCGGGCGCCTTCTTGGCGGCCAGCACGCCGATCATCGCGCTGACCGAGTGGCCGACGAACACGCCGTCGCGCACGCCCAGCTCGTCGGCAGATCTCGACCACGTCGTCGGCGTAGCCGTCCAGCGAGGCGTATCTTGCCGGGATCGTAGGCGCGAAAGGTCCGAGCCGCCCGCGCCGACATGGTCGAACAGGATGACCCGGAAGCGGTCCTCGAAGGCCGGCGCCACGAAGCGCCACATGTTCTGGTCGCACCCGAAGCCATGGGCGAAGACCATCGCCCGCTCGCCGCGCCCCGCTGACCTTCACGTTGTGACGCTGCAGAACAGTCAAGCTCGCTCCTCCCTGTGCCCTGCCGGCTCATAGAACCTTGTGGCGCGGAACGCCACAATCGCGGCGCGAGCCTCCCGGGTTGAGGAGTCCGAGCGGCCCGACGGCTTTTCCGCTTGATCGCCGGCTCCGGGACCGAAATACAGTCCCGCGGGCGCTCGCGCATTCCGCCGCGCCTTCATCCGATCCCGCCCGCCCGAGGACGCCGCCGCATGACCCCAAATTCAGCCCTGCCCGCTCATCGAAATGTCCGGCCCGCCGCGCGAGCGCGGCCGCCAGTACGGCGAGCAGGCGGCGGCGCGGATCAGGCGCGGCATCGCGCATTACGCCGAGCAGCTGCCGAAAGCGGGCTCGACTGGCCCGCCATCCGCGGCCTCGTCGCCGGCTTCGAGCCCACCATCGCCGCCTTCGATGCGACCTATCTGGACGAGATGCGCGGCATCGCCGAGGGCGCGGGCGTGGATTACGCGGCGATCGTGCTGTTGAATGCGCGCACCGAGATCCTCAAGCTCGCCAGGCGCCGGGCGGAGGGGAACCCGGTTCCGGACGCGGACCCGGACGGCTGCACCGGCATCGTCGCGCTGCCCGGCATTCCGCCGACGGCGCGCTCATCCACGCGCAGAACTGGGACTGGAAGGCGGAATGCGCCGAAACCGCGGTGGTGCTGCGCATCCGGCGCGAGGACGGACCCGACATCCTGACCTTCACCGAGGCGGGCGGGCTGGCGCGGTCCGGCTTCAACGCGGCGGGCATCGCCATCACCGCCAACTATCTCGAATCCGACCGCGATTATCGGCGCGCTCGGCGTGCCGCTGGCGCTGATCCGGCGCAAGGTGCTGGAGCAGAGCGCGCTCGCGCTGGCCATGCGCGCGTCTACACGACGGCGAAATCCGCCGCCAACAACATGATCGTGTCGCAGGCCAACGGCATCGCGATCGATTTCGAGTGCGCGCCGGACGAGACCTTCCAGGTGCTGCCCGAGCGCGGCCTGATCGTGCACGCCAACCACTTCCAGAGCCCGGTCGCGCTGACCAAGCTCACGGACAAGGGCATCGTCAACACGCCGGATTCGCTCTATCGCGATCTCCGCGTGCGCCAGCTGCTGGAGGACCGCCGCGGCGCCCTCACGGTGGCTGACGTGAAGGCGGCGCTGTTCGACGATTTCGAGACGCCCTGGTCGGTATGCCGGCCGCCACGCAGGAATCTCGCCAACAATCTTTCGGCCACGGTGGCGATGATCGTCATGAAGCCGGTGGAAGGATGGATGGAGGTGGCGATGCTGCCGGCGCTCAACCGGGAATTCCAGCGCTTCACGCTGCCGATGAACATTCGCCGGCCAGGCACGACACCGACTGCCCGCTCCATGGCCGCGGAAGTGGCGTGAACGCGCGCTGCGGGTGAGATCCGCGCGCTCGCGTTACGCGCGGGCGCCGGCCTGACAGGCGATCCGGGTCACCCGCAATCCGCTCTCGGCATAATGCCGCGCAAGATAGGCCTGCAGCGACGGGCCGGCGCTGTTGCACTCGGTCAGGCTGGCGACCGGCACGACGTCGCGCACGCAATCCTCGGCGTGCTGCACCGAGCACAGGGTGACGATGATCGCGAGTTCCGGCGGCGATGCGGCTTCGGCGACCGCGGTGCCGGCGAGCAGGAAAGCGAGGGCGAAGGCAGCAGATCCGGTCATGACATCTCCAGACCTGTGACGTGACGCGCCTCGATTCACGAGCGAACGGCGCCCGGCCGGAGCTCTCGCTCGATGACCGCCTTCCCCGGCACCGCCCGGCACCTTGCCCGCCCCGGATTCGCCGGCAAAGCAGCCGTTGATGTGATCCCGATCACGGAAATTCGACTGTGCCCATGACGGAATTCTCGTTTTTAGCTTGAAATGGCTGCGGGCCGGGGAGAATAGTTCCGGCCCCGCACCAGACGCGGCGCGGTCCGATGCCCGATCGAGAATCCGTTGGGGGTCCCCTGCCGTGACGCCCGCACCGAAGCTCCGCGCCGTCGGCCTGCTGCTCCTCGGGGTCGCCGGATGCACGCCGCCGCCGCCCACGCGCCCGCCGCAGCTCGGCGACATCCTTGGCAGTCAGTGGACGCTGCTCCCGCTGCCGAACAGCAAGATCACGCCGGGCGCGGTGGTGCAGATCGCGCCCGCCACCGGCAACAGCGGTGCGGTCGACATCCTCTGGCTCGGCAGCCTGGACAGCAGCTGCCAGGTTCCGGCCGACATTCTCGGCATCCAATCCGGCATCGTGCCGGGGCTGACATCGGGAACCAGCGTCACTGTCAGCGCCGATGTGGGCGCGGCGATCGCGGGCGTCTCGCTCGGTGCGGCGGGCGACGTGCAGAAGACGAGCACGCTCACCATCAACAAGGCGTCGGTCAATTCCATCAACCTGATCAGCCTCGACAACTGGCTGCAGGACCCGGCGAACGGCAAGGCGTTCCAGTCGCGCTGCGGGTCGATCCTGGCGCGGCCGAACATGTACGCGGTGGAGGAGGCATTCGTCATCTCGGACGGCACCTATGCCTTCCGGAACACGGCGGACGCGAAGCTCAGCGTGAGGCCGCCCCCGGGCGTTCCGGTCAAGGCGGAACTCGGCGTCGGCGGCGGCCCGACGGGCGATCTCCGGATCACGCAGCCCGTCGTCTTCGGGCTGCGCAGAATGGCCCCGCTGGCGGGCGGCAGCTTCACTCCGCCGCCGGCCGCGACGGCGACGCCGGCCGGCGCGATCCCACCGCAGCTCGCGCAGCCCCGTGCCGCGGGCGGGGCCGCGCCGCTGGCGGGGAAGACGGTGGAGCGCGTCCAATGGCAGCAGTAGAGCGTGATGACTGGAGGCGGAATCGCCGGAGGTCTGAAATCGCGCGCGCCAACAGATGGTGCGTGATGACTGGAGGCGGAATCGCCGGAAGTCTGAATCACGCTCGCAAACCGATGGCTGGAGCAGGATGGCTTCGCCTTTCGAAGTCATCCTGCTCTAGCGCCGAAATCCGGCGCGATTTCCATCCGCGCGAGAGGAGGATCGAGATGCGGGCACCGACATGGGGATTGCTGGCGGCGATGCTGCCCGGGCTGGCCCTGGCAGCGGGCTACAACCCCGTCGTGAGCGGCATCTTCTCGACCAACCTGCCCGCGCGTCTGCAGGCGCAGCAGGTTTTCCTCGACAAGTGGCGGAACGACGACGGCGCCGTGGCGGCCCTGGTGGAAAAGGCCATGGCGGATCGGAGCAACATCCCGGGCGTGTACGATGCGCTTTCGATCCTGAACCGGATCAGTGCAGATACCGCGAAGGACGACACCAGGCAGCGGATCCTGTCCCTCACCGAGACCGTCCAGAACAACAGCGAGAGCATCGCGGTGCTCGCTTCGAAGGTGCATGCGCGGTTCGGCGGCGGCGGGTTGTCCGATTCCGGCGCACGGGCCACCGTCAACAGCATCTTTTCCAGCCGGCTCTCCGACCGGCTGCAAGGCCAGACGGATTTCTTCAACAACTGGATCGGCGATCTCGGCGCGGTCAATCTCCTGGTCGACACCTCCACGGAAAACCTGGCCAATGTGGCGGGCGTCTATGACGCGCTCTCCCTGCTCGAGCGGGCGCCTTCGCCGATCATCGAGAACCATGACTTGCGCCCGAAAGTCCTCGCGCTTGCCGAGCGGGCGCATGACAGCAGCAACGCCACCGCGCTGGTCGCCTCGCGCGTGCATGTCAGGTTCGGCGGAAATGCGTTGCCGACAGCCGCGGGAACCGGAGCGTCGGAAGCCGATCGGGCGGTGGTGAAGCAGATCGCGACCGACCAGCAGGCGCGTTCCTTCGAGGAATTCCGCTCCGACAGCAACGGGCTCACCTACGAGCAGGTGAAGGCCGGCATCAACACCAACATCACGAAGCCCGAATTCGACTCGGTGGTGGCGAACCTGGGCAGGCTGTACAAGGACCTCCCGGTGAGCGCCACCGTGCAGGTCCCGACCCCTGACGGTTCGTCCGTGGCGTCGTTCGAGTGTGTGCCGCAGGACCGGCAGCCCTCCATGCAACGGACGGGTGGGACCTCACCGGCGACGAACGGCGCGGGCACGGTGGCGCCGATGGCGCCCGTGCGGCCGCCGAAGGATCCCGATGCGTCCGCCGCGTCCGCGGGCACCGTCGCCGCTCCGGCTCCGGCGCCTCCGCTCGCGCCCGTGGCTCCCGAGCTGTCGCTGGCGGCCAGCACGGCTCCCGCGTGCCCCGCCGGCACGGTCCCAATTCCCGGATTTCGGCGGGGGAAGCCGTCGCGCAGGACGCGGCGCAGCCGGCAAAGCCCATGCTGGACACGTCGGGATTGCGCAAGCTGAACGGGACCAGCACGCCCGTTCCGGCGACGCCGTTCGCGCATCGCTACGCCCACGCGGCACAGACGGTCGCGAGTCATGGGTCGGCGGCGACGCTCAATGTGTGGAGCCCGAAAGTCGTGCCGGGCGACATGTCGCTGTCCCAGCTCTGGGTCGTCGGGATCGACGTCGCGAGCAACAACCTGCAGACCGTCGAGGCCGGCTGGCAGGTCATGAGCCTCTGGAAGACGCCGTCGGCCACGACCTTCGTGTATTCCACCGACGACAATTACGTGAACACGGGCTGCTACGCCACGCGATGCTCGTCCAACATCCCGCCGCATCCGGAGACTTTCCACCTGACGAGCAACAAGATCGTCATCGGCCGGCCGGTCGCGACGAACGGTCCGAACGCCGTCCAGGAAATCAAGATTTTCCGTGATCCCGCTACCGGAGACTGGTGGATCGCGGTGGATGGCGAGTGGGTGGGGTTCTACCCCAAGACGAGTTTCGGCCCCGGCCCGCTTTCGGCCGAAGCCTCCTACATCGATTTCGGCGGCGAAACGGCTGGGCTGACGCCGACGGCGGAGATGGGAAGCGGGCATTACGCGGAAGAGGGAGCCGGCACCGCCGCCTATCAAAACAGGATCCGCTACTACAACACCCAGGACCAGCCGCGCGCGGCCACGCTCGACCCGATCATGAGCGACGCCGAGTGCTACTCGGTGTCGATCAACAGCCCAGCGGCACCCGACGCGGGATGGGGCACGTATTTCTTCTTCGGCGGCCCGGGGACCCGTCACTTCCAGAACGGCAGCGGGCATGCGCCGGCGCCCGAGGCGTGCAGGAAGCAGCCCTGAGACTCACCCCAAGTGCGCGATCGGAGGCGCTGCGATCGAAAGCACGAACCGGAGGGCGAATCCGGCCTGGCGGCCCCATCTTGCCGGGACGAGGAGATCACACCGATGCAAGACGCCCTCACCTTCACGCTGTCCCGCCTGCCGACGCCGCTCGGCACCATGCTGGTCGCGACCGACGCGGATGGCCGCCTGCGTGCGCTCGACTGGGAGACGCATGTGGAGCGGATGCACCGCCTGCTCGGTCGCCTTTACCGCCCGATCATCGTGCGCCTGGTCGATGGCGACGCGGCCGGCCCGGTGCTCGATCGGCTGCGCGCATTCTTTGCCGGCGACCTCCGATCGATCGACGACATCGCGGTGGAGACCGGTGGCACGCCGTTCCAGCGCACGGTGTGGAGCGCGCTGCGCAGGATTCCCGCGGGCGAGACCTGGAGCTATCGCGCGCTCGCGCGGCATGTCGGCCGCCCGGACGCGGTGCGCGCCGTGGGCACCGCGAACGGCGCCAATCCGATCAGCATCGTCGTCCCCTGCCACCGCGTGATCGGGCATGACGGTTCGCTCACCGGCTATGGCGGCGGACTCGAGCGCAAGGCGTGGCTGCTCAACCACGAGCGCGCGCACCGGGCCGCCTGATCCCCGCCTCATACCAACGGTCATTCTTCATGACCGTTGGTATGACGCGCGGGTTGGCCGGCGGCGCGCGCGAAATCAAGAGGATACCACGCGCCGAGGCGATCTCTCGACGAGTCAATCGTCAGGCGCGTTGGTATCAGGCCGAAAGCAGGCAGACCTCGCCCTTCGGCGTGTCGAGCACCGCGGCGAGCCCGGGCCGGATCGCACCCTGCACGCGCACTTCGAGCCCAAGGGCGCGGTAGATCGCCGCCAGCGGCTTCGGATCGGGGTGCAGCGCGACGAGGCTGCGCAGGCAGAGGCCGCCGATGCTGCTGGTGGAGGGATGCGGCGAGCCCTGCCAGTCGATCGCGAACGGGAGCGAGAGGACCGTAGATCGGGTGCTCGAACTGCGCGACCGTCCAGTCGAGCCGCACGCCATCCGGCCGCGTCCGGCTCATCGCGAGCGCGCCGCCGCAGCGGCAGGCCGGCCTCCGCCGCATCCGCGCAGGCCGCGTCGAGATCGCTCGTCTGCACCGCGAAGGTGAGCAGCGCCGGACATTGCATCGCCCTGGATCGCCGCGCCGCGGCCAGTGCCGGGCGCCTGCTCCTGCGCCGGATCGGGCGCGATGATCTCGAAGAACGCATCCTCCCCGAGCGCCACGAGCCTGTTGCGCGTGCCATGGCCGGGATGCGTGCCGCCGGTCTCGGCGGTTACGCCGGTCAGCTCGGCAAGCGGCCGCACGCCATCATCGAGGTCGGGCGCGCCCCAGAGGATGTGATCCAGCCGCATCGTCATCCCGCTCCCATCCTGCCGACGCGGAACAGAGGTGCGCCAGGTTCCGCGCGCGCGCAAGCGTTCGCCCACTGCCGGGCCGGCACGGCTGCCGGGGATCGCGCGATCTACGCGGGCCGGGCAAGCCGCCGGGAAGCGCGGCGCCTACAGCTCGCCGCGCGCCGCCATGCGCCTTGATGCGGTCGGCGGTGCGGCAGGCGATCGCCTGGATCGTCAGCGACGGATTGACGCCGCCGACGGTCGGGAACACCGAGCCGTCGCAGATCCAGAGATTGCGGGATGTCCCAGCTGCGGCAATCGGCGTCGACGACGCTGGTGCGCGGATCGTCGCCCATGCGCGCCGTGCCGTTGAGATGGCAGGTGTCGTCCGTCTGCGTCCCAGATCTCGCTGCGCGCCGGCCGCCTCGAGCGCCTGGCGCATGAAGCCGAGCGAATGGTCGATCAGCCGCTTGTCGTTGTCGCACCAGGAATAGGTGACGCGCGGCGATCGGCAGGCCGTACTGGTCCTTCTCGTCGGCCAGCGTGACGCGGTTGCGCTCCTGCGGCAGCATCTCGCCGACGATCTTCAGCCCGACCTGATGGTTGTAGTTCTCCATCTCGTCGATCAGCGCGCTCGCCCCACAAGCCCGCGGCTGCTCGGCAGCGTGCTGCGCCCAGAGCGCCGGCAGCGGCCCCTGGCTCATGTAGCAATAGCCGCCGAAGAAATCCTTGCCGCGGTCCTCGTAGTTCCAGTGCTCGGTGATCGCGAGCGAGGGCGGCCCCTTGTAGCAGCGGATCTCCTCGTCCATCATGCCCCAGACCGCCTGGTTGGCCTGCACCATCAGGTTCCTGCCGACCAGGCCCGAGCTGTTGGCGAGGCCGTCCGGGAAAGCGCGCGCTCGCCGAGTTCAGCAGCAGCCGCGGCGTCTCGATCGCATAGCCGGCGACGACGACGTTGCGCGCGCGCTGGAACCGCCAGCGCCCCTCGCGATGATAGTGCACGCCGGTGGCGCGGCCGGCGCGCGTCGGTCTCGATGCGGCCGACCATGGCGAGGTCGCGGATCTCGGCGCCGGCCGCGAGCGCGCGCGGCAGCCAGGTGATCAGCGCGCTCTGCTTGGCGTTGGTCGAGCAGCCGAGCGACGCAGAAGCCGCGATAGACGCAGGGCGGCGACAGGCCGCGCGGCGCCGAGACCGTGGCGAGCGGCGTCGGCGTCCAGTCGATGCCGAGCGCCTCGCGCCCTCGCGCCAGCACCAGCGCCGGCGGCGTTCAGCTCGTGCGGCGCGATAGGGATAGCGCGGCCGCTTCGGCCCCCAGGGATAGGTGACCGGGCCGGAGATCTTCAGCGCCTGCTCGACCTCGCGCGTAGTAGCGCCACATCTCGCGCCAATCGAGCGGCCAGTCGGCGCCGTAGCCGAGCAGCGCTGCGCGACTTGAACCATTCCGGCCGGAAGCGCAGCGACACCATGGCGAAATGCACGGTCGCTGCCGCCGACCGACTTGCCGCGTGTTGTTGGCGCCGAGCTGCAGCGGGTTCTCGCCGTCGACGATGCGCTCGTCGGTCCAGTAGAGCTTGGTCTGCTCGGCTCTCGTCGGAGGCGAAATCCTCGAGCGGCCGCCAATAGGGGCCGGCATCGAGCGCGACGACCGAGAAGCCCGTCTCGGCGAGCCGGCAGGCGAGCGTGCCGCCGCCGGCGCCGGTGCCGACGATGGCGAAATCGACCGCCTCGTCGTCGCGGATATTCGCGCATCGGCATCCAGCCGCCGGCGCCGGAACACGTCGGGCGCGCGGCCGTCGCTGCGCGCGCGGCGTCGCGCGTCGGATCATCCGACACGGCGGTTCTTCCGCGCGCGGCCTCGTCCTCGTCGCCGGGCTTGCGCCTCGGCGGCCTCCCAGGGATCGCGGCGGTCGAAGTCCATGCGCACATAGCCGCGCGGGCTGGCCGGGCCGCCGAAGCCGATCTCGTTCCAGGCGGTCGGGATGGGCGTAATAGGCGTGCACGATGTCGTGCAGCACGCGCTGCTTGAAGAACAGCTTGCGGCGGCATGCCGCCCCAGGCGTCGCTCGTCAGCTCGCCCTGCTGCATCGCGCTGCAGCAGCGCGTCCTGCTGCGGCCGCGTCGAGCGTCGTGGAAGCGCGGCGCCGTGGCGCCGCCTGCGCCTCGGCGTCGAGCGCGCGCAAGCCCGCGCCGCCAGGCCTCGCGCATGCGGCGGCAGGCCGCGCGTCGCGATAGCCGTCGCCGTGATTCGTCGCGAGCTTCTCGTCGACCAGCGCCGCGACCGGGACCGGCGGCCGCGTCCGGCGGCTGCGGCACGATGCGGTCGCAGACGCGCCTTCAGCGTCGCCATTCGGCGTCGCGTGAAGAAGCGCGGCTCGCGCGGGTCGATGGCGAGCCGCTGGTCGATCACCTCGCCGCGTCTGCTCGTTCCACGACGGCGTGTCGCGCTTGGCGAGCACGTCGTAGCCGGGATAGCGCGCTCACGCATCGGGATGCTCCTCCAGCAGACCGAGCGCGGCGAGGCCGGCGAGCGCCAGGCCGGTGAAGCTCGGCGGCGCCGGCAGCGGCGGCCCGTTCAGGACGTTCTGCGCTCCAGTTGCGCCAGCCGCCCATGTTGCGCGCGACGCCGTAGGCGTGGAAGCCGACGCCGAGCGAAGCCGAGCAGCGCCGTCAGCCGCAGCCACCAGCCGCGTCGAGCCAGCGGTGCGTCGCGGCGCGCCGGACGCCGTCTCGCGCCAGCAGCGCCGCGGCGACCGGCGGCACGGTGACCGGCAGCGAACATCGCCGGGTTGTGGAAGGCGCCGCGGAAATGCAGCAGCGCCGGCCTCGCCGACCGTGCCGAGCAAGCCCGACCGCGCGCGAGCGCCGCGAGCGCGCGCCCGGCCGGCAGGCCGAAGATGTCGGGCGTCGGCCGCGGCTCGCTGTCGCGCACCCGCTCGGCGACGGTGCCGAGCAGGCCGGAGAGCAGCAGCGCCACCGGCGCGCCGAGCGGCGCGCCGTAGAACAGGTTGAGCCAGGACAAGCCGCCCGGCCGCTTGTCGACGTTGTAGACGTGGAAGCCGGTGCCGACGACGCCGGTCAGCGGCGGCGAGCAGCATAGATGGCGTCGCGCGCCGCATGCGCGCCGCGCGCTGCGGTCGGCGCGCGCCGTGCAGCGCTGACGCCGCAGCGTCAGCGCGCCGACGACGAGCGGCGTGTACATCGCCTTGTTGTGGAACGAGCCGCGGTAATGCTCGAGCGCGCTGTCGGCAGCACCGAGAGCGCGAGCAGCGCCGGCGGCCCGGTTGAGGCGCCGCGCCGCACTTGGCGGCCACCGGCGTCGGCGGCGGCGCTCGGCCGGCACGCGCGTGCGCCGCGGCAGCGCCGCATCGCGGCCGGCAAGCCGGCGATCGCCGACGCATCGCGCGCCAGATGCGCGAGCCGCGCAGCGTCCGCGCCGAGCGCCAGCGCACCGCGGCCGGTCTGCGTCACGGTCGCGGACTCCATCGTCCTCATGCACGACGGAATCGCTCGGCGTCGCGCGCACTTGAACGCGAGGCCGAGGCCGGGACGCGACAGGTCCGGGCGGATCGTCGCCGTCTCGCGGCACGCGGCGCGCCGTCGAACAGCATGTGCTCGATGCGCACGTGGTCGTGGAACCATTCGAGATGCCGCAGCCGCGGCGCGGCGCAGGCGGCATGCAGATGCAGCGCCGGCGCGCAATGGCCGGAGAGATCGATGTGATGCGCCTCGCACAGCGCGCGACCTGCAGGAAGCCGGTGATGCCGCCGCAGCGCGTCACGTCGGCCTGCAGCACGTCGACCGCGCCGGCCTCGCAGCATGCGGCGCGAAATCGTCGAGCGTGTAGCCGTATTCGCCGGCCGCGATCTCCATGCCGGCCGGCGCGCGCTCGCGCAGCAGGCGCAGGCCGGCGAGATCGTCCGAGGACACCGGCTCCTCGAACCAGCGCGACGCCGTGCGTCGCGCGAAGCGCTCGGCGAAGCGCGAGCGCCTGCTTGCGCCGAGAAGGCGCCGTTGGCGTCGACGAACAGCGCCGGCGTCGCCGATCGCCGCCTTGGCGACGCGCGACGCGGTGCGGGTCGCGCTCGGGATCGCGTGCCGATCTTCATCTTCACCCAGCGGCAGCCGTCGCGCTCGACCCAGCCGACGAGCTGCTCGCGCAGCTCGCTCGTCGGTGTAGGTGGTGAAGCCGCCGCTGCCGTAGATCGGCACCGCGTCGCGGCAGCGGCCGAGCAGCGCGCGAGCGGCAGGTCGAGCAGCTTCGCCTTCAGATCCCACAGCGCCGCGTCGACCGCCGAGATCGCGCGTCGCCGCGAGCCCGGCGCGGCCGAGATTGCGCACCGCGCGCTGCATCGCCGCGCAGCGCGCCGGCGATGTCGAACGCGTCGCGTCCGCGCGACCGTCTCGGCGAGCTTGCCCGTCGATCAGCGCGACGATCGCGCGCATCGGCGTAGGTGTAGCCGAGCCCGGTCTGCGCCGCCGGCCTCGACCTCGACGACGACGAGCGTGGTGCGTCCCAGGCGAAGCGTGCCGTCGGCCTCCGGCTCGTCGGTCGGGATCGTGTAGGCGCTGCGCCGCGACGCGCTGCGATCGCGGCGCCTCGCGCGGCATCACGTCAGCTCCTTCTGGCCGGGCAGGACGACGCTGAGCACCTGCGCGCCGTGCCGACGATGACGCTGCCTTCGTCGCGGATCGCCCTTGACCAGCGTCGAGGCGAAGTTCTTGCGCCTGCTCGAGCGTGATGTGCGGCGGCAGCGGCGGCACTTCGGGATCGGTCTTGACCTCGAGCACGCACCGGCCGGTCGGCGGCGAGCGCCTCGTCCCAGGCCGCGCCGAGCCGGTCGGGATCGTCGACATAGATGCCCTTGAGGCCGATCAGCTCGGCGAACTTGTGATAGGGCACGTTCGGGATGCTGCTGCGACGCCTCGAACTTCGGGATCGCCCTCCATCACCCGCTGCTCCCAGGTGACCTGGTTCAGGTCCTCGTTGTTGAACACGCAGCACGATCCAGCGCGGGTTCGCCCAGTCGCGCCAGTATTTGGCGACGGTGATCAGCTCGGCCATGTTGTTCATCTGCATGGCGCCGTCGCCGACCAGCGCGATCACCGGCCGGTCGGGATGCGCGAACTTGGCGGCGATCGCGTAGGGCACCGCCGCGCCCATCGAGGCGAGCCCGCCCGACAGCGAGCACATCATGCCGCGCCGGATCTTCAGGTCGCGCGCATACCAGTTGGCGCAGGAGCCGGAATCGCTGGTGATGATCGCGCGCTCCGGCAGGCGCGGCGACAGCTCCCAGGTCGACGCGCTGCGGATTGACCGGGTTGGCGCGGCTGCATGCGCGCGCTCCTCGAGCGTCTTCCACCAGTCCGCGACGTCCTCCTCGATCGTCTTGCGCCAGGAGCGGTCGGTCTTCTGCTCGCAGCAGCGGCAGCAGCGCCCGCAGCGTCTCGGCGCGCGTCGCCGACGAGGTTGACCTCCATCGGATAGCGCAGGCACAGCATGTCGGGCTCGATGTCGATCTGCACGCCGCGCGCCTGGCCTTCCTTCGGCAGGAACTCCGAATAGGGGAAGCCCGAGCCGATCATCAGCAGCGTGTCGCATTCCATCATCAGGTCCTAGCTCGGCTTGGTGCCGAGCAGGCCGATCGAGCCGGTGACCCAGGGCAGATCGTCGGGCAGCGCCGCCTTGCCGAGCAGCGCCTTGGCGACGCCGGCGCCGAGCTTGTCGGCGACCGCGATCACCTCGTCGGTCGCGTGCAGCGCGCCGGCGCCGACCAGGATCGCGACCTTCTTGCCGGCGTTGAGCACCTCGGCGGCGCGGCGCAGATCGGCGTCGTACGGCACGACCTTCGGGCGCGGTGTAGCCGACGCCGGAATGCACCGTGCCGTGCTGCGCGCGGCGGCTCCTCGTACGGCAGCTCCTGCAGGTCGTTGGGCAGGATGATCGCCGTGACCCGGCGCTCGCCGATGCGCGATGCGGACCGCGCGGTCGACCAGGTGGCGCACCTGCGCCGGCACCGACGCCTGCTGCACGAAGGCGCCGGCGACGTCCTTGAACATGCGCTGGCAGATCGAGCTCCTGCTGGTAGTGGCCGCCGAGCGCGGTGCGCGCCTGCTGGCCGGCGATGGCGAGCACCGGCATGTGGTCGAGCCGCGCGTCGTAGAGGCCGGTGATCAGATGCGAGGCGCCCGGGCCCGGAGGTCGCGATGCAGACGCCGAGCTCGCCGGTGAACTTGGCGTGGGCCGAGGCCATGAACGCGGCCATCTCCTCGTGGCGGGCCTGGATGAACTCGATCTTGCCGTCGGCGCGGTTGCAGCGCGCCGAACACGCCGTTGATGCCGTCGCCGGGATAGCCGAAGATGCGCGCGCACGCCCCAGTCGTGCAGGCGCTCGACAGAAGAAATCGCCGACGGTCTGGCTCATTGATGGTTCCCCTCGGGCGGAAGTTGGCGCACGAGCCCCCTCGAGCCCGCGCGTGGCGGCGTGCGATCGTGCCGGTGTAACGCAACACGCGGGCGGATCGTTGCAGCCCGGGTGGATTACGATTTTGATATGGACCGCCGCCTCCGGGGGAAGCGGCCGGCGCGGCGGTCAGCGATCCGGTGGGACCGCCGCGGCGATCCGGTCCATCAGCGCCAGCAGCACCGCGACCACCGCGAAGGCCAGCAGGATGCCGATATGCATCAGCGTGTCGCGGGTCTCGAGCTGCTTGAGATCGAGGAACACCTCCAGCAGCTTCACCGAGGCGATCGCGCAGATCGAGGAGACCAGCTTCAGCTTCAGCGAGCCGTAATCGATGTGGCTGAGCCAGCGCGGCCGGTAGGCGCCATCGTCGGTGCGTCAGCGCGGAGACGAAGTTCTCGTAGCCCGCGAGCATCACGATCAGCATGAGATTGGCCGCGAGCGAGAGATCGACGAGCGTCAGCACCTCGACGATCAGGGCGCTGGCGTCCATCGTCGAGCAGCTGCGGGATCGTCAGCAGCAGCTCCTCGAAGAACTTCACCATCAGCAGGATCAGCGCGACGATCATGCCGAGATAGATCGGCGCCAGCAGCCAGCGCGCGGCGAACAGCGTCCGCTCGACCGCGACCCGGCCGCGCTCCCCCGGCGTGACCCGCATCTCTCCGGACATCAGGATCTCCCCCCGCGTCGCGCGAGACTACCGCATTCCAGCGCCTCGCGGCATCAGGCCGGCGCGGCGACGCAGCGCGCCCTGCATCAGCTCGATCTGCCGCCCGATGCGCGCGAGCGAATCGGCCGGCCGGCCGCGCGGCCGCCTCGGCGCCATCGGCGGCACCGCTTGCAGCCCGGCGAGCGCCGTCGCGACCCAGCCGCGCCATTCGGCCCATTCCGCCGCGCCATGCCCGCCGCGGATCGCGCCGCGAGCGACAGCGCCGCGAGCCGGCCGGCCATGCGCCGCAGCGCCGCATCGACCAGCATCGCCGCCTCCAGCCGGTCGGGCTCCGCCGCTGCGGCCGCGCTCGCCTGCCGGTTTCCAGCAGCGCGCGCGAGATCGCGGTCTCGAGATTGTTGCTCGCGAGCCCGGCCTCGCGCCGCGCCGCCTCCATGCCCGCGCTCGCGTCGCCGGAGTGCGCGCGAACACCGCGTCGGCATAGCGCGCATGCGCCTCGATCGCGCGGCCGAGCTGCTGCGCAGCCGGTCCGGCTCCCAGCTCGGCCACAGGAACACCACGCCCGCCACCGCCATCAACCCGCCGACCAGGTGTAGAGCGCGCGGAACAGCGCGATGGTGATCTCGCTCGTGCCGATGCGCGCCGAGCTCCGACAGCAGCACGACCACCGGCGTGATCCCGGCGATGAAGGCGCCGAAGCTCACCTGGCGCAAGGCGAAGGCCAGCGTCAGCAGCGGGAACAGCGCCAGCGCGATGCTGAACGGCGTCGTGCAGAGGATCGCCAGCGCCGCCGCCGCGAGCCCGCCCAGCACCGTGCCGCCGACGCGCTCGATCGCGCGCTGCCAGGTGAGCGCGAAGAACGGCTGCATCGTCATCACCAGCGTGATCGTCAGCCAGTGCTCGTAGCCGTGATAATGCGGCAGCGTGAACGCGAACGCCGGCGCCGCCACCACCGAGGTCCGCAGCGCATGACGGAACGTCGCCGAGTGCCAGTCCGAGATTCGGCTCGACCGGCCCGAGCAGCCGCGCGCGCAACGGCAGCGGCGCCTCGCCTTCCAGCGGCTGTTCGGCGCGAGCGCCCGCTTCGTGCTCATCGTCACCGCGATGCGCAGCCGCTCGATCAACGCATCCACGATGGGCTGCAGCCGCGGCAGCTCATCTGCCACGACGCGCAGCCGTTCGGCCACACGATCGAGCCGCGATTCCGGCAGCATACGATCGGTGCGCGCGGCGCTCCCGAGCAGGACGAGCGCCGGCGCGGTCAGCCGCAGCACGCGATCCGCCGCCGCGAGCAGCGCCGGATCGTCGGCATTCTCCAGCAGCTCCGACATCGCGATCAGCGCGCCGAAGATCTGATCCACCGCCTCGACCCGCAGCAGACCCTGCGCCAGCCGCGGCGTCACCGTGCCGCGCCAGCGAACCGTGCCCTGCATCGCGCTCCGCGCCTGCTCGATCGCATCGCGCACCGCCCGCCGATGCGCCCGCGCATGCGCCTCCCACTCCTCGACCGAAGTCTCGCGCCGCACCAGGCGCGCATGTCGCGTGCCAGCATCGCCAAGCTGGCGATAGCACTCCGAGATCGCCGCCCGCGCCGGCCCGAACGGATGCACGCGCCAGATCAGCAAGGCCAGCAGCAACGCCCAGACGCTGCCGCCGAAGAACGCGCCGGCATAGATCCCCGCCTGCGCCCAGTTCATCGGGCGATACACGGCGAGAGATCAGCACGACGCTCAGCAGATTCCCGACCTGCATCGCCGCCGGACCCCAGACCCGCGCGAAATTCGTGCAGAGCAGCCCGAAACACGCCAGCGGGATCACGACCCAAAGCGGCAGCGCCCGGCTCAACCCGATCCCCGCCGTCAGCAGCGCCCCCGCCACGGCGAACGTCGCCATCCCCGGCAACCGCCGGCGGATCGGCCCGCCGGCATCCGCGAGGCAGGTCAACAACGCCCCCAGCGCCGCCTCCATCAGGGACGGCCGCCCCATATACTCGCCGAGCGAGACGATCGCCGCCACCGCGAGCGCGGCGCGAACCCCCTCCACCAGGCTGATCGCATGCAAGTCCAACTGCACCGGCAAGCGGCCCAGATCCGCCTCCGGCCGCCGCAGCATGGTCCGCACGAGCCTCATCGGGAGGAGGAAGGAAGGCCGGGGCTCCGCCCCAGACCCCGCCAGGGGCGCTGCCCCTGGACCCCGCTAAGGGCGGAGCCCTTAGAACCCGTCTGGTTTGTTGAAGAGGGATGGGCCGACGAGGTGGTTGAGAGGTCCGGGTCGGCCCATCCCTCTTCAACAAACGAAATGGATTCCAAAGGCTCCGCCTTTGGCGCGGTCCAGGGGCAGCGCCCCTGGCGGGGTTCGGGCGGAGCCCGGCCTTCCCTCTCCCCCGATCAAGCCGCGCGGGCCATGCCGCGCAGGACGTAGTGCAGGATGCCGCCGTGCTGGTAGTAGGCGACCTCGTCGATGGTATCGACGCGGCAGGTGACGGGAACCTCGTCGGTCTGGCCGTTGCTGCGGTGGATGACGCACGGTGAGGTCCATGCGCGGCGACAGCTTGTCGAGGCCGGCGATGTCGATGGTCTCGTCGCCGGCGAGGTCCAGGCTCTTGCGGGTGGTGCCGTCCTTGAAGGTGAGCGGCAGCACGCCCATGCCGACCAGGTTGGAGCGGTGGATGCGCTCGAAGCTCTCGGCGATCACGGCGCGGATGCCGAGCAGCATGGTGCCCTTCGCCGCCCAGTCGCGCGACGAGCCCATGCCGTATTCCTTGCCGCCGAACACGATCAGCGGCACGCCCTCGCGCTTGTAGCGCATCGCGGCGTCGTAGATCGGCATCTGCTCGCCGGACGGATAGTGCCTGGTCCAGCCGCCTTCGACGCCGTGACCATCTCGTTGCGGATGCGGATGTTGGCGAAGGTGCCGCGCATCATGACTTCGTGGTTGCCGCGGCGCGAGCCGTAGGAGTTGAAGTCGTTCTGGCGGACCTGGCGCTCGAGCAGGTAGTCGCCGGCCGGGGCTTTCTTCTTGATCGAGCCGGCGGGGCTGATGTGGTCGGTGGTGATGTTGTCGCCGAGCAGCGCCGAGCACGCGCGCGCCCTTGATGTCGGTGACCGGCGCGCGGCTCCATGGTGATGCCCTCGAAATAGGGCGGGTTCTTCACGTAGGTGGAGGTGTCGGACCAGCGATAGGTGTCGCTGCCTTCGGCGATCTGGATCGCCTGCCATTCCTTGGTGCCGTTGAAGACCTCGCCGTAGCGCCTGATGAACTGGTCGCGGTCGATGCTGGCGTGGACGGTGTCGGCGATTTCCTTGGTGGTGGGCCAGATGTCGCGCAGGTAGACCGGCTTGCCGTCCTGCCCGGTGCCGAGCGGGGCGGTGGTGATGTCCTCGTTCATGGTGCCGAGCAGCGCATAGGCGACGACCAGCGGCGGGCTCGCGAGATAGTTGGCGCGCACGTTCGGATGCACGCGGCCCTCGAAGTTGCGGTTGCCGGAGAGCACCGAGACCGCGACCAGCTTGTTGTCCTCGATCGCGTCGGCGATCGCGTCCTCGAGCGGGCCGGAATTGCCGATGCAGGTGGTGCAGCCATAGCCGACCAGGTTGAAGCCGAGCGCGTCGAGATCGCGGTCGAGCCCGGATTTCGTCAGGTATTCGGTCACCACCTGCGAGCCCGGCGCCAGCGAGGTCTTCACCCAGGGCTTCGGCGTGAGCCCGCGCTCGCGCGCCTTGCGCGCGACCAGGCCGGCGCCGACCATCACATACGGGTTCGAGGTGTTGGTGCAGGAGGTGATGGCGGCGATCACCACGTCGCCATGGCCGATCTCGTAGTTCTTGCCGGCGACCGCGACGCGCGTGCCGACATCGTTCGCCGGCACGCCGAGGCTCTTGGTGAGCTCGGCCTTGAACGCGGTCGAGGCGTTCTTCAGCGCGACGCGATCCTGCGGCCGCTTCGGGCCGGCGAGGCACGGCTCGACGGTGGAGAGATCGAGCTCCAGCGTGTCGGTGAAGCACCGGCTCCGGCGTGGTCGCGTCGCGGAACATGCCCTGCGCCTTGAGATAGGCCTCGACCAGCGGCGATGCGCGCCGTCGTCGCGGCCGGTCTGGCGCAGGTAGTCGAGCGTCTGCGCATCGACCGGGAAGAAGCCGCAGGTCGCGCCGTATTCCGGCGCCATGTTGCCGATGGTCGCGCGGTCGGCGACCGGCAGATGGTCGAGCGCCGGGCCGAAGAACTCGACGAACTTGCCGACCACGCCCTTCCTGCGCAGCATCTGGGTGACGGTGAGCACGAGGTCGGTGGCGGTCGCGCCTTCCGGCAGCCTGCCGGTGAGGCGGAAGCCGATCACGTCGGGGATCAGCATGGCGATCGGCTGGCCGAGCATCGCCGCCTCCGCCTCGATGCCGCCGACGCCCCAGCCGAGCACGCCCATGCCGTTCACCATCGTGGTGTGGCTGTCGGTGCCGTAGAGCGTGTCGGGATAGGCGAAGGTCTTGCCGTCGATCTCGCGCGGTCCACACCGCCTGCGCGAGATTTTCCAGGTTGACCTGGTGGCAGATGCCGGCGCCGGGCGGCACCACGCGGAAATTCTCGAACGCGTCCTGGCCCCAGCGCAGGAAGGTGTAGCGCTCGCCGTTGCGCTCGAACTCGATCTCGACATTGCGGCGGAGCGCGTCCGGCGTGCCGGAGACGTCGACCATCACCGAGTGGTCGATGACGAGATCGACCGGGACCAGCGGGTTCACCTTCTCGGGCTTGCCGCCGAGCCGGATGATGCCGTCGCGCATGGCGGCGAGATCGACCACGGCGGGGACGCCGGTGAAATCCTGCATCAGGATGCGCGCGGGCTTGAACGGCACTTCCTGGTGCTGCTGCCCTGCTGCAGCCAGTCGATCACCGCCTGCGCGTCGGCCACCTTGTAGGAGGTGCCGTCCTCGAAGCGGAGCACGTTCTCCAGCAGGACCTTCAGGCTGACCGGCAGGCGGGAGGCGTCGCCGAGCGCCTTCGCGGCCTCGGGGATCGAGAAGTATTGGTATCTGCCTGCCCTCCACCGTCGAGGGTGCGGCGCGTCCTGCAGGCTGTCCTGCCCGATCGCTTTCATTGCTCTTGCCCCTTCTTGCTTCGCTCGGCACGGATATGGGCATGGCGCCGGGCAGGTGCATATGTATCGGCGGCCGGCTTAAACCACACCGCCCGGCGGGTCGTCCACGGGGCGAGGGAGAACGGCGATGGGGTTGCGGGCGGAGGGACTCGCCGCGTTCCGGGGCGAGCGGCTGGTGCTGCGCGATCTGTCGCTGCTCGCTCGCGCCGGGCGGCGCGCTGCTGCTGACCGGGCCGAACGGCTCGGGCAAGTCACGCTGCTGCGCCTGCTCGCCGGGCCTGCGCGGCCGGATGCCGGCGCGATCACCTGGGACGGAGCCGACATCGCCGAGGATCCCGCCGCGCATGCGCGGCGGCTCCGCTATCTCGGCCATCTGGATGCGGTGAAGCCGGGCCTCACCGTGGCGGAGAACCTGCGCTTCCCGGCGCGGATCGCCGGCGGCGCGCGTGGCGGCGGCGCTCGAAGCGGTCGATCTCGCCCCGCTCGCCGACCTGCCGGCGCGGATGCTGTCGGCCGGCCAGCGCCGGCGCCTCGCGCTGGCGCGGCTGGCGCTCGGCGCGGCGCCGCTCTGGCTGCTCGACGAGCCGACGCTCGGCCTCGACGACCGCGCGGTGGCGCGCTTCGGCGCGCTGCTGGCGGCGCATCGCGCGCGGCGGCGGCATGGTGGTGGCGGCGACGCATCTGCCGCTGCCGCTGCCGGGCGCCGACACGCCTGCGGCTCGGCGCGTGACCGCGTTCGCCGCCCTGCTGGCGCGCGAGCTCCGGCTGTCGCTGCGCCACGGCGCCGACACGCTGGCGGCGCTGCTGTTCTTCCTGATCGCCGCGGCGCTGTTCCCGCTGGCGATCGGCCCGTCGCCCGACGTGCTCGCGCGGCTCGCGCCCGGGCATCGTCTGGGTCTGCGCGCTGCTCGCCGCGCTGCTGCCGCTCGACCGGCTGTTCGGCGCCGATTTCGAGGACGGCTCGCTCGACCAGCTGCTGCTCTGCGGGCTGCCGGCCTTCGGCGTCGCCGCGGCGAAGGCGGCGGCGCACTGGCTCACCACCGGCCTGCCGCTGCTGCTCGCCGCGGCGCCGCTCGCGATCATGCTGCGGATCGATCCCGACGCGCTGCCCGCGCTGCTCGCCGGGCTTGCTGCCGGGAACGCTCGTGCTCTCCCTGCTCGGCACGCTGGGCGCCGCGATGGTGCTCGGCGCGCGGCGCGGCGGCGTGCTGCTGCCGCTGCTGGTGCTGCCGCTCGCAACGCCGGTGCTGATCTTCGGCGCCGCCGCCGCCGATGCCGCCGCGACCGGGCTGAGCCCGCGCCCGCATCTGCTGCTGCTCGCGGCGATGCTCGCCGCCGCGCTGCCGCTGTGTCCGATCGCCGCCGGAGCCGCGCTGCGAAGCGCTGCAGAGTAGCAGTGTCGAGGTTCGGCCACACTGTCCGAATGAACGTCTCGCTCCCGGTTCCCGTACGGCATCTTCACGATTGCGTCATCCTTTCCCCTCTACCGTATTCGGGTCGGCGGGAGAACGTCGCATGTCGAGAATGTTCGGCGCTGACGCGCTCGGCCGCCCCGAGCGTGGACTGGTTTCGGCGCGCCAGGAATGGTGGCGCGGTGCGGTGATCTATCAGATCTATCCGCGCAGCTTCCATGACAGCAACGGCGACGGCGTCGGCGATCTTCCCGGAAGTCGAGGCCAGGCTCGAGCACGTCGCGTCGCTCGGCGTCGACGCCATCTGGCTCTGCCCGTTCTTCACCTCGCCGCAGAAGGATTTCGGTTACGACGTGGCCGATCACAGCGCGGTCGATCCGCTGTTCGGCACGCTCGCCGATTTCGACCGGCTGGTGGCGCGCGCGCACACGCTCGGCCTCAAGGTCCTGATCGACCAGGTGTGGAGCCACAGCTCGAACGAGCACCCCTGGTTCGTCGAAAGCCGCGCCAGCCGCGGCAATCCGAAATCCGACTGGTATGTCTGGGCCGATCCGTCGCCCGACGGCACGCCGCCCAACAACTGGCTCTCGGTGTTCGGTGGCCCGGCCTGGACCTGGGAGCCGCGGCGCCGGCAATACTACCTGCACCATTTCCTCAGCGCATCAGCCGCAGTTCAACCTGCGCAACCCTGCGGTGGTGGACGCGCTCCTGGCGAGTGGCCGGTTCTGGCTCGAGCGCGGCGTGGACGGATTCCGCCTCGACGCGATCGACTTCCTGATGCACGACCCGTCGCTGCGCAGCAACGCGGCGGCGCCGGCGCCCGATGGCGTCACGCCGACCAAGCTGTTCGCCCTGCAGCACCACCAGCACGACATGCTGCAGCCCGAGGCGACGGACGTGCTGGCACGCATCCGCGGCCTGATGGACGAGTTCCCCGGCGCGACGACGCTCGCCGAGGTGTCGAGCCAGCCCGGCGCGTTCGAGCGGGTGATCGGCTACACCCGGGGCGAGCGGCACCTGCACATGGCCTACACGCTGCGGCCGCTGCGCGGCGGCTTCGATGCCGCGACGCTGCGCGCGATGCTGCGCGATTGCGCCTCGGCGGATGACGGCTGGGCCTGCTGGTCATTCAGCAACCACGATGTCGAGCGCGCCATCAGCCGCTGGAATCCGCGGCGCGGCGAGGCGCCCCCCGACCCGCGCTTCGCCCGGCTGCTGATGGTGCTGCTGCTGAGCCTGCGCGGCAGCGTGTCGCTCTATCAGGGCGAGGAGCTCGGCCTGCCGGAATTGGAGCTCGCGCTCGAGGACATGCGCGACCCGTTCGGCATCGCCTACTGGCCCGAGTTCCGCGGTCGCGACGGCAGCCGCACGCCGATGCCCTGGCGCGCCGACGCGCCGCATGCCGGCTTCACCGCCGGCGCCGCGCCCTGGCTGCCGGTGCCGCGCGAGCATCACGGACTCGCGGTCGCGGCCCAGGAGAGCGATCCCGCCGCGTTGCTGCACGCCTGGCGCGACTTCCTCCGCCTGCGCCGCGCGCATCCGGCGCTGATCCGCGGCGCGCTCACCCCACTCGACCTGCCCGATCCCTGCGTCGGCTTCGCGCGCGAGGACGAGGACGAGCGGATTCTCTGCCTGTTCAACCTGTCGGACGCGCCGGTGCGGCTCGATCTTTCCGATTTCGGCCCCCTGACCGCGCTGCACGCGCCGGCCGAGATGACCGTGCTGGAACCCTGGGGTGCCACGCTGCTGGCGCGGGAACAGGCGGAGATGGCGCTGGCAGCGGATTGAGGGACCTTTTCAAAGCCACTCTCAGCCGCGCCGCGCCGGGTCGCCACTCGGACGAAATCAGGCGGTCCGACGGTATCCGTTGAACCAGGCCGAAATGGAGGTCCCGAGCACCCCGAGGGCGAAGCCGGCAGAGAACACGTTCAGGCCGTGCAGCCGGGGCGCTCCTGCCATCCATGCGATGCCGTTGAGCACGGCGAGAACGATGACGACCCCGATCCCGTAAGCAGTAAGGGTGCGCATTTGCGAGTGCAGTCCGGTTTCCCCGCCCCGACATTCGATCGTAGCCGCATTCACGCTGAGGCACTACCCCGCGCCGCGATCCCTGGTCTCGCGCCAGGACTGGCGTCGGACCCTCGTATTCGGCTGTGCGGCGCATTCTCCGGCCACACGCCGGTGCGCTCGAGCTGCCGCGCGTAGTCCCGGAAGGACCAGCGCAGCCCGGATGCGTTGCGGCGCCGCCAGCCGCGCAGGACCTCGAAGTGCCACACGCGCTCGGCACCCGCGACCTCCGCCGGCGGGTTCCAGTCGATCGTGACCCGCCCCTGCAACTGCAGCATCGTCCCGGTGTCGAAATCGAGGAACAGCAGGCCGGCGCGCGGCTCGCCGAGCAGGTTGCCGAGCGTGTTGAAATAGCGGTTCCCGGCGAACTCGGGGACGCTCAGCCGGTCGCCGGCCGCGCGCACGAAACCCGGCCTGCCGCCGCGATGCGAGATGTCGCTGCCGGCATCGGGACCGAGCGCGTCGCGCGCGCGGCTGGCCACGAAGAGCGTGTCCGCGCGGGTGATCAGGTGCCGCGCCTCGGCGTCGAGGCCGGCCAGCGATCCGATGGTTTCGGCTTCCGGCGCGGAGGCGACGATCTCACGGCGCTGGATGTATTGCGGGCAGTTGCCGAAGCTCTGCCGCACCGCCAGGGTGAATCCCGCCGCATCCCGCGCCGTCACGCGCCCGTTCGCGCGATTGCGCCGGCGCGTCGCGAGATCGATGCCGAGCAGCCCGACCTCGCGCCCCGCCGCGATTCCCGGTGCGGCGGGATCGGCCGGCGATGGATGCGCGGCAACACGGAGCGTCTGCGCGTCGGGCGCGGCGACGAAGCCGGGCGCGCCGGTCAGCATCGTCGCCACCGGCCAGCCCGTCGCATCGCCCGCGCCCAGAAACACGGCGGGGAGCATGGCAAAGAATTCGCGATGCTGGTCCGGCATGAAGTCGCGGACCGCACCGCTCGCGCCCTGTCCGGCGCGCGCCTGCGCCGCGAGCTCGTCGGCGTGGAACGGCGGCTGGATCATGCCCATCAGGCAGTCTCCATCGCCACGAACGCATCCTCGCGCATCGGCACGAAATGCGGCAGCGCCTCGACGCGGGCGAGCCAGGCACGGATCGCCGGCCAGGGCTCGAGCGCGATCCCGCCGTCCGGCGCATGCGCGACATACCCGTAGCAGGCGAGGTCGGCGATCGTCGGGCGCGGCGCGGCCAGGAAGTTCGCCGCCCGCGAGATGCGCCTCCATGAAGCCGAGCAGGCGCGCCGCAATGCCGTGCGCGATCGTCGAGATCACATGCCATGTTCCAGCGCGCCCGCGCCCGCGGCAAGGCGAGCCCGTACATCACCTCCCCGGCGGCGACCGAGAGCCAGCGCTGCACACTTGCCGCCTTCTCCGGCGCCTCCGGCAGCCAGTCGCTTCCCGGCGCGTAGCGCTTCGCCAGGTAGACGAGGATGGCATTGCTGTCCGCCAGCGTGATCGCGCCGTCCTGCAGCACCGGGATCTGGCCGAGCGGATTGAGGCGACGGAACGCTTCGCTCGCGCGCACCTCCGCCGGCGCGCGCACGAAGCGGAATGGCAGGCCGAGCATGCGGAGCAGCAGGACCACGCGATGGACATGGCCAGAAAGCGGGGTGCCGTGCAGCGTCAGCGCGGATGCGGTCATGGGCAGTTCTCCTTTCCGGTCATGTTATTCTTGCGCCGCCCGGGCTAAACTGCCCGAAGCGGCAATTCAGAATTCCAGGTCGTGCAAGGATGGCCGATCGGCTGGACGAGCTCGCCACCCTGGTGGCGATCATCGATGCGGGCTCGCTCGCCGGCGCCGCGCGGCGCCTTCGGCGCTCGCCCGCCGCCGTCACCCGCACCCTCGCCGGGCTCGAGGAGCGGGCGGGCACGCGGCTGATCGAGCGCAGCACGCGCCGCCTCGCCGCCACCGCAGCGGGCCGCCTCCTCGCCGACGACGCACGCCGCCTGCTCGGCGGCTACGAAGCGGCGCTGGAGCGCGTGGTCGATGCGCCGCTCCGCGGCTTGCTGCGCGTCACCGCGCCGGTGCAGTTCGGGCGGCTGCATGTCGCGAAGCTGGTCGACGGCTTCCTCGACCGCCATCCGCAGATCAGCGTCGAGCTGGTGCTGAACGACCGCAATCTCGACCTGATCGAGGAAGGGCTCGACGTCGCGATCCGCATCGGCCCGCTCGCCGATTCGACGCTGCGCGTGCGGCGCGTGGGCGAAGTGCGGCGCGTGCTGGTGGCGAGCCCGGCCTATCTCGCGCGCCGCGCGGCGCCGCGCCGTCCGCGCGACCTCGCCGCGCACGA
Organism: uncultured Alphaproteobacteria bacterium; assembly: GCA_963822815.1. Classification (GTDB taxonomy): domain Bacteria; phylum Pseudomonadota; class Alphaproteobacteria; order Acetobacterales; family Acetobacteraceae; genus CAWGJC01. The sequence continues at coordinate 29,222 of CAWGJC010000009.1, forward strand.
CACGATGTTGGGCTCGGCGCGGCAGCATCCGCCCGAATGGCGCTTCGGCCCGGGCGCGCGCGGCACCGCGGTGCGGCTCGCGCCGCGGCTGATGGTGAACGACGTGGCGGCGATGCTGCTCGCCGTGCGCGCGGGCCGCGGCATCGGCCGCGCGCTCTCCTATCAGGTGGCGGAGGACATCGCGGCCGGGAGGCTCGTCCGCCTGCTGCCGGAATTCGAGCCGCCGCCGCTTCCGGTGCAGCTCGTCACCTCCGGCGGCACGCATCCCGCCCCGAAGACCCGGGCTTTCCTGGACCACGCCGCTTCCGATCTGCTGGGCGCTCCCGGTGATCGCTGCGGCGGCGATGAGCGATCCCGGGGCAGCGCGTCCGCGCGGCGCCGGTTCCTCGATCGGGACAATGCGCTGCGCCCTGGCATTGTCCTGCGCGGCGAGGGATTATGTCCTGAACAGCAGGGGCGTGCCGGTGGTGCCGGATCGCAGGGCGGCGCGGGCGGGCGGGGTCTGGGTGCCGGACCTGGATCCCGGTCGCGGCGCGACCAAGCACAAGCGGCTGACCGATCGCATCATCGCCGATATCGAGAGCGGCGTGCTGCCGCCCGGCACCCGCATGCCGACCCATCGCGATCTCGCGCACCGGATCGACCTCTCGGTGCAGACGGTCAGCATCGCCTACAAGGAGGCGGAGCAGCAGGGCTATCTCAGCGGCGAGATCGGTCGCGGGACGTTCGTGCGGCCGCGCATCACCGAGCGCGCGGACCGCTTCATGCTCGACCGCGGCAGCCACGCAAGTCACCGACCTCTCGATCATCCGCGCCGCCTACACGGCGGAGCACGAGGCGGCGTCGCGCGCCCTGATGGCCGAACTGGCGGCGGCCGACAACGGCGCCTTCATGCGCCCGTGCCGGCCGATCGCCGGGCTCGACCGTCACCGCGATGCCGCACGAATCTGGCTCGAGCGGCTGGGCATCGCGGCGGAGCGCGACCGCATCCTCGTCACCAACGGCGCCGCGCACGGCGTCTTCCTGAGCGTCGCCGCGATCGTGCGGCCGGGCGACCTGGTGCTCGACGGAGAACCTGACCGACCACGGCATCATCGGGCTCGCGAGCGTGCTGGGCTTTGCGCTGCGCGGGCTGCCGACCGATGCCGAGGGCATCCTGCCCGATGCGTTCGACGCCGCCTGCCGCGCCGGCAAGGTGACGGCGCTCGTCGTGATCCCGACCTTCAACAACCCGACCGCGAGCGTCATGGGCGCGGAGCGCCGCCGCGCGATCGCGCAGCTGGCACGCCGGCACGGGGTCTTCGTCGTCGAGGACGAGGTCTGCAAGCCGCTGTCGGATGCGGCCTTGCCGTCGATCGCGGCGCTGGTGCCGGAGCTCGGCTTCTTCGTCACCAGCTTCACCAAATCGGTGATGACCGGGCTGCGCACCGGCTACCTCGTGGTGCCGCCCGCCTGCTCGATCCGGGTCGGCAGCATCCTGCGGGTCACCGGCTGGAGCGGCACCAACATGATGGCCGAAATCGCCGCGCGCTGGATCGACGGACGGAACGGCCGAACGGCTGCTGCGGGTGCAGCGGCGCGAGACGCGCGCCCGCCAGGCGATGCTGCGCGCGATCCTCGGGCCGGTGGTCGTCGCGTCGCATGCGGACGCGCTGTGCGCCTGGCTGCGCGTTCCGCCGGGCTGGACCGAGGACGGGCTGGTGCGCGCGCTGGCCGCGCACGGCATCGCCGTGACCGCGTCCGAGCCCTTCATCGCCGGCGGCGAACGCCCGGCCGGCGGCATGCGGGTCTGCATCGGCGGCCATTACACGCGCGCCCATCTGCGCGGGACCTTCGAGCGCATGCGCGCGACGTTCGCGCAATTGCCGCCGGTGTTCGATGCCGGCAGCGATCGGGTGACCGGCGATTGTCATGATCCAATAATCCGATTGACGTGCCCGGGAGGCCCCGCGACGATCCGCGCCGACATCGGGAGCGGCCATGCGGCGGCACGCGACGGAGCGCGAAATTGTCGGATCGCCCGGCGCAGGCGCAGGGGCCTGATCGCATGGATCGCGGCACCGTCGGGATTGCGCGAGATCGTCGCCGCGGCGGCGCGGATCGAAGGCCATCAACGCTCGCCGATTCGCTCGGCGGCGGCATCGGTCTTGACAACCGCCTGACGTTCCAGATGTGCCGGGACCTCCTCGACGGCGTGGTGCTGCTCAGCGAAGAGGAGATCGCTGCCGGCATCCGCCATGCCTAGGAACACGAGGGCGAAACCGTCGAGGGCGCGGGAGCGGTCGGCATCGCCGCGCTGCTGGCCGGCAAGGTAACGCCGCGCGGGCCGATCGTCGCGGTGCTGTCCGGCCGCAACATCGATGCCCGCCGGCATCGCGACATCGTGGCGGGACGCTGGACGGCGAGGGCGGCCGCGTGATCGAACCGAAACTGAACTTCTCCCGGGCCGAGTTCGCCGCGCGTCTGCAGAAGACCCGGGTCGCGATGGAGCGGCTCGGGGTCGATCTGCTCATCGTCACCGATCCGTCCAACATGAACTGGCTGACCGGCTATGACGGGTGGTCGTTCTACGTCCATCAATGCGTGCTGGTCGCCAAGGAGGGCGAGCCGGTCTGGTACGGCCGCGGACAGGATGCGCAGGGCGCGCTCCGCACCACCACCATGCGCCCGGACAACATCGTGGGCTACGCCGATCACTACGTGCAGTCCGCCGAGCGTCATCCGATGGATTTCCTGTCCCGGGTCATCACCGAGCGTGGCTGGTCCGGTGGCGTGATCGGCGTCGAGATGGACAACTACTACTTCTCGGCCGCCGCGTTCGCCGCGCTGCGGAAGCATCTGCCGAATGCGCGCTTCAAGGACGCGACCGCGCTGGTGAACTGGCAGCGCGCGGTGAAGAGCCCGACCGAGCTCGACTACATGCGCAAGGCCGGCCGGATCGTCGAGGCCATGCATGCCCGCATCCTCGAGACGATCGAGCCGGGGATGCGGAAATGCGACCTGGTGGCCGAGATCTACGATGCCGGCGTGCGGGGCGTGGATGGATTCGGCGGCGACTATGCCGCCATCGTGCCGCTGCTGCCTTCGGGTTCGGATGCCGCCGCGCCGCATCTCACCTGGGACGACCGGCCGATGCAGCGCGGCGAGGGCACATTCTTCGAGATCGCCGGCTGCTACCGGCACTATCACTGCCCGCTGTCGCGCACCGTGTTCCTCGGCACGCCCGACGCAGGCGTTCCTCGACGCCGAGAAGGCGACGCTCGAAGGCATGGAGGCCGGCCTCGCGGCCGCGCGGCCCGGCAATCGCTGCGAGGACATCGCGCAAGCCTTCTTCGCGGTGCTGAAGCGCCACGGCATCACCAAGGACAATCGCACCGGCTATCCGATCGGCGTGAGCTATCCGCCCGATTGGGGCGAGCGGACGATGAGCCTGCGCCCCGGCGACCGCACCGTGCTGGAGCCCGGCATGACGTTCCACTTCATGACCGGCCTCTGGCTCGAAACCATGGGGCTCGAGATCACCGAGAGCATCGTCATCACCGAGACCGGGGTGGAGTGCCTCGCGGACGTGCCGCGCCGGCTGTTCGTCAAGTCATGACGGACCGCCCTTCCCCCGTCACCCCCACCGTCGATTTCACGCGCGACGGCGTGCAGCACGGCCATTTGCGCCTGCCCCATAGTCGCGACGAATTCCGCCTGGGGATCGGTGATGATCCCGATCTGCGTGGTGAAGCGCGGCACGGGACCGACCGCGCTGCTCACCGGCGGCAATCACGGCGACGAGTATGAAGGCCCGGTCGCCCTGTTCGATCTCGCCCGCACGCTGCAGGCGGAGGACGTTGCGGGGCGCGTCATCATCGTGCCGGGCATGAACTATCCCGCCTTTCGCGCGGCCACGCGGACATCGCCGATCGACCGGGGCAATCTCAACCGGATTTTCCCCGGCCGCCCCGACGGCACCGTCACCGAGAAGATCGCGGATTTCTTCACCCGTCGCCTGCTGCCGCTCGCCGACCTGGTCCTCGACTTCCATTCCGGCGGAAGGACGCTCGACTTCCTGCCCTATGCGGCGGCGCACGCGCTGCCCGACAAGGCGCAGGAGAAGCGCTGCTTCGACGCCGTCGCGGCGTTCGCCGCGCCCTATTCGATGCGCATGGTCGAGATCGACGCGGTCGGCATGTACGACACCACGCGCCGAGGCGGCGGGGAAGGTGTTCGTCACCACCGAGTTGCGCGGCGGCGGCACCGCCACCGCCGCGAGCAGCCGGGTCGCCAAGGTCGGCGTCCGCAACCTGCTCATCCATGCCGGCATCCTGCGCGGCACGATCGAAACGCAGCCGACGCGCTGGCTCGACATGCCGTCCGCCGAGTGCTTCGGCTTCGCCGAGGAGGACGGGCTGGTCGAGCCGCTCAAGGATCTCGGCGAGTTCGCGAAGCGAGGCGAGGTCCTGGTGCGGATCCACCCGATCGGCCGCACCGGCCAGGCGCCGTTCGAGCACCGCGCCCGCATCGACGGAGATGCTCGCCGGCCGGCATTTCCCCGGCCTCGCCAAGGCCGGCGACTGTCTCACCGTCATGGCCGTCCCGGACCCCTGAACCCAGACGAACGGAGAATGCTCATGCGTCGCGCGGTCAAATTCGGTCTCGCCGCCAGTCTGCTGCTGCTCGGCCTCGCCTCCGCCTCCGCCACCACCCTCGAGCAGGTGAAGAAGCAGGGCTTCGTGCGCGGCGCCAATGCCAACGAAAAGCCCTATGCGTTCATGGACGCGGACGGCAATGCCAAGCGGCATCGGCCCGGAGGTCGCGGCCGCGGTCTGGAAGACGCTGGGGGTCAAGGACATCACCTGGTCGGTGACGCCGTTCGGCACTCTGATCCCCGGCCTCAAGGCACGGCGCTATGATTTCGTCGGCGCCGAGATGAACATCCTGCCCGATCGCTGCAAGCAGGTGGCGTTCACCGAGCCGAACTCCTCCTATGGCGAGGGCCTGCTGGTGCCGAAGGGCAATCCCAAGAACCTGCACGGCTACGAGGACATCAAGGCCGACCAGTCGCTCAAGGTCGCGATCGTGTCGGGCGCCGATCAGATCGACTTCCTGCATGCGATGGGCATCCCCGACAGCCAGATCGTGATGATCCAGGCCAATGCCGACGCGCTCTCGACCGTGAAGACCGGGCGCGCCGATGCCTATGCGGCAACCGAGCTGACGGTCGCCGAGCTCGTGAAGAGCGCGGGCGATCCCGGCGTCGAGCAGGCCAAGCCTTTCAAGGACCCGATCGTGAACGGCAAGCCCGCCCGCTCCTATGGCGGTTTCGACTTCCGGCCGGAGGACAAGGAGCTGTACAAGGCCTTCAACGACGAGCTGGTGAAGTTCAAGAAGACCGACGCGTACGCGAAGATCCTGACCAGCTACGGGCTGAGCGAGGCGAGCGTGCAGGCGGCGCGGGAGAAGAAGATGGAAGATCTCTGCGCCGGCAAGTGACCACGATCGGCGCCGTCGCGGGATGATCTGGGCCCGCTATCTCCCCTTGCTGTTCAAGGGCGCCGAGGTCACCGCGATCATCGCGGTCGTCTCCACGGCGCTCGGCGCGATCATGTCGTTCGTCATCGGCATCGCGCGGGTCGAGGGCGGCCCGATCCTCTCCCGGGCCGCGCTCGTCTACATCGAGTTCATGCGCGGCGTGCCGCTGCTGGTGAAGTTCTTCTGGCTCTACTATGCGCTTCCCCTGATCGGGCTGTCCTTCGATCCGATCACCACCGGCATCGCGGGGCTGGTCCTGAACATCAGCGCCTATGGCGCCGAGATCGTGCGCGGCGGACTGCAATCCGTGCCCGACCAGCAGCACGAGGCGGCCCGCGCGCTCAATTTCTCGCGCCGCCATGCGCTGCTCCACATCAGCCTGCCGCAAGCGGTGGTCGAGATGATGCCGGCCTTCGGCAATCTCGCGATCCAGAACCTCAAGGACACGGCGCTCGTCTCGCTGATCTCGATCGCCGATCTGACCTACCAGGCCCAGCAGCTGCGCAACATCACGCTCGACAGCGCCCGCATCTTCACTCTCACGCTGATCGTCTACTTCATCCTGGCGCTCGTGCTGTCGGTGGCGATGCGCCTGCTCGAGCACCGGCTCCGGCGCGGCGCTGCCTTCCCGAAGGCCGCGCACGGATGATCTACGGCTACGCCTACGACACCTCCTCGACGCTCGCCTATGCGCTCTCGATCCTGCCGATCCTGGGGATCGGCCTGATCGTGACCATCGAGGCGGCGCTCGCGGGCTTTGCGATCGCGCTCGTGCTCGGGCTCGCCTGGTGCCTGCTGCGGCGCAGCCGGCTCAAATCCATCTCCTGGACCACCGCTTCCATCGTCGAGTTCATCCGCGACACGCCGCTGCTGGTGCAGCTCTTCTTCCTCTACTACGTGCTGCCCGATTACGGCGTCACGCTGCCGGCCTTCCTGACCGGCGCGATCGCGCTCGGGCTGCAATATTCGGCGTACACCTCGGAGGTCTATCGCGGCGGGTTCGACGCGGTGCCGCGCGGGCAATGGGAGGCGGCCACCGCGCTCAACCTGTCGCGGTACAGGGTCTATCGCGACATCGTGGTGCCACAGGCGGTGCCGCGCATCATGCCGTCGATGGGCAATTACGCGGTCTCGATGCTGAAGGAGACGCCGGTGCTCTCGGTCGTCACCGTGCTCGACATGCTCAATCTCGCCAACATGATCGGCGACCGCACCTTCGAGTATCTGGTGCCGTTGTCGCTGGTGGGGTTGATCTTCCCGATCATGACGACGCTTTGCTCCTTCGGCATCCACGTGCTCGAACGGGCGCTGCCCAAGGCCGGGCTCGCGCTGCGATGACCTCGCCCATCATCCGGTTCGCCGACGTCACCAAGCGCTTCGGCCCGCTCGTGGTGCTCGACCGGTTCAACTTTGAGGTCGCGCCGGGCGAGAAGGTGACGCTGATCGGTCCCTCGGGCTCCGGCAAGTCGACGGTGCTGCGCATCCTGATGACGCTCGAACCGTTCCAGGAAGGGCGTCCTGACGATTGCGGGCATTCCCTACCAGCAGCCGAACGGGCAGGCGCCTTCCGGGCCAGCGAGCAGCATCTGCGTCAGATCCGCACCCATGTCGGCATGGTGTTCCAGAGCTTCAACCTGTTCCCGCACATGAGCGTGCTGCGCAACGTGATCGAGGCGCCGATCGCGGTGCTGGGGCTCAAGCGCGTCGAAGCGGAATGTCGCGCGATCGAACTGCTTCGCCTGGTCGGACTCTCCGACAAGAAGGACCATTTCCCGAGCCAGCTCTCGGGTGGCCAGCAGCAGCGGGTCGCGATCGCCCGCGCGCTCGCCATGCGGCCGCGCGTGCTGCTGTTCGACGAGCCGACCTCGGCGCTCGACCCGCAGCTGGTCGGCGAGGTGCTGGGCGTGATCCGCGCGCTTGCGCACGAGCATGATCTCACCATGCTGCTGGTGACGCATGAGATGCGGTTCGCGCGCGAGGTCTCCGACCGCGTCTGCTTCTTCGACCGGGGCGTGATCGTCGAGCAGGGCACGCCCGATCAGATCTTCTCGAACCCCAGCCAGCCGCGCACCCGCGAGTTCCTCAACTCCGTCCTCTCCCGGCTGAGGAGGACGCTGCCCGAGCCGCGACGGCTCGCCTGCACTGGCGCATTTGCGGCATCGCCGCGGCCCGCGCTAGCATTCGCGCCGCCAGACGGCGCCCGGGCGCCGAGCACATAACGGACCGGAACGGTCGGTCGGTGGAGGAAACGGGTGAGCGCAGCAGAAGCGGCCCGTCCGGCGCTCGTGGACGCGGCAAGATCGGCCGTCTCGGCTGCTCCCCTTCTCGAGGTGCGGGACGTCTCCAAGCAGTTCGGCGGCACCCGTGCGCTCGACCGCGTCAGCCTGCGCGTCGCGCCCGGCGAGATCGTGGCCCTGCTCGGCGAGAACGGCGCGGGAAAATCGACGCTCATCAAGATCCTCGCCGGCGTCTACACGCTCGATGCCGGCACGATCCTCTGCGCGGGCCGGGACGTGACGGCGGCGCTGCGTCGCCTCCCGATCGCCTTCATCCACCAGGATCTCGGGCTCATCGAATGGATGACGGTGGCCGAGAACATCTGCCTTGCCCTGGGCTATCCGCGCCGGCTCGGGATGGTGAGCTGGCCGCGCGCCCGCGCCCGCGCCGCCCGCGCGCTGGCGATGCTCGGCGCGGAGATCGACCCGGAGGCGCGGGTCCAGTCGCTGAACCGCACGGAGAAGTCGCTGGTCGCGATCAGCCGCGCGCTCGCCGCCGACGTCAGGCTGCTGGTGCTCGACGAGCCCACCGCCAGCCTGCCGGCCGATGATGTCGCGCACCTCTTCGCCTGCCTCCGGCGGCTGCGTGGGCAGGGCGTCGCGATGATCTACGTCTCGCACCGGCTCGACGAGGTGTTCGCGCTCGCCGACCGGATGGTGGTGCTGCGCGACGGCCGCGTGGTCGGCGAGCGGCGTGTCGCGGAAACCACGCCGCAGGAGGCGATCCTGCTGATCGTGGGCCGCGAGCCGTCGCAGCTCTTCCGTCGCGCGGCCACCGGGGACGGCGCGGCGCGGCTGGTACTCGAGCGCCTGCGGGTGGGCAGCACCGGGCCGGTCGATTGCGTGCTGCGGGCCGGGGAGATCGTCGGGCTCGTCGGACTGCGCGGCGCCGGGCAGGGGTTGGTCGGCCGCGCACTGTTCGGATTGGCGCCGATCGCGTCGGGACGCATCCTGCTGGATGGCGCGCCGCTCGCGCCGGGCTCGCCGGGGCAGGCGATGGCGGCTGGCGTCAACCTGGTCTGGGGCGACCGGACCGGCGGCTCCGTCGTGCCGGTGCTCTCGGTGCGGGAGAACCTGTACCTGAACCCGCTCGCGGCGGGCCTGCCGCACTACTTCTACCTCTCGCCGCGGCGGGAGGCGCGCGCGGCGCGGGGCTTCGGCGCGAAATTGGGCCTGCGCCCGAACGATCCCGACATGCCGATCGAGGCGCTGTCCGGCGGCAACCAGCAGAAGGTCGTGGTCGGGCGGTGGCTGCACCTGCGCGGCAAGATCTACGTGTTCGAGGACCCGACCGCGGGCGTCGACGTCGGCGCCAAGGCCGAAATCTACCGCCTGATCGAAGCCGCCCTGCAGCAGGGGGCCGCCACCTTCCTCGTCTCCACTGATTTCGAGGAGGTCGCGAATATCTGCCACCGCGCGCTCGTGTTCGATCGCGGCCAGGTGGTGGCGGAGCTCGCCGCGCGTGACCTGTCGGTGAACGCGCTGCTCGCGGCGGCCTCCGCCAGCATCAACCCGGCCGCCTCCGGCCAGCCAGCGGAGTGCGCATAACGATGCAGTCGCTGCAATCGAACGCGCTCGAACCGACGCACTCGGAACTCGCGGCACTCGGCCCGGTGGAGCGGCTGCGCCGGCTGTTGCCGGTCTATGGGTTGCCGCTGCTCACCGTCCTGCTGATCGCGATCTTCTCGATCCTGCTGCCCGACACCTTCCCCACCGCGCTGAACGCCCGCTCGATCCTCAGCGACCGCGCGGTCATCGCCATGCTGTCGCTCGCGGCGATGCTGCCGATGATCGCGGGGCGCATCGATCTCACCGTCGGCTACGGCATCGTGCTGTGGCACGTGGCGGCGATCTCGCTGCAGGTGACCTATGGCCTCTCCTGGCCGGAAGCGGTCGGGCTGACCCTGCTCGGCGGCCTCGTGGTCGGCGTGGTCAACGGCCTGCTGGTGGAGATCGCCCAGATCGACAGCTTCATCGCCACTCTCGGCACCGGAACCATCCTCTACGCGCTCGCCATGTGGCACACCGGGGGGCGGCAGATCACCGGCGCGCTGGCGCCCGGCTTCACCGCGATCAGCACCACCTGGGTGGCGGGGCTGCCGATCGGCGCGCTCTACGTGATCGCGACCGCATTGCTGCTCTGGCTGGTGACCGAGCGGCTGCCGCTCGGTCGGCATCTCTACGCGATCGGCGCCAATCCGAAGGCGGCCGCGCTCAACGGCATTCCGGTGCGCGCGCACGTGATCGGCGTGTTCGTCGGCTCCGGGCTGCTGACCGCCTTCGCCGGCGTGATGCTCGCCGCCAAGCTCCGCATCGGCCAGGCGAGCGTCGGGCTCGAATATCTGCTTCCCGCCCTCGTCGGCGCCTTTCTCGGCTCGACCACCATCAAGCCGGGGCGGGTGAATGTCTGGGGCACGCTGGTGGGCGTGCTGATCCTGGCGGTCGGGATCTCGGGAATCCAGCAGTTCGGGGCGGCATTCTTCGTCGAGCCGCTGTTCAACGGCGCGACGCTCATCGTTGCCATCGGGATCGCCGGCTACGCGCAACGCCGGCGCTCGACGGCGCAGCGAACCGGCACATAGGGGGAAACACCATGCGATGCATCGGCACCTTCAGGACCGGCCTGCTGGCCGGCGCGGCAATCCTGCTGTCGATCACGGCCGCGCGGGCGCAGGACGCGGTGCAGCAGGCGAAGGACTACGTCGCCACGGTGACGGCGCCGGTGACGCAATGGACCGGCCCGACCAGCGGCCCGCCGGCGGTCGGCCACAAGCTGATCGTCTATGTCTCGGCCGACCAGCGCAATGGCGGCGCGCGCGGCGTCGGCGAGGGCATCGAGCAGGCCGCGCGGGTGATCGGGTGGGAAGCCCGCGGCATCGACGGCCAGGGCTCGGTCAACGCCGCGCGCGGAAGGGATCGCCCAGGCGATCGCGCTGAAGGCGGACGGGATCGTGCTCGACGCGATCGATGCGGCCGAGCAGGCGGCGGCGATCGAGCAGGCAGTCAAGGCCGGGATCAAGGTCGTCGGCTGGCATTCCGGCCCGAAGCCCGGGCCGATGCCGGAATACGGCGTCTTCACCAACATCACGACCGACCCGCTCGAGGTGGCGCGCGCGGCGGCGAGCTTCGCGGTCGCGCAGTCGAACGGACGCGCCGGCGCGATCATCTTCACCGACAGCGCCTACAAGATCGCCATCGCGAAATCCGACGCCATGGCCGAGGTGATCCGCCACTGCTCCGGCTGCCAGCTCCTCTCCGTGCAGGACACACCGCTCGCCGATGCCGCGAACCGCATGCCGCAGCTGACGACGTCGCTGCTGCAGCGCTTCGGCGCCAAATGGACCTACGCGCTGTCGATCAACGACCTGACCTTCGACTTCATGGCGCCGTCGCTGCAATCGGCCGGGATCGCCGGGGACGGCCCGCCGCATGCGATCTCGGCGGGCGACGGCTCCGGCCCCGCCTTCCAGCGCATCCGGTCCGGCGACTATCAGGAGGCGACGGTCGCCGAACCGCTGCACCTGCACGGATGGCAGGAGATCGACGAGCTGAACCGCGCCTTCGCCGGCGCACCGCCCAGCGGCTATGTCGCGCCGCCGCATCTGTTCATCAAGGCGAACATCGACAAGGACGGCGGCCCGAACAACATCTACGATCCGCAGAACAACTACGAAGCGGCGTATCGCAGGATCTGGGGGAAGTAGCGAGCTCCGGCTCTCCCCTTGGCGGCGAAAGAAGACGTAACTTTGATACCAGGCGCCGTTTCCGATTTGGGGGGAAGGCGGACAATCCGCTTCCGGGCGCGCTCCACTGCGAGCAGACATTTGCACCGGAGTTTTGCGCGCGCTAGGCCATTGATGGTGTTCTGCTCTGATCTCGGTGCAAAATTCTTGATTTTTGCACAGGTATGCTCCTCACCTGAGCCCAGCCCCGGGATTGCTCACAACGCCTATCCACTCAGACATGTCGAAACAAGAACTGCCTGGCAACGTCAGGAGGGAAACGATCGATGTATCTTGTCGTGAGGCGCTACGCGCCCTTTGCTGAGTTTGGTGGTGGCTTCGAAGGGGACACCAGGACTGAGGCGACAACTTCCCCAACCGCCACTGCGCGAACGGTGGGCGTCGTCGAGTTCGACGCCAAGAGCGTGAGAGGCTATCGCAGCTTCTCCGACGGATCGGAGTTCTTGGCGCTGGAAAATGGCTCGCAGCTAAGATTGGCAAGAAGTATTCGACCGTAAAATCGGTAGTCACAGGAATCACAAGCGGTCCGAACAGCATTTCGTTCACTGTATTCACCGCAGGCGCCAATCCTTTGTTACCCGGCGCACCTGACATCGATACCTATGTCGATTTCACGGCGACCTTCGCTGCCGACAGCGGGAACACGCGTTACGAAGGCGCAATGCGCGGTGACAGCTTCCCGAACGCCGAGGTATTCGTGGTTGAGGACAGCAAGCGGGAGGTTCTGCTGTTCGATTTTCGGACGGCTGGGGGCAAGAACACCGGACCGGGACGCTGTTTGGTGGGCACGCCAACCTTTCGCTTGGAACCTTTTCCGTAAACGCTGTAGCGATCGGTCCTCCGATGCCGATTGCACCTGTGATGGGCAAATGATTATTTGACGTTCTCGTAGGCGGAAAGGCTTTTCTCAGGGCTGGTTCGGCCCGATGTGTTCGCAGTTTTTGATGCATATTTCTTGATTTATGCGCAGGGCGCTAGCTGGACGGCATATCGGGTTCCGGCAACTCTTTCGAGAATCGCTAGTGGCTGCGTTGGGTCGGGAGCGGTCGCTGGGTGGGATGGACGGCATCAGCCCTGGTACTCCATCGTGTAGAGGCCGGCGCCGAAATCGGTGCAGTAGAGGATGCCGTTGCGGTCGACAAAGACGTCGGCCGAGTGCAGCACCACGGGCCGGTTCGGACGGGGATCGACGAGCTTTTCCGGTGTCGGGGGCACGCAGGCCGCCACCTCCTTCGGCCGGAACTTGTTGCTGATGTCGTACACGCGAACGCCGGCATTCTGGTAGGTAGCGAAGATCAGCTCCTCGCTCACCAGCCCGTTTGGCCGGTTCTCATAGACGTTGTGCGGCCCGAAATGGCCGCCGACCCCAGCGTAGTCGCGATCATCGGGCTCGGGCAGGGTGGCGATGCTGATCGGGTTCGATTTCACCCGGTTGTCGAACAGCCAGATCGGCTTCTCGCCATCCTCCTTGTTGTCCAGCACGGCTTCGTCCACCACGACCAGCAGGTCGCGGTTCGGCAGCGGCAGCGCGTTGTGCGTTCCGCCACCGAACGGAGGCGCCCACATCCTGTGCGTGATCAGCCGGGGTGCGCTACGGTCGCCGACGTCCACGACAGCGAGGCAGGCGTCGCGCCAACTGCAATACGCGATGTCGCCATGCACGATCGCGTGGTGCAGCCCGTAGCGCCCGACCTCGCTCGGCCAGACCGGCGTCTCGCCGGCGGCGAGGTGCATGCCGGGCAGCCAGTAGCGGCCCGCGACGACGGGCTTCGCGGGATCCGCCATGTCGATGGTGATCAGGATGTAGTCGCTGAACCCGTCGAGCAGTGCCGACGCATACGCCCAGCGCCCGCCGACATACCAGCAGCGATGCAATCCGCCCCCTTCGACCGGCATGAAGCCGATCTGGCGCGGTGCCTCGGGCGTGCTGATGTCGTACACCGCAAGCCCCGCCGACCAGTTCCTCTCCTGCGGCGGCGCCGCCTGGAAGTGTCCCTTGGCCTTGTAATAGGCCCGCTCATCCGCAAGCTCCGGCTGCGCGAACATGTCTTTCGCGTGCACCACGAGCAGCAACTCCTCGTGCTGCTGCAGGTGCAGGGTCCAGGTGTTCGGCGGCGCGGCGACGTAGCCGACAGGACGCGGGTTGGCGGGGTCGCGCACATCGAGGATCGAAAATCCCTTGGAGAAGATGTGGCCGATATAGGCGTGACCCTTGTGCACCATGATCTGCACGCCGTCGGCTCGGCCTGCCTGGTCGCTGTGCCCGATGATGCGCAGGTTGCGGGCATGGGTCGGCATCATCGGGTCGGGCATCTGGTTTTCTCCTGCGGCGCTGGTTGTGGCGAGCGCAGCATGAATGGGTGTTCCCAGCAAGTATGGCCGCTGGCCACCGGATCACCGGATCGGGAGGCGCGGATCGACGAAGTCGCGGAGCCGGTCGATCGCGAGCGGCGGTTGCAGGCGGGCGATGATGTTCTGCCGATTCGGATCGCGCGGTGCGAGCGACGGGTCGATCGTCCCACGCCGGCATCGCCCAGGTATTGCGCGATCGCGAGCACGACGTTCTCGTCGTTGACGTAGCGTCCGGCCGAGGTCGGCAGCGTGACCGTGAAGCACACGGCAGCATTGCTCCGGTTGCGCCATAGCCCGCGCGGCGCCGCATTGACACATGCGGACTCCCCAAGGATCATTTCGCGTGGGAGAACGTGCCGTGTCTCGTGCAGTGGTCCTCATCGCCAGCCCGCTGGAACGCGCGCATGTCGAACGGATTCGCGACGCGGAGCCCGAGCGGGTCGAGCTGCTTCACGAGCCCGACCTGCTGCCGCGCGTCCGCTACGTCGCGGACCATAAGGGCGCGCCATTTCAGCGCGACGCGGCGCAGCAACGGCGCTGGGAGGCTTGCCTGGCGCGGGCGGACATTCTGTGGGACCTCCCCTCCCCCGCCGACCTGCCGCACCTCACGCGGCTTCGTTGGGTGCAAACGACGAGCACCGGTGTCGGCCAGGCGGCGGAGCGCCTCGGGCTGCATGCGCGCGGCGTGCTCGTCACCACGGCGCGCGGCGTGCATGCCGGGCCGCTGGCCGAATTCGTGTTCATGGCGCTGCTCGCGCATTTCCGCGGGCTTCGGTTCCTGGAAGCGGAACAGCGGGCGCATCGCTGGGTGCGCCATTGCGGCGAGGGCGTGGCCGGGCGCAGCATCGCCCTCATCGGGGCGGGCGACCTCGCCCGTGGCTGCGCGACCCTCGCGCGCGCGCTCGGCATGCGCGTGATCGCGGTCGCGCGCCATCCGGAACGGACACGCACCCATGCCGCGCTGTTCGATGCCGTGCTGCCGCCCGCGCAGATGCACGACGCGCTCCGCGCCGCGGATGCCGTGGTCGTCACCGTGCCGCACACGCTGGAGACCGAAGCTCTCATCAATGGGGCCGCCTTCGCGGCCATGCGGCCGGGCGCCGCTTTCGTCAACATCAGCCGCGGCCAGGTGGTGGACGAGGACGCGCTGATCGCAAGCCTGCGTGCCAGGCATCTCGGCTTCGCCGCGCTCGATGTCACGCGCATCGAGCCGCTGCCGCCGGAGAGCCCGCTCTGGGCGATGCCGAACGTGCTGATCAGCCCGCATTCGGCGAGTACGGTGACCGGCGAGAATGCCGCGATCACCGAGATCTTCGTCGAGAATCTTCACTGCTGGCTGGATGGCCGCATCGACGCGATGCGCAACGTGCTCGATCCCGCGCTGATGTACTGAACGGGGCCGCCGTCGGCGCGGGCCCGCTTGCGGGGGGCCTACCCGGCGTCTATAGCGGCTCACGGGCATGTCGCGGTGCAGGTTCGGGACGCAGGCGGGTGGAGCGATCATCGGACACGCAACGGCTCATCGTGGGCATCACCGGCGCAACCGGGTTTGCCTACGGTGTCTGCGCCCTCCGGTTGCTGCGCAGGCAGGGGATCGAAACGCACCTCGTCATCACGCGCGCCGGCGAGCTCACCCGCGAATACGAAAGCCGAATGACGCGCGAGGAGCTGCGCGCGCTCGCCGATGTCGTCCATCCGATCTCGGATGTCGGCGCCCTGATCTCCAGCGGCTCGTTCCGCACGCTCGGGATGCTGATCGCGCCGTGTTCGGTCCGCACGCTCTCCGACATCGCGTCGGGCTCCACCACCAATCTGTTGACGCGCGCCGCCGATGTCGCGCTGAAGGAGCGGCGACGCCTGGTGCTGATGGTGCGCGAGACGCCACTGCATCTCGGCCATCTGCGCAGCATGGCCGCTGTGACCGAAGCGGGCGGGATCATTTTCCCGCCGGTGCCCGCCTTCTACACCCACCCGGCCTCACTCGACGAGGTCGTCCTGCAGACCGTCGGCCGCGCGCTCGAACTGTTCGGCCTGGAGATCGCGGACCTGCCCCGGTGGACGCGGCAGGGTCCGCCACCCGCTGCGGGAGCAGAGTGATGCGCCGCTATCTCGAAACCCTGCTGCAGGAAGGCCGCGTGCGCGTGGTGGATCGCGAGGTCTCCGGACGGCACGAGCTCGCCGCGGTGACGCAGCGCTCGCAGGCGGAGAGCGATGCGCCGCTGCTGTTCCGTCGCGTCGCCGGCTCGCGGTTTCCGGTGATGACGAACATCTTCGGCAGCCGTCCGCGGCTCGCCGCCATGCTGCCCGGCTCCGGTGCCAGCTTCTGCCGGCGCTGGGTCGAGCTGATGGCGACGCCGGTCATTCCGCCGGAACCGGCCGCGGATGACGCGACGCTCGAAACCATCCGCCTGACCGAGCTGCCGCAGATCACCTATTTCGAACGCGACGCCGGACCCTATCTCACCGCCGGCGTCTTTCTTGCGCGCGAGCCGGATAGCGGCGTGCCCAATCTCTCCTTCCACCGCAGCCAGATCATCAGCGACACCGAGCTGCGCGTGCGGCTCGGCAGCTCGCACCATCTCGCGCAGTACCAGGCGAAGGCGGAAGCCAGGAACGAGGCGCTGGAAGCGGCGATCCTGCTCGGGCCGCCGCCCGCGCTGGTGCTCGCCGCCGCCGCACCGATCGCCTATCACGAGAGCGAGCTCGAGGTCGCCGGCCGCATCGCCGGAAAGAAGCTGCGGATGCGCCCCTGCCGCACCATCGCCCTCGACGTGCCGGAGGACACCGAGATCGTGATCGAGGGACGCATCCTTCCGGGAGTGAGGCGGCCGGAGGGACCGTTCGGCGAGTTCATGGGCTTCTATACGCCGGTCGGCGACAACCACGTGTTCGAGGTGACCGCGGTGACGGCGCGGCCGCGCGCCATCTTCCACGCGCTGATCTGCGGCTCGCCCGAGGATCTGCGCCTGCTCGAACTGTCGGTCGCGACGCGGGTCTATCAGGCGCTGCTCGCGGCAAGCCTGCGCGGCATCATCGACGTCGCCTGCGTGCCGACGGTGATGAGCACGGTGGTGCAGATCGAGCAGGCCTATGAGGGGCACGCGCGCCAGGTGATGCTGACCGCCATGGGCGCGAACCACGACTGGAGCAAGACCGTCTTCGTCGTCGACGAGGACGTGGACATCAACGACTTCAACGATGTCTGGTGGGCCTATCTGACACGCGGCCGGGCCGATGCGCGCGCGCTCGTGATCCCCGAGGTGCCGGGCTTCTACCGCGATCCGAAGAAGGATTTCTGGGGACGGCTCGGCATCGACGCGACCGTGCCGTTCGGCCGCAAGGAGGAATTCCTGCGCAAGCGCATCCCCGGCGCCGCCACGCTCGATCTCGGGATCTCGCGCGCTGAACGCGTCACCGGCGCTGCCGACGCCGCCTGCATAGGCGACGGAGCGATCGGCTCGAGCTCCGATAGCGGGCGGATGCTGCGTTAGCGGGCTGCGAACACGGTGGAACAGGGCCTCCTGTTCGGCTTCCTCGGCCTCGGCGTGCTCATCACCTTCCGCTTCTTCCGCTTTCCCGACCTCACCGCGGAGGGCAGCTACCCGCTCGGCGGCGCGGTCGCCGCCTCGCTGCTGGCGGGCGGCGCCGATCCGTTCCTCGCGACCGCCGCGGCGATCCTGGCGGGTGCCGGCGCCGGCGCGGTCACGGCGCTCATCCACACCAGACTCAGGATCAACAACATCATCGCCGGCATCGTGGTGATGACGGCGCTCTACTCGATCAACCTGCGAATCATGGGCCGCGCCAACATCCCGCTGCTGACGACGCCCACGGTGTTCGA
This sequence comes from uncultured Alphaproteobacteria bacterium, assembly GCA_963822815.1. Classification (GTDB taxonomy): domain Bacteria; phylum Pseudomonadota; class Alphaproteobacteria; order Acetobacterales; family Acetobacteraceae; genus CAWGJC01. The sequence continues at coordinate 46,954 of CAWGJC010000009.1, forward strand.
CGCCGCCGCCGCGGCGTTCGCCGCGATCGGACTGCCGCCGGACGGCGCCGGACCGGTGATCGCGGTGACGCTGCTGGCGCTGCTGGTGGCCGGCGCGGCGCTCACCTGGTTCATGCGCACCGATCTCGGCCTCGCCGTGCGCGCGACCGGCGAGAACGAGGTGATGATCCGCGCGCTTGGCGTCGATACCGGCTGGACGAAGGTGATCGGCCTCGCGATCTCGAATGCCGGCATCGCGCTCTCCGGCGCGCTGGTCGCGCAGGATCACGGGTTTGCCGATATCGGGATGGGCATCGGCGTGCTCGTCATCGGCGCGGCGGCGGTGATGATCGGCGAGGCGCTGTTCGGCGACGGCGCGATCCCGCGCTGGATCATCGCGACGCTCGCCGGGGTGCTGGTGTACCAGTTGCTCGCCAATGTCGCGCTGCGGGTCGGGCTCGCACCCACCGATCTCAAGCTGATCACGGCGCTGCTCCTGCTGGCGAGCCTTTCCCTGCCCCGCTTCCGGCGCCATCTCGCGTGGCGGGCGCGCGCATGACCGGCGACGTGCTCGCGATCCGGCGGCTGACCAAGCGGTTCATGCCCGGCAGCGCGAGCGAGGTGCGCGCGCTCGACGGGCTCGATCTCGCCCTCCGCGAGGGCGATTTCGTCACCATCATCGGGTCGAACGGCGCCGGCAAGTCGACGCTGCTGAAGGCGATCTGCGGGATCGTCGAGCCGGATGGCGGCACGATCACGCTCGACGCGGCGGAGATCACGCGCTGGCCGGCGCATCGCCGCGCGGCGCTGATCGGCCGCATCGCGCAGGACCCGTTCGAGGGCACCTGTGCGCCGATGACGATCGCGGAGAATCTCGCCATGGCGGCGCGGCGCGGCAGGCGTCGCGGGCTGCGGCGCGCGGTGACACGCGAGATCGACGGCGCGGTTCCGCGCGCGCGTGGCCGAGCTCGGCCTCGGGCTGGAGATGCGCCTCGATGCCCGCGTCGGCACGCTCTCCGGCGGGCAGCGCCAGGCGCTCGCGCTGATGATGGCGACCGATCCGCCGCCGCGGCTGCTCCTGCTCGACGAGCACCTCGCCAATCTCGATCCGCGCACGGCGGCGATCGTGATGGCGTGCACGGCGCGGATCGTGGCGGCGACCGGGATCGCGACGCTGATGGTGACGCACAACATGGAGGAGGCGATCCGATGGGGAAACCGGCTGATCATGCTGCACGCGGGCCGCGTCGTGTTCGAGGCCGCCGGTGGGGAGAAGTCCGCGCTCACCGTGCCGTCGCTGGTGGCGAAATTCCATGCAGCCAGCGGCCGCGGGATGGTAGATGATCGGGCGCTGCTGACCGGCTGAACGCGGGATGAACGGGGGAGGCAGATGCAACGTTTCCGGATTTCGCGCGCCGCAGCGTGCGTCGGCGCTTCTGGCTTCGCTTGTCAGCGTCCTGCCGGCCTCGGCGCAACCGGCGCCGGGCCGGACCTATCGCGTCGGCTACTCGCAGATCGTCGATCATCCGGCGCTGAACGAGACGCGACGCGGCTTCCTCGACGGGCTCGCCAAGGCGGGCTTCGTCGAGGGGCGGAACCTCGTCTTCGAATACCAGAACGCGCAGGGCGATGTCGGCAATGCGCGCAACATCGCGGAGAAGTTCCTCGCCGATCGCGTCGATCTGCTCGCCGCCTGCACCACGCCGAACGTGCAGGCGACGATCCGCGCGACGCGCGGCAGCGGCGTGCCGGTGGTGTTCGGCTGCGTCACCGACCCGGTCGCCTCCGGCATCCTGCAATCGCTCGACAAGCCGACCGGCAGCAACGTCACCGGCATCTACGGCACCCAGCCGGCGGCGCAGCTGGTGGACCTGATCACCGAAATCCTGCCCTCCGCCAAGGCGATCGGCACGATCTACAATGGCGGCGAGACCAATTCGACGACCGCGAACGCGCTCGCCAAGGCGGAGGCGGCGAAGCGCGGGCTGCGCTGGGTCGAGGTGCAGGTCACCTCGAGCGCCGAGGTGAAGAGCGCCGCCGACTCGCTGGTGGGGCGCGTCGATGCGATCCTCACGCCGCAGGACAACACGCTCGCCTCCGCCTTCGACGCGGTGGTGAAGACCGCGCGCGATCACCGCATCCCGCTTTTCTCGCTCGATGCCACCAGCGTGCAGCGCGGCGCGCTCGCGGCGTACGGGACCGATCAGTACAAGCTGGGCGTCGCCTGGGCGACGCGCGTCGCCGTGCCGGTGCTGGAAGGGCAGGCGCCCGGCAGGATGGTTCCCGTCCCGTATATCGACTTCGACCTCAGCCTGAACAAGGCGGCCGCCGCCGCCGATGGCATCACCATTCCGCAATCGGTGTTGCAGCGCGCGACCAAGCTCTACGACAGATGAGCGCCGACGCCATCACCGCGCTGGTGGAGCCTGGGCGGGTGCACCGGCGCGTCTATTGCGATCCGGCGATCTTCGAGCTCGAGCTCGAGCGCATCTTCGCGCGCGCCTGGTGCTATGTCGGGCATGAGAGCCAGATTCCGCGGCCCGGCTGCTTCATCCGCGCCGCGATCGCGCGGCGCCCGCTCGTCGTCGTGCGGCGCGAGGATGGCGAGGTCGCCGTGCTGCACAACCGTTGCGGCCATCGCGGCGCGCTCGTGGTCGCCGAGCCGAGCGGATGCGTGGATCGTTTCCGCTGCCCCTATCACGCCTGGACGTTCCGCACCGATGGCAGCCTGCAATCCGTGCCGCTGCCGGAGGGCTATGACGGAACCGGATTTCGACCGCACCGATCCGGCGCTCGGCATGCAGCCGGTGCCGCGCGGGCCGACACGCTATCGCGGCTTCATCTTCGCCAGTCTGGCGCCAGAGGGGCCGTCGCTCCGCGACTTTCTCGGCCCGCACCACGGAGGCGATCGACAACATGATCGACCGCGCGCCCGGCGGGCCGGATCGAGATCGCCGGCGGGTGCTTCCGCGTGCGCCAGCGGAGCAACTGGAAGATCTATCTCGAGAACATGCATGACGGGCTGCACCCGATGATCGTGCATCAGCCATCGATCGATCCGGCGCGCCGTGGCACGCGCGCCGAGCCGGCGCCAGGCAGCGACAGCGCCTTCGCGCTCGGCGTGATCGCCGCCAATGGCCAGAGCTACGACAGCATGGCCGCGCTTCCCGTGCAGACCTACGGTTTCGGTCACAGCGAGATGCGGGCGTTCCGCGCCAACCCGGCGGCGGATCCGGAGTTCGCCGCCTATCGCGGCGAGCTGGCAGCAATCCACGGCGCCGAGCGCGCGGCGCGGCTGCTCGGCGAGAACCGGCTCAGCACCATGTTCTATCCGAGCGCATCCGTTCAGGCGACGTCGCTGCAGATGCGGGTGATCATCCCGGAAGCGGTGGACCGCACGCACGATCGAGGCCTGGTCGTTCCGGCTGGTGGGCGCGCCGGAGAAGCTCCACCGGCGCACGATCATTCTGGCCAACACCGCGCATTCGCCCTCCTCGCTGATCAAGCACGACGACTTCGCCATCTATGAGCGCGTGCAGGACGGCATGCTGGCGGACGGGGCGGAGTGGATCGACATGCGGCGCGGCCTCAACGATGCTTCGACCGCCGTCAGCGAGGCCTATATCCGCAACCAGTTCGCCGCCTGGCGCGACTACATGACCGGCGTGCCGGCATGAGCCTCGCCGATTCCGTCACGCGTTTCGTCTACGACGAAGCGGAGCTGCTGGATCGCGGCGAATTCGACGCCTGGCTCGATCTCTTCACGGAGGACGGGCGCTACTGGGTGCCTTCGCATCCCGGTCAGTCCGACCCTTTCGAGGAGATTTCGCTGTTTCACGAGGATCGCGCGCTCATGCAGGCCCGCATCGGACGGCTCCGCCATCCGCGCGCGCTCGGCCGCCCGGTTCGCACGAGCCATCTGATCGGAAACCTGCGCGTCACTGCGGCGGCAGGAGTTCGTCCTGGTGCGGTCGCGGTTCCAGATGATCGAGTTCATCAATGACGAGCAGCGCCTGTACGGCGGCGCGGTCGAGCATCACCTGGTTGGCGGTGCGGAGAACTGGAAGATGCGACTGAAGCGGGTGGACCTCGTCAATGCCGGCGGGATCTTCGATCTGCTGCAGGGATTCTCTGACGGCCGGTGCGGGACGCGCTCAGTCCGGTGGTGCTTTCGTTCCCAGATCTCGGCCGGCCGGAAGGCGCGGCGGAGCTGGCGGTGCGGCCGAAACTGCTCTGCCGGCGGGCGGGCGTGCCCGGCGACGGCGAGCTCCCCGGCACCGTGCAACGGAGCGCCGATCTCGACGATCACATGGAGTACGAAGTGACCGTCCCCGAACTGCCGCGGCCCTTTTGTGTGGTTGGCCCGGACACCCGAAATCCAGTCACCGCCGGAACCGCGGTCTCGATCGCGCTGGATGCGGCCGGCGTGGCCCTGGTGCCCGCGTCGTGAACGCGACCGCGATCACGGACCGTGCCGCGTGCGCCCGCGCCCTTGCCGTGCGCGCCGGCACGATGGCGCTGGCAATGCGGCAGGATCTCGGTCCGCTCGAAGCGAAGGACGCCCTCGATTTCTGCACCGAGGCGGATCGCGCGGTCGAGCGGCTGATCCGGGACGAACTCGTCGCCTCGTTCGGCGATGCGGTGATCGGGGAGGAGTATGGCGGCGCGGCGGCCGATCGTGTGTGGGTCATCGACCCGATCGACGGCACCGTGAACTTCGTCCATGGCTCGGCGCGCTGGTGCATCTCGATTGCCTATGTCGCCGATGGCACGCCCGAGATCGGCGTCATCACCGTGCCGGCGACCGGCGAGATCTTCAGCGCCGTCCGCGGTCGGGGTGCCGAGTGCGGCGGCACCCCCATTCGCGTGAGCGGGATGGCGCATCGTGCCTCGCCGCTGGTCGAGGTCGGCTGGTCGAGCCGACGGCCCTTTCCGCGCTATCTTTCGTTGCTGCACGCGCTGAACCGCGACGGATGCGAGTTTCGCCGGCACGGCTCCGGCGCGCTCGGCATGGTGGACGTGGCGCGCGGCGCGACGGATGCGTATCTCGAGCTTCACATCAACGCCTGGGACGTGCTCGCGGGACTTGTCCTGGTGCGCGAAGCCGGAGGATGGACGAACGACTTCCTCGCCGGCGGCGGTCTGCTGGAGGGCAACCCGGTCCTCGCCTGCACGCCCGAGCTCCGCACCCGCCTCGCACCGCTCATCGCAGCGGCTTGCCGGAGATCCGAACTCTGACGAACTTTCGAGTAGGGACACTGGAGCCACTTCCGATCGGATGGAATTACCCGATCGGATGACGTTGCTTGCCGAACCGTGTCCCGCGGCAGAGCCCCTGGCCTTGCTTCCCGGTCACCCCACCCCGATCGAGACGACGCTAACCCCGCCTTAACCAGGTCCGACGATGCTGCGGCTCGAAAAAAGGGCGGCAGGGACATGGGTGGCTTCATCGCCTCTCCCCTTGGGATGGGGGTCGCGAAAATCGGACAGACCGACTCCCTGCGTGACGCGCTGCTCGACAGCCGCCAGCGCTGGCGCGACATCGCGTCGATCTCGGTCGATCTCGCCTTCGAGACGGATGCGGACGGGCGCTTCGTCTTCCTGGCCCCCGACCCGGTTCTCGGCTGGCGCACGGCCACGCTGCTCGGGCAGCCGGCGCAATGCCTGCTCGCCGATCCGGACAACGCGGCGTTCAATCCCTTCGCGCCGTCCACGCTGCTCCGGCGCCGGCGCGCCTGGTTGCGGCGGCCGGACGGCAGCCGCGTCTGCCTCGCGTTCGCCGCCGCGCCGCTCACCGATGCCGAGGGCCAGATCATCGGCGCCCGCGGCGGCGGCCGTCGATCTCACCGAGCAGGACGCCTATGACGCGGCGCTGGCAGCGCAGCTCCGTCGCAGCGAGGTCGTCGACCACATCCTCTGGCGCATGCGCCAGGAGGTGCTCGCGCCCAGGATGATGCAGGCGGCGCTCGAAGCCCTGGTGCAGGCGCTCGGCGCCGATGGTGCCGCGCTGCATCGACATGGCGCGAGAACGAGGACGAGACGATGATCCGCCACCAGGCCGGCGGCGAGATCGGCCCCGCGCTTCCCGCCGCGCGTCGGCCTGCTCTCCGACGCCGGCCTGGCCCCGAGCTGCGCCACCGACCCCTCCGGCCACCAGGTGCTGGTCTGCCCGAGCTACACGCGCTTCGGCGAGCGGATCGGGCTCGCGCTCTGGCGGATGCCCGGCGGCCGCCCCTGGACCGAGGAGGACCACCAGCTCGCCTCCTCCGCCACCGGCATCGTCCGCATGGTGCTGGAGCACGAGGCGGTGCAGCGCGAGATGGCGCGCCAGGCGCGCACGGATCCGCTGACCAGCCTGCTGAACCGCCGCGCCTTCCTCGAAGAACTCGCCCGCCGCATCGACCGGCTCGATCGCGAAGCTTCTGCCGGGCACGCTGATGTTCGTCGACCTCGACAATTTCAAGCCGCTGAACGACCGGTTCGGCCACGATGTCGGCGACGAGGCGCTCCGGGTCGCCGGCGAATTGCTGCGCCGGACCGTGCGCCCGACCGATCTCGTCGCCCGCTTCGGCGGCGACGAGTTCGCCGTCTGGCTCGATGGCGCGGACGCCTTCGCCGCCGCGGAGCGCGCCGAGGATCTGCGCCTCAGCGGCCCACCGGCGCTCGCCCATCTGGTGCCGGACGGCAGCCTTCGGCTGACCATGTCGACCGGCCTCGCCACGCGCCAGCCCGGCGGCGGCGAGGAAATCGAATCGCTCATGCAGCGTGCCGATCGCGCGATGTACGTCGTCAAGCGCGACGGTCGCGACAACTGGCACGTGTCTCAGGAGGAGCCGATCTGATGTGCCCCCCCGACGGCCTGACCGAGCGTCAGCCGCACCAGGAACTCGTCAATCTCGGCCCCGCGGGCCCTGCGCACAGCTCCGCGCCGGACCCGCTGCGACGCGGCCCGGCGGTGCATCTGCCGCGGTTCCGCCCGGCGCCGCCTCTGCCGACCGAGGCGCTCTACCGCCGCGCCGCCGCCGGTGCGATCGCCCCGCGCGATCTCGAACCGCTCACCCATTTCCCTGAAGCCGACGAGGCTGCGGACGGGTTCGAGGGCCTGCTCCACCGCGACCTGCTCGCCAGACTCGCCGAGCTTCGGCCCAGGCGTCGCCGAGCCGCACCGCGAAGCGATCGCCGTTTGCGCCTACGAGGCACTCGCCACCGAGCTACAGAGCGCCCGCAACCAGCTCGCCCACGCCATCCCGGACCTGCTGCGCGACATCCCCGACGCGCCCTGCTCCGCGATCCGCGCCACCTGCGAGGACGCCGAGGCGCCGGCGGCCGAGCCGCTGCTTCGCCTGCTCCCCCTGCTGACGGTCGATGACATCATGGCGCTGATCACGGCCCCGCGCCGTGCGCGGCGGCCGTCTCGTCACGACCCGCGCCACGCCCTCCGGGCGCGACGCCACCACACTCGCCCAGGCCGCTGCTTCCGCCACCGCCCGGACACTGCTCGCCAGCGAAGCCACCGCGGTGCGCGAAGCAACGCTCGAGGTGCTGATCGCCGGCGAAGGCGGCCAGGCCGAGTTCGTCGCGCCCCTGGTGAAGTGTCCCGCCCTGCCGCTCCGCGTCGCCCGCGCGCTCGCCGGCCTCGCGCTGCGCCAGGTCATGGATCTCCTCGAGGAATGCGCGGAGCTTGGCGCCGAACTCCGCCGCACGCTGCGCTCCCGGCTGCAGGACCGCATCGCCGGCCAGATCTCCCAGCCGCTCGTGGAACCCTCCTCGGAGGACGCGGTGCAGGCCGCGCACCGGCTGAAGCGCGCCGGCGCGCTCTGCGAGGCGGTGATCCTCGCCGCCGCCCGCCGCGGCGAGGCCCGCCTGGTCGCCGCCCTGCTCTCGGTGGCCGCCGGCGTGCCGATCTCCGCCGTCAACCGCGCCGTCTCGCTCCGCAGCACCAAAGGCCTGCTCAGCCTGATCTGGCGCGCCGGCTTCGGCATGGAGATCGCCGGCCCGGTGCAAAGCCTCCTCGCCCGCGTCCCCCCCGACGCCACCCTCGCCGCCAGCCCCGACGGCGACTTCCCCATCACCGTCGAGGAAATGCGCTGGCAGATCGAATTCCTCACCCGCGTCGCCCGCTGAGCCGCGCCGGCCCGGAGCCGGGGTAGAGGGAAAGCAGGGCCAGGGGGCGCTCAGGCGCGGATGATGGTGCCGAAGCCGCCTTCGGTGAAGAGTTCGAGCAGGCAGGCGTGTTGCACGCGGCCGTCGAGGATCACGGCGCCTTTGACGCCGCGTTTGACCGCTTCGACGCAGTTCTCGCACCTTGGGGATCATGCCGCCGCTGATGGTGCCGTCGGCGATGCGGGCAGCAACGTCGGCGACGGTGAGCTCGGGGATGAGTTGCTTGTCGGCGTCGAGCACGCCCGGGACGTCGGTAAGCATCAGGAGCCGCATGGCGCCGAGTGCGCCGGCGATGGCGCCGGCGACGGTGTCGGCGTTGATGTTGTAGGTCTGGCCCTCGGCATCGACGCCCACCGGTGCGACCACCGGGATCAGTCCGGCGCCGGTGAGTGCGTGGATGACGCGGATGTCGACGCGCTCGGGCTCGCCGACGAAGCCGAGATCGAGCACGCGTTCGATGTTGCTGCCGGGGTCGATGGTGGTGCGCGTGAGCTTGCGCGCGCGGATCAGCCCGCCATCCTTGCCGGAGATGCCGACGGCGAGCGCGCCGGCGCGGTTGATGAGCCCGGCCACCTGCTTGTTGACGGTTCCGGCGAGGACCATCTCGACCACCTCGACCATCCGTTCGTCGGTGACGCGGAGCCCGGCGACGAAGGTCGATTCGATCGCCAGCCGCTTCAGCATGGCGTTGATCTGCGGCCCGCCGCCATGGACCACCACCGGGTTGATCGCCGACCTGCTTCAGGAGCGCGATGTCGCGGCCGAATTGCTGCGCGAGCGCGTCCTCCCCCATGGCGTGGCCGCCGTATTTCACCACCACGGTCGCGCCGGCATAGCGGCGGAGATAGGGCAGCGCATGGGCGAGGATGCGCGCCCGCTCCTCCGCCGCCTGGCAATTCCTCGCGCACCACGTTCATCCCCGGCTCCCCTCTTGCCGCCTGCTTTGCGACCTCGGCCGGCGCGCGGTCAAGCCGCGAGGCCCGCAAGCGTTGCCCGCAATTGCGGAATGCCCAGCCCGGTGGCGCTGCTGGTGGCGAGCACCGTCGGATGCGCGGCCGGGTGCCGCCGGGCGAGCGCGGCGGCCTCGACGAGGCGCTTCGCGACCCCGTCGGGCGTCGCATCGTCGAGCTTGGTCAGCACGAGCTGGAAGGTGACCGCGGCGCGGTCGAGCAGCTCCATCACCGCGATGTCGGCGGGCTTGGTCTCGATCCTGGTGTCGAGCAGCAGCACCACGCGGCGCAGGCTCGGGCGGCCGCGCAGATAGTCGAACATCAGCCCCTGCCAATCCTCCTTCACCGCGCGCGCCGCCTCCGCGTAGCCGTAGCCCGGCATGTCGACCAGCGTGAGCCGGCCGCCGAGATCGAAGAAATTGAGCTGCTTCGTGTGCCCCGGCCGGCCGGAGGTGCGCGCGAGCGTCCGCCGCCCGGTCAGCGCGTTGACGAGCGAGGACTTCCCGACATTCGAACGGCCGGCGAAGGCGACCTCCGGCCCGGCGATCGGCGGCAGGTCACCGAGCCGCTGCGCCCCGTGGAAGAATTTTCCCTCGGCGGCGAACAGCTTCCGGCCGGCTTCGAGCTCCTCTGTCGGAAAGGGTCTAGGTCCGGGCGACCCGCGGATTGGAAAGCCGGGTCGAGCGCATGATCAGCCATTGCTGTCCGATGGTCAGGAGATTGTTCCAGGTCCAGTAGATCACCAGCCCGGCCGGGAAGCGCGCCAGCATGAAGGTGAAGATCACCGGCATGAACTGGAAGATGCGCGCCTGGGTCGGATCGGGCGGCGGCGGGTTGAGCTTCTGCTGGCCGAACATCGTGAAGCCCATGATGACCGGCCAGATGCCGAGATGCAGCAGCGGCGAGATATGCGTCGGGTCGATAAGGAATGAGCCCGAACAGGTTGAAGATGTTGGTCGGGTCCGGCACCGAGAGGTCCCGGATCCAGCCGAAGAACGGCGCCTGCCGCATCTCGATGGTGACGAAGATGTCCTTGTAGAGGCAGAAGAACACCGGGATCTGCACGATCATCGGCAGGCATCCGCCGGCGGGGTTCACCTTCTCCGACCGGTAGAGCTTCATCATCTCCTGCTGCATCTGCGCCGGGATCGTCCTTGAACCGCTCGCGCAGCGCCTGCACCTTCGGCCCGAGCAGCTTCATCTTGCTCATCGAGCGATAGGATTTGTTGGCGAGCGGGAAGAACAGCAGCTTCACGAACAGCGTGAAGGCCATGATCGCCAGGCCGAAATTCCCGAGCAGGTTGTTCAGCCAGTCGAGCGCGAAGAAGATCGGCCGGGTCAGGAACTCGAACCAGCCGAAATCGACCGCCTTGTAGAAGGACGGGATGTGCAGCTCGCTCTCGTAGCGGTCGAGCAGATGCACTTCCTTGGCGCCGGCGAAGACGCGGCTCGTGGTCGAGGCCTCGCCGCCCGCCGCGATCTTCTCCGCGTTCTGGTCGACGAAATCGACCTGGTAGCGCGGCGCGTCGTTCTCGGTCGATGTACCGGTAGTCGATCTTCACCCGGCTCGCCTGGTCCGGGATCAGCGCGGCGAGCCAGTATTTGTCGGTGATGCCGGCCCAGCCGCCATCATCCACGCCGGAATAGGGGACGCCGTTCTGCTTCGGCGCCTCGCTCCGCATCTTGGCGTAGGTGAGCTCCTGCAGGCGGTCGCCAACCACGCCGACCGGTCCCTCATGCAGCAGGTAGTAGCCGAGCACCTGCGGCGTGTAGTCGCGGCGGATGCGCGCCCAGGGAAACAGCGAGACCGGCTCGGACGGTCGCGTTCCTCACCCGCTGCCGCACCGTGAACATGTAGTTGTCGTCGATCGACAGCACGAGCTGGAAGGTGAGGCCGGCGCCATTGTCCCAGGTGAGCGTCACCGGATGCGCCGCGGTGAGGTCGCCGCCCGAGGCGGTCCACGTCGTGTCCGGTCCCGGCAGCTTGATCTTCGAGTCCGAGGCGCTCCAGCCGAACTGCACGTAATAGGGCTGCGGATCGGAGCGCGGCTCGAGCAGCCGCACCAGCGGCGAATTCGGATCGACCGTCTCGCGGTAGTCGCGCAGCACCAGGTCGTCGAGCGTGGCGCCGTAGAGGCTGAGGCTGCCCTGCAGGCGCGGCGAGTCGATCTTCACCCGCGGCACGTCGTGCGGCACCGCCGCCGGCATCGGCTGCGTGCCGGGACCCGCCGGATTGGCGGTGGGCGGCGGCGCCTGCTCGGCCGGCGTCGATCTGGTCGCCACCTGCTGCTGGGGCGGCGGCTTGGCCGGCTGGTGCGGCATGACAAGCTGGAATCCCAGCAGGATGACGCGCCGAAACCACGATCGCGATAAGAAGCCGCTTGTTATCCATCGGCCGCCCAGATCTTTCGTTCGGGGGCGTCCGGCACCGGATCGAGGCCGCCCTGGTTCCAGGGATTGCAACGCAGGACCCGCCCCGCCGCGAGCGCCGTTCCCCGCAACACGCCGTGCCCGCGGATCGCACCGATCGCGTATTCGCTGCACGACGGATGAAAGCGACAATGCGCGCCGATGAACGGGCGCAGCGTCCACTGATAGGTGCGCACCGCGCCGATCGCCGCGACCTGCCCGGGATTCACGACGTGACCTCGGCCTTCGCCAGCGCCCGGCGGAGATCGTCGAGGAGCAGCGTGAAGTCCCGCCCGCGCGTCGCATCGCGCCCGATCAGCACGAGATCGATGCCGTCCGCCCGATGCTCCGCGAGCACGCGCCGCGCCGCCTCGCGCAGCCGCCGCCGCGTGCGGTTGCGCACCACCGCATTGCCGACCTTCTTCGTCACGGTGAACCCGACCCGCACCGGACCATCATCCTGGCGCCGCAACGCCTGCAGCACGAGACCATGGACCGGCGCCTTGCGGCCCCTGGCCGCCACGCGCAGAAACTCCGCACGCTTCCGCAGGCGCCCGATCGGCGGCGCCATGAGGCGATCTCTCAGGCCGAAAGACGCTTGCGGCCCTTGGCGCGCCTGGAGGCCAGCACCTTGCGGCCGCCGACGGTCGCCATGCGGGCGCGAAAGCCATGGCGCCGCTTGCGAACCAGCTTCGACGGTTGATACGTGCGCTTCACCAGACCTCTCCAACACCAAGAGCGGCCACCCCGCCGCAGGCCGCGGCTTATAGTCGGGCTCCGGCCGGCGCGTCAACGCGCGGGAGACGTAGGGGAAGAAGGCCAGGGGGCGCTGCCCCCTGGACCCCGCTACCGCTAAAGGCAGAGCCTTGGAATCCTTGACTGGTTTGTTGAAGAGGGTGGGCCGACGAGGACCTCTCGACCGCCTCGTTGGCCCACCCTCTTCAACAAACCCGTCGGGGTTCTAAGGGCTCCGCCCTTAGCGGGGTCCAGGGCAGAGCCCCTGGCCTTCCTTTCCCTACGTCTCCTGGCCGAAGGCGCGGCGGCGGAGCTCCTTGAGGCGGGTCTGGCCGCCGGGGGTGCGGGGGTCCAGGTCGAGCACCTTCTGCCAGGCGGCGTAGGCGCCTTTCCAGTCGCCGCGGGCTTCGGCGATGCGGGAGAGGGTTTGCAATGCGGCGAAGTGGCGGGGCTGGAGGCGGAGTGCTTCCTCGATGTCGCGGACCGCGCCCTGCACGTCGCCCATGTGGTACTGGACGAGCGCCTTCTGGTGCCAGGCCTCGGCCTGGTTGGGGTCGAGGTCGAGCGCGGCGTCGAGGTCCTCGAGCGCGTCCTTGTCACCGCCGGCGCCGGCCTCGCGCAGCGCGCGGTTCATCAGCAGCGTGACGGCGGGGGTGCCGGCCTGCAGCCAGGCCTGCTCGATCTGCGTCTCGAGGAGGGCGGCGGTCTGCTCGTCGGGGGCCGCCTTGAGCGCGGAGAGGAGCTGGTCGGTGCGGTCCGGCGGCTTCGGCTGCTGCGCCCAGGCGGGCGTGGTCCGCGTGTGGCCGCGACCAGGGCGAGCAGCGCGAAGGCGGCGGCCGGCTTCATGCGGCGAGCTCCGATGGGTGAGCTCGGCGCGGGAGCGGGCCGCCGGCCATCCAGTCGAGCAGGGCGACGGTGTGGATGACGGGCAGGCCGCCGCCGGCGAGCTGGGTGATGCAGCCGATATTGCCGGCGGCGACCAGGTCGGGCGCGGTGGCGCGCAGGTTGTCGAGCTTGCGGTCGCGCAGCCGGGCGGCGATCTCTGGCTGCATGATGTTGTAGGTGCCGGCGGAGCCGCAGCAGAGATGCGGCTCGGCCGGCTCGACCACCCGGAACCCGGCCCGGCGCAGCAGCTCCTTGGGCTCGGCGGTGACGCGCTGGCCGTGCTGCAGGCTGCAGGCCGAGTGGTAGGCGACGGTGAGCCCGGGGGGCGCGCGGGTTGGGGCGTAGCCGATGCGGGCCAGGAACTCGGAGATGTCGAGGGCGAGCGCCGCCACCTTCTCCGCGCGGCCCCGCCAGGGTTCGGGCTCGGTGCGGAAGATGAAGCCGTAATCCTTGATCGTGGTGCCGCAGCCCGAGGTGTTGACGATGATGGCGTCGAGCCCCTCGCCCTCGATCTCGCGGCTCCAGCCGGCGATCGCGGCGCGGGCGGTGGCCATCGCGCGGTCGTGCTGGCCCATGTGATGGGTGAGCGCGCCGCAGCAGCCGACGCCCTCCGGCGACAACCACCTCGACGCCGAGCCGCGTCAGCAGCCGGATCGTTGCGGCGTTGATCTCCGGGGCGAGCACGGTCTGCGCGCAGCCGGTGAGCAGCGCGACGCGGGCGCGCCGTTCGCCCTCGGCGCGGTGGATCTGCGGGCGCTGCGCCGGATCGGCGGGCGGCAGCGCGGCCGGGGCGAGGCCGAGCATCGCGCGCAGCCGCGGCCCGAGCGTTCCCCTGGCGGGGAGCAGGAAGCGGAGCGGCCTGCCGAGCCGGGCGGCGAGGAGCGCCAGGCGGAACAGCCGCGCGTCCGGCAGCACCCGGCCGAGCAGGGCGCGCAGCATGCGGTCGGCGAAGGGGCGATCGTAGGTTTCTTCCACCACGGTCGCGGGCGTGGTCGATCAGGTGCATGTAGTGCACGCCCGAGGGGCAGGTGGTCATGCAGGCGAAGCAGGAGAGGCAGCGGTCGAGATGGGTCGCGACCTCCTCGGTCGCCGGCCGGCCGCTCTCCAGCATGTCCTTGATCAGGTAGATGCGGCCGCGCGGGCTGTCGAACTCGTCGCCGAGCAGCACGAAGGTCGGACAGGTCGCGGTGCAGAGGCCGCAATGCACGCAGGTGCGCAGCACCTGGTTGGAGGCGGCGATGCCGGGGTCGCGCAGCTGCTCGGCGGTGAACCGCGTCTGCATCAGAGCCGCGCCTTGCTGCATCCCGCGCGCCTTCATCCTGCGCCGTCGGCCTGCTTGGCCCGCTTCGCCACCGGGTCCCATTTGCAGAGCAGGATGGAGGTGGCGAGGCAGGCCATCGCGATCGGCAGGAAGGTGAGATCGACCGGCCAGGCATTCACCGTGCGGGCCCGCCAGTAGAGGTAGAACAGCGAGCCGCGGGCACGCTGATGAAGCCGATCAGCAGCGGCGGGACGTGGCTGAAGCGGACCGGCTTGTAGTCATCGGTCGGCACGCTGCGGCGATAGGAGTTGATCGCCCCGGTCAGCGTCGAGAGCACGAAGCAGATCATCGTCGGCCATTCGAGCATGTCAGAGCCCCGCGACCATGCGGCCGGGATTGAGGATGCCGTCCGGATCGAAGCTCGCCTTCACCCGCCGCGCGATGGCGGCGAGCGCCGGCGGCTCCGGCGGCATCACGTCAAGCCCGGCCCGCAGCGCTTCCGGCGCGCGCATCAGCGTCCAGGTTCCGCCGTGGGCGTGCGCGGCGCCGCATCACCGCGTCATGCGCGGCCTCGGTCGCCGGACCGGCGATCCAGGCGAGGCCGCCGCCCCAGTCGAGAAACGCGCGTCCGCCGAGCGACGATCGCCGCCGCGACGATCGCCGGGCCGGCGGAGGGCCGCACCGAGACCCGCCAGATCGCCTCCTGCGGCGCGTTCGGCAGCGGCACCGCGTCGCGGATCGCCCGCCACAGCGCGCGGCTGGCGCCATCATCGATCAGCTCGGCCCGGCCGAACGGCGGCGAGCTCCTCGCGCAGCCGGCGGTGCGATAGGCGACCGAGGAGGAAAAATCCTCGATCCGCGCCAGCGCGACCGGCCCGCGCGCCCAGGCGAGCTCGGGAACCAGCGCCGCGCCTTCCGCCGGCAGCCAGGCGGCTGCGGAGACCGAATAGGGGCTGCCCAGCGCCGCCGACAGCGCCGCCACGCCCCGTTCGGCGTCGAGCCCGAGCAGCGCCACCGTGCCCGACCGCTCGGGCGCCGGCAGCACCTTCAGCGTGATCTCGGTGAGCACCGCGAGCGTGCCGTGACTGCCGGCGAGCAGCTTGCAGAGATCGAGCCCGGTCACGTTCTTCAGCACCCGCCCGCCCGAGCGGATCGTCTCGCCGCGTCCGGTCACCGCGCGGACGCCCACCACATGATCGCGCATCGCCCCCCAGGCGACCGGCGGGGGCCGGAGAGATTGGCGGCGACCACGCCGCCGAGCGTCTGCGCGCCCGGCGTGCCGCCGAGCAGCCCCGCGAGATCGGGCGGTTCGGCGATCAGATGCTGGCCGGCGGCGGCGAGCGCCGCCTCGACCGCGGCGAGCGTGGTCCCCGCCCGGGCCGCGATCACCAGCTCCTTCGGCGCGTGGAAGCTGATCCCCGCGAGCCCGGTGAGCGCGAGCGAGCGGGCCGCCTGCACCGGCCGCAGCATCGCGCGATTTGGTGCCGGCGCCGCGGACGAGCAGCGGCTCGCCCGCCGACCTGGCGCTCGCGATCGCGGCGACGATGCCGGCCTCGTCGGTGGGAGCGATGGCGCCGCCGGCGTCACCCGGCATGGGCGTCCTGCAGCGGGAACACCTTGCTCGGGTTGAGCAGCCAGCCGGGATCGAAGGCCGACTTGATCCGCCGCTGCTGCGCGAGCTCGGTCTCGCTGAACTGCACCGGCATCAGGTCGCGCTTCTCGACCCCCACCCCGTGCTCGCCGGTGAGGCAGCCGCCGACCTCGACGCAGAGCCGCAGGATATCCGCCCCGAATTTCTCGGCCCGCGCGAAGCTGTCGGGGTCGTTGGCGTCGAACATGATGAGCGGGTGCAGGTTGCCGTCGCCGGCATGGAAGATGTTGGCGACCTTGAGCCCGCACTCCTCGCTCATCGCGCCGATCCGGCCGAGCACTTCCGGCAGCCGGCCGGTCGGGATGGTGCCGTCCATGCAGAGATAATCGGGGGAGATCCGCCCGATCGCGCCGAACGCGCCCTTGCGGCCCTTCCAGATCGCCGCACTTTCCTCGGCGCTCTGCGACACTTTGAGGCTGATCGGGTCGAAGCGCTCGCAGATCGCGCGGATGCGCGCCAAGCAGCTCGTCCTGCTCGGCGACGCTGCCTTCGACCTCGATGATCAGCATCGCCTCGGCGTCGAGCGGATAGCCGGCATGGGCGAAGGCCTCGCAGGCATGGATCGCCGGCTTGTCCATGAATTCGAGCGCGACCGGGATGATGCCCGAGCCGATGATCGCATCGACGCAGGCGCCGGCGATCTCGTTGCCGCGGAACGCCGCCAGCATCGCCCGCGCGCCCTCCGGCGCGCGCAGGATGCGCACCGTCACCTCGGTGACGATCGCGAGCTGGCCCTCGCTGCCGGTGAGCAGGCCGAGCCAGTCATAGCCGGCGGCATCGAGATGGGTGCCGCCGATCTCGATCACCTCGCCCTCGATGGTGACGATCTTCAGGCCGAGCAGGTTGTTGGCGGTGACGCCGTATTTCAGGCAATGCGCGCCGCCCGAGTTCATGCCGACATTGCCGCCGATCATGCAGGCGAGCTGGCTCGACGGGTCGGGCGCGTAGAAGAACTCCTTTCCCCGCACCGCCTCGGTGATGCCGGTATTGGTGACGCCGGCCTGCACCACGGCGAAGCGGTCGGCGTAGTCGATCTCGAGGATGCGGTTCATCCGCATCATGCCGACCACCACGGCATCGGCGAGCGGCAACGCGCCGCCGGACAGGCTGGTGCCGGCGCCGCGCGGGATCACCCGCACCCCCTCCTCGTGCAGCAGGCGCAGGATCGCGGCGACCTGCTCGGTGGTTTCCGGCAGCACGACGGCGAGCGGCGGCTGGCGATAGGCGGCGAGCCCGTCGGTCTCGTAGGGGCGCAGCCGGATCGGATCGGCGATCACGCCGGATGCCGGCACGAGCGCGCGCAACCCCGCCACGATCGCGTCGCGGCGGGCGATGACATCGGCTTTCGGCGCGGGCTGCTGGATCACCGCCGGCCTCCGGGCTCTATCCCCCCGGAAGGATGGTGCCGCCGGCGGTTGCGGACAAGCGGCCTGGAACGGCCGGGGACGGAACTCTCAGCCCTGGCGGGCCTTCATCCGCGGATTCTTCTTGTTGATGACGTACACGCGCCCGTGACGCCGCACCACGCGACAGTTCTTGTCGCGGGTCTTGGCCGAGCGGAGGGAGTTGCGGACTTTCATGGCACGGACTCTGGAAGGGCAACGGGTTGGGCGGAGCGCGGGCTGATACGCAACGGGCCCGGGACTGTCAAGCTCGGACGCGCTGAGCTGACCGCCGCTTTCGAAGCAACCGTTGCGGCGGCTCCAGTGGACGAATGTCCGCCTCGCGCCCATGGTGGACGTTCCAAGCGGGCCAGACACGCGCAAAAGCGATCCCCCTTTTTCGGGGAGGCGATCAAACCGAAGGTTGCCCTCTCCGATGAGAGCTACCGCCACCCGGTCAACTCGTTGGATCGCGCATGAATCGTTTTGGCGCGCTCCCAAAGCGAGCGACCTTCGCCTTGAATTCCGCCGAATATCGCTTCCGCTTGCCCGTCATCGCGTCCGTCCCCAGCCAGGCCGAACCAAGCTTAAGCACCCGTCCGATTTTCCGGGACGGGCGCGCGTTGCGGGCAGGGTCAAGTCCTTGAATACCCTTTCCATGCGTCTCAGATCGGCGATCTTCGCCCGGACATCGTCAAGGTGGACGGCGGCGACAGCGCGAGCCTCGTAAGTCTACGGCCCCCAAGATTGGCGCGCCCGAGCGGTTGCCAGGGTGAAGGCGGCACTTAGCATTACAGTTGCGATTTGCGGTGATGTGTTGCTTGGGCGGCGGCTTGATGTGCTCGCCGCCAGAGCGACCAGGCGATGATGTGGGCGGGGTTTATCCGTCGTCGTGCAAGATGTGTCGCGATGCGCCGGATTTCCTGAAGGGACCAGCGGACAAGCGCCGTAGTGCCGATGTTTTTTTCGGCGTGCCGATGATCACGTTGGCCTTCTGTCGGATGCTCGCCATCATCGCAAAGGCCAGCATCACCAGCGAGACGTGGCGGTGCCATCCGTGCCAGGACCTGGTCTCGTTGTGATCCAGACCGAGTTCGTTCTTCGCGGTCTCGAAGCTATCCTCGATGGACCAGCGGTGACCTTCGATGGTGACCAGCGTCGATAGGGGCGTTCCGGCGGGACACCACGTCGAAAAGAACGCGAGGGCACCGTCGGCGATGTGGCGGCGGATCAGCAAGCCACGTGTCCAGACCTCGTGTTGCTTGCCGCCGTATTCGTCGGCTGAGAGGTCAGCGAGTTCCACGTAACACCACTCGTGAAAGCGTGGCCCCTTGGTTCCAGCACCGGCCGACAGGCGCTGCCAGTCCTGCGGTGGGCGGGATGCGGCGAACGCCTCTGCCGTGCCGCTGATGAGCTGTCCCTTGCCCCAGGAGCGGACCTGATGTGTGCCCGTCACCCCAAGAACGTAACCCTTGCCGGCCCGGCGCAGCACCTGCTCGACCTCACCCACGCCGTAGACGGTATCGGCGGCCAGCCAAGCGAAAGGCACTTGTGCAGCCAGCGCTCGCTTGATCATGCCGATCGCGATGCGTGGCTTGGTCGCGAAGGTCGCATCTTGCGGCACGTGCGCGGCTGCCAGGCGGGGCGGATCGTCAGTCCAGGCTTTTGGCAGATAGAGGGCGCGATCGATGAAGGCATGGCCGTGGCGCGAGACATAGGCCGCGAACACGCCGATCTGGCAGTTCGTGATCTTGCCGGCAGAGCCGGTGTATTGCCGCGCCACGCCGCACGACGCCTTGCCTTGTTTCAGAAATCCGGTTTCATCGATCACCAGCACCGCATTGGCATCGCCCAATGTCTCAATGACATATTCGCGCACGATGTCGCGCAGCGCGTCAGCGTCCCACTGTCCGCGCCCCGGTACCATTGCTGCCGCCAGGGGCCCGGATCACCCGCCGCCTCGGCGCGCGCCCAGCCGGTCTTGCGACGCTCCTCGCCGAGCAGCCCATCCAGGAACAGCCCGGCGGAGACGGCCATGCGCTCCTGCTTGAACAGCGGCCGCATCCGCGCCTTGACCTCGCGCAGTGCAGACGCCCAAAGCTCCAACGTCCTCTCGATCGATGCACCCGACACCACGATCTCCGAATCGAGTCATGGTTCCGCATCGATTCAGAGAACGACCCTCAGCGCAACTGTAATGTTAGAGCCCGTTTCAAAACTCTTGTACGACGCGGGTAAGGGGATTTATGAGAGGGGATGGCCTCTCCTCTGATATCGGATTCGCTGTGGGCGATCATCGAACCGCTGTTTCCACCGGCGCCGATGCGGCGACAGGGTGGACGTCCACCGGTCCCAGCCCGAGCGGCGCTGACGGGCATTCTCTTTGTGCTGCGCTCCGGCATTCCATGGGCCATGCTGCCCATGGAGCTTGGCTGCGGTTCCGGCGTCACGTGCTGGCGGCGATTGCGTGACTGGCAGGCCGCCGGCGTCTGGGATCGGCTGCACCGGGAATTGCTGCGCCGATTGCGGGACGCGGATCGGATCGACTGGAGCCGGGCCTGCGTCGATGGATCATCCATCGCGGCAAAAAAGGGGGCGACGCCACGGGTCCGAACCCCACGGATCGCGGGCGGCCCGGCACGAAACGCCATCTCGCGACGGATCGGCAGGGTATCCCGCTGGCCGTTCTGCTGACCGGCGCCAACGTCCACGACAGCGTGCCGTTCGAAGCGCTGATCGATGCAATTCCCGCCATCGGCGGCAAACCGGGAGGTCCCAGGCAACGGCCCGACAAGCTGCACGCCGACAAAGCCTACGATCACCGCCGCTGCCGTGATGCCTGCCGGCGCAGAAACATCGTGCCACGGATCGCCAGACGCGGCATTGAAAGCTCCGAGAAGCTCAGCCGCTACCGCTGGGTCATCGAGCGCAGCTTCGCCTGGCTCAACAAGTTCCGTCGCCTGACAATCCGCTACGAACGCCGCTCCGACATCCACTACGCCCTCACCTCGCTCGGTTGCTCCCTGATCTGCCTCCGAGCTCGAGGGAAGGTTTTGAAATGGGCACTTATTGGGCCGACGCTGCGCCTATTGCTGCTTCGATCCAGGCGCGCGTCTGTTCCAGCACTTCATCTGAAAGCGTCGTGTCGTCGATCGCGCGAGCAAGGATCACCGCCCCCACCATCCCAGCCCAGGTTCCGATCGCCGCGCGGCGCCTGTCCGCCGCATCAATATCCGGGAGGGCTTTCGCCACACGCTCGATTTGCGACCGGAGCCCCGCCGTCATGGCAGCTCGGGCAGCCGGTGTCTGGTGGCGGATATCCGCAGCAAGGCCCGCCGTGGGACAGCCAGCGGCAGCATTGTCCCGATGTCGGGGCGCAAGATAGTCGTCAAGATACGCACGGAGATCACCGCCTCCGTCTTCATCGTTGGAGAGGACATAGCCAATAGTTTCGGCGACGAGGTCGTCTTTCGAACTGAAATGACCATAGAAGCCACCGTGCGTGAGACCGGCGGCCCTCATGACTTCAGACACGCTGACGGCGTGGAACCCCTTCTCGCGGAACAGCCTGCTGGCCACATGAAGGATCCGCAGCCGGTTCTCCGCCATCTGCTCTCGGCTGACCTTCATTTCAGATTTCTCCACCGGCCCCATTGACATAATCATGATGATTATCATATTTAGACAATCATGATGACTGTCATGAATGTAGGTTTCAGCGGAGCAGAGAGCAATCCCATGGCTGCCGTTCCCTCAGTCCTTGTCACCGGAGCCTCCACCGGCATCGGCGCCACCTATGCCGATCGCTTCGCACGTCGCGGCCATGATCTCGTGCTGGTCGCGCGGGACCGGAAGCGCATTGAGGCACTTGCCACGCGCCTGCGGCAGGAAACCGGCGTAGCGATCGACATCATCCAGGCTGATCTGACGCATGCCGCTGAGCTTGCGGTGGTGGAGGCCCGGCTGCGCGACGATGCGCGCATCGGCATCCTCATCAATAACGCCGGAACGGCCCTTGGCCGCAGCTTCATCGAGCAATCCACGGACGATGTCACACGGCTCGTCGCCCTCAACACCACGGCCCTGCTGCGGCTCGCCAGCGCCGTTGCGCCTCGCTTCGCGCAGGCTGGCGAAGGGGCGATCATCAACATCGGCTCCGTGGTCGGACTGGCGCCTGAATTCGCCATGACCGTCTATGGTGCGACCAAGGCATTCGCGCTGTTCCTGTCGCAGGGGCTCAGCCTCGAACTCGGCCCGAAGGGCGTCTACGTCCAGGCCGTGCTTCCCGCCGCCACGCGCACTGAAATCTGGGAGCACGCCGGCGCCGACGTCAACACCATGACCGGGGTGATGGAGGTCGATGAACTCGTCGATGCGGCGCTGGTCGGCTTCGACCGCCGCGAGGCGGTCACGATTTCGCCACTGCCCGATGTGGAACAGTGGAACACATATCAGGCAGCGCGTCAGGCCATGCTGCCGAACACGCGCCAGGAACACGCCGCGGCGCGCTATCGGACGGCAGACTGAGCATTCGCGCAGCCAATCCTCAACCGGAGGCGGGCGTTGGAGCCGAAGAACCTGACCATGGAGGAAGCGGCTTCTATTCCCCTAGGAGCGTGTCCCTGTAACGGCTGAAGTGGCTCGACAGGACGGACCCGAGGTGATTCGCTTCGGGGCGTGACGAAGAGCTTCCGACCGTGGCCAGTGGAAGAGGTGTGGCTGCTGCCACCCTCGGTGCAGGAGTTCGTCCCGGCGGAACATCCAGCGCACTTGGTGCGCGACATCGTGCGCGAGGAGCTGGACCTGAGCGCGATCCTGACGGCCTATGCCGAGCCGCGGGGCTACCCGCCATATCATCCCGCGATGATGGTGGCGCTGCTGCTCTACGCCTACGGCCAGGGCATCTACTCCTCGCGCCGGATCGCGCGCGGGTGTGAGGAGCGGCTGGACTTCCAGGCGGTCACGGCGCTGAACCGGCCGGACTTTCGCACCATCAGCGAGTTCCGCCGTCATCACCTGGAGGCGCTGAGCGGGTTGTTCGTGCAGGTGCTCTCGTTGTGCCAGCGTGCGGGCCTGGTCGGGCTCGGGCACGTGGCGATCGACGGCACCAAGCTGCGAGCGAACGCGTCGAAGCACAAGGCGATGAGCCACGAACGCATGGTCCAGGCCGAAGCCGAGTTGGCCGCCGAGGTCCAGGCCTGGCTCGACCAGGCGGGGGCGGCCGATGACGCGGAGGATGCCGCGCACGGTTCCGACCGGCGCGGGGATGAGATGCCGGAGTGGATGCGCGACAAGCAGCGCCGCCTGGCCCGCATCCGCGCCGCGCGGGCGGAACTCGAGGCCGAGGCGAAGGCCAGGGAGGCAGCCAAACCAGATATGAAGCGCGGCAATCCGGGCACTGCGCATTCCGACGAAGTCGGCCGGTGATTCCGGCGCGATGTCGGCCACCTATTCCGATTGAAGTCGGCCGGCCGTTCCGATCGATGTCGGCCGGGGTGGCGTTGCCCTGGGCTGGGCTGATCTCTCCATTGGATGATGGCTGGGTCAAGCCATGGCGACCTCCTGAGCCTGCTTTCTGCGGAGAAAATTCGCCCCGAAGCTGGATGCGATGGGCGTTGTGGACGATGCGGTCGAGGATGGCATCGGCCAAGGTCGGGTCGCCGATCAGGTCGTGCCAGCGATCGACGGGAATTTGGCTGGTGATCAGCGTCGCGCCGCGGCCGTAGCGGTCCTCGACGATCTCCAGGAGGTCGTGGCGCTGCTCCGGACCGAGCGGTTCGAGCCCCCAGTCATCGAGGATCAGCAGCTTCACTCCGCCGAGCGCCCGCATCAGCCTGGCGTAGCGACCATCGCCGCGTGCCAGTGCGAGATCGGCTGAACAGTCGCGGGACCGTTGATACGAGCACGGAGATGATTGTCGCGACATGCGCGGTGCCCGAGTGCGCAGGCGAGCCATGATTTTCCGGCGCCAGTTGGCCCTTCGATGATCAGGTTCTGCCGCTCCTCGATCCAGCCGCCGAGGGCCAGCTTCTGGAACAGCGCGCGATCCAGGCCACGCGCGGTGCGGTAGTCGACGTCCTCGACCGAGGCATGGTGACGCAGCCGGGCATAGCGCAGACGCGCCCGGAGCCTGCGATCCTGGCGGTCGGCGAGTTCGCGGTCGAGCAGCAGGCCGAGCCATTCGGCATGATCGAGTTCATCGCCGCGCGGGCTGGCGGCCAATTCCTCGAAAGCGCGCGCCATGCCGGCAAGCCCGAGCTGGCGCAATTGGTCGAGCGTGGGATGGGTCAGCAACCGGATTCTCCTTCAATGGTAGTAGCCGGAACCACGGATGTTGGGGTGCATGAGCGGCAGCTCGCCGTCGCTGGCGCGGGCGGCCGGAGTGCGGCGGTCGAGACCGTGCTGCAGGATCGACTGCACG
Organism: uncultured Alphaproteobacteria bacterium; assembly: GCA_963822815.1. Lineage (GTDB taxonomy): Bacteria > Pseudomonadota > Alphaproteobacteria > Acetobacterales > Acetobacteraceae > CAWGJC01. Next base: position 70,790 of record CAWGJC010000009.1, read on the forward strand.
CTGCCGTAGGAGCGGGCACCGATCTCGAGCCCGCGCAGGCAGGCCGCCTCCAGCCGATCGCGGCCATAGGTGCGCACCAATCGCAGGATGCCGAGACAGGCCCGGAAACCCTGCTCCGGGTGCGGTCTGCTCTCGAGGATCAGTGTCGTCAGGGTCGCCGTTGCGGTGCCGATCGCGACCGCCTCTTGTCCAATGCGCTCGATTGTCCACTCGGCATGTCGCCGGTGCGCCCGCGGCATGTGCTCGGGCAATGTCGTATGGCGGCCGCGTGCACCGCCGCGCAGATGCACTGCGACGCGCTCGCCTTTGTGAAACAGCTCGATCGTGCGCGCCGTGATGCGCGCTTCGACCTGTTCGCGCAGCAGCCGATGCGGGGCCGAGTAGTAGTGGCCGTCAATGTCGACATGATAGTCGAGAGCCACACGCCGGATGCGCCATTCCGCGTAGACGAAGGGCTCTGCCGGAAGCGGAAGACAGCGCCGGACGATCCAGCTCCTCGAACAGCTGACGCCGGCTGACCCCGAGTTTGCGCATCGGCCGCGCATTGAGATCGGCGACGAGCACCGTAATTGCCGCGTTGAGCTCGGCCAGTGAGAGGAAGCGCTGATGGCGCAGTCGCGCCAGGATCCAGCGCTCCACGACAAGCACCCCGGCCTCGACCTTGGCCTTGTCGCGCGGCCGGCGCACCCGCGTCGGCAGGATCGCCGTGCCGTAATGCGCGGCCAGGTCGCGGTAGGTCGGGTTGATCCCGGGCTCATACCAGTTCGCCCGCAGCACGCCGGCACGCAGGTTGTCCGGCACGATCTGCCGCGGCGCCCCGCCGAGGAATTCCAGCGCGCGCACGTGCGACCCGATCCAATCGGGCAGGCTCTGGGTCCAGCTGGCTTCGGCGTAGGTGTAGTTCGAAGCACCAAGCACCGCGACGAAGATCTGCGCGACACGCAGCTCGCCGGTGCTGCCATCGGTCACCTCCACCGTATGCCCGGCATAGTCGACGAACAGCCGCTCACCGGCGGGATGCGCCTGCCGCATGGTGGGCGACAGCCGTGCCTCCCAGCTGCGGTAGAGCTCGCACCAGCGGCTGTAGCCGTAGCCCCCAGTGTGGATGGCTCTGTATTCCTCCCACAGCAGCAGCAGCGTCACCCCGGGTCGACGCAGCTCGTGATGGACCGCCGCCCAGTCCGGCTCCGCCTTGTGCCGGGTGCCCGGCCTGGAGCCGCCGAGAGGTGCAAACAGCAGCGCCTCAAGGCCCCGCTCGGTCAGCGTCGCCGGAAGCGGCCAGGTCAACCCCGCCGCGGTAGCCCGGGCCAGGCACAGCTGCACCGTGCTACGCGCCACGCCGACCGCGACCGCAATCGCCCGGTCGGACGCACCGCACTCGTGTTTCAACCGCAGGATCTCGCGCACGCGTCGCATCGACACTCTCTCGGCCGGCATCGGTCCCCCTCTCGCCCTGACGAGAGACAGACCGCTCACCTGCCCAGCGGTCGGCAACGCCACCCCCTCAGGGGTGGCCGACATCAGATCGGAATGGCCGACATCACCTCGGAATCAGTGGCCGACATGAAATCGGAATGCCTGGCCGACTTGCCCCGGAATACGCACCAAACGCCGGCACCGCGAGATCCACCTGGGGCACGCCGTCTTGACGCGGCTTGGCTTTGGAGAACTTCACCGTCCAGCGGGCGTCGCGGTCTTTCTGCCGCAGCTTCGCCGGCTTCTCCGTCCAGCCCTTTGGGATGCGTCCCGCCTTGATCGCTTCCTTCTCCGCTGCGGTGTTGCGCTGCCGGGGTGCAGCCACGATCGTCGCGTCCACGATCTGCCCGCTCATCGCCAGGTAGCCGGCCGCCCGCAGTGCGGTGTCGAAGCGCTGGAACAGCCTCTCCACCGCGCCGGCCCGCTTCAGGGCTTCGCGGTAGTTCCAGATCGTGTTGGCGTCCGGCACTGCATCGGCCAGGCCAAGCCCGAGGAAGCGCATGAACGACAGCCGTTCGCGGATCAGATACTCGCAGCGTTCGTCGGACAGCGTGTGCATTGCCTGCAGCAGCAGGACCTTGAACATCAGCACGTGGTCGAAGGCAGGACGGCCACCCTTGGCTCCGTCGACCGCGGCACGGCGTCTTCCAGCTCCGGCCGAAACATCTCGAAGTCCACCAGGCCGGCGATGCGCTCGAGGTCGTCGCCCTTCGCCGACAACTCACGCAGGCGTCCATCGACATCAAAGAAGCCCGGCTGCTGACCCATGCTCTGCGCCTCGAGTTGCCAACCCGAGTAAATCAGGAATGGGGCCAAACCGCGAGGTTCTTGGAGGTGTCCAGCTGGACACCTCCAATTACGGCTTTTCTGGTTGATTTGAGCGTGGCGGTTGGCGTTGGCACGATTGGCGGGGGGCTCGCGGTCGAGCTGCGCGGGGCTTGAGGTGGCAGGCTGCGGGCGGAACGCGCCGGCGTCGGCGTTGGAGGCTATGCAGGCGCCGTTCGGCTGGTGAGCCAGAGGTATCGTTTCAGATTGAAGGCAAGATTGGCCAGCCCGATCTTCAGGTGCGCGCCCGGGCGATCCCGATGGTGCGCACGACCAGCGCCATCGGTCCCTTCTGACGGGCAAAGACGTGCTCGACGGCCGAACGGATCGCCGATTTGCGTGCGTTCGCCCGGCGCGTGCGTCGCGCCATCTGTCGGCCTTTGGGCTTCTTGCGATGGATGCGCGACACCATGCCATGGTCGGCTAGCAAGGCCTCATTTTTTGCCGAGCGATAGGCCGTGTCGGCCCAGACGTCGCTCGCCGTATTCTGTCCGTCCAGCACCGCCACCAGGCGAGCGCCGTCATGTGCCGCGGCATCGCTGGTGGTCCACCGGCGGATCAACCCGTGCCGGCGGTCGATCGAGATGTGGCTTTTGTAGCCAAACGCCGGCACCGCGAGATCCACCTGGGGCACGCCGTCTTGACGCGGCTTGGCTTTGGAGAACTTCACCGTCCAGCGGGCGTCGCGGTCTTTCTGCCGCAGCTTCGCCGGCTTCTCCGTCCAGCCCTCTGGGATGCGTCCCGCCTTGATCGCTTCCTTCTCCGCTGCGGTGTTGCGCTGCCGGGGTGCAGCCACGATCGTCGCGTCCACGATCTGCCCGCTCATCGCCAGGTAGCCGGCCGCCCGCAGTGCGGTGTCGAAGCGTTGAAACAGCCTCTCCACCGCGCCGGCCCGCTTCAGGGCTTCGCGGTAGTTCCAGATCGTGTTGGCGTCCGGCACTGCATCGGCCAAGCCAAGGCCGAGGAAGCGCATGAACGACAGCCGATCGCGGATCAGATACTCGCAGCGTTCGTCGGACAGCGTGTGCATTGCCTGCAGCAGCAGGACCTTGAACATCAGCACGTGGTCGAAGGCAGGACGGCCACCCTTGGCTCCGTTCGACCGCGGCACGGCGTCTTCCAGCTCCGGCCGAAACATCTCGAAGTCCACCAGGCCGGCGATGCGCTCGAGGTCGTCGCCCTTCGCCGACAACTCACGCAGGCGTCCATCGACATCAAAGAAGCCCGGCTGCTGACCCATGCTCTGCGCCTCGAGTTGCCAACCCGAGTGAATCAGGAATGGGGCCAAACCGCGAGGTTCTTGGAGGTGTCCATCTTCAAAATCCTACGCCATTTAGCGTTCAAAATGACAGGGACCGGCGTCCGGCTCCGGGCCGGTCAGCGCCGGCGCTTGGCGGCCCGATAACTCGGCAGCCACCACTTCACCGGCTCCGGCTCCACTCCCGCCGACGCTTCCTTGCGAGGTCGCCCGACGCGACGGGACGAACGGACAGCGGTCGCCTCAAGCGGCTCCGCCGTCGCTGCGGCGGCGTGCGGTCGCACGTGCTCGGCTTCCTGCGGCTTTACCTGAAGCTGCTGTAGCGCTGTCTCGGCCTTCGCCCGGGCGGCCTGCTCCTGCCGGATCGCTTCGGCATGGGCGAGCTCCCCATGCGCGAGCTTGGTCTCAAGCGCCTGAATCGTCGCAAGCGCTTCCTCAAGTGCACGCCTGGTCTGCCCATGTGATGCCCGTTCCGCCACAAGCGCCTCCTCGATGGCCATCAACCGACCGCGCGGCGACTGGGCCGAGATGGCATCCGATGATGTTGCGGGATTGATCATGGTCACGGCCATATCGCCGTCGCGCACGAAGCGGCGGCGATGAGCGATTTGGGTCGGTCGATTGCTCGATGGCTGCGGCTGAGGATCTCGGGTCAGTCCGAGCGCCGCGCGCATGCGGATCTCGTCGTCGGCAGGTATGTCGTTCGGCATGTCGGTAATCGACGTCCTCAAAATGCGGAGCTCGCGCGGTTCCCTATCGGCTCGACGCGGGAAGAGCTATGCTGACCTCATTGACTAAAGCGTCCGCCCTCCCCCTGTCCAGGGGCCGCCTCACCGCGCGGTTCGGGGTGCTATCCATAAAATCTGGACACCTCCAAGAACCTCGCGGTTTGGCCCCATTCCTGATTCACTCGGGTTGGCAACTCGAGGCGCAGAGCATGGGTCAGCAGCCGGGCTTCTTGATGTCGATGGACACCTGCGTGAGTTGTCGGCGAAGGGCGACGACCTCGAGCGCATCGCCGGCCTGGTGGACTTCGAGATGTTTCGGCCGGAGCTGGAAGACGCCGTGCCGCGGTCGAACGGAGCCAAGGGTGGCCGTCCTGCCTTCGACCACGTGCTGATGTTCAAGGTCCTGCTGCTGCAGGCAATGCACACGCTGTCCGACGAACGCTGCGAGTATCTGATCCGCGATCGGCTGTCGTTCATGCGCTTCCTCGGGCTTGGCCTGGCCGATGCAGTGCCGGACGCCAACACGATCTGGAACTACCGCGAAGCCCTGAAGCGGGCCGGCGCGGTGGAGAGGCTGTTTCAACGCTTCGACACCGCACTGCGGGCGGCCGGCTACCTGGCGATGAGCGGGCAGATCGTGGACGCGACGATCGTGGCTGCACCCCGGCAGCGCAACACCGCAGCGGAGAAGGAAGCGATCAAGGCGGGACGCATCCCAGAGGGCTGGACGGAGAAGCCGGCGAAGCTGCGGCAGAAAGACCGCGACGCCCGCTGGACGGTGAAGTTCTCCAAAGCCAAGCCGCGTCAAGACGGCGTGCCCCAGGTGGATCTCGCGGTGCCGGCGTTTGGCTACAAAAGCCACATCTCGATCGACCGCCGGCACGGGTTGATCCGCCGGTGGACCACCAGCGATGTCGCGGCACATGACGGCGCTCGCCTGGTGGCGGTGCTGGACGGACAGAATACGGCGAGCGACGTCTGGGCCGACACGGCCTATCGCTCGGCAAAAAATGAGGCCTTGCTAGCCGACCATGGCATGGTGTCGCGCATCCATCGCAAGAAGCCCAAAGGCCGACAGATGGCGCGACGCACGCGCCGGGCGAACGCACGCAAATCGGCGATCCGTTCGGCCGTCGAGCACGTCTTTGCCCGTCAGAAGGGACCGATGGCGCTGGTCGTGCGCACCATCGGGATCGCCCGGGCGCGCACCTGAAGATCGGGCTGGCCAATCTTGCCTTCAATCTGAAACGATACCTCTGGCTCACCAGCCGAACGGCGCCTGCATAGCCTCCAACGCCGACGCCGGCGCGTTCCGCCCGCAGCCTGCCACCTCAAGCCCCGCGCAGCTCGACCGCGAGCCCCCCGCCAATCGTGCCAACGCCAACCGCCACGCTCAAATCAACCAGAAAAGCCGTAATTGGAGGTGTCCAGCTGTATGCCAAATTAGCCGTTTCAGCTGGTGAGGGTTCATTATCCTGACGCAGGCATCGTATGAGTTCGGGTCCGTGGAGTCACACATCACCTCCTTAAGACTGACGATATTCCCTTTAGAAAACGAAAAGATAAAACAATCTATACGGTGGACAAAAATGTCGCCTATTATTGTGGCGTTGGTTTCTGGCGTTATGTATGTGCCATGATCACTTAGGATTTTCCTAAGAGCCGAATTCGGATCGTTTGGGCCGAACGTTGCAGTTACCTCGAGTTTCGATATTCCCTCAGTTTTATCTCCTATCCAACGGCGCTTCTCGCGTAGTTCAAGAAATCGAAAGTAATCTAGGTGGCTGAATATTATCTGACCCGACAAAACATTGCCTACATAGCGGCTTCTGGTAAATTTGTAGCTGGCCATCAGTGCAATCCCGCTGCCGCAACCAACACACTACTCCGCGCGCATTCGGGTTGAATCGCGTTCTTGAATCGCGGCGTCCTTT
>CAWGJC010000010.1:0-28678 GCA_963822815.1 uncultured Alphaproteobacteria bacterium
TCAGCCATCATCTGCGGCGCCTCTTCGTCATGCCGGCGGTGGGAGGCGGGGCGCGCGAGGTGCTGCCGGAATTCGACCGGAGCATCGGCGACATCGCCTGGGCGGCGGACGGCCAGGGCCTGTTCGTCAGCTACGACGATCCCGGTGCGGGCCACATCGGCCGAGTCACGCTCGACGGCGAGATGACCGTGCTGGCGCGCGACGCGAGCGGCGGCGCGATCGAGATGCCTTATGCCGGCCACGGCTTCTCCGCCGCACGCGACGGAACGCTCGTCTACATCCGCTCGGCTGTGGATGTGCCGAGCGAGGTGGGGCTGGTCGAGCCCGGCGGCGGCGCGCCGCGCGCGCTGACCGCGCTGAACGCCGCGCTCGCGGCGGAGGTCGGCGGACCCCGCGCTGCCGACCCGTTCTGGGTAACCGGCGGCGACGGGCGGCGAGTTCAGTGCTGGTTGCTGCTGCCGCCGGGACCGGGGCCGCACCCGATGGTGCTGGAGATCCATGGCGGGCCCTATGCGCAGTACGGGTCGCGCTTCTCGATCAAGCACCAGGCCATGGCGGCCGCTGGCTATGCGGTGCTGTATTGCAATCCAGCCGGCTCCACCGGCTATGGCGAAGCGTTCCTCGACGTTCTGCACGACCGCTTCCCCGGCCCCGACTGGGACGATCTGATGGCCGCGGTCGACCATGCCGCTTCGCGCCCGGACATCGATGCGGACAATCTGTTCGTAAGCGGGCAGAGCGGCGGCGGCGTGCTGACGCTGTGGACCGTCACCCATTCGCAGCGGTTCCGCGGCGCGGTCGCCATCAAGCCGGTGGTGGACTGGAGCAGCTGGGTGCTTGGCTCCGATATCGGCCCGTCCATCGGGCGGCGCTGGATGGGCGACGCGCTGCCCTGGGAGGCGGCGGAGAAGTACCGCGGCCGCTCTCCCGTGAGCTACGCCAAGGACGTGCGCACGCCCACGCTGCTGATGGCCGGCGAGGCGGACAGCCGCACGCCGATGAGCGAGACCTTGCAGATGTACGCGGCTCTGCGACTTGCCGGCGTCGACGCGCATCTGCTGCGGTTCCCCGGTGCCACTCACAGCTCGTCGGCGATGCGGCCGTCCCTGTTCGCCGCGGAGATCGCCGCAACGATCGGGTGGTTCCCGAAGCAGCGCGCTCGGGCGGCATGACGCTCGATCGTGGTCCCGATTCCAGTCGAGGCATCCGCCGAGGGCGATGTACAGGCCGGGGGCAAGCCCTTGCCGGCTCGGGCGCACCGGCCCCCGGAAGAGGGGTTTGAACCGGTCCTTCACCGTGTCGCTCGAGATCGCCTCGCCGCCATCGGGAAACGGACGGTTCGAACGTGCCCCGGCTGGTAATGGCGGCCCGTCGGACAGGCTGATCGGGCGAGCCATGCATCAACGCGTTCCCGAGCAGGCTGATCCTGGTGGACCGCTCGCCCTGACCACCCGTCCGCTACGCGCCGGCGCGAGGATCGTGTCGATCGCGGCTATCGCGGCGATGAGGCCGACCGCGCCCGCGGCTTCATCAGTGGCCAGAACTCGACCATGATCCCCATCTTGTCACCGACCGCACGGCGGATCTTCTCAAACGGCTCGCGTGACCACCCAGTTCTTCCCGGACAACCAGCTCGGCCAGGAGGCGGATGTCGCCTCGCAGGTGAAGCTCGGCGTGGTGGACGCGCAGCTCGTCGGCACATCCGTCTATACCAATCTGGTGCCGGAGTTCGGCGTGTTCGACTCGGTTACGTCTTCAACGATTTTGACCATGTCGTGCCACCGCGCCGCCTGCTGGCGTGGCTTGGGTCAACGGCTGATCAGCGGGAAGCGAGGCACTTGGCGGCGTGGGGTCGCAATCTCGGCGTGCGCAACTTCCTCACCAAGTTCGCCCTCACCGAACCGGCCGGATTGGCGGGACGCAAGATACGCTGCCTTCCTAGCCCGACCGTCACCGAGACGGTGCGGCTGATGGGGGCGGCGGCCACGCCGATGGCGTTCGGAGAGATCTACACCCGTCTGCAGGCCGGTGCGATCGACGGGCTGGAGCATGACGCTCCCCCATCCTGGCGTCGAAGTTCTACGAGACCGCCAGGCACTTTACACTAACGCGACACATCTACACCCAGTTTGGCGCCTTCTTCAGTGAACGGGCGCTGGGCCGCTTGCCCGCCAAGCAGCGTGACGCTGTCCTGAGTGCCGCCAGCACGGCGACGGACGAGCACTTCCAGCGCGCCGCCCAGGTCGAGACGGATGCCACCGACCACTTCAAGCAACTCGGGGTGACCACCGCCGATTGCAATCGCGCGGCGTTCAGCCAGCGCGTGAAACCGCTGCACGCGAGCTTCGTGCAAAAGAACCCCGGGACGAAGGACTTCCTCGAGGCGGTGCGGCACACGACGACCGCCTGACTGCCGTGACCCCCTCGACGAGCGCGGACGCGGTCCTCGACGCCGCGCTCATCGTGCCGCACGGAGACCGCCGTTGCCGCCCCTGGGCGCGCCCGCTACTGCTACTGGTGGAAATCGTGGCGGCGGTCATGCTGGTGACTGATCTCGGGGTGGTGGTGGTTTCGGTCACCGGCCGTGCGCTGCTTGACGCACCGTTCGTATGGAGCAACGACGTCGCGCAGGCGTTGCTGCTTGGCGTCTCTTTCCTGGGTGCGGCCGCCGCGCTCGCGCATGGCGAGAACGCCGGCGTCGCCTTCTTCGTCGATCGGCTGGCGCGCGACATCACGCGCAAGATCACCGGAGATGCGCGGCAGAAGCTGTGTTCGACGAACCGCTCGCCCTGATCACCCGCCTGCTGCGCCAACGGCGCGAGGATCGCGGCAGCGGCAAGCTCTATTCGCTGCACGCGCCCGAGGTGGAGTGCATCGGCAAAGGGAAGGCGCATGCGCGCTTCGAATTCGGCGTGAAGGTCTCGGTCGCGGCCACCAACGCGGCGGCCCCTGGTGGGTAGTTCGTCGTCGGTGCGCGCGCTCTGCCGGAAACCCCTATGACGGCCACACACTCGCGGCGCAGATCGCACAGACGGAGCGGATCACCGGTGTCGCGATCGAGCGCGCCTATGTCGATCGCGGATATCGCGGCCATGATGCCGATCGCGCCCGCGTCTTCATCAGCCGACAGAAGCGCGGCCTCACGCCCACCATCCCGCGCGAGCTCCGCCGGCGCAACGCTGTCGAGCCCGTGATCGGCCACATAAGGTCGACGGTCTGCTGAACCGCAACTTCCTGCTCGGCGCCGACGGCGACGCGATCAATGCCATCCTCGCCGCCGTCGGACACAACCTCAGGCTGTTCCGCCGCCGGCTGGCATGCCTCATCGCGATCTGGCTCGCCACATCGCGCTCATCCCAGACCGTCGCTCTCAGCTGGCAAGAGCTCGCTTCCACCTGAAAACCGCCTTCTTCACGGGCGACTATCGCCCGGCGTGGAGACGGCATGATGGCGACCGCGGATTTCGCGGAACGGATGCAGGTCTTTCGGCCGCGGCGATCCGAAGAGCCGGTCCCAGACATCCGAGCCGAACGCCATGACGCATGACAGGCGGCCTTCGAGCGCGCGAAAGCCCACGGCACGAAGAAGGGCGGCGAGGTCCCCGCACAGGGCCCGCACGGTGGCGCGATGTTCCGGCTCGGGATGCACGGTCACGACGAGAAATACGGCGGCCCGCGTGAGCTGCGCGACCACAGGCTGCGGACTGACGGACGGCACCACTCCTCCTGGCTTGTCCGATCGCCGCATCATGGTGGATGAAGGGCGAGCGCACCATAGGGTGCTGCATCGCGCGGATGCGGGGCGTTCGGCCGCGATCGTCCGCGAAATCCCGATCAGGCCGGATGTCACGCATCGATCCGTGGCGCCATCAACATCGGTCCGTACGCGGCGACGAACAGCAGGAAGCCCGCCGTCCACAGCACCGCCGATGCGACGAGCAGGGGCATGGAGGCCGTGCTCGCGAATGCGGCCGCGACGCGGAGCGCCCCCGCCAGCGTGATCGCGACGTAGATCACGATCGTGGCACGGTCGGCCTGCAGCGGCCGGCCCGTGTGACCACGCGCGACGCGGGTCATCACCGCGAGCACCATCGTGCCGATGGCGCCGGCGGTGAGAGCGTGAATCGCGGCCGCCTCGGGGATGACGCTCGCGAGCATGCTGCCGCCGAGCAATGCACTACCGAGGACCACCCACGCGTACCCCAGGTGAAGAATTGCCAGCAATGGATCCGAACCGGTGACCACGCCGCGCCAGCGCCCCAGCCGCCAAAGGTTGAGCAGCGCGGCCAGCACGAGGAGGGCACCGACCGGCTTCGAGGCAGGGAAGAAACTCCATCCGAGCAGCGCCGTGTGCAGGCTCGCGAGCGCCAGCCGGTCGATCGGCCCGCTCGCCGGCGGGAGCCCCGTCTGGCCACGCTTCATCAGCCAGTTGTGGGTGAAGGCGGGGATGATCCGACCCCCGATTGCGCTCACCAGGGCGATGGCGGCGCTGAGGGCGAGCCGCCATCCGAGTCCGTGGGGGAGCGCCATGCTGCTCAGCCCCAGATACATCAGGAGATCGGCGACGCCGAGCACCGCGATCGGGACCGGCATCATCAGATTGCGCCAGTTGCGCGCGGCGACGATTTCATGCGCGGCGACACCGCAGAGGGTGAACGGAAAGGCGAGGTCGAGCGCGGCGGCCAGCCAGAGCGGCATGAATGCGGAGGTCAGGCAGGCGATGCGGCCGAGCAGCCATAGCGCGGCGAGCGCGGCCAGGGGCATCCCGCGCACCGGCGGGCGCCCGGTCCAGCTCGGGATCGCCGTGAGCATGAAGCCGGCGACGGCCGCAAACACGAAGCCGAACAGCATCGCATGGATGTGCCAGGTCAGCGGGTCGAAGCGGCTTGGCAGCGCCATGCCGGTCGCGAACAGCGTGATCCAGAGCGCGAGCGCCAGCCCGGACCACAGGCCGGCGACGAGGAAAAACGGCCGGAAGGCCAGCGACCAGAGCGCAACCGGGCGTCGGGCGGCAACATCAGGATAGACCCCAGCCACGCTGCATTCCCTCGCGTCTTCCAAACTCGACGTCGGCTGACGTCATCACGCTGGACCGGAAATCCGGGCTCCGATTTGCGCTCGCGCAAAACAGCGGCGGCGGGGCGGATCAGCGCCTCGCGTCTTCGGCGATCCGCAGGAGTTCGGAAGGGCTCCGGATCGTCAGGCGGCGATGGTGGCTCTCCAGCAAGCCCGCTCGTTCCCAGCCCGTCAGGATCCGGCTTGCCGTGTGCAGCGTGGTTCCCGCCACGTCGGCCACGTCGCGGCGGCGCAGCGGAAACTGGATCGTCGTGCGGCCGGCCTCTGTATGCCCGAACTGGCGAGCGAGCCTGATCAGGACATGCGCGACGCGACGCGCGGCTGCCTGGGTCGCCAGTTCCCGCACACGCTCCTGCACCTCCTGCAGGCGTCGTGCGACGATGCTGATCGCATTGATGGCGATCCGCGGGTGGCGCGTGGTGAGCTCCAGGAAGTCTGCCCCGCTCCAGCTTGCTTCGAGCGTTTCCGCCAACGCCGTCGCCTCGGCCGGATAACGGCCATCGGTGAAGAGGGCGACCGTCCCGAACATCTCGCCGGGGCCGATGAAGCGGACCACGACCTGGGCACCGTCGCTGCCCGTCTGGGCAATTCTGACCGCGCCACCGACCACGACACGGGCACGGACACGGTCGTCACCTTGGTTGAAGATGCACGTTCCGCTCGGCACCCGCCGCTGCCGTGCGGCGGCGGCAACGGCCTGCAGGGCCGGCTCTGCAAGACCTGCAAACAAGTCCGTGGCGGCGAGGAGCTCGGGCGAAATCGCTGCGTCGGTCGACACCGGACGAGCTTAGTCGCGGCCGGGAAGTTTGCTCCAGAGCAAATTTCCGGGGCCGACCCCGACCTAGGGTGGCGGCCGATGTCAACGACCGATGGCGAGTCCGTGGAACGCTGGGCCGCGGAAACGCACCGGTGACGGATGTCGTGATTGCGCGCGCGCTGCACGTCCTCGCGGTGGTGATCTGGATCGGTGGGGTGTCGATGGCGACGACGATCGTCCTGCCCGCCATCCGGCGGGGACTTCTCGGCGAGGAGCGATTGCGCGCTTTCCAGGCCGTCGAGCATCGCTTCGTGTGGCAGGCTCGGGCCGCGATCATCCTCGTCGGCGCGACCGGGTTCTACATGTGCTGGCGGCTCGACCTGTGGGATCGGTTCCGCCAGGCGCGCTTCTGGTGGATGCACGCGATGCTTTGCGTCTGGCTGCTGTTCGGCCTGGTCCTCTTCGTTGCCGAGCCCGTCATCCTGCACCGGCATTTTCGCGGTTGGGCGGCGGCGCGGCCCGCCATCACCTTCGCCTGGCTCAATCGCGCGCATTGGCTGCTGCTGGTGCTGAGCGCGCTGACGATCCTGGGCGCGGTCGCGGGCAGCCAGGGCCTGTGGATCTTCTGAGGCGGAGAGCCTCGACCGGCTTGAGGGTGGGAGGGACGCACATATGAGCCTGGATGCCAGAAGCTCCGATGCGCCGGGTGAGGACGCCGTCAGCAACGTCCTCAAATGGGTGCTGCTCGCGGTGGCCGTCCTCACCTTCGCGCTCATGGCCTGGGCAACGGTGGACACCTACCGGCTCGCCCCACCGCAACCCGATCGCTTCATCGCCGCCGACGGGACGGTCCTGATGACTGGCGACGACATCGTCGCCGGCAAGGGCGGGTTCCAGAAAGCCGACCTGATGGATTACGGCAGCCTCTACGGCATGGGCTCTTATTTCGGCGAGGACTACACCGCGTCGCTGCTCGTGCAGCTCGGCATCGCGACGCGCGAGGCCATTGCGCAGGCGACCAGCGGGAAGCCCTTCGCCGATCTCGGCGCCGACCAGCAGGCGGCGGTCACGGCGGCCATGCAGCGCGATCTGCAGGGCATCGATCTCACGCAGCGGGACGCCGTGCTTCCGCAGCCCGTCGCCAGCGCCTTCGCAGGCGTGCGCGACAAGGCCGCCAAGGCGCTCAACATCGCCGATCCGCCGGCCGGCTGGACGCCCGCCTACAGTCTTGATCCGCGGCTTGCGCGGCAGACGGCGGATTTCCTGATGTTCTCCGCCATCACCACCGTCGCGCGGCGCCCAGGTCTGGCATGGTCGTGGACCGAGAACTGGCCCTCCGAACCCCTGGTCGGCAACGCGCCCACGACCAACACCTTCCGTTGGACCTGGATCAGCTTCTGCTTCACCTTCTTCGCATTCGGCGTGGTGCTGTTCATCTACGAGTATTTCCTCAACGACCCTGATGATGCGCCGATGGATCCGGTGCTGTCGGCGTTCCGGCCGCTCACGCCCAGCCAGCGGCGGGTGTGGAAGTATTTCCTCGTGGTCGCGGCGCTGCTGCTGGTGCAGATCGCCGCCGGCACGGTGATGGCGCATTCCTACTACGACCGGACCACCTTCTACGGCATCGCCATCAACGACTGGTTCCCGTTCAACTTCCTGCGCGACGTCCATATCCAGGCGCCGATCATCTGGATCGCCCTGTCGTGGATTGGCGCGGCGCTGTTCCTGGCGCCCGCGATTGCGGGCGGCCAGGAGGCGAGGGGCCAGCACTGGCTCGTGGATCTGCTGTTCTGGGTGACGTTGCTGATCGTCGCCGGCGCGCTGATCGGCGATTATCTCGGCATCATGGGCGGGATCGAGAAGGGCTGGTTCTGGTTCGGCAATCAGGGGCTTTCCTACATCCAGCTCGGGCGTTTCTGGCAGATCGGCTTCTTCGTTGGGCTCGCCCTCTGGAGCGTGCTGGTGATGCGGGCGCTGTGGCCGAGTGCCGCGCTGTGGCGGCGGGCCGCCGGTCAGTTCTGGACCGGCCGCATCCGCCTCGAGCACCTGATCTGGGCGTCGACGATCAACATCGCGGTGCTCTACGTGTTCGGCATGATCCCCCTCACCGGGATCGAGAAGTCGTTCACTCTCGCCGATTTCTGGCGTTGGTGGGTGGTCCATCTCTGGGTCGAGCAGTCCTTCGAGTTCTTCGCCGCCTCGATGAGCGCCTTCCTGCTGATGGCGGTCGGTCTCGTCTCGCGCAAGCTCGCCGAGCGCGCGACCTATTTCGAGATCATCCTGATCTTCCTCGGCGGGGTCATCGGCACCGGACATCACCTCTACTGGGCGGGCGGCCCCAGCATGTGGGTGCCGATGGGCAGCATGTTCTCCTTCATCGAGGTGCTGCCGCTGGTGCTGCTGATCATCGAAGCGATCAACCATTACCGGCTGATCCGGGTGCACCAGGAGTTCAGATACCGCCTCGCCTACACCTATGTCATCGGCGCGGCGTTCTGGAATTTCGTCGGCGCCGGCGTGTTCGGGGGCGGGACGCTCAACGCGCCGCTCGTCAACTACTACGAGCACGGCACCTTCCTGACGCTCAACCATGCGCACACCGCGCTGTTTGGCGCCTTCGGGGAGCTGGCGATCGGGCTCATCTATTTCTGCCTGCGCTACATCCATGCCGAGCGGCCGGCGTTCAGCGAGCGGCTCGGGTTGTGGGCCTTCTGGCTCTACAATTTCGGCCTGGTGCTCTGGGTCCTCCTGAACTTCTTCCCGATCGGCTGGTCGCAGCTCGATGCGGTGTACGAGCACGGGTTCGCCTACGCCCGCAGCAGCGCCTTCTATGACACCACGCTGTTCTGGCAGTGGATGCGGCTGCCGGGCGACGTGGTGTTCGCGATCGGCGCGCTGCTGATGGCGTGGGACTTCATCGTCAAGCTGCGTCCGCTCTATCCGCCGGCGCTCGAGCGGCGTATCTTCCGCAAGCCGGTGCCACTGGGATCACCGGCGGCGGAGTGAGGATGGCCGGGAGCGCGACGGAGATCCGCATCAAGCGGGCCTACGACCCGCCGGAACCGGAGGACGGCGCGCGCGTGCTGGTTGACCGTTTGTGGCCGCGCGGGCTCCGCAAGGAGGCGGCCGCGCTGACCTTGTGGCTCAAGGACATTGCGCCGAGCGCCGCGCTGCGCCAGTGGTTCGGCCACGACCCCTCGCGCTGGGACGAGTTCGTCCGCCGCTACCGTGCCGAACTCGGCGGCAACCAGGAAGCGGTCGGACGGCTCGCGGACCTGCTGCGGCAGCAGACGGTGACGCTGCTCTATGCCGCGCACGATCAGGAGCACAACAATGCGCGGGCGCTGGCGCTCTATCTCGCGGAGCAGGTGAAGCGCGCCCACGGAAGGCACTCGGCCTAGACCCGAATTGCCCTGACTAGCGCGTGATCGTTTCAGGCCGAGTTCGGCCTGAACGTGAATCACTCGCTCGAACAATTCGCTAAAGCAGGCCGGTGACCGGAAGGGAACCGGTCATGCTTTAGGTCAGGGCGATTTGGTCCCTGTATCTTTGGCCTGCCGATTCACGCCTGACTGATTCCAGTCAGGGCGATCGGAGGCGAGACGCGCCACCGCGGCCCCGGCCGTAAGCCGGGATTGTGCAAACTGGTCTGGCATTCTCCTTCGGTTTCAGCAATATTTCGTTACGGAAACCGTGGAGGGTGGAATGGTCACGTTCGCGCGTCTCGGCGTCCTGGCGGCGGCGGCGCTGCTCGGGGCGTGCTCGACCCAGACATTGTTCCAGTCGAACTTCAACTCGACCGCCCCGGGCACGCCGCCCTCGCCGGTGCAGCCGGTCGGGAGCG
This sequence comes from uncultured Alphaproteobacteria bacterium, assembly GCA_963822815.1. Classification (GTDB taxonomy): domain Bacteria; phylum Pseudomonadota; class Alphaproteobacteria; order Acetobacterales; family Acetobacteraceae; genus CAWGJC01. Next base: position 9,680 of record CAWGJC010000010.1, read on the forward strand.
TTGCCGTGTTCGGGCCGGCCGGCACCGTCGTCGTGGTCGGGCCGCCGGCGGGCGCCTCCGAGAACTGGGTGCGGATCGGACGACCCAACAACCAGCAGGACATTGCCGGCATGATCGGCACGCTGTCGCAGTTGGCGCCGCCCGGCCATTTCACCTTCTCCGCCGCGATGTTCATGCCCTCGGGCACCAGCAACGTCGCGACGATCGAGTTCGATTCGGCGATCCGGAAAATCCCGGCTTCTTCCACCTCGATTTCATGCCGGACAACACCGTGCGGCTGAACGATGACGACCGCACCAAATTCGGCAGTCTTCCCGCGCAACCAGATCTTCGACGTGTTCGTCGGGCTCGACACCAATCTCACCCCGCCCGTCGCGCATGTCTCGCTGATCGGCGCCGGCGCCTCGGGAACCGCGGATTATCCGCTGCAGGGCGGGCTCGGGACGCTGGCCTCGCAATTCGCCGCGACCCGGCTGTGGATGGGCTATCCCTGGACCGGCACCTTCGACGCGACCGGCATCACGGTGACGCGCAACACGAATTAGCGCGTGATGACTGGAGGCGGAATCGCCGGAGGTCTGAATAACGCGCGCAAACAGAGGGTTAGCGCGTGATGACTGGAGGCGGAATTGCCGGAGGTCCTGGAATGACCCAATCACGCGCGCAAACAGAGGGTTAGCGCGTGATGACTGGAGGCGGAATCGCCGGAGGCCTGAATCGCGCGCGCAAACAGACGGTTGGAGCGGGATGGCTTCGCCTTCCGAAGTCATCCTGCTCTGGCGGCAAGAGCTGCGCGCGCGATGCGCGTGCCTTATGACGGCGCGATGCCCCGCCGTGCCGCCCGTCGCCGCCCGCGCGCCCCGCCTGCAGCTTCCGGCGCCTTCGATCCGGCGTGCAGTTGTCGCGCCGGCTGGCAGGCGTTCCGGGCGGCGCTGCGCGGCGGCGGCGCGGGACGACGAGGCGGAAGCCGAGCGGCTGAGCGTCGAAGCCGCACGGCGCGAGCCGCGGCTGCTGGCGCCCGTGGAGCTGCTGCGCGGCCGGCTGCTGCTGCGGCGCGGGCGATCGATGCCGCGGTCGCCGCTGTTCCGGGCCGGGCTCCGCATCACGCCGGCGGCGCCGCTGCTGCAGGTCTCGCTCGGCCACGCGCTGATGCTGCAGGGCCGCTATCGCGGCGGGCTGGGAGGCGCTGGAGTGCGCGGCGGCGGCTCGATTTCGGCGCGCAGACCTGGTTCCCGACCCTGCCCGGCCCGGAATGGCAGGGCGAGGAATTCGCCGGCACGCTGCTGGTGCATGCCGAGCAGGGCATGGGCGACTGCATCATGCTCGCCCGCTACCTGCCGGCCATCGCGCGGCGGGTCGGGCGGCGTGGTGCTGGTCTGCCATCGCCCGCTGGTGCCCCTGCTGGCGACGCTGCAGGGGGTGGCCGAGGCGCTGCCGATGGGCGACGTGACGGTCGAATTCGACCGCTGGGTGCTGCTCGGCAGCGTGCCCGCGGCTGTTCGGCACCACGCTCGCGACCATCCCGTTCGCCGCCGGCTTCCTGCAGCCCGACCCCGCCCGCCGCGCCGCCTGGGCGAGCCGCCTGCCGGCGGGCCGCGCGCGTGGGCCTGGTCTGGGCCGGCAATCCCGACAAGGAGGAGGATGCCCGCCGCTCGGTCCCGCTCGCGGCGCTCCGGCCGCTGCTCGACGTGCCGGGCTTCCGCTTCGTCAGCCTGCAGGTCGGGCCCGCCGCCGCGGAGGCGCGGCCAGCCCGGCATCCTCGACCTCGCCCCCGACCTCACCGATTTCGCCGAGACCGCCGCCGCGCGTGGCCGAGCTCGACCTGGTGGTCAGCGTCGATACCGCGGTCGCCCATCTCGCCGGCGCGCTCGGCCGGCCCTGCTGGCTGCTCTGCCCGACCCGCCGGACTGGCGCTGGCTGCTCGGCCGCGAGGACAGCCCCTGGTATGCGAGCCTCCGCCTGTTCCGCCAGGCGCGGCCGGGGCGACTGGGCGCGCGCCGGTCGCGCGCGATGGCCGCGCTCGCTGGCAAGGTCGGCGTTAACCGCGGCCGGCACTGCAGCCCGTGCATCCGTCTGCGGGTTGTGCTTGCCAAACGGGGCCGCTGATGCGGCAGTTGGGGGCCGCATCCCGGTCCAGGATCGGCAATTATCGGCGCGGCGCGGGCGCTCGCCCGGCACGCGGAGGAGAGATCATGGCGACCCATCGCGGTTCCCATCTGAAGCGGCTCGAGAACGAGAGCATCCACATCATCCGCGAAGTGGCGGCGGAGTGCCGGGCGCCCGTCTTCCTCTATTCGATCGGCAAGGACAGCTCGGTCCTGCTGCATCTCATCATGAAGGCGTTCCACCCGTCGAAGCCGCCTTTCCCGATGCTGCACGTCGACACCACCTGGAAGTTCCGCGAGATGATCGAGTTCCGCGACGCGACGGCGAAGCGGCTCGGGCTCGACCTCATCGTGCACACCAACGAGGAGGGCCGCGCGCAGGGCATCAACCCGTTCGACCACGGCTCCTCCTTCTACACCAACACGATGAAGACCGAGGCGCTCAAGCAGGCGCTGAAGAAATACGGGTTCGACGCGGCCTTCGGCGGCGCGCGGCGCGACGAGGAGAAGTCGCGCGCGAAGGAGCGCATCTTCTCCTTCCGCACCGCGAACCAGGAATGGGACCCGAAGAACCAGCGGCCGGAATTCTGGAAGCTCTATAACGGGCGCATCAACAAGGGCGAGTCGATCCGCGTCTTCCCGATCTCCAACTGGACCGAGCTCGACGTCTGGCAATACATCATGGAGGAGGAGATCCCGATCGTCCCCCTCTATTTCGCCAAGCAGCACCCGGTGGTGGAGCGCGACGGCAGCCTGATCGTCGTGCATGACGAGCGGATGGAGAAGCGGCTCGGCCCCGACGAGAAGCCCGAGATGCGCACCGTGCGCTTCCGCTCGCTCGGCTGCTATCCGCTGACCGGCGCCGTCGAATCGAACGCGACGACGCTGCCCGAGATCGTCTCCGAGATGTTCACCGTCCGCACCTCCGAGCGCGGCGGCCGCCTGATCGACCGCGACGAGATCGGACTCGATGGAGAAGAAGAAGCGCGAGGGGTATTTCTGATGTCCGTCACTCTCGCCGATGCGGCGCCCGAGACGCTCGAAGACTATCTCGCCCAGCAGAAGCAGATCGGCTTCCTGCGCTTCCTCACCTGCGGCAGCGTGGATGACGGCAAGTCGACGCTGATCGGCCGGCTGCTCTACGACACCAAGCTCATCTTCGACGACCAGCTCGCGGCGCTCGAGCGCGACAGCCGCAAGCACGGCACCGACGGCGACAACATCGATTTCGCGCTGCTGGTGGACGGGCTCGCCGCCGAGCGCGAGCAGGGCATCACGATCGACGTCGCCTACCGCTTCTTCACCACGAACAAGCGCCGCTTCATCGTCGCCGACACGCCCGGCCACGAGCAGTACACGCGCAACATGGCGACCGGCGCCTCGACCGCCGATCTCGCCATCGTGCTCGTCGATGCGCGCCACGGCGTGCTGACGCAGACGCGGCGGCATTCCTTCATCGCGAGCCTGCTCGGCATCAAGCATGTCGTGCTCGCGATCAACAAGATCGACCTCGTCGATTTCAGCCAGGACGTGTTCGAGGCGATCCGCGCCGAATACCAGCAGGCCGTCGCGCAGTTCGGCTTCAAGTCGATGGTGGCGATCCCGATCTCGGCGCGCTTCGGCGACAACGTGATCACGCAGGAGCGCGCGCACCTCGTGGTATTCCGGGCCGAGCCTGCTCGAGCATCTCGAGACGGTCGAGGTGGAGGACGAGACCGCCGAGCGCCCGTTCCGCATGCCGGTGCAGTGGGTGAACCGGCCCGAATCTCGATTTCCGCGGCTATTCCGGCACCATCGCCTCCGGCGTGGTCCGGCCGGGCGACGCGGTCGGCGTCTCCGGCATCGCGCGCACGACCAAGGTGCAGCGCATCGTCACCATGGACGGCGACCTCGCGGAAGCGCGCGCGGGCGATGCGGTGACGCATCGTGCTCGAAGGCGAGACGGATGTCTCGCGCGGCGACGTGCATCGCCGCGGAAGACGCGCCGGTGCAGCTCGCGGACCAGTTCCAGGCGCATCTCGTCTGGCTGTCCGAGACGCCGATGATGCATGGGCGCACCTATCTCTTCAAGCTCGGCACGCAAGACGGTGAGCGGCAGCATCACGCGCATCCGCCACCGCATCGACGTCAACACGCATGAGAAGCTCAGCGCCGAGGATCTGCGCGTCAACGACGTCGCGGTGGTGAACGTCTCGCTCACCGCGCCGGTGCCGTTCGAGGCCTATGCCGACAACCACGATCTCGGCGGCTTCATCATCATCGACCGGCTGACCAACGCGACGGTCGGCGTCGGCATGATCGATTACGCGCTCCGCCGCTCGACCAACATCACCTGGCAGGAGCTCGATGTCGACAAGGCGGCGCGCGCGCGGCTGAACGGGCAGGAGCCGGCGGTGGTGTGGTTCACCGGCCTCTCGGGCTCGGGCAAGTCGACGATCGCGAACCTGGTCGAGCGCAAGCTCTACGCGCTCGGGCGGCACACCTACGTGCTGGACGGCGACAACATCCGCCACGGGCTCAACCGCGATCTCGGCTTCACCGAGGCGGACCGCGTCGAGAACATCCGCCGCGTGTCCGAGGCCTCGGCGCTCTTCGTGGATGCCGGCATGATCGTGCTGGTCTCGTTCATCTCGCCCTACCGCACCGAGCGCGAGACCGCGCGCGAGCGGGTGGCGCGAGGGCGAGTTCATCGAGGTGTTCGTGGACACGCCGATCGAGGAATGCCGCCGGCGCGACCCGAAGGGGCTCTACAAGCGCGCCGATGCGGGGCTGATCCGCAACTTCACCGGCATCGACGCGCCCTACGAGCCGCCGCTCGATCCGGAGATCCATCTGCGCACGACGGAGGCGAGTCCCGTCCGATCTCGCCGACCGGGTGATCGCCGAGCTCCGCAAGCGCGGCGTGGTGACCTGAGGCGGCATCGCGAGGCTGCCGGTCGGGCCCGAAGCCGGGCCTGACCAGCAGCGTTGCCCCCGCGTGATGCGCGGGGCCGAAAGGCTCTACTCGCCGACGGCGCGCGTGACCTGGCCGTGCTCGTCCCAGAACAGCGAGATCGTCTCGTACTGGCAGAGATCGACGTTGCTCCACTCGGCCGTCGAATTGTCGTCGTGGTATTTGACCTTGATGTCGAAACGGCAGGCGGCGCCGCCATGGGGAAAGCGGATCTTGACCCCCTCGCCATCGGCGAGCGCGTCGCTTCCCATCACGTCGCGGCCCCAGTGCTTGCTGGAATGCGGGCTGACATAGACCTCGTCGATCTGATACCCGGTTTTGTTCTTGAGCGCGGAAATCGGCATCCGACGCGTGCGCCCCGCCGATCCCGGCGAGCAGCAGCGCGGCAGTGAGCAGTCCACCGGCGATACGCATGGCTTCTTCCTTTCGATTGGCTCGCCGCGTGGGGCGGAGCGCGCAACGATGGATAGGAAACCGGAACGATCGGTTAACCCGGCAGGAGCGCGCGATCGAGCACGCGCACCGAATGCACGGCCGGGCGGCCGGCCGAGGTCGGCGATCTGGTGGCGGCAGGAGGTGCCGTCGGCCACGATGATGTCCTCCGCGCGCGGCGGCGCGGATCGCCGGCAGCAGGCCGGCCTCCGCCATCGCGCGCGAGACGTCCTGCGTCTCCTCCTGATAGCCGAACGAGCCCGGCCATGCCGCAGCAGGAGGCGGCGATCGGCGCCACCTTCAGCTCGGGAATGCCGCGCAGCGCGCCGATGGCGGCCGGAAACGCGCCGAACGCCTTCTGGTGACAGTGGCCGTGAACATGCGCCGTGCCCGGCAGCGGCCGGAGCGGCAGGCCGGGCTTCTCGCGGGCGAGGAATTCCGAGAGCAGGAACGGCGCGGCCGGCGAGGTCGCGCGCCTCGGCGCCGGGCAGCAGCGACGGGAACTCGTCCCGCATGGTGAGCAGGCAGGAGGGCTCGAGCCCGACCACCGGCAGGTCGCCGGCGAGCGCGGCGCATGGTGCGGCGCGCCTCGGCGCGGGCGCGCTCGACCAGGCCGGCGCCGAGGAAGGTGCGGCCGCAGCAGAGCGGGCGCGCGCCGGCGCGCGGCAGCACGGCGCGGTAGCCGGCGGCGCGCAGCACGCGGATGCGCGGCGCGGAGATTCTCGGGCTCGAACCAGCGGTTGAACGTGTCGGCGAAGAGCAGCACGTCGCCGCGCGGGCCGGGCTCGGCGGATCGCCTCGTCGTCGCGGAACGGCGCGCGGTCCCAGTCGCGGCAGCGGCCGGTCGGCGCGAGGCCGAGCGCGCGCTGCGAGAGGCGGCGCAGCGCGGGGATGCGGTTGCGCAGATTGGCGAGCGCCGGCGACGCGCGCGGCATAGGGCGCGAGGCGCGGCAGCTCGGCGATCAGGCGGTCGCGGCGGGAGAGGCCGTGCCGCGCGGCGCGCGCCGCCATCACCTCGATCTTCATCTTCGCCATGTCGACGCCGGTCGGGCATTCGCGCCGGCATCCCTTGCAGGAGACGCAGAGCTTCATCGCGTCCGCGCACGTCGTCCGAGGCCATCGCATCGGCGCCGAGCTGGCCGGTGAGCGCCAGGCGCAGCGTGTTGGCGCGGCCGCGCGTGAGATGCTTCTCGTCGCGCGTCGACGCGGTAGCTCGGGCACATGACGCCCGGCTCGCGCTTGCGGCAGGTGCCGTTGTTGTTGCACATCTCGACCGCGCCGAGCATGCCGCCGAGCGGCCCGGGATGATCGGACCAGTCGAGCACCGGCGTGAACCCGGCGCCGGCGCGTAGTCCGGGCCGTAGCGGAGCAGCGTGCGGTCATCCATGCGCGGCGGGCGCACGATGCGGTTCGGGTTGAGCAGCCCGGCGGGATCGAACGCGTCCTTCACCGTCTCGAAGGCGCGTGCGATGCGCGCGCCGAACATCGTCTCGTTGAACTCGCTGCGCGCGATGCCGTCGCCGTGCTCGCCGCTATGCGAGCCCTTGTATTCGCGCACGAGCGCGAAGCATTCCTCGGCGATGGCGCGCATGCGCGCGACGTCCGCCGGGTCCTTCATGTTGAGCACCGGGCGGACATGCAGGCAGCCGACCGAGGCATGCGCGTACCAGGTGCCCTTCGTGCCGTGGCGCGCGAACACGTCGTTGAGCCGCTCGGTGTAGTCGGCGAGATCGTCGAGATCGACGGCGCAATCCTCGATGAAGGAGACCGGCTTCCCGTCGCCCTTCATCGACATCATGATGTTGAGCCCGGCCTCGCGCACCTCGGCGATGTCGGCCTGGAACGCGGCATCGGTCGCGCGCACCACCGCGCCGGGATAGCCGAGATCGGCCATCAGCGTGTCGAGCTCGGCGAGCTTCGCGAGCAGCGGCGCGTCCTCATGGCCGTGGAACTCGACGAGCAGAAGGCTGTCGGGCTCGCCGATCAGCATGCGGTCGATGGTCGCGCGATAGATCGGGATGGCGCGGCCGAGATCGATCATGGTGCGATCGACGAGCTCCACCGCTTCCGGATCGAGCGCCGACGAGATGACGCGCCGCTTCCATCGCGGCGCGGAAGGTGGGGAACTGGCAGATGCCGACCATCTTGCGCGGCTTGATCGGGGCCAGGCGCAGCTCGAGCGCGGCGGAGAAGGCGAGCGTGCCTTCCGAGCCCACGAGCAGGCGCGCGAGATTCTCGCGCCCGGCGGCGCGCGCGGCGGGCGTGAGCGCGTCGATATTGTAGCCGCCCACGCGGCGGAGCTGGCGCGGGAAGCGCGCGGCGATCTCGTCGGCCTCCGCCGCGCCGAGCGCGCGCAGGCGCTGCACGAGATCGGCGACGCGGGCCCGGCATGTCGGCGCCGAGATTGTCCGGCAGCGAGCCGAAGCGGTGGCGCGTGCCGTCGGCGAGCACGGCGTCGATCGCGCTGCACATTGTCCGCCATCAGCCCGTAGCGGATCGATTTCGAGCCGCAGGAATTGTTGCCCGCCATGCCGCCGATCGTGCAGCGCGCCTGCGTCGAGGGATCGACGGGGAAGAAGAGCCCGTGCGGCTTCAGCGCGGCGTTGAGATGCGGCGAGCACGAGGCCGGGCTCGACGAGCGCGGTGCGCGGCCGCGGGATCGATGGCGAGGATGCGGCGGAGATGCTTGCTGCAATCGATGACGAGTGCGCGATTGACGGTCTGCCCGCATTGGCTCGTGCCGCCGCCGCGCGCCAGCACGGGGACGCCGTGCTCGCGGGCGATCGCCATCGCCGCCATCGCGTCCTCGATGCGCTCGGGCACCACGACGCCGATCGGCTCCACCTGGTAGATCGAGGCATCGGTGGCGTAGCGGCCGCGATCGCCCGGGCCGAACAGCACGTCGCCGGCGATCTCGCGGCGGAGGCGGGCGGCGAGGGCGGGGTCACCGGGATCGTCGGGGGCGGGGCGGCGTCATCGCCGATCCATCGGACAACCCCCCGCGATTGGCAAGCCGGCCGCCGGCGCGGCCATGTTGCGCGGCGAGGAGGACCATCCATGGCGGCAGACGGCAGCAACCACCCCAATCACCGGCAGGCCGGGCGGCATTTCCTGCAGATCCCGGGGCCGACCAACGTGCCGGACCGCGTGCTGCGCGCGATGGACAACCCGACCATGGATCATCGCGGCCCGGAATTCGGCAAGCTCGGGCGCGAGGTGCTCGCCAATCTGCGCCAGGTGTTCCAGACCAAGGGGCCGGTGGTGATCTACCCGGCCTCCGGCACCGGCGCGTGGGAGGCGGCGCTCGCCAACACGCTCTCGCCGGGCGACGCCGTGCTGATGTGCCGCACCGGCTGGTTCGCGAGCCTGTGGAAGGAGATGGCGGAGAAGCTCGGCCTCGTGCCCGAATTCATCGACACGGATTGGCGGCGCGGCGCCGATGTCGAGGCGATCGGCGCGGCGCTCGCCGAGGATCGCGCGCACCGCATCAAGGCGGTCTGCGTCGTCCACAACGAGACCTCGACCGGCTGCACGAGCCGCATCGACGAGGTGCGGCGCGCGATCGACGCGGCGCAGCCATCCGGCGCTGCTGATGGTGGACACGATCTCCTCGCTCGCCAGCATCGATTACCGGCACGACGAATGGGGCGTCGATGTCACCGTCGCGGGCTCGCAGAAGGGGCTGATGCTGCCGCCCGGCCTCTCCTTCAACGCGATCAGCGAGAAGGCGCTGCGCGCGGCGCGAGAGCGCGAAGCTGCCGCGCAGCTACTGGGACTGGCGGCCGATGCTGGCCGCGAACGAGACCGGGTATTTCCCCTACACGCCGGGCACGAACCTGCTCTACGGCCTCAACGAGGCGGTGAAGATGCTGCTCGAGGAGGGGCTGCCGAACGTGTTCGCGCGGCACGACCGGCACGCCGAGGCAACGCGGCGGGCCGTGCGGGCCTGGGGGCTCGAGATCCAGTGCCTCGAGCCGCGGCACTATTCCTCGTCGCTCACCGCGGTGCGCGTGCCGGAGGGGCACAGCGCGGATGCGCTCCGGGCGGTCATCCTCGAGCGGTTCAACATGAGCCTCGGCAACGGGCTCGGCATCCTCAAGGACCGCGTGTTCCGCATCGGCCATCTCGGCGATTTCGGTGACCTGCAGCTCGTCGGCACGCTGGGCGGCGTCGAGATGGGGCTCGGCGTCGCGGGCGTGCCGCACCAGCCGGGCGGGGTGCAGGCGGCGATGGATTTCCTCGCGGCGGGATAGCGGCGCTTCAGGAGGCGGCGAGACGTTGCCGGACCGCTTCGATCACCGCCTCGAACATCTCCGCCGTGAGCTTGCGCGTGCTCGTGTTGTAGCGGGACACGTGATAGCTGTCGGCGAGCAGCAGCCCGTCCGGCAGCGTCGTGGATGTCGCCATGGCGGAAGCGGATGCGGCGTCGCCGGCACGCCGCAGGCTTTCAGCACCGCCGCATGGGCGAGCACGCCGAGCGCGAGCACCACGCGCAGGTCGCGGCATGGCCGCGAGCTCGGCGGCGAGGAAGCGGTTGCAGGTGGTGACCTCGGCGGGCTCCGGCAGGTTGGCCGGCGGCACGCAGCGCACCGCGTTGGCGATGCGGCAGTCGCGCAGCGCGAGCCCGTCATCCGGATCGGCGCGGTAGTCGCCCCTCGGCGAAGCCGAAGCGGAGCAGCGTCTCGTAGAGCAGGAGCCGGCATGGTCGCCGGTGAACGGGCCGGCCGGTGCGGTTGGCGCCCTTCACCCCGGGCGCCATGCCGACGATGAGCAGCGCGCGCGTCGGGCGGTCCGAAGCCGGCACCGGGGCGTTGAACCAGTCCGGGATGCGCGGCCCGGTTCGCCGCGCGGTAGCTGACGAGGCGCGGGCAGAGCGGGCAGTCGGCCGGCGGCGACCGCCCCGTGCGCCGCCGGCGTCGGCGAGCCGGCTCAGCGGTCAGGCGAGCTCGCCCGGGCTCGACGAAGGGCTCGGCGGGGGTCTGGCGCGGCACCGGGCGGATACGCGGCTCCATCTGCCGGCGGGTGAATTCCGGCGGCGATGTCGGCGAGCTCGACGAACTGGTCGGCCTGCCGGCGCAGCTCGTCGGCCACCATCGGCGGGCTGGTGCGGATCGACGAGACGACCGAGACGCGCACGCCGCGCCGCTGCACCGCCTCCACCAGGCGGCGGAAATCGGAATCGCCGCTGAACAGCACCGCGTGGTCGATGCGGGGCGCGAGCTCCATCATGTCGATCGCGAGCTCGATATCCATGTGCCCCTTCACCCGCCGGCGCCCGGCCGCGTCGGTGAACTCCTTGCGCGGGCTTGGTGACCAGGCGTGTAGCCGTTATAGGCGAGCCAGTCGGTGAGCGGCTTGAGCGGGGAATATTCCTCCGTCTCGACCATGGCGGAGTAGTAATAGGCCCGGACCACATGCGTCTTGCGGCGGAAGAACTCCAGCAGGTTGCGGTAGTCCACGTCGAAGCCGAGATTGCGCGAGGCGGAGTAGAGATTGGCCCCGTCGATGAAGAGGGCGACGCGCTCGGTAGGCAGGAAATGCATCTGCAATCTGCTCCAGCAGGCTGGGGGATCGGGCGATCGGCGGGTTGCGGAACGCGAACACCATTAGCAACGCATCGGCGGTCGAAACGTCAACCCCTTGAAACGCAAACGAGGCCGTGATGAAATGATATTGTTGCAATCGGAGCCAATCTCCCCGGCGGCGAGCGCGTCTCGGCAATCGAAACATGTCGCGCGGCTGCGGCGGCGCTGGACCGGATGCCGGGCTCCGGCTGCGCGGCGCTGTCGCGCTGGTGGGATTCGCGCCGATCCCGCCTTCCGGGCAGCGCCGCTACGTGAACGCGGTCGCGCACTGGTCGGGCAGGCGGCGCCGGAGGCGCTGCTCGCCGCGCTGCAGGCCATCGAGGCGGCGCATGGCCGCGTGCGCGGCGCGCGCAACGCGGCGCGCACGCTCGATCTCGACATCATCGCGATGGGGGCGCTCGTGCGCGACGCGCCCGACCCGATCCTGCCGCATCCGCGGGCCCATGAGCGCGCGCTTCGTCCTCGCCCCGTTGGCCGAGATCGCGCCGGGCTGGGTGCATCCGCGGCTCGGCCTCACCGTGGCGGCGCTGCTGGCGGGCGCTGCCGCCGCAGGATCTCCGTCCGCTGCCCGTGTGAGCCGGGAAGATCGCGGCTTCGCGCTTGCACAAGCGGGGCGCGGCGCCTAGATCACCGGTTTGCCCCAAGCCTGCCCGGAGGCCCCGCTGCATGGCCCGCGTCACCGTCGAAGATTGCGTCGAGAAGATCCCGAACCGCTTCGAGCTCGTGCTGTTCGCCGCCCAGCGTGCGCGCAACCTGAGCCGCGGCGAGGAGCTGACCGTCGACCGCGACGACGACAAGAACCCCGTGGTCGCGCTGCGCGAGATCGCCGACGGCACGGTCCCGCTCGCGAAGCTCGAGCAGGATCTCGTGAAGTCGCTCTCCCGCGCGCCCGAGCCGGAGCCCGCGGACGAGGAGGTGCTCGACCTCATCCCGACCGACCAGAACATCTTCGGCCTGCAGGATGTCTCGGCCGAGGAGGAGGCGGCCAACATGCCGGTCGAGGAGATGTCGCCCGACGACATCGAAGCGGCGATCGAGGCCGAGCTCGGCGGCCGGCGCCGCTGACGGCAGCGCGCATGAGCAGCCGCCCCGCCCGGTCCTGATCGCATCCGGCGGAGCGGCCATGCGGCACGCCCGATGCCTTCCTGGCCCCGCTCGCCCGACGGCGTCGCCGGCCCGGCCGAGGCGGAGCTCGCGCCCGCGGCATCGTCCGCCAGTTCGAGCTCACCGAGCGGGTCCAGGCCTACGATCCGCAAGGCCGATACCGACCTGATCGATGCCGCCTATGTCGTCGCCATGCAGGCGCATCGGCGCGCAGCGGCGCGACAACGGCGACCCCTACATCACCCACCCGGTGGCGGTCGCCGACATCCTCGCCGGCTACCGGCTCGATGTCGCGAGCATCGCGACCGGGCTGCTGCACGACGTGATCGAGGACACGCCGGTCACGCTGCCCGAGATCGAGCGCCGGTTCGGCGGCGAGATCGCCGGGCTCGTGGACGGGGTGACCAAGCTCACCCGGCTCGAGCTGCAATCGGACCGCACCAAGCAGGCGGAGAATTTCCGCAAGCTCGTGCTCGCGATGAGCAAGGACATCCGCGTCCTGCTCGTGAAGCTCGCCGACCGGCTGCACAACATGCGCACGCTGCATTTCGTGGCAGCGCCCGAGCGGCGCGCCCGCATCGCGCGCGAGACGATGGAGATCTACGCGCCGCTCGCCGAGCGCATCGGCATGGAGAGCGTGAAGTCCGAGCTGCAGACGCTCTCCTTCGCGCAGCTCGAGCCCGAGGCGTTCGCGACGATCCAGGCGCGGCTCAACTTCCTGCGCGGCCAGGGCGCGGACGTCATCGAGGAGGTGCGCGAGGAGCTCGTGCGCGTCTGCCGCGAGGCCGGCGTCGAGGTGGTGGAGGTGACCGGGCGGGAGAAATCGCCCTACTCGATCTGGGAGAAGATGCAGCGGCGCAACGTCGCCTTCGAGCAGCTCTCCGACATCATGGCGTTCCGCGTCGTCGTGCCGACGCGCGAGGCCTGCTACGCGGCGCTCGGCGCGGTGCACGCGGCCTTCCCGGTGATCGCCGGCCGGTTCAAGGACTACATCTCGACGCCGAAATCGAACGGCTATCAGAGCCTGCACACCGGCGTCACGCTGCGCGAGCCGCGCAACCAGAAGATCGAGATGCAGATCCGCACGCCCGAGATGCATGTGGTCGCCGAGAACGGCGTCGCCGCGCACTGGGCCTACAAGGATGGCGGCCCGGACGCGGTGCAGGATATCGGCCGGTTCCGCTGGGTGCAGGACCTGCTCGAGATCCTCGACAGTTCCGCGGTGCTCGACGAGTTCCTCGAGAACACCAAGCTCGAGCTCTACCAGGACCAGGTCTTCTGCTTCACGCCGAAAGGCCAGCTGATCCCGCTGCCGCGCGGCGCGACGCCGGTCGATTTCGCCTATGCGGTGCACAGCCAGGTGGGCGATGCCTGCGTCGGCGCCAAGGTGAACGGCCGGCTCGTGCCGCTGCGCCACGTGCTCGAGAACGGCGACCAGGTCGAGATCATGACGGCGCGCGGCGGCACGCCGTCGCCGGCCTGGGAACGCTTCGTCGTCACCGGCAAGGCGCGCGCGCGCATCCGCCGCCACATCGCCCAGCAGCAGCGGCAGAACCATATCAGCGAAGGCCGCGCGGCGCTCGCCAAGGCGTTCCGCCAGGAGGGCGTGGACGGGCAGGAGAAGGTGCTCGAGGCCGCGCTCAAGACGCTGAAATTCGCCGACGCTCGACGATCTCTACGTCGCCGTCGGCAACGGCAATATCGGGCCCGAAGGACGTGGTGCACGCGGCCTATCCCGAGCTGCGCCAGAGCGCGCGCATGCACCGCATGCCGTGCCACGCTCGCGCCGCGCCGGCGCGAAGGCGCCGTCGCGCGAGAGCGGCATGGCGATCACCGGCCTCGTCGCCGGCATGGCGGTGCATTTCGCCGGGTGCTGCCACCCGCTGCCGGGCGACCGCATCGTCGCCATCGTCAACACCGGCAAGGGCGTCACCATCCACACGCGCGACTGCCAGACGCTCGAGAGCTTCGCCGCGACGCCCGAGCGCTTCCTCGATGTCGACTGGGATTACGCGGCGCTCAACCGCGAGCGGAAGGGGCCGACGCATACCGGCCGGATCACCGTGATCGCGGCGAACCAGCCGGCCGACGCTCGCGAACCTCACCAACGCGATCGCGAAGCACGAAGGGGCGGTCGCCAACCTCAAGATCGTCAACCGCCAGCAGGATTTCCTCGAGGCGCTGGTCGATGTGGAGGTGCGCGACCTGCGCCACCTCGCGACCGTCATCGCCGGCGTGCGCGCCGCCCCCGGCGTCGCGCAGGTCGATCGGGCGCGGGCGTGATCGGGCGCGCGCGTGATGAGCATGGGCCATGATCCTGGGCCTCGGCTCCGATCTCTGCGACATCCGCCGCATCGAGAAGGCGATCGAGCGGTTCGGCGACAAGTTCCTCAGCGCGCGTCTTCACCGAGACCGAGCGGGCGCGGGCGCAGCGCCGCACCGAGGCGCTGCGCGCGCCGACCTACGCCAAGCGGTTCGCCGCCAAGGAGGCCTGCGCCAAGGCGCTCGGCACCGGGTTCCGCATGGGCGTGTTCCATTCCGATCTCGGCGTCGCCAACCTGCCGAGCGGGCAGCCGACGATGCGGCTCACCGGCGGCGCGCTCGCCCGGCTGCACGCGATCACGCCGGCGGGGATGCGGCGCGGTGATCGCGCTCACCATGACGGACGAGTATCCCTACGCCTTCGCCGAGGTGATCATTTCCGCGGAGCCCGCGCCATGAGCGAGCGCCGACCCAGGCGGCCGACTGGGAGGCGCGGTTCCGCGCCGGGCACGACGCGCTGGGAGCGCGGCGGGCTGCATCCGGCCTTCCTCGCCTGGCGGGAGAGCGGGGCGCTCGCGCCCTGCCGCATCCTGGTGCCCGGCGCCGGGCGCAGCCCGGAGCCCGCGGCGCTGGCCGAGGCGGGGTTCGACGGTGACGGTGGTGGATGCGGCGCCGAGCGCGGTCGCGTTCCAGCGCGAGCGCTGGTCCGGGGGCGCGCGGTGCGAGGCCGATCTGCTGGAATGGGCGCCGCCGACGCCGTTCGACGCGATCTACGACCAGACCTGCCTCTGCGCCCTGCCGCCCGCGATCCTGCCGGACTATGCGCGCGCGGCTGCATGACTGGCTGCGACCCGGGCGGGCGGCTGTTCGTGCTGCTCATGCAGACCGGGCAAGGAAGGCGGGCCGCCTTTCGACTGCCCGCCCGATGCGATGCGCGCGCTCTGTTCCCGGATGCGCTCTGGGCCTGGCCGGAGCGGCTTGCCGAAGCGCCGTGCCGCATCTCGCTCGGTTCGGCGAGATCCCGGCGTGCTCCGGCGCCTTGCTTGACAGGGGGGAGGCAGGTCGGCTTCATCCGCCCGCTTTCCCCCGGTCCGGAAGACCTACCCCCATGGCGCAACACATGGCGCAGCGCAAATCGAGCGGCCTGCTCGAGAACGTCAAGACGATCGTCTATGCGATCCTGATCGCCGTGGGCATCCGGACCTTCGCTTTCGAGCCGTTCAACATCCCGTCCGGCTCGATGATCCCGACCCTGCTGGTCGGCGACTATCTGTTCGTCTCGAAGTTCAGCTACGGCTATTCGCGCTTCTCGCTGCCCTTCTCGCCGCCGCTCTTCTCCGGGCCGCATCTTCGGCAGCCTGCCGCAGCGCGGCGACGTGGCGGTGTTCAAGTTCCCGCGCGACAACACCACCGACTACATCAAGCGCATCATCGGCCTGCCCGGCGACCACATCCAGGTGCGCGCGGGCCATCTCTATATCAACGGCAAGGAGATCCCGCGCGATCCCGCCGGCACCTATCGACGCCGATGACGGCGGCATCCGCATGCAGCTCCAGCGCTATCAGGAGACGCTGCCGAACGGGCGCAAATACGACGTGCTGAAGGCGACCGACAGCGGCGAGATGAACAACACGCCGGACTTCCTCGTGCCGCCCGGACCATGTCTTCGCCATGGGCGACAACCGCGACAATTCCGCCGACAGCCGCATGATGAACTCTAGGCGTCGGCTTCGTGCCGGTCGAGAACCTGGTCGGCAAGGCCGAGTTCATCTTCTTCTCGATCGATGCGCGCATATCCCTGGTGCGGAGTTCTGGGAGTGGCCGGTCGAGATCCGCTGGGGCCGGCTGATGACGGGCATTCATTGACCGCGGCAGGCCGGTCCCGGCGATGGCGGTCTCGCGCCGCCGAGGCCCTGCTCGGCCATCGTTTCCGGCCGCCCGGAATTGCTGCGCGAGGCGCTGACCCACCGCTCCGCGGCGCCGCGAAGGGGCGCGGCCAGGCGAAGGGCGCCGGATCCAACGAGCGGCTGGAATTCGTGGGCGACCGCGTGCTCGGGCTGCTGATGGCGGAATGGCTGGCCGAGCGCTTTCCCGAGGAGCAGGAGGGCGAGCTCGGCCGCCGGCTCGCGCTGCTCGTCTCGCAGCCGGTGCTGGCCGACGATCGCCGAGGAGGCGGGGCTGCCGGCGGCGCTCGCGGTCGCGCCCGGCGAGGCGCAGGGCCGGGCGTGCGGCGGCGCGCGACGGTGCTCGCCGACGCGACCGAGGCGGCGATCGGCGCGCTGTTCCTCGATGGCGGGCTCGACGCGGCGCGGCGATTTCGTCCGCCGCGCCTGGGCGCAGGCGATGGACGCGCAGCCCGCGCCGCCCAAGGATGCGAAGACCGCGCTGCAGGAATGGGCGCAGGCGCGCGGCCTGCCGCTGCCGGACTACGCGCTCGCCTCGCGCGAGGGGCCCGTCGCACGCGCCGGTCTTCGTCATCGCGGTGAGCGTGGCCGGGCAGGACCGGCACCGGCACCGCGGGCTCGAAGCGGCGCGCCGAGCAGCTGCGCGCGCCGAGGCGCTGCTGGCGCCGACTGCTCGGCGCCGATGACGCGACGCGCTGCGGCTTCGCCGCGATCGTCGGCGCGCCGAATGCCGGCAAGTCGACGCTGCTCAACCGGCTCGCCGGCGCCAAGCTCTCGATCGTCAGCCCGAAGGCGCAGACCACGCGCTTCCGCGTGCTCGCGATCCTGATGCGCGGGCGAGACGCAGATCCTGCTGGTGGACACGCCCGGCATCTTCCGCCCGCGCCGCCGGCTCGACCGCGCGATGGTGGCGGCCGCCTGGAGCGGCGCCGAGGATGCCGATCTCGCCCTGCTGCTGGTGGACAGCAAGGCCGGCGTCACCGAGGAGGTGCGCGGCATCGTCGACGCGCCTGGCCGGGACGGGCGGCGCGCCTGGCTCGTGCTCAACAAGGTCGATCTCGTCGCCGCGCGAGCGCCTGCTGCCGCTGACCGCCGAGCTGAACGCGCTCGCCGCCTTCGAGGAGACCTTCATGGTGAGCGCGACGACCGGCGACGGGCTCGACCGGCTGCTCGACGCGCTCGCCGCCGCGCTGCCGGAGGGGCCGTTCCTCTATCCGCCCGACGAGCTCACCGACATGCCGGACCGGCTGCTCGCCGCCGAGATCGTGCGCGAGCAGATCTTCCTGCAGACGCATGAGGAGGTGCCGTACGGCACCACGGTCGAGACCGAGAGCTGGCAGGAGCGCAAGGACGGCAGCGTGCGCATCGAGGCGACGATCTATGTCGCGCGCGCCGGCCAGAAGGCGATCCTGATCGGCGAGAAGGGCAGCCGCGTGCGCGAGATCGGCGCGCGCGCGCGCAGCCGAGCTCGAGGCGCTGCTCGAGCGGCGCGTGCATCTCTTCCTCAACGTGAAGGAGCGCGCCGGCTGGGACGAGGAGCGCGCGCGGCTGCGCGCGATCGGCCTGATTCCGAGGAAGGGGCACTGGCGCGACGTTCGGACCCGCTCGGAGCAATCCGGCACCGGATCGGCGTCGATTTCGCCCGGCTGACCAATCTTGCCGACGGCATCTTCGCCGTCGCGATGACGTTCCTCGCCTTCTCGATCCAGCTCCCGCCGCCGGACACACGCCGGATGGCGGCCATCTCGCCAAGCTCGCCGCCCTGCTGCCGCAGCTCGGCGCGCTGACGCTCACCTATCTCTCGCCGCGCGCTACTGGCTGCTGCATTGCGACATGCACCGCCTGATCGTGCACGCCGACATCGTGCTGCTCCATCTGAACCTCGCTCCTCCTGTTTGCGGTGGTGCTGCTGCCATTCAGCACGGAATGCTCGGCGACTTTCCGCTGACGGGCTCAATGTCGGCGTCTATGCCGCGAACCTGGAGATGCTTGCCGTCCTGTTCTGGCCGTCTGGCATTACGCCGTCCGCCACCCGCCTGCCTCGCCGCCCCGGAAATCCTCGTCGAAGCCCGCATCTGCGGCGGGTGGTCGGCGCGATCGCGGTGCTTTTCCTGCTTGCGATCCCGTGGCGCAGTTCCGCCCGGGCTGGCCCTGCTCCTCCTGGTCGTGACGCCCATCTCGCCGGCGGGATAACGCGGCTCGCCCACCGGCCGCTCGAGCCCGGCTGAATGGAGTGGGAGGCGCCGGGGATCGTGCTCGACGTCCGCCCCTATGGCGAAGGCGACGCGCTGGCGAGCGTGCTTACCGGGGCGCAAGGACGTTATCGCGGTCTCGTTCGCGGCGGCGCGTCGCGCGGCAAGGCGGCGACCTGGCAGCCCGGCAATCTCGTCCAGGCGCGCTGGGTCGCGCGGCTGTCCGAGCAGCTCGGCAGCCTGAGCGGCGGAACTCGTGCACCCGGCCGCGGCGCTGGCGATGGATGACGCCCTGAAACTGGGGTCCTGCGCGCCTGCTGCGCCGTGGCGGAGGGGGCGTGCCGGAGCGCGAGCCGCATCCGCGCCTGGCGCCGGCCTCGTTCATCTGATCGCGCATCTCTGAAGGGCGCGAGGCAGTGCTCCCGATCTCGTGCGCTGGGAGCGTGCTGCTGCTCGCCGAG
>CAWGJC010000011.1:0-59070 GCA_963822815.1 uncultured Alphaproteobacteria bacterium
GAGAGCTTCCTGCGCTCGCAGCTGAACTTGTGGGGCTCTCGCTCAAGGTGCTCGGCAAGGCCTGCTCCGCGCCGCGCTGGAGCGGCTTCGGAGCTCCCCGAGTGGCACTTGGTCGCGGCCCTGCTCCGGCGCGAGAAAATGCCCGGCTCCTGCCCGCGATCCAGGCGCCCCCGCCCGCGCCGACGCGGGCCCGCCGTGCCTCGCCTATGACGAGCTGCTTGGGCGGCTCACGCTCGCTCAGCGCTTGCGCCGAGCCGGGTGCGGCCCGGCTGCGCACTCACGGGCGACGGCACGCTGCGCGGGGCGCTGGCGCGCTTCGGCTTCGCGCCCACGCTGAGCCAGCTTGCCGCCATGGCCGAGATCGACGCCGACCTCGCCTCGCCCGTGCCACGCGCCGTGCTCCGTGGCAGGGCCATGTCGGCTCGGGCAAGACGCTGGTCGCGGCCTGCGCCATGCTCCGCGCTGTTGAGGCCGGGTGCAGGTGGGCGGCGCTCATGGCGCCGACGAGGCGCTGGTGAGCAGCATCACGAACGCCGACGAACTCTGCCCGGTGCCCGTCGCGCTGCTCACCGGCTCGGTGGGGCCCCGCCACCCGCGGCAACGTGCTCGCCGGGCTCTCGCCGAGCGGCAGCATCCCCATCGTGGTCGGCACGCATGCGTGCAGGAGGCGGCGGAAGATCGCGACCTCGCGCTGGCCGTCATCGACGAGCAGCCCGGTTTGGCGTCGATCAGCGGCTCCTGCTCGGCGCCAAGGGTGAGCGACGATGTGCTGGCGATGACTGTAACCCCTGATCCCGCGCACGCGCGGCTCATGCAATGGGGCTGAGATGCGGTTAGCGGCTCGCCGAGAAAAGCCGCCCGGGCGGCAGCCGACTCCGGCACCACGCTGCATTCCTCGCGACGATGAACGGTTGCCTGGTGGACGCTGATGTCCGCCGTGCTCTCTATCGCGGGGCCCAGACTCACTAGGTGGCCGAGAGCGAGGCGGTGATCTCGCGCGGCGAGCAACGGTTTGCCGCGCCGCGAGCCGTTCGGCTAAGGTGGGGCTCGCGCACGGCCAGCAGATCCTGGCGGTGCGGGACGGCGGCTCCGCCCATTCGCTGGCCGGCCTGCAGCGCCTGCTCGTCGCGACGACGGTGGTCGAGGTGGGTGTGGACGCGCGGGCGCGACGGTGATGGTGGTGGAGCATGCCGAGCGCTTTGGGCCTCGCCCAGCTTCACCAGTTGCGCGGGGGCGGGTCGGGCGCGGCCGTGAGGCGAGCTTCTCTGTGCCGTGACCGAGGACGGGCTGAACGAGGCTCGGCGCGCCGCCGCCTCACCCTGCTGCGCGACACCGAGGATGGGTTCCCGCATCGCCGACGAGGATTCCGCCTCCGCCGGCCTGCTTGGGGACGCGGAGAGCGGGCAGCAGGGGTTCCGCCTCGCCGACCCGATCGAGCACGGAGATATCCTGCACATGGCGCATCAGCACGTGGCGCCGCCGCCGGAGAAGCACCGAAGCTCTAACGCCGCGCGGACTTCGTGCTCTGCTGTCGGGCCGGCCGAGCGCGGCGCCGGTGCTCCAACCGGTGCGCGGGTTAAGACCCGAAAGGCTCTTCGGGCGCGCCTCTCGAAACATCCGTGATTGCGGTATGCCGACCCGCCCGACCGGAGGGGATGCGCTGGCCGAATTTGTCCTGATCGAAATTGCTGGGCTGACCAAGCGCTTTACCGCCGTGGACGACGTTCTCGTTCAGTGTTGCGCGCGGCGGGGCGCCTGGGGTTCTCGGCCTGAACGGGGGCTGGGCAAATCGACGACCATGCGCATGTGGCAGGCTTCTCATGATCCGACGGGCACGGTGTCGCCGGCCATGGCTAGGACGATGCCATTCCGGCGCGTCGCGCGCTTGGCTTCCCGCCCGAAGGCGCGCCGACCTATCCCGAGATGGGCGTGAGCGCATTCCTGCGTTTACAGGCGCGCGTGCGCGGCTACGGCGGGCGCCAGCTCTGGCGCGGCGCGTCGGGCACGCCATCGCGCCGACCTCGCTCGAAGGCGTGCGGTTGCAGCGGATCGAGACCGTCGAAAGGGTTCAAGTGCTGCTGTTCGGCTTTGCCCAGGCGTTGATCCACGATCCGCCGGTGCTGATCCTCGACGAGCCGACCGACGGCCTTGATCCCAACCAGAAGCACGAGGTGCGGCAGCTCATCCGCCGCATGGGTCAGGACAAGACGATCATCCTGTCGACTCACATCCTCGAGGAGGTGGAGGCGGACTGCAGCGGGTGATCATCATCGCCGCGGGCCGCATCGTCGCCGATGCCACATCGCCGCCGAGTTGGAAAACGCGCACCCTCGGTAGCTTGAGGACGGTGTTCCATGACTGCGAGCCAGTCTTTGGCGAACCCTGCGAAGCCGCCTGATGCGCAATATCTTCGTCATCGCCGGGCGCCGAGCTCGGCGGCTATTTCGCGACACCTCGCCGCCGGCTCGCTTCGATCGTCATCTTCCTCGCGCGGGCCGGGTGCTCACCTTCAATCTCGGCGGCTGGTTCGACAACCGCGGCCAGGCGGATCGCGCCTCTTTAACTCCCGCCCCTGGGTGCTGCCGCCGGCGATCACGATGCGGCTCTGGGCTGAGGAGCACAGGCTCGGCACGATTGAGACGCCGCTGACGCCGCCCACTGCACCGAGGCGGCGGCGGGAAATTCCTCGCGGCCTGGCTGTTCTGCGTGATCGCGCTCGCGCTCACCTTTCCCTTCGTCATCACCGGCGGACACTCCTCGGGCGACCGATAACGGCGTGATTCTGTCGAGCTATCTCGGCGGGCGCGCTCGTCGCGGGCGCCTTCCTCGCGATCGGCGCGGCGGTCTCGGCGGCGACGCGCAACCAGGCGATCGCCTTCGTGCTCGGGTCGGCGCTCTGCTTCGTCTTCGCTGCGGCGGGCTCGTTGATCGTCACTGATTTCCTCACGGCGAACGCGCGCAGGCCGGGGTCGATCTCGCGTGGCGCATCGGCGCGCTCTCGAACGCTTCCAGTCCTTCACCCGCGGCGTGATCCAGCTGCGCGACCTGATCTATTTCGCGAGCTTCATCGTCTTCTGTTCGTGAACGTCGTCGTGGTCGAGCAGAGGAAGGCTGACTATGAACCGCAGCTGGAGCTCGATCGTCGCCGTCCGCCGCGGTCGCGGCGATCACGATCGGCATCAACATGGCCGCCGACGCCGCCGGCTCGCGAATGTGCAGTCCACCACGTAGGCACGATTGGATTTGCTGTCGAAATGGCACGCGCAGCGTGCTCAGGGGCCTCAAGGCAGCCGATCACGCTGCGGTTGTTCCACTCCGGCCAGCTCGGCGCGGCGCGCCTATGCCGACCCGGTGCGCGAGACGCCGCGGAGGACGCCTCGCTTTCTTCCGGCCGGCAGGCTCAGGCTCGGATCTTGACCATCCGAACCGTTCGCGACACCGAGGACGGCGCGATGGCGTCGGGCCTGCAGGGCGTGCCGATCGACCGCGCCGGGGGAGCCCGCTAATTCCGGCATTGCCGGCAGCAACATGCTGGACGACCAGCGCGACATCGCCTTCCTCAACTCGGCGCCCAAACTCCTCGAATACGACCTGACCAGCTCATCGACGACCTGAGCAACCCGAAGCTGCCGGTGGTCGGCGTGATGAGCTCGCGGCCGCTCGACGGCGACCCGCGCATGATGGACGATGATGCATGGCCAGGGCGGCAGCCCTGGGCCTCGATGATGGAGCTGCGCCGCAACTTCGCGGTGAAGATGGTGCCGCTTGATGCGCAGGTGATCGAGCCACATGCAGGTGCTGCTCGTCGCGCAGGCGCAGCATCTCTCCGATGCCGACGCTCTACGCCATCTCGACGCAGTTCGTCATGCGCGGCGGCGGGCTGATGGTCATGGTCGATCCGTTCAGCGAGGCCGAGGCGGCGACGCCGGCTGCAGGCGAGCCGCTGATGGATACCAGCAGCAACCTGAAGAAGCTCTTCGACGCCTGGGGCATCGAACACGATTCCTCAACCAGGTCGTGGGCGGCCTCCAGGGATGGGCGTGACCGCGACAAGGCGGTGGATTACTGTCGCCTGGTTCAACATCGGCGGCCTGAAACCAAGAGCGATCCCGCGACTGCTGATCTGTCGCAGGTGACGGTCGCCATGGTGCGCGCTGGCGAAGAAGCCGGGCGCCGACATGACCTTCTCCCCGCTCTCGAGCAGCGCCCGTGTCCGGCATCATCCGGCCTGCTACAAGGCGGGAGCGACCCGCATTATCTTGCGCATCCTCGCCGGACTTCCGGCCCAGGGCGCGCCGTGGTGGACGCAGCGCGGGCGCGCGGCGTGCTGCATTCCGCGTCCAGGCTCGCCCCACCTGCCGCAGGGCGTCAAGCGCGCGGGATCCGGCACTCGCCGGCCTACAAGGCGGAGACCTCGGGCCCTGTCCTATCTCGCTCGTCGCCGCCCGCACACTCCTCGCCGACGGGTCTCGGGTGCAGACGGGCGACTTCTTCGGCAGCCCAGGATGCGACGCCGTTCAGCCACAAGGCCTCTTCGTCGCCAACCTCATCGGCACGCTCGCCGGCGGCGGGACGCGCTGATCGGGCTGCGCAGCCGCGGTCCCAGCATCCGGCCCTTCACGCTGGTGATGAGACCCGGTGGAGGCGCAGTTCCACGCCACTGAGCAGAAGCTAGCACGCATTCTCACTTTGACGTGCAGAAGAAGCTGCAATCGCGTCCGGCACCAACGTGTCCAGAGTGCCAGGGCGCGGCGATCACGCCCAGCAGCGCGACGCGATCAGCGCCGCGCGCACCGACACGACAGGCGCCGCCAGCTCCGCCGAGTGCAGCTGCGCCGCGACATCTCGCGCGGCAGGCGGAGCTTCGCGCTCGATATCGGCGCGGTGCGCGTGCCGTGCTCGCTGCGCGATCGGCATCGGCATCGCCCGCAGCCGCGCGCGCGCCCGGGCGCGGGCCTGAGGAGCGGACGATGAAGCCGCGCAACCTCCTCATCCTCGTCATCGTCGCCATCGTCGCGTTCGCGGGCGGCCGGCAATGGGTTGGCTCGGGTCCCGAGCCGCATTGGGGTCGAACCGGCCCGACATACCAGCCGCCCGCGAACACGACGACGGCGACCATGACCAGGAGAGCAAGGTTGCGCGGCTTCATCGTCCCGCTCCTCACGCCCGCGCCCGGGCGCGCGCGCGGCTGCGGGCGATGCCGATGCCGATCGCGGCGAGCACGAGCAGCACCGGCACCGCGCCGATATCGAGCGTGCGGAGCTCCGCCTGCAGGCGGGAGATGTCGCGGCGGAGGTCGAGCTGCACCTGGCGGAGCTGGCGGCGCGTCTGCAGGATGTCGGTGCGCGCGGCGCTGATCGCGTCGCGCTGCTCGGGCGTGATCACCGCGCCCTGGCCGTTCGACACGTTGGTGCGGAGCGATTGCAGCTTCTTCTGCACGTCGTCGAGATGCGTCTGCAGCTTCTGCTCGGTGGCGTGGAACTGCGCCTCCGCCCGGTTCTGCATGTCCTCCACCAGCGTGAAGGGCCGGATGCTGCCCGCGGCTGCGCAGCCCGATCAGCGCGTCGCCGCCGGCGAGCGTGCCGATCAGGTTGGCGACGAAGGGGCCGTTGTCGCTGAACGGCGTCGCATCCTGGCTGCCGAAGAAGTCGCCCGTCTGCACCCAGAACCGGTCGGCGAGGATGTCGCTGTCGGCGGCGACGACGAGATCGGCGGGGCCCGAGGTCTCCGCCTTGTAGGCCGGCATGCCGTCCGCGCGCTTGACGCCCTGCGGCAGGTCGGGCGGACCCTTGAACGCGGAATGCAGCACGCCGCGCACCCGCGCCGCGATCACCCGCGCGCCCCCCTGGGGCCGGAAGTCGGCGAGGATGCGCGAGGGATCGGGGTCGCTCCGCACCTTGTCGGCCGGGATGATGCCGGACTGGGCGCTGCTCGAGAGGAGCGGGGAGAAGTGATGTCGGCGCCCGGCTTCTTCGCCAGCGCGCCGGCCGTGGCGACCGTCACCTGCGACAGATCGGCGGTCGCGGGATCGCTCTTGGAGATGCCGCGGCCGATGTTGAACCAGGCGACGTAATCCACCGCCTTGTCGCGGTCGCCATACCCCGCGCGCACGCGCCAGGCGCCGGAAAGGTCACCCACGACCTGGTTCGGATCGTATTCGATGCCCCAGGCGTCGAAGAGCTTCTTCAGGTTGCTGCTGGTATCCGTCGGCGGCTCGCCCTGCGGGCCCGGCGTCGCCGCCTCGGCCTCGCTGAACGGATCGACCATCACCATCAGCCGGCCGCCGCGCATGACGAACTGGTCGATGGCGTAGAGCGTCGCATCGGAGAGATGCTGCGCCTGCGCGACGAGCAGCACCTGCATGTCGGGCTCGATCACCTGCGCATCGAGCGGCACCGTCTTCACCGCGAAGTTGCGGCGCAGCTCCATCATCGAGGCCCAGGGCTGCCCGCCGCCCTGGCCATGCGTCATCATCATCATGCGCGGGTCGCCGTCGAGCGGCAGCGAGCTCATGACGCCGACCACCGGCAGCTTCGGGTTGCTCAGGTCGTGGATGAGCTTGGTCAGGTCGTATTCGAGGAAGCGCTCGCGCTCGGGCTTGAGGAAGGCGATGTCGCGCTGGTCGTCCAGCATGTTGCTGCCGGCGATGCCGAAATAGACGGGCTCGCCGGCGCGGTCGATCGGCACGCCCTGCAGGCCCGACGCCATCGCGCGGTCCTCGGTGTCGCTGAACGGTTCGGGATCGTAGAATTCGAGCCTGAGCCTGCCGCCGGAGAGCGAGGCGTATTGCCGCAGCATCTCGCGCACCCGGTCGGCATAGGCGCCATAGACGGGCAGCGCGCGCGCCGAGCTGCGGCGAGTAGAACATCCGCAGCGTGATCGGCTCCTTGAGGCCGCGTGAGCACGCTGCGCGTGCCGTTCGACAGCGAATAGATGCGTCCCTGCGTCAGGTCGAGCTGCACATTCGCGAGCCGCACATCGGCGGCCATGTTGATGCCGATCATGATCGCCGCGACCGCGAGCGACGCGACGATCGAGCTCCAGCCGCGGTTCATCAGTCGGCCTTCCTCTGCTCGACCACGACGACGTTCACGAACAGGAAGAAGACGATGAAGCTCGCGAAATAGATCAGGTCGCGCAGCTGGATCACGCCGCGGGTGAAGGACTGGAAGCGTTCGAGCACGCCGATGCGCCGCGCGACGATCGACCAGCCCTGGCGCGTTCGCGGTGAGGAAATCGGTGACGATCGAGGAGCCCGCGGCGGCGAAGACGAAGCAGAGCGCGAGCCCGAGCACGAAGGCGATCACCTGGTTGCGCGTCGCCGCCGAGACCGCCGCGCCGATCGCGAGGAAGGCGCCGGCGACGAGCACGCCGCCGAGATAGCTCGACAGGATCACGCCGTTATCCGGGCGCCCGAGGATGTTGACGGTGATGACGAAGGGAAAGGTGAGCACCAGCGCGATGACGCAGAACAGCCAGGCGGCGAGGAATTTCCCCACCACCGCCTCGGTGCGGGTGATCGGCAGGGTCAGCAGCATCTCGATCGTGCCGAGCCGGCGCTCCTCGGCCCAGAGCCGCATGGTGATCGCCGGCACCAGCAGCAGCAGCACCCAGGGCAGGAAGTTGAAGAAGGGCGCGAGATCGGCCTGGCCGCGGTCGAACCAGCCGCCGAGATTGAAGGTGAGCGCGCCCTGCAGCACGAGGAAGATGACGATGAAGACGACGGCGACGGGTGTCGCGAAATAGCCGCCGAGCTCGCGCCCGGCGATGACGAAGATATTGCGCATCAGGCGGCTTTCGCGGGTTCGCCAAGGACTGGCTCGGCGGTGATCTGCGCGGAACACGTCCTCGAGCTTGCCCGAGGGCGCGCGTTTCTCGAGCTCGGCGGGCGTCGCATCGGCGACGATGCGGCCATGCGCGATGATGATCGCGCGCGTGCAGACCGCATCCACCTCTTCCAGGATATGCGTGCTGATGACGATCGCCTTCTCCGGCGCCATCTGCGCGATCAGCGTGCGCACCTCGTGCTTCTGGTTCGGGATCGAGCCCGTCGGTCGGCTCGTCGAGCACCAGCACCGGCGGATCGTGCAGCAGCGCCTGCGCGAGCCCGACGCGGCGCTTGAAGCCTTTGGACAGGGTCTCGATCGGCTGCAGCCGCACGCCTTCGAGCGAGGTCAGCGCGATCGCGTGCTCGACGCGCCGCGCCAGCTCGCGCGCCGCGCATAGCCGCGCACGCGCGCGGTGAAGCGGAGGAAGGCGAGCACGCTCATCTCGGGATAGGTCGGCGCGCCTTCGGGCAGGAAGCCGAGCGCGCGGCGCGCCGGAATCGGCATCGTCCTGCACGTCATGGCCGGCGATGCGCGCCGTGCCCGCCGTCGGGATCATGAAGCCCGCCAGCATGCGCATGGTCGTCGATTTGCCGGCGCCGTTCGGGCCGAGAAAGCCCAGCACCTCGCCGCGCGCGACGCTGAAGGAGACGTCGTCCACGGCGGTGAAGCTGCCGAAGCGCTTGGTCAGCCCGGCGATTTCGATCAGGACAGGTTCGGCCACGCATCCCCTCCGGTCGGGCGCGGCCGGCATACCGCAATCACGGATGTTTGCAAGGCGCGCGCCGGAGAGCCTTTCGGGGTTTTAACCCGCGCGCAACGTGCGGAGCGCGGCACCGCGCTCGAACAGCCGGCCGAGCAGGCGGATGGCCAGTCCGCGCGGCGTTTCGAGCTTCGGGTCCTTCTCCAGCAGCAGCGCCGCGTCCTGATGCGCCATGTGCAGCAGGTCCTCGTGCTCGATCGGGTCGGCGAGGCGGAAGCCCTGCTGGCCGCTCTGCCGCGTGCCGAGCAGGTCGCCGCCGCCGCGGAGGCGGAAATCCTCGTCGGCGATGACGGAACCCGTCCTCGGTGTCGCGCAGCAGGGTGAGGCGGCGGCGCGCGGTCTCGTTCAGCCCGTCCTCGTGCAGCAGCAGGCAGAAGCTCGCCTCGCGGCCGCGCCCGACCCGGCCGCGCAGCTGGTGAAGCTGGGCGAGGCCGAAGCGCTCGGCATGCTCGACCACCATCACGGTCGCGCCCGGCACGTCCACGCCGACCTCGACCACCGTGGTCGCGACGAGCAGGCGCGTGCGGCCGGCGGCGAAATCGGCGAGCGCGGCGTCGCGCACCGCCGGGTCCTGCTGGCCGTGCGCGAGCCCCACCTTGGCCCCGAACCGCTCGCGCAGCGCGGCGAAGCGTTCCTCGGCGGCGGCGAGGTCGCTCGCCTCGCTCTCGGCCACCTGCGGGCAGACCCAGTAGATCTGCGCGCCGCGATCGAGCGCGCGGGCCATCGCGTCCACCACGTCGATCATGGTCGCGAGGGAATGCAGCGTGGTGCGGATCGGCTGCCGGCCCGGCGGGCTTCTCGGCGAGCCGGCTGACCGCCATCTCGCCCCATTGCGTGAGCAGCAGCGTGCGCGGGATCGGCGTCGCGGTCATCACCAGCACGTCGGTCCGCTCGCCCTTGCCGCCGAGCAGGAGCCGCTGATCGACGCCGAACCGGTGCTGCTCGTCGATGACGGCCAGCGCGAGGTCGCGATACTCGACCGCCTCCTGGAACAGCGCATGCGTGCCGACCACGATGGGGATGCTGCCGCTCGCGAGCCCGGCGAGCACGTTGCGGCGCGTCGGCGCCCTTCACCGAGCCGGTGAGCAGCGCGACGGGCACCGGGCAGAGTTTCGTCAGCGTGGCGTGGTGCTGCTTGGCCAGCACCTCGGTCGGCGCCATGAGCGCCGCCTGCGCCCCGGCCTCGACGGCGCGGAGCATGGCGCAGGCGGCGACCAGCGTCTTGCCCGAGCCGACATCGCCCTGCAGCAGGCGCAGCATGCGGCGCGGCGCGGCGAGGTCGGCGTCGATCTCGGCCATGGCGGCGAGCTGGCTCATGCGTGGGCGCGAAGCCGAAGCGGGCGAGCGCCCTGCCGCGCAGCGTGCCGTCGCCCGTGAGCGCGCGGCCGGGCCGCGCCCGCTCGCGCGCGCGCAGCCAGGCGACGGCGACCTGGCTCGCCAGCAGCTCGTCATAGGCGAGGCGGCGGCGCGGCGCGCGTCGGGCACGGGCAGGGCAGGGGGCGCCTGGATCGCCCGCAGCGCCGCGGCGAAGCCGGGCCATTTCTCGCGCCGGAGCAGGGCCGCGTCGTGCCATTCGGGGAGCTCGGGCAGCCGCTCCAGCGCGGCGCGGCACGGCCTTGCCGAGCACCTTGGGCGAGAGCCCCGCCGTCATCGGCCAGACCGGCTCGAGCGCCGGCAGCTCCGCCTCCTGCCCGACCGGCACCGCATGGTCCGGATGCGGCATGGTGAGCCGGTCGCCGAACCGCTCCACCTTGCCCGAGACCAGCAGCTTCGCGCGCCGACCGGGAACTGCCGCAGGCGCTGCGGGCCGAAGAAGACGAGCTCGGCGAAGCCGGTGCCGTCGGTCACGATCACCCGCCAGGGCTGGCGCGGATTGGCCGGCTCCTCGTGGCGCACCACCTCGACGCGCGAGCGTCGCCACCTGGCCGGGCTGCGCGCGTGCGGATGCGTCGGCCGCAGGCGGCGGTCGATATAGCTCTCCGGCAGGTGGAACAGCAGGTCGAGCACGCGCCCGCCCGGCGCCAGCCTCTCGATCAGCGCCGGCCACGGAGGGGCCCGACGCCGCGCAGCGCGGTCACAGGTGCGAAAAGGGGTGCGAGGGATCGTGCTGCACGGGCTGACAGGGGCGGGGCCGCTCTCTATATGACGCGCGATCCCATGCCAGGAACAGCAAGCACGCCGAGCCCGGCCTCGACACCAGACGCCGGCGCATCCTCTTCCGCGCCACCCATCGCGGCACCCACGAGAACGACCTGCTGGTCGGCGGCTTCGTCGCGACCGCGGATCGCGGCCATGAGCGAGGCCGAGCTCGACGCGATGGAGGCGGTGCTGGAGCTGCCCGACCCCGAGCTCGCCGACTGGCTCACCGGCCGCGCGCCGGTTCCCGCCCGAGCAGGACACGCCCGATGCTCCGCGCCATGGTGGCGGCGGCGAGGCCGATGAGCGCGCTCACCGTCTATGGCGCCCCGGAGGGCTATGACGCGCTGCTGCTGGCGAAGCGCCGGCGCGAGCACGCGGGC
Source organism: uncultured Alphaproteobacteria bacterium (assembly GCA_963822815.1). GTDB lineage: Bacteria > Pseudomonadota > Alphaproteobacteria > Acetobacterales > Acetobacteraceae > CAWGJC01. The sequence goes on from CAWGJC010000011.1 coordinate 11,109, forward strand.
GCGGTGCTGCACGTCGCGCGCGACGATGCCCGCATGGCGCGGCTCGCCGAGGCGCTCGGCTTCTTCGCCCCGGAATTCGAGGTGCTGCGCTTCCCGGCCTGGGACTGCCTGCCCTATGACCGCGTCTCGCCCAACCCCGAGATCGTCTCCGAGCGCATCGCGACGCTCGCCCGCCTGCTCGAGCCCGCCGAGCGGCCGCGCATCGTGCTCACCACGGTCAACGCCCTGGTGCAGCGCGTGCCGCCCCGCGCCGTGTTCCGCGGCGCCAGCCTCGACCATCCGCGCCGGCGGCACGCTCGACGCCGAGGAATTCGATCCGCTTCCTCGAGGCGAACGGCTATGGCCGCGCCGGCACCGTGATGGAGCCCGGCGAATACGCCGACGCGCGGCGGCATCATCGACGTCTTCCCCGCCGGCGAGCCCGAGCCCGTGCGCCTCGACCTGTTCGGCGACGAGGTGGAGAGCATCCGCCGCTTCGACCCCGCGACCCAGCGCAGCGCGAAGAAGGTCGAGCGCCTGACCTTCCGCCCGGTCTCGGAAATCTCGCTCGACCAGGACAGCATCACCCGCTTCCGCACCGGCTGGCGCGAGCTGTTCGGCCCGGGCGCGGCGGAGGACCCGCTCTACCAGTCGATCTCCGACGGGCCGCCGCCATCCCGGCATGGAGCATTGGGCGCCGCTCTTCCACGAGGCGATGGAGGTGCTGACCGACTACCTCCCCGATGCCGCGGTGAGCCTCGACCACCAGGCCGAGAACGCGCTCGACGCCCGGCTCGAGATGATCGCGGACCATTACGAGGCCCGCCGCTCGGTGCCCCGCGACGGCGAGGTGCCGTATCGCCCGCTGCCGCCCGACCGCCTCTATCTCGACCGCGCGAGCTGGGACCTGATGCTCGGCATGGGCCCGCTCTTCGCCTTCAGCCCCTACGGCAAGCCGGAGGGCGCCGAGGGCTTCGATGCCGGCGGCCGCCCGGGCGTCGATCTTCACCCAGGCCGGCGCGCCAGGCGGGCAACGCCTTCCAGCAATTGCGCGCCCAGGCCGAGCGCTGGGCCGGCGAGAAGCGCCGCACCGTCATCGCCGCCTGGACCCGCGGCTCGCGCGAGCGCATCGCGCATCTCCTGCAGGAGAACGGGTTCCGCGCCGAGCAGGCGGATGACTGGGCGGCGGTCGCGCAAGCTGCCGCCGAGCCGCGACCGTGCTCGTCACGCTCGGCCTCGAACGCGGCTTCGTCGCCGAGGACGTCGCGATCGTCGGCGAGCAGGACCTGCTCGGCGAGCGCATCTCCCGCCCGCCGCGCCGGCGCAAGCGCGCGGACCAGTTCATCGCCGAGGCCACGGAAATCGCCGAAGGCGATCTGGTCGTGCACCAGGATCACGGCATCGGCCGCTATGACGGGCTCGTCACGCTCACCGTCGGCAGCGCGCCGCATGACTGCCTGCGCCTGCTCTATGACGGCGACGACAAGCTCTTCCTGCCGGTCGAGAACATCGAGATGCTCTCGCGCTTCGGCAGCGAGGGCGCCGGCGTCGCGCTCGACAAGCTCGGCGGCGCGGGCTGGCAGACGCGCAAGGCGCGCGCCAAGCAGCGCATCCGCGACATGGCGGGCGAGCTCATCCGCGTCGCCGCCGCGCGCCGGATGCAGGAGGCCGAGACCATGGCGCCCGGCGGAAGGGAGCTGGGACGAGTTCTGCGCCCGCTTCCCCTTCGCCGAGACCGAGGACCAGTCGCGCGCCATCGCCGACGTGCTGGAGGACATGGCCTCCGGCCGCCCGATGGACCGGCTGATCTGCGGCGATGTCGGCTTCGGCAAGACCGAGGTGGCGCTGCGCGCCGCCTTCGTCGCCGCGATGTCGGGCGCGCAGGTCGCGGTCGTGGTGCCGACCACGCTGCTCGCGCGCCAGCATTTCCGCAGCTTCTCCGCGCGCTTCGCCGGGCCTGCCGGTCGAGGTCCGGCAATTGAGCCGCATGGTGACCGCGAAGGAGGCCGCCGAGACCAAGAAGGGCCTGGCGGACGGCACGGTGAACATCGTCGTCGGCACGCATGCGCTGCTCGCGAAGGGCGTCGAATTCCGCGATCTCGGCCTGCTGGTCGTGGACGAGGAGCAGCATTTCGGCGTCGTCGCACAAGGAGAAGCTGAAGCAGCTCAAATCCGACGTGCACGTGCTGACGCTGACCGCGACGCCGATCCCGCGCACGCTGCAACTGGCGCTCACCGGCGTGCGCGAGATGTCCGTCATCGCGACGCCGCCGGTCGATCGCCTCGCCGTGCGCACCTTCATCATGCCGTTCGACGCGGTGGTGATCCGCGAGGCGATCCAGCGCGAGCGCTTCCGCGGCGGGCAGATCTTCTGCGTCGTGCCGCGCATCGAGGATCTCGACCGCATGGCCGAGCGCATCCGCGAGATCGTGCCGGAGGCGAAGCTCATCCAGGCGCATGGCCGCCTCGCGCCGACCGAGCTCGAGCGCGTGATGACGGAGTTCGGCGACGGCAAATACGACATCCTGCTCTCGACCAACATCGTCGAGAGCGGGCTCGACATGCCGGCGGTGAACACGCTGCGTCATCCACCGCGCCGACATGTTCGGCCTGGGCCAGCTCTACCAGCTGCGCGGCCGCGTCGGCCGCGGCAAGCAGCGCGGCTACGCCTATCTGACCTGGCCGCCGATGCACAAGCTGTCGGTCGCCGCCGAGAAGCGCCTCACCGTGATGCAGACGCTCGACAATCTCGGCGCCGGCTTCACGCTGGCGAGCCACGATCTCGACATCCGCGGCGCCGGCAACCTGCTGGGCGACGAGCAATCCGGCCATATCCGCGAGGTCGGCATCGAGCTCTACCAGCAGATGCTGGAGGACGCGGTCGCCGAGATGCGCGCCGAGAAGGGCCGCCGCCGCGCCGAGGAGCGCGACTGGACGCCGAACATCTCTCTCGGTCTGCCGGTGCTGATCCCGGAGGATTACGTGCGCGATCTTCCGGTGCGGCTCGGCCTCTATCGCCGCATCGGCTCGCTGGCGTCGGACGCGGAATCCGATGCGATGGCGGCCGAGCTCGTGGACCGCTTCGGCACGCTGCCGTCGGAGGTGGAGAACCTGCTGCAGGTCGTGGCGCTCAAGCGCGCCTGCCGCGAGGCCGGCGTGGAAAAGCTCGAAGCCGGGCCGAAAGGCATGGTGCTGCAATTCCGCGGCAACGCGTTCCGCAACCCGGCCGGGCTCGTCGCCTGGCTCGGCAGCCAGGGCGGCAAGGTGCGCCTGCGCCCCGACCACAAGCTCGCCATCGTCGCGCGAGATGGACGTCGCGACGCGCATCAGGACGGCGCGCGACATCCTCCGCAATCTCGACCGGCTGGCGCAGCAGGCGAAGGCGGCCTGATCCGGCGGAGGTCGTCGGTCAGGTGCCGCGGGCCGGCGTGGTCACCAGGATCGCCGCCGCGAGGTCTTCGACGGCCATGCCGACGGATTTGAACAGCGTGATCTCGTCCTCGCTCTCGCGGCCTGCCTCGCCGCGCCGCAAGCGCGCGCAGATCGGCGACGGGCTTGCACCCGGTCTGCGTGAGATCGCCGGCCTCGTGGCAGGCGTGGTCGCTGTCCACGAAGACGCGGGCGCGGCGCAGCGCGTCGTCATCGGCCTCGCGCATCTCCGGGCGTGAAGCCGCCGACGAGATCGAGATGCGTGCCGGGGCGCAGCCAGGCGCCGCGCACGAGCGGCTCGCGCGAGGTCGTCGCGCAGGTGACGATGTCCGCCTCGCGCACCGCCGCTTCCAGATCGGGTGCGGGTTGCGCCGGCAGGCCCTGCGCCGCCAGGGCGTCCGCCGGTCGCGCGCGCCTTCGCCGGGTCGCGGCCCCACACGTCGATGCGCGTGATCGGCCGCATCGCCGCATGCGCCTCGGCAAGATGCGGCGCGAGCGCGCCGGTGCCGACCACCACGAGGCGCGACGCATCCTTCCGCGCCAGCGCGTCCGCCGCGAGCGCCGAGGCGGCGGCGGTGCGGCGGAGCGTCAGCATCGTGCCGTCCATCAGCGCGAGCGGGCGGCCGGTCGCCGCCTCGTGCAGCAGGTAGCTCGCGATCACCGTGGGCAGGCCCTTCGCCGCATTGCCGGGCGCCACCGTCGCGAGCTTCACGCCGAGATAGCCGCCCGGTGTCCAGGCCGGCATGAGCAGCAGCACCGTGTCCCGCCCCGCGCCATCCGGCACGGCATGGTGATGCCGGTCGGGCGCCGTGGCCTCGCCGAGCAGCGCGTCGCGGATCGCCGCGGCCGTGGACGGGATGTCGAGGGCGCGCCGCACCTCCTCGGCGGAGATCAACCGCATCTCAGTCATCCGCTGCGCAGCCGGGAGGGCAGCAGGTCGCCCTCCTTCTCGAGCACCGGATAGGCGGCGGCGGCGACGAGATGGGCGTTCACGCGCTTGAGGTCGCGCAGCACGTCGAGATGCAGCGCGCTCGTCTCGGCCGTCTCCACCCGCCCGGCGCGGAGCCGCGCGAAATGCGCCTCGGTCGCCTGCCGCCTCCATGCCGCGGAACGCCTCCTTCTCCGCCGCCAGCATGCCGCGCCGCGCGCGCATCCTCGCTCATGAACAGCGCCGCCCCGGCACGCAGATTGGCGATCAGCCGGTCCAGCATGCGCGAGCAGCTCGGCCTGGCCTTCCGGCGAGAAGGCGAGGCCGCGCTTGAGCTTCTTGTTCACATGCGGCGAGCAGGTTGCGCTCCACCACGTCGCCCGCATGCTCCATGTTCGTGGCAAAGGCACAGGATGGCGCGCAGCGCGCCGGTGGTCGGCCTCGGTGAGCGATTCCTCGTCGATCGCGGTGAGATAGGCCTTGATCGCCGTGTTGAGCTTGTCGAGCACGTCGTCGAGCCGCTTCGTCTCGGCGAGCCGCTTGCGGTCGTTGCGCTCGAGCGCGTCGCGCAGCCCGTGCAGCATCGTCTCCAGCACGTCGGCGAGCCGCAGCGCCTCGCGCGCGGCGCCGCCGAGCGCCACCACCGGCGTCTCGCGCGCGGCATTGTCGAGATAGAGCGGACGGGACGGGTCGGCCGCGTTCACCCGCGCCGGCAGCAGCGCCCGCAGCAGCGCGCGCGAAGGGGTCGAGCAGCGGGAAGAAGACCGCCGCCAGCACCAGGTTGAACAGCGTGTGGAAATCGGCCACGGCGCGCGCGCTGTCCGGTTCGAGCACCACCATGCCGCGCCCGATCCAGGGCAGCGCGATCAGCGCGGCGACGACGCCGATCACGCGGTTGATGAGATTGCCCATCGGCAGCCGCCGCGCCACCGGGTCGTCCCCGGCGCCGCCTTCCAGCACCGGGTTGATCGCCGTGCCGAGATTGGCGCCGAGCACCAGCGCGAAGGCCGCGTCCGGCGGCACCACGCCCCGCGCCGCGAAGGACATCACCAGCAGCACGACCGTCACGCTGGAATGCGCGGCCCAGGTCAGCCCCGCCGCGAGCACCACGTCGAGCACGGGCTGGGTCGAGATGGCGCCGAGCATCATGCGCAGGCTCGGCGCGTCGGCATAGGGCGTGATGACGTCGAGCACCTGCCGGAGCGACAGCAGGACGAGCCCGAGCCCGATCAGCACGCGGCCGACATCGCGCGTCCGGCTCTCGCTGCCGCGGCGGAACATCATCACGCCGATCAGGATCAGCGCCGGCGACACCGCCGAGACGTCGAAGGAGAGCACCTGCACGATCAGCGTCGTGCCGATATTGGCGCCGAGCATGACGGCGAGCGCGGGCACGAGATCGACCAGCCCGCCGGCGGCGAACCCCGAGACCATCAGCCCGGTCGCGGTGCTGCTCTGCAGGATCGCGGTGACGCCGATGCCGGCCAGCATCGACTTCACGCGGCCGCGGAGCGCGGTGGCCAGCACGCTCCGGAGGCGCGGCCCGAAGGCGCGCTGCACCCCGGTCTGCACCATGTGGATCCCCCACAGGAGCAGCGCCACGCAGCCGGCCAGGTCGAGCAGGGTGAGCGGAAACGCCAACGCGCCCCTCCGAATTCGCGCAAACAACGCTACATAAGCGACTGTCCCCCGCGCGCAACCCCGTTCCGGGGGTGACATGCCGGGCGGGGTTCGCTACTTCCAGCCCGATCCCGGCCAGAGTTCCCGAAAATGCCCAGCAGCAACGACATCCGCGCCACCTTCCTCGACTTCTTCGCCCGCAACGAGCACCAGATCGTGCCGAGCTCGTCGCTCGTGCCGCGCAACGACCCCACGCTGATGTTCACCAATGCGGGGATGGTGCAGTTCAAGAACGTCTTCACCGGCCAGGAGAAGCGCCCCTACAGCCGCGCCACCACGGCGCAGAAATGCGTGCGCGCCGGCGGCAAGCACAACGATCTCGACAATGTGGGCTACACCGCGCGCCACCACACCTTCTTCGAGATGCTCGGGAATTTCAGCTTCGGCGATTATTTCAAGCCGCTCGCGATCGAGCTCGCCTGGAACCTGGTGACCAAGGATTTCGGCCTGCCCGCGGACAGGCTGCTGGTCACGGTCTATGCCGAGGATGACGAGGCGGCGGCACTCTGGGCGCGGCATCGCCGGGCTGCCGGAGCGGCGGATCATCCGCATCCCGACCTCGGATAATTTCTGGCGCATGGGCGATACCGGCCCCTGCGGGCCGTGCTCGGAGATCTTCTACGATCACGGCGACCACATCCCGGGCGGCCCGCCCGGGCAGCCCGGACGAGGACGGGGACCGGTTCATCGAGATCTGGAACCTCGTCTTCATGCAGTTCGAGGAAGGCCCGCCCGGCACGCGCGTGCCGCTGCCGCGCCCCTCGATCGACACCGGCCTCGGGCTCGAGCGGTTCGCCGCCATCCTGCAGGGCAAGCACGACAATTACGACACGGACACGCTGCGCGCGCTGATCCTGGCGAGCGCCGAGGCGACCGGCACCGATCCGGACGGGCCGCACAAGGTGAGCCACCGCGTCGTGGCGGACCATCTGCGCGCCACCTCCTTCCTGATCGCGGACGGCGTGCTGCCGAGCAATGAGGGCCGCGGCTACGTGCTGCGCCGGATCATGCGCCGCGCCATGCGCCATCTCCACATGATGGGCACGCGCGAGGCGGTGTTCTGGAAGCTCGTGCCGGCGCTCGTCCGCCAGATGGGCGGCGCCTATCCCGAGCTCGGCCGGGCGGAGGAGCTGATCCAGGGCACGATGCGGCTCGAGGAGAACCGCTTCAAGGCGATGCTCGAGCGCGGCCTCGGCCTGCTCGCCGAGGAGACCGGCGAAGCTCGGCGACAAGCAGGCGCTGCCGGGCGATGTCGCGTTCCGGCTCTACGACACGTACGGCTTCCCGCTCGACCTGACGCAGGACGCGCTGCGCGAGCAGGGGCGGAGCGTCGATCTCGCCGGCTTCGAGAGCGCGATGGCGGAGCAGCGCGCGCGCGCCCGCGCGGCCTGGGCGGGCTCCGGCGAGGCGGCGACCGAGCGGGTCTGGTTCGAGCTGCGCGAGCAGGTCGGCGCGACCGAGTTCCTGGGCTACAGCGTCGAGACCGCCGAGGCGGAGATCCGCGCGCTCGTCGTGAACGGCGCGCCGGTGCAGTCGGCCGGGGTCGGGCACGCCGGTCGCGGTGCTGCTCAACCAGACGCCGTTCTACGCCGAATCCGGCGGCCAGGTCGGCGATACCGGCGTGCTGACCGGGCCGGGCGGGCTGCGCATCGCCGTCACCGACACGCAGAAGAAGCTCGGCGACCTCTTCGTCCATCTCGGCACGGTGGAGGCGGGCGAGGCGCGGGTCGGGCAGCCCGTGCAGGCCGAGGTGGACCATGCCCGGCGCTCCGCGATCCGCGCGCATCACAGCGCGACGCATCTCCTGCACGAGGCGCTGCGCCGCGCGCCTCGGCACGCATGTCGCGCAGAAGGGCAGCCTCAACGCGCCCGACCGGCTGCGCTTCGACGTGAGCCAGCCCGTGCCGATCTCGCGCGAGGACCTCGCCGAGGTCGAGCGCGAGGTGAATGCGCGCATCCGCGAGAACAGCGCGGTCACCACGCGGCTGATGACGCCCGATGCCGCCGTCGCCGAGGGCGCGATGGCGCTGTTCGGCGAGAAATACGGCGACGAGGTGCGCGTCGTCGCGATGGGTGAGCGGCGGAGGGCGGCAAGCCCGCCTAGTCGATCGAGCTCTGCGGCGGCACGCATGTCGGGCGCACCGGCGATATCGGGCTGTTCCGCATCGTCTCGGAGGGGCCGGTGAGCGCCGGGGTGCGCCGCCTCGAAGCGGTCGCCGGCGATGCCGCGCTCGCGCTGGTCGCGGAGAACGAGCGGCGAGCTGCAGGAGGCGGCGGCCGCGCTGCGGGTGAGCCCGGCCGAGCTGCCGGAGCGCGTGGCCGCGCTGCTCGAGGAGCGGCGGCGGCTCGAGCGGCAGGTCGCGGAATTGCAGCACAAGCTGGCGACCGGCGGCGGCGAGCGCCGAGATCGAGGAGGTCGGCGGCGTGAAGCTCGCCGCGCGCAATCTCGGCGAGGTCGCGCCGCGCGAGCTCAAGGGGCTGGCCGAGGCGATCGGCAAGCAGATCGGCAGCGGCGTCGTCGCGCTGGTCTCCACCGCGGAGGGCAAGGCGAGCATCGTCGTCGGCGTCTCGCCCGACCTCACCGGCCGCTACAACGCCGTCGAGCTGGTGCGCGCGGCGAGCGCCGCGGTCGGCGGCAAGGGCGGCGGCGGCCGGCCCGACATGGCGCAGGCGGGCGGCCCGGAGGGCGCGAAGGCGCCCGAGGCGCTGGACGCGGTGCGGGCGGCGCTCGCGGCCTAGAGCAATATCCGACCGGTCGGAAACGTTCGGTCGAACATTGCTCCGTTTGCAATCTTTTGGAGCGCTATTCTCACGCCAGTTGGCTCGGAGAAGCGCCCTCGCGGCTGCCGAAGCATCCGTCGCATCCTTTGCCGATCGATCGTGCTATCAAGCGAGATCCGCATTGAAGGCGCAGCACGTGAAGGCGTTGGGGCTGTTCGTCGTCGGTGTCATCGTCGGCTATCTGGCGATCCTGTTCGGCTGGGTCGCCTATACGGAATTCATTCCCGTCGCCGACCACGATGGCGGTACCACCATGGCCATCGGCTTCTTCGTCGCTCCCCTGGGTGCGCTCGTGTTCGGGATCATTCTGGCGATCGCGTTCGGCCGAAAGCGCAGAGCACAGGCCTTAGCTAGAGAACGGCGTAGAAGCTGAGCTCGACCCGGTCGGGGCGGCGCGCGCCGGTGCACAGGAAGATGTGGCGCAGCAGCCAGTCATGCGGGCCGGGCCGCACCTCGAAGACAGGCGTCGCGCGGAAATAATAGGACCCGGGCTCCACCGGCTGGCCGGCCAGCATGCGGCGGATCACGTCGGGCGGGCCGTGGCGCAGCCCGTGATTGACGACCGAGATCAGCGTGCCGTCCGCGGCCTGCAGCGTGTAGCGGGCGGTGAGCTGGGTCAGCCCGTCCTCCTGCACGACCTGCCAGTCCGCGCCGCCCGGCAGCACCGTGCCCTGCAGCCGCGGACCGCTGACCTCGCCGCCGAGGATCGGGACGATGCGGCGCAGGCCGCCCGGCACCGGGCCGAGCTCATGCGGCGGGCCGACGCGCACGCGCGCCTGCGAAGGCCAGCTCCAGGCCGGGCGAGATCGGAATCATTCGCATCCTCGGGTCGGCTGGGCGCGCCATGCGCGCGTCGGCGACATGCCGGCAGGCCGCGGACCGGCAAGCGGTGGCGTGGGCAGTGATGACCATAACTATCCTGCTTGACCCGGCCGGCCTCCGGGCGATAGCCAGCAGGGACATCAGCCGGGCTCCCGATGACCGACGCCGCGCGAGACCCTGCCGGACTCGCTCGCCTGCACCGTGCAGGACGAGGTGGCGGTGCTGCGTCTCTGCCGGCCGGAGAAGCGCAACGCGCTCGACGACGCGACCATCGCCGGCATCGGGCGCTTCTTCGCCGACCCGCCGGCGGGGTTCGCGCGGTGGTGATCCATGGCGAGGGCGAGCATTTCTCCGCCGGGCTCGACCTTTCGAGCCTGACCGCGACGGACGCGACGGCGGCGATCCATCATTCGCGCGCCTGGCACCATGCCTTCGCCGCGATCGAGCAGGGGCGGGTGCCCGTCGTCGCGGTGCTGCACGGCGCGGTCGTCGGCGGCGGGCTCGAGCTTGCGGCGAGCTGCCATGTGCGGGTGGCCGAGCGCAGCGCCTTCTACGCGCTGCCCGAGGGCAGCCGCGGCATCTTCCTCGGCGGCGGCGGTTCGGTGCGGCTGCCGCGCCTCATCGGGCTCGCGCGCGTCGCCGACATGATGCTGACCGGGCGCACCTATGGCGCCGAGGAAGGCGTGGCGCATCGGCTTCTCGCAATATCTGGTCGAGCCCGGCGAGGGACTTGCGCGCGGGATCGCGCTCGCGCGGCGCATGGCGCAGAACGCGCCGCTCACGAATTACGCCGTGATCCAGGCGCTGCCGCGCATCGCGCGCGCCGATCCCGATGGCGGGCTGATGATGGAGAGCCTGATGGCCGCGATCGCGAGCAGCGATCCCGAGGCGAAGGCGCGGCTTGCGGCCTTTCTCGAGAAGCGCGCGGCGAAAGTGGTGCACGAATAGACCCCGGCGAACGGGGCGGCGAGGGGAGGGAGTGATGAGCGGCAGGTTGCGGCCCGTGTCGATCGCCGTGCCGGAATGCGATTTCGAGGAGCGCGCGGACGGCGCCATCCTCGTGCGTCCGCGCACGCCGCTCGGCCCCTATCCGGCGCGGCTCACCGAAGCGCTCGAGCATTGGGCCGCCGATTGCGCCGGACCGGCTCTTCGTGGCCGAGCGCGATGCGTCGGGCGCGTGGCGCGGGCGGACTATGCGGAGGCGCTTGCGCGATGCGCGCGCGATCGGCGCGGCGCTGCTGGCGCGCGGGCTTTCCGCCGAGCGGCCGGTCGCGATCCTGTCGGGCAACAGCGTCGCGCATGCGATGCTCGCGCTGGCCTGCCTGCATGTCGGCATTCCCTATGCGCCGATCTCGACCGCGTATTCGCTGCTCTCGGGCGATCACGCCAAGCTGCGCCACGTATTCTCGGTGCTGACGCCGGGGCTCGTCTTCGCCGATGACGGATCGCGCTATGCGGCGGCGCTCGATCTCGCCGGCGATGCGGAGATCGTGGTGTGCGACGGGCGCGCAGCGACGCGCTTCGACGCGTTGTGCGCGACCACGCCGGGGCCCGAGGTGGATGCGGCCGCGCGCGCGATCGACCCGGATGCGCCGGCGAAGTTCCTGTTCACCTCCGGCTCGACCGGGCTGCCCAAGGCGGTGATCAACACGCAACCGCATGCTCACGCAGCAACCAGGCGATGCTGCGCGCCGCCTTCCCGGTGCTCGCGGAGGAGCCGCCCGTCATCGTCGACTGGCTGCCGTGGAACCACACGTTCGGCGGCAACCACAATGTCGGGCTCGTGCTCACCAATGGCGGCACGCTCTATATCGATGACGGGCGGCCCGTGGCCGGGCGCGATCGAGGCGACGGTGCGCAATCTGCGCGAGATCGCGCCGACGATCTTCTTCAACGTGCCGAAAGGGTTCGAGGAGCTGATGCCGTATCTCCGGCGCGAGCCGGCGCTGCGCGAGAAGCTGTTCAGCCGGGTGAAGATGATCTTCTTCTCGGGCGCCGGGCCTGGCGCAGCGCGTGTGGGACGAATGGGATGCGCTCGCGCTCGAGACGGTGGGCGAGCGCATCCAGTGGATGACGGGGCTCGGCTCGACCGAAACCGGGCCGTTCGCGCTGTATTGCCGGCCGGATGCCTGCGGGTCCGGCATCGTCGGCCTGCCGGTCTCCGGGCGTGGAGGTGAAGGCGGCGCCGGTGGACGGCAAGCTGGAGGCGCGCGTGCGCGAGCCCGAGCACGACGCCGGGCTATTGGCGCGATCCCGCGCAGACCGCCGCGCTCTACGACGAGGAAGGCTTCCTCCGCATGGGCGACGCGCTGCGTCTGGCTCGACCCGGCGGACCGCGCGAAGGGGTTCCGCTTCGACGGGCGGATCGCGGAGGATTTCAAGCTCGCGACGGGAACCTGGGTGAGCGTCGGCCCGCTGCGCGCGCATGCTCGTGCAGCGGCTCGGGCGCTGGGTGCGCGACGTGGTGATCGCGGCGCCGGATCGCGACTTCCTCGGCGTGCTCGCCATCCCGGCCGCGCCGGAGATTCCGGACGACGCGGCGGAATGCGCGGCGCTGCGGCGCGCGCTCGCCGAGCTGGCGGCGGAGGCGACCGGAAGCTCGCGCCGCGTGCGCGTCTCGCCTGGCTCACGGCGCCGCTCTCGGTCGATGCGGGCGAGCTCACGGACAAGGGCTCGATCAACCAGCGCGCCGTGCTGCGGCGCCATGCGGCGCTGGTCGAGCGGCTCTATGCCGAGACGCCAGGGGCGGATGTGATCGTTGTGCGGGAGCTCGTCGCATGAGCAAGGGTGTCGGCGCGTCGTGGGACGATGTGTGGCTGCTGGACGGCGTGCGCACGCCCTTCGTCGACCTCAACGGCGCGTTCGCGCAGGTCTCGCCGATCGATCTCGGCATCAAGGCGGCGCGCGCGGTGCTCGCGCGGGCGGAGGCCGATCCGCGAGGAGGTCGGCACGGTGATCACCGGCAGCGTCGCGCAGGCGAGCTTCGACGCCTACATGCTGCCGCGCCATATCGGTCTCTATGCGGGCGTGCCGGTCGAGGTGCCGGCGCATCTCGTGCAGCGCGTCTGCGGCACCGGGATCGAGGCGCTGATGCAGGCGGCGGATGCGGTGACGCATCGCGGCGTCGATCTCGCGCTCTGCGTCGGCGCGGAGAGCATGAGCCGCAATCCCGTCGCCGCCTACACGCATCGCGGCGGGTTCCGCATGGGGCAGGTGGAGTTCAAGGATTTCCTCTGGGAAGCGCTGCTCGATCCCGGCGCCGGGGCTGAGCATGGGCGGCACCGCGGAACGCCTCGCGCGAGGAATACCAGATCACGCGCGCGGAGGTTGACGCCTTCGCCGTCGCGCAGCTTCGACCGCGCGATCGCGGCGCAGGATTTCCATGCGGGCGAGATCGCGCCGGTGACGAGCGAGACCTTCGAATGCGAACGGCTACGCGCCGCGCGGGATCGCGCTGCCGCGCAAGATCGCCGAGGTCGCGGCGGACACGCATGTGCGGCCCGTCGCCGGTCGAGGCGCTGGCGCGGATCAAGCCCGCTTTCGGCGGCGTGCAGACGGGCGGCAACAGCTCGGGCGTGGTGGATGGCGCGGCGGCGGGGCTGGTGTGCTCCGGCGCCTATCTCGCAATCGCACGGCAAGGCGCCGCTCGGGCGCATCGTCGGCCGGCGTCGCGGTCGGGTGTCCGCCGGAGGTGATGGGCATCGGCCCGGTGCCGGCGATCCGCGGCGCTGCTCGAGCGCACCGGGCTCGCGCTCGACGACATCGACCGCGTCGAGATCAACGAGGCTTTCGGCGCGCAGGTGATGGCCTGCGCCCGCGCGCTCGGGCTCGACGAGGAGCAGGCTCAACGTGAATGGCGGCGCGATCGCGATCGGGCATCCGCTCGCGGCGACGGGGTTGCGGCTTTCCACGAGCGTGGCGCGCGAGTTGAAGCGATGCGGCGGGCGCTGGGGCATCGCCTCGGCCTGCATCGGCGGCGGGCAGGGGATCGCGCTGCTGATCGAGAACACCGATGCGGCTTGAGGGGCAGGCGGCGCTCGTCACCGGCGGCGGATCGGGGCTCGGCGCCGCGACGGCGGAGGCGCTGGCGCGGGCCGGCGCGAAGGTCGCGATCCTCGACGTGGACGAGGCGCGCGCCAAGGAGGTCGCGTCGCGCATCGGCGGCATCGCGCTGCGCTGCGACGTGACCGATGCCGCGGCCGCGGAAGCGGCGCTCGCCGCGGCGCGCGACGGCGCATGGGCCGGCGCGCGTGCTCGTGAATTGCGCCGGGATCGGGCCGGCGGCGCGCATCGTCGGGCGCGACGGGCCGATGCCGCTCGACGCGTTCGAGCGCGTGATCCGCGTCAACCTGATCGGCAGCTTCAACATGCTGCGCCTCGCGAGCACGCGCGATGAGCACGCTCGATCCGCTCGCGGATGGCGAGCGCGGCGTGGTGATCAACACCGCCTCGATCGCCGCCTATCGACGGGCAGATCGGGCAGTCCGCCTATGCCGCGTCGAAGGCGGGCGTGGTCGGGATGACGCTGCCGGCGGCGCGCGAGCTCGCGCGGTTCGGCGTGCGCGTGATGACGATCGCGCCGGGTCTGTTCGAGACGCCGATGCTCGCCGCGCTGCCGCAGGAGGCGCGCGACAGCCTCGGCGCCTCCGTGCCCTATCCCGCGCGGCTCGGGCAGCCCGCGGAATATGCCGCGCTCGCGCTGCACATCATCGGCAATGCGATGCTCAACGGCGAGACGATCCGGCTCGACGGCGCGCTGCGCATGGCCCCGCGCTGACGGAACACGCATGCTCATCAACACGCGCGAGCATCACCATCGAATGGGGCCATTGCGACCCCGCCGGCATCGTGTTCTTCCCGCGCTATTTCGAGATCTTCGACGCCTGCACCGCGCATCTCTTCGCGCACGCGCTGGGCATGCGGAAGTCGCAATTCCAGAAGCATTACGACATCGTCGGCATCCCGCTGCTCGACGCGCATTGCAAGTTCCACATCCCGACCACCTATGGCGACGCGGTGCGCGTCGAGACGCAGGTGACGGAGGTGCGGCGCAGCAGCTTCTCCGTCGAGCACAGGCTGTTCAAGGACGGGCAGCTCTGCGTCGAGGGCTTCGAGAAGCGCGTCTGGGCCGGGCGGCATCCGGACGATCCGGGCCGCATGAAAGGCGATGCCCGTGCCGGAGGACGTGATCGCCAGGCTCGCGGGGCAGGGATGAGGCTATTCGGCGGCGAGCCGGTGCAGCAGGCGCAGGAGCTGCGCGCGGCCGCGGGAGCCGACGCGGTCATCGAAGCGATGGTCGTGCTCCTCGACGAGCGTTTCGGCGCGCGCCAGCAGCGCGGTCGCCGTGCTCCGTGAGATGCAGCGCGGCGGCGCGGCGGTCGCGCGTCTTGCGCCGCTCGGCGAGCCCGCGGCTTTCGAGCGCGGCGAGCAGCGGCACGAAATTCGCGCGCTTGATGCCGAGCGCGCCCGCGACCTGCGAGGGCGCGCAGGCCGGGATTCTGCCGCAGCACGAGCAGCACGCCGAATTGCGTGGGCGTCAGCGCGAGCGGGGCGAGGCTGCGGTGGAAATCCTGGAACACGGCGAGCTGGGCCCGGCGCAGCGCGTAGCCGAGCAGGCCCGGCAGCATGCCGAGATCGATCGCGTCATCGGAATCCGCCTCGCTCATGGCGCGCAACACTGGCGCGCCCGCGATGCGCGCCGTCCACCGATCGGACGGGAGCGCGGATTTGAGCCGCACCCGGGTCGGCATCATCGGCGCCGGACCGGCCGGGCTCATGCTCGGCCATCTGCTCGAGCCGCGCCGGCATCGAAACGTGATCCTCGAGGCGCGCTCGCGGGACTATGTCGAGCAGCGCATCCGCGCCGGCGTGCTGGAGCACGGCGTGACCGACCTGCTGGAGAGCACCGGGCTCGGCGAGCGGATGAAGCGCGAGGGATCTGCCGCATCGCGGCATCCGGCTGCTGTTCGGCGGGCGGCTGCACGAGATCGATTTCGTGGAGCTCACCGGCCGGCACGTCACCGTCTATGGCCAGCACGAGGTGGTGAAGGACCTGATCGCCGCGCGGATCGCCGCGGGCCGGCCGATCCTGTTCGAGGCCAAGGCGCTGGCGGTCGAGGGATTCGAGTCCGGGCGGCCCGCGCATCCGGCTACGCGCATGACGGGGCGGAGCATCGCCTCGATTGCGATTTCATCGCCGGATGCGACGGATTCCACGGCATCGCGCGCGCCGGCGATCCCGGCGGGCGTGCTCACCACCTATGAGCGGGATTACCCGTTCGGCTGGCTCGGCATCCTCGCCGAGGCGCCGCCCTCCTCGGAGGAGCTCATCTACGCCAACCATCCGAACGGGTTCGCGCTGCTCTCGATGCGCTCGCCCACGATCGGGCGGCTCTATCTGCAATGCGCGCCGGACGAGGATGCCGGGACCTGGTCGGACGACCGCATCTGGTCGGAGCTCGCGACGCGGCTCGCGAGCGACGGCTTCCACCTCAACCAGGGCCCGATCCTGCAGAAGGGGGTGACGGCGATGCGGAGCTTCGTCACCGAGCCCATGCAATGCGGGCGCCTGTTCCTCGCCGGCGATGCCGCGCATATCGTGCCGCCCACCGGCGCGAAGGGGATGAACCTCGCCATCGCCGACGTGCTCGTGCTCTCGCGTGCGCTCGAGCGCTTCTACGCGCGCGGCGAGACGGCGGGGCTCGAGGCCTATTCCGCGACCTGCCTGCGCCGCGTGTGGAAGGCGCAGCGCTTCTCCTGGTTCATGACCTCGATGCTGCACCGCTTTCCCGGACCGCACCGGGTTCGAGGCGCGGGTGCAGCAGGCGGAGCTCGATTACGTCACCTCCTCGCGCGTCGCCGCGACGTCGCTCGCCGAGAACTACACGGGACTGCCCCTGGCACTCTGACCCCTGGCGCCGTGAGCCATGCCGACCAATAACATGGACGGCGTCGACCGAGGAGGAGTTGCGATGCGCGTTCCCGTCCTGACTGCGCTGGCGGTGCTCGCTATGTCCGGCAGCGGCTCTCGCCCAGACATCCGTGTCGGCACGCCGCCACACGTGCCCTATGGGGGGCGCGCCGGCCCCGCCGCCGGGCGGCTATCCCATGCCGCCGCCGGGCAGCTACGTGCCGCCCGTGGCGCCTGCTGGGCAGGCCCTCGCCGCCCCAGCAGGCGCTGACCGCGCCGCCCGCGACCCCGATCGCGCCCGATCGGCGTGCCGCCCGGCGCCAATCCGGCCACCGGCGCGCGGCCCGGCAACGAGATCGGCACCGGCATGTCGCTGCCCATGTCCAACCAGTCGAGCAACATCGATCCCGGGGACACGCGCTCGCCCGATCGCGCCGCGGCTGCCGACGCCCATGGCGGGGGACGATGCGAGCATCCGCGCCTATCTCGCCAATGCCCGCGACGCGCTCGCCGCCGGCCGCACCGGCGAGGCGCAGGAGGCGCTGGAGCGCGCCGAGACACGCATGCTGGACCGCTCGGTGGCGCCCGAGGATGTCCGCAACCCGATCCGCGGCCCGGGGGTCGCCGATGTGACCGCCGCCCGCCGCGCGCTCGCCAGCGGCGACGTTCCGGGCGCGATCCAGGTGATCAACGCCGCGCTCGCGCGCTGACCGGCGCGGCGTGCGCGCGATCCCGCCCGCGTTCCGTCCGGTGCCCGCCGCGCCTGGGACGGGGATGGCGTGTCGCGGCGGGAGAGCGCGCGGTGGCCGGAGGAGGTGGCGGTCGCCTTCTCCTACAACCGGCTCGCCTATGCGGTGATGATGGCGACCCCCGCCGATCTCGAGGATTTCGCGATCGGGTTCAGCCTGGCCGAGCGGATCGTCGCCGCGCCCGGCGAGATCGAGGAGCTCGCGATCGTTCCGGTCGAGGCCGGCATCGAGCTGCGCATGTGGCTGCCCGAGGCACCGCATGGGCGCGGTGACGGAGCGGCGCCGGGCGCTCGCCGGGCCCGACCGGATGCGGGCTGTGCGGGCTCGAGAGCCTCGCCGAGACGATGCGGGCGCGCTCCCGATGGTCGGCGCGGCGGCGCTGCGCCTGCCCGCCGCCGGGCTGAGCGCGGCGATGGCGGCGATGGCGGGGGCGCAGGCGCTCAACCACCGCACCCATGCGGCCCATGCCGCCGGGTTCTGGCAGCCGGCCGGCGGGGCTCGCTCGCGCTGCGCGAGGATGTCGGCCGGCACAACGCGCTCGACAAGCTGGCTGGCGCGCTCGCCCGCGCAGGGCGTGTCGGCCGCGGAAGGAGCCGTGCTGCTGACCAGCCGGGTCTCGGTCGAGCTCGTGCAGAAGGCGGCGGCGATGGGCGCCCCGGTGCTGGCGGCCGTCTCCGCCCCGACCGCGCTCGCGCTGCGCGTCGCCGAGGCGGCCGGCATCACGGTGATCGGCATCGCGCGGGGGGACGGGTTCGAGGTCTTCACCCATCCGGACCGGATCGCCATGGACCCGGCGCCCGCGGGGCTGAGACACTGGCCGCGACCGAGGGGGAGGGAACGCATGGCACGGATCGGGTTCATCGGGCTCGGGCGGATGGGCAGCCCGATGGCGGCCAATCTGGTGAAGGCCGGGCATGCCGTGCAGGGCTACGACGTCGACCGTGACGGCGGTGCAGCGCCTGGCCGCCGCCGGCGGCGCAGGCGGCGTCCTCCGCGGTCGCGGCGGCAGACGGGGCCGAGATCGTCATCACCATGCTGCCGGCCGGCGCGGATGTCCGTGCCGTGCTCGACGGGCGAGGGCGGCATCCTCGCCGGGCTGCCGCGCGGCACGCTCGCTGATCGACAGCTCCACGATCGATGTCGAGACGGCGCGCGCCATGCACGAGGCCGCCGCCGCGCGCGGGCTCGCCATGCTCGACGCGCCGGTCTCGGGCGGGGTGACGGGGGCGGAGGCGGGCACGCTCACCTTCATGGTGGGCGGCAGCGAGGCCGATTTCGCCCGCGCGCCGCCCGGTGCTCGAGGCGATGGGGCGGGCGATCGTGCGCGCCGGCGCGCCGGGCGCCGGCCAGGCGGCGAAGCTCTGCAACAACCTGATGCTGGCCATCTCGATGATCGGCGTGGCGGAAGGCTTCGCGCTCGCCGAGCGGCTCGGCCTGGCGGCGCAGAGCCTGTTCGACATCGCGTCGAAATCCTCCGGCCAGTCCTGGGCGATGACGAGCCACTGCCCGGTCCCCGGGCCCGGTGCCGGCCTCGCCGGCCAATCGCGACTACGAGCCGGGCTTCTCCACCGCGCTCATGCTGAAGGACCTCACCCTCGCGATCCAGGCCGAGGAAGCCAGCGGCGCGCCCTCGGTGCTCGGGCGCCACGCGCAGGAATTCTACCACGGCGCTCGCCGATCGCGGCCTCGGCGGGAAGGACTATTCCGTCGTCGGGCGCGAGCTTTCGGCGCGGCGCTGAGAGGGAGGCGGCATGCCGGATGACGAGCGCCGCCCGGCGCGCACGCAGGTCTATCGCCACGCCGAGCTCCGGCGGCTGGTCGATCCGGAGAGCGTCGCGATCATCGGCGCGTCGCCGCGCGAGAACTCGTTCGGCGACCGCGTGCGGCGCAACCTCGCGGGCTTCCGCGGCCGGGTGCATCTCGTCAACGCCCGCTACGAACGCATCGAGGACATGCCCTGCCATCCCGCTCTCGCCGCGCTGCCCGAGATGCCGGATTGCGCCGTCATCGTGGTCGGGCGCGAGGCGGTGGAGGACGTGCTCGGCCGAATGCGCCGAGGCGGGCATCCGCAATGCGATCGTCTTCGCATCCGGCTATACGGAGACGGGCAAGCCAGGCCGCGCCGAGCAGCAGGCGCGCCTCGCCGCGCTCGCCCGGCCGGCACGGCATCCGGCTGATCGGGCCGAACTGCATCGGCATCGCCAACTACACGAGCGGCGCCGCAATCACCTTCTCCGGCACGCCCGCACCCGGAGGCGGTCGGGCCGAAGGCGGTGGGCGTGGTCAGCCAGTCGGGCGCGCTCGGCTTCGCGCTCGCCCAGGGCATCGAGCGCGGCGTCGCGATCAGCCACGTGCTGACCTCCGGCAATGCCTGCGACGTCGATAGCGCCGACTTCATCGCCTATCTCGCCGAGGAGCCCGCCTGCGGCGCGATCGCCTGCCTGTTCGAGGGCATGGCCGCGCCGCGCCGGCTGCTCGAGGCGGCGGAGATCGCCGCGGCCGCCGGCAAGCCGCTCGTCATCTGCAAGATCGCGACTGGCGAGGAGGGCGCGCGCGCCGCGATGTCGCATACCGGCTCGCTCGCCGGCACGGAGGAGGCCTGGCGCGCCGCCTTCGACCGCGCCGGCGTCGTGAGCGTCGAGCGATTTCGACCGACTGCTCGAGACGGCGAGCTTCCTCGCCAAGGCGCCGCCGCCCATTGCGCGCGGCGTCGTCGTGGTCGCGACCTCCGGCGGCGCCGGCATCATGGCGGCGGACAAGGCGGAGAAGCACGGCATCGCGCTGCCGCAGCCCGCGCCGGAGACACGCGCGGTGCTGGAAGCGCGGATCCCGGAATTCGGCTCGCCGCGCAACCCGTGCGACGTGACGGCGCAGGTCATCACCGACCCCGAGAGCTTCCGCGCCTGCTGCCAGGCGGTGCTGGACGACCCCGCCTATGGCGCGCTCGTCACCCCGCTCGTCTATGCCTACACGCCGACGCTCAAGCGCCTGCCGGTGATGAGCGAGCTCGCCGCGCGCGCGGGCAAGATCGTCTGCAATGTCTGGCTCAGCGAATGGGCGGAAGGGCCGGGCGCGCGGGAGACGGCGTCCGACCCGCATCTCGCCTATTTCCGCTCGATGGAGGGCTGCTTCGCCGCGCTCGCCGCCTGGCACGCCCGCGCCGATGCGCGGCACCGTGCCCGCGCGCGCCCGGCTCTCGGCCGCCCGAGACCGACACGGTCGCCGCCGCCGCGATCCGCGCCGCGCCGGACCGGGTGCTCACCGAGCGCGAGGCGAAAGCCGTGCTCGCCCTCTACGGCATTCCGGTGATCGCCGAGCGCCTCGCCACCGAGACGGAGGACGCGGTCGGCGCCGCCGCCTCGCTCGGCTATCCCGTCGCCATGAAGATCGAGAGCCCGGACATCCCGCACAAGACGGAAGCGGGCGTGATCCGGCTCGGCATCGACAGCGCCGATGCCGCGCGCCGCGCCTTCGGCGAGCTCGTCGCCCGCGCCGACGCGCTCGAGCCGCCGCCCCGCATCAACGGCGTGCTCGTGCAGCAGATGGCGCGGCCCGGCGTGGAGCTCATGCTCGGCGCCCGTGTGGACCCGCTCTTCGGCCCGACGATCCTGGTCGGCCTCGGCGGCATCCTGGTGGAGCTGCTGAAGGACGTGGCGGTCGCGCTCGCCCCGGTCGGCGTGGCGGAGGCGCTGGCCATGCTCCGCCGGCTCAAGGGCTTCGGCGCGCTCACCGGCTTCCGCGGCACGCGGCCGGTCGATCTCGACGCGCTTGCCGCGGTGATCGCCCGCTTCTCCGAGCTCGCCGCCGACCAGGCCGGCGCTGGTGAGCGACATCGACGTGAACCCCGTGATCTGCGACGGCGCGCATATCGTCGCGGTGGACGCGCTCATGATCCGCGAGCTCGGCGGCGAGGACGTGTTCGCCCACACGCCGGAAATCCCCGGCGGCGGGCTGGGCTGAACAACGCGCATGCGGTTGCTGCTGCTCCCGCTCATCCTGCTGCTTGCTCTCGCCGGCCCCGCCCGGGCCGAGGAGCCGATCGCGCCCGCGATCTGGCAGGCGGAACAGAGCGCGCTCTGCGCGGCGGGGCTGAAAGCAGGCCGAGCAGAAATACGGAACATCCCGCACGGGCTGCTCGCCACGATGGCGAAGGTGGAGAGCGGGCGGCCGCTGGCCAGGGGCGGGATTGCAGCCCTGGCCCTGGACGATCGACGCGGACGGCCAGGGCTATTTCTTCCAGAGCAAGGCGGCGGCCGTCGCCTGGGCGGAGCAGGCGAAGGAGCGCGGCGTCCGCCTCATGGATGTCGGCTGCATGCAGGTGAACCTGCAATACCACCCGAACGCCTTCGCCTCGCTCGACCAGGCCTTCGACCCCGTGGCGAACGCGGATTACGCCGCCCGCTTCCTGCGCCGGCTCAAGGAGGGCGACGCCGACGGCAACTGGTTCACCGCGGTCGGCTTCTACCACTCGCAGACGCCGATCCTCGCCGCCGCCTATCGCCAGGCCGTCGCCGATGTCGCCGCCGGGCGCACGCCCTCCTTCGCCGGCATGGCGCCGCTCTACACGCGCTCGCTCCGCCGCGGCGCCGTGCTGCTCACCTTCGCCGGCGGCCATGTCACCGTGATCAACACCAGCCGCCAGCCGTCCGGCGCCACCGCAAGATGACCGCCTGCGAGATCGCCGCCGTCTCGGCAACTATCTGAGCGCTGTGCCGCATGGCTGCACGCACGCCCGGCGATGATGGCCGGCTTGGGGGTGGGTGAGGAAGGCCAGGGGCTCTGCCCATCGAGCGGCTCTGCCGCTCGATCCCCGCTGGGGCCTGGAGGCCCCAGACCCGTTCGCGCTGCGCGGCGCCGCGCAGCGCGAGGGGGTTTGGGCCTCCAGCCCCAATGGGGGTCCGGGGGCAAGCCCCTGGCTTCCTCCCCATCCCCAACCAACCATGATCAAGCGCCGCGCGGCGCCGGCGCGGGCATCGCTCTCGCCATCACCGCCTATGCCTGCTTCTCCGTGCACGACGCGACGGTGAAATGGCTCGTGGCGCTGCTGCCGGTCTGGCAGGTGCTGTTCGTGCGCAGCACCGTCATCGTGCTCGGCTCGCTGGCGATCGGGCGGGGCAGCGCTGCTCCGCCGCGTCGATCGCGACGCCGCTCAAGAAGCCGCTGCTGCTGCGCGCCGCGCTCACGCTCTGCGCCTGGCTCTGCTACTACACGGCCGCGCGCGGCCTCGGCCTCGCCGAGCTCACGACGCTCTATTTCTCCGCGCCCCTGATCGTGACCGCTGCTCTCCGCCCCGCTGCTCGGCGAGCGGGTCACCTGGCCGCGCTGGCTCGCGGTCGGCGCGGGATTCGCCGGGCGTGGTGGTCGCCACCAACCCGGTCGCGCTGCATCTCTCGCCGGCGATCGGGCTCGTGCTGCTCGCGGCCATGCTCTGGGGCTACGGCATCATCCTGATGCGCCAGATCGCGCGGCGGGAGAGCTCGCTGCTGCAGATGTTCTTCGGCAATCTCTTCTTCGCGCTCGTGACCGGCGCGATGACGCTCTTCACCTGGCACACGCCCGCCGCCGTTCACCGACGCTGCTGCTGCTCGGCGATCGCCTGTTCGGCGGGCTCGGCCAGTTCTGCCTCTTCGAGGCCGCGCCGCCACGCGCCGGCCTCGCTGCTCGCGACCTTCGAATATTCCGCGCTGCTCTGGGCCTTCGCGCTTCGGCTACCTGATCTGGCACGACATCCCGCCGGCCTCGGTGTTCCTCGGCGCGGCGATGATCATCGGCGCCGGGCTGTTCCTGGTGCTCGCCGAGCGCCGCGGCGCACGCCGGCGCCGGCCGATTCCGGTTCCGCCGCCCGCACCGCCCTGATAGCCTCGCCCGCAAGCCGCGCCCGCAAGCCGGCATCAAGGGAGGCCAGGAATGCAGGGCTTCATGCAGCGCCAGCCATTGCTGATCTCGTCGCTGATCCGCCACGCGGCGCGCCACCACGCGCCGGACCGAGATCGTCTCGCGCGAGGCCGATGGCAGCACGCGCCGCACCGATTACGCCGGCATCGAGCGCCGCGCCCGCCTGCTCGCGGACGCGCTGCGCCGGCTCGGCGTGAAGCAGGGCGACCGCGTCGCCACGCTCGCCTGGAACTCCGCGCGGCATCTCGAGATCTTCTATGCCGTGTCCGGCATGGGCGCGGTCTGCCACACCGTGAACCCGCGCCTCGCGCCGGACGACATCGCCTATATCCTCAACCACGCCGAGGATTGCCTGGTGCTCGCCGATACGAGCTTCGTCGCGCTGCTCGAGGCGCTGGCGCCGCGCATCGCGCACCATGCGCGCGCGCGTCGTGCTGCTCGCCGATGCGGATGCGATGCCGCCGTTGACGCTGCCCGCCGGCATGGACCTGCTCTGCTACGAGACGCTGATCGCGGAGGCGGAAGAGGGTTTCGACTGGCCGGTGCTCGACGAGGACAGCGCGAGCGGGCTCTGCTACACCTCGGGCACCACCGGCCGCCCGAAAGGCGTGCTCTACAGCCACCGCTCCACCGTGCTGCACGCCTACGGCGTCAACCTCGCCGACGTCTACGGGCTGCGCTCGGCGGATCGCGTCATGCCGGTCTCGCCGATGTTCCACGTCAACGCCTGGGGACTGCCCTTCGCCGCGCCGATGACCGGCAGCGCCATGGTCTTCCCCGGCCGCCATCTCGACGGCGCGAGCCTGGCGCAGATGCTGAACGCCGAGCGCGCCACCTTCTCCTGCGGCGTGCCGACGGTGTGGCTCGGCGTGCTGCAGCATCTGCGCGCGACCGGCACGCGCTTCGACACGCTCGACCGGCTGCTCTCGGGCGGCTCCGCCGTCGCGCCGATGCTGATCGAGGCCTTCGCCGAATACGGCGTGCGCATCATCCATGGCTGGGGCATGACGCGAGACGAGCCCGGTCTGCACCACGGCCTCGCTCAAGCCCGAGCGAGCAGTCGCTCGACGAGGCGAGCCAGTTGCGCATCAAGGCGAAGCAGGGCAGGGCGCTGTTCGGCGTCGACATGAAGATCACCGACGATGCCGGCGCCGAGCTGCCCTGGGACGGCAGGACGTTCGGCAATCTTCTCGTGCGCGGCTACTGGGTGTGCGAGCGCTATTACGGCGCCGACGAGACGCGCCTGCGACGCGGATGGCTGGTTCGCCACCGGCGATGTCGCGACCATCGACCCGTCCGGCGCGATGGAGATCACCGACCGCACCAAGGACGTCATCAAGTCCGGCGGCGAATGGATCAGCTCCATCACGCTCGAGAATATCGCGCTCGCGCATCCCGATGTCGCCGAGGCCGCGGTGATCGCCGCGCGCCACGAGCGCTGGATCGAGCGCCCGCTGCTGCTCGTCGTGCCGCGCGAGGGCAGCGGAGTCGATCCGCAATCGGTGCTCGCGCTGTACGAGGGCAAGGTCGCGCGCTGGTGGCTGCCGGATGCCGTGCTGGTCGGTCGATGAGTTGCCGCACACCGCGACGGGCAAGCTGCAGAAGACGGCGCTCCGTGCGCGCTACCAGGATCACCTGCTCGGGAATCGCCGCTCAGAGACGGCCCGGGAAGTAGCAGGCGACTGAGCGCCCGGGCGCGACTTCCGCAAGCGGCGGCATCGCCTCGGCGCAGCGCGGCTCGGCGATCGGGCAGCGCGTGCGGAAGCGGCAGCCGCTCGGCGGATCGATCGGGCTCGGCGGCTCGCCCTTGAGGATGATGCGCTGCCGCGCGCGCTCGGCCGACCGGATCGGGCACCGGCACGGCCGAGATCAGCGTGCGCGTATAGGGATGCAGCGGCCGCGCGAACAGCTCGGCCGCCGGCGCGCTCTCCACCACCTTGCCGAGATAGAGCACCACGATGCGGTCGCTGATATGCCGCACGACGGCGAGATCATGCGCGATGAAGAGATAGGTGAGGCCGAGCCGCTCCTGCAGCCCGACCATGAGGTTGATGATCTGCGCCTGGATGTTGACGTCGAGCGCCGAGATCGGCTCGTCGCCCACGACGAAATCCGGATCGACCGCGAGCGCGCGCGCGATCGAGATGCGCTGGCGTTGGCCGCCGGAGAATTCATGCGGAAAGCGCTCGACGGAGGCGGCGCGGCAGGCCCACGAGATCGAGCAGCTCCGCGACCCGCACGCGCGCCGCGGCATTGCTCGTCGCGAGCCCGTGCAGCCGGAGCGGACCCGCCAGGATCTCGCCCACCTTCATGCGCGGGTTGAGCGAGCCGTACGGGTCCTGGAAGATCATCTGCATGCGCCGCCGCAGCGGCCGCATCTCCGCCGCGCTCGCATGGGTGATGTCGCGCCCCTCGAGCACGATGCTGCCCGCCGTCGGCTCGTGCAGCCGCATGATCAGCCGCGCCAGCGTCGATTTGCCGCAGCCGGATTCGCCGACCAGCCCGACCGTCTCGCCGCGCGCGACGTCGAGATCGACGCCGTCCACCGCGCGCAGCACGCGCCGCTTCTCGAACACGCCGCCGCGCGGCAGCGCGAAATGCTTCGGCGACGTCACGCACCTCCAGCACGCGCTCCGGCGCATCCCGCCGCACCGGCGCCGCGGCGGCGGCGACGCGCACGTTCCGGCGGATCGAGCCGGCCGCCCGCCTGCGTCACCCAGCACCGCGCCTGCCGTCCCGGCGCGACCTCGCAGCAGATCGGGATGCTCCGCGCATTTCTCGATCGCGAACGGGCAGCGCGCGCGGAACCGGCAGCCGTCCGGCCAGGCGCGCGGATCGGGCGGCTGGCCCTCGATCGTGATCAGCCGCCGGTCGCCGCTCTCGTTCGCATCGATGCCGCGGCGCCGCATGCAGCAGCGCCCAGGTATAGGGATGGCGCGGATCGGTGAGCAGCTCCTCCGGCCGGCCCTCCTCGACGACCTCGCCCGCATACATCACCAGCACGCGCGAGCAGATATTCGCGATCACGCCGAGATCATGGCTGATGAGGATGACCGACGTGCCGAGATCCGCGTTCAGCCCGCGCAGCAGGTCGAGGATCTGCGCCTGGATCGTGACGTCGAGCGCCGTCGTCGGCTCGTCCGCGATCAGCAGCGACGGCTCGTTCGCGAAGCCCATCGCCAGCATCACGCGCTGGCGCATCCCGCCCGAGAACTGATGCGGATAGGAGCGCACCGCGCGTTCCGCGCCCGCCACGCCCATGCGCTGCAGCAGCGACACCGCGCGCGCGCCGGCGCTTTTCTTCGTGAACCGCCCATGCGCCGTCATCGTCTCGACGAGCTGGCGCAGGATGCGCAGCACCGGGTTGAGCGAGGTCATCGGGTCCTGGAAGACCATCGCGATCTCGGCGCCGCGCACCTGCGCGCATCGCGCTCTCCGGCAACGCGCGAGATCGCGCCCGCGGAAGCGGACGCTGCCGCCGACGATGCGCGCGGGCTCCTCGAGCAGCCGCATCACCGATTTCGCCGTCACGCTCTTGCCCGAACCGGACTCGCCCACGATCCCGAGCGTCTCGCCGCGCGCGAGCGCGGAAGCTCACGCCATCGACGGCGCGCACCGGCCCGGCATCGCTGAAGAACCAGGTGCGGAGGTCCTCGACCTCGAGGATCGGGATCAGCGTCGTCGCGCATGCGGGTCGAGCCAGTCGCGGATGCCGTCGCCGACGAAATTGAAGCCGATCACCACGGTGAGGATCGCAAGCCCGGGGAAGGTCGCGACCCACCATTGCCCCACGAGCTCGCGCCCTTCCGCCACCATCGACCCCCATTCCGGCGTCGGCGGCACCACGCCGAGCCCGAGGAAGGCGAGGCCGGCGAAGACGAGGATCGCATTGCCGAGATCGAGCGTGAGGAGCACGATGAGCGGCCCGACCGCGTTCGGGATGATCTGCCGGAACAGGATATGCGCCGGCCCGAAGCCGACGCGTCTGCGCCGCCTCGACATATTCGGCGCGCCGCTGCCCGATCACCAGGCTGCGCGCGAGCCGCGCGAATTTCGGCCACCACACCACGAGCATGGCGATCATGGTGTTGCGCGTGCCGATGCCGAGCGCCGCCGCGATCGCCATCGCGAGGATGATCGGCGGGAAGCAGAAGACGAGGTCGGTGACGCGCATCAGCGCCTCTTCCGCGAACCCGCGCGCATAGGCCGCGACCGCGCCGAGCAGCGTGCCGAACGCGCCGCCGAGCAGCACGACGACGAAGCCCACCGTCAAGCGAGACGCGCGCGCCATAGATCGACGCGCGTCAGCACATCGCGCCCGAGCGCGTCGGTGCCGAGCCAATGCGCGGCCGAGGGCGGCTGCAGCCGCCCCGCGACATTCACGAGCATTGGGCGGGTAGGGGGTGATCAACGGCGCGAAGATCGCGGCGAGGATCCAGGCCAGCACGACGATGGCGCCGAGCACCGCCAGCCCGTAGCGCCGCCGCCAGCGCCGCCGGCGCGCCACCTCCGGCCGCTCCGCCAGCGCGGCGGCGAGGACCGACATCGCTCATGAATGCGCGACCCGCGGGTCGAGCAGCGCATAGGAGAGATCGACGAGGAAGTTGATGGCGACATACACCGCGGCGACGACGGTCGTGATGCCCAGGATCGCCGGAAAGTCGAGCGCGACCGCGCTCTGGAACGTGTAGCGCCCGAGCCCGGGCCAGGCGAACACGGTCTCCGTCATCACCGCGCCGGTCAGCAGGTTCGCATAGGCGAGCCCGCCCAGCGTCACCACGGGCAGCATCGCGTTCGGCGCCGCGTGGCCGAGAACGATGGCCCGCCGCAGCAATCCCTTGGCGCGCGCGACGCGCACGTAATCCTGCGACAGCGCCTCGAGCATCGCCGCGCGCGTCGTGCGCGTGATGAGCCCGAGCGTGCTCGCCGCGAGCACGATCGCCGGCAGCACGAGATGCGCGCAGGCATCCCGGAACGTCGCCCAATCGCCCTGCCACGCCGTGTCGATCAGCACGATGCCGGTGATCGGCGGCGGCGGGAAAGCGGCGGGATCGAGCTGCCCCGGCCCCGGCGCCCAGCCGAGCTGGCCGTAGAACACGGCGAGCACGATGAAGGCGAGCCAGAAGGTCGGCGCCGAGACGCCGACCAGCGAGACCGTGCGCGCGACATGGTCGATCCAGCTGTCGCGCCGCACCGCGGCCAGCATGCCGAGCGGCAAGCCCGACGATGAGCGAGAGCAGGAACGCGACCGTCGAGAGCTCGATCGTCGCCGGCGCGTATTGCGCGATGTCGTCGATCACCGGCCGCTGCGAGGCGATCGAGGTGCCGAGATCGCCATGCGCGAGGTCGCGCAGGAACACCCAGTAGCGCTCCCAGAGCGGCAGATCGAGGCCCCATTTGTGGCGGAACGCCGCGACCATGACCGGGATTGGACGCGGCGAGATCGCCGAGCTGCGTCAGCACCGGATCGCCCGGCACCGTGTTGGCGATGAGGAAGATGACGAGCGTCGCGAGCAGCACCATCGCCGACCGCGAGCACGAGGCGCGAGCCGAGATAGCGCAGCATCAGCGCCGACCGCGCGGATTTCCGTCACCGCATTGTCGCCTCCCTGTCCCGACTATGGCCCGATCGCCATGCGCCGCCAAGCCCCGGTTGAGTCCGGGGCCGGACCTTGTATGATAAGCTGAAAGGTCCGCAAGGGGCCGTCAATCAGCGGGAGGGAATGCATGCCGGAACAGCTTGGCTGGATCGGGCGGCGCGAAGTGGTGCGGCTGCTCGGCGTGGGCGGCGCGGCGATCGCTGCCGGGCTGCCGGAGCGCGTCTTCGCGCAGGCGAAGAAGAGCGACGCTCGTGCTCGGGCTCGACATCAGCGATTCCATCACCTTCGATCCGGCGCGCGAGGCGCAGTACACGCTCGCCGCTGACCTGCACGGCGGCCTACGACCCGCTGCGTCACCTGCGCGCCCGGCAACTACATCGACGTGCAGCCCGGCCTCGCGACCGCCTGGGCGCGCACGCCGGACGGCAAGGGCTGGCGCTTCACGCTGCGCGACGGCGTGAAGTTCAACAGCGGCAACCCGATGACGGCCGACGACGTGGTGTGGTCGCTTCAACCGCCTCATCAACCTCAAGGACCAGCCCTCGCAATATCTCGCCAATGTCGACCACGTCGCGAAGGTGGACGACAAGACCGTCGATATCGTGCTCAAGGACAAGGACGAGCCGATCCTGATGGTGCTCACCTCGCCGAATTTCGGCGTGCTGGAGCAGCAAGGCGCGTGGAAGCGCAGGGCGGCAGCGCGGCGGCGGATGCGAGCGACGGCGGACAAGGCGACGAACTGGCTGAACCAGCATTCCGCCGGCACCGGCGCCTACACGCCTCGTCGGCTGGACGCGCGGCGCGCAGATCCAGATGACGCGCAACCCGCATCACTGGCGCGGCATGCCCGGCTTCGAGCACATCGTCATCCGCCACATGGCCGACAGCGCGACGCAGCTCCTCGCCGTCAAGCGCGGCGACATCGACGCCGCCTTCAACCTGATCCCCGAGCAGGTCGCGACGCTGAAGGGCGATCCGCATGTCCGCGTCGAGAAGCTGACGAGCCTCGACTTCGTCTACATGGCGGTGACGCAGGAGCCCGAGTTCAACAAGGCGCTCGCGGTGAAGGAGGCGCGGCAGGCGATCGGCTACGCGATCGACTATGACGGCATCGTCAACAGCCTGCTCGGCGGCGACGCGGTGCGCGCCGCGAGCTTCCTGCCGATCGGGGTGCGCGGCTCGACCGAGGAGATCGCGAAGCAGATCGGCTTCCACCAGGACCTCGACCGCGCAAAGCAGCTGCTGCAGAAGGCGGGTCTCGCCGAACGGCTTCGAGTTCCAGCTGAGCTATGGCGACGCCGCGGTCTCCGGCGTGTCCTATGCGGTGCTCGGGCAGAAGATCCAGTCCGATCTCGCGCGCGTCGGCATCAAGGTGACGCTCAACCCGATGGATCAGGTCAATCTGCGCACGCAATACACCGGCGGCAAATCGACCGCGGTGCTGACCTTCTGGAACCCACCCGGGCCGGACGAGTTGCTGTGGACGCGGGCAACCGTGGAGCGCGTGGCCAAGCGCGTCCATTGGACGCCGCCCGCCGATCTCGTGAAGCTCGTCCATGCCGCGGCGGCGGAGACAGGATCCGCAGAAGCACGAGCAGATGAACATCGAATACCAGAAGGCGATGGTGGACCAGGCCAATCTCTTCATCCTGTTCCAGCCGATCTACCAGTTCGCGGTGCGCGACACGCGTGCGCACCTTCCCGCTGACCGCGGCGGGCTGGCAGGTCGATCTCTCCGGCGTGAAGGCATGAGGCCATGAGCGCGGCGGCGGAGCTCCCCCGTCCGGCCCCGCTCGGCGGGCGGGTTCCGCTGCCGCGCATCGGCGCGATCGATTGCGACCTGCATCCGGCGCTGCCCTCGATGCAGGCGCTGCTGCCGTATCTCTCCGCGCATTGGCGCGACCAGGTGGTGCTGCGCGGCATCGACGGGCTGGATTCCAGCTCCTATCCGGTGCGCGTGCCGGCCAACGCCCGGCCGGATTGGCGGCTCGGGCACGGCAAGCCGGGCAGCGATCCCGACCTGCTGCGCGCCCAGGCGCTCGACGCGTTCGGCCTGCGCTTCGCGATCTGCAACTGCCTCTACGGCGTGCCCGCGGTGTACAACGCCGATTTCGCCGCCGCGCTCGCGCGCGCGGTCAACGAGTGGATCGCGCGGGAATGGCTCGACCGCGACACGCCGGCTGCGCGCGTCCATCGTGGTGCCGCTGCAGGATGCCGAGCTCGCCGCGGCGGAGATCGAGCGCTGCGCCGAGGACCGCCGCTTCGTGCAGGTGCTGCTGCCGGCCATGGGCGAGATGCCGCTCGGCCGGCGCGCGCATTGGCCGATCTATCGCACCGCCGAGCGCCTCGGCCTGCCGGTCGGCATCCATGCCGGCAGCACCTTCCGCCACGCGCTCACCCAGTAACGGCTGGCCCTCCTACTATCTCGAGGACACGGTCGTGCAGTCGCACGCCTTCCAGGCGCAATTGCTCAGCCTGGTTTCCGAAGGCGTGTTCTCGCGCTTTCCCGATCTCCGCGTCGTGCTGCTCGAATCCGGCTTCACCTGGCTGCCGCAATTTCCTCTGGCGCGCGACCCGCACCTGGCGCGCGATGCGGGCGGAGGTGCCCTGGGTGGATCGCGCGCCGGCGGACATCATCCGCGACCATGTGCGCGTGACGCTGCAACCCACCGACGCGCCGCCGCGCCCGGAGGACATGGCGCGCGTGCTGCGCCATCTCGGCGCGGACCAGATGCTGCTCTTCTCGACCGACTATCCGCACTGGCATTTCGACGCCGACGAGGCGCTGCCCGCCGGGCCTGCCGGAGGCGCTCATCCCCCGCATGCTCGTGGACAACGCGCTCGAGACCTATCCGCGGCTCAAGGAGGTGCTGTCATGAGCGAGGTGAGCGGAAGCGAGACCCGCATCGACGCGGCTGCGCGCGGTCGATTGCGACGTGCATCACGCCATGCGCTCGCTGCACGACCTCACCGAGTTCCTGCCCCAGCGCTGGCGCGCCCATCTCGACACGTACGGCCTGCGCCAGCCGATCCCGTTCACCGGCTCCTCGCCCTATCCGAAGGCGGCGCCGGCGCTGTCGCGCGCCGATGCCTGGCCGGAGAACGGGCCGCCGGGCTCCGATCTCGATTTCCTGCGCCGCCAGTTGCTCGATGCGTATGACATCGAGTTCGGCCTGCTCCATCTGCTTGCGCCCTCCGGCATGGACCAGCGCAACCAGGAATTCGGCGCCGCGATCTGCCGCGCCATCAACGAGTGGCAGGTGGCGCGCTGGACCGGGCCCGAGCAGCGCCTCAAGGCCGCGATCGTCGTGCCCGGCGAGGACGCGGCGGCTGCGGTGCGCGAGATCGAGCACTGGGCGGGGCATCCCGGACTTCGTGCAGGTCGCGATGGTGACGCACACGATCGAGCCGCTCGGCCGGCGGCGCTACTGGCCGATCTACGAGGCGGCCGCCGCGCATGGCTATCCGGTCGGGTTGCACACCTCCGGTTTCAACGGCCACGCGGTGACCGGCACCGGCTGGCCCTCGTTCTATGTCGAGGAGCACCACGAGGTCGCGATCTCGCAGCAGGCGCGTCGTCGTGAGCCTGCGTCTGCGAGGGCGTGTTCGCGCGCATCCCCGCGCTGCGAGCGGTGATCGTCGAGGCCGGCTTCGCCTGGGTGCCCTCGCTCGCCTGGCGGCTCGACCAGCATTGGGCGCGGATGCGCGACGAGGTGCCGCATCTCACGCGGCCGCCCTCCGAATATATCCGCGAGCATCTCTGGTTCACCACGCAACCGATGGACGAGCCGGAGCGCCCGAACGATCTGCGCGACATCATCGACTGGATCGGCTGGGACCGCATCCTGTTCGCGACGGACTACCCGCACTGGGATTTCGACAACCCGCTCACCGCCTTCAAGATCCGCATGAGCCCCGAGGAGCGGCGCATGGTGTTCGGCGGAGAATGCGCGGCGCGTGTACCACCTGGCCTGATCCGCGCTTGCCCCCGGCCGAGCCCGACGCCC
This sequence comes from uncultured Alphaproteobacteria bacterium, assembly GCA_963822815.1. Lineage (GTDB taxonomy): Bacteria > Pseudomonadota > Alphaproteobacteria > Acetobacterales > Acetobacteraceae > CAWGJC01. The sequence goes on from CAWGJC010000011.1 coordinate 43,889, forward strand.
TAGGCTCGTCACCAAAATGAAACGGGGGCTTCGATGGGTTCGCTTGCTCGGATGGTGGGGCTTTGCCTCGGCATCGCCGGGGCGCTCGGGGCGGCGCCGGCCATGGCGCAGAAATCGGCCGACACGCTGCGCGTCGCCTGGCGCGACGCGATCCCGAATGTCGATCCCTATTTCAACAGCCTGCGCACCGGGCTGATCGTCGAGCATCAGGCCTGGGACGGGCTGACCTATCGCGATCCCGACGGCTTCGTCATCAAGCCGGCGCTCGCGACATCCTGGAAATGGGTCGATCCCGTCACGCTGGAATTCGAGCTGCGCCAGGGCGTGAAGTTCGGCAACGGCGATCCGTTCACCGCCGCCGATGTGGTCTACACGATCGGCATGATCACCGATCCGAAATCCGGCGTCTCCGTGCCGAGCAACTTCAACTGGATCGCCGGCGCCGAGGCGATCGACGATCATGCATGTGCGCATCAAGCTCAAGAAGCCGTTCCCCGGCCGCGCTCGAATACGTCTCCTTCGTCATGCCGATCGAGCCCAAGGCCTATCGCGAGAAGATGGGCGCGGAGGGCTACGCCAAGGCGCCGATCGGCATCGGGCCATACCGCATCACGAAGGTCGACGGCATCAACCAGATCGACATGGTGCGGAACGAGAACTACTACGCCGACAGCCCGAAGGGCCGCCCCGCCGATCGGGCGTCTCGTCATCAAGGAGGTGGCGGACGCCTCGACCGAGCTCACCAGCCTGCTGAGCGGGCAGGCGGATTGGATCTGGCAGTACAGCCCGGACCAGTTCGACAAGCTCAACAGCGTGCCGACGATCAAGGCCATGCGCGGCGCATCGATGCGCATCATCCTGCTCGACATCGATGCGGCCGGGCGCAGCGGCGCGGATAATCCGCTGACCAAGCTGAAGGTGCGCCAGGCGATCTTCTACGCGATCGATCGCGAGAAGATCGCGAAGGAGCTCGTGCAGGGCGGCGCGATCGTGCCGGACGGGCCCTGCTATCCGACGCAATTCGGCTGCGACACCGCGGCGGAGGTGCATTACGATTATGATCCGGCGAAGGCGAAGCAATTGCTCGCCGAGGCCGGATATCCGAACGGGTTCGACACCGAGCTCGTGCACGCCATCGTGCCGCAATGGGCGGCGGCGGTGCAGAACTACCTCAACGCGGTCGGCATCCGCACGCGCCTGACCACGATGCAGGCGGGCGCCGCCGTGCAGCGCTGGGAGGAGGGCAAGACGCCGCTCTACGCGCAGCAGCTGGGGCTCCTATTCGATCAACGACGTCTCGGCGATCATGCCGTATTTCTTCAGCGGCAACGTGGATGACTACGCGCGCGACCCGGAGGTGACGAAGCTGCTGCAGTCGAAGCGGGCACGATGAACAATCCCGAGGATCGCAAGAAGAATTACAGCGCCGCGCTCAAGCGCATCACCGAGCAGGCGTATTGGCTGCCGATCAGCACCTGGACGACGACCTACGCCATGGCGAAGAACCTGAACTTCAAGCCCTGGCCGGACGAGATGCCGCGCTTCTACCAGGCAAGCTGGAACCAATAGCGCCTAACCGCCGGAGAGCAGCTTCCACACGCCCTGGACGTCGACCAGGGTCTGCTCTCCGGCGAAGACGCGGCCGCGGATGAAGACGACGGAGCGCGTGACGCGCGTCACCTCGCCCGTGCAGAAGATCCAGTCGCCCGACGCGGCCGGGCGCCACGAAATTGACCTGCAGCGAGATGGTGGAGCAGCGGCTTTTCGTCGTCCGGTGCACGGTCTCGCCGAGGCAGTGATCGGCGAAGGACATCAGCATGCCGCCATGCACCACGCCGCCGCGATTGATGTGGTGCCCGGCGATGTGCGCGGCGAAAACCCAGTCGCGCGGGTCGCTCGTCGCCCTTGCGGTAGATCGGCCCGATATGCTCGCTGAACCCCATCTGCTGGGTGCGAACGAAGCCCTCCGGCGCGTCCATGCTCAGGCGGCGATCAAGCCGCCGGCTTCGGCCAGCAGGGCGAGATGATGGTCGGCGTCGCCGAAGGCGCGGTCGATCATCGTCATGCGCTTGAAGTGATGGCCGACGACATATTCCATCGTCACGCCGATGCCGCCATGGAGCTGCACCGCTTCCTGCCCGATCTTCCGGCCGGAGCGGCCGATCTGCACCTTCGCGGCGGAGATCGCGCGGCGCCGCTCGGCCGCGTCCTCGTCGCCCGCCATCATCGTCGCGAACAGCGCCATGCTGCGCGCGAGCTCGAGCTGCACGTACATGTCCACCGCGCGGTGCTGCAGCGCCTGGAATTCGCCGATCGCGCGGCCGAACTGCTTGCGCGTCTTGAGGTAATCGACGGTCTGCGCGTGCATCGCGCGCCATCACGCCGACCGCCTCGGCGCAGAGCGCGGCGATCGCTTCGTCCACCACGCGCTCGACGACCGGCAGCGCGCCGCCGGGATCGCCGAGCGCCGTCGCCGCGCGCACCGCGCGAAGGCGATCTCGGCGGCGCGCATGCCGTCCTGCGTCGGATAGCCGCGCCGGGTGACGCCTGGAGCGTCCGGCATCGACGAGGAACAGCCCGATCCCGTCGCGGTCGCGCCGGCCGCCGGCTACGCGCGCGGTGACGAGCAGCTTGTCCGCGCAATCGCCATGCAGGACGAGGCTCTTCTCGCCGCTCGATCCGCCAGGCCTCGCCGTCGCGCGACGCCGTCGTGGTGACATCGGCGAGGTCGTAGCGCGACCCGCGCTCCTGCTGCGCGAAGGCGAGCAGCAGCTCGCCCGCGGCGATGCGCGGCACCAGCTCCTGCCGCACGCATCCGGCGCGCGGCGTGGCGCAGCAGCCCGCCGCCGAGCACCACGGTCGCGAAATAAGGCTCGAGCACGAGCGCGCGGCCGAACGCCTCCATCACGATCATCGTCTCGACCGCGCCGCCGCCGAACCCGCCATCGCTCCTCGGCAAAGGGCAGGCCGAGCAGGCCGAGCTCGGCGTATTGCGCCCAGAGCGCGCGGGACCATCCGTCCGGCTCGCGCGCATGGCGCTTGCGCGCCTCGAACCCGTAGCGATCCGCCATCAGGCGCTCGACGCTGTCCTTCAGCAGGCGCTGCTCGTCGCCAAGCTCGAAATCCATGTGCGTCAGAGTCCCAGGATCGCCTTGGCGACGATGTTGCGCTGGATCTCGTTCGATCCGCCATAGATCGAGATCTTGCGCCAGTTGAAATAGGTGGGCGCCGCCTCGGCCGCGTAATCCGGCCCGATATCCGGCTCGTTGCGCGCGTCGTCATGCGGCTGGTACGGCAGCGACGTAGGGGCCCGACGACATCCATCAGCAACTCCGTCGTCGCCTGCAGGATCTCCGAGCCCTTGAGCTTGAGGATCGAGGAGGCCGGGTTGGGCTTGCCGCGCACCGCGGTTCTTCTCGTCGGCGACGACGCGGAGCTGCGTCATCTCGAGCGCCTTCAGCTCGACCTCGACGGCGGCGAGCTTCTCGCGGAAGCGCGGTTCCTCGATCAGCGGCACGTCGCCCACGCGCTCGAGCGCGGCGAGCTCCTTGATGCGGCGGATGCGCGCCTTGGAGACGCCGACGCGCGCGATGCCGGTGCGCTCGTTGCCGAGCAGGAATTTCGCGTAGTCCCAGCCCTTGTTCTCCTGCGCCGACCAGATTCTCCGCCGGCACGCGCACGTCGTCGAAGAACACCTCGTTCACCTCGCGCCCGCCATCGATGGTCTGGATCGGGCGCACGGTGATGCCCGGCGTCTTCATGTCGATCAGCAGGAAGGAGATGCCTTCCTGCTTCTTCGCCGCCGGATCGGTGCGCACCAGGCAGAAGATCCAGTCGGCATATTGCGCGAGCGTCGTCCAGGTCTTCTGGCCGTTGACGATGTAGTGGTCGCCGTCGCGCTTCGCCGTGGTGCGCAGGCTCGCGAGATCGGAGCCGGCGCCCGGCTCGGAGAAGCCCTGGCACCACCAGATGTCGAGATTCGCGGTCGCCGGCAGGAATTTCCGCTTCTGCTCCTCGCTGCCGAACTCGGCGATCACCGGGCCGACCATGCTGGTGTTGAAGGCGAGGGGAGGCGGCACGCCGGCCTGCTGCATCTCGTCCAGCCAGAAATAATGCTGCACGGCGTCCAGTCGCGCCCGCCCCATTCGCGCGGGCCAGTTGCGGCACCGCGAGCCCATGCGCGTTGAGGATGCGCTGCGTCGTGACGACGTCCTGCTTCGGCACGTGCTCGCCGCGGCCGGTGCGCTCGCGGATATCGGCGCGGGATCTCCGTGCGGAAGAAATGCCGCATCTCGTCGCGGAAGGCGCGTTCCTCCGGCGTGAAGCTCAGATCCATTGGCGTCGCCTCAATTGATCTCGAACAGCCCGGCCGCGCCCTGGCCGCCGCCGATGCACATCGTCACGACGACATGCTTCGCGCCGCGCCGCTTGCCCTCGATCAGCGCGTGCCCGGTCATGCGCGCGCCGCTCATGCCGTAGGGATGGCCGACCGCGATCGCGCCGCCATCGACGTTGAGCTTGTCCTGCGGGATGCCGAGCCGGTCGCGGCAATAGAGCACCTGGCTCGCGAAGGCCTCGTTGAGCTCCCACAGATCGATGTCGTCCATCGACAAGCCCGGCGCGCTGCAGCAGGCGCGGAATGGCGAAGACCGGGCCGATGCCCATCTCGTCCGGCTCGCATCCCGCGGTCGCGTAGCCGCGGAAGATGCCGAGCGGCTCGAGCCCGCGCTTCGACGCCTCGCTCGGCCGACATCAGCACGCAGGCGCGAGGCGCCGTCCGAGAGCTGGCTCGCATTGCCGGCCGTGATGAACTGGTCCTCGCCGCGCACCGGCTTGAGCTTGGCGAGGCCCTCGAGCGTCGTGTCCGGCCGGTTGCACTCGTCGCTGGTGAGCGTGACGATCTCCTCGCGCGTCGCGCCGGTCGCCTTGTCGGTCACGATCTTCGTCACGGTGATCGGCACGATCTCCTGCGCGAAGCGCCCGGCCTGCTGCGCGGCGGCGGTGCGGCGCTGGCTCTCGAGCGCGAATTCGTCCTGCGCCTCGCGCGAGACGCCGTAGCGCGCGGCGACGATATCCGCCGTCTCGATCATCGGCAGATAGATTTCCGGCTTGTGCTGCGTCGAGCCACTCGTCGCGGTAGCGATGCGTGTTCTGGTTGAACTGCACGAGGCTGATCGATTCGAGCCCGCCCGCCACCGCGATCGGCACGCCCTCGTTCATGATGCGCCCCGCCGCGAGCGCGATCGCCTGCAGGCCCGAGGAGCAGAAGCGGTTGATCGTCATCGCCGACGTGCTCGCCGGCAACCCCGCGCGCAGCGCGGCCTGGCGCGCGATGTTGCCGCCCGTCGCGCCTTCCGGCAGCGCGCAGCCCATCACCACATCCTCGACCTCGCCGGGCTCGATGCCGGCGCGCTCGACGGCGTGGCGGATCACATGCCCGCCGAGCTCCGCGCCATGCGTGTTGTTGAACGCGCCGCGCTGCGCCTTGCCGATGGCGGTGCGCGCGGTGGAGACGATGACGGCCTCGACCATCTGCTTCAGACCTCTCCTCCGGCGGTCTCCCGCGCACGGGCCCGCTCCTCCTCGATGAGCTCGCGCTTGGCGAGCTTGCCGACCGGCGTGCGCGGCAGCGCGTCGCGGATCTCGAGCGCCGCCGGCAGCTCGTGCCGCCCGAGCCTGTCTGCCAGGAACGCGCGCAGCTCGTCCAGAGTGAACGCGCTCGCGCCCTCCGCAAGGTCACGAAGGCCTTCGCCGCCTGGCCGCGATACGGATCGGGCACGCCGATCACCGCCGCCTCCTGCACCGCGGGATGCTCGTAGATCGCATCCTCGATCACGCGCGGATAGACGTTGAAGCCGCCCGAGATGATCATGTCCTTCTTGCGATCCACGAGCGTGAAGGCGCCGTCCGTCGTCCATGAAGCCGATATCGCCGGTGAGGAAGAACCCGTCCGCGAAGGCGGCTGCGGTTTCCTCCGGCCGGTTCCAGTAGCCCGCGGTCACGTTCGGGCCGCGGATGCGGATCTCGCCGGTCTCGCCCGGCGGCAGCACGCGGTGCGGATCGTCGAGTGCCACGACATCCATCTCGATGCCGGGCAAAGGCACGCCGATGGAGCCCGGCGCCGTAGCGATCGGCCCGGGATCATGCTGTGCCCGCCGGCGAGGTTTCCGTCATGCCCCAGCCGCCGCCGAGCGCGATGCCGGTGAGCGCGGTCCAGCGCTCCGCCACCTCGTGCGGCATGGAGGCGCCGCCCGAGCTGCAGGAGCGCAGGCTGGACAGGTCGCGCCGCTGCCACGCCCGGATGATTGGCGAGCGCGATCACCATCGTCGGCACGCCGAAGAACGCGGTCGCGCGCCGCTGTCTCGATATCGTCGAGCACGGTTGCGGCATCGAAGCGGGCATGCAGCAGCAGCTCGATGCCGGCCGCGAGCTCCCGCAGCATCACCGCCGAGAGCGCATAGATGTGGAAGAGCGGCAGCACGCAGATCGTGCGATCGCCGGGCTGCGCGCCGCGGCCGATGCCGGCGTGCAAGGCATCGTAGATCGCGACCGTGGCGGTGATGTTGCCATGCGTCAGCATCGCCGCGCGCGGCAGGCCCGTGGTGCCGCCGGTATATTGCAGCAGCGCGACATCGTCCGGCGCGATCGCGGGCCAGCGCGCGGGCGGATCGGCCTCGAGCGCGGCGAGGCGGCACGATGCCGGGCTCGTCCGGGATCGCGCAGCGCGTCCGGATCGTCGCCCCATGCCGCATCCTCGCGCGACGATCACCTGCTCCGCCGCGCCGTCCCGCAGCAGCGCGAGCGCGTTCGGCAGCACCGGGCGGAGATTGGTCGGTGATGACGATCGCGCGCGCCGCTATCCTGCATCTTGCGGGCGAGCGCGCGCGGCGGGTCGAGCGGCGTCAGATGCGTCACGCGCGCGCCGGTGCGCAGGATCGCGAAGAAGGCGATCGGGTGGATAAGGCGTGTTCGGCAGATAGAGCGCGACCGTGTCGCCGCGCCCGATGCCGCGGCTGCATCAGCCCCGCCGCGACGCGATCGGCCCGCGCGCCGAGCTCGGCGAAGGAGAGGCGCGCGGAGCGGAAGCTGATCGCGGGCTTCGGCGCCGTGCGCGGCCACCATCCTGTCGAGCAGTGCCGGCAGGGTGGTGATCGCGATCGGCGCGTCCCAGGAGAGGCCGGGCGGATAGCTCCTCTCCCAGGCGAAGGGGCGCGCGCCCATGCCGGTCAGGACGCCGCGATCACGTCGCCGAACAGCTCCCAGCTCTTGCCGTTCCACTTCTGCAGCTGCATGGCGCGGATCGGGTGGTAGTTGGTCGCGACTGGTGTTCGACCTTGATGCCGGGCAGCAGCATCGGCAGCTCGAGGTCGTGCAGGTTGGCCGCCTGCTTCATGATGTTCTCGCGCGAGAGATCGCTGCCGCACTGCTTCAGCACCTGCATCATGGTCGTCGCTCACGCCGTAGGCGTAGACGTAGTTCGCGTCGGTGAGGTCGGCGCCCGGCATGTATTTCGCCATGAAGCCGCGCCACTCGTTCATGCCGGCATCGTCCTTCCAGTGCGGATCGGTCGGGTCCTTCAGATACGCGCCGGTGATCATGCCGACCGCCTTCTCCGGCCCGGCCGGGCTGAGCACCGCGCCGACCGAGATCGAGACGTTGGTCATGAAATGCAGCGGCTTCCAGCCGATGTCGTAGACCTTGCGGATGGTCTGCGCCGCGAATTTCGGCGTCGCCGCGGTGATCAGCACGTCGGCGCCCGAGGCCTGCAGCGTGACCACCTGCGAATCGACGGTCGGATCGGTGACCTCGTACGAGACCGCCTTGACCACCATCTTGCCGAACTTGTCGCCGAGCGCTGTCCTTCAGCGCCGGCCAGGTAGTCCTTGCCGAAATCGTCGTTCTGATAGAGCATCGCGATCTTGGCGTCCGGCTTGTGCTGCAGGATGTACTTGGCGTAGATCTGCGCCTCCGTGCGGTAGCTCGGCTGCCAGCCGATGGTCCAGGGAAACTGCTTGTAGTTGCCCCACTTGTCCGCGCCGGTGGCGACGAACAGCTGCGGCATCTTCTTCTGCGTTCAGGTATTTCTGCGATCGCCGTGTTGGTCGGCGTGCCGAGGCTGTTGAAGATGAACGCGACCTCGTCCTGCTCGACCAGGCGGCGCATCTGCTCGACCGTCTTGGGCGGGCTGTAGCCGTCATCGAGCGAGATGAAATCGATCTTGCGGCCGGCGACGCCGCCCTGGTCGTTGACCATCTTGAAGAACGCGGTCATCGCCCTGGCCGATCGCGCCATAGGCGGAGGCCGGGCCGCTATAGGGCATCGTGTTGCCGATCTTGATCTCGGTCGCGCGTGACGCCCGGCGTCGTCCTGCGGCCCGCGCGGGCCCGGCCGCGAATGCGGCGAGAATGACGGCGATCGCCGGAAGCGACGATCCTGTTCGACATGCGCGATTTCCTCCCTGTGTGTGTCTTCGTCATGCCGCTGCTGCAGCACCGGCCGCGGCGCGTGCCGCGGACGCAGCCGTGCCGCCAGGCCGCGTGCCAGCGCCCGCCACCCCGGACGGCATCAGATACAGGCACGCGATCAGGATCACGCCGTAGATCGCGCCCGGCGCCGCCTTGGACACCTGCTCGGCGAGGTTCGGGCACGAACTCGATGAACAGCGCGCCGAGCACCGCGCCCGGAGATCGAGCCGACGCCGCCGACCACCATGCCGACGAACAAGGTGATCGACAGCGAGCACGGTGAAGCTGTCGGGCGCCACGAACTGCACCGCGATCGCGCCGAGCGAGCCGGCGATGCCGGTGAACAGCGCGCTGACCGCGAAGCTGCGCGTCTTGAGCAGCGCGAGGTCGATGCCCATCGCCTCGGCGGCGAGCGGCGTGGTCGCGGATCGCGACCATCGCCCGCCCGATCCGCCCGCGCACCAGGTTCGACGGCGATCACGAACAGCGACCGCGGCGACGCCGAGCGAGAACAGATAGAGCCACTGGTCCGGGCTCAGCGGCAGGCCGAACGGCGGGTCCGGCTTGGTGATGACGATGCCCTGCACGCCGCCGGTCCAGTCCTCGAGCGCCTTGTATTTGAGGAGTCTGCGGCGTCGCGACGGCGAGCGCGAAGGTGGTGAGCGCGAGATAGAGCCCGCCGAGCCGCAGCGCCGGCAGGCCGACCACGAAGCCGACGCGCCGCGCAGACGACCGCCGCGACCGGCAGCGTCGCCCAGTACGGGCACGTCGTAATTCGACATCAGGATCGCGGTGACATAGGCGCCGATGGCGTAGAACGCGCCGTGCCCGAGCGAGATCTGGCCGTTGTAGCCGGTGACGATGTTCAGCCCGAGGATCGCGATCGCGTAGACGACGACCAGGGTGAGCTGGAACAGGTGGTAGTCGCTGAGCAGGAAGGCCGAGCGCCACCGCCGCGACCAGCACCGCCGCGACCAGCGACCGGCCGGCGCGCGCGCCGCGCATCACACCCGGCTCACGACGACGCGGCCGAACAGGCCCGGCGGGCCGGACGATCAGCACGCCACGATGATGACCAGCGCGAGCGTGAGCTTGAGCTCGGTGCCGACGAGATAGGCGCCGCCGATATTCTCGATGACGCCGACCGCGAACCCGCCGAGCACCGCGCCGAGCGGGCTTGTCGATGCCGCCGAGCAGCGCGCCGGCGAAGGCGTAGAGCAGGATGCCGCCCATCATGTTCGGATCGAGGAACACGACCGGCGCGATCATCATGCCCGGCGACCGCGCCGATCGCGGCGGCCAGCCCCCAGCCGAGCGCCAGCATCCAGCCGACGCGGATGCCGACGAGCCGGCTCGAGACCGGGTTGTAGCGCCGCCGCGCGCATCGCCAGGCCGAGCGTGGTGAAGCGGAAGAACAGCCTAGACCAGCGAGCAGCACGACGCAGCGTGACCGCGGTCGAGCCGAGTTCGTGCGGCGAGACATAGCCGCCGAGCAGCGGCCGGCCGTCGCCTCGAACGGGCGTCGGGAAGGACTTGATGGTGTAGCCGAAGATCCAGCCGGCAGCGCTGTTGAAGATGAGCAGCAGGCCGATGAAGATGCCGACCGAGGCCAGCACCGGCGCATTCGCCATCGGCCGCATCAGCACGCGCTCGATCAGCGACGCCGATCGCGAACGAGATCGCGACGGTGAGCGACGAAGGCCGCCCAGTACGGCAGTCCGGCCTCGATCAGCGTGAGCGCGATATAGGTCGAGAACATCGCCATCTCGCCCTGGGCGAAATTCACGTGGTGCGTCGCCTGGTAGATCATCACCAGCGCCAGCGCGACGCTGGCATAGATGCCGCCGGTCGCGATGCCGGAGAGGATCTGGTGCAGGACCGTCATCGTCGCCACTCGCCGCTCAATAGCCCGAGATAGGACGCGCGCGGATCGCGACTCGTCGTCGCCGTGATGCTCGGCGCGCCGGCGCCGGAGACCGACGATCGCGCCCGGTCTCGAGCAGATAGGCGTGGTCGGCGAGCGCGAGCGCGAGGCTGGCGTTCTGCTCGACCAGCAGGATGCTCGATGCCCTCCTCCGCCTTGATGCGCGCGCAGGATGGCGAAGATCTCCCGCACGATCAGCGGCGCGAGGCCGAACGACGGCTCGTCGAGCAGCAGCAGGCTCGGGCGCAGCAGCAGCGCGCGCGCGATCGCCAGCATCTGCTGCTCGCCGCCCGACAGCGTGCCGGCCTGCTGGCGGCAGCGCTCGCGCAGCCGGGGAAATAGCCGAACACCCGCTCGAGATCGCGCGCGCAGACGCCGCGATCGCGCCGGCGTATAGGCGCCGAGCCGCAGATTCTCCTCGACCGTGAGTTCCATGAACGTGCCGCGCCCGTCCGGCACATGCGCGATGCCGCGCGCGCGCGATCTCCTCGGTCGCGCGGCCGTCGATGCGCTCGCCGGCGAAGCGGATCTCGCCCTCGGTCCGCACCATGCCGCGAGATCGCGCGCAGCGTCGTGGTCTTGCCGGCGCCGTTGGCGCCGAGCAGCGCGGTGACGCCCGCCTCCGTCGACCGCGAAGCTGACGCCGTGCAGCACCGCGGTCTCGCCGTAGCCGGCGCGCAGACCGATCGCCTCAAGCAGCGCCGGTCATGCGCCGGCTCCCCGAGATAGGCGCGGATCACCTCGGGCTCGCGCTGCACCTGCTCGGGCGTGCCGTCGGCGATCTTCATGCCGAATTCGAGCGCGACCACCTTGTCCGAGACGCGCATCACCAGGTTCATGTGATGCTCGACCAGCAGGACGCTGAGCGCGGAATGCGTTCGCGGATGCTGCGCAGCAGCTCGCTCAGCTCGTCCACCTCCTCGTGGTTGAGCCCGCCGGCCGGCTCGTCGAGCAGCAGCAGCTGCGGCTCGCCCGATCAGCGCGCGCGCCAGCTCGACGCGCTTCTGCGTGCCGAACGGCAGGCTGCACGACCGGCGTGTCGGCGACGGCGCGCGAGATCGAGCAGGTCGAGCAGCGCGTCGCAGCTGCCGTCGCCGCGGCCGCGCTCCTCGCGCCGCGCCGGCGGCAGGCGCAGCGCGTTGGCGAGGAAGCCCGCTGCGGCCGAGATGGTGCGCGCCGGCCAGCACGTTCTCGGCACCGTCATGCTGCGGAACAGCGCGAGGTTCTGGAAGGTGCGGCCGATGCCGAGCGCCGCCATGCGGTGCCGCGGCTGCGCGCGCGAGCGAGCGCCCGTCGAAGCAGGATGTCGCCCCGATTGCGGGCGGTAGATGCCGCTGATGCAGTTGAACAGCGTGGTCTTGCCGGAGCCGTTCGGGCCGATCAGCCCGCAGATCTGGCCCGGCGCGACGTCGAAGGAAACGCCGCCGAGCGCGACGATGCCGCCGAAGCGCATGACGAGGTCCCGCACGTCGAGAAGCGCGGACGCGGTTTCCGGCCCGCGCGTGCCCATCCGGCTGCGTGCGAGGGAGGCTTCCCTCCATGCATCCTCCCTTGCCGCCCTCACCGGGGCTTCCCCGCTACACTCGCAAGCGCCCGCGGCCCGGCAAGCGAAAAGCGCACCGGCCGCGCTGGACATGCGCGGGCGCCGCGCTAGCCTGCACGAGCAGGAGCGGGGAGAGCGGCGTGGATTTCGATTCCCGGAGCGCGTGCAGGTGCTGCAGCAGCGGCTCGCAGGATTTCATGGACCGGCACATCATCCCGAACGAGGCCGTGCACGAGCGCAGCAGGCGGCGATGGCCGATCGCTGGCAGCCGGTGCCGATCGTCGAGGAGCTGAAGCCGCGCGCGCGGGAGGAGGGGCTGTGGAACCTGGCCCTGCCGCATGCGAAGGGCACGCCGGGGCTGAGCAATCTCGAATACGCGCCGCTCGCCGAGATCATGGGCCGGGTGCACTGGGCGTCCGAGGTGTTCAACTGCTCGGCGCCCGACACCGGCAACATGGAGACGCTCGAGCGCTACGGCACCGAGGAGCAGAAGCAGCGCTGGCTGACGCCGCTGCTCGAAGGCGAGATCCGCTCGGCCTTCTGCATGACCGAGCCGGACGTCGCCTCCTCCGACGCCACCAACATCCAGTGCCGCATCGCGCGCGACGGCGACGAGTACGTCATCAACGGCCGCAAATGGTGGTCGTCCGGCGCCGGCGATCCGCGCTGCGCGATCCTGATCGTGATGGGCAAGACCGATCCGGACAACCCCGACAAATATCGCCAGCAATCCATGATCCTGGTGCCGCGCGACACGCCAGGCGTGACCATCGGGCGCATGCTGCCGGTGTTCGGCTTCGACGACGCGCCGCACGGCCATGGCGAGGTGATCGTTCGAGAACGTGCGCGTGCCGGCGGCCAACATCCTGCTCGGCGAGGGACGGGGATTCGAGATCGCGCAGGGCCGGCTCGGGCCGGGGCGCATCCATCACTGCATGCGCGCGATCGGGCTGGCGGAGCGCGCGCTCGAGATGACGTGCCGGCGCGCGCTCGCGCGGCATCCGTTCGGCCGGCCGCTGGCGGAACAGGGCGTGATGATCGAGCGCATCGCGAATGCGCGCATCATGATCGACCAGGCGCGGCTGCTGGTGCTGCACGCCGCGTGGAAGATGGACACGGTCGGCAACAAGGAGGCGCGGCGCGAGATCGCGGAGATCAAGGTCGCGGTGCCGAACATGGCCTGCCAGGTGATCGACTGGGCGATCCAGGCGCACGGCGCCGCGGGCGTGACGGAGGATTTCGGGCTCGCCGAGATGTACAAGACCGCGCGCACGCTGCGCATCGTGGACGGGCCGGACGAGGTGCACCGCTTCCAGCTCGGCCGGCTGGAGATCGACAAATATCGCCAGCCGGCGGCGGAGCTGAGCCATGTCGCTGTTCGATCTCGCCGGCAAGGTCGCCGTCGTCACCGGCTCGAGCCGCGGCATCGGCCGCGCGATCGCCGAGCGCCTGGCCGAGCACGGCGCGCGAGTCGTCGTGTCGAGCCGCAAGGCGGAGGCCTGCGAGCCGGTGGCGGAGGCGATCCGCGCGCGCGGCGGGGAGGCGGCGGTGATCCCCTGCCACATCGCGCGCAAGGAAGAGCTGCGCGGCGCTGGTGGACGGCACCGTCGCGCGATTCGGCGGCATCGACGTGCTGGTCTGCAACGCCGCGGTCAACCCGTATTACGGCCCGTCCATCGGCATCCCGGACGACGCCTATGACCGCATCATGAACGCCAATGTGCGCAGCAATTTCTGGCTCTGCAACATGGTGCTGCCGGGCATGGCGGAGCGCGGCGGCGGCATCGATCGTCGTGGTCTCCTCCATCGCCGGGCTGCGCGGCACGCCGGATCTCGCCATCTACGGACTGTCGAAGGCGGCCGACATGCAGCTCGTCCGCAACATCGCGACCGAATGGGGGCCGCGGAACATCCGCGCGAACTGCATCGCGCCGGGCCTCGTCCGCACCGATTTCGCCCGCGCCTTGTGGGAGGATCCGGAGCGGGAGGCCGCGCGCTCGCGCGAGACCCCGCTGCTGCGCATCGGCGAGCCCGACGAGATCGCCGGCGCGGCGGTGTTCCTGGCCGCGCCGGCCAGCAGCTTCATGACCGGGCAGACCATGGTGATCGATGGCGGCGTCACCATCGGGCGCCCGCAGCGCCGCGATGAGCGACGCCGCGCGATGGCCGGCCCGGTGCTGGTGCCGGTGCTGCCGAACCATCGCTTCGACGAGGCCGCGCTCGAAGCGCTATCTTGCCGGCCATCTCGCCGGGTTTCCGCGGCCCGCTCACGATCCGCCAGTTCCAGGGCGGCCAGTCGAACCCGACCTTCCATCTCGCGACGCCGGACGCGGAATACGTGCTGCGCAAGAAGCCGCCCGGGCAAGCTGCTGCCCTCCGCGCATGCGGTGGACCGCGAATTCCGCGTGCAGCGCGCGCTCGCCGGCAGCGCCGTGCCGGTCACGCCGATGCTGCTGCTCTGCGAGGATGCCGGCGATCATCGGCACCGACGTTCTACGTCATGGACTATATCGAGGGCCGCGTGTTCACCGACCGCGCGCTGCCCGGCGTCGAACCCGACGAGCGCGCCGCGATGTACGATGCGATGAACGCCGCGATGGCGCGCGCTGCACCAGGTCGACTGGCGCGCGGCCGGGCTCGAGGGGTTCGGCCGGCCGCGACGGCTATATCGCGCGGCAGATCGAGCGCTGGACGAGGCAGTACCTCGCCTCCGATCTCGGCGAGGTGCCGGCGATGGACCGGCTCGCTGTCATGGCTGCGCGACGACCTGCCGGCGACGGAGGAGACGGCGATCGCGCATGGCGATTTCCGGCTCGGCAACCTGATCTTCCATCCGCGCGAGCCGCGCGTGGTCGCCGTGCTGGACTGGGAGCTGGCGACGATCGGCCATCCGCTCGCCGATCTCGCCTATAATTGCCTGATCTGGCGCCTGCCGCCCGAGCTCGCCGGCATGCATGGGCGTGGCGCGCGCCGGGATTCCCGCGGAGCGCGGACTACGTCGCGGCCTATTGCCGGCGCACCGGGCGGGCGGGGGTGCCGGACCTGCCCTATTTCATCGCCTTCTCGATGTTCCGCTGGGCCGCCATCGCCGCGGGCGTGCATCGCCGCGCGCTGGACGGCAATGCGGCGGATGCGCGCGGCATGGAGACCGGCGGGAAATATCGCGGGCTGGCGGAGCGGGGCTGGGAGATCGCGCAGCGCGCCTGAGCGGCCGGACGCCAGGGCAGGGGTGATGCGCGCGGAATTTCT
>CAWGJC010000012.1:0-262033 GCA_963822815.1 uncultured Alphaproteobacteria bacterium
GGCCGCGACGGCTTCGGAATCGCCGAAATGCCAGTCGAGCGCGACATTGCCGGGCGCGATCTCGTGCAGTTCGGGCGCGCCGGGCGCGACCGCCTCGGCCGCGGTGGTGACGGCGGGAAGCGGGTCGATGTCGAGGATCACCTCCTCGGCGGCGTCGCGCGCCTGCTTCTCGGTCTCGGCGACCACCATCGCCACCGGATCGCCGACATAGCGGACCCGGTCGGTCGCGAGCGGCGGCTGCGGCGGGCAGCGCATCGCCGAGCCGTCGCGGTTCTTCTGCTGCATGCCGGAGGGCATCAGCCCGATCCCGGCCCGCTGCAGGTCCTCCGCGGTGTAGATGCCGAGCACGCCCGGCATCGCCCGGGCCGCCGCGGCGTCGATCCCGCGCAGGATGCCGTGGGCGTGCCGGCTCCGCACCATCACGCCATGGGCCTGGCCGGGCAGGTTCAGGTCATCGGTGTAGCGGCCCTGGCCGCGCAAGCAGGACCGGGTCCTCCTTCCGCGACACCGGCTGGCCGATGCCGAATTTGAGATGGGCGAGATCGAGATCGGCATTCATGGTTCGGGGCGTGCTCCGCGGCTCGGTGGATCCGGGACAGGTAGGGACCGACAGCCTGCACCGGAACCCGCCGGATGCAAATCCGCGGCTATTCCCGGTAGTGCCTCTATTCCCGGTCGCCCGCCCATGGGATCGCCAGATAGGCCAGCCGCTTCATCTCCCGCCGCCCGCGGGT
Organism: uncultured Alphaproteobacteria bacterium; assembly: GCA_963822815.1. Lineage (GTDB taxonomy): Bacteria > Pseudomonadota > Alphaproteobacteria > Acetobacterales > Acetobacteraceae > CAWGJC01. Next base: position 735 of record CAWGJC010000012.1, read on the forward strand.
GACGGAATCGAGGATGAGGCCGCAGGCGAAGGCGAGGAAGGACAGGACGACGAGGCCGGTCGCGAGCACCGCGGTGGGCAGCCGCGGCACCAGCCCGGTCGCGAGGAAGTGCGCGACGACCGGCAGGCCGAGCGCGATGCCCAGCAGCAGCAGCACGCAGCCCGGCGAGCGAGAAGAACTGCAGCGGCCGCTCCTCCTTCGCCAGCACGAGGATGGTGCGCAGGATGCGGAACCCGTCGGTATAGGTGCGGAGCTTCGAGGCCGACCCCTCCGGCCGCTCGCGATAGGCGGTCCTGATCTCGGCGATCGGCATGTTGAGCTCGAGCGCGTGCACGGTGAACTCGGTCTCGGTCTCGAACCCCGCCGACAGCGCCGGGAAGGATTTGACGAAGCGGCGCGAGAAGACGCGGTAGCCCGACAGCATGTCGGAGACGCCCTTGCCGAAGATCGAGCGCACCAGGCCGGTGATCATCGAGTTGCCGAAGCGGTGGCCGCGGCGGTAGGCGGCGCGCGCCTCGCTCACCCGCGCGCCGTTCACCATGTCGAGCCGGCCGTCGAGCAGCAGCCGCACCATCTCGGGCGCGGCGGTCGCGTCGTAGGTGCCGTCGCCATCGACCAGCACGTAGATGTCGGCCTCGATGTCGGCGAACATCCGGCGCACGACGTGGCCCTTGCCCTGCAGCGTCTCGCTGCGCACCACCGCGCCGGCCTCGCGCGCCGCCGCGATGGTGCGATCGCGCGAGTTGTTGTCGTAGACGTAGATCACCGCCGTCGGCAGCGCGGCGCGGAAGTCGGCGACCACGCCCGGGATCGCCACCTCCTCGTTGTAGCAGGGGATCAGCACCGCGATCCGCGGCTCCGGATCCGGCTTCGGAGTGACGCGCAGCCCGGCCAGCGCCATCAGCGGAACACCATCCGGCGGGACAGGGCGAAGTTCGAGAACATCCCGGCAACCGCGCCCGCGAACACCGCGATGACGGGATACGACCCGCGTCACCGGCACGAAGGCGATCAGCGCCGCATAGGTGCCGCGGTTGAGGATGAAGCCGGCGAGGTTGGCGGCGAGGAACAGCGCCCATTGCCGGTGCACCGGCCCGCCGCCCAGCCCGCGGAAGGTCCAACTCCGGTTCAGCCCCCAGGTCACGGTGCCGGCGACCAGGTAGGAGACCATGCCGGCGCCGTAGAGGCCGAGCGGCGCGCGGAGCGCATAGACGGTCGCGGTGTCGAAGGCAAAGCCCACCAGCCCGACCAGGCCGAAGCGGAGGAACTGGGCGAACAGCGCGACCCGCGCCGCGGTCGCGGCGCGGCGGAGCGGCGGCGGCAGGCAGGTGGCGATTCGGGCGAGGCTCGCATCCATCGCCGCCGCTTCAGTCCGTTCAAGGCCGGAGGCGCGCGACAGGCGACATCCGCGGGTGCCGCCGATGCTGCACAGCAGCAGGGAATGGTTGGCAACCGGGGAAAATCAGCGCAGTCTCTCCGCCCGAAGGCTGCGGCGAGGGAAAAGGTGCCATGCAGAGCCACGGGGCGACGTAACCGGTGTTCGCCTACATCGTGCGGCGGGTGCTGGCGACGATCCCGGTCATGGTGGTCGTCGCCCTGTTCGTGTTCAGCCTGCTGTATCTCGCCCCCGGCGATCCGGCGGCGATCATCGCCGGCGACCAGGCGACGCGCGGCCGACATCGCCCATATCCGCGTCTCGCTCGGGCTCGACCGGCCATTCCTGGTGCGCTTCGGCGAGTGGTCGTGGCGCATCCTGCACGGCGATCTCGGCACCTCCATCTTCACCAACCTGCCGGTCACCCACATGATCGCGCAGCGCGTCGAGCCGACCGTCTCGCTGATGGTGCTGACGCTGGTGATGTCGGTGACGATCGCGGTGCCGCTCGGCGTGCTCGCCGCCTGGAAGCAGGGCACCTGGATCGACCGGCTGGTGATGGTGTTCGCGGTGTTCGGCTTCTCGGTGCCGGTCTTCGTCATGGGCTATGTGCTCGCCTACATCTTCGCGCTGCAGCTCGACTGGCTGCCGGTGCAGGGCTTCACCCCGATCGAGGACGGGTTCTGGCCGTTCCTGCGCACGCTGATCCTGCCCTCGGTCGCGCTCGGGCTGATCTACATCGCGCTGATCGCGCGCATCACCCGCGCCACCATGCTGGAGGTGCTGTCGCAGGATTACGTGCGGACGGCGCGCGCCAAAGGGGTGGGCCAGCGCGCGATCCTGTTCCTGCACGCGCTCAAGAACGCCGCGGTGCCGATCGTGACGGTGATCGGCATCGGCGTCGCGCTGCTGATCGGCGGCACCGTGCTCACCGAGAGCGTGTTCGCGATCCCCGGCCTCGGCCGCCTCACCGTGGATGCGATCCTGCGGCGCGACTATCCGATCATCCAGGGCGTCGTGCTGATCTTCAGCTTCGCCTATGTGCTGATCAACCTGGCGGTCGATCTGCTCTACACGCTGTTCGATCCGAGGATCCGCTATTGAGACCCGCGGTCATTCGTCCCGGCCGTGGGCATACCGCGCGCCGAGGTGAAATATCCATGAACCAGTCATTGAGCGGGTCGGTATGAGCACGACGACCTTCCCGCCGGACATCGTCGCGGCGCCGCCGCTGCCGGACGTGCTGCCGCCGGTGCGGCGGCGCGGCCGCGCGATGACTTTCGTGGTCCGCCATCCGACCATCGTGATCGGCAGCGCGATCCTGCTCGTGCTGGTCCTGATCGCGGTCTTCGCGCCCTGGCTCGGCACCGTCGACCCGACCGCGCTGGCGCCGGCGCGGCGGCTGCGCATGCCGTCCGCGCAGCTACTGGTTCGGCACCGACATGCTGGGGCGGGACGTCTACTCGCGGGTGCTGTACGGCACGCGGGTCTCGCTCATCGTCGGCTTCTCGGTCGCCATCCTCTCCTCCGTCGCCGGCCTGGCGATCGGCATCCTCTCGGGCTTCGTGCGGGTGCTCGACGCGGTGCTGATGCGGATCATGGACGGGCTGATGGCGATTCCCGGCATCCTGCTGGCGATCGCGCTGATGGCGCTGACGCGGGGCTCGGTCGAGAACGTGATCATCGCGATCACCATCCCGCAGGTGCCGCAGGTCGCGCGGCTGGTGCGCGGCGTCGTGCTCTCGGTCCGCGAGCAGCCCTATGTCGAGGCGGCGATCGCGTCCGGCACGCGGCTGCCGAAGATCATGATCAAGCACGTGGTGCCGAACACGCTGGCGCCGCTCACCGTGCAGGCGACCTTCACCTGCGCCGCGGCGATGATCATCGAGGCCGGCCTCTCCTTCCTCGGCGCCGGCACGCCGCCCACCGTTCCCTCCTGGGGCAACATCATGGCGGAGGGGCGGGCGCTGTGGCAGATCAAGCCCTACATCGTGTTCTTCCCGGCGGCCTTCCTCACGCTCTCCGTGCTCGCCGTCAACATGCTGGGCGACGGCATGCGCGACGCGCTCGACCCGCGGCTCGCCGAAGAGGCTCTGAATTTGGCGCTGCTGGAGGTCGAGCGTCTGCAGACGCATTTCGGCACGCCCGACGGCGTGGTGCGCGCGGTGGAAGGCGTATCGTTCGAGATCGAGGCCGGCGCCACGGTCGCGGTGGTGGGCGAGAGCGGCTGCGGCAAGTCGGTCACCGCGATGTCGATCCTCCGCCTGCTGCCGGAGCCGCCGGGCCGCACCGCCGGCGCGATCCGCTTCCAGGGCCGCAACCTGCTCGAACTCTCCGAGCCGGAGATGCGCAAGCTGCGCGGCAACGAGATCAGCATGATCTTCCAGGAGCCGATGACCAGCCTCAACCCGGTGTTGACGGTAGGGCGGCAGATCGGCGAGACCCTGCGGCTGCACCAGGGGCTTTCGGCGCGCGACGCGGAGCGCCGCGCGGTGGAGATGCTCGACCTGGTCGGCATCCCGGAGGCGCGCAGGCGGGTGCGCGAATACCCGCACCAGCTCTCGGGCGGCATGCGCCAGCGGGTGATGATCGCGATCGCGCTCGCCTGCAATCCGCGGCTGCTGATCGCCGACGAGCCGACCACCGCGCTCGACGTGACCATCCAGGCGCAGATCCTCGACCTGATGCGCGACCTTCAACACCGGCTCGGCTCGGCGATCATGCTGATCACGCACGATCTCGGCGTGGTGGCCGAGATGGCCGAGCGCGTGGTGGTGATGTATGCCGGCCGCAAGGTGGAGGAGGCGGGCGTGCGCGAGATCTTCGCCAACCCGCTGCATCCCTACACGGTGGGGCTGCTCGGCGCGGTGCCCAAGCTCGGTTCCTCGCTCGAGGGGAACGGGCACGACAGGCTCGCCGAAATCCCCGGCCTGGTGCCCTCGCTCCGCAAGAAGATCGTCGGCTGCGCCTTCGCCGGCCGCTGCCCGCTCGGCGACCGAACTCTGCCACGAGGTGGCGCCGGCGGTGGAGATGAAGGCGCCCGGCCATCTGGTCGCCTGCCATTACGCCGAGCGAAGGCTCGCTTCGTGAGCGCACTGCTGCTCGAGGTCCGGGGCCTGAAGAAGCATTTTCCGCTGCGCGGCGGCGTGCTCGGCACCGCCAAGGGCTTCGTCTACGCGGTCGACGGCGTGAGCTTCACCATCGGACGGGGCGAGACGCTGTCGCTGGTGGGCGAGAGCGGTTGCGGCAAATCGACCGTCGGCCGCGCCATCCTGCGCCTGACCGATCCGACCGAGGGCGAGGTGTGGCTCGACGGCACCCGCATCGACAACCTCTCTGCCCCGGCGCTGCGCCCGTTGCGACAGCGCATCCAGGTGGTGTTCCAGGACCCGTTCAGCAGCCTCAATCCGCGCATGCGGGTCGCCGACATCATCGCCGAGCCGATCGTCAATTTCGGCCTGGCGACGAACCGGGGCGAGCTCGACGACCGCGTGGCGGCGCTGATGGACAAGGTGCGCCTGCCGCGCGACGCGATGCGGCGGCATCCGCACGAGTTCTCGGGCGGGCAGCGCCAGCGCATCGGCATCGCGCGTGCGCTCGCGCCGGAGCCCGACCTCATCATCTGCGACGAGGCGGTCTCCGCGCTCGACGTCTCGGTGAAGGCGCAGATCGTCAACCTGCTCGCCGACCTGCAGAGCGAGCTCGGCCTGGCGATGCTGTTCATCAGCCACGACCTCGCGATCGTCGAGCACGTGACGCACCGGGTGGCGGTGATGTATCTCGGCAAGATCGCCGAGATCGCCGACCGCCGCACGCTGTTCGCCGATCCGCACCATCCCTACACGCGCGCGCTGCTCTCCGCCGTGCCGGTGCCGGACCCGACCGTGCGGCGCGATCGCATCATCCTGCGCGGCGACGTGCCGAGCCCGATCAACCCGCCATCCGGTTGCCGCTTCCACACGCGCTGCCCCTACGCCTTCGACCGCTGCCGCGTCGAGGAACCGGTGCTGCGGCCGATCGGCGCGCCCGGGCAGCACGCCGCCTGCCATCTGGATCGCCTGCCCGAGCTGCATACGGTCCCGAAGGCCGCGTGATCGCGGGTCGCCGGCGCTTGACCCGGCCAGTTCCGGCCGGCCACATTCGCGTCAAACGGGAACAAGCGGGGAGCATCATGCCTCAGGTCACGCTGACGGTGAACGGCAAGAGCCATTCTGTGGAGGTGGAGGGGCGCACCCTGCTCGTCGAGCTGCTGCGCGAAACGCTCGGCCTCACCGGCACCCATGTCGGCTGCGACACCAGCCAGTGCGGCGCCTGCGTCGTGCACGTGGACGGCAAGTCGATCAAGTCCTGCACCATGCTGGCGTTGCAGGCGAACGGCACCGCGGTCACCACCATCGAGGGTGTGGCGAAGCCCGACGGCACGCTGCACCCGATGCAGGAGATGTTCCGCGAGCACCATGCGCTGCAATGCGGCTTCTGCACGCCGGGCATGGTGATGTCGGCGATCGACCTCGTGCAGATGCATCCCGAGGGCCTTTCCGAGGAGGAGATCCGGCACGGGCTCGAGGGCAATCTCTGCCGCTGCACCGGCTACCACAACATCGTCAAGGCGATCGCCGCCGCCTGGCCGCTGATGCACGGGAAGACGATGCCGCAGGCGGCGGAATAAGGTTCGCGCGGAACGCACTGGCTGAGACCCCCGCAAGGGGGCAGGGGAGGTCCAGGATGGGGTTCGAGGGCATCGGCGCCGCGGTCCGCCGCAAGGAGGACCATCGCTTCCTGAGCGGGCGTGGTCATTACGTTGACGACATCAACCGCCCCGGCCAGCTCTACGCCTGCCTCAAGCGGTCCGACCGGCCGCATGCGCGCATCCTGGCGATCGACACCGCCGCGGCTTCGGAAGCGCCCGGGGTGGTCGCGGTCTATGTCGGCGCCGACCTCGAGAAGGACGGCGTGGGCGGCCTGCCCTGCGGCTGGCAGATCCACAGCAAGGACGGCTCGCCGATGGCCGAGCCGCCGCATCCGGTGCTCGCGGTCGGCAAGGTGCGCCATGTCGGCGACCCCATGGCCGTGGTGATCGCCGAGACGCGCCAGCAGGCGAAGGACGCGGCCGAGAAGGTCGAGGTGAGCTACGAGGATCTGCCGTCGGTCGCCACCATGCGTGAGGCGCTCGCCGAGGGCGCGCCGCGCGTGCACGACGATGTCGCCGGCAATCTCTGCTACGACTGGCATATCGGCGACAAGGCGGCGGTCGATGCCGCCTTCGCCCGCGCCGCCCGCGTGGTGAAGCTCGACCTCACCAACAACCGGCTGATCCCGAACGCGATGGAGCCGCGTGCGGCAGTCGGCGATTTCGACCAGGATTCCGGCGAGTTCACGCTCTACACCACGAGCCAGAACCCGCACGTGATCCGCCTGCTGATGGGCGCCTTCGTGCTGCACATCCCGGAGCACCGGCTGCGCGTGGTGGCGCCCGACGTCGGCGGCGGGTTCGGCTCCAAGATCTACCACTACGCCGAGGAGGCGATCGTCACCTGGGCGGCGGGCAAGCTGCGGCGGCCGGTGAAATGGACCGCCGAGCGCACCGAGAGCTTCATGTCGGACGCGCATGGCCGCGACCATGACAGCACCGCCGAGATGGCGCTCGATGCGGAGGGCAACTTCCTCGCGCTGCGCGTCAGCACGCTCTGCAACATGGGCGCCTATCTCTCGACCTTCGCGCCGGCGGTGCCGACCTATCTCTACGCGACCCTGCTCGCCGGCGTCTACAAGACGCCCGCGATCTACGGCGAGGTGAAGGCGACGTTCACCAACACCGTGCCGGTCGATGCGTATCGCGGGGCCGGGCGGCCGGAGGCGGCGTTCCTGCTGGAGCGCCTGGCCGACGTGATCGCGCACGACACCGGCGCGGACCGCGTGGCGCTCAGGCGGCGCAACTTCATTCCCCGCGATGGCTTCCCATACCAGACACCGGTGGCGCTGCAGTACGATAGCGGCGACTACATCGCGACCCTGGACGCGGCGCTGAAGGCGGCGGACTGGGACGGGTTCCCGGCGCGCCGGCAGCAGGCGAAGGCGCGCGGCCGCCTGCGCGGCATCGGCATCTCGACCTATATCGAGGCCTGCGGCATCGCGCCGAGCGCGGTGGTGGGCTCGCTCGGTGCACGCGCCGGGCTCTACGAGGTCGCCAATGTCCGCGTCCACCCGACCGGCAGCGTCACCGTGTTCACCGGCACGCACAGCCACGGCCAGGGGCACGAGACGACGTTCGCGCAGCTCGTCTGCAGCCAGCTCGGCGTGCCGATCGACCAGATCGAGGTCGTGCACGGCGACACCGGGAAGATCCCGTTCGGCATGGGCACCTATGGCAGCCGCAGCCTGGCGGTCGGCGGCTCGGCGATGGTGAAGGCGATGGACAAGATCATCGCCAAGGGCAGGAAGATCGCCGCGCATCTGATGGAAGCCGACGTCGACGACGTCGAGTTCAAGGACGGCAAGTTCACCGTCGCCGGCACCGACCGCTCGAAGACGCTGACCGACATCTCGCTCGCCGCCTATGTGCCGCACAACTACCCGATCGAGGAACTCGAGCCTGGCCTCGAGGAGACCGCGTTCTACGACCCGAAGAACTTCACCTATCCGGGCGGCTGCCATGTCTGCGAGGTGGAGATCGACCCGGATGTCGGCAGCGTGCAGGTGGTGAATTTCACCGCCGTCGATGATTTCGGTCGCGTCATCAACCCGATGATCGTCGAGGGCCAGGTGCAGGGCGGGATTGCGCAGGGCATCGGCCAGGCGCTGATGGAGAACGCCGTCTATGACGGCAACGGCCAGCTCCTGACCGGCTCCTACATGGACTACACGATGCCGCGCGCGCACGACATTCCGCACATCTCCGCCGGAACCGAGAACACGCTGTGCACGCACAACCCGCTCGGCTCGAAGGGCTGCGGCGAGGCGGGCGCGATCGGCAGCCCGCCCGCGATCATCAATGCCGTGGTGGATGCGCTGTCGGAATACGGTGTCCGGCATCTCGACATGCCGGCATCGCCGCAGAAGATCTGGTCCATCATCCAGTCGAAGACGCCGCGCATGGCGGCCGAGTAAGGAGACGAAGCAATGTATGATTTCTCCTACGAGAAGCCGCAGAGCGTCGCGGATGCCGTGAAGCTGCTCGCTTCCGATCCCGAGGCGCGGCCGCTCGCCGGCGGGCAGACCTTCATCCCGGTGCTGAAGCAGCGGCTGAGCCGGCCGACGAAAATCGTCGATCTCGCCGCGCTCGGCCTCTCCGGCATCAAGGCGGAGCCGGGAAAGATCGTGATCGGCGCGATGACCAACCACATGGCGATCGCGAATTCGGACGCGGTGAAGCGCTCGATCCCGGGTCTTGCGAAGATGGCGTCCTGGATCGGCGACAATCAGGTGCGGCACCGCGGCACGATGGGCGGCAGCGTCGCCAACAACGATCCCTCCGCCTGCTATCCCTGCGCGCTGCTCGCGCTCGGCGCCACCATCGTCACCGACAAGCGGCGCGTCGCCGCGGATGATTTCTTCCAGGGCATGTTCACCACCGCGCTGCAGCCGGGCGAGCTCGTCACCTCGATCGAGATCCCGATCCCGGAGAAGTCGAACTACGAGAAGTTCCGCAATCCGGCCTCGCGCTACGCCATGGTCGGCGTGTTCGTCGCCAAAGGGCCGGCGGGCGTGCGCGTCGCGATCACCGGCGCGGCGCAGAACGGCGTGTTCCGGCACAAGGAGATGGAGGCGGCGCTGGCGTCGAACTGGTCGCCCGATGCGGTCGCCACCATCAAGACGCCGGCGAGCGGCCTCAACAGCGACATCCATGCGAGCGCCGAGTACCGCGCGCATCTGATCACGGTGATGGCAAAGCGCGCCGTCGCCGGCGCGTAATCAGGCGATCGTTCCTGCGCCGATGCATGTCGTCGTCATCGGCGCGGGCATTGTCGGCGCGGCGAGCGCGGTCGAGCTGCTGCGCGACGGGCACCAGGTCACGATCCTGGAGCCCGGCGCGCCCGGGGGCGAACAGGCGGCGAGTTACGGCAACGGCGCCTGGCTGAGCCCGAGCTCGGTGGTGCCGACGTCGATGCCCGGCGTGTGGCGGAAGGTGCCGGGGTATCTGACGGACCCGCTCGGCCCGCTCGCCATCCGCTGGCGATATCTGCCGAAGCTGCTGCCCTGGCTGCGGCGCTACGTCGCCGCGGGCGCCACCGTCGCGCGCGTGGAGGCGATCGCCCGCGCCCTGCGGCCGCTGGTTGCCGATGCGCCAGAACGCCATCGCCTTCTCGCCGAGGAGGCCGGCATCGGCGAGCTGATCCGCCGGCAAGGCCTGCTCTACGTCTTCCCGAGCCGGGCGGATTTCGCGGCCGAGGCGCTGGCCTGGCGGCTGCGGCGCGAGAACGGGGTCGAATGGATCGAGCTCGACGCGGACGAGCTGCGCCAGCGCGAGCCGGCGCTCGACCGGCGCTATACCTTTGGCGTGCTGGTGGAAGCGGGCGGGCATTGTCTCGATCCGGGCGGTTACGTGGCGGCGCTGGTCGCGCATGCCGTGGGCCAGGGCGCGACGCTGCGGCACGACCGGGCGATCGGGTTCCGCATCGAGGGCGGACGGCTGCAAGCGGTGCGGACCGAAACCGGCGAGACCGCGTGCGATCGCGCGGTGATTGCCGCCGGCGCCTGGTCGCGCCATCTCGCCCGTGCGGCCGGCGATCGGGTGCCGCTTGAGACCGAGCGCGGCTACCACGCCGTCATCGCCGCGCCGGAAGCCGGGCCGCGCACGCCGATCATGCCGTCCGACGGCAAGATGGCGAATACGATGACCGCCGGCGGCCTGCGCATCGCCGGCCAGGTCGAGCTCGCCGACCTTCATGCCGCGCCGAACTGGCGGCGGGCCGAGATTCTGCGCGATTACGCGCTCCGCACCTATCCCGCCCTGGCGCGGGACCTGCCGAAGGAACGGGTGAAGTTCTGGATGGGCCACCGGCCGTCCACGCCGGATGCGCTGCCGGTGATCGGTCCCGCCTCGGCGACCCCGGACATCATGCACGGCTTCGGCCACGGGCATATCGGTCTTGCCGCCGGCGCGATCTCCGGCCGGCTGATCGCCGATCTGGTCTCGGGGAAGCCGCCGGTCATCGACCCGGCACCCTATTCGGCCCGCCGCTTCCGATAGGCACGCGCAGCGCATCCGCCCAGGCGCGCGCCGTGCTGCGGATGTCCGGTGCAATCCCGGCCCCGAACAGCGTGACCGAGTTGCCGGCGCGGATCGCCGCTTCCACCGCGCCGTCGGCGAGCCGTACCGCCAGGATCGCCGCGTCGCCCCGCCGCGCCCCTTCGCCCTGGAGGATCAGCGCGCCGTCCGCGAGCCGGATCGGACGGATGCGGTACAGCGAGAGGAAGAGGACGCGCTGTTCCGCCCCGCCGAGCAGCGCATGCAGCCGCGTGATCACCAGCGGGTCGTAGAGCACCGCGTCGTAGGCGTCGGTGCCGATGGTGCGGCACAGCCGCGCCAGCATGACCCGGCCGCAATCGGGCGCCGGTGCGGCGGCGGCGAGCAGTACCGCGAGCAGCGCCATCGCGAGTCGCATCATCCCTCCCGCGGCGTCGCGGCGCGTTGCAGGCGGTCATTGATGGCCCGGCCGAGCCCGCGATCCGGCACGGTCATGGCGGCGATGCGCGCGAGACCGCGCGCGGCGCCGATCGCATCCAGTTCCCGCAAGCCGGTGAACAGGCGCGACGCCGCCTCGACCAGATCGCCGGAGGGGCTGAGCGAAAAGCTTGCTCCCGCCCCGGGCAGGGCCGGCCCGAAGGCGAGCAGCGCCTCGTTCGGCGACACGCTCTCCGCCCGCAGGCGCACGGGCAGGTGCGGTGCGTAGTGCGAGACCAGCAGCCCGGGCGAGCGCTGGGTCCGGCTCGCCTCCGCCGCCTCGGGCGTGATCCCGCGCCCGACCGGCCCGATCTCGGCCTCGATCGCCTCCGCCGGCACGCCGCCCGGCCGCAGGATGCAGGGGCGGCCGGCGGCCAGGTCGACCACGGTCGATTCCAGCCCGACCGGACACGGCCCGCTGTCGAGCACCGCGGCGATCCGTCCGTCCAGCCCGTCCAGCACGTGGGCGGCGGTGGTCGGGCTCACCCCGCCCGAACGATTGGCCGACGGCGCCGCCACCGGCACCCCGGCGGCGCGGAGCAACGATTGCGCCACCGGATGCACCGGCACCCGGACTGCAAGCGTCTCGAGGCCCGCCCCCGCCAGCAGCGCCACCGGGCAGGCGATGTGGCGCGGCAGCACGAGCGTCAACGGGCCGGGCCAGAACCGCGCCGCCAGACGCTCCGCGACCGGATTCGGGATGACATCGCGGAAGGCAGCCGCGGCATTGGGGTAGTGGCAGATCAGCGGGTTGAAATGCGGGCGCCCCTTGGCGTCGAACACCGCGGCCACCGCACGATCGTTGGTCGCATCGGCGCCGAGGCCGTACACCGTCTCGGTCCCGAATGCGACCAGCCTGCCGTCGCGCAGCAGGGCGGCCGCCCGCGCGACGCCCGCGGCATCGGCGGGAAGGCGCTCAGTCCTCGCGGCCGAAGCAGATGAAATGCGGGTTCTCCCAGCCGGGCTTGCCATAGTCGAGCGGCGGCCCATCGAGCCGGCGCACCGAGCCGCCGGCGGCCTCCAGCACCGCCTGCGGCGCGCCGGTATCCCATTCCATCGTGCGGCCGAAGCGGGGATAGCAATCCGCCATACCCTCGGCGATGCGGCAGAATTTCAGCGCCGAGCCGATATTGGTGACCGCCGCGATGGTCCGGCCGTGCAGGAATTCGGCGAGCTTCGCCTCGTTGGCGTGGCTGCGCGAGGCGATCACCGTCAGCCCCTCCGGCGGGGCGGCCCGCGCCCGGATCGCGTGTTCGCCCGTCTTGTCGCGCTTCCATGCCCGCTTGCCGACGATGCCGCCATAGGCCTCGCCCGCCACCGGCACGCCGACCACGCCGAGCGCCGGCCTGCCGTCGCGGACCAGCCCGACATTCACCACGAAATCGTCGCGCAACGCGGCGAATTCGCGCGTGCCGTCGAGCGGATCCACCAGCCAGAAGCTCGATGCGGTCGCCGGCACGTGCCCGGCCGCGATCTCCTCCTCGGCAACCACGGGGATGTCCGGCGCGGCGGCCCGGAGCCCGGCGACGATCACCCGCTCGGCCGCGTGATCCGCCTCGGTGACCGGGGAATCATCATGCTTCTGCAGCGTCGCGAAGCCGCGGGCGCGGACGGCAAGGATCGCCTCGCCCGCCTGCCGGGCGAGGTCGGCGGCGAGGGCGAGCAGGTCTTCGTCGGACATGGCGATCTGATAGCGAGCGTGGCGCCATCTGGCAAAGCCGAAGGCCTCTCCCTACAGTCCGCCGCCTCGCCGCCCGGAGGATTCCCGCATCATGCTCGATATCGCCTTCGCGAAGCCCGAATTGCCGCGTTCTGGCGGTCTTGCGCTGCTCGTGCCGGAGGGCGCCGCGCTCACCGGGACCGGCGAAGCGGCCGACCAGGCGACATCCGCCACCATCACCCGTGCGCTCGAGGCGGCGCGGTTCAAGGGTCGCAAGGGCCAGAGCACGACGGTGCTGGCACCCGGCGCCGGATTGACCCGCGTGGTGCTGGTCGGACTCGGCAAGGAGAGCGAGATCACGCCGCGCGCCATCGAAGACGCGGGCGGCATCGCCGCCGCCGCGCTCGCCGAGGAGGAGGTGGCGGCGCTCGCCGCCGACGGGCTCACGCCCGCGCAGGCGGCGATGGCGGCGCAGGGCGCGGTGCTGCGCGCCTATCGCTTCGACCGCTACCGCACCAAGGAGAAGCCCGAGGACAAGCCGCGCCTCGCGCGTCTCACCGTGCTCGCCGCCGATCCCGGCGCGGCCGAGCGGGCGTGGGCCGCGCATCGCGCGCTCGCCGAGGGCGTGACGGTCAGCCGCGACCTGATCGCCGAGCCGCCCAACGTGCTGAACCCCGTCGAGATGGCGCGGCGCTGCGAGGCGCTGACCCGGTTCGGCCTGACGGTCGAGGTGCTCGGCCCCAGGGAGATGGCGAAGCTCGGCTTCGGCGCCCTGCTCGGCGTGGCGCAGGGCAGCGACAACGAGCCGCGCGCGGTGATCATGCGCTGGAATGGCGCGAGCGACGGGTCGAAGCCGATCGCCTTCATCGGCAAGGGCGTCACCTTCGACACCGGCGGCATCAGCATCAAGCCGGCCGGCGGCATGGAGGACATGAAGTGGGACATGGCCGGTGCCGGCGTGGTGGCCGGGCTGATGGCCGCGCTGGCCGGGCGCCGCGCCAAGGTCGATGCAGTCGGCATCATCGGCCTGGTCGAGAACATGCCGTCGGGGAAGGCGCAGCGTCCGGGCGACGTGGTGAAGACCTATTCCGGTCAGACCGTCGAGGTGCTGAACACCGACGCCGAGGGACGGCTCGTGCTCGCCGATCTGCTCTGGTACTGCCAGGAGAAATTCTCGCCGCGCTGCATGGTCGACCTCGCCACGCTCACCGGCGCCATCGTGGTCAGCCTCGGCCACGAGCATGCCGGCCTGTTCTCGAACGACGACGTGCTTGCGCAGGGGCTGCTGGCCGCCGGGCTTGAGAGCGGGGAGAAGGTGTGGCGCATGCCGCTGCACGACGATTACGACAAGCTGCTGAAATCCGAGATCGCCGACATGAAGAACATCGGCGGCCGGCCCGGCGGCGCAGTGACGGCGGCGCAGTTCCTGCAGCGCTTCGTCAACAAGGTGCCCTGGGCGCATCTCGACATTGCCGGCACCACCTGGAGCAGCAAGGACGCGCCCACCGTGCCGAAGGGCGCGACGGCGTTCGGGGTGCGCCTGCTCGACCGGCTCGTCGCGGCACAGTACCGGAGAGGGGGCGGCAGGAGGCGTGAAGGTCCGGCTGGTCCACGAGAAGCGGGGGCGCAGGCCGATCGTCGTTCCGGTGCGCGAAGGCGCCGACATCCCGGAGGCCGCGCGCGCGGCGGCGGCGGCGGCGCGGTTCGTGGGCAAGGACGGCGAGGCGTGCGATGTGTTCGCGTCCGCCGGCCGCATGCTCCTGGTCGGGCTCGGCGCCGATGCGGAGCGCGCGGGCGCCCTCGCCGTCGCCCGCCTCGGCCGCGAGAAGCGCATCACCCTCGACGCGCGCGCGCTGGATGCGGGAACCGCCGCCGCGCTCGCCGCCGGCGCCGCGATGCGTGCCTGGCGCTTCGATCTGCGCGGGACGCGCGACCGCGACGCCCCGCGGCTTTCCGGCATCGACCTGCTGGTGAGACGCGGGCAGCGCGCGAAGAAGGCCTGGCGCGCGGTCGCCGCGGGCGTGGCCGGCGCGGCGTTCGCGCGCGCGCTGGTGGACGAGCCCGCCAACCGGCTGACGCCCGCGATCTTCTGCGACCGATTGACGTCGCTCGAGGAGCACGGCATCGCCGTGAAGATCCTGCGCGGCAAGGCGCTCGCGCGGCACGGGCTCGGCGCCCTGCGCGCCGTCGGCGGCGGCTCGGCCAACCCGCCCGCCCTGGCGATCCTGCGCTGGAGGGGCACGATCGACGCCCCGCCGGCCGCCCTGGTCGGCAAGGGCATCACCTTCGACACCGGCGGCGTCTCCATCAAGCCGGCGAACGGGATGTGGGAGATGAAGGGCGACATGGGCGGCGCGGCCGCCTGCGCCGGGGCGATGCTGGCGCTCGCGCTGCGCAAGTCGCCGGCCTCCGCGATCGCCGTCCTGCCGCTCGCCGAGAACGCGACCGGCGCGGCGAGCTACCGCCCGTCCGACGTGCTCCGCATGGCCGATGGCAGCACGGTCGAGGTGGTCGACACCGATGCCGAGGGGCGGCTGGTGCTCGCCGACGCGCTCGCCTGGACGGTCGCTCACGCGAAGCCGCGGGCGATCGTCGATGTTGCCACGCTGACCGGCTCGGTGATCACCGCGCTCGGCCCGCACATGGCCGGGCTCTACGCCAATGACGATGCGCTGGCGGCGCAGATCGCCGCCGCCGGCAAGGCGGTGGGCGAGCGCGTCTGGCGGCTGCCGATCGGCAAGAGCCATCGCCAGGCGATCACGAGCGCGATCGCGGACCTCCGCCATTGCGTGCCGGAGCGCCATCAGCCCGATGCCTGCATCGCCGCCGCCTTCCTGCGCGAGTTTGTGGGCGATACCCCCTGGGCGCATCTCGACATCGCCGGCATGGAACTCCGCGAGAAGGCGGATGACCGCCATGCCGCGGGCGCCACCGGCTTTGGCGCGCGGCTGCTCGATCGCCTGGTTGCGCTCCGCTTCGAGGATGCGCACCGGGTCTGATCATGGCGGAGATCGGGTTCTACCATCTGACGCGAACGGGGCCCGACCAGGCGCTGCCGCAACTGCTCGGCCGCACCCTCGCCGCGGGCCAGCGCGCGGTGGTGATCTGCGGCAGCGAGGAGCGCGTGGCGGCGCTCGACGCGGCGCTCTGGCTTTGCCCCGATCCCGACTGGCTGCCGCACGGCACCGTGCGCGCGGGCCATGCGGACCTGCAACCGATCTGGCTGACCACGGCGGACGAGGCGCCGAACGGCGCCCGCTTCCTGTTCCTGATCGATGGCGCCGGGAGCGACCGCCTCGCCGAGTTCGACCGCGTCTTCGACCTGTTCGACGGCGCCAATCCCGACGCCGTCGCCGCCGCGCGCCAGCGCTGGACGGCGGCGAAAGCGGCCGGCCACGCGCTCACCTATTGGCAACAGGGCGCGCGCGGCTGGGAGAAGAAGGCCTGATACCAACGGTCATTCTTCATGACCGTTGGTCTGGCGCGCCGGTATGACGGCGGCGACCGTCGCGCCCCGGCACCGTCATCGACGCAATCCGAGCCTGGCAGCCGGATCTTAACCTTTCACTGGCACTGTGCGGCGAAAGCTGTGTGGAGAGTTCGGTGTTGCTCAATCGGATCAAGGTCAGTGCGCGGGTGTCGCTCGGCTTCGGCGTGCTTGTCGCCCTCGGTCTCGCGGTCGCCGGCTTCGGGGCCGTCCAGTTCTCGAATGTCGAGGGGCAGGTCGCGAAGATGACGGCCGTGTCCGGCAGCGTCCACCGGGTTTCCGTGATCTCCGACCTCGTCGACGCGGTCCGGCGGGCCGACGCGCAGTTCCGGCTGGATGGCGACAGCGCGGCGCTGAAGTCGCGCGAGGGCAGCGAGGCGCAGGCCCGGGCGCTGCTGGCGGAGGCGATCCGCGTGGGCCACTCGCCGGAGCGGCTGCACATCTACCAGAATGTCCTCGACGGGCTGAAGGCGCATGACGAGACCGCCGGCCGGTTCGTCTCGCTCTACAAATCCGCCCTGGACGCGCGCGCGCGGCTGTTCACCGGGGGTGACGAGCTGACCGCCGCCACGGACCATCTCCTCGCGGCGGTTCGCAGCATGCACGATCCGATGTTCACGAGCGCGGCCGCGACCGTGGAGAGCGCGGTCCTGCTGACGCGCGTCGCGAATTGGCGGTTCCTCGCGACCTTCGAGCCGAAGGGGCCCGCGACGTTTGCGGCCAATGCCGACAAGGCGGATGCCGCGATCGCGCGGATCGAGAAGGTCTCCGACGGGGCGCTGAAGCCGCTCATCGACCCGGTCAAGGCCGCGCTTGCCGCCTACCGCACCGATTTCGCGAGCTTCGCCGACAACATGCTGAAGAGCGTCGATGTCTATGGGAAGGAGATGCAGCCGCAGATCGAGGCGATGCAGCAGCAGCTCGGCAAGGCCGGCGAGACACTGAGCGCGGATTTCAACGCCACCAGCGACGACACCGGCCGGGTTTCCCGCCGCGCCGCGCTGCTGCAGGAAATTCTCGCCGCGGTCCTGTTCGTTCTCGGAACGGGTCTTGCGGTCCTGGTCGGCCGCAGCATCGTGCGTCCGGTGACGGCGATGACGGCGGCGATGTCGAAGCTCGCCGCCGGCGACAAGGACGCCGAGATCCCGGCACGCGACAACCGCGACGAGATCGGCGAGATGGCGCGCGCGGTGGAGACGTTCCGGCAGAATGCTATCAGGGCCGACGCGCAGGCGGCCGAACAGGCCGCGGAGCAGGCGGCGAGGGCAGCGCGTGCGCTGCGGCTCGGCGAACTGGTCGCCGGCTTCGAGGCGCGGGCGAGCGGCATGGTCGGCACGCTCTCCTCGGCGGCGACCGAGCTCGAGGCAACGGCGCAGGCGATGAGCGCGACCGCGAAGCAGACGGACGGCCAGGCCACCGCGGTCGCGACCGCGGCCGAGGAGGCAAGCGCCGGCGTGCAGACGGTGGCCGCGTCGGCGGAGGAGTTGGCGGCCTCCATCGGCGAGATCAGCCGGCAAGTCGCGAAATCGACCGAGATCGCCGGCCGGGCCGTGCAGGATGCGCGCCACACCGACACGATCGTACGGGCGCTCGCGGAGGGCGCGCGCAACATCGGCGAGGTGGTGGGCCTGATCACCAGCATCGCCGGGCAGACCAACCTGCTCGCGCTGAACGCGACCATCGAGGCGGCGCGCGCCGGCGACGCCGGGAAGGGCTTCGCGGTGGTCGCCTCCGAGGTGAAGGGGCTCGCCGCGCAGACGGCCAAGGCGACCGACGAGATCGCCGGGCAGATCAATCAGATCCAGGCGGCGACGCGCGAGGCGGTGGCGGCGATCGAGCGGATTGCGGCGACGATCGAGGAGGTCAGCGGCATCGCGACCAGCATCGCCTCGGCGGTGGAGGAGCAGGGCGCGGCAACGGCCGAGATCGCGCGCAACGTGCAGCAGACCGCGGCGAGCACGCAGGACGTCACGTTGAACATCGCCGGGGTCAGCCAGGCCGCCGGCAGCACCGGCGTCGCCGCCGCGCAGGTCCTCGGCGCCGCCGGCCAGCTCTCGCAGCAGGCCGAGGGTCTGAGCGCGGAGGTCGGCGCCTTCGTCACCGACGTGCGCGCGGCGTAACGCCCGGTGCGTCCCTACTGAAAATCGCCCGCGCTCCGCAGGGAGAGCGGGCGAGTTTCTTTGTCGCTGCCGCGAGCGCCGGCCGGACCTAGTGGATGGAATCTGACGGAAAGAACCGTCAGAACTCCATCCACTAGCTGTCGATTTCGTGGAGCGATTCACCTGAGGCTCGGGTAGCGAGCGTCAGGATCGCACCACTAGCTTCCGATCGCCCTGACAGGATTCAGTCAGCGCGATTCGGGTCTAGCTGTTTGATCCCGGGCTTTGATGGTGCATTCTTATCACGCGAGTGGAAGAAAGCGCTATGGGGCAGGTTCTACATGGCAGCGCCACCACGACTGAGGCGGTCCGTCGCGCGATACAGCACAGTCAAGAGAGCCTGAGGGCGCTCGCCAGGCGCTATGGGATCAACCAGAAGACGGTTGCCAAATGGAAGCGCCGGACGTCTGTCGCTGACCCTGCCAACGGGCCCGCGGGAGCCGCGCTCAACGAGGCTGTCGGTCACCGATGAGGCCATCGTCGTCGCGTTTCGCAGGCACACGCTGCTGCCGCTCGACGACTGTCTTTACGCGCTGCAGGCCACCATCCCGCATCTGACCCGCTCGTCGCTGCACCGGTGTCTCGCTCGCCATGGCATCGGACGTCTGCCGGAGGTCGAAGGCGACAAACCACCGAAGAAGAAGTTCAAGGCCTATCCGATCGGCTTCTTCCACATCGATATCGCCGAAGTGCAGACGGCCGAAGGCAAGCTGCATCTGTTCGTTGCCATCGACCGCACCAGCAAATTTGCCTTCGTGCAGCTCGTCGAGAAAGCCAATCGGGTCACGGCGTCGGCTTTCCTCGTCGCGCTGGTCGGGGCCGTGCCCTACCGCATCCACACCGTGCTGACCGACAACGGCATCCAGTTCCGGCTTCCACCACGCTACGCGGATGGCCCAACGGCGCGGTTCGTCACCCACATGTTCGAGATGCGCTGCCGCGAGAACGGCATCGAGCATCGCTTCACCAAAATCAACCATCCCTGGACCAATGGTCAGGTCGACGGATGAACCGGACCATCAAGGAAGCAACCGTCCAACGCTACCATTATGACGATCACGAACAGCTCCGCCGCCACCTCGACCAGTTCGTGAACGCCTACAATTTCGGCCGCCGACTGAAGACGCTCAAAGGCCTCACGCCATTCGAATTCGTCTGCCGAGCCTGGCAGCACGAGCCAGAACGGTTCACCTCAAACCCGCTCCACCAAATGCCAGGACTGAACAGCCGCATCTTCGCAGCGATCGCGCAGGCCTGTGACGGCGACCTACAGATGATCGATGCCTCGTCCATCCGTGTGCACCAGCATGGGGTAACGTCAAAAAGGGGGCCCACACGCCACGCCAGCCGAGGCTCCGGACCACGCTCGAGCCGAGTGCATGGGGCGTTCGCGCGGCGGGCTGACCACCAAGATCCATGCGCTGGTGGACGCGAACGGGATGCCGATCGCGCTCAAGCTCACCGAAAGCCAGGCGCATAACGGCCGCAGCGCCGCCGACACGCTCGACGGCGTGCAGGCTGGTCAGATCTTGCTTGCAGACCGTGCCTACGACAGCAACACCCTCAAGTAAAACATGTTGACGGCGCGCCGCCAAGCCGCAGACAGTTGCGTGTCAAAAACGTCCGCGGGTCGCGATGCCGAACATTCGCCGCGCGTTCTCAAAGCCGCTCGAGCCGGTCCGCGGTGGGGTATTTCTAGCACTGGTTGTGCTTGGGGCAGGCTTGCACCCGGCTGCGGCGCAGCTGCCGTCGAATGGATCAAACCCTGTGCCGCAGGGGTCGCCAATCCCGCGCATCCTGCCGCCGGCGCTCCCGCAAGTCTCGCCCGGCCCGGTGATCCCGCCGGTGACGGGGCCCACCACGCCGGTTCCGCAACAGGATGTCCGCGTCGCCTCGGTGGCGATCATCGGGGCGACGGCCTACAAGCAGGCAGAGTTCGCGCCACTCGTCGCCGGGCTGGTCGGCCCCGCGGTGCCGCTCGCGCGGATCGAAGCGGCCCGTGAGGCACTGCTCGGCCGGTATCGGCGGGACGGCTTCATACTCACGACGGTCTCCGTCGCCATCGACGCGCAGGGCCGGCTCCGCTTCCAGGTGATCGAGGGACATATCACCGCGGTCCGGCTCGATGGCAATATCGGCCCGGCCGGCGTGCAGGTGCTGCGGTTCCTGCACCATCTCACGGAAGAGCAACCGATCAGCGAGGCCGCGCTCGAACGCTGGCTGCTGCTCGCGCAGGACGTGCCCGGGGTCACCCTGCGCGCCACCTTGCAGCCGTCGCCCGACCAGCAGGGCGCTCTCACCCTCATCGCCACCGTCACCCGACAGCCGGTTTCCGGCCTGTTCACGAGCGACAACCGGGCCTATCAGAACACGGGCCCGGTCGAGTCGATCGGCGTCGTGGACTTCAACAGCTTCACCGAGTTCGGCGAGCGCACCGAACTCTCCCTCTATCACGCCTGGCCGGACAGCGAAACGTTCGGGCAGGGCGCGTTCGAGACCTTCCTCGGCGGATCCGGCGCGCGGATCCGCCTCTATGCCGGCGCGGGCCCTTCGACGCCGACCGGGCAGCTCTCCGAGCTCGGCTATAGCGGTTTCACCACCGTCTTCGGCGGGCAGGTCTGGTACCCGGTGATCCGCTCCCGGCAGCAGAACCTGTCGATCTACGCGTCGTTCGACGGGCTCGAATCCACGATCGACACCAACCAGGGGCCGGGCGGCGGTTCGATCAGGACAAGCTACAATTCGCTCCGCGTGCTGCGCTTCGGCGCGGACTACGTCATCTCCGACCTGCTGGTCAGCGACCGTCTGCCCGGCGTCAACACGGTGAGCGCGCGGATATCGGAGGGATTGCCGATTTTCGGCGCCTCCAGCCGCGGGGCTCCCGACGCCCCGCGGCTCGGCGAGAATCCCGACTTCTTCAAGGTCAACGCGCAGCTCACGCGCACCCAGACGCTCTATTACCCATGGCCGGATGCGAGCATTGCGCTGATGGGGCTGGCGACCGGCCAGGTCTCGCCGGACGTCCTGCCGCCGGAGGAGCAATTCTATCTCGGCGGCGCGCAATTCACCCGCGGCTTCTACAGCGGCCAGGTGACCGGCGACAACGCGGTCGCGACGACGGCAGAACTGCAGCTCAACACCAGCCTGCCGCTCACTCTGCCGCGCGCGTCGCAGCCGGTCTCGGCGCAGTTCTACACGTTCTTCGACTGGGGCCAGACCTGGCAGAACCAGGACACGGACCGCAACTCGCACCTGGCGTCCGCCGGCGGCGGCGCGCGGGTGGCGCTCACCCAATTCGCGGAAGTCGATCTCGAGGGCGTGGCCCGACTGACACGGTATCCGAACGGCACCGGCCCGGGAATCTCGCCGCTCGGCGTCGGCGCATTCTATTGGCGGGTCCTGCTCCGCTTCTGATCGTGCAGGCAACTTGTCGGGGAGGGTCGGATGGCGAAGCGGCGAGTCTCGGAGACGGTGAAGCTTTCCGGCTATGCACGCCGCAGCCGCCGCGCGCTCATGGTCACGACGGCGCTGCAGGGCGGCGTGGCGCTCATACTGGCGTTTCCGCCGCATCCGGTGCGCGCGCAGCCGGCGCCGTATGCGCATCCGACCGGCGGCAGCGTGGTGGTCGGCGCCGCGACCATCACGCAGACGCAGACCAACACGGTGGTGAGCCAGCCTGCATCCTCGCCGCGCACCGCGGTGAACTGGCAGGGCTTCGATGTCGGCAGTCAGCACACCGTCACCTTCCGGCAACCGTCCTCCAGCGCGCTCGTGCTGAACCGCGTGGTCGGGCCGGACCCGTCGCAGATCGCCGGGAAGATCGACGCGAATGGCCAGATCGCAATCGTCAACCAGTCGGGCGTCGTGTTCTACAAGGGCTCGCAGGTGAATGCCGCCTCGGTGCTGGTCTCGGCACCCGGCATCACCAACCAGAACTTCGCCGCCGGAAGAATGGTGTTCGACCAGGCGCCGAAACCGAATGCCCGCATCGTCAATGCCGGCCAGATCACGGTGAAGCAGGCCGGCCTCGCGGCGTTCGTGGCGCCGCAAGTGGCGAATTCGGGCGTGATCACGGCGAAGCTCGGCCGCGTGGTGCTGGCCGGCGCGACGGCCGAGACGGTCGACATGTACGGCGACGGCTTGCTGTCGATCGACGTCACCGGCCAGGTGAAGCAGGCGCCGATCGGCCCGAACGGAAAGCTGGCGAAGGCGCTGGTCACCAACACGGGCGTGATCGCGGCGGATGGCGGCAGCATCACGCTGACCGCGGCGGCGGCGGACGGGATCGTGCAGAATCTCGTCGCGGCGAGCGGCACGCTGCAGGCGAACACGGTCGGCAACAAGGTGGGCACGATCCGGATCGCGGGCATCGGCGGTTCGATCACCGTCGACGGCGTGGTCTCCGCGCAAGGCACGGCACCGGGCAGCACCGGCGGGCAGATCGCGCTCAATGCCACCAGGGCGGTGAAACTCGGCGGCCGCGCGCAGGTGAATGCGTCCGGTGCGGCGGGCGGCGGCGTGATCGCCGTCGGCACTACGCTCGCCCGGGCGAAGGGCGGGCCGTCGGTGAAGCCGCGGCTGACGGCGAAGGGAACCGTGATCCAGCGGGGCGCCGTGATCAGCGCCGACGCCACGCAGTCGGGGAATGGCGGCCACGTCACGGTGCTGAGCACGAAGGTGACGAACGAGAAGGGAACGATCACCGCGCGCGGCGGGACGCAGGGTGGGAATGGTGGGCTGGTCGAGGTTTCGGGAGAGGCCGGCTATTCGCTGAGCGGGAGCGTGGATGTCGGCGCGGCGAACGGGGCGGCGGGCAGCATCCTGATCGATCCGACAAATCTCACCATCACGAGCGACGGCACGAGCGTCAGCGGGTCGGTGTTCTACAACACCTTCGGCACCGGCAACGCCACGATCAGTGCCGCAAGCGTCGATGCGCTCACCGGCAACGTCACGCTGCAGGCGACCAACGACATCACTGTCGATGCCGCGCTCTCACTCATCGCGACTTCGTTCACCATGGAAGCGGGCAACAACATTGCGATCGACGCGCCGATCAGCGACAGCGGCGCCATCACGATCACGGCCGCCGCGCCGGACGCCCCAAACGTCAATGCGACGGGATCGATCACGATCGGCGCCAACAGCAATGTCAATTCGACGGGAGGGGCGGTCAATCTCACGGCAGGGACCAATGGCATCACCATTCAATCCGACATCACCGGCGTCACCGTCACCCTGACCTCTGCAGGGTCGATCACGCAGGACACCAACACGACGGTGACGGGCACGGGCACGGGTGCGCCCTCGGCGGTGACGTTCACCGCCAATGGGGGTTCGATCACGCAGCAACCGGGCGCCGTCATCACGGCAACCGACCCGAACGGCTCGATCAACCTGACGGCCTCCGGTGGGATAGCGTTCGGCGGGACGATCCAGACCGTTTCCGCCACGTCGGGCGGCGCCGGATTGGTGCAACTGACCGCCAATGGCGGCGATATTACCGAGACGGTGCCGGGTACCACCCCAACCGGCGTGCTGGCGACGCCGCAGATCGGCGCATTTGCGACGGGCAACGTGGTGCTGAACACGCCCACTGGCGCCGGCAATCAGGTGGGGACGATCAACGGGCTGGTCGCCAATGGAAGCGTTGATTTCATCGACACCAGCAACCTGACGGTCGCTGCCAATGTGAGCGGAACCACCGTCAACCTGCAGACATCCGGCGACATCGCGATCAATCAGAACACCACGATCCAAGGCACCGCACCGGGGTCCGCGGTGACGCTGAGTGCCGGCGGCGCAATCACGGCGGACACGAACACGCTGATCACCGCCACCGACCCCGCCGGGAATGTCAGCCTGGCCGCGGGATCCGGCATCACTTTCGGTGGCGAGATCGAAACCGCGACCGGCACGGGCACCACCGGCTCGGTGACGCTGAACTCGACCAACGGCGACATCACCGAGACCCTCCCGGGTACGAACACGCCCGCTGGCTTCGTGGTGACACCGGTGCTGACTGGCGCGGCGGGCGGCAACGTGATCCTGGCCGGTACCAACCAAGTGAGCGCGCTCGGCGATCTTTCCGGCCAGACCATCACGCTGAACGACGTCGGCGATCTCAGCGTTCCCGCCTCGGTAAGTGGTGGCACCAGCGTCACCATCACCGACAGCGGCACGCTCGACGTGAGCGGTTTGGTGAGCGCCCCCACCGTATCGCTGAACGCGACCGGCGATATCACGGAGACCGGGGGAATAAACGCCGGCACGCTGAGCGGAAGCGCCGGCGGCAGCGCGACCCTGACCGGCCTCAACCAGGTGACCGATTTCAACAATTTCACGGCCGGCGGCGACCTGCTCTTCCTCAATCTCGGCGACCTCTTCGTGACCGGAACCGTGCAGTCGACCGGCGGCAATGTCGAAATCACGGCAGATCCCACGCTCACGGAGAGCGGCACCGTCCCGCCGCCGCAACCCGGCCTCGCCGGCAATCTCACGCAGGAGGTCGGCAGCGTCATCGAGGCGGCGGACCAAGCCGGCTCGGTCAGCCTGCTCGCCGCGGGCAGCATCACGATCGGCGGGCAGGTCCGGACCGTCCCCGCGAGCCAGGGAGGCACCGGTCAGGTCAGTCTCCTCGCATCCGGCGGCGGCATCGCGGAGACCGGGGGCGGCCTGATTGCCACCCCGTTGCTGACCGGCAGCGCCGGATACAACGACGGCGTGGCGAGCACGCTCGCCGGCGCCGCGCTCACCGGCCCGAACCTCATCACCAATCTCGGCTCGTTTGCGACAACCGGAAGCCTCTCTCTCGTCGATGACCAGGAACTGAGCGTGACCGGCATCGTGAGTGCCGGAATCAGCGCCTCCCCGATCTTCGAGGGCGGGGTGACGCTCGACGTGACCGGCACCGGCGCTCCGGGGCGGTGCTCGGGATCGCCAACAACATCTCCGCCTATGCAGGCGGCACGCTCAATCCGGGTGTCGTGCTGACCGCGGGGGAAGCGAGCGGGGTCGGCGGCAGCGGCGAAATCGGGATCGCGGGCACCATCGCGACCGATGGAACCGCCTTGCTGAACG
This sequence comes from uncultured Alphaproteobacteria bacterium, assembly GCA_963822815.1. Lineage (GTDB taxonomy): Bacteria > Pseudomonadota > Alphaproteobacteria > Acetobacterales > Acetobacteraceae > CAWGJC01. The sequence continues at coordinate 26,160 of CAWGJC010000012.1, forward strand.
CGAGCGGCGAGATCCTGCAGACCGGCGGGCTGCTGACCACCGGCGGCGACATCACCGCGAATGCCGGCACCGTCAATCCCGCCGGGATTTTCGAGCAGGATGCCGGCGAGATCAGCTCGTTCGGCAACATCAACCTGACCGGAGCCGGCGGCTTCACCCAGAATGGCGGCCTGGTCGCGGCCTATGGCACCCTGTTTGCCGGTGCCGGTGGCGGCAGCTTCGTGCAGAACGGCGGGACGCTCGCCGCGGCGTCACTCCTGCCCCGCGCGGTCCTGATCACCGGCGCCGGGAATGCGTCGCAGGGGAACGGGGCGGCGATCTTCGGCGGTAGCGTGCAGGCCTCGGTCGGCGGCGACAACTCCCTGACCGGATTGTTCGGCACTCCGACATACTCGCCGTCCGAGAACACGGTTTACCCCGGCGTCATCGGCATCATCGGCGGCGGCGCTTCGGAGCCCGTCGACGTCACCCTGCAGGGCTACTCCATCACCATCGCCCGGCCGCTCTCGGCGGAAGGTCCGAACGGCGAGGTCGAGCTCGACGCCACCACCAACATCGCCGAGATCGGGGCCGGCTCGATCGCCGCCGAATTGCTGACCGGCAGCGCCGGATTCTACACCTATCCGGCCGGGACGGTCGATCTGACCAACCCGGCGGCATTCGGCTCGGTGACGCTCAACGGCGCGAACCGCATCACCTATCTCGAGCCGTTCACCGCGACCGGCAGCTTCGCGCTCACGAACGAACAGCCGCTGATCATTCCGCAGACCGTCAGCGTCGGTGTGCCGGTCGCGGGGCAGGCCGGCGGGCAAACGCTCGCGCTCACCGTGTCCTGCGCCACCCAAGGCGCGCCGCCCTGCCTGACGCTCGATCCGGGAAGTCTGCTGAGCTCGCCGGCCGGCGTCATCACGCCTGGGCGGATCACGCTGCAGGCGGAACTCGATATCACTGCAGGGAAGCGCGGTCGACGCGCCCGGCGGCCTGGTGGCGATCGCGCCGTTCACGCCGGGCGTCGCTCTCAGCCTCGATGCGAACAAGGCGACGGATCTCTCGCTGACCCAGGGCGATCTCGCCGCCATCGCTACCGGGACGCTGGCGCTCGGCAGCCTGGACGGCACCGCGCCGGCACCGACTGCGACCGGAGGCCTCGCGATCAACACCGGGGTCGATCTCGGCGGCATCGCCAACACGCTCGCGCTGTTCAACCTGGGTGACGTCACCGAGGCCGCTGGCGCCGGCGTCACCGTGCCCGTGCTGGTCGGCTCGGCGCCGAATTTCGCGCTCAGCGGCAGCGACAATCACGTGCAGGCGATCGGCAGCACGGCGACGAATGGCGGCGGGATCAACATCCTTGTCGCAAGCAACGACCTGCTGCTCGTCAACGCCCAGGATCTCGCCGTGGTGACGACCGCGAGTGCCGGCGGATCGGCGGAGATCGACGTGCTCGGTGGCAATCTCACCGTGGATGCGGGCGCCGTGGTGCAGGCGGCGAATGCCTATCTGCGCGCCGGCAGCGACACCGTCGGCGGCAGCGTGATCATGAGCGGCACGGTCGCGGCGAGCGATGTCGCGAACCTGGTCGCGGGGTTCGGCTATGCGCGAGGCGGCTTCACGCCCGGCGTCACGGGAAGCGCCAGCGCCGGCACGATCAGCATCGGCGGCACGCTGAGCGCCCCCGCCATCGGCCTCTATTCGGCGAACGACACCACCGAGACCGGCGTGATCGCCGGCGCGTCGGGCGGCGCGGCGAGCCTGACCGGCGAGGCCGGCCTCGCCGCCACGCCGGGCAACGTTTCGCTCACCGGGCTCAACAGCATTGGCACCCTGGGCGCGATCAGTGCGAGTGCCATCACCCTGAACGATGGCACGGACCTCACCATTGCCGGCCCGGTCAGTGCCTCGTCGTTCCGCGTCAACGACGGCACGGGGGTGCTTACCCTCGCGAATGGCGCGGTGATCCGGACGGGCGGGGTCGCGCGGCCGAGCGGGAACCTGCCGGGTGGATTGGCGAGTCTGCCGACCTACGCCGCGGCCGCGAACGGCGCCTATTTCGAGGCCGGCAGCTTCATCCAGCTCGGCACCAGCACGGTCGAGCCGCTGAACGGCGGGCCGACCACGATCCGCCTCGACATCACGACACCAGGCGGCAATGCGAGCTTCGGCGGCTTCGAGGCACCTTCGGCCGATCTCATTCTCGCCCTCACGGGCGGCCGGGCGACCGGGCCGATCAATGTGGCGGCGCTCGACGTCAGCTACCTCGCGAATGGCGCCGGCGGCTCCCAGCTGACGGGCCTCGTCAATGGCGTGGGCGGCGTCGCGGCGGCGGGTCAGAGCCACATCTACCCGCAGCCGTCGCCGCAGTACCAGATCAATGGCTGCCCGTTGGCAACGGTGAATTGCGTCATCCTGCCGCAAGTCACCCCGCCGGTGCTCAATCCGGTGCAGGAAATCTTGCTCAGCGTGCTCGGCGTGCCCGGCGGCGCCGGTAACGACATCGACCTCCTGCCGGTGCTCAATCCGCTGCAGGACATCTCGTCCGGCGTGCTCGGTGGCACCGGGGACGACATCGACCTCCTGCTCCCCGACGTCGTCGAGCGGGACTACTGAAATGCGTCCCCGGCTCGCGCTCTGCGCCGCGCTGCTTGGCCTCGCCGCCGGTTGCGCGACCCCGCCACCGGACGCGTACACGCAGATCCGGTACGCGCGCCGGCAGCGCCAAGGAGGTGGCGCTCGGCACCAACGCGGCCGGCGAGGCCTGTACCGGGCAGATCGTGGGCCAGAGCGCCACCGTCTATTGCGGCACCTGGCGCCAACCCAGCGCGCATGCCGAGAGCATTGCGCCGGCGGGCTCCGGCGACCCCGCGACCATCGCGACCGCAAGCCCCTGGCGGGCGGCGCTCGATGCGCGGTTCGCCTGCGGCGCGCCGAGCGCCACCACGATCCTCAACGGCGAGCCCGCCTTCGTGCTGTCTTGCGCCCGTCAAATCGGCGGCTGGCCCAATGTTGCGCTCGTCACCCGGATCGGTGACCGGATCTGGGTGGCCGACGGCATCGTGCCGGCGGCGCCGGCAATGGAGCGGGCGCTCGGCATCGCCTCCGGGCGCCTCACCGCACAGGCCGCGCCGGCGGATCCCGGAAGCGCCGCGCTGATGGCGAACCGGCTGGCGGCCCGCGCCTTCGGCTCGAGTGACGTGGGGCTGTCCGACGAGCTGATGATCCGCGGCGCGCTCGCCAACCAGGTCGGCAACCCCGTGGCGGCGGAGACCGCGTATCGCGCCGCGCTCGCGGTGCAGCAGAAGGCGTTCGGCCCGAACGATCCGCGCACCAGCGTGACCATCACGCGCCTCGCGCTGCAGCTCTCGAATGAAGGCCGGTTCACCGAGGCCGAGCAGCTGTTCCACCAGGCCGACCAGCTCGCGCCGCGCAACACCGCCGATCCGCTCGCGATGCCGCTGCTGCTGCAGTACCGCGCGATGAACGACATCCAACAGAAGCAGCCGCAAGCCGCGCTGCCGCTGCTCGCCAAGGCGGAGGCCGGATTCGCCGCGGTGGTACCGACCTCGGGCCTGCAGGCACAGCCGCCGCCCCCGCGCACCGTCAACCCGTTCGTCACCAACACGCTGTCTCGCCTGGCGCCGCTGCTGAACCCGGGGGAGGTGCTGCGCAATCCCATGGAGGATGCCGCGATCGACCACCTCATCGAGGTGCGGCGCTACCGCGCGGTCGCCTTGCAAGCGCTGGGACGGACCAGGGAAAGCCAGGCGGCGCTCGCTTCGGCGGTCGCGCTCGACCGATCGACCCGGCGGGCGGGCTCGGTCGAGGCGGCGCGGCTGGCGCGGGACAGCGGCGTCTTCGCCGCCGCCAGCGGCTCCTCCGTCCAGGCCGTGAGCGACCTCACCGCCTCGGAAACGGACTTCCGCCATCATCTTCCCGATTCGAAACCGGTGATCGTGACCGCGCTCCTGCGCGTCGCCGAGCTCGTGCACGCGGGCGACGCGCATGCGGCGCTCGCCATCTGCCGCCTCGCCGCCGAGGGCCTCGCCAGGCTGAAGGAGGGCGTGGCGCCCGACCTGCTTGCACCGTGCCTCGACGTCTATGCCGCCGAGGCGGCGCGCGATCCGCAGCATGCGCAGCCGATCCGCGAGGAGATGTTCCTGACCGCGCAGCTCGCGCAGGGAAACGAGACGGTGCAGCAGATCGCGCTGGCGACGGTACGGCTGCAGGAGAATGCGCGCGATCCGAAGATCGCCGCGGCCATGCGCCGGTACCAGGACGCATTCGAACGGCAGCGGGCGCTCGAGCAGCGGCGCGACGCGCTCGCGGGCAGCGCCGCGCCGGGCGACACGCAGCCCGAGGTGGCGGCGCTCGACAAGCAGATCGACGCGGCGCAGCAGGCGGTCGCCGATGCGGATGTCGCGCTGCAATCGGCGGCGCCGAACTACAACCAGCTGGTGCAGCGGGTCGTCGCGGCGAAGGATGTGTACGCGGTGCTGCCGCCCGGAGAGGCGTTCGCGGCGATCACCGTCGAGCAGTCAGGCGGCTGGGTGTTCCTGCTGCATGGCGGGCGCATGGACGTGGCGCGGCTCGGCGCTGATGGCGGGCAGATCGAGGGCCTGGTGAAGCGCGTGCGGGCCAGCGTCGAGCCGGGTTCGGCGGGGCTGCCGCGCTTCGATGTGGCCGACGCGCAGGCGCTTTTTGCCGCAACGCTCGGCCCGGTGCGGGCGGGACTCGCCGGCATGACGAGCCTGACCGTCGCGCCCACCGGGGCGCTGCTGGCGCTCCCGTTCGAGGTGCTGCTGACCGGGCCCGCGGATCCGTCGCAGCTTGGCTCGGCGCCATTCCTGGTGCGCGAGATGGCGATCGCGCATGTGCCGTCGGCGGGCAATTTCGTCTCCCTGCGCCGGGCCGCCGGCGGGTCGCGCGCCGGCGCGCCGTGGTTCGGCTTCGGGGACTTCCGGCCGGTCACGCTCGCGGAGGCGGAGCGGACCTATCCGGCGGCGGAATGCGGCGACAGCGCGCGGCTGATCGCGAACCTGCCGCCGCTGCCGGGCGCGGCGCGCGAGCTCGAGGTGGCGCGGCAGATCCTGGGGGCGGACAAGTCGGACGAACTGCTTGGCCCGGCCTTCACCGCGGCGGCGGTGGAGCGCATGCCGCTCGCGAATTACCGCGTCCTGCATTTCGCGACGCATGCGGTGCTGCCGACGGATCTGGCCTGCCAGCAGGAGCCGGCGATCATCACCTCGCCGCCGTCGGGGGCGACCGATGCGTCGGGCGCGCTGCTCACGTCGGAGGCGATCGTGCGACTCAAGCTCGATGCCGATGCGATCATTCTCTCGGCCTGCGATACCGGCGGACTCGGCGGCAGCCTAGCGGGCGAAAGCCTCTCCGATCTCGCGCGCAGCTTCTTCTTCGCCGGCGCGCGGTCGCTGCTGGTGACGCATTGGGCGGTGAGCGATCAGGTGGGTGCCTATCTGGTCGCCGACACGCTGCGGCGGTTCAGGGCCGATCCCGGCGCCGGGTTGAGCGGCGCGCTGCGCGAGGCGCAGCTCGCGCTGCTTTCGGAAGCAGGGACGTCGCTGCCGGCGGAAGTGGTGCATCCGTTCTACTGGGCGCCGTTTGCGGTGATTGGGGTGAGTGGGGGGGGTGCTCGAAACAGCAATAGAGTTGCCGTCGTGGAATGACAGGCTTTTACATAGCCAGTCGGCAGGACGGAGAATGTGCGAGTTTCGCTCCTAAAGGAGATAGAGCGCCATGCCAGCAAATCCTGTAGGCAAGCTTGTTCGGAAGCAAATTTACGGCACAATCGACTTTGCCGTTGATCGAGCTTGCAAAATCTACAAAGAAAGCGCTGGTAACGATATGGCTCCAAAAATAGTAGTTCTTATAAAGACTGTATGAATGACTTCTGTGGATATGATTGATGATGCAGCTTCTAATCCCAAAGAAATCGACCTCTCCTACATTGGCGCCATCGCTCTAAAGCGGGCAATCGCGATTACTGGATTTACTCTGGATGAGAAGAACGCCGCTCAGTGTGGCGTATCGCTTGCAGCGCTCGCTGTAGCCACGGTTGACTACTTCGGCCTGATGGTTGTTGGTGCCGGCACCCTTGTGACCGGCGCCGGAACGATACCCGCCGCGGCCGCCATGGTTTCGGCGTCGATCTTCTATGCTTACCAGGCAAACGACCTCATAGCGCAATGTGGAGAGGCCTATGTGGCAAGCACCGAAGCGGAAATTGCCGAAAGGTACAATACCTCAGGCAAGCGGGCCATGATGACAAATTACGCGGATCAGGTCTGCTCTGCCGCGAATGTCGGAGCAGAGCAATTGCGCTGATGCCGTTGGGCCTGATGAGTGGCTCCTATAAGGATCGCCGCGGTCACTGACACCCGCTTCGAGTACGCAACGGATGGGGTAATTTGCGTAGCACGCCGCAACGTGCGTTTCGTCGCAGGACGCCTAACAATCGAATGCCGCCTGCTCCTCACGCCCCCAGATTGATCACCTGCACTCGCCGGTTGCGCGGTTCCGGGGTCTGCGGCGGGGTGGGGACGAGGAGGTGGGTTTCACCGAGGCCGATCGTGACCAGGCGCGCCTGTTGGATGCCGAATTTCTGCTCAACATAAGCGGCGACCGCGGCGGCGCGGCGCTCGGAGAGGCTCTGGTTCAAGCCCTTCGAGCCGACCGTGTCGGTGTAGCCCTCGATACGGAACCTGTAGGCGGAAAGCTGATCGCTGGAGAGCGCCTTGCCGAGCTCGTCGAGCGTTGCCATCGCCTCCGGAGTCAGCTCGGCCGAGCCAGTCGCGAACTCGACATGCAGCGTGGCGGACGGGGCGGCGGGCTGGGCGGCGGCCGCTGGTGCCGAGGCGGCGCGCTGCGGATGCGCCGGCGCGGCGATGGCTACCGGGCTCGCGCGGGACGGCGCCACGGCTTCGGGCTCGGCGGGCGCCAGGGGGCGGATGCCTCGGGTCGGCGCGTTGAGGCTCTTCGCCGTCGGCCGCAGGCTCTGGATGAGCTGGTCCGCGGTCGGATTGGTCTGCCCCTGCGCCGTCGCGAGCGAACCGGCCGCGAGCAGGGCCGTCGCGCCAAGGGCGGCATGGGCAAAACGCGAGAGCATGGCTGCATCTTCCGATTATATTGACTTAAAACTAGCATCCGGGGCATGGCGAGGCGAGCGGGAATCGTCTCGTCAGCACAACATGGTCGGAAATATTTCATCGGTCGTGCAGTGACCCGTGTAGCCGGGGGCGGACAGAGATGCCATAATTCCGCAACGAACGGGCGGACCGCGAGCCGTCGCTTGACAGGAGCCGACATGTCGGACGGCGTGGAAGGTGCGGGCAAAAGGCTGCTCTCCCTCGAGACGCCGCTCGGGCGCGACGTGCTGCAGCCCGTCGCCTTCCACGCCGAGGAAGAGCTCACCGGCCCGTACGCGGTCACCGTCGAGACCGTCTGCGACCAAGCCTCGGTCGATTCCGACCAGCTTCTTTACCAGCCGGCCTGTCTCGAAATCGTCCATGGCGAGAGCGAGAGCCGGGTGCTGCATGGCATCGTGCGCAGCTTCGCGGCGAGCGGGGAGCCGCAGCGCGGCCGCTACGCCTATGCGCTGACCTTCGTTCCCAAACTCTGGTTCATGGGGCAGACGAGCGACTGCCGCATCTTCGCGAACAAGTCGGCGGCGGACATCCTGACCACGCTGTGCAACGAGAACGGCCAGACGCTCCAGCTGAAGATCTACGGCGACAAGCCGGTGCTGCCCTATGTCACGCAATACAACGAGACCGATCTCGCCTTCGCCTCGCGGCTGATCGAGGCGGCCGGGTATTTCTACTTCTTCGAGCACAGCGCGGACGACCACGTTCTGGTCGTCACCAATCAGACGCAGGGCTTCCCGCAGGGCGAGAAGCCGGCGATGAGCGTCGCCCACGAAGGGGGCGGCACGCGCGTGCTCACCCATTGGCGGAAGCTCGGCGCCACCGCGCACGGCAAGTTCTGGCTGCGCGACTACGACCCGCTGAAGCCGAGCACGCCGCCGGACGGCCAGCAGCCGACCCATCTCAAGACCGCGGGCGCGCCGAAGCGCGACGTCTTCGCTTGGCCGGCGCTCGCCGCGACGCCTTCCGACGCAAGCGGTCGCGCCCGCATCATGATGGAGGCGGCGGAAGCCGAGGCGGCGCTGATGGAAGCGGGCGGCGCCAATCCGCTGCTCGCGCCCGGCAGCCGTTTCACCCTCGCCCGCGATCCCTATGACGAGAGCCAGGACGTCGAATACATCGTGCGCAGCGTGAGCAGCAGCGGGCACGACCAGAGCTGGCTCGGGGGCGATGCGGGCGCCGGGTACGGCAATCACCTCACCGTCTTCAAGGCCGCCACGACCTGGCGGGAGAAGCTCCTGACACCGCGGCCGGCGATGAGCGGGCTCTATTCCGCGATCGTGCTCGGCAAGGACGGCGAGGAGATCCATGCCGACGAGTATGGGCGGGTGAAAGTCCGCTTTCCCTGGGACCATCGCAGCGACGCGACCGCGGACAACGCCATCTGGGTGCGCGTGGTGCAGCCCTGGGCCGGCAAGGAATGGGGATGGCAGCATCTGCCGCGCGTCGGCACGGAAGTCGCGGTGGCGTTTCTCGATGGCGACCCCGACCGGCCGGTGGTGATCGGCGGGCTCTTCAACGCCGAGGCGATGCCGCCCTTCCCGCTCACGTCGCAGCAGACGAAATCCGGCTTCCGCAGCCGCTCCACCAAGAACGGCGGTTCGGCGAACTACTCCGAGCTTTCCTTCGACGACGACAAGGGCAACGAGAAGATCCTGCTGCATGCCGAGAAGGATCTGACGGTGGAGACCGAGAACGACCAGACGGTCACGGTCGGCCATGACCGGTCGCTCACGGTGAAGCACCAGGAGACGATCGAGATCGACGACAGCCAGACGGTGACGATCAAGAACGGCCGTACCACCACGGTCTCGGCCTCGGGGGATACGCTGACCGTCGAGAATGGCGGCATCACGATCACCGCGAAGGCGAACGACATCGCCGTCGCGGCCAATCTGGGCAGCGTCACCGTCACCGGGCTGCAGAGCGTGGCGCTGAAAGTGGGCGAGAACAGCCTCACCGTGGATCAGCAGGGCGTGCATGTGAGCGGGCTCAAGGTCGATCTGCAGGGCCAGACGATGGTGCAGGTCTCCGGGCCGATGACGCAGGTCACGGGGGACGGTATGCTGACGCTGAAGGGCGGCGTCATGATGCTCAACTGATGCCGGCGGTCACTCCTCGCGGGCTTCGGCACACGGGACACCGGGAGAATGCCGCGTGCCGCGGTGCTGGATGGATGAGCGGGTCGGTGGGCGCCTTGGCATGAAGCCGCGATGAGCATCTCGGTGCCGCCCGCGCCGCTCGCCAAGCTCCGGCTGGCCGCCATGCAGGAGGTGCTGCCGCGGCTTGGCCTCGGGCCGGAGAGCGCGGCCGCGCTCGATGGCGAGGCGGATCCGGCGCAGGCCTTCGAGCGGCTGCGCGCGCGGGGCTTCCTGACCGAAGCGGCGAGACTGCTCGCGCACGCGCTGCCGCGCCGCGAGGCAGTGTGGTGGGCCTGCATGTGCGCCCGGCACACCGCTCCCGCCGATCTTCCCGAAGCCGATCGCGCCGCACTCGAGGCGGCGGAGCAGTGGGTGCGCCGGCCCGGCGACGAGATCCGTCGCGAGGCCTTCGGCCATGCCGAGCGGGCCGGGTTCGGCACGCCGGAGGCCTGGGCGAGTGTCGCCGCCTTCTGGTGCGGGGATTCCATGTCGCCCCTTGGCCAGCCGAAGACGCCACCGCCACCGCATCTCGCCGGAACGGCGGTGGCCGGAGCGGTGGTGCTCGCCGCGGTGCGCGCGCGCCCCGAGCGGCGCGAGCAGCGCCTCTCCCGCTTCCTCGCGAGCGGCCAGGAAATCGCCGGCGGCGGCGCGGGCCGGCTCGAAGCGGAGGCGCCCTGAAATGGGACAGCCGGCCGCGCGCGCGACCGACCTGCAGACGTGTCCGATGCTGACGGTCCTGGTGCCGCATGTCGGCGGCCCGATCACGCTCGGCGCGCCGACCGTCCTGGTCAGCGGCCTGCCGCAGGCGCGCCTCGGCGACATGCACCAATGCGTCGGACCGCCGGGCGCGATCGCGTTCGGTTCCGTGACCGTTCTCGTCGCCGGGCAGCCAGCCGCACGGATGGGTGATCCGACGGCGCATGGTGGCGTGATTGTCGGCGGATGTCCGACGGTTCTGATAGGCTAGGCCGCGATGACGTTGACCCTGAACATCCTGCGCTGCCCGCCGAGCGTGGCCCCGGAAACGCGGCGTGTCCCCGGCGGCGCGTTCGCGATCGGCCGTGGCGCGGACAATGACTGGGTGCTGGCCGATCCGGACAAGCGGCTGTCCCGCCGCCATTGCGTGATCGCCTGGCGCAGCGGCTTCTGGCAGGTCGAGGACGTCAGCAGCAACGGCACTTTCGTCAATCGCGACGACCGGCCGCTTGGCTCCGGCCGATCGCGCGCGCTCGAGGATGGCGACCGGCTGCGCATCGGGGATTACGAGATCGAGGTTCAGGTCGAGGCCGAGACAGGCGGCATCTATGACCGGCACGGGGCGGCGCCGCCCCCGTTCGAGGGGGATCCGTTCGGCGTCGAGGCGCCGGCCGAGGCGCATGCGGACGACCCGCTGGCCGGGAGCGCGTTCGGTGCCGCATCGGCGCTCCTGCCGTCCGACTACGATGCGCTGGCGCCCGACGACGCACATGGCCCGACGGTCCCGGACCATGCGGCCGCGGTCGCCGATGCCGTCCGCACGCCGCGGATCGTCCCGCATCTGCCCGAGGGCTGGGACCATTTCGTGCCCTCGGCGTCCGCGCCAGCGCCGCCCGCGGCGACCCCGCCGGTGCCGGCAGCGGCCATGCCGACGCCGCTCAAGGCGGCAACCCCGGCGGGCGAGACGCCGCCCGCCGAGCCGCCCCCGCGCGCGGGGCAGGATCCGATCGAGGCGTTCATCCGCGGCGCCGGCGTGGAGGGCGTGAAGCCCGAGGATCTCACGCGGATGATGGAGCGTCTCGGCGCCTCCTTCCGCGCCCTGGTCGCCGGCATCCGGCTGATCCTGATCGCGCGCGCGGAGGCGAAGCGCGAGTTCCGCATCGAGCAGACGCAAATCCGCACCACCGGCAACAACCTGCTGAAATTTTCCGCAAATACCGATGACGCGCTCGCCGGGCTCCTCGGCGCCGGGCGCCGCACCGATATGAGCGCGGAGGAAGCGATCGCCGATGCCCTCGCGGATATCCGCTACCACGAATGCGCGACGATCACCGCGATGCAGGCGGCGGTGCGTGCGCTGGTCGCCCGGCTCTCGCCCGAGTCCGTCCAGAAATCCCTCGAAGGTGCCGCGGGGCTTGCCCTGCCGGGCCAGCGCAAGGCGCGCGCCTGGGACGCCTATGCCGCGCTGCACGCGAACATCGCGCGCGGACTCTCGGATGATTTCGACAGCGTCTTCGGCAAGAGTTTCGCGCTCTCCTACGAGCGCGCAATCCAGGAGCTTGCCGGCCGCCGATCGCCGGACGATCGCGAATGAGATTCCTGCTCGCCGGCTTCGTCGCGGCGCTGCTCGCCGGGTGTGGTGCGCCTCCGCCCCCGCCACCCCCGGTGCTGGAGCTCGGCATCGCCGGAAGCGCCGGGCAGAATCCGGATCGCGCCGGTGTCGCGCAGCCGGTCGCGCTCCGGCTCTATCAGCTCGCCGCCACCCCGCGCTTCAGTCAGGCCGACGCCTTTGCGCTGATCGACCGTGACCAGGCGACGCTCGGCCCCGATGCGCTTGCCTCCGAGACGGTCTTCGTGGCGCCGTCGCAGACGCTCGATCTCAAGCGGAACCTCAAGCCGGGCACGCAGGCGCTCGGCGTGCTCGCGCTGTTCCAGGACATCGACCATGCGACCTGGCGCGCCACCGCGCCGGTCGCGGCGAGCGGCCCGACCCGCCTCGCGCTCGCGATCGGCCCCCGCACGATCACGCTCGCCCAGCCGCCGCAGGCCAAATGACCACCGCCGCAGGCCAAATGACCACCGCCGCAGGCCAAATGACCACCGCCGCAGGCCAAACGAAGGCCGCCGAAACCGAGGTGATGTCCACGGTCATGGTTCATGGCCGCCGGTGCGGCGCACGGCGCGCGCCAAACCAGGGGCTGTTCCGTCCATGAGCTGGACGAACCGCGTCATCTGGCAGGAAGGCATGTTCCTGCGCGCGCAGCACTTCCAGCAGCAGGATCGCTGGCTGGAGGCGGTGCTGCGCGGTCGCACGGTCGCGCTTCGCCCGCATGGCTGGGGCATGACCGAGCTGGCGATCGATCGCGACCTGCTCGCCACCGGCCGCTTCGCGCTCACCTCCGCCGCCGGCGTGTTCGAGGACGGCACGCCGTTCGCGATCCCGGGCGAAGCCGATCACCCGCCACCGCTCGAAGTGCCGCCCAACACGCGCAACGCGATCGTCTATCTCGCCGTGCCGGTACGCCAGGCGGGCGCGATCGAGATCCGGCAGGAGGAGAGCGATCACGGCCGTTACGTGCTGCAGAGCTTCGAGGCCTACGACACGCACTCCGCCTCGCCGCAGCCGGCGGAGCTGCAGGTCGGGCGGCTGCGGCTGCGCACCATGCTGGAGACCGAGGATCGCTCCGGCTATCTCTGCATCGGGCTGACCCGCATCACCGAAATCGCGTCCGACCGCCGCATCACGCTCGACGATCGCTGGATCGCGCCGTCGCTCGTCTGCCATGCCTCGCCGCCGCTCGCCGGGCTGCTCGCGGAACTCACCGGCATGCTCAACCAGCGCGGCGAGGCGCTGGCCGCGCGGCTCACCGCGCCCGGCACGCGCGGCGTCGCCGAGGTCACCGATTTCCTGCTGCTGCAATCGGTCAACCGCTGGCAGAAGCTGCTGAGCCACTGGGCGGATGCCGGCAGCCTGCATCCGGAGGAGCTCTATTCGGCGCTGGTGCAGATGGTGGGCGAGTTCGCGACCTTCACCGAACCGACGAAGCGTCCGGGCAATCATCCGCCGTACCGGCACGAGGATCTGCAGCGGAGCTTCGCGCCGGTGGTCGCCGATCTGCGCCGCTCGCTCTCCGCGGTGCTGGAGACGACGGCGATCGCGATCCCGCTCGAGGAGAAGCGCTTCGGCGTGCGGGTCGGCGCGATCGCCGATCGCGGCCTGCTCCGCCACGCGAATTTCGTGCTCTCGGTGCGGGCGGACGTGCCGAACGAGGCGTTGCGACGTCTGTTCCCGGCGCAGGTGAAGATCGGCGCGGTCGAGCACATCCGCGAGCTCGTCAATGTCGCGCTGCCCGGGATCGCGGTGCGCCCGCTCGGCGCCGCACCGCGGCAGATCCCCTACTATGCCGGAGCAACCTATTTCGAGCTCGACCGCAACAGCCCGCACTGGCAGCAGATGCAGTCCTCGGGCGGGTTCGCGATCCATGTTTCGGGCGAGTTCCCCAATCTGCACATGGAGCTGTGGGCGATCCGCGGCAGCGGGAGCTGAGTGATGCCGAGCGACAATCCCTTCGCCGAGCCCGACGACACCGACCGAACGGAGATCATCCGGCCGATGCCGGGCGGCAGGGCGGCGCGATCCGGGCCGGTCGTGGAGCCGCCGGCCGTGCCGCCGCCGGCCTCCGCGGTGGCGGGACCGGAGATGGTGCGGGTTGGCATCAACCCGCTCGCCGCCGCCGCCGCGCCGCTGCTGCAGCTGCTCTCGCGCCTGCGCAACACGCTGTCGCAGCCCGATGCGGGCGAGCTGCGCGACCGCGCCGCCGGCGAGATGCGCCGCTTCGAGCAGGCCGCGCGCGAGGTGGGCGTGCCGATGGAGCAGCTTCGTCCGGCCCATTACGCGTTGTGCGCCAGCCTTGACGACGTGGTGCTGGCGACACCGTGGGGGAATGAGAGTCCTTGGGCCGCGCGTTCGCTCATCTCGACCTTCCACCAGGAAGTGCGCAGCGGCGACCGCTTCTTCGATCTGCTCAAGCAGGTGAAGCAGCATCCGGGCCGCTTCCTGGCGGTGATCGAGCTCATGTATCTTTGCCTGTCGCTCGGATTCCAGGGCCGCTACCGGCTCTCCCCGCGTGGGCCGGCGGAGCTCGACCGCCTGCGCGAGGAGGTGTACGCGGTCATCGCCCGCCAGCGCAGCCAGGTCGAGCCCGAATTGTCGGCGAGCTGGCGCGGCGTTTCGGCGCCCTATCGACCGATGCGGGCGGAGCTTCCGGTGTGGGTCGCGGGCGCCGCGGGCGCGGCGGCGATCGCCGCGCTGTTCGTCTGGTTCGCCTTCGGCCTCAACGGGCGCTCGGATGCGCTGTTTGCGCGCATGGCGCAAGCCGCGCCGGCGACCATGCCCGTCATCGTGCGCGCGCCGCCGAACGTGAAGGTGCCGCCGCCCGCGCCGCCGCCGGAGCAGGGCGCGCTCGACCGATTGACCGGCTTCCTGCATCCGGAGATCGTGGCGGGAAAGGTCGCCGTGTTGGGAACCGAGGCGGCGCCGGTGGTGCGCATCCGCAATTCCGGCCTCGCCTTCGCCTCCGGCAGCGCGACGGTCGCGGATCGCTACGTGCCGCTGCTGCAGCGGATCGGCGAGGCGCTCGGGAAGGAGCGCGGACCGGTGCAGGTGATCGGCTACACCGACAACCAGCCGATCAGAAGCGTGCTGTTCCCGTCCAACTACCAGCTCTCCGCCGCCCGCGCCCGCGCCGCCGCCGCGGTGATCGCACGCACGATCGATAGCGCGTCACGCATCTCGACCGAAGGCCGGGCCGACGCCGACCCGATCGCGAACAACGCGACCGCCGCGGGGCGGGAGGAGAACCGCCGCATCGAGGTGGTGCTGCGGCGGGAGGGGTAGGGATGGTCGACCGATCTTTCCTGCGATTGCGGTTCCGGCTGTTCTGCTGGTTGGGCGCAACCTCCATGCAAGGCCGGCCATCGGCCGAAGGCGAGCCCTCCATGCGATGACCTTCGAGCAGCGCCTTGCCGAAGTGATCCGGAGAGCGCTGCCGAAGCTCGCGCCCGAAGCGCGCGATCAGTTGTCCGCGCTGCTCCGCCCCGGCGCGCTCGCGATCGTCGCCGGCGCGCTCGGCGCCTGGATCGTCGGCCATGCCTTCGGTTACGGCGAGGTGATCGACGTCGTCATCGCGGTGACCGGCTACGCCTCGATCGGCCTCGCCGTGTTCTCCGGATTCGACGAATTGCTGCTGTTCGCCCGGCTCACCTGGTCGAGCACCACGGAGGCCGGCCTCGATGCGGCGGCGACGCATCTGAGCCGCGCCATCGCCATCCTCGGCGTGCAGACCGTGCTTGCGGTGCTGTTCCGCCGCCGTCCGGGAGGAGGCCGCGTGGCGGCCGGAGAACCGCCGCCGGCGGGTGCCGGCCTGCGCTACGAACCGACCACCAGTTTCGATGCCGCAGTACCGGCGGGCCAGGGATGGACGACCTTCTGGGGCGACGTGACGGTCTCCACATCGGGGAGCGCACAGGACCAGGCCGTCGTGCTGCTGCACGAGCGGGTGCATCAGTTCCTCGCACCCAAATTCTATCCGCTTCGCCGGTTTCGGGTGGAGAACCGCATCGGCTCCTACTTCAAGTCGTCGCTGTATCGCTACGTCGAGGAGGCCCTGGCGGAGACGATCGGCCAGATCGGCGCGCAGAACATGTCGGCATTGTTCCTCGGCCTTCGATTCCCGGTCGAGAACGGCTACGTGTTTTTGACCCGCGCGGGAGGGTTCGGTCCGGCAATGGGGGGAGCGGGGCTGCTTCCCGAAGGCGCCGCGCTGATCGGCTCGGGGCTCGTGGGGAGCCTCGCCTTCGAGCTCTACTTCCATCGCGACGCCGGGCCGCGGCCTGCGCCGTCGCCTGCCATGAGCGCGCCGGCGCCGGTCCCCTGATGATCGCCCCCGGAACGCTGCTGCGCCGGCTCTTCGGCCCGCGGACGCCGCCGGACCGGGCTCGCTGCCGCATGAGCGAAGCGGAGGCACTCGCCGTCGCTCGCACGGTGCTCGACGGCCCGTTGTTCGTTCGCGACGTTTCGTGCGTTGACGATCGCGTCGAATGGCTGATCGGGACCTCGACCATCGGCAGCGGCAGCATCGTGCGGATCGATGATTCCGACGGTACGGTGATCGAGACGCGGCGGTGGGGCCTGCGCTGAGCCGCGCGCGGCGCTCGTCCGGATTTCTCGGCAAGCTGCCGGCGCGCGGCGATTTCGTCACCGCCGAGATCGGCAGGGCAGCGGCGCGAACCTGGGAGACCTGGACCGCGCACGTGCTCGTCGCCCTCGATGCGCTGCCCGCCGACAGAAGGCGCGTGCTCTGGCGCACCGCGCCCGTCTGGCGGTTCGCGCTGCCCGCGACGATGTGCGGCCCCGACCCGCTGCTTGGCCTCTGGCTCCCCAGCATCGACACGGTGGGCCGCCACTACCCGCTGCTGATCGCCGTTCCCTGCCCTGGCGGCACGCCCGACCGCATGGCGCGTCGCGGCACCGCCTGGCTCGATGCCGCGGAAGACGCCGGGCGGGCCGCCATCGCCGATGATCTCGCGCCCGAGGACCTGCGGTCCCGCCTTCCGCCCCCGCCCGACCTCGACGTCGCGCCCGATGCCGATCTGCCGCATGGGATGGCGCCGCTTCCGGGCTCCGCGCTCTGGTGGACCGAGGGCTCGCCCCGCCTGCCGCCGCAGGCGCGCGTGCTCGACGCCATGCCCGATCCCGCCACGTTCATGGCGATGCTGGATGCAGGCAGCGCGGCAGCCTGCTAAGCAGGAGCGGAGGAAACAGCGAGCCGCGTCATGGCCAAGTTCCGCACCGGCGCCGCCACCCATCGCGGCACCGTGCGCGACCATAACGAAGACCGCTTCATCGAGCGTGCGGATATCGGGCTGTGGGCGGTCGCCGACGGCGCCGGCGGGCACGCGGCGGGCGAACTCGCCGCCGAGATGATCGCCAATGCGCTGGCCTCAATTCCCGGCGGGCTCGGAGCCGAGGAGATGCTGGCCCAGGTCAGGATGCGCATCGCCGCGGCGCACACCGCCCTGCAGCACCTGGCCGCTTCCAGGGGCGAAGGCGCCATCATCGCCTCGACCGCCGTCGTGCTGGTGATCCGGCAAGCGCATTTCGCCTGTCTCTGGGCCGGCAATTCCCGCGCCTACCTGCTGCGCGACGGCGCGTTGCTGCAGGTCACACGCGACCACAGCCTGGTGCAGGAACTCGTCGATGCCGGCGAGATCGCGGCGCAGGATGCCGAGCGCCACCCGCGCGCCAATGTCGTGACCCGTGCCGTCGGCTCCCAAGCGGAGGCGATCGCGCTCGACAAGGCGACCGGCGCTATCGTCCCGGGCGATCGCTTCCTGCTGTGCAGCGACGGGCTCACGAAATGCGTCCCGGCGTTCCTGCTCGCCGACCTGCTCGCCGCCGACGCACCCGAAGCGGCCGCGCGGGAATTGGTGGACGCGGCGCTCGCGCGCGACGCGCGTGACAACGTCACCGCGGTGATCGTGGAAGTCGCCGATGACCACGACTGACCTGCCCGCCAGGATCGGGAAATACGAGATCCGGGGCGTGCTCGGGCGCGGCGCCATGGGTCGGGTATACGATGGGTGGGATCCGGCGATCGGCCGCCGCGTCGCGGTGAAGACGATCCGCCGCACCGACCAGAACGACGACGAGGCGGGCGAGCAGCTGGCCCGCTTCCATCGCGAGGCACAGGCCGCGGGGCGGCTCATGCATCCCAACATCGTCGCCGTGTACGACGCGGGTGAGACCGAGGATGCCGCCTACATCGTGATGGAATTCGTCGACGGCCAGACCCTGAAGCAGCGCCTCGACGCCGAGGGTCACCTGCCGCTCGCCGAGAGCGTCCGGGTCATGCAGGAGGCGCTCGCGGCACTGCAGTTCAGTCACGATCACGGCGTCGTCCATCGCGACGTGAAGCCGGCGAACATCATCCTGGCCCGCGACGGGCGGGTGAAGCTCGCGGATTTCGGCGTCGCCCGCATCGACAGCACCGCGATGACGCAGGACGGGACGCTGATCGGGACACCGGCCTACATGTCTCCGGAGCAACTCAAGGCCGAGGAGGTCGATGCGCGCAGCGACATCTACTCCGCTGGCGTCGTGCTCTACCAGCTCCTCACCGGGGAGCGCCCGTTCGAGGGCGGGCTCACGGCCATCATCCACAAGGCGCTCAACACCACCGCGCCGCCCCCCTCCGAGGTGGCGGTGAGCGCGGTGCCGGCGCTCGATCCGGTGGTCGCGAAGGCGATCGCACGCCGGCCCGCGGATCGCTACCAGACCGCCGACGAGTTTGCCCAGGCGCTGCGGCGCGGCCTGGCGGCGGCGGATCTGCCAGTGGACGACGCGACGGCGATCCTGATGCGGCCAGCATCGCCACCACCGTCACCGTCACCGACGCCGCCGGCAGCGGGCCGGGGGCGTCGGCCGCTCGCGCTCGGCGCCGGGTTGCTCGTGCTGGCGGCGATCGGCGGACTCGCCTGGTTCGAGCTCGGCCGGCCACAGGTGTCGCGCAGCGTGGTCGCTTCGAGCCCGCCGACGATCGGCGGCAACCAGCCGGCGCCGCCGGCTTCCGGCGCGCCCACGCCGACGCCGCCTACCCCCGCGGCTCCCGCGCCGGCGCCACCGCCGCGGACCGCGGTCGCCGAAGCCGCCCCGCCTCCGCCGCCGAAAGCGGCGCCGCCGGCGCCCCAGGCGCCCGAGGGCCCGCCCCCCGCGCCGGCGCCGCTCAAGCCCCAGGCCGCGACGGCACCTCCCCCGGTCATCGCGCCGCCGCCCTCCCCACCGCCGGCGGAGCGCGCCACCGGTGCAGCCTCGCCCGCACCGGTCGCCGCCTCGGGCCCGGCCGCGCCTCCCGCGCGCGTCGCGATGCTCGCGCCCGATCCCGCCGCGATCCGCACTGACGTCGAGGCGGCGATCCGCTCCGCGCGCTGCGCCGTGCCGCAATTCGGGGTCTCCGATGCGGGCCACGTGAGCATCTCCGGGCTGGTCGGCGCCGGCGCCCCGGAAAACGCCCTGCGCCAGGCGGTCGCGAAGGCCGTGCCGGGCGCGCCGATCGAGTGGCGGGTGACCGCCGTCGGATTGGTCTATTGCGACGCGCTCGACCTGATCCGGCCGATCGCCCAGGCGGGCAGTCCCTTCCTCAGCCTCACCCTCAGGGACGGCATCACCCGTCTCAAGGATAATGACCCGATCATCCCGGTGCTCGGCCTCCCGGAGTTTCCCGCCTACCTCCGCATTGATTATCTCTCGAGCGACGGAACGGCGGAGCATCCCGAGCCGCAGCCCGGCGACGGCAAGCCACTCGTCGCCGGCACGACCGTGTCCACCTCGCTGCTCGGCACGGTTGGCCCGCCCTTCGGCCAGGACATGATCATCGCGATCGCCTCCTCGGTGCCGGTCACGACGCATTTCCGCGCCAACACGGCCGAACCCTTGGCGAGCTATGTGACGGCGCTTCGTGCGGCGATCGAGGAGGCGAGAGGCCGCGGCGCGAAGATCACCGGGCGCGTGCTGCCCATCGAAACGGTGGAGCATCCGTGAGGGCCAACTAGACCCGAATCGCTCTGACTGTGGTCAGGGCGATTCGGGTCTCTGTATCCCTGGCCTGCCGATTACGCCCTGACTGATTCCAGTCAGGGCGATCGGAGGCTAGCGCGTGATCGTTTCGGGCCGAGTTGGCCTGAAACGTGAATCACTCGCTCGAACAATTCGCTAAAGCAGGCCGGTGACCGGAAGGGAACCGGTCATGCTTTAGAGCCGCTTCCGATCGAAGTGGATCGGAAACGGCTCCAGCCTTGCTTGCTGGCGAGCAACTTTATCCGATCAGGTGACTCACCTGATCGGATGTTGCCCTAGGGGGGCACCACCGGTTCCTGCCCTCGGCGCAGCGCCCGCATCACCGCATCATCGAGATCGAGATGGCCGCGGACCAGCTCGGGCGGGGTCAGCGCCATCCATTGGTCGAGCGACAGGTTGGCGAAATGGCTGCTGCGGAACATCTCGAGGTAGCGCAGCGGCGCGGTGCCGGTGTTCTCGATGTAGTGGCCCATCGCGAACGGCACATAGCCGACATCGCCGGCGCGGAAATCGAAGGTGCGGGCATCCTCGGACGCGCCGAACACGCCCATCCGGCCCTGGCCCTCGATGTAGTACTGCCATTCATCGGCGTTCGGATGCCAGTGCAGCTCGCGCATGCCGCCGGGCTCGACCTCGACCAGCGCAGCGGCGATCGTCTTCGCCGCCTTGAAGTTCCCGGAATCCGCGATTCGCACGGTGCCCCCGGCGGTTCGCAGCGGCGCCTCCGCGCCGAGCCGGAAGCTGAAGCTCTCGGGCACCTTCTGGCTGCCCGGGACCTGGTCGGATGCGAGCGGTCCCGGCACTGGCAGCGGAAAGATGTAGCGCGTCTCGGGATCGGGCGTATGGCCGAAATGCTCGGCGCCCACGCCGAAATTCTTCGCCAGCACGGCCGGCGGCACGTGCTTGAACCAGTCCGAGATCAGGAACGTGCCGTTCTCGTTGAAGCCGCCGTCATCGAACACGAGCAGGAACTCGCAGCCGTCCGGATCGAGACCCTGGATCGAATGCGGAATGCCGGCCGGGAAATACCAGAGATCGCCCTCGCCAACGTCATCGACGAAATTCCGACCCAGCTGATCGACCGCGGTGATGCGCGCACGCCCATACAGCATGTACGACCATTCCGCCTGTTTGTGCCAATGCAGCTCGCGCGTGCCGCCGCGATTGAGCCGCATGTCGACCCCGGTCAGCGTCTTCGCGGCGGGGAGCTCGCGCTCCGAGACCTGCCGCGTCCAACCGGCATCGGTCTGACGGATGTGCGCATCGGCGAACGAGAAGCGAAGATTGGGCAGCGTCCCGTGATCGGTCGGCGGCGCGTTGATGAGGTCGGGATTCTCCGCATCGCGCGCGGGATCACGCGGTCCGGGATCGGTGCCACCGCGACCCGGAGCCGCTTGCGGCTGCACGATGCCGGCGGCGCGAGCGGCGCCGATTCCGGCGAGGCCCGAGACGGCCGAGGACAGCACCGATCGACGAAGCCAGGGCGGCATGGAAGTCCTTCCGGGACAGGGACGCACGGACGGAGGTGCAACGCCGCTGTGTCCGGCGCGTTGCCGCCCTACGGGGCGAACAGCGCCCTACGCGGCGAACAGGGGGCGCGCGATGCAGCTGAGCCGGCGCATTCTTCTCTGCGGGAGCGCCGTCGCGGCCACCCTCTCCGCCACCGCCAACGCCGCCATCCTGCGCGGCGGACTTCCCTGGACGCCCTACGCCGGCTCGCCTCCGCAACCCGTCGGGCCCGGTGAGTGGCATTTCTTCACCGCCGAGGAAGGCAGAACCGTCGAAGCGCTGGTCGACCGCCTGATCCCGCCGGATCCCGACACGCCGGGCGGCAAGGATGCTGGCTGCGCGACGTTCATCGACCGGCAGCTCGCCGGCGCCTACGGAAGCTCGGCCGCGCTCTACATGCGGCCGCCGTTCCGCGAGGGCACGAAGTCGCAGGGAAACCAGTCGCCGCTGACACCCGCGCAGCGCTATCGCCGGAGCCTCGCCGACCTCGCCGCGCATTGCCGCGCCGCCTATGCCGGCAAGAGCTTCGACCAGCTGCCGGGCGCGGAGCAGGACCGGCTCATCCATCGCATCGAATCCGGCGAGCTGCAGTTGGATCACACCAGCGGCCGCGGCTTCTTCGAGATCCTGATCAAGGACACGCAGCACGGATTCCTCGCCGACCCGGTCTACGGCGGCAACCGCGGCATGTGCGCGTGGAAGATGATCGGGTTTCCCGGCGCGCGCTACGATTACCGCGAGTGGATCGAGCGCCACAACGAGCGCTTCCCGCTGCCGCCGGTGGCGATCGGCGGCGGGCGGCCGGACTGGACTCCGGCCACACGCTGAAATGGCGAAGCGTCTGCGCAGGCGGGACGTGGTGATCGTCGGCCTCGGCTGGAACGGCTCGATTCTGGCCGAACAGCTCACCGAAGCGGGGCTCGACGTCGTCGCGATCGAGCGCGGGCCGTGGCGCGACACCGCGACCGATTTCCCGATCGCCTACGCGCCGGACGAGCTGCGCTACCGCATCCAGCACGAGCTGTTCCTCCGGCCTGCGCAGCAATCGCTCACCTTCCGCAACCGGATCGGCCAGGAGGCGCTGCCGGTGCGCACCTGGGGCGCGTTCATGCTCGGCAACGGCGTGGGCGGCGGCGGCACGCATTGGAACGCCGAGATGTGGCGCTTCCTGCCGAGCGATTTCGTGCTGCGCTCGCATCTCGTCGAGCGCTACGGCGC
Organism: uncultured Alphaproteobacteria bacterium; assembly: GCA_963822815.1. Taxonomy (GTDB): domain Bacteria; phylum Pseudomonadota; class Alphaproteobacteria; order Acetobacterales; family Acetobacteraceae; genus CAWGJC01. The sequence goes on from CAWGJC010000012.1 coordinate 48,515, forward strand.
GGACGTGCTGCCTGCGGACATGACGATCCAGGATTGGGGCGTCACCTTTGACGAGCTCGAGCCCCATTACGACCGGTTCGAGAAGCTGTGCGGCACCTCCGGCACGGCGGGCAACGTCAAGGGGGTGATCCAGCCGGGCGGCAATCCGTTCGAGGGAGCGCGCTCCAGCCCTTATCCCCTGCCGGCGATGAAGCAGGGATTCGGTCATGCGCTGTTCGCGAAAGCGGCGCGCGATCTCGGCTACAAGCCGTTCCCGCAGCCCTCGGGGAACCTGTCGCAGCCCTACACCAACCCGCTCGGCGTCGCGATGGGGCCGTGCACCTATTGCGGCTTCTGCGAGTGGTTCGGCTGCGCGAACTACTCCAAGGCCAGCCCGCAGACGACGATCCTGCCGGTGCTGATGCGGCGCGAGCATTTCGAGGCGCGCACGCTGTGCGAGGTCACCCGCATCAATCTCGACCGATCCGGCACGCGCGCGACCGGCGTCACCTACGTGGACAGCTCCGGCGACGAGTACGAGCAGCCGGCCGACCTCGTGCTGCTCTGCGCCTTCCAGCTCTTCAACGTGCAATTGCTGCTGCTCTCCGGCATCGGCCGGCCCTACGATCCGGCGAGCAACACCGGCCATATCGGCCGCAACTTCACCCATCAGACCGTGTCGAGCGCGATCGGCTTCTTCGACAAGGACAAATACAACTTCAACCCGTTCATGTCCGCCGGCGCGATCGGCATGTGCATCGACGAGTTCAACGGCGACAATTTCGACCATGCCGGGCTCGGCTTCGTGGGCGGCGGCTACATGGGCCAGGTGCAGACGAACGGAAGGCCGATCGAGACGACGCCGGTGCCGCCCGGCACGCCGCTCTGGGGGCCCGGCTGGAAGCAGGCGCTGCGCGACAACTATCTGAGCACGATCTACGCCGGCGCCGGCGTGCACGGCAGCTTCCAGGCCTATCGCGACGTGTATATCGACCTCGACCCGACATGGAAGGATCGCTTCGGGCGCCCTTGCCGCGCATCACCATCGACTTCCATGCGAACGAGCTCAAGATGAGCGAATTCCTCACCGGGAAGTATGTCGAGATCTTCCGCGCGATGGGCGCGAAGCAGGTGGTGCCGCAGGTGCGCAAGGCCCCCTACGACATCACCGCGTACCAGACCTCGCATCTCTGCGGCGGCGCGATCATGGGGAGCGATCCGAACTCGAGTGCGGTGAACCGCTACCAGCAGAGCTGGGACGTTCCCAACCTCTTCGTCCTCGGCGCCTCCTCGTTTCCGCAGAATGCCGGCTACAATCCGACGACGACCGTCGGCGCGCTCGCCTTTTGGACGGCGAACGCGATCCGCTCGGATTATCTGAAGAATCCCGGACCGCTGGTGCCGGCGTGATCCGCGCCATCGCCGCGCTGCTGGTCGCCGCGTGCCTCGCGGGAGCCGCGCGGGCCGCCCCCGACCGGCAGGACTTCCCCCTGATCGAGCGCGGGCGGTATCTCGCGGTGCTCGGCGACTGCCAGGCCTGCCACACCGCCCCCGGCGGCGCGCCCTTCGCCGGCGGATTGCCGGTCGAGACCCCGTTCGGAATGGTGCGCTCCGCAAACATCACGCCGGATCGGGAGACCGGCATCGGCGCCTGGACCGAGCGGCAATTCGCGCGCGCGCTGCGGAAGGGGCGCGGTCCGCACGGCGAGCATCTCTATCCGGCCATGCCCTACATCTACTTCAGCAGGGTAACCGACGACGACACGCGCGCCCTCTTCACCTATCTCTCGACGGTTGCGCCGGTACACCACGCGGTCGCGACCGACGCGCTGCCGTTTCCGTTCGACATCCGCGCCGGCATGATCGGCTGGAACGCGCTCTATTTCCACCGGCGGGGGTTCAAGCCCGACCCCGCGAAGTCGGCCGCGTGGAACCGCGGCGCCTATCTGGTGGAAGGGCTCGGACATTGCGCGGCGTGCCATACGCCGAAGACGTTCCTCGGCGGCGACCGGACCGCGTCGGCGCTCGCAGGATACGCCGTGCAGGGCTGGTTTGCGCCCGACCTCACGGATGAGGCGCATCGCGGCCTCGGTGCGTGGTCCATCGACGACGTCGTCGCCTATCTGGCGACCGGCCATAACCGCTTCGCAGCGGCAAGTGGGCCGATGGGGCAGGTCGTCGATGACTCTACCAGCCATATGCGCCCGGACGATCTGCGCGCCATCGCCAGCTATCTGAAGGAGAGTCGTGCCGCGGAACCCGCCCCGCCCGAGCCGCTCGCCGCGGATGACCCGCGGATGCGCGCCGGCGCCGCGATCTACGCCGATCTCTGCTCGGCCTGCCACACGCCGGAGGGGCGCGGCGTGCCCGCAATGTTTCCCGCGCTCGCCGGCAGCGCCGCGGTGCAGTCCATCGACCCGCTCTCGACCATCCGCGTCATCCTGCGCGGCACACGAAGCGTCGCGACCGCGGCGGCGCCGACCGCGCCCGCGATGCCGTCCTTCGCCGGCGTGCTGAGCGATGCCGAGGTCGCTGCCGTGGCGACGTTCATCCGCAACGACTGGGGGAATGCCGCCACTGCCGTCTCCGCCGCGACCGTCCGCACCCAGCGCCACGCGCTGGCGCGCCGCGTGAGCGACTGATGGCCGCGTGCGCGCCTGCCTGCGCGAACCGGATCGCCCGCCGATCGTTCGGTCACGGGAGGATGCCGTGGTCTCGACGCTCTGCACATTCCTGGCGGGTCTGGCGCTCTATCTGATCCTGGCGGGTTCGCTCGGCATCGGGGAGGTGAGCGCCGGGGTGGTGGTGGCGCTGATCGTGGCCGGGGCGGAGCATGTGCAACGACGTTGCGATGTCCGGAAGCTGCGCTTCGAGGTGCCCTGGCTCCGCCTGCTCCGCCGATCGCTCGTCGCCGTCGGGCGCGACACGATGACGGTCGGGCTCGCCTTGCTGCGCGCCGCGCTCGGCCGGCCCGGCGCGATCCGCAGCGGTATGGCGCGTCAGGACTTCCGGCCCGGTGGGTGCCAGCCGCGGGAGCGCGGCCGGCGCGCCGTGGTGACGCTCGCGGGATCGCTGGCGCCGAACGGCATCGTGGTCGACGTCCCGCCCTCGCCCCTGCTCGGCGATGCGTCGGTCCTGCTGGTGCATCGCCTGGTGCCGAGCGGACCGTCGCCCGATCGGGAATGGCCGCTGTGACCGCCTGGAGCCTCGCCAGCGCCGCCCTGCTCCCGCCGCTCGCGCTGATCGCGGTGGCGGGCGCTCGCGGCAGCACCCCGATGCGGATGGCCGCGTTGCAGCTCGCCACCAGCGTGGTGACGATCCTGCTGGTGCTGCTCACCTTCGACTTCGATCAGAGCAGCTTCATCGACATCGCCCTCGGCCTCGCGCTGTTGACGCTGCCGGGCACGGCCGGATTCGCGCTGTTTCTGGAGCGCTGGGTGTGACCGCGCTGACCGATGCGCTGCTCATGCTGCTGGTGGCGCTGGTCTGGCTCGGCTGCCTCGGTTTCGTGCGCCTGCGCTCGCCGCTCGACCGGCTGCATTGCGCGAGTTTCGTCAATGTCGCGGCCGGGCTGGTGCTCGTCGTGCTCGGCTTCACGGCCGATGGCGCGTCGGTGCGCGCCTGCAAGATCGTGCTGATCGCCCTGGTCACGGTGGTCGTTGGCGCGGCGCTCTCGCACGTCGTCGCTCGCGCCCTGGTCTATCGCGCCGAGCCGGCGCGTGCGGACGACGGAACCGCGGCTTGACGCCGCTGCTCGCGCTGCTGCTGCTGCTGGCGGCCGCGTCCGGCGCCGGCGTGGCGCTCGCGCGCAAGCCGCAGCGCCAGGTGATTGCCATGTCGGTCAACGGCCTGGTGCTCTCACTCCTGTTCATGGCGTTGCAGGCACCCGACGTCGCCTTCGCCGAAATCGCGGTGGGCGCCGCGGCCCTGCCGCTGCTGTTCCTGGTCGCCCTCGCCTCGATCCGCATGGATCGTCGCGAACGCGGCGCCCCCGGCGAATGACGGCGACCTCCGAAGGCGGCGAGCAGGCCGGTCCGCGTGGAATGCGGCGGCGCACGCGGCTCGCGCTCTTCGCCCTGGCGTGCCTCGGCATGTTCCCCTGCGTGGTGCAGCTCGCCATCCGGATGCCGGCGTTCGGCGCGCACCCGCTCCCCTATGGCGACGCGATCAATGCGCGCGCGCCGATCGAGCGGCACGTCACCAACACGGTGAGCGCGGTGAATTTCGACTATCGCGGGTTCGACACGCTGGGCGAGGAGTTCATGCTGCTCGCGGCCGTCACCGGCGTCACGCTGCTGCTGCGGGGCACGCGCGGCGAGCAGCGCAGCGCCGAGCCGGGGCGCAGCGGCACGCGCCGCGTCGTGCCGCGCAGCGACGCGACCGTGCTGATCACGCGGCTGGCGATGCCGCTCACACTGGTGTTCGGCCTCTATGTCGCGGTGCACGCGATGACCACGCCCGGCGGCGGATTTCAGGGTGGCGTGATCGCCGCCTCCGGCCTGCTGCTGATCTATCTTGGCGAGGGCTACGCGGTGTGGCGGGACATCGTTCGCTCGGAGTTCATGGATGCCTGCGAGGGCGCGGGCGCCACGCTCTACGCCTTGTGCGGCTTCGCCTCGATGCTGCTGGGCCTGCCGTATCTGCAGAATTTCCTGCCGCAAGGCACGCTTGGCAGCCTGTTCTCCGGCGGGCTGATGGTGGTGGAGAATCTCGGCGTGACGCTCGCCGTCGCCGGCGGCTTCACGGTTCTCTTCATCGAGTTTCTGGAGGAGACGCGGGTGATCCCGGACGCCGACGAGACATGAGCGGCCTGCCCGCGCTGCTGCCCTGGCTGGTCGCCGCCTGGCTGCTCGGCGTCGGCGTGTACGGCATGATGAGCAGCCGCAACTTCGTCCATCTCGTCGGCTGCCTGTCGGTCGTGCAGTCGGCGACCTATGTGCTGCTGCTCTCGGTGGGATTTCGCGCCGGCGCCATCGCGCCGATCTTCTACACCCGGCCACCGGGAACGCCGGCCGTCGATCCGGTCACCCATGCGCTCGTGCTCACCGACGTGGTGATCGGCGCGACCGTCACCGCGTTGCTGCTGGCGCTGGTCCTGCAGGTGCACAAGCGGCGCGGCACGCTCGATCCGGAGGCGCTGCGGCCGATGCATCTCCGGTGATACTGCCGCCTTCAGCCCTGCCGCCCATTCCGGTGGCCGGCCCGCTCGCGATCGCGGGGCTGCTGCTGACCTTCGGCAAGCGCCTGCCCGGCAAGCTGCCGGATGTGATCGCGATCGCGACCGCCCTGGCCGCCGCGGCGATCTGCGCGGTGATGGTGCGCCTGGCGGCGGACGCGCCCGTCGTCACCTGGTTCGGCGGCTGGTCCCCGCGCAGCGGCCAGGTGATCGGCATCGCCTTTGCCGTCGATCAGGCCGGCGCGGCCTTCGGCACCTTCGTCGGCATCCTGTTCGCGGCCGCGCTGCTCTTCGCCTGGGGATATTTCGCGGAGGTGCACGCGCATTTCCACACGCTGATGCTGCTGTTCATGGCGGCGATGATCGGCTTCTGCCTGACGCGCGACCTGTTCAACATGTTCGTCTGGTTCGAGGTGATGAGCGTGTCGGCGTTCGCCGCGACGGGATACACGCTGCGCGCGTCGCCGCTGGCCGGCGCGCTGAACTTCACCGTGATCAACACGCTCGGGAGCTATCTGTTCCTGGCCGGGCTTGGGCTGCTGTACGCGATCGGCGGCGCGCTCGACATGGCCGCGCTCGGCCATGCCGTCGCCCGCGCACCCGCCGATCCGGTGGTGTGCGCGGCCTTCGCGCTGCTGGCGAGCGGGCTGCTCATCAAGGCCGCGCAGACTCCGTTCCACTTCTGGCTCGCCGATGCGCATGCCGTCGCGCCGAGCCCGGTCTCGGTCATCTTCTCCGGCGCCATGGTCGCGATCGGCCTGTTCGGCCTGGCCCGGCTCATCTTCGTCGTGTTCCCGGCATCCGCCGCGGTCGCGCACGTCGTGCACACGCTCCTGCTGGGGATCGGCGCAACCAGCGCGGTCCTGGGTGCAGGCATGGCGCTGCTGCAGCGTCACCTGAAGCGGATGCTCGCCTTCTCGACCGTGTCCCATACCGGCGTGCAGCTGCTCGGCCTTGCGCTCCTGAGCCGCGGCGGCATGGCCGGAATGCTGCTGTACATCGTCGGGCACGGGCTGGTGAAGGGAGCGCTCTTCATGCTCGCCGGCATCCTGCTTGCCCTGCGTGGAGACGCGGACGAGTTGCGGCTGCGCGGGCGCGGCGCGGCGCTCTGGCCGGTGGGGGTGGCGATGGCGGCGGGAGGATTTCTGCTCGCCGGCCTGCCGCTCGGCGTGATGGATGAGGGCTATGCGCTGATCGGTGCCGCCGCGCGGCGGGCCGGGCACGGCTGGCTGCTGGCGATGATGATCGTCAGCGGCGCCGGCACGGGCGCAGCCGTGCTGCGCGCCACCGGCCGCGTCTTCCTCGGCCTCGGGCCGCTCGCGATCGAGCAGCGGCGCTCGCCGACCGATGAAGAGCGCGAGAAGGCCGACCGCCCGCTCTGGCTCATGCTGCTCCCGGCGATCACGCTGCTGCTGCTCGCCTGCCTCACGCTCGAGCCCGCCCGCGCGCTCGCCTGGCGCGCCGCGGGAGCAATGGTCGCGACCGATCCCGCGCCAGGCGCAAATCTGCCGCCCGCGCCTCCGCTGCCCGCCCTGTACGCGTGGCTTCCGACCGGGCTCGCGCTCCTGATCGCCGCCTGTGCGCTGGGTCCGAACCTGCTGCCGCGTTTCGTGACCGCGGCGATCCGGTCGGTGCTCCGACCGATCGCGAGCGCGCTCACTCTCCTCCATGGCGGCGCGATCGGCGACTACATCGCCTGGCTCGCCGTCGGCGTATCGCTGTTCGCCTTCGCCTTCGCGCTCGGCTGATGCGTCGCGCGGGCGGCGGGACAAAGCCGCGGCGCGGTCGCCGATCCTGGTGCCGAAGTGGCTATGGCCGTCAATGCCAGGTTGTTCTCCGCCGATGCGCGGGAGCTGTCGGCCGCCGCGCGAGCCTCCGATCGCCCTGACTGGAATCAGTCAGGGCGTGAATCGGCAGGCCACAGATGCAGGGACCCGAATTGGACCTGACCACAGTCAGGGCAATTCGGGTCTAGCGCGCCGCGCCGATCGGTGCCAAGCGGGGAGTTCCAAGATTCCCGGAACTACTGCCCACCCCGTGGGTTAGATGCCGGAATCATTGCGCGGAGTCGGCATGGGAAGCACGTACCTCGTCACGGGCGGAGCGGGCTTCATCGGTCGATACCTGTGCCACGAGCTTCTGGGGCACGGGCATGCGGTGCGCGTCCTCGACAATCTCGTCGACCAGGTTCACGGCGACGCCGAGCGAGCCCCGACGCAGAGCGTGGAATTCATCAGGGGCGATGTCCGTGACGCGGCCGTGGTGCGGCAAGCCCTGGCCGGCGTGGATGGCGTCTTCCATCTCGCGGCGGAGGTCGGCGTCGGACAGAGCATGTACGAGGTCGCGCGCTATGTCGGCGCCAACGACCTTGGAACCGCGGTGCTGCTCGAACAGCTGGCCGACGCCCGGGTGGAGCGATTGGTCGTCGCGTCCTCCATGAGCGTGTACGGCGAGGGCGCCTACCGCATGCCGGACGGGGCGACGGCGCTGGATGTGCGCCGCGGCGCGCTCGCGGCCGGGCAATGGGACCCCGTGCTCGCGGATGGACGCGCGCTCGTGCCCATCGCCACCAGCGAGATGAAGCAGGTCGATCTCGCGTCCATCTACGCGCTGACCAAATACGGCCAGGAGCGCAGTTGTCTGATCATCGCCCGGGCCTACGGGATGCGCGCGGCGGCGCTTCGCCTGTTCAACGTGTTCGGTCCCGGGCAGGCGCTGTCGAATCCGTACACCGGGGTGCTGGCGAATTTCGGCTCGCGCCTGCGCAACGGACAGCCACCGCTGGTCTTCGAGGATGGTGAGCAGTTGCGCGATTTCGTGCATGTCCGTGACGTGGCGCGGGCGTTCCGGCTGGCGATGGAGAGCGCGGCCGCCGCCGGCGAGGTCATGAACATCGGCAGCGGTCGGGCTTATGCGATCGCGGATGTCGCGATGATGCTGGCCGAGGCGATGGGCGTGCCCGGGCTGCGCCCGCAGATCCTCGGCAAGGCGCGCGCCGGCGACGTGCGCCACTGCTTTGCGGATATCGGCAAGGCGCAGGCGCTGCTTGGCTACGCGCCGACCCGTTTCCTCGAGGATTCGCTCGACGAGCTGGTTGAATGGATCCGCCGGTCGGACGCCCCCGACCGCGGCGAGGACGCGAAGCGGCAACTCGAGATGCGCGGGTTGCTGGCGTGACCGCAGCCGAGACGACGCCGCCGTCTCCGCTCGCCGCACCGATGCTCGCGCGTAGCGGCGCGCCCTGCGTGGTGGTCGGGGGCGCCGGCTTCATCGGCTGCAACCTGGCCGACGCGCTCCTGCACGATGGCAAGGACGTGGTGGTCTTCGACAATCTGAGCCGCCCGGGGGTCGAGCGCAACCTCGCCTGGCTGCAATCCCGTCACGGCGCGCACCTGCACGCGAGCCTCGGCGACATCCGCGATGCGGACGCGGTCGCCGCGGTGGTGAGGCCAGCCGCCGCCGTGTTCCATTTCGCAGCGCAGGTGGCGGTGACGTCGAGCCTCGACGATCCGCAGCATGATTTTGCGGTCAATGCGCAGGGCACGCTCACGGTGCTGGAAGCGCTTCGCCGTCATGCGCCGGAGACGCCGCTGGTCTTCGCCAGCACCAACAAGGTCTATGGCGCGCTCGGTGACGTCGCGACGGCGCTGCAGGACGGCCGGCACCTGCCGATCGACCGGCGTGCCCGCGAGCAGGGTATCGGCGAGGCACGTCCGCTCGACTTCTGCACGCCCTATGGCTGCTCGAAAGGCGCCGCGGACCAGTACGTCCTCGACTACGCGAAGAGCTTCGGGCTGCGCACGGCCGTGCTGCGCATGAGCTGCATCTACGGCCCGCGCCAGTTCGGCACCGAGGATCAGGGATGGGTCGCGCATTTCCTGATCCGTGCGCTGCGCGGGGAGACGATCACGATCTACGGCGACGGGCACCAGGTCCGCGACATCCTGCACGTGCGCGACGCGGTGGCCGCGTATCGCAGCGTGCTGGCGAGGATCGACAGGCTGGCGGGCAAGGCCTTCAATCTCGGCGGCGGGCCGGCGAACGCGGTCAGCCTGCGGATGGTCCTCGACGAGATCGCGGCGCTCACCGGCCTCGACATTCCGCTGCAATTTGCGCCCTGGCGCACCGGCGACCAGCCCTATTTCGTCTCCGACACGGCGCCGGCTCACCGAGGCGACGGGGTGGCGGGCGACGATCGGGTGGCGGGAGGGACTTGCGCGACCTTGCGGGCTGGGTGCAGGCGGAGCTCGGGCCTCGCGGCGAAGCCGCACGCACGCGCGGAGCGGAGGATGCGCGCATGAAGGTCGCGCTGGTCAACCCGCAATGGACGTTCGAGGGCAGCATCTATTTCGGCTGCCGGGACCCGCATCTGCCGCTCGAGCTCGGCTATGCCGCCGCGATGCTGGCGCGCGCCGGGCATGAGACGCTGCTGCTGGACGGCAACCTGATGGCGCGCGACGCCGCCTCGCTCTGCGGCGACATCGAGCGATTCGGCGCCGACATGACGGTGGTGACCACGGCGCCGAGCTATCTGTTCTGGCGCTGCGCGCCGCCGGAACTCCGCGTCCCGGCGGAATTCCTGCGCACCCTCGGCGATCGCGGCGGCCGCACCGTTGCGGTCGGCCCGCACGGCTCCGTCACGCCGGCGGCAACGCTGCGCAAGCTCGATGTCGATGCGGTGGTGCGCGGCGAATGCGAGGAGATCGTGCTCGCCCTTGCCGAGAGCGACGACTGGACGCGCGTGCCGTCGCTCGGCCTGCGCGAGGGCGGCGCGGTGCGCGTCACCGGCGCCCCGGCCGCGGCCCGCTTCGTCGACCTGCCGCCGCTGCGCTGGCCGGCGGAGTGGATCGCGCGGCACCACCATCATCACCACCGGTTCGACGCCCCGCAGACGGGATTCGGCGCGGAGGTCGAAGCCTCGCGCGGCTGCCCGTACAATTGCAGCTTCTGCGCCAAGATCGACTTCCGCGACCAGTACCGCCGTCGCGACCTCGGCGTGCTGCTGGACGAGATCGACGGGCTGATCGCGCAGGGGGTGCGCTACATCTATTTCATCGACGAGATCTTCCTGCCGCAGAAGCCGCTGCTCGAGGCGCTGGTCGGACGCGGATGTGCAGTTCGGCGTGCAGACGCGCATCGATCTGTGGAAGCCCGAGATGCTGGCGCTGCTGGGCGCCGCCGGGTGCGTTTCCGATCGAGGCCGGGATCGAGAGCCTGACGCGAGGAGGGCCGCGCGGCGCTCGCCAAGCGCTGCAAGCTGGACACCGAGGAACTCGCGACGCTGCTGATCAAGGCACGGCGGCACGTGCCGTTCGTGCAGGCCAATCTGATCGGCATGGAGCAGGACGAGGCGGCCGTCGTGCAGCGGTGGCGCGAGCGCATGATCGCCGCCGGCGTGTGGGCGAACGAGCCGGTGCCGCTCTACCCGTATCCGAGCTCGCCGAGCTACCGCGCACTGCTGGGGCGAGCCGGACGATCTCGCCTGGGAGCGCGCGCACGCGCATTATCTCCGGACGCTTCGCGGCATTCAGCGACATCCAGAGCGAGCGTCCGCTGCCGCTGCCGGAGCTGGAGGCGGCGTGCGGGGCGCCGTAGCGCCGCGCCGCGTCCTGCTGACCCTCGATGCGGTCGGCGGCGTCTGGCGCTATGCGCTCGATCTTGCCGCGATGCTTTCGCGGCACGACGTCGCCTGCCTGCTGGCCGGCTTCGGTCCGGTGCCCACACCGTCCCAGCGGGCCGCGGCCGAAGTCGATTCCCGGCGCGCAACTCGTCTGGACTGACGCGCCGCTCGACTGGATGGTCGAGGACGAAGGCGACCTCGCGCCGGTGCCCGGGATGCTGGACGCGCTCGCGCGGGAATGGCGGGCGGACCTGCTGCATCTCAATCTGCCTTCGCAGGCGGCGGGGTTGGCCGTCGGAGCGGCCGGTCATCGTCGCCTCGCATTCCTGCGTGCCGACCTGGTGGCGGGCCGTTCGCGGGACGGCGCTGCCGGCGGAATGGCGCGTGGCAGTGGCGGCGGAACCGCGCGGGGTTCGATCGCGCTGACGCCGTCCTCGTGCCGAGCGCAAGCCATGGGGCGGCGCTTCGCGTCCGTGTACGGTGACATCCGGGGACTGCACGTCGTGCACAACGCGACACGCGTGACGCCGTCGGATCAGCATTGCGAAGGAGGAGCTGATCGTGGCGGTCGGCCGCTGGTGGGACGAGGCGAAGAACGGCGCGGTGCTCGACGCGGCCGCGCCGCGCGCGGCGTGGCCCATCGTGCTGGCCGGGCCGCTGGACGGCCCGAACGGCGCGCGTGTCCGGTTCGCGCATGTGCGTGCCGCCGGCAGCGCCTGCCGAGGCGGAGGTGCTGTCGCTGATGCGCCGGGCCGCGATCTTCGCCGCGCCCTCGCGTTACGAGCCGTTCGGGCTCGCCGTGCTGGAGGCGGCACGCTGCGACGCCGCGCTGGTGCTCGCCGATATCGCGACGGGATTCCGCGAGCTCTGGGACGGCGCGGCGGTGTTCGTGGATCCGGCGGACGACGACGGCTGGGCCGCCGCGTTCCGCGCCCTGGCGGCGGATCCGGCGCGCCGGGCGGCGCTCGCGCGGCGCGCCCGGGAGCGTGCGCTGGACTTCACCCCGCAGCGCCAGGTCGATGGCGTGCTCGCCGCCTATCACGCGGCGCTCTGCCACGTGACGGCGAGCGGAGATGGCCTGACGCATGCGCTTCGTCCTCTACACCCATTCCCTGGTCTCCGACTGGAACCACGGCAACGCGCATTTCCTGCGCGGCGTGCTGACGGAACTGGAGGCGCGCGGCCACGCGACGCTGGCGCTGGAACCCGAGGATGGCTGGAGCCGGAGCAACCTCGTCGCCGACCAGGGGACGCGTACCGCTCACGCGCTTCGCCGAGACCTTTCCGCAGCTCCACGTCGCCACCTACGGCCCGGCGTTCGACCACGCAGCGGCGCTCGCCGGCGCGGACGTCGTCATCGTGCATGAATGGACGTCGCCGGAGCTGGTGGCGCGGATCGGCGCGCTGCGGCGACGAGGCGCGCTTCACCCTGCTGTTCCACGACACCCATCATCGCGGCGTCTCCGATGCGGATGCGCTCGCCCGGCTGCCGCTCGACGAATACGACGCGGTGCTGGCCTTCGGCGAGACGCTGCGCGCGCGCTACGAGCGGCCGGGCTGGGGCCGCCGCGCCTTCACCTGGCACGAGGCCGCCGACACGCGGCTGTTCCGCCCGCTGCATGCGGAGGTCGCGCCGGCCGGCCTGATCTGGATCGGCAATTGGGGCGACGGCGAACGCAGCCGGGAACTCGGCGAGTTCCTGATCGAGCCGGCGACGCGGCTCGGCCTCGCCGGCACCGTGCACGGCGTGCGCTATCCGGAGGCGGCGCTCGAACGCCTGGCCGCATCGCCGCTCGACTATCGCGGCTGGATCGCCAACGCCGACGTGCCCGCCGCGTTCGCCCGGCATCGCATGACCGTGCATGTGCCGCGCCGGCCCGTATGTGGAGGCGCTGCCCGGCATTCCGACGATCCGCGTGTTCGAGGCGCTGGCCTGCGGCATTCCGCTGGTCTGCGCGCCGTGGAGCGACGCGGAGGGGCTGTTCCGGCCCGGCGAGGATTTCCTGGTGGCGGCGAACGGCGAGGAGATGACGCGGCAGCTCGCGCGGCTCCGCGATGATGACGGGCTGGCGCAGAGCCTGTCGCGAGAGCGGGCTCGCACGCATCCGCGCGCGGCATACCTGCGCGCACCGCGTCGACGAGCTGCTGGCCATCCTGGCGGCGCTCGGCGGGTCCGGCTCGGCGACCCTCGCCGCGGAGCAGGCCGCATGAAGATCGCCTTCTACGGCTCCAGCCTGCTCTCCTCCTACTGGAACGGCGCCGCCACCTATTACCGCGGCATTGCTGCGCGCGCTGGCCGCGCACGGGCACGACATCACCTTCTACGAGCCCGACGCCTTCGACCGCCAGCGGCATCGCGACATCGACCCGCCGCCCTGGTGCAGGGTCGTGGTTTATCCGGCCGATCCGGCGGCCCTCGATCGCGTGCTGGCGGAGGCCGGCGCGGCGGATGTCGTCGTCAAGGCGAGCGGCGTCGGCGTGTTCGACGACGGCGCTGCTCGCCGGCATCCTCGCCGCATGCGCGCGCCGACGCGCTGCGCATCTTCTGGGACGTCGATGCGCCGGCCACGCTCGCCGAGATCGAGGGCGGCGCCCGACGCATCCGCTGCGCGCGGCGCTCGCCGAGCTCGATCTCGTGCTGACCTATGGCGGCGGCGATCCGGTGGTGAACGCATATCGCGGATTCGGCGCCACGCACTGCGTGCCGGTCTACAACGCGCTCGACCCGGAAACCCATCATCCGGTGCCGCCGGATGCGCGCTACGCGGCCGACGCTGAGCTTTCTCGGCAATCGCCTGCCGGACCGGGAGGCGCGCGTGGACGCGTTCTTCTTCGATGCGGCGCGGCGTCTGCCGGAGGAGCGGTTCCTGCTCGGCGGCGCGGGCTGGGACGACAAGCCCGCGCCGGCCAACGTCGCGAAGCTCGGCCATGTGCCCACCGAAGCGCACAACGCGCTCAATGTCAGCGCCCGCTCGGTGCTGAACATCAGCCGCGACAGCATGGCAGCACCGGCTTCTCGCCGGCGACCCGCGTCTTCGAGGCGGCGGGCGCCGGCGCCTGCCTGTTCACCGATGCATGGGAGGGCATCGGGCTGTTCCTCACGCCCGGCGAGGAGGTGCTGGTGGTGCGCGACGGCGCCGATCTGGCGGAGGCGCTGCGCGGCCTCGGCGCCCGCCGCGTGCCGCCCAGATCGGCGCCGCCGCACTGCGCCGGGTGCTGCGCGAGCACACCTATGAGCGCCGCGCCGCGCATGCTCGACCGCCTCTTGCGCGACGCGCTCGCGAAGCACCGCGCGGTGCTTGCGGCATGAACATCGACACCGAGGACATCGTGGTGCTGGGCCTCTCGCTCAGCTCGTCCTGGGGCAACGGTCACGCCACGACCTACCGCGCGCTGCTGCGCGGCCTGGCGGAGCTCGGTCGGCGGGTGCTGTTCCTGGAGCGGGACGTGCCGTGGTACGCGGCGCATCGCGACCTGCCGCGACCCGATTTCTGCGAGCTCGGCCTCTACACGTCGCGCGACGAGCTGCGCGCGCGCTTCGGGTCACGCCTCGCCAGTGCCGGCGCGGTGATCGTCGGCTCCTACGTGCCGGACGGAATCGACGTGATCGACGACGTGCTGGCGATCGCGGGCGGCGTGCGCGGCTTCTACGACATCGACACGCCGGTGACGCTGGCGGCACTCGACCGCGGCGAGCTCACCTATCTGGCGGCACGGCAGATCCCGGAATTCGACTTCTATCTGTCCTTCAGCGGCGGCCCGATCCTGCAGCGTCTGGCCAGCCAATACGGCGCACGACGGCCGATCGCCTTCTACTGCGCGGTCGACGACACGCGCTACCGTCCGGGCGGCGGCCCCGTCACCTGGGACATGGGCTATCTCGGCACCTACAGCCCCGATCGGCAGCCGGCGGTCGAGCGGCTGCTGCTGGAGCCGGCGCGGCGGCTGCCGCAATGCCGTTTCGTCGTCGCCGGCCCGCAATATCCCGCCGGCATCGCCTGGCCGGCGAACGTGGAGCGGATCGAGCATCTGCCGCCCAAGGACCATGCCGCCTTCTACGCGGCGCAGCGTTTCACCCTGAACGTGACGCGTGCGGACATGGTGGAAGCCGGATGGTCGCCGAGCGTGCGGCTTTTCGAGGCCGCCGCCTGCGGCACGCCGATCATCAGCGACCGCTGGCCGGGGCTCACCGACCTGTTTCCGGATGCGGTCGTGATCGCGGACCGCACCGAGCACGTCGTCGGCGCGCTGACGGAACTGCCCGAGGCGGCGCACCGGGAGATGGCGCGGCGGGCACGCGACATCGTCCTGCGGGAGCACACCGGCGCCGCTCGCGCGCGGGCGCTCCTGCATGTGCTCGCAGATCGCCGGAACGGGGCGGCCGCTCCGCCGCTATCCGCTGCCCGGTCCGCCGATCCGTCAACACCAGCAAGGCCTCCTGCCCAGGCGCACCGAGCGCATCGACCGGCGTCCCGAGCCGTTCTCGTGACCGGAGCCGCCGGCTTCCTCGGCAGTCATCTCTGCGACCTCCTGATCGCCGAGGGGAGCCGTGTCATCGGCCTCGACAATCTGCAGACCGGTGTGCTGGAGAATCTCGCGACCCTGCAACGGGAGAGCCGCTTCTCGCTGATCGAGGCGCACATCGCGCAGCCTCTGCCCCGCGGCCTCGCGGTCGACCGCATCATCAACCTGGCCTGCACCGCTTCCTCGCCGCAGTACCAGGCACGATCCGGTGCACACGGTCCCGACCAGCGTGGCCGGCGTCCATCAGCTGCTCGAACTCGCGCGCGACTGCGGCGCACGGGTGCTGCAATCCTCCGCCAGCGAAGTCTGCGGCGATCCCGAGCGGGATCCGCAACCGATCAGCATCCGGGGCTGCTACGACGAGGGCGGGCGCGCGGCGGAAACGCTCTGCTTCGACTATCGTCGGCAGCATCGCGTTGACGTGCGGGTTGCCCGCATCTTCAACACCTATGGCCCGCGCATGCGGCCGGATGACGGACGGATCGTCTCCAATTTCGTGACTCAGGCGCTGCGGCGGCAACCGCTGACGATCTACGGCACCGGCGAGCAGACGCGCTCGCTCTGCTATGTCAGCGACGTGGTGGACGGGCTGCAGCGCCTGATCGATCGCGAGCGCGCGCCGGACCTGCCGCTCAATCTCGGCAACCCCGACGAATGCAGCGTGAAGCTGCTCGCCGCACTGGTGCTGGAACTGACCGGATCGACCTCACCCATGGTCCATCGGCCGCTGCCTGCGGACGATCCGCAGTGCCGGCGCCCGAACATCGCGCTCGCCCGGGCGCTGCTCGACTGGCAGCCCACCATCCCAATCCGCCAGGGCCTGCTGCGCACGATCGCCTGGTTCGGGACGATGGTGAAAGGGCCGGCGCTGCCGCTCGCCAAGGAGGCCGCGCTGTTCGCTCCGCTGGAGGCAAGGGTGGCGCCGGAGGCCCGCTGAGGACGCGCGGCTCATGGCGCAGGCGAAGTAGCCGCCAGCCCCGCCTCGGCGGCGCGGAGATCGGCCTCCCGCCCCGGCATCGCGGACCAACGGCCACGCCGACACCGCACCGAATGATCTGATCCCGACCGGCCGCCACCGGTGCGGCCGGTCGCCGGCAAATACTCCTTCCCGTCTCACACCAGCGCGCTCCAATCGTCTCTCATCGAGAGGACCTCGGCGCGCGGCATGACCCTTTGCTTTGGCGCGCCCCGTCCGCTGGCATCCACCCATTGGCGCGGGCGGATCCTTGGCCAGCTCCCCCGCCGACCCGCGCGCATCGCAACGGTCATGAAGAACGACCGTTGATATTAACCGGCTGGAAACTGCCGCGCGGGACACTCGGGGCATGGCCCCAGTAGCCCCCCAGCAGCCGCGCTTCCGCACGCCGGTCCATCCAGTCATTCCGGACTGCGTGCGCCCCGGCGTCCGCCGCGTGCTGTCCGACGGCCGGGCCGCATCCGCGAACCCCGAACCCCGGAACCTCCCATGAAGCTCACCTCAACCGCGCTCGCGCGCGCCGCATTCATGCTCGCGACCCTCGCAATGCCGTTGCAGGCCGTGGTTGCAGGAACCACGCCCGCCGCGCCGGCGCCGAGCACCGGCGACAACACGCTCGGCGCCTACTGGCCGGTCGGAATGGCGACCCGCACCTGGTCGCTCGTCAACCAGCGCGGTGTTCCGGCAATGACCGTGACCAATGCGACCACCGGAACCAACACGCTCGATCTGGTCTTCACGCATGCCGCCCGCGCGACCCAGAACGGCGGCGATTTCAATGCCGGCGTGCAGCGCTACTGCGACAATGCCGGCAATCCGTTCCTGTTCCTCGACGGCTACACCGAGTTGAACCCCAACGGCAGCGTCAGCCAGCAGCACAGCGTCACTTCCACGCGGCTGATCCTCACGCCCGCAGGCGGCAAGCCGATCGACCTGATCGCCGATGGCACCTATGCGCGATGCGGCAACAAGGGGCAGCCCTACCTGCTGTGGAACCTCAACGTGCACAGCTATCGCCTGCAGGCCTGGGGCTATGTGACCGGCCACATGGACAACAACTGGTATTGGGACGTCACGGTCAACGCACCGGTCACCCTGCCGAAAGACCCCTGCGGCCTGCAGCCGCAGCTGACGGCGATCGAGGTGCAGGAGGCCTGGTGGAGCAACTTCAGCGGCAAGGGAAACTGGCAGTACGGCAGCAATGGCAGCGTCGGCGCGAACGGCATCCCGACGGGCGCCAAGGTCGTCTATGGCCGCACCGATTGGCACTCGAAGGGCCATCTGCCCTGGTACATGGTCACCTCCGGCAGCAGCGTCGCGTCGAGCAGCAGCGTGATGTGCACCGACACCGTCAACAACGGAACGGTGCTGCCCCTGGCAGGCATCATGCAGCACTGATCCTGCGCCGCCGTTTCCTGCCGCGATTTCCGCGGCAGGAAACCCAGCTCGCAGATGTCGGGGAGAATGCGCGGGAGCGCATTTTCCCCGAACGCTTTGTCGGAGGACAGCGCAAATCGCACCCTCGCGCCGCCGCCAAGACTGACGCACGCCTGCCCGCCGGCGCCTCAGGCCGCGTCACCTGCACGTCGCGGGCCAATGCCGTGACCGGCCGGGTACGAGGCTGAACCGACCGCCCGAGCCGGCCGGGTGCCCACGGGCAACCCCGAACAGGTGCAGAGCTAGGCCGGCGCGGGCGCATCCGGCAATCGCACGATGATCGGCGCGTAGCCGAGCGCGCGGACGAAGCGCAGCAGGTCGGCCGAGCGCAGGGTGGTCGAGGCGGCATTGTGCAGAGGATGCAGGTTTACCCGCGGGTGATCGAGCATCTCCTCGTCGAGGATCACGGTGACGCGTCGCCCAGTGTCGTTCATGAGCCCGAACGGGGTCACCGACCCGGGCGTCAGCCCCAGCACCTCCCACAGCACGTCGGGCCGGGCGAAGGAGAATCTGGGCGCGCCGAGCAGCTTCTCGAGGCGCCCGAGGTCCGCCCGCTTCTCGGCCGGCATGACCACCAGCCAGATCCCGCCTTTGCGGTCCTTCACGAACAGGTTCTTGCAATGCAGGCCAGGAATCCCGTCGTGCCACCGGCGACCTTCCTGCACCGTGAAGAAGGGCGGATGCGCGGTCGTGGCGTGCTCGATCCCGAGTTGATCGAACAAGGCGAACAGCTCGGCTGGCGTGGCTGGCATCGCGTCCGGGTGATGGTCGATCGTCGGCCGGATTTGCGGTACTCCCTCGCGATAATCAAGCCGAAGCGACGGCTGACGGCGCGGCCGCCTCCGGAGCGCGATTGGTCCCGGCGCGGTCCCGCGTCCGGCCACCGCGGTTATCGTGCGTTAATGAATTTCGGAGCCAGAGGTGATGCACTGGCGCGGGCTCATCGCCCGGACTTTTGCGCAGACCCGAGCCGGCGGGCCGAGTCCTCCGGGGATACGCGCCGGCTCGGGGACGGCAGCAGTGAAAGCGGCAAGCCGGCCACTTGTCGCCCCGCGCCGGGCGCGCACCACCGCCTCACCGTATTATTGCAAGCGACATGCCATGAGGGACTGATCCAGAACCAGGAGGCCATCGACGCCATCCTGGCACGGTATGGCCCCCCCATCCGTTGATCCTCCGAACCGAGCGAGTAAGATCACGGCGCCGCGCATCAGCCGCGGCCGCGCGGAGCGCTGCCATCCGCGTGCCACCGGAGGGACACGATTGTGACGGAGCAGAACGAGGCCCCGACCGTTAGCGACATCCCGATCGGACTTTCGGCAACCGGAACCCGCCGCGAATTCGACAGCATGGGCGACGTGAAGGTCCCGGCCGATCGCTACTGGGGCGCGCAGACGCAGCGTTCGCTGCACCATTTCTCGATCGGCGACGATCGCATGCCGAAGGCGGTGTACCACGCCTACGGCATCGTGAAAAAGGCCTGCGCGCTGGTCAATCATGCCGCCGGCCGGCTTCCCGCCTGGAAGGCGGAGGCGATCGTCCGCGCCGCCGACGAGACGATCGCGGGCTCGCTCGACGAGCACTATCCGCTGTTCGTCTGGCAGACCGGCTCCGGCACGCAGAGCAACATGAACGTCAACGAGGTGATCTCCAACCGGGCCATCCAGCTGCTCGGCGGAACGCTCGGCTCGCAGCATCCGGTCGGGCCGAACGACGACGTCAACATGGGGCAGTCGTCGAACGATACCTTCCCGACCGCGATGCACATCGCCGCGGTGGACGCGATCGACGGCATGCTGATCCCGCAGGTGACCAGGCTCGCGGAGGCGATCGAGCGCAAGGCCGATGGCTGGAGGGACATCGTCAAGATCGGCCGCACCCATCTCGAGGATGCGGTGCCGCTGACCGTCGGGCAGGAATGGCATGGCTGGGCCGGGCAAATCCGCGATGCCATCGCGGCGATCGCGGCGAGCCGGGGCGGTCTCTACCAGCTTGCGGTGGGCGGCACCGCCGTCGGCACCGGCCTGAACGCACCGAAGGGATTTTCGAAGGACGTGGCGGCGAAGATCGCCGAGCTGACCGGCAAGCCCTTCGTCACCGCGCCCAACAAGTTCGCGGCCCAGGGATCGCTCGATGCGATGGTGCGGGCGCACAGCGCGCTCCGCGATCTCGCGGTCGCGCTGATGAAGGTCGCCAACGACATGCGCTGGCTCGCCTCCGGACCGCGCTGCGGCTTCGGCGAGCTGAAGCTGCCCGACAACGAGCCCGGCTCCTCGATCATGCCCGGCAAGGTCAATCCGACCCAGTGCGAGGCGATGGTGATGATCTGCATCCAGGTGATGGGCAATGACAGCGCCGTCGCCTTCGCCGGCAGCCAGGGCAATTTCGAGCTCAACGCGATGCGGCCCGTCATCATCAACAACTTCCTGCACTCCGCGCGCATTCTCGCCGATGGCTGCGCCAGGTTCAGGGAATTCTCGGTCGAAGGCACCGAGCTCAATCGCGACCGGATCCAATCCTATGTCGAAGGCAGCGTGATGCTGGTGACGGCGCTCTCGCCGGTGATCGGCTACCAGAATGCCGCGCACATCGCCGAGAAGGCGATCGCCGAGGGTACCACGCTGAAGGCGGCGGCGCTCGTATCGGGGAAGGTGACGGAGCAGCAATTCGATAAGATCGTGCGTCCGCTCGACATGGTCGGCGAGGGACTCGCCGGGGCCTGATCGTGACCGCGGAGCCGTCGAGGGCGGCCGGGGTCGCGCATGTTGCACTGCGGCTCGGGCGGCTGATGCTCGTCAAGGGCGCCGACACGCAGCTCATCGAGAGCAAGGTCGGCGCGCTCGCCGAGCGGGCCGGCTATGCCGCGCATCTGCTGGTGTGGCCGGAAGGGCTGCTGCTGACCGTCGAGAGCGGCGACAGCTTCCGAACCAAGCTCGGCCACGGCATCGCCGGCATGACCGTCGACATGGGCGCGCTCACGCGGCTCGACCGGATCGCAGGCGGCGAGAGCGAGCTCGGCACCGTGGATCGGGTGCTGGAAGAGGTCGAACGGGGAGGCAGCCGATATCCCGGATGGGCGGTCGTGCTCGGCATGGGGCTTACTGCGGCGTGCCTGGCCCGGCTGTTCGGCGGTGTCGCGTCCGTTGTCGCCGTCTCCGCGCTGGTCGGCGTGATCAGCACGGTGCTCCGGCAATGGCTCGGTGCGCGGCGGGCCAATCCGGTCGCCGCGGCCTTTGCGATCGCGCTGCTCAGCGGTCTCGTGGGAGCGATCGCGATGCGGGCCTTTCCGGGCACGCCGCCGACGCTCTGCCTGGTGACCGCCGGCATGATCCTCACGCCCGGCGTGCCGCTCATCAACGGCGTTCGCGACGCGCTCGCGGGGCATGTCGGCATGGGGATCGCGCGGCTCGCGGTGGCCGCGATCACCGTTCTCGCGATTGCCTTTGCGCTGTTCCTCGCCGCGCTGCTTGCCGGCGACACGTTCCCGATCGGCGGAACGCCGCAATCACTGCCGCTGCTCGAGGATGTCATCGTCTCGGGCCTTGCGGCGATCGGCTTCGCGCTGCTGTTCAACGTGCCGGCTAACGTCATCTGGGCCTGTGTCCTGTGCGGCATGGCCGGGCACGGGATCCGCACCGCGCTGGGCCATGTCGGATGGAATCTTGCGAGCGGATCGCTCGTGGGGGCGCTGGCGGCGGCGCTGCTGGCGCGGTTCGCCGCGCGCCACTTCGCCGCGCCGCCGGTCGCCTTCGCCTTCCCGGGCGTGGTCGCGATGATCCCCGGCTCCTACGCGTTCCGCGCCGGGATCGGCGGGCTTGCCATCATGCAGGCGGGGGCAGGCGCCTCCGCGCCGCTCGTCGCCGAGACGCTGTCGCTCGCCGTCACGGCGGTGCTCATGGTTTGCGCGATCGCCATCGGCCTGTCGATCGCGCTGGCCTCCCCTTTCGTCACGCTGAAGCCCGCCGGTGGACCAGCAACAGGGAACGGTGATCGGGGATGATCCGCTGCGTACGTATCTGGACGGAATCGGATGGCAACTCGCAATTCGAGGACGGGACCATCGCACTCCCGAAGGGAGAGCGCGGCGATGTGCTGAGCGTCCTCGCGGACGCCGTCAGCATATCGTTCCGCGAGACCCGTGCGGGCGGCGAATTCGAGTGGCACGATGCACCGGCACGCCAGCTCGTTCTCACGCTCACCGGCACGCTCGACTTCCAGACGCGCGCGGGCAAGCATTTCACCATCCGCCCGGGCGACGTCCTGCTGGCGGAGGACACGACCGGCAGCGGTCACAGCTGGCGCCTGGTCGATGACCAGCCCTGGCGCCGCGCGTATGTGATCCTGGCGCCGAACGCCGCCGTGCCGTTCGCCGCATCCGGCGCCGCAGCCTGAACCTCGAGCCCGGAGACCGTTCCATGCCGACCACCCAAGCTCCGCCTCAGGCGGACGTCGCTTTGATCGGCGCCGGCATCATGAGCGCAACGCTCGGTGTCGTGCTCAAGGAACTCGAGCCGAGCCTCCATGTTGAGATGTTCGAGACACTCGATGATTGCGGCCAGGAGAGCTCGCAGGCGTGGAACAACGCGGGCACCGGCCACGCCGCGAATTGCGAGCTCAATTACACGCCGCAGCGGCCGGACGGCAGCGTCGACATCTCGAAGGCGCTGGAAGTGAACACCGAGTTCGATCTGTCGCGCCAGCTCTGGTCCTTTCTTGTCGGCAAGGGCGCGATCAAGGATGCGCGCGCCTTCCTGCATCCCTGTCCGCACATGAGCTTCGTGTGGGGCGACGAGAATGTCGATTTCCTGCGTCGGCGCTTCGCAGAAATGTCGTCCCATCACTGCTATCACGGGATGGAGTTCAGCGATTCGGCCCGACAGATCGAGGCGTGGGCGCCGCTGATCGTCGAGGGGCGCGAGAGTGACCATCCGATCGCCGCGACCCGGATCGTGACCGGTGCGGATGTCGACTACGGCGCGCTGACACATCTTCTCGTCGGGCATCTCCTGGCGCAGCCGCGCTTCACCGTGCACTACCAGCGGCAGGTGACCGATCTCGCGCGCGACGCGTCGGGCCGGTGGCGCATCACGGTCGAGAATACCAGGACGGGCGAAACCGAGACGAGTTCCGCCCGCTTCGTGTTCATCGGCGCTGGCGGCGGTGCGCTGAAGCTGCTGCAGAAATCCGCGATTCCCGAAGGCCGCGGCTATGGCGGGTTTCCCGTCAGCGGCATCTGGCTGCGATGCGACGTCGATGGCGTCAGCGTGCGCCATCACGCCAAGGTTTATGGCAAGGCTTCGCATGGCTCACCGCCGATGTCCGTGCCGCATCTCGACACGAGGATCATCGCGGGCAAGCGGTCGCTGCTGTTCGGTCCGTATGCCGGATTTTCCAGCAAGTTCCTGAAGCACGGCTCGTACGAGGATCTGTTCCGCTCGATCGAGCCGGGCAACGTGCTGCCGATGCTTGCCGTTGCCCGTGATGATTGGCAGCTCAGCGAATACCTGGTCGGCCAGGTGCTGCAGAGTCCAGCGCATCAATTCGCGTTGCTGCAGCAATTCTATCCCAATGCGGTGCGCCACGAGTGGCAGACCGCGGTCGCGGGCCAGCGGGTGCAGATCATCAAGCCGGATCGGCAGCGCACCGGCGTGCTTGAATTCGGAACCGAGCTCGTCGCGGCCGAGGACAACTCGCTGGTCGCGCTGCTCGGCGCCTCGCCCGGCGCCTCCACCGCGGCGTTCATCACGGTCGAGGTGCTGCAGAAATGCTTCGCCGACAGGCTGACGCCGGACGGCTGGCTTGGCCGGTTGCGCGAGATCATCCCGACCTACGGCATCGATCTCAAGCAGGATGCCGCCGCCTGCCGCAACATTCGCGCCGAGACGGCGAAAACGCTCGGACTAGAGAACGTCTGACGTCCCACCCGCGCTGCCGCCACCCGGAGGATCCGCATGGCCAAGAGAGTTGCCGATCTCGTCACCAGCATTCTCCACGCAGCAGGCGTGCGGCGGATCTACGGCGTGGTGGGTGACAGCCTGAACGGCTTGACCGAGGCGCTGCGACGGCGCGGCGACATCGACTGGATTCACGTCCGACACGAGGAAGCCGCCGCCTTCGCTGCCGGTGCCGAGGCGAGCCTGACCGGCGGACTCGCGGTTTGTGCCGGCTCGTGCGGCCCAGGGAATCTTCACCTGATCAACGGGCTGTTCGACTGCAACCGCACGCGCGTGCCGGTGTTGGCGATCGCCGCGCAGATCCCGTCAGCGGAGATCGGGCGCAACTATTTCCAGGAGACCAAGCCCGAGGATCTCTTCCGCGGTTGCAGCCATTACTGCGAGCTCGTCTCGCATCCATCGCAGCTTCCGGGCGTGCTCGAAAAGGCGATCCGCGTCGCGGTCGGCGAGCAGGGCGTCGCGGTGATCGTGCTCCCGGGCGACGTTGCGCTGCAAGACGTGGACGCACCATTCTCCGCCCCGCCGGCACTCCGCCTGGCCAGGCCGGTGATCGTGCCGCCGCCGAGCGAGATCGCCGCGCTCGCGGCACTGCTCAACGCGAGCCGGCGCACGACGCTGCTGTGCGGCCGCGGGTGCGCGGGTGCACATGCGCAGCTCATGCGGCTCGCCGAGGCGCTACGCTCCCCGATCGGTACACGCGCTCGGGGGCAAGGAGCATGTCGAGTGGGCCAATCCCTATGACGTCGGCATGACCGGGCTGATCGGATTCTCCTCCGGCTACCGGGCGATGCTGAGTTGCGACACGTTGCTGATGCTCGGCACCGACTTTCCCTACCGGCAATTCTACCCCAGGCACGCCAAGATCGCACAGATCGACATCAGGCCGGAGAGTCTCGGCAACCGCACGCCGCTCGATCTTGCGCTGCTCGGCGATGTCGGCGCGACCATCGAGGCGCTGTTGCCGGCGCTCACGCCGCAGGTCGACGGCTCCCATCTCGCGGAGAGCCTCGCCCATTACCGCCATGCGCGCGACGGGCTCGATGAGCTTGCCACCGGCCGGCCCGGACGGAAGCCGATCCATCCGCAATACCTCACGCGCCTGCTGAACGAGAAAGCCTCCGAGGACGCGGTCTTCACCTTTGATGTCGGCACCAGCACCGTCTGGGCCGCCCGCTACCTGACGATGAACGGCAAGCGCCGCATGATCGGGTCGCTGGCGCATGGCTCGATGGCGAACGCGATGCCGCAAGCGATCGGCGCGCAAGCGGCCTATCCCGGCCGCCAGGTCATCAGCCTCTCCGGTGATGGCGGATTCACGATGATGATGGGCGACTTTCTCACGCTGAGGCAGCAGAAGCTGCCGGTAAAGGTGATCGTCTACAACAACGGCACGCTCGGTTTCGTCGCCCTCGAGATGAAGGCGGGCGGCTTTCTCGAAGTGGGCACGGATCTCGACAACCCCGATTTCGCCGCGATGGCGCGTGCCGCTGGCGTGCATGCGCGCCGCGTCGAGGATCCTGGCGACCTCGACGCGGGAATCGACGACGTGCTGCGACACGATGGACCGGCGCTGCTCGACGTGGTGACCAACAAGCAGGAGCTCGCGATGCCACCGACCATCGAGGTCGCGCAGGTCAAGGGTTTCGGCCTGTGGGCGTTGCATGCCGTGATGAACGGGCGCGGCGACGAACTGATCGACCTCGCCCGTTCGAACCTGCTGCGCTGAGCCTTATGCCAGCGCGCTCAAATCGTGACTCATCGAGGGCACCTCGGCGCGCGGCCTAAAGCATGACCGGTTCCCTTCCGGTCACCGGCCTGCTCTAGCGAATTGTTCGAGCGAGTGATTCACGTTTCAGGCCGACTCGGCCTGAAACGATCACGCGCTAATCTTTTTTTCTTAATCCGCCGCCGATGCGGACGCCATCTCGCGCTCCGTCTCGTCCTCCTCGATCCCTTCCAGATAGGCGCGCTCTTCGGCGGACGTGCCCAGCACTCGCCAATCCTCTGTCTTTGCCACGATGCCCTGATAGGATCGCAGCTTCGCCATCGGCAGATGCGGCGGCGCGAGGCCGATGGGCGCGGCGCCGGCCTGCAGGCGGCCGACCGCATCGAGCATGATGCGGCGGAACTGGATCACCGCGACATCGCTGGCGCCCAGCCGCTCGGAGGTCCGATCGGCGATGCGCCCCATCAACTCCCACATGGCGATGTCCTGATTCGGAATCCCGGGAATGCCGGTGAAATTCCCCTCGCGCATGGCGCGGCGATCCTGCAAGTAGTTGTTCGAGGCGTGCCGCAGGATCGGCTTGAAGTCCTTGTCGAGATCGATGCCGGGTGAGGCGACGCAGAACTGCCGCCAGGCATCCTGCCCGATCGTGCTCGCCGGATCGCCCCAGGCGATGAAGTGGAAGTAGCTGTTGGTGTCATCTTTCGGCACGATCACGCTCGCCACATTGTACGAGCTGTTCGGCGGAATGAGCGCGATGAACGGCGCGAGGAAGCAGGTGATGCGAACGTAATCCTGCGTCGCCGCGTTCTGGATCGGGCGACGGATGGCGGCATAGCGCATCCCGTAATTCGTGACCTGTACCTGGATGCGCGGGTTCTTGTCCGTCGATGGCCGCGTCCAATGCGTCTCCGCCGCGCCGGCGCTGGTAACGCGCGCCGGCCGCATGTCGGAGGAATGCAGCGTGGAGGAGTGCGCCGAATCGATCTGCCCCTCCATGATCTGCGCCCAGTTGCATGGCAGGTCGATGCGCACGACCGAGACGCGCTCCGCTCCCGTCGGCGCCCAGGGCGGCGCCTCGAATTGCCGGCTGCAGCTCGGCGGGACCCATATAGACCCAGATGAAACCGCCGCCTTCCGCGACCGGATAGTGCTTGTGCCTGATGCGGTCGGCGAAGCCGCTTTCCCTCGGCTCGGACGGCATATCAAGGACGTTGCCCTCCACGTCGAACTTCCAGCCGTGATAGAGGCAGCGCAATCCGCACTCCTCGTTGCGGCCGAAGAAGAGCGACGCCTTGCGGTGCGGGCACGCCTCGCCGAGCACGCCGACCCGCCCTTGCGTGTCCCGAAACGCCACCAGGTCCTCGCCGAACAATCGGACGCGAACGGGATCGCAATCCGGCTCCGGCAACCTGCTCCGACAGCAGGGCGGGCACCCAATGCCGCCGCATGAGCCGACCCATCGGGGCGTCGCCCTCGATCAGGCAAAGCGTCTGATTTTCCTCGCGGGTCAGCATGGCCGGTCCCTCCGATACCTTAGGGAGCTAACCAATAATAGGGGAACTCCGCCGGGCAAGTCCATCGTCTTGCCGCAAATCGCTTAGCTGGCTAAGTAACCAGCCGGTGGAGGTGGATGGTGGAAGCGGGTGAGCTGCTGGCGCTTCGGGTGGCGCGGATCGAAGCGGTGGCCGACGGCGTGACGCTGTTCGAACTGCGGCATCCCGCGGGCGACGCGCTGCCGCAGGCGAGTCCCGGCGCGCATCTTCCGGTGCGCGTGCCGAGCGGTGCGATGCGCAACTACTCGGTCTGCAACGACACCACCGAACGCGATCGCTACGTCATCGCCGTCAAGCGCGAGGAAGGCGGCCGCGGCGGCTCCATCAGCCTGATCGAGCAGGCGCGCCCGGGCGACATCCTGCGGGTCGGACCGCCGGCGAACCTGTTTCCGCTCGTTCCCGCGCCGTCCTACATCTTCGTCGCCGGCGGCATCGGCATCACGCCGATCCTCTCGATGATCCACGCCGTCCGCGGCCGCGCGCCATTCCATCTCTACTACCTCACGCGATCGAGCGAAGTCACCGCCTTCCTGCGGGATCTCAGCGCACCGGACCTGGCGGCTCACGTGACGATCCACCATGATGGCGGCAACCCGGACGACGCGTTCGATCTCTGGCCCGTTTTCGAGATCCCGAGCAAGGCGCACATCTATTGCTGCGGCCCGCGCCAGCTCATGGATGCGGTTCGCGACATGACCGGACACTGGCCGACGAGTGCCGTGCATTTCGAGGATTTCGGATCGGATCTGGTGCGCCCCCGCGCGGACGACACGCCGTTCACCGTCCGCCTCGCCCGCAGCGGCACGGAACTCGACGTGCCGGTCGGCATCACCATCATGGAAGTGCTGCGAGCCCACGGACGGAAGGTCGCCGAGCTCCTGCGAGAGCGGCACCTGCGGGACCTGCCGAACGCGGCTGCTCGCAGGCGAAGCGGATCACCGCGACATGGTGCTGAAGCCGGCCGAGCGGCAGCATGCGATCATGGTGTGCGTCTCGCGGGCAAAATCGCCGGTGCTCGTGCTGGACGCGTGATGTCGGGCGTCAATCCTCCGGCGCGGAGCTCGCGGCGGCCGCGATGATCGCGATCAGGTCGGTCTCCGCCGCCGCCTCGCTGGCGTAGCGTGGCGCAGTGGTGACGAACGGCGCCGGCGCGTCATGCGGGTGGTAGATTTCCAGCCGGTACTTCCCGCTCGCCGGGTCCAGCTTGGGCTCAATCCGTATCAGCGGCATCGATCGCTTCCTGCCTTTCGACCAGATCGTCCCGCAGGCTCTCCTGCACGATCGCGAGCGTCGACGAGCAGGGCATCCGTCTGCTCGCGGGTGAGCCGGCTGGTCGCCACCGTCACCACGTCGATCGCCGATGGCAGCAGCTCGCGCCTGAGCTTCCGCCCTTTCTCCGTGAGGAAGATCCTGATCTTCCGCCGGTCGACCGCATCCCGCTCGCGCCGGACGATGCCGTTCGCCTCCATGCTGCCGATCGCGGACAGCGTCGTCGGCTCCATGGTGCCGACGCGGCGCGACAATTGCCGCTGCGTGAGCCCGTCACCGTCCCACAGCACGCGCAGGAAATACCACATGCCGAGCGTCACGCTCGACCGCTCCAGCCGCAGCTGCAGCGCGCGTTGGATCAGCCGGTGGGTCGCCCGCACCTGGTAGCCGACGCTGCGCTCGAGCGGCAGGCTCGGCTCGCCTCCCTCTCGACAGGCGCGCTTGCTTGGCACTAGATATCCTTAGGGAACTAATGGTCTTCGAGACAAGGGGAAGCGTCCGATGGCGGTGCGATTCTGGCGCTGGATCGCGGTGCTGGGTGCGGTGGCGGCGCCGTTTCGGATCGCGCCGCTCGGGATCGCGCCGGTCCGGATTGCGCCGGTCCGGATTGCGAGGGCCTGGGCGGCCGAGCCGATCACGATCGACGTGGTGCTGCCGCTCACCGGACCGGCCGCCTTCCTCGGCAATGCCGAGCACCGAGCGCTGGAGCGCTTCGCGGCGAGCGAGGGAAAGTCGGCGGGAATCACCTTCGCCTTCCACGATGACCAGAGCAACCCGCAGGTCGCGGTGCAGCTCGCCACGCAGATCCTCGCCGGCAAGCCGCCGGTCATCATCGGCTCGGCGCTGGTCGCCATGTGCAACGCGATGGCGCCGCTGATGCGGCACGGCCCGGTGATGTACTGCCTCTCGCCCGGCATCTATCCCGCCGCCGGCAGCTTCGTCTTCAGCTCGTCGAGCGCGACGAAGGACCTGATCTCGGCGCAGATCCGCTACTTCCGGTTGCGCGGCCTGACCCGGCTCGGCGTGATCACGAGCACCGATGCGTCCGGCCTCGACGCCGCCCGCAACATCAAGGAAGCGCTCGCGCAGCCGGAGAACAAGGACTGTCCAGCTGGTCGCCGATGCCAGCTTCAACCCGACGGATGTCAGCGCATCGGCGCAGATCCAGCGGATCAAGGGAGCGAACCCGCAAGCCGTGATCGCCTGGTCCACCGGCGCCGCCATCGGCACGGTGTTCAAGGCGATCTCCGATGCCGGCATGGCGGTTCCGGTGGCGACCACCGACGGCAACATGACCTTCGCCTCCATGCGGCAGTTCGCCGACATCCTGCCCAGGGAGCTCTACATCCCGTCGCCGGAATGGCCGGAGACGGGCGTGGCCGGCCTCCCGCCCGCCGTCGCCGCGGCAAAGCAGCGCTTCTTCGCGGCGTTCGCGCGGAACGACCCGCCGGATGCGGCGTCGACCTTTGCCTGGGATCCGGCGCTGCTGGTCGCGGCGGCGCTGGAGCAGGCCGGGCCGAACGCGACCGCCGAGCAGGTTCGGACCGCGCTCGCAGGGCTCGAGCGGGTTTGCCGGCGTGAACGGCATCTACGATTTCAAGCGCGTGCCGCAACGCGGGCTCGACGACAGCAACGTGGTGGTGACGCGCTGGGACAGGGCGGCGAAACGCTGGACCATCGTCAGCCAGGCGCGGGGAATTCCGCTCCAATAGGCGATGGAATTCGCGCAGATCCTGCTGGGCGGCGTCCTGGTCGGGGCGACCTATGCACTCGTCGCGCTCGGCATCTGTCTTGTCTACCGCGCGACCGGCGTCATCAACCTTGCGCAGGGCGGCTTCTGCGTCGGCGGCGCGCTGCTCGCCTGGTGGTTCCAGAAGGCGCTCGGCTGGCCCGCTGACCTCGCGGTGCCGGCCGCGGTCGCGGCCACGACGGCGGCGGGCGCGGCGCTCGGCGCCGCTCACTTTCGTGCCCGGACTGGCGCGGCTCTCGAACGCGAACATGCTGATGCTGTCGGCCGGATTGCTGACGATGATCGACGGCATCCTGCTGGTCGGCTGGGGCAGCCAGCCCTACATGCTCGCGCCGTTCACGGCGGGGCCGCCGATCGCGCTGGGTGGACTGAACCTCACGCGCCAAGGCATGTGGGTGCTCGCCAGCACTTTCGTGGTGACGCTCGGGCTCTGGGCGCTGCTCATGCGCACCCCGCCCGGGCGTGAATTCCGGGCCTGTGCCGAGAACGCGCTTGCAGCGCGACTCGTCGGCGTCAGCGTGGCGCGCATGACCCTGCTCGGCTTCGCGCTCGCCGCACTCTTGGGCGCGGTTGCGGGAAGCGTGGTCGCGCCCACCACGTCGCTCCAGTTCGACACCGGCCGGCTGTTCACGATCTCCGGATTCATCGCCGTCGTGCTCGGCGGATTGGGCTCGTTCCCCGGCGCGCTCCTGGGTGCGATGGTGCTCGGGATCGCGCAACAGCTCGCGACCGCCTATGTCAGCTCGCTGTTCAGCAATGCGGTGGCGCTCGGGCTGCTGCTCGTGGTGCTGGTGTTCCGCCCCGGCGGCCTGCTGCGGGGCGGCGCCGCACGACGCTCGGATGTGCGCGATGCGGCGCGGGTGGCCGTCCACATGCTGCGGCTGCCATCGGCGGCCATCCTGACCGGCAGCCTCCTGGCGCTGGGTCTCGCGCTGCTGCTTCCGTTGCTGGTGTCGGCAAGCGTGCTGAGCGGACTCGTCATCGCCGCCATCCTCTTCCTGTCGCTGATCGGGCTCGACGTGGTGATGGGCTATGCCGGCCAGATCAATCTCGGCCAGGCGGGGTTCATGGCGGTCGGCGGCTACACGGCCGGCGCGATTGCGGTGCACTTCGATGTCGAGCCGATCCTCGCCATCCTCGCCGCCATCATCCTGGCCGTCGGCTGCGCGCTGCTGCTTGCAACCATCACCGCACGCCTGCGCGGGCTCTATTTGGCGCTCGCGACGCTCGCGTTCGGACTGCTGATCGACTCGCTCGCGATCGGCTGGATCGACATCACCGGCGGGCCGTCCGGCCTCGTCGGCATCCCGAGCTTCAGCCTGGGCGATTGGGATTTCGGCGCACCGGCGCGCATGTATTACCTGGTTCTCGCCATCGACGTTCTGGTCCTGTTTCTGCTCGGCGGCGCGCTGCGATCCGGCTTCGGGCGCGCGCTCCGCGCCATCCGGACGGACCAGATGGCGGCGTCGGCGCTCGGCATCGACCTCGGCCGGACCAAGGCGATCGCGCTGGTCATCAGCGCCGCGCTCGCCGCGCTGTCGGGCGCACTCTATGCGTTTTTCTTCCATTTCCTCTCGCCGGACATGGTGGGAACCACGCGCTCGCTCGAGCTCGTGGCGATGCTCGTCATCGGCGGCGAGGGAACGCTGGTCGGGCCGGTGCTCGGCAGCATCCTTCTGACCCTGCTGCCCACCCTGGTGCAGCCGTTGGCGGCGTGGAAGACGTTCGTCACCGGCGCGCTGCTCGTCATCTGCTTCCTGCATTTGCCGCAGGGCCTGTTCGGGGCGCTGGCAAGCCGGGTTTCCCGGCGCGTTCCGGCGTGAGCGCCACGCTTCGCCTGCGGGGCGTGAGCCGCAGCTTCGGCGGCATCGCCGCCGTGTCGGATGTCAGCTTCGACGTCCCGGCAGGGACGGTGTGCGCACTGGTCGGACCGAACGGTGCCGGCAAGACGACACTCTTCAACCTCATGACGAACGTGCTCCCGCTCGATGGCGGATCGGTGCTGCTGGACGAACGATCGTTGACCGGGCTTTCCGGCACCGCCATCGCTGATCTCGGCGTGATCCGCACCTTCCAGAGCGCGCGCGTGTTCCCCGGCATGACGGTGCTCGAGAACCTGCTCGCCGGACGGCACCGGCTGCTGCGGCATGGCGGCATCGCCCACGCGCTCCGCCTTTCCGCGGCCAGGCGCGAACAAGCGGGGTTGCGGGATCGCGCGCTCGCCCTGCTCGATCTCGTCGGTCTGCGAGCCCTCGCGGATGCGCATGCGGCGAGCCTGCCGATGGGCGCACAGAAGCTGCTCGAAATTCTCCGCGCACTGATGGCGCGGCCACGCGTTCTGCTTCTCGACGAACCGGCCGCCGGACTCGACGACACCGAAACGGCGGAACTCGCCGACCTGCTGCGCGCGATCCGCGCCGCCGGGGTGACTGTGCTCGTGGTCGAGCACAACATGCAGCTGGTGATGCGCGTCGCCGACCAGATGATCGTGCTGGAGGCCGGCTGCGTGATCGCATCCGGGCCGCCGGAACTGGTGCGCCGGAACGCGCGTGTCATCGAAGCCTATCTGGGCACCGAGGTCGCGGCCGGATGCTGAGGGCGGAGAATCTCGTCGCAGGCTATGGCCGCGATCCCGTTCTGCATGAGATCAGCCTGCATCTTGCGCCGGGTGAGATCGTGACGCTGCTCGGCGCGAATGGCGCCGGGAAATCGACGCTCCTGCAGGTGCTGAGCGGCGTCCTCCGCGCGAGCGCCGGGACCATCCGGTATCATCGGCGGATGGTGACCGCGCTTTCGCCGGCGGCGCGGCTGAAAGCGGGGCTGTGCCATGTCCCCGAGGGCCGGCAGGTCTTCGCCGGCATGACGG
This sequence comes from uncultured Alphaproteobacteria bacterium, assembly GCA_963822815.1. Classification (GTDB taxonomy): domain Bacteria; phylum Pseudomonadota; class Alphaproteobacteria; order Acetobacterales; family Acetobacteraceae; genus CAWGJC01. Next base: position 81,348 of record CAWGJC010000012.1, read on the forward strand.
TCGCCGACAACCTTGCCCTGGGCGCGCGATGGGCGAGCGCATCGGATCGCGCCTTGCGCCTCGCGCGGGTCCAGGCGCTGTTTCCGATGCTCGCGCCACGGATGCGGGATCTGGCCGGCAATCTCTCGGGCGGACAGCAGCAGATGCTGGCGATCGCCCGCGGGTTGATGTCGGGCCCGCGCTGCATCATGCTGGACGAACCGTCGCTCGGCCTTTCGCCATTGTTCGTCACGGAGATGTTCGCGCTCGTGCAGCGGCTCCGCGACGACGGGCTGACGGTCCTGCTCGCCGAGCAGAATGCGCGCGCGGCGCTCGGGATCGCCGATCGCGGCTACGTCATGGAGAACGGGCGCGTCGTGCTGTCCGGCCGCGCGTCGGACCTGCTGCGGTCGTCCGGGGTGACGGAACGCTATCTCGGCGGCGCCGCACCGCGGGCGCAGGGCTCCGTCGCGGACGGCCTCGCGCAACGACTCGCCGCGCTCATCGCATGATCGGGTTGGGAGTCGCCGGCCTCGGCCGCGGCTTCACGCTGATGCTGCCGACGCTCGCGCGGCATCCGGAGATCAGGCTGGTCGCCGCCGCCGATCCCCGCCGGGACGCGCGCGAGCAGTTCGCGCGCGATTTCGCCGGCCGGACCTATGACGACGTTGCACGTCTCTGCGATGATCCCGACGTGGAGGCGGTCTACGTCGCGACGCCGCATCAGTACCATCTCGAGCATGTGCGCCTGGCGGCGCGCGCCGGTCGGCACGTGCTGGTCGAGAAGCCGATGGCGCTGGAGCTCGGCGCCTGCCGGCAGATGATCGAGGCGGCCCGCGACGTGGTTCTCGTCGTCGGCCACAGCCACAGCTTCGATGCGCCGTATGGCCGCGCGCGGGCGATCATCGAGGGCGGCGATTTCGGCCGGGTGCGCATGATCACCGCGCTCGATTTCACCGATTTCCTCTATCGCCCGCGTCGGCCGGAGGAGCTCGACACCGCACGCGGCGGCGGCGTGGTGTTCAGCCAGGCCGCGCACCAGGTCGATGTCGTGCGGTTGCTGGGCGGCGGCCTGGTCCGCAGCCTGCGCGCGATGACGGGGCAGTGGGATCCGGGACGGCCGTGCGAGGGTGCGTATTCCGCGTTCCTGCAGTTCGAGACCGGCGCCTTCGCCACGCTGACCTACAGCGGCTACGGGCATTTCGACAGCGACGAATTCCAGGGCTGGGCGGGGGAACTCGGGCAACCGGCGGCGGCGCGGAGCCATGGCGCCGCGCGGGCGAGGCTGCGCGGGTTGTCGCCCGGGCAGGAATCCGCCCTCAAGGAGGCTCGCGCCTATGGGCGCGGGGTGCGGCTCGACGGCACGCCGCTGCGGGCGCGGCACAACCATTTCGGGCTGGTGATCGCATCCTGCGACCGCGCCGACCTGCGCCCCGGGCCCGATGGAGTCATGGTCTATGCCGACGACCGGCAATTCCTCGATGCGCTGCCCGACCCGGCGATCCCGCGCGCCGAAGTGATCGAGGAGCTGGTCTCGGCGATCCGCGACGGCACGCCGCCGATCCATTCGGGTGCGTGGGGGCTCGCGACGATGGAAGTCTGCCTCGCGATCCTGCGCTCCGCGGCGGAGCGACGCGAAGTGCGGCTTGGCCATCAATGTGCCGTGGGTGCCGGCTAGCCTCCGATCGCCCTGACTGCAATCAGTCAGGGCGTGAATCGGCAGGCGAACGATACAGAGACCCGACTCGCACTGACCACACTCAGAGCGATTCGGGTCTAGGGAGGGCCGGCATCCCGAATCGCCTCGTATGTGCGCTCGATGATTTCCGTCGCCGCCCAGATGTGCTCGCGCATCGCCGCCTCGGCGCGTTCGGCCTCGCGTCGGCGGATCGCGCGCACGATCAGGTGGTGCAGCTGGTGCGAGGCGCTCAGCGACTCGAAATGGTGCCAGTGCACGACACGGGCGGAGACGAAGGGCACGGTGAGCGTGCGCCGCGTCGCCTCGATCAGCGAGGCATTCGCCGTCGCCTGCAGGATCGTCCCGTGCAGCGCCTCGTTCATGCTGCGCCAGGGCGCGTTGTCCTCGTCGCGCAGCCGCCCCGAGCGAAGGATCGCGTCGCCCGCTTCGAGGGCGCGATGGAGCGCCGCATCCGCCGCCGCATCGAGGCCGGATTCGGCAACCAGCCGGCAGGCGAGCCCTTCGAGATTGGCGCGCACCCGATAGGCGTCGAGCACCTCCTTCAACCCGAAGCTGCGCACGAGATAACCGCGTTGCGGCCGATAGATCAGCAGCCCTTCCTGCGCGAGCGTGGTGAGCGCCGCGCGAACCGGCGTGCGCGAGACACCGAGCCGCCGCGCCAGCGGGATCTCCATGAGGTGCATGCCGGGCGGGAGATCGCCCCGCATCAGCAGGGCCCGGAGTGCCTCGGTGACCGATTTTTGCCGCGTGTCCATGAACTACCGTGGATACATATCACGGGACGGCATGGATGACTTTCCCCTGTGCTGCGCTGAGCAGACCAGATCCGTTGACAGGCTTGGCGTTCAATGCATACATCCTCGGAGGGGAGGATCATCATGGCGGACCAACCGCAAGCGGTTGCCGGCGTCGCGCGGTGATCGAGTTCCATTACGGTCCGACGTCGAACGGGCGCAAGGTCGCCATCATGCTCGAGGAGGTCGGGCTCCCGTACCGGGTGATCCCGATCGACATCCTCGCCGGCGACCAGTTCGCACCGGACTTCCTGCGCATCAGCCCGAACAACAAGATGCCGGCGATCGTCGACCCCGACGGGCCGGACGGCAAGCCGATCAGCATCTTCGAATCGGGCGCCATCCTGATCCATCTCGCGCGCAAATCGGGCCGGCTGCTGCCCGCCGATCCGGTCCGCAACATCGCCTGCCTGCAATGGCTGATGTGGCAGATGGCGGGCATCGGGCCGATGTTCGGGCAATGGGTGCATTTCGCGCAATACGCGCCCGAGCGCATGCCCTACGCGATCGAGCGCTACCGGCGGGAGGTTGATCGCCTCCGCCTGGTCGCCGATCGCCATCTCGCAACGCGCGACTATTTCGCCGATGAGTACTCGATTGCGGACATCGCCTGCTGGCCGTGGCTGCAGAGTTTCCGCATCCGGCTGCCGCCGGAGGTGCCGACGCCGCATATCGACGCCTGGGCGGATCGCATTGCCGCGCGGCCGGCGGTGCAGCGCGGCAATGCGCTGTTCGCCGACAAGGTGCGGCCGGAAGCACGCGGCGAGAAGAAGGTGACCGAGCACAGCTGGAACGTGCTGTACGGCACCATCCAGCATGGTGAGCGCTACCGGGCCGGCGACGGTCCCCGGTGATCCGCTTCGGGCTCGAGCGCCGTGTTGTCATGGTCACCGGCGCCGCCTCCGGCATCGGTCGGGCGACCGCGCTTGCGCTCGCCGCGCAGGGCGCGCGCGTCGCGGTGGCCGACATGAACGGTGACGCCGCGAGGACCGTTGCTGGCGGCATCGGCGACGACGCGCTGGCGGTGACGTTCGACGTTCGCGACGCGGCGGCGACGCAGGCGGCAATGCAGGCAGCGACCGACCGGTTCGGCGCGCTGGACGGGCTCGTCTGCTCCGCCGGAACCTCGCGCGCAGCGCCCGCCGAAGCGCTCGGCGCGGCGGATTGGGACCTTGTCATCGACAGCAACCTGAAAGGCAGTTTCCTCTCCGCTCAGGCCGCCGCTGCCGGGATGATCCGCGCCGGGCGGGGCAGCATCGTGCTGATCAGCTCGCTGAACGGCCGCGGTGGCCATCCCGGGCGCGCGCATTACTGCGCCTCCAAGGCGGCGGTCGAAGGGCTGACCCGCGATCTCGCCTGCGAGTGGGGACGGCACGGCGTGCGCGTCAACGCGGTGGCCCCGAACGTCACCGACACGCCGCTGGTGCGCGCCAACCTGCCGGAACGCTTCGTGAGCGACGTCATCATCGACCGCACGCCGCTCGGGCGCATGGCGCGACCGGAAGAGATCGCGGATTCCTGCCTGTTCCTGCTCTCCGACGCGGCCGCCTACATCACCGGCATCGTGCTGCCGGTGGATGGCGGCATCAGCGCCGGCTGGCTCACCCATCGAAACGGGGCCGATTACGGCTCCCGCGCGCTCGCCTGACCATGCCCGGAGTGGCGCTCGCCAAGCTCGATGCGGCGACCTGGCGCAACAAGGGCCTGCGCGGCTTCATGGCCTATCGCGATCTCGGCGTGGCGGAGGCCACCGCGGATGCGGTCGGTGCGCGCGCACATCCGTGTCACCGGCCTGGCCGGCGCCGGCACCGGCTGGCACGCGCACGCTCTGCAATTTCAAATGGTGTACGTGCTTGCGGGCTGGGTGCAGTTCACCGCGCACGGTGCGGGCGAGGTCCGGCTCGCGCGCGACGATTGCGCCATCCTGCCGTCGGGCCTCGCGCATGACGAGCACGCCTTCTCGCCGGATTTCGAGGTGGTTGAGGTGACGCTGCCGGCGGCGGTCGGCACCGCGTCCGTGCCGTCGCCGGTTTCCGGCACGCGACCGGAACGCGCCGATCGTGGTGAGCCGGGACAGCGGAGATGCGTACGTCGCCGGCGACGGTCCGCGCGCGTTTCTCTCCTATCGCGATCTCGGTGCGATGGCGCCGACGGCGGGGGGCGTGCAGGCGCAGGTCGTGCGCACCGGCGGGCGGTGCGACGCCAGCACCGGCTGGCATCACCACACGCTCGACTGCCAGCTCGTCTTCATTCTCGACGGCTGGACGACGGTGGAGGTCGAAGGCATCGGCGCGATCCGGATGCGGCGCGGCGACGCGCTCACCATCGCCGATCGCCGGCGCCACGACGTGACCGGATTTTCCGCGGATTTCCGCGTGCTGGAGATCAACGTGCCGGGCGATTTCACGACGGTGCCGGGATGACCGGCGGCGGCGCCCGAACCGGGAGGCGAGAGTGATGCGATTCCTGATGCTGCTCGCACTTTGCCTGCTGCTCGCCGCCGCGCCGGCGCGCGCCTTCCCGGTCGGCGATCCGGCCGGGCATTACGATGATCCCGGAATCACCGACAAGGAGGTCGTGATCGGCCTGTTCGGCCCGGAATCCGGACCCCTGCGCAATTTCGGCTTCGACGCCATGGGTGCGGCGCAGATGTGGTACGACATGGTCAACCAGTCGGGCGGCATCTGGGGACGCAAGATCCGCCTCGTCATCGAGGACGACAAATGCGACCCGACGACCGCCAATGCGGTGGTGCGCAAGCTCGTCACCGTCGACAAGGTGTTCCTGCTGAACGGCGGCTCCTGCACACCGTCCTCGGTGTCGGTGCAGGAATACGTCACCCGCGAGAAGGTGCCGTTCGTCATGCTGAACGCCGCCGGCGACGGCGCGGTGTTCCCGCCGACCCGCTACGTGTTCGGCGCCTTCGGCGGCACGCAGCTCACCGTCGGCGGCACGCTCGTCGATTTCGTCGCCAAGCAGCTGAAGGCGAAGACGATCGCCTATCTCGGCAATGACGACGATTTCGGCGCGGCCAACCTGGCCGCCGCGAAATTCATGGCGGAGAAGCGCGGAGTCAAGCTGGTCGCCGTCGAGCGCGTGCCGGTCAACATCGTCGACGTCACCGCGCCGATGCTGCGCATCCGCCAGGCGAACCCCGACGTGCTGGTGATTACCACCTACCCGCAACCGGCGACGCTCGCGATGCAGAAGGTCGGCGAGTTCGGGCTTTCCATGCCGATCGTCGCCGCGGTGCAATCGGTGCCCAACCCGGCAGCGCTGGTGAAGAATGTCGGGAATCCGGCCGCGTTCAAGAACTTCTACTACGGCTCGCCGCTCAACGACCTTACCAACGGCCCGCGCCAGAAATGGGTGCTGGACATGTACAAGAAGGCGTTTCCCGACCGCACGCCGTCCGCCTTCATGGCCTACGGTCTCCCTTCGGCGGAGGCGGTGACCTACGCGCTGATGCTGGCCGGCCCGAATCCGACGCGCGAGAGCTTCGTCGATGCGATGTCGCATCTTGATTTCCAGTCCGGCGTGATGGCAGGGCCGATCGAGTTCGGGCCGGACCGCCGGGACGGCCACAATGCGTCGATCTTCATCAAGTTCGACGGAACGAATTCCACCCGCATGCCCGGCGTCTATGTCAACGAATACCGTAAGCAATAGGCGGAAGCCGGCGCGCCCGACATCATCGTGACCGCGCTGATCGGCCAGGCGCTGGTGAGCGGGATCGTCACCGGCGCGATCTATGCGCTGATCGCGCTGTCGCTGGTGATCCTCTACAAGTCGACCGACATCATCAACTTCGCCGGCGGCGATATCCTGATGGTCGGCTGCTACATCGTCCTGATCGTGCTGGTCGGCGGGGGCGCGCCCTATTGGATCGCGATCATCGCCGCGCTGCTCGGCACGGCGGCGATCGGCGCCGGGTTCGACCGGCTGGTGCTCGAGCGCATCGCACGACACACGCGCGGCCAGGACATCCTTGTCGCGATGGTGACCGCGACCATCGGGCTCTCCTATGTGCTCAAGGGCGCGGTGCGCGCGCTCGGCTACTCCGACGAGGTCCGGAGCCTGCCGCCGCAATTCACCGGGCCGCCCATCGTCATCGGCAACGTCTACCTGTTGCGTCAGGATGTCGGGATCCTGGCCTTCACCGTGCTCACGGTGGCGCTGCTCGGCGCCTTCTTCCGGTTCACCCGGCTTGGAAAGGGACTGCGCGCGACCGCCGAGGATCCGCGCGCGGCCGCGCTCATCGGCATCCCGGTGCGCCGCATGCGGATGATGATCTGGGCGATTTCCTCGCTGCTGGCGGCGATCGCCGGCGTGCTGGTCGCGCCCAAGATCCTGATGACGCCGGACATGGGCGCGATCGTCATCCTCGCCTTCGCCGCCGGCGTGCTCGGCGGGTTTGCCAATGTCGCCGGCGTGATCGCCGGTGGCGTGCTGCTCGGCATCGTCGAGAACCTGGTCGGCCTGTTCGTTTCGACCCAGGCGATCGCGGTCGCGCCGTTCCTCGTGATCATGGCGGTGCTGGTGCTGCGCCCGCAGGGGCTGTTCGCCGGCCGCGCGGCGATGCGGAAGGTCTGACATGCGGATCGGCAGTCGCGCTGGCCGCGATCCTCGTCGCGGCCCTATTGCCGTTCCTGCCCGCCTACGGCGTCTATCTCGCCGACCTGCTGCTCATGTATGCGGTGCTCGCACTCGGCTTCGATGTGCTGCTTGGCCTGGCCGGGCAGTTCGCCTTCGCCCATATCGCCTTCTTCGGCGTCGGCGTCTACACGGCGGGCGTGCTCGGCAACCGGCTCGGCCTCGTCTTTCCGCTGCCGCTGCTCGCCGGCGGTCTGCTCGCGACGGCGATCGCGGTGGTGATCGCGGTGCCGGCGCTGCGGCTGCGACAGATCTATCTCGCGCTCACCACCTACGCGTTCGCCGCCGCCGCGCAATGGGTGTTCCACTCCTGGGACGCGGTCACCAACGGCGCCAACGGGCTCCGCCTGACGCCGACGCGGTTCTTCGGCTGGCGGATCGTCGAGGATCGCGACGCGTACCCGCTGCTGCTCGGCATCGCGTGCATTGATGCTGCTGCTGCGGTTTGCCCTGCAGCGCTCGCGGCTCGGGCTGCAGATGGCGGCGGTGCACGAGTCCGAGCCGGTCGCCATCGCGTCCGGGATCGATGCGCGGCGGGTGAAGATCATCGCCTTCGGCATCTCCGGCCTCTATGCCGGGATCGCCGGCGGGATGATGCCGCTGTTCAACTCCTATGTGCATCCCGACCTTTTCGGCCTGGAGACGCTGGTCGCTATTCTGGCCATGGTCGTCGTCGGCGGCCTCGGATCGACATGGGGCGTGCTCGCCGGCGTCCTGGTGATCGGCCTGCTGCCGGAGGCGACCAGCAATCTGCAGGTGCTGCGCGAGCTCGTCTATGGTGCGGTGCTGATCATGGTCGTGATGTTCATGCCGCGCGGCATCGCCGGAGCGGTGCGCCGCGACGGCATGAGCGCGCTGCTGGAGATCGAGGATCTGCACGTCCGCTTCGGCGGGCTCCGCGCCGTGGACGGCTTCGGCATGGCGGTGATGCCCGGCACGATCCATGCGCTGATCGGCCCGAACGGCGCCGGCAAGTCGACCGTGCTGAACGCGATCTCGCGCTTCACCCGTCCGGCGGCGGGCGATATCCGCTTCGCCGGAAAGCCGCTGCTTCGCCTGCCGCCGCACGCCCTCGCGGCCGCCGGCATCGGGCGGACCTTCCAGAATCTCGAGCTCTGCGCGCGACTTTCCGCGCTCGACAACGTGCTGATCGGCATGTCGGCGCGGCGAGCGGGCCGGGCGGCCGGAGCGGGCCGCGGCACGGGATCTGCTGGCCCGGATCGGGCTCGCCGCGTTCGCCGACCAGCCGGCCGGCGCGCTCGCCTTCGGGCACCAGAAACTGCTCGACCTGGCCCGCGCGCTCGCCTGCCGGCCGCGCCTGCTGCTGCTCGACGAGCCCGCCGCCGGGTTGCGGCCGGCGGAGATTGCGGCGCTCGACGCGCTGCTGGTCGATCTGGTGCGTCGCGACGGGCTGACCATCCTGCTGGTCGAGCACGTGATGTCGCTGGTGATGTCGGTCGCCGACCGCGTCACCGTGCTGAATTTCGGCCGCTGCATCGCCGACGGGACGCCGGCGGCGATCGCCGCCGATCCGGGTGTCGTCGAGGCCTATCTCGGCGGTCGGATGCCATGCTGCGCATTGAGGCGCTTGCCGCCGGCTATGGCCGGGTCACCGCGCTGCACGACGTCTCGCTCACGATCGGCGCGGGCGAGATCGTCTGCCTGCTCGGCGCGAACGGGGCCGGCAAGACGACCACGCTCAACTGCATCTCCGGATTGCTGGCGCCACGCGGCGGGCGGGTGACCTTCGATGGCAAGCCCCTCGCCGGCCTGGCGCCGGAAGCGGTGGTGGCGCGCGGGATCGTGCAGGTGCCGGAGCGGCGCGCGGTGTTCCGCGTCCATGTGCGTGCGCGAGAATCTCGAACTCGGCGCCTGGCACCGTCGCGATCGCGCCGCGGTGCGCGCGGATTTCGAGCACATGCTCGAGATCTTTCCCCATCTGCGGGCGCGGCTGCGCCCAGGCGGCGGGCACGCTCTCGGGCGGCGAACAGCAGATGCTGATGATCGCCCGCGCGCTGCTCGCCGCCCCGCGCCTGCTGCTGCTGGACGAGCCGAGCCTCGGCCTCTCGCCGGTGATGATCGAGACGATCTTCGCCGCCGTGCGCCGCCTGCACGCGACCGGCCTGGCGATCCTGCTCGTGGAGCAGAACGCGCGCCTCGCCCTCGCGCATAGCCGGCACGGCTACCGTGCTGGAGAACGGCCGCGTCGTGGCATCGGGCACCGCCGCAGCGCTCGCTGCCGACGACGCCGTGCGCTCGGCCTATCTCGGTCGCTGAAGGAGCATGCAGCCATGGACGCAGCGTACCTCTACCTCGTCCGCTTCTGGGTCAGTCCCGAGGGCGCGGCCGCGGTGCTGCACTGGCTCGACAGCCATCACATGCAGGACGTCGTTTCGGAGCCGGGCTTCCGCTGGATGCGCCGCGTCCGGCTGGACCAGGATGCCGAAGACGGCTGGCATGCGTACATGATGATCTATGCGCTCGAGTCCCGGGACGCGCTGCAGCGCTATTTCGACGGCCCCGCGCCGGCCCGCTTCGCCGAGGAGCGCAGGACGTTCCAGCAGCATATCCGAATGGAGCGCGCCTGGGGCGCGGTGGATGCGCGGATCGGGTGATCCGCGCTTGCCTCACCCACCGCCAATGTATACATTTTCACGAAAGCCACGACGCCAGAGGAGGAACCCATGCTGTTGCAGAAACTCCACCACGTCGCCTATCGCTGCACCGATGCCGGCAAGACCGTCGACTTCTACACCAACGTGCTCGGCCTCAAATTCGCGCATGCGCTGACCGCCGAGGAGGTTCCCTCGGTGAAGCAGTACAATCCGCACATCCACGTCTTCTTCGAGATGGAGGACGGCAGCAACATCGCCTTCTTCGAGGTGCCGCTCGCGCCGCCGGCGCAGCCGGATCCCAACACGCCGTCCTGGGTGCAGCACCTCGCGCTCGAGGTGAAGGACCAGGACGCGCTCGCCGAGGGCAAGCGCCGGCTGGAGCAGGCGGGCGTCAACGTCATCGGGCCGATCGATCACGGCTTCTGCAAGTCGATCTACTTCTTCGATCCGTCCGGCCATCGGCTGGAGATGACGGCGCGCGTCAACAAGTGAAGGGGCGGCCGAGGAGTTCCAGGCGCATGCGATGGACGTGCTGAAGGGCTGGCAGGCGCGCGGCCTCAGATATCAGGCGCCGGCGGCGGAGTAGGATGGCGGCGATGGACACGACCGCCGCGCGTTGGCATCGCGTGCCCGCGATCGTGTCCTTCGCCAATCCGTCGCGCTATGTCGAGACGTACGGCTTCGCCGGGACGACGGGGAAGGTGTTTCTGGAAGGCCAGTACCTGATCCCGGCGGGCCGCGCGTCGCGGCACGCTCTATCTGTTCATGCATCCGGCGACCACGCTGCAATTGCTGCCGATGCCGGCGGCGCTGGCGGAGCGCGGGCTGCACGTGCTCTGCGCCGCCAGCCGCTATCCGAAGAACGACAGCGGGCTGATCATGGAGAACGTGGCGATCGACATGGGCGCCTGGATCCGCGATGCGCGCGAGCGCGGCTACGAGCGGATCGTGCTGGTCGGCTGGTCCGGCGGCGGCTCGCTCTCGCTGTTCTACCAGTCGGAAGCGGAAAGCCCGAGCATCACCGCGACCGCCAGCGGGCGATCCGGTGGATTTCGCCGCCGCGGGCCTGACAGCTGCGGACGGCATCATCTTCATCGCCGCGCATCTGTCGCGCGCGCAGACGCTCACCGAATGGCTCGACCCGTCGGTGCGCAACGAAAGCGATCCGGACGATCGCGATCCCGAGCTCGACATCTACGCCGCGCGAATGCCCGCATCAGCCGCCGTTTCCGTCCGACTTCGTCGCCCGCTTCCGTGCCGCGCAGATCGCGCGCAATCGGCGCATCACGGCATGGTGCAAGGAGTGGCTCGACCGGCTGCGGCAGCGCGGCGGGGCGGAGAACGAGCGGGCCTTCGTCGTGCACCGCACGATGTGCGACGTGCGCTGGATCGATCCGACCGTCGATCCGAACGGAAGGCCGCCGGGGCTCTGCTATCTCGGCGATCCGCGCCAGGTGAACGTGGCTCCGGTCGGGCTCGCGCGCTATTCCTCGCTGCGCTCGTGGTTGAGCCAGTGGAGCTTCGATCTGTCGAACGCGAACGGCCCGCGCAATGCGGCGCGGGTGCGGCGCACGCCGGTGCTGCAGATCGAGAATCTCGCCGACGACGCGGTGCCGGCAACGCACAATCCGATCATCCATGCAGCGCTGGCGACACCGGACAAGGAGCTGGTGCGGATCGAAGGCGCGACGCACTACTATCGCGGCCAGCCGCAGCAGCTCGCGGAGTGCCTGGACGCCGTGCTCGACTGGAGCCGGCGGCACGCGCTTCTGCTCGACTGATTCGTCCCGGGCCTGCGACGCTACGAGGCGATCGGAGCGGCGGGATCGCCCTCCGCCGCATCCACCACGCGGCGCGACGCGAAGGCGGCGTTCTGCCAGTACCGCTCCGTGCGCTTGTACGAGCAGCGGCAGTGGAAGGCGACGGCGCGGTGGAGATCGCCGCGCTGCAGGATGGCGCCGTCGCGCAGCCAGTCCCGCCAGGGCCGCTCGGTTTCCGCCATGGCGCGGGCGAAGGCGCGCGTCAGCAGCGCCGGGCCGGTGGACAGCCAGAGCAGGTCGTGATCGCCACGGTTGATCGCCTCCACCCCCATCTGCAGGGCGAGGCCGATCACCGGCGAGCGTGGCGCCGCGGCGATGAAGTTGTTGCCGATCGTGCAGAGCTCCTCCTGGAACAGCACGAGCGACGCGTCCGGCGGCAGGATGCGCGCGACCGGCGCCCGGCAGCGATCGTCGATGTCGGCATAGACGCCGCCCTCGACGAACAGCCAGGCGAGCCGGAACAGGTCGGCCTTCTGGGTCGGCGTGCCCGACCGCCGATAGGCGCGGTAGACCTCGGCCGGCAGGTTCCTTGCGAGGAAGAACATCGCCTCGCCATCGCTGAAGCGGTGATAGGCGTGGTCCGGGTTCATCTGCCGCCAGGTCGCGGCGAGTTCCAGCACCTCCGCGGGCGGCTCCGGCGCATCCCGGTACTGCATGATCCGGTGCGGGATCGGCGACGGGCCGTCGCCGCCCTCCGGCAGCGCGAGATGACCGGCCTGACGCAGCGCCACCAGCAGGAGGATCGCAGCCGGCGAATAGTCGGGCTCGCGCCGCACCAACGCCAGCAGCCGCTCGATCCGCTGCTCGGCCGGCTCGATCGCGCAGCGCGACCAGCGCGGCGAGCCCGCCCGCGTTCAGCGCATACTCGTCGAGGAGCTGCCCGAGATGGGTCTGCGACATGTTGGTCGACTTGTTCTGCAGCAGCCGGGTCGAGACCTTGGCGCGGGCGAAGGCGCCGAGGTGGCGCCGCGCGCGGTCGAGATCGGCGATCGCGAGCGCCGCCCGGGTGAGGTCGTGATGCAGCTGGACGTCGTGCTCGTTGAAGCGCAGCGCCTCCTCGTAGAGACCGATCGCGGCGTCGAAATCCCACGCCTCCTCGCGCAGATTGCCGCGCCGGCGTAGCACGATCGCGCGTTCGAGCGAGTTGCCGACCGGCACCGCGCGGAGCTCGGCGTCGAGCCCCGCCGTGCCGTCGAGCAGCCGGGCGAGCGCGATGCGCTGCATCGCCAGGCCGAAATGCTGCGGCGCGTCGGCGGCGGCGCGGGCGACGATCTCCGCGGCGTCCTCCCACAGCCCGGCGCCCTGCAGCAGGGCGGCGAGCTTGAGGCGGATGACGGTCTGGGCGCCGTGCTCCTCCTCGAACCGGCGAAGGAGGTCGAGCGCATCGTCATGCCGGCCGGCGTCCGACAACGCCTGCGCGGCGAGGGCCGCAGAGCTGGGCATTGGCCGGCTGGCGCGCGCGGGCGGCATCGAGCAGCACGAGCGTGTGGTCGAGCGTGCCGGCGGCGCTCGCGTTCTGGGTCAGGGAAGCGAGCGCGGCGAGGTTCCCAGGATCGCGCTCCAGCACCTGGCGGAGCAGGGCCTCGGCGGCATGCGGTCGGCCGAGCCATTGCTCCTCGAGCGCCTGCTCCAGTGCGAGCGCCGGCTCCTCCGGATGCGCGGCGCGCGCCGCGACGAGGATCCGGTGTGCGCCCTCGTGGTCGCCCGCGCGGCGGCGCGTCTGCGCCAGGCTGATCCACGGGCGATGGTCGTCCGCATGCCGGCGGCGGGCCTCCTCGGCGAGGGCGGTGGCGTCGTCGAAACGGTCGAGATCGCGCAGTTCGGTCGCCAGTTCGAGCGTGGCGGTGAGATTGTCCGGATCGGCGGCGACGGCCTCGCGCAGCCAGTCGAGCGCCTCGGCGCGCGCGCCCCGCAGCCGCGCATTCACCGCGATGCCGACCAGCGCGCGTGGATGGCCGGGTGCCCGTCCGAGCACCGCGCGGTAGGCGGCATCGGCCGCGTCGAGCCGGCCGAGATCGCGAAGCGAGTTGGCGACCTCGATGTCCGGATTGCTGTTGTTCCGGTCGGCATTGGCCGCGGCGGCGCGGCGGTACCAGTCGAGCGCCGCCCGATGGTCCTTCCGCGATCGGGCGCTCTGCCCCATGCCGGCGAGCGCCCGCGGATGGTTCGGCACCCGCTCCACCACCGCCCGGCACACCGCCTCCGCCTCCTCGGGCCGGCCGAGCTCGCGCAGCGTGTCGGCCAGGTTGAGCTCGGGGGCGAGGTTGGCAGGGTCCTGATTGGCCTCGGCCGCCTCGCGGAACAACGCGGCGGCGGCGGCATTGTCCTTGCGGTGGCGGGCATTGATGCCGAGTCCCATCAGCGCCCGAACGCCGCCGGGAGCGCGCTCGAGCGCCGTGCGGTAATTCCGGTCGGAGGCGTCGAGCCGGCCGAGCTCGCGGAGCGTGTCGGCGATGTACAGGAGCGGATTGACGTTGTTCGCGTCGGGGTTGGCGTGGGCGGCGTAGCGGAACCAGGTGAGCGCCGCCTCGGGATCCCGGCGCAGCCGGGCGGTGAACCCAAGGCCGAGCAGCGCCCGCAGATTCCGCGGGGCACGTTCATGGGCGTGCGTATAGGCCGCCTCGGCGGCCTCGAACTGTCCCGCTTCCCGCAGCCGGTCTGCCGATTCGAGCTGCTGGCGAAGATCGGCGTGCCCCGCCTTCGCCGGTCGGCGCGGCGGCCCCGGGCGCCTCGCTGCGGCATCACCGACCGTCCGTTCCGATCCGTCAGAACCATTCTCGTTGCCGGGTTGGCGGGGGCTGCCCTGCGGGGCGCCGGAGATGGGGGAATCGGGCATCGACGGACCCTTCGCCCTTCGGCAGGGCACGGTGTGGCGCGCCCTCATATCCCGCCGGCCAACGCCTCGCCAGTCGAGACATTGTCACATTTGGTGTCCAGGGCGCCGCCCGCGAAACAAATTGCATATCGCCCGGAAGCCGGGTAAACCGCTTGACAGACCGTCATCAGAACGCGTCGGCCGTCCGAATCTGACGAAGGAGCCTCGTTTATGTCTGGGACCAGCTCGAGAGAGTATTTGAACACCTACACACTGGTGCCCGTGGCGGGACAGCCGGGCGAGTACACGATCAGCGTGGACTCGGGCATGACCAAGGTCACGAGCAGCGATGGGCCGGTCCTCGGCACCTCCTCGACCGAGAGCTTCAGCGCTGGCAGCACCACCGAGAGCTATTCGGGCTATGGCGTGGCGCTGTTCCCGAACGGTGACGTCGGTGCCGAAGGTCCGATCGGCATGAACAGCAACGGCACCCTCACGCTCTACAGCGAGAGCACGCTCGCTCCGGGCACCGTCATCCAGCTCCAGTCCGACGAGCCCGGCTACGCGAACGAGTGGAACATCAGCAGCAACGAGCCGACCTACTGCTTCATGGCCGGCACCGCCATCCGCACGCCCGACCGGCGAGGTCGCGGTGGAGACGCTGAAGGCGGGTGATCTCGTCCTCACCGCCGAGGGCGCGGCTGCAGCCGGTCCGCTGGGTGGGCCGCCAGACCGTCTCGACTCCGTTTCGCCGATACGCTCCGGGTCGGGCCGGTCCGCATCAGGGCCGGCGCGCTCGGGCCGAACACGCCGGCGCGCGACCTCGTCCTCTCCCCGGATCATGCGGTGTTCGTGGATGGCGTCCTGGTGCAGGCCGGCGCGCTGGTCAACGGGAGCTCGGTGGTGCGCGAGACCGACGTGCCGGAGAGCTTCACCTATTTCCATGTCGAACTCGCCGAGCACGCGCTGCTCCTTGCCGAGGGTGCCCCCGCCGAGAGCTTCATCGACAATGTCGACCGTCTCTCCTTCGACAACTGGAGCGAGCACCAGGCCTCCGGTCGCGATGTTCCGAGCGGCACGGAAATGACCTATCCGCGCGCGAAGTCGCACCGCCAGGTGCCGACCGCCATCCGCGAGCGGCTCGCCCTCGCGGGCGGCCGAGCTGTTCGGTGCGGAGATGAGCCGGGCGGCCTGACCGCTTCGCTCGACGATCCGTCCGCCTTCCAAATCCCCGGCCGGCATCGCTGGCCGGGGATTTCTTTGTCCGCTGAGCAGCCGGTGGGCGTCGACCTGCCGCCCCACCCGGCCGCTTCCTCGTTGCTGCCGGCCGGACGGGCCTGTATCCCCGCATCATGGCGCGAGGCCCAGCAGGCGGCGGCAATCCGGATCGCCAGTCGGGAGGCCCCGTCACCGTTCGTGCCGTCAGCCGCGCCGTCGCCGTGCTGCGCGCCTTCACGCCCGAGCATCCGCATCTCGGCCTCGCCGAGATCGCTGCCGCCGCCCGCCTCGACAAGGGGACGACGCGCCGGCTGCTGCTCACGCTGATCGAGGAAGGCCTGGCCTGGCAGGACCCCGCGACGCAGCGCTACGGGCTGACGCTCGGCGTCGTGCAGCTCGCCGCCGCGGTGCATACGGGCGGTCTGCGCGAGGAAGCGCGCCCGGTGATGGGCCGGCTCGCGCAGGAGACCGGCGCCACCGTGTTCCTGAGCGTCGCCGACCGCATCGGCGCGCTCTGCCTCGAACGCAGCCGCGGCCCGGATCCGGTGCAGGTGCAGTGGTGGGAGGTCGGCAAGCACATGCCGTGGAATTGCGGCGCCGGACCGCGCCTGCTGCTCGCCTACATGGCGGAGGACCGCGTCTCGGAGGCGCTCACCCATATGCGCGCGCTCACGCCGCGGTCGGAGATGCGCGCCGACCGGCTGCGGCGGCATCTTCGCGTCGTGGCGGAGCGCGGGCTGGGAGCTCACCATCGATGACGTGGTGGTCGGGCTCAGCGCCGTCGCGGTGCCGGTGCGCGACCGCGGCGGCAGCGTGGTCGCGGCGCTGAGCATCGGCAGCCTGACGCATCTGATCGTGGAGCGCGATCACGAGCCGCGCGGCCTCGGGCCGCTGCACGAGGCGGCGGCGGAGATCACCGCCCGCGCGATCTGACGCCGCGGCGTCGTTTCGCCAGATGAAATGCCTATCATGGCTTGACATTTCCGCCCCGGAGGCGCTTAGGCTCGCCGCAAGCGGGCCGCCGGCCGAGGTTCAGACCCGCGGGCGAGGGAGGCTGCGTCATGGGCTACACGCTGGCGGAGAAGGTGCTTGCCCGCGTCTCGGGCCGACCGGGCGTGCGCGCCGGCGACGAGGTGATGGCGAAGCCGGATTTCGTCGTCGTCTACGACTTCCCCGGCTACACCGACGTGATCTTCCGGCAGATGAAGGAGGATTTCGGCATCGACCGCCTGGCCGAGCCGGAACGCTACGCCGTCTTCATCGACCACATGGTCCCGGTCGCGACGCCGGCCGAGGAGCAGCTGCACATCCAGACGCGGGACTGGTGCCGCGAGCAGAACGTGCCGCTCTACGAGCGCCGCGGCATCGGGCACCAGGTCTCGGCGGAGCTCGGCTATGCGGTGCCGGGCGCGTTCGTCGTGCATTTCGACGGCCATATCAGCCAGCTCGGCGCCTTCGGCACACTCGCGATCGGGCTGCGCCGCAACATCCTCGAAGCCTTCGTGCGCGAGCGCGTGTCGCTGAAGGTGCCGGAGACCACGCGCATCAACCTCACCGGCACGTTGCAGAAGGGCGTGATGGCGCGCGACGTGTTCCATCACATCGTGCGCGTGCTCGGCCCGAGCGCCTGCCGCTTCCAGGTGATGGAGGTGGGCGGCCCCGGCCTCGCCGGCATCTCGCTCGAAGGTCGCCAGGTCATCTGCGGGCTGGCCATGTTCACCGGCGCGATCACCGCGGTGATCAATCCCGACGCGCTCGCGCTCGACTACAACCAGGGCCGCGCGCGGATCGACCTCGATCCGGTGTCGAGCGATGCCGACGCGCACTACGCCGCCGTGCACGAGATCGACATCAGCGCGCTCGAGCCGGTGATCGTGGTGCCGCCGAACCCCGCCAACACGCGCAACCTCGCCGATCATGTCGGGCTCGAAGTGCAGGCCGGCTATCTCGGCAGCTGCGCCAGCGGACGCCTCGAGGATCTCCGCGTCGCCGCGCAGATCCTGAAGGGCCGCCGCGTCAAGGACGGGTTCTCGCTGCACGTCATCCCGACCTCGCAGGACATCATGGCGCGCGCCGCCGAAGAGGGGCTGATCTCCACCCTCGTCGAGGCCGGCGCCTTCACGTCAAGCCCGAGCTGCGACTACTGCTTCGGCCGCATCGCGGTGCTTTCGGGCGGCCAGCGCGCGGTGTCGACCGGCACGCTCAACGTCGCCGGCCGCATGGGCAATCCGGATTCGGAAATCTATCTCTGCAACGCCGCCGCCGTCGCCGCCGCCGCGATCGAGGGGAAGATCACCGACCCGCGCAAATACCTGTGAGGCCGACGACGATGCCGCTTCCCGCACTCCAGGGCCGCGTGGCCTGGATCTTCACCGAAGAGAATTTCGACGTCGACCAGATCGTCGGCGTGAAGAACATCAAGATCACCAACGTGCCCGAGCTCGCGAAGCTCGCCATGCAGGCCTACGACCCGGAGTTCGCCTCCGCCGTGCAGCCGGGCGATCTCGTCGTCGGCGCCGGCAATTTCGGCTACGGCCATCCGCACTATCCGCCGCTGCGCGCGATCCGCCATCTCGGCATCTCCGCGGTGCGTGGCCGAGAGTTTTTCGCCGGGCTTCTGGCGCGGCGAGATCAGCATGGGCACGCCGCTCATCCCCTGCCCCGGCATCCTGTCGCTGGTGCGGCGCTGGGACGTGATCGCGATCGACTGGGATGCGGGCCTCGTGCGCAACGAGACGACCGGCAAGGCGCTGCGGTTCGACCCGCTCTCCGCCGCCGATCGTGACATGCTGGAAACCGGCGGCCTGGTGCCGTACCTGAAACGGGCGCGCGAAGCGGCCCAGGGCTGAGAGGAGCAGTTGGCGATGCAGCAGCGGACATGGATGCGCGAGCGTCTTGGCGCACGGCAGACGATCTGGGCGGCCGGTGCCTATGACGCGCTCAGCGCCAAGCTGATCGAGGCGTCGGGCTTCGAGGCAGTGCTGACCTCGGGCTTCGGCATTTCCGCCTCCTTCCTCGGCAAGCCCGATGTCGAGCTCTACACGATGACCGAGAATCTCGCCGTCGTGCGCCAGGTGGTGAACACGGTGAAGCTCCCGGTGATCGCCGATTGCGACACCGGCTACGGCAATGCCGTCAACGTCATGCGCACCGTGCGCGAGTTCGAGAATGCCGGAGTCGCCGCGCTCATCCTCGAAGACCAGGTGATGCCGAAGCGCTGCCCGGCGGTCGCCAATCGCATCGAGGTGATCCCGGTCGAGGAAGGCGTCGCCAAGATCAAGGCGGCGGTCGAGGCGCGGCAGGATCCCGACCTCGTCATCGTCGCCCGCACCGATGCCGGCACCGAGGCCGAAGTCGGTCGAGCGCGCGCGCGCCTATCTCGCCGCCGGCGCCGATGTCGTGCAGCCGATCTCGAAGACGATGAAGGATGGCGCCATGCTGCGGCGCTTCAAGTCCGCTGTCGGCGCGCCGCTGTCGCTGCAGGTGCTGGGCTGGCTCGAGCGCGATCTCTCGCCCGCCGACCTGCGCGGAGATCGCCGGCATCGCCACCTTCCCGCTGGTGCCGCTGATGACCGTCGCGCAGGCGATGATGACGAACCTCAAGACGCTCGCCGCCGCGAAGACCAGCCGCAACCTGCCGCTGCCGGTGATGGATCACCATGCGTTCGCAGAGCTGCTGGATTTCTCCGCGATCGAGGACATCCAGTCGCGGTCTGCTGCCGGAATCTGGACTGGCTCAAGAAGGCAAGCTGACGGCGGCAACGCCGCACATCTCGGGGAGGGTCAGGAATGCGGTTTGATGGATGGCGCGGTGCCGCGCTGGCGCTGGCGGCGGCGGGATTGTTCGGTGTCGCGGTGCCGGCGCGGGCGGCCGATTACCGGCTCGGCTTCATCACCGAGAACACCGGCGCCGCTCGCCTTCGCCGGCCAATCCTACTGGCGCGGCGCGCAGCTCGCGGCGGAGGAGATCAACGCCTCGGGCATGCTCGGCACCGGCAATCGGATCAGCCTGCCCGACAAGGAGAGCGCCAGCGACCCCGCGCGCGCCATCCAGGCGATGCACCAGTTCATCGCCGATCGCACCGTGCTCGCGACGAGCTGCTGCATCCTTTCGCCGGTGGTCGGCTCGGTGAAGCCGGTCGTGCTCAACGCCAAGATGCCGCTGATCATCTTCGGCGCCACCGCGCCCGGCCTGCCGCAGCCGCCGCTCGTCTACAGCATGACGATCCTGCCCGGGCCGAAGGATGTCGCGACCGCGAAGGACGTGGTCGAGGCGCGTGAAGCCGAAGACCGTCGTCTATTTCGTCGCCGCCGACAACGACGCGTTCAAGGCACGGCTCGCGGCCGCGCAGAAGGCGGTCGAGGCGGCGGGCGCCAAGACCGCGGGCGTGATCAGCGTGCTCTCCTCCGATACCGATTTCACCGCGCCGGCGACGCAGGCCATGGGCATGAAGCCCGACGCTGATCATGGTCTATGCGACGCAGGGCGCCGGCCGTCGGCGTCATCACCGCGCTCCGCGCCCGCGGCTACACCGGCACGATCGTCGGCAACGACGTGCTGTCGCCGGAATCGGTGTTCAAGAAGATGGGCCAGGCCGTCGTCGGCGTGCCGTTCCCGATCAGCTTCTCCCCGACGGTCTCCGACATCGCCGGAAGCGAAGAAATTCGCCGCCGCCTATCAGACGAAGTTCGGCAGCCGCGCCCGACATCTATTCGGCGCAGGGCTACGCAGGTCGTCTGGTTCTTCGCACAGGGGCTGAAATCCGTCTCCGGCACGCCGACGCGCGAAAGCGTCGCCAACGCGCTTGCGCAGGTGAAGACGATCGACCACAACGTCTATGGCGGCGAGACGATCAACAACGGCCAGGCCGAGACATCGGGCACGCTGATCGTCGCCTGGACCAAGCGACGGCAAGCTCGCCGCCTGGACGCCGCCGAAGTAACGCGCGGGCGATGGAGCTCTTCCTCGAGCAGCTCCTGAACGGCTGCGCGCTCGGCTCGCTCTACGCGCTGTTCGGCATCGGCTTCGGCCTGGTGTTCGCGACGCTCGGCATCCTGAACGCCGCGCACGGCACCTATGCGAGCTGGGCGGCCATCGCCGCGCTCTATGCCGTGACCGCGCTTCGGCCTGCCGTTCCCGCTGGCGCTGCTGGTCGGGCGTCGTCGCCGGCGGCGTGCTCGCGCTGCTCGTCGACCAGATCGCGTTCCAGCCGCTGCGCGCCCGCGGCGCCGGCATGCTGGGCGCGCTGATCACCAGCATCGCGTTCTGGATCATCCTCGACAGCCTGGCCGGCTTCGCCACCGGCCAGCAGAGCCTGAGCTTTCCGGCGCGGCAGCTATCCCGGCGCGATGCTGCATCTCGGGCCGGTGCCGTTGCCGGCGATGCAGGCTGATCACCATCGGCGCGATGCTTGTCGGTCACCGTGCTCATGCATCTCCTGATCCGGCGCAGCCGCTTCGGCGCGGCGATGCGCGCGGTCGGGCTGGAACCAGGAGGCGGCGGCGCTCGGCGGCGTCAATCCGCGCCGCGTGATCGTCGCCACCGCCTTCCTCGCCGGGCGCGACCTCGGGCCTCGCCGGCGTGCTCGGCGGCATCACCACGCAGAACGTGTCCTTCACGCTCGGCGAGGGATTGCTGCTCAAGGGCTTCGCCGCCGTCGTCGTCGGCGGCTACGACGATGTGCGCGGCGCCGCGGTCGCCGGCGTGGCGCTCGGCGTCCTCGAAGTGATGACCGAGCAGTATCTCTCCACCAGCCTCCGCGACGGCATCACCTACGCGTTGCTGCTGGTCTTCCTGCTGCTCCGCCCGCGCGGGCTGTTCGGCCGCGCCGCTTTCGTGCGGGCCTGACCGCATGCAGGCACTCGCCGATTTCTGGGCCGCCTATCAGAGCACCGTCGGCTTCGCGATCGTGAACGCGTTCTTCGCGCTCAGCACCTATGCCGTGCTGTCCGCCGGCATGCTGAGCTTCGCGACCGTCACCTTCGCCGCGTTCGGCGGCTTCCTCGGCGCGCAGCTCGTGCTGCACACCGGCCTCGATCCGGTGATCGTGCTGCCCGCGAGCGCCGCCGCCGGCGCGCTGCTCGCCTATCTCGTCGCACTCATCTTTCTCCGGCTCGACAGCCACTGGATGGCGCTCGCCAGCCTCGCGCTCATCCTCATCACCCGCGTCGTGGTGCTGAACGCGCCGACGCTGACCGGCGGCGTGAACGGGCTGAGCCTGCCGCTCGACCTGCCGCTCGGCGTGCTCGCCTTGCTGCTCGTGCTCGGCATCCTCGTCTTCCACCGCATCTCGGTCTCCTGGTACGGCATCGCGGCGCGCGCAGTGCGGGAGGATCCGGCGGTCGCCTCCGGGCTCGGCATTTCGCCGCGACGCATCCAGACGATCGCCTTCGTGATCTCCGGCGCGGTCGGCGGCCTCGGCGGCTTCCTGCTCGCGCTGACTGCTGCAGTTCATCTCACCCGACACCTACTTCATCAACATCGCCTTCACCATGATCGCCTCGGTGGTGCTCGGCGGCTCCTATCACTGGATCGGCGCGATCATCGGCGCGGCGGTGTTCACCGCGCTGCCCGTGGTGATGCAGGCGGTGCTGCCCGCCATCCAGGATGTCGCCAACGGCGTCGCGCTGCTGCTGATCATGATCTTCCTGCCACGCGGGCTCATCGATCCGCGGGCGATCCGGCTGCGTCGTGCCGCACGCGCGGGCCCGTCGTGATGCCGGACGGAGCCGAGCGGCCGGCCTTGCTCACGCTCGAGGGCGTCGGCAAGCGCTTCGGCGGCGTAGCCGCACTCGACGCGCTGAGCTTCGCGGTGCCGGAGGGTTGCGTTGCCGGCCTGATCGGTCCGAACGGTGCCGGCAAGACGACCGCGATCAACGTCATCAGCGGCCATCTCGTCGCCGATGAGGGCTCGATCCGCTTTGCCGGCGAGGAACTGCGCGGCCGCACCCCGCATGAGATCGCGGCCCTCGGCATCGCGCGCACCTACCAGAACGTCCGGTTGTTCAGCGGCATGACGGTGCTCGAACAGGTGATGGCCGGCTGCTTCCTGCGCCGCAACTGCTCGCTCTTCGCTTCCTTCCTCGGCCTGCCGAAGGCCCGTGCCGCCCGCGCCACGATCGAGCGCGAGACGCGGGCGCTGCTCGACCGCGTCGGCATGGCGCGCGCGTGCGGACGTGCTCGCGGAGACGCTCTCCTATGGCGAGCAGCGGCGCATCGAGATCGCGCGTGCGCTCGGTGCGGATCCGCGTCTCCTTCTGCTCGACGAACCGACCGCGGGCATGAACGCGCAGGAATCGGCGGCCATCGGCCGGCTGGTCCACGAGCTGCGCGATGGCGGCCTCAGCGTGCTGATGGTCGAGCACAACATGCGGCTGGTGACCGATTTCTGCGACTGCGTGACGGTGATGAACTTCGGCCGCCCGATCGTGCATGGTGCGCCGCTGACCTGCATCGAACATCCCGAGGTGCAGGCGGCCTATTTCGGCAAGTCAGGCGATGCTGAGCGTATCCGCGCTCTCCGCTAGCTACGGCGCGATCCGCGCGGTCACCGACCTCGATCTCGAGGTGCCTGAAGGCGCTCTCGTTGCGGTGCTCGGTGCGAACGGCGCCGGCAAGTCGACCACGCTACGCAGCATCGCCGGCCTGCACCGCCCGGTGCGCGGCTCGATCCGGCTCGATGGCAGGGAGATTTCGGCGCTGCCGCTGCATCGCGTGGTGCGGCGCGGCCTCGCCTTCGTGCCGGAAGGACGCATGGTGGTGGCGCCGCTCACGGTGGAGGAGAATCTGCGCGCTCAGCCACTATGCCGGGCGCGGCAGCGGACGGGATCTCGTGGCGCGCGTGTTCGATCTGTTTCCGCGGCTCAAGGAGCGGCGCGACCAGGTCGCCGGGCTGATGAGCGGCGGCGAGCAGCAGATGCTCGCGATCGGCCGTGCGCTGATGACCGAGCCGCGCATGCTGGTGCTGGACGAGCCCTCGATGGGACTCGCGCCGGCCATCGTCGATCTCGTCTTCGAGGCGATCGTCGCGCTGCACCGCGAGGGGCAGTCGATCCTGCTGGTCGAGCAGAATGCGGAGATCGCGCTCTCGGTCTGCGACTATGCCTATCTGATGAAGCGCGGCGCGATCGTGGCGCAGGGGAGCGGCGCTTCCATGCGCGAGGATGCCGGGCGTGCTGGAAGCCTATCTGTCATGAGGGAGTGCGCCATGTGGCGGACACGGATCGGTGAGGTCACGGTGCACCGCGTCGAGGAGATGCTTGGCCCGGGCTTCGATCCCGCCTTCCTGTTTCCGGACTGGGATCCCGCGGTGCTGGACGAGCATCCCGAACTCGCCGCGGCCCGATTTTTGGCATCGCGAGAGCGGCAAGCTGATGTCCAGCATGCAGAGCTGGCTGCTGCGGACGGGCGACGAGGTCATCATCATCGACACCGGATGCGGCAACGGGAAGGTGCGCGAGAACCCCGAGTTCCGGCGCTTCCATATGCTCGACCTGCCGTATCTGCGAGCGGCTCGCCGCCTATGGCGTGCGACCGGAGGACGTGACGATCGTCATCAACACGCATCTTCATGTCGATCATGTCGGCTGGAACACGCGGCGGGACGGCGGTCGCTGGGTGCCGACCTTCCCGAATGCGCGCTACGTGATCGGCCGCGCCGAGCTCGCGCATTGGCGCGATCCCGAGGGCGGGCCGAGGACGCATCCCTGGGGCGTTCCGGTGATCGCCGACAGCGTCGAGCCCGATCGTCGAGGCCGGGAAGGCCGAGCTCCTCGATGCCGGCGACACGATCGCGCCGGGCATCGCGTTCGAAGCGGCGCCGGGCCACACCGCGGGGCAGCTTGCGGTGCGTGTCACATCCGGCGGCGAAGACGGGCTGTTCACCGCCGACGTGTTCCATCAGCCGGTGCAGATCGCGCGGCCGGATTGGAACAGCTGCTTCTGCGAGCTGCCGGACGTGGCACGCGCGACGCGGCGGCGCGTGCTTGCCGAAGCGGCGGGGAACGGCACCGTGCTGTTCCCCTCGCATACCGGCTTTCCGCATGCCGGCCGCGTCGCGCGCGACGGCGACGCATTCCGCTTCGTACCGCTCGAAGCGGTGGACTGAGGGAGCGCCATGGATGCCGAGGTGACGAGGCGAAGTCCGGCATCGCCGATGCGCTGCTTCGCGCGCTCGGCGAGGATGCGGTGCTCGCCGATGCGGCGAGCCGCGACTACTACGCGAACGACGTGTTCTGGCAGCCCGGCATCCGGCCGACGGCGATCGTTCTGCCCTCGAATGCCGAGCAGGCCGCGGCTTGCGTGCGGCTCGCGACGCAAGCGGGCTGCGCCATCGTGCCGCGCGGCGGCGGCATGTCGTACAGCAAGGGCTATCTGCCGTCGCGCGAGGGCGCCGTCGTGATCGATGCCAGGCGGATGAACCGGGTGGTCGAGGTGAACGCCGGAGATCGCTACGTCACCGTCGAGGCGGGCTGCACCTGGGCCGCGCTCAATGCGGCGCTCGAGGGAACCGGGCTGCGGACGCCCTATTGGGGGCCGCTCTCCGGCGTCAACGCGACGGTCGGCGGCGCGCTGTCGCAGAACAGCGCCTTCTTCGGCTCGGCGCTGAACGGCACGGTGGCGGAGAGCGTGCTCGGCGTGACGGTCGTGCTCGCCGATGGCAGCATCGTCGTCACCGGTTCCGGCGGACGGAAGGGCACGAAGCCGTTCACGCGCGAAGGCGGACCCGATCTCACCGGCATCTTCCTCGGCGACAATGGCGCGTTCGGCGTCAAGCTCGCCGCGACCTTGCGGCTGGTGCCGCGACCGGCGAGCGTCGGGTTTCTCTCCTTCGGGTTTCCGTCGATCCAGGCAATGGGCGAGGCGCAGGTCGAGATGGCGCGCACGCGGCTGGTGGCGGAGGGCTTCGGCATCGATCGCACCAAGGCCGAGCATTCGGCGAGCGTGAACCGGATCGGCGAGGGGCTGCAGATCCTCGGCAAGGTCGCGGCATCGGGACGCAGCGTGCTTGCCGGCGTGAAGGACGCGATCGGCGTTGCCGCGGCCGGAACCGGATTCCTCAAGGCGCACGCCTTCACGCTGCATCTCGTGCTGGAGCAGGCGGACGATGCGGACCTCGCCAAGGCGATGGCGACGATCCGCGCGATCGGCACGCGCGTCGGCGTCGAGATCGACAATGCGGTGCCGCGGGTGATGCGCTCGCGCCCGTTCAGCCCGGTGCGCGGCATGCTCGGGCGCGACGGCGAGCGCTGGGTGCCGATCCACGCCGTGTTCCCGCTGAGCGAAGCGCGTCGCGTGCTGGACGCGAACGACGCGCTATTTCGCCGAGCCGTCGCGAGTTCATGCAGAAGCACGGCATCGTCTATTCGGTGATGACGATGACCACGGGCAGCGAGTTCTTCCTGGAGCCCGCTTTCTACTGGATGGACGAGATCACTCCGTTGCACGCGAAGAGCCTCGGCGAGGAGGTGGTGCGGCCGTGGCAGGACCGGCCAGCCAATCCGGCGGCGCGCAACGCGGTCGTGGAACTGCGGCGCGGCACGCAGGAGCTCTACGCGAGCCTCGGCGGCGTCTCCTGGCAGGTGGCGCGCGACTACCCGTTCCGCGATCTGCTGCTGCCGGGTACGCGCGGCCTGCTCGATGCGGTGAAGGCGGCGGTGGACCCGCGCGGGCTCATGAACCCAGGTGCGCTCGGCCTCGCAAGCTGACGAAGACGAGGCCCGCGACAATGTGGTATCCGCTTCAGGAGGCGCAGGCGGCGGCGGCACCGTTCCCCTGCCCTGATCATTGCCTGGCGGGAGTACCCGTGTCCTGAGCGAGACGCATCTCCGGCCGCGCGTCGCCAATCACGCAGCGCTGACGCCGCTCACCTTCCTGCGTCGCGCCGAGGCGGGATTCGCCGGCGCGACCGCCGTGGTCCACGGCGAGCGGCGCTTCACCTATGGCGAATTCGCGGCGCGCTGCCGGCGGCTCGCCTCGGCGCTGCGGCGTCGCGGCGTCGGATATGGCGACACCGTCGCCGTGCTGGCGCCGAACGTGCCGGCGATGCTCGAGGCGCATTTCGGCGTGCCGATGCTGGGGGCGGTGCTCAACGCCATCAACACGCGGCTCGACGCACGCAGCGTCGCGCATATCCTGCGCCACGGCGAGGCGAAGGTCCTGATCGTCGACCGCGAGCTCGGCGAGATCGGCCGCGCGGCGCTCGCGCTGCTCGAGGCGCCCCCGCTCGCGATCCATGTCGATGATCCGACATTGGAGGGCGGCGCGCTGGTCGGCGCGCTCGACTACGAGGCGCTGCTCGAAGACGGCGATCCCGATTTCGCCCCGGCGCCGCTGCGCGACGAATGGGATTCGATCGCGCTCAACTACACCTCCGGCACCACCGGCCAGCCGAAGGGCGTGCTGTACCACCATCGCGGCGCCTATCTGAACGCCCTCAGCAACCTCTCCGTTCTTCGGCTCGGGCATCAGCCGGTCTATCTCTGGACGCTGCCGATGTTCCACTGCAACGGCTGGGCGCACCCGTGGTCGATCACCGCGCTGGCCGGCACGCATGTGTGCCTGCGTCGGCTCGACCCCGCGCGCGTCTTCGCGCTGATCGACGCGCTCGGGGTGACGCATGCCTCGGGCGCGCCGATCATCCTCGCGATGCTGCGGGAGGCGGCACGGACGACGACGCGGCGGAGCACGCATGCGGTCACGTTCACCGTCGGCGGCGCGCCGCCGCAGGCCGCGCTGCTGGAGACCTTGGAGGCGCTCAACTTCCGCATCATTCACGGCTACGGCATGACCGAGACCTACGGCCCGTCCGCGGTGTGCGACTGGCAGGAGCATTGGGATGTGCTTCCCCTCCGCGAGCGTGCGGCGCTGATGGCGCGCCAGGGCGTGCCGACCCACGGCATCACCGAGATGATGGTCGCCGATCCGACGACGCTGCGCCCGGTTCCGGCGGATGGCGAGACGATAGGCGAGCTGATGCAGCGCGGCGCATCGATCATGAAGGGCTACCACAAGGACCCGGCGGCGACGGAGGCGATGTTCGCCGGCGATTGGCTGCACACCGGCGACCTCGCCGTGCTGCATCCTGACGGGTATGTCGAGATGAAGGATCGCTCGAAGGACATCATCATCTCGGGTGGGGAGAACATCTCCTCGATCGAGATCGAGGACGTGCTGTATCGTCATCCCGCCGTGCTGGAAGCCGCGGTGGTGGCGCGGCCCGATGCGAAATGGGGCGAGACGCCGTGCGCCTTCGTCACCCTGCGCGCCGGTCGGAGGGTGACGGAAGCGGAGCTCGCCGCGTTCTGCCGGCAGCATCTGCCCGGGTTCAAGCAGCCCCGCAGCTTCGTCTTCGCCGACCTGCCCAAGACCGCGACCGGGAAGGTGCAGAAGCACGTGCTGCGGACCGAGGCGGCGGCGCTGGCCGGGTGCAAGCCGGCCGGGAGCGGATAGGACAACCAGGCCGCTTCGCGATATCGATGGCCGGCATCGAAGCGGAGTCGGTCACCCATGCCTGGTGAGGGAACGATCATCGTCGGCGCTGGTCAGGCCGGCAGCCATGCGGCGATGGCGATGCGGGAGACGGGCTATGCGGATCCGATCCTGCTGATCGGCGACGAGCGCGAACTGCCGCACGAGCGGCCGCCGCTGTCGAAGGCGATGCTCACCGAGGCCGAGGAGCCGCCGCCCTCCTTCTTCCACCCCGCTTCGCGCTATCGCGAGCGCGGCATCGAGTTCGCCTGCGGGGTCGGGGTGGCGGCGATCGATCCCGGCGCGCAGCGCATCACGTTGCAGGATGGCCGCGTGCTGCCGTACGCACAGCTCCTGCTCGCGACCGGCGGGCGCGCGCGGCGCGTCACGGTGCCGGGCGGCGACGCCGTGCTCACGCTGCGCACGCTGGATGATGCGCGTCGGCTGCGGCCGCGCCTGCTTCCCGGGGCGCGGATCGTCTGCATCGGCGCCGGCGTGATCGGGCTCGAGATCGCCTCCTCGGCGCGGGCGCGCGGCTGCGCGGTGACGGTGCTGGAATACGCGGCCGCGCCGATGACACGCTCGCTGCCGCCGGAGATCGCGGCCTGGCTGGTCGGGCTGCATCGCCGCGCCGGCGTCGCGCTCGTGTTCGGGGCCCGCGTCGCCGCGATCGCGCCGGACCGGGTCGTCTGCGCGGATGGCAGCACCTATCCGGCCGATGCCGTGATCGCCGGGATCGGAATGGAGCGGAACACGGAGCTCGCCGCCGCGGCCGGGCTCGCGCTCGATGGCGGCATCGCGGTGGACGAGCACGGCCGCACCAGCGCGCCCGATGTCTTCGCGGCCGGCGACGTCGCCGCGTTCTGGGTGCCCCGGCTCGGCCGGCGCATGCGGCTCGAATCCTGGCGGCACGCGCAGGATCACGGCATCGCGGTTGGCCGCGCGATGGCCGGCAGCGCCGCGCCCTACGATGAGGTGCCGTGGTTCTGGAGCGAGCAGCACGGCGCCACTCTGCAGGTGGCCGGCACGGCGGAGGACGCAGCCGAGCGGGTCATGCGCGGCGACCCGGCCGGTGCCAGCTTCTCCTGCTGGATGCTCGACGGGGCGGGGCGGGTGACCGGCGTGATCGGGATCAATGCGCCGCGCGACGTGCGCGCCGGGCAGGGGCTGATCCGATCCGGTGCGAGCGTCGATCCGACGGTGCTCGCCGATCTCCGTGTCGGCGCGCAGCTGCTACCCCGCCGCGCCGTCGCCTGACCCAGCTCGCCTCTCGCGCGGGCCGGAGCAGCCGGCTCTCGAAGTTCTGCAATCACAAGTTGCAGTCCTGGAACGGTCCTGTTACGATCCCCTCTGCTGCGACAGGCCCGAATCCCAACGATTGCGATCGCAGCGGCGTGGAGAGAACGGAATTAACGATCTCTTGACCATTACGATCCGATAAGGTATTTGTCGCATTAATAAGATCAGTCCAGATATTCAGAACACCGAAGCCTCTGCAAAACGCGGCCCCGACCTTCGGTCACAGCGGCAATCAGTTCCTGTTCGAACCAAGGTAGCGGTCATCCCACGTGTCCGAGCACAACGAAGCCTCCCTTCGATTTCCCTGGCCCACGCCCCGCCTGTTCGCCGGAGCGGCCACCCCGACCCGCCGCGCTGCGGCGCCCGGCCCGGTCCCGTCTGGCGTCGCGGCGCTCACCAGGATCGACGTCTCCAACTCCGTGTTCTTCCTGTTCGCGGCCGACGTGATCGGGCCGATCCTCGCCGCGGCGGGGATTTTCCGCCTCTACGCGACGCCACTCGATACCAGCCAGACCCAGCTCTGGGTCGGCATCGTCGGCTTCGCGGTGGCCTGGGCGTACAGCGCCGCGGTGCAGCGGCTCTACGCCCGCAAGGTGCTGCTCGGCAGCTTGCATCGGCTGATGCTGCGCGCCATGGCGACCTGCGCGATCGCCTTCGGCATCATGCTGCTGGTCGCCTTCGGGCTCGCTCGGGTCGAGACCGTCTCTCGCGTCTGGCTCTTCACCTGGGCGGCGAGCGTGTTCTGCTGGGTCGGCCTCACCCGCCTGGCCTGGCGCTCGGCGCTGCGCCAGCGGCTGCGGCGCGGTGCCTGCCTCGAGCGTACGCTGGTGCTCGCGGCGTCGAAGGATGCCGCCCACCGGCTCGCCAGCGCGGTCGCGCATGAAAGCGGTGGCAGCATCGGCATCGCCGCCTGCACCGCGCTGCCGGGAACGCCGGCCGGCCCGACGCTCGACTGGGTGGAGGAAGCCGCGCGCGGCGGCGGTGTCGATCGCGTCATCATCGGCCGCATCTCCGGCGCCATGGCGCAGGCCAACGCGGTGCTCGCACGCCTGACCCGGCTCGCGATCGATGTCACCGTGCTGCCGGAGCTCGACGGCCTGCAGGCGCCGGTGCTGAATGTCGACCGCATCGGCATGCTGCCGGCGATCGATCTCGATTTCCGCCCGCTCTCGCCCGGCAAGATCCGGCTGAAGCGCGCCGAGGACCTGATCCTCGCCGGCCTGCTCACGATCGTCGTGCTGCCGGTGCTGCTGATGGTCGCCGTCGCGATCAAGCTCGACAGCCGCGGCCCGGTGTTCTTCCGTCAGTCGCGCGCCGGCTTCAACGATCGCACCTTCAGGGTCTGGAAGTTCCGCACCATGCACGCGCATGCGCGGGACGACCTGGCGGCGCGACAGACCTCGCGCAACGACCCGCGGGTGACGCGCGTCGGCGCCTTCCTGCGCCGCACCAGCATCGACGAGCTGCCGCAGCTCTTCAACGTGCTCCGCGGCGACATGTCGATCGTCGGACCGCGGCCGCATGCGCTCGGCATGACCACCGCCGGGCTGCCGCTGCGCGACGTGATCGAAGGCTACTCCGCGCGGCATCGGCTGAAGCCGGGCATCACCGGCTGGGCGCAGATCAATGGCAGCCGTGGCGAAGTCGACACGCAGGAGAAGCTGCGCCGGCGCGTCGCGCTCGACTGCTACTACATCGAGAACTGGTCGCTCGGTCTCGATCTCTGGATCGTCTTGCGCACGGCAGCGATGGTGTTGGGGGACCGCAATGCTTACTGACCGGTCGCTCGCCGCCGGCGCGCCGGCGCCGCTCGCCACCCGCTCGCACGACGCGCTGGCAATGCCCCACCCCGCGCGCAGCCACGGCCGGCCGATCCCGCGGCGCGCCGCCCCGCCGCCGTCGGCCATCGATTTCCCCCTGCTGCTGCGTGCCCTGCTGCGCGCCCTGCCGATCCTGCTCGGGCTCGCCGTGATCGGCGGCGCGGTCGGCTTCCTCGTGCAGCAGAACGTGACGCCGCGCTACACGAGTTCGGTTCAGCTGCTGCTCGAGCCGAGGCGCGCCAATTCGTTCGGCGCGGACACGCAGTTCGGCAGCGTGTATGTCGATGCCGCGCGCATCGCGAGCGTCGTTTCCATCATCGAATCCTCGGATCTGCTCGCGCAG
The DNA here is from genome assembly GCA_963822815.1 of uncultured Alphaproteobacteria bacterium. Lineage (GTDB taxonomy): Bacteria > Pseudomonadota > Alphaproteobacteria > Acetobacterales > Acetobacteraceae > CAWGJC01. The sequence goes on from CAWGJC010000012.1 coordinate 112,872, forward strand.
GTGGTCGCCAGCCAGCATCTCGATGCCGTGCCGGAATTCGGCGACTACCACCCGTCGCTGCCGCGGCGGATTCTCGATCTCATCCCGATGCTGCGCAAGCCGCCCGGGAGCGATGATGCGGATGCCCGGCAAGGGCGCGCGCTCTACGTGCTCGAGCATTCGCTCGCCGTCGATCGCGTGGGCAACACCTATGTGCTGACGATCGATGCCAGCGCCTCGGATCCGGACCTCGCCCAGCGCATCGCCGGCGCGGTCGCCAGCGCCTACCTGAACGATCAGGTCGAGCAGAAGACCGCCGCCACCCAGCGCGACGCCACCTGGATCAACGCGCGGCTCGAGGCCGTGCGGCAGGAGCTGCAGCAGAGCGAGGATGCGGCGGACGCGATCCGGCGCAAATACGGGCTGCTGCAGACCTCGCTCGGCTCCGGCGCCACGATGGACCGGCAGACCCTGACCGAGCTCAACGCGCAGCTCTGGCCAGGCGCAGGCCGAGGTCGCCACGGCGCGCGCTCGCTACGACCAGGTCGACAAGCTGCGCACCGACGGCGCCAGCCTCGACGCGCTGTCGGACGCTTCCGGGTCGCAGGTCATCTCGGCGCTGCGCGACCGGCAGGCCGACAATGCGCGCCAGCTCGCCTCGCTGCGCGCGGTTTACGGCGCGAACTATCCCGATGTGCGGCGCCTCGAGGATGCCCAGCGCGTGCTCGCGCAGCAGGTCTCCGCCGAGCTCGCGCGAATCGTCGAGCGTCGGCGCAGCGATTACCAGGCGGCCGTCGCGCGCCAGCAAGCGATCCAGGACCAGCTCTCGCACGCCGTCACCGCCGCCGGCAATTCCGGCGACCAGGGTCACGAGGCGCTGCGTCGCGCCGAGCGCATCGTGCAGGCCAAGCAGGGACTTTACAATTCACTGCTGGGGCGCTGGCGCGAGGTGCAGCAGCAGCAGACCCGGGAGGACGCGGAAGCGCGCATTATCTCGCAGGCCGATGCGCCCGACCGGCCGAGCTATCCGAAACGTTTCATGTTCCCGGTCGGCGGCGCCGCGGCCCTGCTGTTCCTCGGCCTCGGCTTCACCCTGGCGCCCCCGCTGCTGGACCGCCGGTTCATCAGCGTGACCTCCGTCGAGCAGCGTCTCGGGTTGCCGGTTCTCGGTGCGGTGCCGATGCTGAACCGGCGCGACGTCGGGCGCGGTCGGCGCGGCCGCAGCATCGTCGAGTACACGAGCCAGCAGCCGCTGTCGCGCTTCGCGGAAAGCCTGCGCATGTTGCGCGCGTTCCTGCACATCCGCGCAGATCGCGGCTCCACCGTCGTGCACGTGACCTCCGCGGTCGCCGGCGAGGGCAAGTCGACGGTCGCCGCGACCCTCGCCGTCTCCGCAGCCGCGGCGGGCGTGCACACGGTGCTGATCGATGCCGATCTGCGCTCGTGCTCGGTCTCGTCGATGTTCGGGCTGCGCGGCGCGGACGGGCTCACCGACATTCTGGAGCGCGACGCGCCGGTGCGGCCGGTGCAGCGCCAGGGCGAGGGCATTCCGCTCGCCGTCCTGCCCGCCGGCTCCTCGCCGACCCCGCGGCCGGACGTCATCCATTCCGAGCGGTTCACCGCGCTGCTGCAGCGAGCTCGCCTCCAGCTACAGCCTCATCATCCTCGACGGACCGCCGGTGCTGCCGGTATCCGACGCGCTGATCATGGCGAACAACGCCGACACGACGATCCTCGTGGTGCAGTGGCGATCGACGCCGCGGGATCAGGTCGAGCAGGCCCTGAAGCTGCTGCGCATGGCGGGCGCCCCGCTCGCCGGCGTCATCCTCAACAAGATCGATCTTTCGAAGGTCAGCGAGTATGAATTCGGTTATCCTCGATAAGCTTGTCCTGGACACTGACGGCCGGGGCGGGACCGGACGATTCCGTCCCGAGCGAAGTGCTGCCGGCGCTGCGGGCAGCCGAGACCGGCCGCGATTACGCCGGGCGCGCCGAGGCGGTCGCCGCCATCGCCGCCGAGTTCGCCGACGCCGTCGATCGCGACGCGCGGTTTCCGCGCGAGGCGCTCGATGCGCTCCGGCACGAGCGCCTGCTCGCCATCATGCTTCCCGCCGAGCTCGGCGGGGAGGATGCGAGCCTCGGTGAGGTCGTCGACATCTGCTATCGGCTCGGCCAGGTCTGCGCCTCCAGCGCGATGATCTACGCGATGCACCAGATCCTGCATCGCCTGCGTGCTGCGCCACGGTCGGCGAGAGCGAATGGCATCGCGGCCTGCTGCGGCGGATCGCCGCCGAACAGCTGCTGCTCGCCTCCTCGACGACCGAAGGCCAGGCCGGCGGCAACGTGCGTTCCAGCGCGGCACCGGTCGAGCCCACCGCAACCGGCATCAGCCTCGACCGCGCCGCGACGGTCGTTTCCTACGGCGCCGAGGCGGATGTCATCGTCACCACCGCGCGGCGCTCCGCGGAGGCAGCCGCGTCCGATCAGGTTCTGGTCGCCTTCCGGCGCGAGGACTACACGCTCGACCGCACCGGCGGCTGGGACGCGCTCGGCATGCGCGGCACCTGCAGCGGCGGCTTCGCGCTCAAGGCCGCGGGCAGCGCGGAGCAGATCCTGCCCGAGCCCTATGAGCGCATCCACCCGCAGAGCATGGTTCCGGTGTCGCATCTCGCCTGGTCCGCGGTTTGGGCCGGCATCGCCGCAGGAGCGGTCGAGCGCGCGCGCGCCTTCGCCCGCCGCGCCGCGCGCGCCGCCAAGGGCACGCTGCCGCCGGGCGCAACGCACATCCCGCGCGCGCTCGCCTCGCTGCAGAAGCTGCGCGGCCTGATCGTCGCGTCGCTCGGCGAATACGAGCGCCGCGCGACGGATGGCCAGGCGCTGATGGCGCTCGACTTCCAGGCGATGATGAACCTCACCAAGGTGGAAGCCTCGGAGAGCGCGGTCGCGATCGTCATGGAGGCCGGCCGCGCCTGCGGGCTCGCGGGCTACCGCAACAATTCCGAGTTCAGCATCGGCCGGTCATCTGCGGGACGTGCTGTCCGCGCCGATCATGATCAGCAACGACCGCATCCTCGCCAATCTCGCAACCACCTCGCTGCTCACCGCGGCACCGTCGAGCGTTGCGGATCTGACGGCGCACGATCACCAGCAGCAAAGGCAAGCACCGACATGGACATGACGACCGCAGGCCTCGAACCGCAGCGCGCGCGCATGGTGCCGGCGACCGATGCGGAGTTCGCCGCTACGCTGTTCCGCCCGATGGGCGTCGACGGCGTCTATGCCCGCACCGGCCTCTACGAGACCTGGTCGAGCGTCTGGCCGCGCTGATCTCGGAGTATCGCGACCCGTCGGCGGAAGTGATGCGCTTCCCGCCGGTGATGAGCCGCCGCGACCTCGAGAAATCCGGCTACCTCAACAGCTTTCCCAACCTGCTCGGCAGCGTGTGCGCGCTCTGCGGTGGGGAGGCGGAGATCAAGAGCGCCGTCGCCCGGCACGAAGCTGGCGGCGACTGGACGAGTTCGCTCGCCGCCTCCGATCTCGTGCTCGCGCCCGCCGCCTGCTACCCGGTCTACCCGCTGGCGGCGGCGCGCGGTGCGGTCCCGCGCGGCGGCTACCGGTTCGACGTCGCCTGCGACTGCTTCCGCCGCGAGCCGTCGACGCAGCTCGACCGGCTGCAATCCTTCCGCATGCGCGAATATGTCTGCATCGGCACGGCGGACGAGGTGACGGCGTTCCGCACCGAGTGGATCGAGCGCGGGAACGAGATTGCCGGGCGGCTCGGCCTGCCGGCCTCTGTCGCCAGCGCCAATGACCCGTTCTTCGGGCGCGAGGGCCGCATCAAGGCGGTGAGCCAGAAGCAGCAGGAGCTCAAATTCGAGCTGCTGGTGCCGATCTACGGCGTAGCGAAGCCGACCGCCTGCATGAGCTTCAACTACCATCGCGATCACTTCGGCAATGTCTGGGACATGCGCGACAGTGACGGCGCGCCGGCGCATACCGGCTGCGCCGCCTTCGGTATGGATCGACTGGCGGTCGCGATGTTCGCGACGCACGGACTCGACCCCGCGGGCTGGCCGGCGCGACTGCGCACCACGCTGCGGCTCTGAGGGTCGCCCGTGCCGCTCGATCCCGATGTCTTCCGGCTGGTCAAGGCGCTCGGCACTCGCGCCGCGCGCCCGGCCGGACGATATCGACGCGCGGCGCGCGGCGTTCCGCCGGCTGATGCATCTCGCCGAGACCGGAAGCCAGGTCGCGGCGAGCGAGAACCGCGTCATCGCCGGGCCGGGCGGGCCGCTCGCCATCCGGATCTACACGCCGCTCTGCGATGCGCGCGCGGCCTGGCCGGGCCTGGTCTACCTGCATGGCGGCGGCATGGTCTGCGGTGATCTCGACACCCATGACGGGCTGTGCCGCGCGCTTGCCGACGCCACGGCTTGCCGGCTGATCGCCGTCGATTACCGCCTGGCGCCGGAGCATCCCTTCCCCGCCGGGATCGAGGATGCGCGCGCGGCGACGCTGTGGGCGATCGACCAGGCGGAAGCGCTCGGCCTCGATCCCGCCCGCATCGCGATCGCGGGCGATTCGGCGGGCGCCACCCTTGCCGCGGTGGCGTCGCAGCGCGTCGCGCGCGAGCGGCCGGGCGCGCTCGCCCTGCAGCTCCTGCTGTGCCCGATCCTCGACTGGGCGCCGACGATTCGCGCCGGAAATTCCGGAACCCGGACTGCTCGATCCCGGCGATCTCGTGCGCGAACGCGAATGCTACCTGCCGGCCGGACAGGATGCAGCGCACCCGCACGTATCGCCGCTGCGCGCGATCGATCTGTCGGACCAGCCGCCGACGCAGATCCACACCGCCGAATTCGATCCCGTGCAGGAGGATGGCCATGCCTATGCCGAGCGGCTGCGCGCCGCCGGCGTCGCCGTCCGCCACACCTGCCACGCCGGCATGGTGCATCTGTTCTACGGCCTCGGCCGCGCCCTTCCCTACGCGCGCGACGCGCTGCGCGAGATCGGCGCGGATGTCCGGGCCGGTCTCGCCTGACGCATGGAGACCGATGTGACGATCCACCAATCCCCCGCCTCGCTGCAACGCGGCGCCGCCGCCGCGAGCGCGGCGCCACCCGGGCCGTTCGTGTCGGTGGTGATCCCGCACTACAACGATCTCGCGGCGCTGCAGGTCTGCGTTGCCGGACTCGCGCGCCAGACCTGGCCGGCGGCGCGCATGGAAGTGATCGTCGCCGACAACAACTCCGCCTGCGGCATCGCGGCGGTGCGCGCGGCGGTGCCGTCCTGCCGCGTCATCCCCGCGCCGGTGCAGGGCGCCGGGCCCGCGCGCAACGCCGGCGCCGCGGTCGCGCGCGGCGAGATCCTGGCCTTCATCGACAGCGATTGCGATCCCGATCCCGACTGGATCGAGCACGGCGTGCACGCGCTCGCCGAGTACGATTTCCTCGGCGGCCATGTGCGCACCACCGCGCGCGACGCCGCGCGGCCGACGCCGGTGGAAGCCTGGGAGATCGTGTTCGGCTTCGATTTCGAACGCTACATCGTCGACGAGGGCTACACCGGCAGCGGCAACATGTGGGTGTGGCGATCGGTGTTCGACGCGGTGGGCGGATTCCGCACCGGCGTCTCCGAGGATGTCGAATGGTCGCACCGTGCCACCGCGCTCGGCTTCCGCCTGGGCTACGAGCCGCGCGCCGTCGTCAGCCATCTCGCGCGTCCGCGGCTGGGCCGATCTGCTGACGCGCTGGCGCCGCGTGCTCGCCGAGCATTACGCGCTCACGCGCGAGCAGCGCGCTCGGCAAGCTGCGCTGGGCGGTGAAGACCGCGGTGATGCCGATTTCCGCCGCGCCGCATCTCCTCCGCGTGCTGCGTTCGGACCGGCTGCCGAACCGGCGCGCGAAGTTCGGCGCGGCTTCGGTGCTGATCGCCCACCGGCTCTGGCGCGCCTGCTACATGCTGCGCCTGATGGCCGGCTCCGGGAGGGCCGGATGAGCGGCGCATCGGACTTCCTCGGCCTCCGCTTCGCGACGCTCACGCCCGACGCGGCGGTCGCCGCGGTCGATCGGGCGCGCGGCGCAGGGCGATCGCTGGCGTTACGTGGTGACGCCGAACGCGGCCCATCTGGCGCGGCTCGGCCGCGGCGATGCCGCCCTCGTCGGCGCCTACGCGCGCGCGGATTTCTGCCTGCTCGACAGCCGCGTGATCGCGCTCTGCGCGCGCCTGGTCGGGCTCCGTCCGCCGCCGGTGGTCACCGGGTCCGACCTGGTGGAACAGCTCTTCCGCCGCGCGATCACGCCGGCGACCTCGCTCTGCATCATCGGCGGCGACGGCACCGGCGATCGCCGCGCTGCGCGGCCGCTTCGCCTTCGGCGCCCTGCATCATCGCAATCCGTCGCGCGGCTTCTGGCGCGATCCCGCCGAGATGGCGCGCATCGTCGATTTCGTCATCGCGAGCCGCGCGGATTACACCTTGCTGGTGGTGGGCTCGCCGCAGCAGGAGATGCTCGCCGCGCGCATCGCGGAGGCGGGTGGCGCGCGCGGCGTCGGCGCTCTGTGCCGGTGCGGCGATCGACTTTCTCACCGGCAAGCAGCGGCGCGCGCCACGCATCCTGCAGCGCCTGGCGCTGGAATGGGCGTATCGCCTGGCGCTGGAACCGCGTCGCCTGGCGCATCGCTACGTCATCGAAAGTCCGCAGGGCGTGCTGCTCGTGCTGCGCGCCGCACTCCGCCGACGCGCCGAGCCGGCGGTGACGGGCCCATGAGCGCGCCGGCCGCGCGCCTGGACCGCCGCGCTGTCCGCCGGACGTTCCGCCGCCAGCCGCCGCGCTGTTCCCGCCGGAGGCGACGCGCCGCCGCGTCGAGGTCGCGCTCGATGCGGCGCTCGCCGGACTCGCCGCCCGCATCGAGGCCGGCCCGGTGACGCCGACGACTCGATCGCGCCGCCTTCGACGCCGAGCTCGCCGGCTTCGATTTCGACGCGCCGCGGCCGCTCGACGACGTGCTGCGCTGGACCATCGCGCGGCTCGAGCGCGGCATCACGCAGATCACGCACCCGCGCTATTTCGGCCTGTTCAACCCGGCGCCGACCTTCCCCTCGCAATGCGCCGACCGCGTGATCGCGGCGCTCAACCCGCAGCTCGCGACCGCCACCACCTCGCCCGCCGCGGTCGCGATCGAAGCGCATCTCATCCGCGCGGTCGCCGCGCCGCGCGGGGCTGCCGCACGACGCCGGCGGGCATTTCACCACCGGCGGCGCGGAGGCGAACGCGACCGCGGTGATCGCGGCGCTGACCGCACGCGCATCCGGACTTCGCCCGCGACGGGCGCCCGCTGCTTCGACGGCGCGCCGACGCTCTACATCTCGCGCGAGGCGCATCTCGCCTGGATCAAGATCGCGCATCAGACCGGCATCGGTCGCGACGCCGTGCGGCTGGTGCCGACCGACGGCAGCGGCCGGATGGACCCGGACCGGCTGGCCGCGATGATTGCGGCGGATCGGCGCGACGGCCGCGTTCCCGTCATGATCGCGGCGACCGCCGGCACCACCGGCGCCGGCATGATCGATCCGCTCCCGGAATGTGCCGGCGTCGCGCGACGCGAACGGCTGTGGCTGCATGTCGACGCCGCCTGGGGTGGCGCGCTGATCGCATCGCCGCGTCATCGCGCGGTGCTCGACGGCATCGAGCGCGCGGATTCGATCACCATCGATGCGCATAAATGGTTCGCGACGACGATGGGGTGCGGGATGTTCCTGGTGCGCGATCCCGGGATCCTGTCCGCCGCGTTCCAGGTCGCGACGAGCTACATGCCGTCCAACCAGGCGAGCCTCGATCCCTACGTCACCTCGATCCAGTGGTCGCGCCGCTTCGCCGGGCTGCGGCTGTTCCTCTCGCTCGCCGCCGCGGGATGGGACGGCTATGCCGACCATGTCGAGCGCGCGATCGCGCTCGCCGGGTTGCTGGCGAACCGGCTGCGCGCGCGCGGCTGGCGGATCGTCAACAACTCGCCGCTCGCGGTGCTGTGCATCGCGCCGCCGCCGGGATCCGCGGACGCCGGCCGCCATCGTCGCGCGCGTGCTCGCCTCCGGCGCGGCGTGGATCTCCAAGGCGAGCTTCGAGAACGCCGGCGGTGATCCGCGCCTGCATCACCCATGGCGCGACCAGCGAGCAGGACATCGACCGCCTGGTCGCGCGCGATGGAAGCGGCGCGTCGGCCATGAATCGGCCGCGCGGGATCGAACTGCTTTCGTTTCGGCTCGCATATTTTGCGCGAAATCGTGTTATTAATGCGACGCCAGCCCGAACCGACCGGCCGAAGGACCTCTATGCTCATGCGTGAGCCGCGCAAGGACACGATCGCCATTCACGGCGGTTACGACGGCGATCCGACCACGCATGCCGTCGCCGTGCCGATCTACCAGACCGTCTCCTACGAGTTCGACAGCGCCGAACACGGCGCCGCGCTGTTCAATCTCGAGGTCGAGGGCTACCGCTACGGCCGCATCAGCAACCCGACCACCGAGGTGCTCGAGCGCCGCGTCGCGCTGCTCGAAGGCGGCATGGCGGCGATGGCGGTCGGCTCCGGCCAGGCGGCGCTGCATTACGCCATCGCCAATCTGGTCGAGCCCGGCCGGAACCTCGTCTCGGTGCCGCAGCTCTACGGCACCACGCACACGCTGTTCGCGCATTTCCTGCGCCGGCAGGGCATCGAGGTCCGCTTCGCGGCGAGCGATGCGCCGGCGGCGATCGCGGCGCTGATCGACGGGGACACGCGCGGCGTCTTTTGCGAGAGCGTCGGCAATCCCGCCGGCAATGTCGCCGATATCGAGGCGCTCGCCGAGGTCGGCGCACGCGCATGGCGTGCCGCTGGTGGTCGACAACACCGTCGCGACGCCGATCCTGCTGCGGCCGATCGAGCACGGCGCCGACATCGTCGTGCACTCGCTGACGAAGTTCCTCGGCGGCCACGGCACGACGATGGGCGGCGTCATCGTCGATTCCGGCCGCTTCGACTGGGCGCGCCACCGCGAGCGCTTCCCGATGTTCAACGAGCCGGACGCATCCTATCACGGGCTCGTCTACACCGAGCATTTCGGCCCCACCGCGTATATCGAGCGCTGCCGCAGCGTCTTCCTGCGCACCACCGGCGCCGTGCTGTCGCCGCTCAGCGCCTTCCTGCTGCTGCAGGGCATCGAGACGGTGGCGGTGCGCGTCGAGCGCCATGTCGAGAATGCGCGCAAGGTCGCGGAATTCCTGCGCAGCGATCCCCGCGTCGCCTGGGTGAACTATGTCGGCTTTCCCGACAACCCGTATCACGCGCTGGCGCAGAAATATCTCGGCGGCCGGGCCTGCTCGCTGCTCACCTTCGGCCCGCGCGGCGGCTACGAGGGCGCGGTGCGGTTCTACGACGCGCTGCGCCTGGTCAAGCGGCTGGTCAATCTCGGCGACGCGAAATCGCTCGCCTGCCATCCGGCCTCGACCACGCACCGGCAGATGAACCCGGAAGCAACAGCGCACGGCGGGGTTGCTGCCGGAAATGATCCGGCTCAGCATCGGGATCGAGCACGCCGACGACATCATCGCCGATTTCGACCAGGCGCTCGACGCGGTCGGCCACGCGGCCGAGCGGCTCGAGACGGTGTCCTGACGGCGCGTACCACCCGGCGAGGTCAGGCGGTGGCGAAGCTGCATGAATTCCCGTCCCGACGCGGTGGCCCGACCGGCTCGCTCGTGCTCGGGCTGGTCAACGGCATGCCCGGGCGAGGCGAACAAGCGCACCGAGCGGCAGTTCCGCACCATCCTGATGGCGGCGGCCCGCGGGCGGCCGATCGAGCTGCGCATCCTGTCGCTCGAATCCGCAGTCGCCGCCTGCGCGGAAGCGACCCCCGACGCACTGATCGTGACCGGCGCCCCACCCGTCGCGGCGCGGCTGATCGACGAGCCCGCCTGGCCGATGCTGACCGGGCTGGTCGACTTCGCCGAGGCGCGCGCGCGTGCCGGTCCTGTGGTCGTGCCTCGCGGCGCATGCGGCGGTGCTGCATCTCGATGGCATCGAACGCGTGCGGCTGCCCCGCAAGCTGTCGGCGGTGGTCGATTGCGTGCGGAGCGAACCCACGCACTGGCTCGCGCGCGGCCTGCCCGATCGATGGCGCCTGCCGCATTCGCGCTGCAACGCGCTGCCGGAGGAGGCCCTGCGCGCGGCGCGGATATCGCATCATCTCGCGCTCGCGGACGGCCGGCGCCGACATCTTCGTCAAGGAGGCCGGCGCCCCCTTCGTGTTCTGCCAGGGCCATCCCGAATACGACGCCGATACGCTGCTGCGCGAATATCGCCGCGACATCCGCGAATTCCTGATCGGCGAGCGCGAGGCCTATCCGGATCTGCCCGAAGGGCTTCTCGACACCCGGGCGGCGCGAAGTCTCGCGGGCTTCCGCGCGCGTGCCGAAGGCGCTGACGCGACGCCGAGCTCCTGGCCGAATTCCCGTGGGACGAATGCACGGCTGCGCTCGATCATTCCTGGCGGGATCTCACTGTCGCGCTCTACGCGAACTGGGTCGATCGTCTCGTCATGCATCGTGCGCGTCGCCGGGTCGGCGCGTTCCGCGCCGTCCGGTGCGGCGCGACCACCACGCTGCGATCGCCCGAGATGGGATCGGCGACGGCATGGATCGCCGAGCCGGCCGGAATCGGGTCCTGATCGCGTCGACCGCAATGAGGCCGATCCGGGCTTCGCGCTCGGCACGATCGAAGCCTGACCGCATCAACAACTGGGAACGGAGAGCAGCATGTCCGTGCGTGAGATGGTGTCCGATGTCTTCACCGAGGTCGCGACAATGCAGAACCAGCCCGCATCAGCCGGCTGACCGACGACACCCCGCTGCTCGATCTCGGCCTCGATTCGCTCAGCATGGCGGTGATCGTCACGCGACTGGAGGGCAGCCTTGGCTTCGACCCGTTCAGCGCCAGCGATGACATCGAGATCCCGGAGACGTTCGGGGAATTCGTGGCGCTCTACGAGCATGCGGCGGTCTGATCCGACGCGACCGGGATCACGATCCGATGGTCCGGGACCAGACCGATCCGGCACCGATCGCTATGGGCGTTGACGGCCGCGTCCGGGGCGGTCGAACGGCGTTTCCTGCTCGATGCCGACACGCGGTTTCCGCTCGACACGCTGCTCCGTGGCTCGGTTCTCGGTGCGCGGCGGGAGGAATGCCGCGGCGCCGTGGTCGTGCTGCGCATCGACACCCAGCTCGCGACCGCGCTGGCGATGCTCGAGCTCGACGGGTTGGCGCGCCGCCTCGTCATCTGCACGCCCGACCTGCCGGATGAGCATCTGCGGTACGCGATCGATGCCGCCGAGGCGACGATCATCGTCGGCGACCGCGAGGTGAGGCAATCCGGCATCACGCGCATCCCGGCGTAGCGCGCGTGCGATCACCCCGAGCGAGGTCGAGCCGGGCGGCGAGCGGGAGACGGAATGGGCGCTGTTCACATCCGGCACCACGGGGCGGCCAAAGATGGCGCTGCACACGCTGCGCAGCCTGGCGCGGCGCGATCCCGCGCGGCAGTGTCGGCGTGGACATTCCCGTCTGGAGCACGTTCTACGACATTCGCCGCTATGGCGGCCTGCAGATCCTTTTGCGCGCGCTGATCGGCGGCGGCTCGATGGTGCTTTCGGGCGCAGACGAGCCGCCCGGCGACTTCCTCGCCCGGGTCGGCGCCGCCGGCGTGAGCTTCCTTTCCGGCACGCCCACGCATTGGCGCCGCGCCCTGCTCAGCCCCGTGGCGAAGACGATCGCGCTCAAGGATGTGCGCCTCTCCGGCGAGGTCGCGGATCAGGCGATTCTCGACAAGCTGCGCGCCGCCTACCCCTCGGCGCGCGTGTGCCACGCTTTCGCCTCCACCGAAGCCGGCGTCGCGTTCGAAGTGGGCGATGGGCTCGCCGGCTTCCCCGCCTCCTGGATCGAGGAGGAGCGCCGCGGAGTCGCGCTGCGCGTCGCAGGCCGGCACCTTGCGCATCCGCTCGGAACGCACGGCGGGCCGCTATCTCGACGCCGATGCCCCGGCGCTGCGCGGCGCGGATGCATTCGTCGACACCAAGGACATCGTCACGCTGCGTGAGGGGCGCTATCACTTCATGGGACGGCGCGACGGCGTGATCAATGTGGGGGGATTGAAGGTGCATCCCGAGGAGGTGGAGGCGGTGGTGAACCGTCATCCCCGCGTGGCGATGTCGCTGCGCACGCGCCAAGCGCAGCCCGATCATCGGCGCCGTGGTGGTCGTGGACGTGGTGCTGCGTGCGACGACGCAAGCGGGCGACGAGTCGCTCGAGGCCGAGATCCTGGAATCCTGCCGGGCGAGCATGGCCTGGCACAAGGTGCCGGCGCGCGTGCGCATCGTGCCATCGCTGCCGGTCGGCGCGGCGGGCAAGCTGCTCCGTCCCGCGGCCTGAACCCGCGATGCGAACCGTCATCGTCACCGGCGGCAGCCGCGGACTTGGGCTCGGCATCGCACAGGCCCTCGCCGCCGCTGGCTATCACGTGGTGGCCATTGCCCGGCGCGGAAACCGAAGCGCTCGGCAACGCGATGCGCGGCAGCGGAACAGGCAGGCGCTGGCGCCATCCATTTCCGGGCTTGCGATCTCAGCGACATCGCCGGGCCTGCCCGATGTGGTGCATGCACTGCGCGCGGATTTCGGCCCGTTCTACGGTCTCGTCAACAATGCGGGCATCGGGACCAGCGGGGTGCTCGCCACGCTCGCGGATGCCGCCATCGACGCAGATGGTGCGACTCAACGTGCTTTCGCCGATCATCCTGACGAAGCAGGTGGTGCGGGCGATGATGGCCTCGGGCGGCAGCCGCATCGTGAACATCGGGTCGATCGTCGGCAGTACGGGCTATAGCGGCCTCGCCGCGTATTCGGCGACCAAGGCGGCGATGACCGGCTTCACCCATTCGCTCGCGCGCGAGCTCGGGCCGCTCGGCATCACGGTGAATGCGGTTGCCCCCGGCTTCGTCGCGACCGACATGACCGAGGAACTGAACGCCGGCCAGCGCGCGCAGATCGCCCGCCGCAGCGCACTCCGCCGCATGCCCGAGCCGGAAGATGTTGCCGCGGCCGTGCTGTTTCTCCTCAGCGATGCGGCGCGCAACATCACCGGTACCGTCACCACGGTGGACGCCGGCAACACGGCTTGATGGGCGTAGCGCCGCACCCTGAGCGGCAGGGAATCCCCTTGGCCACGGGCACGACACCGTCAGCATCCGGCGGCAAGTCCGAGTGATACCGCGGCACGTCATCCCCAGCGTGAGGGCGTAGTCAGAGAGTAGGTTCCACCGGTGGGGCAGCAAAGATGCTGGACATCCTGGCCGGCCTCGCGCAGGTCGGCATGATCATGATCCGCGTGCCGCATGCAATCGCCGGGCACGGCAGGTTGCGGACCGGGTGCCCGTCATGGCCGAGGATCGGATCATCGCGGCAGTCGTGCCCGAGATCTGCAGCACGCACGCGCCGGGCCGCTCCTCGGCGAGACCTTCGCCACCACCAGATCGGGAGTTCATCGATGAGCCGCACGGTCTACATTCTCAACGGGCCCAATCTCAACCTGCTCGGCAAGCGCCAGCCGCATATCTACGGTCACCGAACGTTGGCGGATGTGGAGCGCGATTGCCGCGCGCTGGCGGCGGACCTGGCACTCGACATCCGTTTCCATCAATCCAACCGCGAATACGAGATCATCGACTGGATTCACGAGGCGCGCGAGATCGCCGGTGGCATCGTGATGAATCCCGCCGCCTTCACGCACACGTCGGTCGCGATCCTCGACGCACTGAACACCTTCGAGGGGGTGGTCATCGAGGTGCACATCTCGAACGTCCACCGGCGCGAGGAATTCCGCCACCACTCCTTCGTCTCCACGCGGGCCGAGGGCGTGATCGCAGGGTGCGGCACGCAGGGCTATCTGCTTGGCTTGCGCCGGGTGGCGAAACTGCTCGGCAAAACCGTCGCCTGAACGGATAAGGCGCCGGGTGCTGGTCAGACCGGGTCACAATCGGAACCGGGCCTGTCGGAAGCGAGGCAAAGCCGACGCTCGCGCGTCAGGCCGGCGCGGCGATCCAGGCGGACGGTCGGGGCCGTGGGCGTAGCTGTTCGCGGTGCGTTCGGGATCGCGATTGATGTGGACGCAGTCGAACATGGGATGATGCAGACTGCGCACCTCATGCTTGATGCAGGCGAGTTCGGCCCCGCTGTCGAGGTCGATGACCTTCTGGAAGCGGTACTGATGCTGACTGCTCTCTTCGGTGATCAGCCCGCGTGCCCGCAGGCGTTCGTGGGGACCGGAGAAATCCGCTAGCGCGTGATCGTTTCAGGCCGAAGTCGGCCTGGAACGTGAATCACTCGCTGGAACAGTTGGCTAAAGCAGGCCGGTGACCGGAAGGGAACCGATCTGCTTTAGGGCGATCTGCAGGTGATGTGCGTCGAACGGGCGCCCGGTGCCGGTCTCGCGATGCAATTCGACAGCAAAGCGGTGCCGGCGAGGCGCGCACCGACCGAGTCGTGCCGCGAGCGCGTCCAGATCAGGCACGACCAACCGGTGCGGCCACGCAGCACCTGCGCCGGGCCGGTCGGCCGATGGAGCTGGCTGGCCCCGACGTTCATCCACATGTTCTCGATGTCGACGCGCAGAAACGGATCGCCCGTCAGGCCAAGGCCGGTGACGTAGAACAACGTAGCCAGGTGCTGGTCCGGGACGCGCAGATCGATGTGGCCGAACTCGATGATGTTGCCGACGTCATCGACGCGGCAATCGAACGTGGCGGCGGGGCTCATGCAGCGAGCTCCGCCAGCAGGCGGGCACGCGCGCGGGCGCCGCGCCGATAGCAGGCGAGCTCGAACTTTTCGTTCGGACTGTGCACCTGGTCGTCATCCGGGCCGAAGCTGAACAGCAGCGTGTCGATGCCGAGCAGCCGCTTCAGGCTGCCGACCACCGGCAGCGAGCCGCCGCATCCGCCGAGCAGCGCGGGCTTGTCGTATGAAATGGGCGGCGTGTTCCGCGTGTGCTACAGCGCCGCGGGATCGGCGGGTTGCACGTCGTAGTGACCGTGACGGAGAATCGTCGGCGCTTCCGGCCCCGCTTCCGCGGAGTGGCCGACCACCACGGGCCGTCCGGCCGTCGGATGCACCTCCGCGGTGAAGCCGATCATGCGCAGCTGGGCGCGGAACCATTCGGCGGCACGCCGGCAGTCGGCGGCGTGACCCTCCTGGGTCGGGATGCTCGGGATGCGGAGCCAGTCGAACAGGCGCCCGAGCGCCACGCCCTCGTTCGCTTGCAGATCGTCGAGCACCCGGCCGAGCACGGGATGCGGCGTGGCGGCCTCCATCGCGTTCAGGCCTTCTTCACGGTCCAGAAGGTGGTGGCAAAGCCCGGCAGAACACCGCTGATGCCTTTCCGGTAGGCGGTCGGATGGTAGTGCATGCCGATCGGCATCATCGGCAGGTCGATGAAGATCTGGCGCTGGATCGCGCGGGCGGTCGCCTGGGCCGCCGCGAGCTCAGGCGCGTCGAGCCACTGATTGCACAGCTCCTCGAGCCGATCGCCCTTCGGCCAGCCGAAACAGGCCTGCTTTCCGGTGCGCAACAATGTGTTCGCGACCGGGTTGAACTGGCTGAGGCCAGGCCCGGATTGATCCAATTGTTCTAAAGCATGACCGGTTCCCTTCCGGTCACCGGCCTGCTCTAGCGAATTGTTCGAGCGAGTGATTCACGTTTCAGGCCGAACTCGGCCTGAAACGATCACGCGCTAGCCGCCCTGATCGGCGGGCGCCTTGCTCATCCGCCGCGACGAGCGAGGCCGCCGTCGCTGTGGCGGGCTGGGGCGCGCTGGACTACATCGATGTCAGCGCGGGCACCAACTCCAGCATGTGGAGCCGCTCGATCCACTATCCCACCATCGCCTCGCCACCGCGACCGCTGGTGCCGCTGGCGAAGGCGGTGCGCGCGCGCGCTGAACATTCCCGTCTTCTGCATCGGCAAGATCGTCGATCCCGCGGAAGCCGAGGCGATCCTGGCCGCGGGCGAGGCGGACATGATCGGGATGACGCGCGCCCATGTGGCGGAGCCGGCCATCATCCGCAAGCTGACGACCGGCCGCGAGGACGAGATCCGGACCTGCATCTACTGCAACGAGAGCTGCTTCGGGCGGCAGCAGCGGGTGGGCGACATCAGCTGCGTGTACAATCCGCGCACCGGCCGCGAGCACCTGTGGCCCGTGCTGACAAGGACGCCGACGCCGCGGAAAGTGACCGTCATCGGCGGCGGTCCGGCCGGTCTCGAGGCCGCTCGGGTGGCCGCGAAGCGTGGGCACCACGTCACGCTGCACGAAAGGATGGACGATCTGGGCGGGCAGGTGCGCGCCCTGGCGCTGACGCCGCATCGCGGCGGCTACCTGAAGATCGTCGAATGGCTGACGGATCAGGTGCAGCGGCAGGGCGTGGCGATCCACCTGCGCAGCGCACCGGATGCGCCGGCGATCCTGGCTGACGCGCCGGATGCGGTGGTGCTGGCCACCGGCTCCGCCGACCGCCGTCAGGATGTCGCCGGTGCGGACCGTCCGCATGTGTTCACCGCGCGGGAGGTGCTGGCCGGCGCCAATCTGGGCGCCGGGTGGTGATCGGCGACTGGGACGGGCGGCACATGGGGACGTCGGTCGCTGAATTGCTGGCGACCCGCGATCACGACGTGACCCTGGTGTCTTCGGCGTTCTTCATCGGCATGGATGTCGACCTGCTCACCTGGTGGCCGATCTATGAACGCCTCCTGACCCTCGGCGTGCGCATGTCTCCGCTCGAGGACGTCACGGCGATCGGCGACGGCAGCGTCACCGTCACGCAACTCGATCGCACCACGTACGATCTGCCGGCCGACAGCGTGGTGCTGTGCTCGCGCGGCGAGGCGGATCGGCCGCTCTATCGCGGCCTGCTGGGACGGGTGCCGGTCCTGAAGACGATCGGCGACGCGTGGGCGCCGCGTCAGCTTGAACAGGCCATCTTCGAAGGGGCGAAGGCGGGGCGGGAGATCTGAGAGCCTGTTTCAGGAAGCATCAATTCCGCAAGGGGCTGGGATGGGCACGAACAACGACGCCGGATTCCTGCGACTTGATTGCGCCACCACACCGGCGCCGCTTGCCCAGATTGTTCCGCGCATGGTCCGCGCGGTGCGCGGCAGCACCGCCGCCTGATGCGCACGATCGAGGCGGATGTCGCGATCGTCGGCGCCGGCATCGCCGGCGTGTCCGCGGCACTTGCCCTTGCGCGCGGGGGCCGCCGCGTGGTCGTGCTGGAACGCTGGATGATCGGCGCCGAGGCATCGGGGCGCAACGGCGGCGGCGTGCGCCAGCAGGGGCGGCTCCTGCCGGAAATCCCGCTGGCGCGGCGCGCGGTGTCCCTCTGGACGGGACTCGATGCCGCGCTCGGGCGTCCCACCGGCTATCGGCAGACCGGCCATGTCTATGTCGCGGAAGACGAGTCGGAGATGGAGGCGCTCGCCGAACAGCGCGCGCAAGAGCGCCAGCTCGGCCTGGACAGCACGCTGATCGGCCCGGAGGAGCTGCGCCGCCTGGCACCGGGGATCGGCGACGGCCTCGTCGGCGGGAAGTTCTGCCCCACCGACGGCATGGCCGATCCGGCGCAGACGACGCTCGCGATCGGCGAAGCGGCCGCCGAAGCCGGCGCAACGATCCTCTGTCATCAGGAGGTCCTGCGGATCGGCCAAGCCAGCGGATGCGTCACCCATGTCGAAACCCGCGACACGCGCGTCGCCGCCCCGGCGGTGCTGAATGCCGCGGGGCTATGGGCGCCGTCGGTTGCGCAGATGGTGGGCGTCTACCTGCCGATCTACCCGAGCCGCCTCGCCTCCATCCGCACCGCGCCGCTGCCGCCGCAGGCGACACCCTTCGTGCAGACCTTCGCCTATGATTTCAGTGGATCGCAGCTGCCCGACGGCTCGATGCGCTTCGGCAGCGGCGCCAACCGCGACGACGTCGACCGGTTCACCTTTGATCGGCGCTTCCGCGACGATGAAATGGCCGTCTCCGCCAAGGCGAAGCGTCTCTTTCCCGCGCTGGCCGACGCCATTCTCGTCGGCGGATGGGCGGGGATCCGCGAATGCACCCCCGACATGATGCCGATCCTCGGGCCGGTTGGCGGCCCTGATGGCTTCTTCGTCTGCGCGGGGTTCAGCGGGCACGGATTCTGCCTCGGCCCGTGCGCCGGGGAATTGATGGCGGAATGGATCGTCAATGGCGCAGCGTCGCTGGATCTCGACGCGTTTTCCTGGCGCCGGTTCATGCGGCCCGAGGGGCGGTTGTCGGTGATCAGGATCAATGTCGAGCAGACGGGATGACGCCGCCATGAACGACACGCTCGAAGCCACACTGCCACGCCCGCACAGCGCGCATTGGGGCGCCTTCTCGGGCTGGCGCGAGGACGGCCGGCTGCAGGTGCGGGCGCATCCCGGCGACCCCGACCCGTCACCCCTGCTGCGCAACATACCCGATGCCGTGGCTCACAGGGCGCGCATCGCGCGGCCGATTGTGCGCCGCGGCTGGCTCGAGAGCCGCCCCGGGCCCTCGAAGGCCCGCGACGCGACGCGTTCGTGCAGTTGGGCTGGTCCGAAGTGCTCGACCTGGCGGCGCGCGAGCTTGCGCGCGTCTACGGCACGCATGGTCCGGAGGCGGTGTTCGGCGGCTCGTATGGCTGGTCGAGCGCCGGGCGCTTCCATCACGCGCAGAGCCAGGTGCACCGTTTCCTCAATTCCCTCGGCGGCTATGTGCGATCGGTGAACACCTACAGCGCCGGCGCGGCGGCGGTGATCCTGCCGCGCGTGCTCGGCGGGTTCGAGCCGCTGGTGCGCCGCAATATCTCCTGGGAGTCGCTCGGCCGCCACACCGAGATCGTCGTCGCGTTCGGCGGCATGGCGATCAAGAACTCGTCCGTCAGCGGCGGCGGCACCAGCGCGCATGTCGCCCGCGGCGCGATGGAAGCGGCGCGCCGGCGTGGCACGGAGTTCGTTCTGGTGAGCCCGCTGCGCGACGACCTGCCGCCCGAGGCGGCGGCGGATTGGATCCCGATCCGACCGGGCACCGACACCGCGTTGATGCTCGGCATCGCCCATACCCTGGCGAGGGAGGGCCTGCATGGCCGCGCGTTCCTGGAACGCTTCTGCACGGGCTATGCGTCGTTCGAACCCTACCTCCTCGGAACCGCCGACGGCCGGCCGAAGGATGCCGCCTGGGCCGCCGCCCTCACCGGCATCGCCGCCGACGACATCAGGGCGCTTGCCCGCCGCCTCGCCGGACGGCGGGCGCTGATCGTCACCAGCCAGTCGGTGCAGCGTGCCGAGCACGGCGAGCAGCCCTTGTGGATGGCGGTGACCCTGGCCGCGATGCTGGGACAGATCGGGCTGGAAGGCGGCGGCTTCGTCTATGGCCTCGGCTCCCTGGCCAATGTCGGCAAGCCGGCCCTGGCGGTCCCGATTCCGACCCTGCCGCGGGGCTCGAACACGGTGCGCCCTTCATTCCGGTCGCCCGCGTCGCCGACATGCTGCTCAATCGCGGTGCGCCGTTCGACTACGACGGCAAGCGCCTGCCCTATGCGGACATCCGCCTGGTGTACTGGGCCGGCGGCAACCCGTTTCACCACCACCAGGACCTCAATCGCCTGCGCGCCGCCTTCGCGACGATCGACACGCTGATCGTGCACGAATCCGCCTGGACCGCGACCGCGCGCCACGCCGACATCGTGCTGCCCAGCACCGTCACGCTGGAGCGCGACGATCTCGGCGCCGCGGCCAACGATCCGCTGCTGATCGCCATGCACCGCATCGTCACGCCCCATGCGGAAGCCCGCGACGACTACGCGATCTTCGCCGGTATCGCCGAGCGGCTCGGGGTCGCCGAGAGCTTCACGGAGGGCCGCGACGTCGCGGCATGGCTGCGCGTGCTCTACGAGCAGACCGCCGAGGCGATGCGCGGCCTAGCGCGTGATCGTTTCAGGCCGAAGTCGGCCTGAAACGTAAATCACTCGCCCGAACAATTCGCTAGAGCAGGCCGGTGACCGGAGGGGAACCGGTCATGCTCTAGGGCACCCAGCGCCGGATTTCGACGATTTCTGGCGCCAGGGGGAGTTGCGGCTGCCGATCGGCCCGGACGATGGCGGGCCGATGCGCGCCTTCCGCCTCGATCCCGATCGCCGGCCCTTGCCGACGCCCAGCGGCCGGGTGGAAATCCACTCCGCCACGGTCGCGGGCTTCTGTTATGCGGATCGCCCGGGCCACGCGGTCTGGCTGCCGCCTGAAGATGGGGTCGGCTCGGCGGCGCTCGCCCGGTTTCCGCTGCAGCTCGTCGCCAACCAGCCCGCGACGCGGCTGCACAGCCAGCTCGATTTCGGCGCCTGCAGCGTGGATTCCAGAATCCGCGGCCGCGAGCCGGTGCGCATCAACCCCGGCGATGCGGCGCCGCGCGGAATCGGCAACGGCGACATCGTGCGCCTGTTCAATGATCGCGGCGCCTGTCTCGCGGCGGCGCTGCTCAGCGACGAGGTGCGATCCGGGGTCGTGCAGCTCGCCACCGGCGCCTGGTATGATCCGCAGATCCCGGAGGAGGACGGCTCACCCTGCGTGCACGGCAACCCGAACGTACTGACGCGCGACATCGGCACATCGAGCCTGTCGCAGGGCTGCTCCGGCCAGCTCACCTGCATCCAGCTCGAACGGTTCACCGGCAATCTTCCGCCCGTGCGCGCCTTCGATCCGCCGGTTCCGACCGCGGCAGGGGGCGCCATTGCGGCGCGGGGTTGATCACGCCGCGATCGGCACGTCGGATCTGGCCGCAACGGAAGCCGCGTTGGCCGGCCTGGGGTTGGTGGTGACCGCCACACGCGGCGCGCGACTGCGCCAGGCCCCATGAGGGACCGCCATGACAAACGGCTTCCCGTTTGCCGACACTGGTCTCACCCGGCGCACCGCCCTGGCCGGTCTTGGCGGCGCGCTGCTGTCGGGCGCCGCGGCGCGCGCCGCGGCGCGCGCCGGACACGCCCCGTCCCGGCGGCACGTTCCGCATGGCCTATTCCGCCGCGCCGGACACGCTGGACCCGCAGGCGACGCTGAACATCTCGACGCAGCAATACAGTACGATGGTGTTCGACAACCTGACGTCGCTGGATGCCGGCAGCCAGGCCGTGCCGAACCTCGCCGTCTCCTGGCGTCCGGAGAAGCAGGGACAGGAATGGGTCTTCGACCTCCGGCAGGGCGTGCGCTTCCATCACGGCACCGAGTTCACCGCGGCCGACGTGGTCGCGACGGTCGAGCGCGCCTACGACAAGAGCCTCGCGCTCAATGCGACGGGGGCGTTCGGACCGCTGAAGGAGGCGCGGACGGACGACCGTTACCGGGTCCGCCTGGTGCTGACGCAGCCCTTCGGGGAGCTCCCGATCACGCTCGCCAATCGCTGGGCCAGGATCCTGCCCAAGGATCGCATCGACCGGATCAAGACCGATCCCTCGGGCACCGGACCCTTCCGGCTGACCGATTTCCAGTCCGGCGCCAGCATGACGCTGACCCGCAACCAGGATTACTGGATGCAGGGACGACCCTATCTGGACGTGGCCCGCCTCGTGGTGATCCACAACTCGATGGCGCAGCAAGCCGCCCTGCGCAGCAGGGATGTCGATTTCATCAGCAGCATCTCCAGCGAGATCTTCCTCGTCCTGCGCCGCGCCGCCAGCATTCGTGCCTATTCGGCGCCCACCGGCGTCTATCAGCCGGTCATGCTGCAGGCGAACATGCCGCCATTCGACAATCCCAAGCTGCGCGAGGCCTTCCGCTACCTGATCGACCGCAATGCCCTGCTCGCCTCTGCGGTGTTCGGCCAGGGCAAGCTCGGCAACGATGTGCCGTTGCCGCCCGACAGTCCCTATCTCAGCCCGCTGCCGCAGCACCAGCAGGATCTGCCGCGCACGCGCAAGCTGCTGGACGAGGCCGGTGTCGGCCAGCTGACGCTCGATTTCTGGTGCAGCAGCGAACGGCCGCCCACGCCGAAGGTCGCCCTGGCGATGAAGGATGCGGCGGCGAAGATCGGCGTGACCATCAACGTGCGCGACATTCCGTACACCGAATACGTCGCCAATGTCGCCGGAAGAAGCCGCTGTACACCGCAAACTGGTCCGGCAGTCCGACGCTGTACGAGGCGCTGTATCTGATCTTCCACGGCAATGCGCGGCTGAACTACAGCACGGTCGAGACCAGCCCAGGCCTGGATCGCCTGCTCGAGGACTGCATCGCCGAGGTGAACGTGGCGAAGCGCAAGCAGATCGTCGCGCAGATCCTCGGCAAGGTGCACGACGACAGCGACCGTGTAGTGCCGTATTTCCTGAACTATATCGGCGCGACCAGCGATAAGGTCGAGGGCTTCGTTCCCCCCTTGTACGACATGATCGACGTGCGCCCGATCTGGCTCCGCGCATGACATTATCGGACGACGGAAGGTGAAGGTCCTGCAGCTGCTGATCCAGGGGCTGCTGCTGATCGTGGTGCTGCTCGTCGTCTCCGTGCTCGTCTTCGCCATCGTCAACGTGTTGCCCGGCGATGTCGCCAATGCGATCCTCGGCGATCTCGGCACGCCGGCGCAGGTCGTCGCGCTGCGGCGGCAGATGGGGCTCGATCGGCCGCTGCCGGCGCGCTATTTTCACTGGATGTTCGGGCTGCTGCACGGCGATTTTGGCCAGTCGCTGCAATTCGACACGCCGATCGGGCCGATGCTGCTCGGGCGCTTCGTGAACTCGGCAATTCTTCGCCTCATCACTCTCGGGATCGCGGTGCCGCTCGCGGTGCTGCTCGGCATCGTCGCCGGCGTACGACAGGGCCGGTTGACCGATCGGCTGGTCTCGGGCCTTGCCGTGTTCGGCTTCTCGGTGCCCGAATACGTCGTCGGGCTGCTGCTGATCCTGGTGTTCAGCATCTGGCTGCCGATCCTGCCCGGCAGCAGCATGATGGGGCCGAACGACAATCCGCTCGGCCGCCCGGCCGCGCTCGTGCTGCCGGTCGCGGTGCTGGTGATCGGCATGCAGGCCTATCTCAGCCAGATCACGCGAGCCGGCATGATCGCCGCGATGGACAGCGCCTATGTGCGCACGGCCATTCTCAAGGGCCTGCCGCGATGGATGGTCGTGCTGAAGCACGCGCTGCCCAACGTCCTGCTGCCGACGTTATCGGAGATCGGCATGAATTTCGGCTACGTGCTGGGCGGCATCGTCGTCGTCGAGACGCTGTTCTCCTATGCCGGCCTTGGCCAGATGATGGTCGATGCGATCGGGCACCGCGACATCCCGGTGGTCGAGGCATCGGTGCTGGTGATCGCGATCGCCTACAGCCTCGGCAACCTGCTTGCGGACATGGCCTCGATCCTGCTCAGCCCGCGGCTCCGCCTCTGACCATGCGGCGCCGGCCGCACCCGTCGTTCGGCGACATCGCCGCGGCCTGCTTCGTGGCCCTCATCGTGCTCGGGATCGCGGCCGGCCCGTGGGTTACTCCCTTCTCGCCGGTGGCCTTCAACTCCTCGCACGCGCTCTCGCCGCCCGACGCCACCTTTCTGTTCGGCACCGACGAGTTCGGCCGCGACGTGTTCAGCCGCGTGCTCTGCGGCGCCCGCCCGACACTGCTGCTCGCGCTCACCAGCGCCGCCGCCGGCGTCATCCTCGGCACGGCGACCGGACTGATGGCCGGCTATGCGAGCACCGCGGCCGATGAAGTGCTGATGCGCCTGATGGACGCGCTGATGTCGTTCCCGGCGCTGATCCTGGCGATGCTCGTCGTCGTCATGCTGGGCAGCAATCCCGTCAACGTCGTCATCGCGCTCGCCATCGTGTTCTGGCCGCGCTCGGCACGGCTCGTGCGCAGCGTGGTGGTGGACCTCGCGCATCGTGAATTCGTCGAGGCCGCCCGTTCCCGTGGCGAGGCCTGGCTCTACATCGTGGCGCGCGAATTGCTGCCAAACGTGCGAATGATCATCGTCGTCGATTTCAGCCTGCGTGTCACCTACGGGGTGCTGCTTTCCGCGTCGCTCGCCTATCTGGGAATCGGGGTGGCGCCGCCCACGCCGGCCTGGGGCTGATGGTGCGCGACGGTCAGCAGTTTCTGGAAATCGCACCGTGGCTCGTGATCTTCCCGTGCGCGGCGGTCGCGATCACCGCGATCGGCATCCTGCTTGCCGGCGAGCGGCTGCGCCGGCGCACGGCGCTGCCCGGCGGCAGCCCCCCACGCTGATGCCCGACATGCTGCTGGACACCGCGCCGGCCCTCGACGTCGCGCGCCTGTCGGTGAGCTACGACACCCGGGCAAGGGCTCTGCACGCGGTCCGCGACGTGTCGCTCCGGATCGCGCCCGGCGAGGCTTACGGCCTCATCGGCAAGTCGGGATCGGGCAAAACCACCATCGCCTATGCGATCATGCAATATCTTCGCGGCGCCCGGATCGAGGCCGAGCGGGTCGTGCTGCATGGGCGGGATCTGCGCCGGCTTCCGCCGAAGGCACTCGCGCGTGTCCGCGGCGCGCGGATGGCCATGGTCTATCAGGATCCGATGAGCGCGCTCAATCCCGTGCTGCGCGTCGGGGAGCAGGTCGCCGAAGTTCTCCGCCGCCACAAATTGCTGACCCGGGCGGCGGCGCGGCAGCGGACGGAAGCCTTGTTCGAGCAGGTGCATTTGCCCGATCCGACGGTGATCGGGCGCCGCTATCCGCACCAGCTCTCCGGCGGACAGCAGCAGCGCGTGGTGATCGCGATGGCGATCGCCTGCGGGCCGGAACTGCTCATCATGGACGAGCCGACCACGGGCCTCGACGTCACGACCGAGGCGGTGATCCTGCAGCGGATCGCCGAGTTGCGCCGCGATCTGCGCGCGGCCGTCCTGTTCATCAGCCACAACCCCGCCGTCGTCGCCAAGGTCTGTGATCGCGTGGGGGTGCTGTACGCGGGCAGCCTGGTCGAAGAGGGACTTGGTCGGCGAGGTGCTGCTCGCGCCGCGGCTGGTGATCGAAGGCGTCAGCCGTTCCTTCCGCAGCAACGGACTGCTCGGCTGGTTTGCGGCCCCGCCGGTGCGCGCGATCAACGATGTGAGCCTTGCCATAGAAGCCGGTGCGACACTCGCGATCGTCGGCGAAAGCGGCTCCGGCAAGTCCACGCTCGCGCGTTGCGTCGCCGGCCTGCTGTCGCCCGACAGAGGCTTCGTCGCGCTGAACGGCCAGCCGCTTGCATCCCTGGTGCAACGACGCCGCCGGAGCGAACAGCGGGCCGTCCAGTTCATCTTCCAGAATCCCGACGCCTCGCTGAACCCGCAGCACACCGTGGCCGATATCGTCGCGCGTCCGCTCCGGCTGCACGCCGGACTCTCCGGCGCCGCGTTGCAGCGCCGCACCACGGAGCTCCTGGAGACGGTGAAGCTCGATGCGCGCCACCTGACGCGCTATCCCCGCGAGCTGTCCGGCGGAGAGAAGCAGCGCGTCAGCATCGCCCGGGCGTTTGCGGCCTCCCCCGAGGTCGTCATCTGCGACGAGCCGACCTCGTCCCTTGACATCTCCGTGCAGGCGGCGATCCTGAACCAGCTCGCAGAGCTGCAGGCCCGCTTCGGCACGTCCTACCTCTTCATCTCCCACGACCTGGCGGTCGTGCAGTATGTCGCGGACGAGGTGGTGGTGATGCATCGCGGCGAAGTGGTCGCGATAGCTGCCCGTTCGCTCCCCGGGCTCGATCAGGACGGGCGGGCTGAGATAGGTCCAATCCAGCGTGCCGGCCCGATACAGCGCGAGCGCCTCGCGTTGAGCATAGCCGGAAGGACGATGGATGTCCGGATACTCGGGCGTGTCGAGACGCTGCACGCCGGGCCGGATCTCCAGCGTGCCGGCACCGCCCACGACCATCAGCCGCGCCGTGCCCGCGCTTGCCAGTCCCTCGATGAACGCCTTCGCGGCCGCGACGATCACCGCCGCGTCACCGCCGGCTCCCGGGCCGACGGCGCTCACGACCGCGTCATGCCCAGCGGCCACCCGCGCGACATCGGTCGCGCGGGTCACGTCGGCACGCTCGGTATGCAGCCTCTCGTGCCGGAACTGCAGCCGCGAGGGATCGCGCAAGGCCGCGGTAATCTTGTGCCCGCGCGCCAATGCTTCCTGCACAATGCGCTGTCCGATGCGGCCGGTCGCGCCGAAAATGGTCAGCTTCACGGCGGCCTGCAGAAATGGCGGCGGGAAGAACGCCCGGTCGAAGCCGGCCGGCTCGCCGCGTCCGCTCGCGCATTTCGTCGTGCGGGAGCGGACCGGCCTGATGATCGGGAAGGAGACCGTTCGGGACGCGATCGGCGATGGTGGAACATGCACCATCAACGCGCTGCTGCCGGAGCAGCATGCGGGGACCGGCGGCGTCGCATTCGGCCGCCCCGGCCATATCGCCGGAAGCGTCAACCTGCCCGCCGCGCATCTCATCGATCCAGCCGCCAACACCCTGCTTCCGCCCGCCGCCTTGCGCGAGAAATTCGGCGCCATCGACGCGCTTGATCGCGATGTGATCGTCTATTGCGGCGGCGGCATCGCGGCCAGCGCGGACGCTCTCGTTCTCACCATGCTGGGCCACGAGCGGGTGAGGCTGTACGACGCCTCGATGTCCGAATGGGCGCTCGACCCGACCCTGCCTATGGAAACGCCCGAGGATTCTGCGTGACACGCACCCGGCCGGTCGCGCGGCGGCGCCCTGCGGGTGGGGACCGGCCGGGTTAGTGAACTGATCCTTCCTGTTCGCCGCCGCCCGCGCCTGCGAGCACTACAGCAGGAGCGGCGCGGGCTCGACCGCTGGCTCGACGGTGGCCGCGGAATCCAGGTGCCGGGCGCCGCATTCGAGCAGGAAATCGGCGATCGCCTGATAGGAAACGGGATCGCGGGTGCGGTCGGCGGCATTGCCGCGGGGCACGAAGATCACCGTCTCGTAGCGGGCACGGGTGAGCAGCACGCGATAGGTGTTGAGGTGGTTCGCGATCGCCTCCGGCCGGCGGGCGACCTGCCAATGCTTGCCGCGGAAATCACGCACGCACCAGGCGGAGCGGCCGGGCTCGCGGATCAGATCGAGGTCCCAGCACAGGCCGACATGGTCGAGCTCCAGTCCCTGGCAGCTGAACTCGGTCGCCAGCACCTCGAGCGCGTCCGAGGCGCGCACGTCGTCGGGGTAGCGGTCGAGGAACCAGTGGGCAACGGCGGAAGCATCCATATGCGCAAGTTGCACGCCGAGTCCCTCGGCGCGCAGGCGCGCGGCACTCGCGCTCGCAAGCAGGCCGGCCCGGCGCAGCCCGCGGGCGTTGGCGCGGAGCCAGCCGCGCATGGCTGGCGACGTCGCGGGTGAGCAGGAACGGGAGTTCGTGCGCGGCGCCGATCGATGCCGCGCCGCGCACATCACCGGCGAGCACGCGGTCCACCCATTCGGTCGCCTGCTTGCTGCGGACCTGGCGCAGCGACACGTCGAGATGCAGTTCAGGGACCGCTTCCAGGTCGGGAAGCACACCGAGACGCTGACGGGGATCGGGACCGTGCAGCAAATCCGGCGGCGCGCGAACGCACCAGGCGGTCCCGTCCGCTGCCACATCACGGAGGGCATCACCCCATTCCGCGAGTCCGCCCTCACCGTCGTGGATTTCCTGTCCGGTGCCGACCAGGCAGACGATCGCACAGAACCCGTGATGCCGGCCGATTGCTTCGAGCAGATGCGCGGGTTCGGAGCGGGTGAGCGGCACCGGCTTGTCGCGCGTCTTCGCGATCGCCCAGCGGGCGGACCAGCAGCGCTGCGCCTCGTCGATCACCACGATGCGCTCGGCTGGCGGGTGCGTGGCGTTGGCGAGGTAATGGTCCCGGAATCCGGGCAGCGCCTGGATCGCGCCCTGCATCTTGCGGGCAGCATCGCCGCGCCGGGCACCGAAGGCAACGGCATCGCGGGTCAGCGCCTCGCGCAGCACATGCACGAGGGTGGGATTGCCGGTGAGATAGGTGCCGCGGCCGGCATCCTCGGCGCCGAAGATGGTGTTGAGCCCACACAAGGTCTTGCCGGCGCCGGGAATGCCGGTGACGAACAGGATCACGCGGCGGTCCTCGCGGCGCGCTACCTCGATCTCGGCCAGGATCGCGTCGGTGGTGGCGCGCAGGTTGCTTGCGTCGCTGCGCGCGGCGCGGAGGTCGGCGACGCCATGCTTCGCGTAGAGCATGCAGGCGGCATCGACGATGCTCGGCACAGGGTGATAGGGCGCCGCGAGCCAGGCATCGGCGTCGAGCGGGCCCGCGAGCAGCGAGAGGTGTCGGTCCAACGCGCGCAGAAGTCCCGGCAGGGTTTGCACGCTCGCGTCGAGCGGCGGCGCGACGCCGTGGCCCAGTGCGAGCGGCAGCGGTGCGGGGGAAATCGGCGCGTGCTCGGCCACCAGGATCGGCACGACGGGCGCAGCGCGCGAGCCGGCGTGGAAATCGTAGAGGTCGATCGCGTAATCCTCGACCTGGCGGCGATCGGCGAGGGTGTGCGCCATCGCGCCCGCCTTGATCTCCAGCACCAGAATTGCACTGCCGGTGAGCAGGATCACGTCCGGCCGGCGGCCGAGGCGGAGCATCGGATATTCGAGCAGAACGCGCCAACCAGCCGCTTCGGGAAGGGCCGCGAGGGCCGCCCGCAGCATGGCGACGGTCGCCTCCCAGGCCCGGAGCTGCTGCGCCTCGTTCAGGCGGAAATGGCGGAGCTGCGCGGTGGCGAGCACCCCGATGATGGCGGCGGAAGGCGCGCGCAGGAAGTCACGCGCGGTGCCGGTCCAGAAGGAGGGCACCGGCGCGTCGCCGTCGCGCCGCCGGCCAGGATCAGTTGTCGGTCGGCCCCATCGACTTGATGAGGTCGAACACGCGCTTGCGCACCGCCGGGTCGGTGATGCGGTAATAGGCGCGGACGAGTTCGAGCGTCTCGCGCCGATTCATCGAGTCGTCGGCGCTGCCGAAGCCCTCCTGCGCCTCGGCGAAGCCGCCGATGCGGACCCGGCGCACGCCCGCGGAGGCCGCCAGCGGCTCCGGCATGTCGTCGAAGAAGAAGCTGATCGGCACGTCGAGCACGCGGGAGAGGTCGAACAGCCGCGACGCGCCGACGCGGTTCACGCCGCGCTCGTATTTCTGCACCTGCTGGAAGGTAAGGCCGAGTGCTTCCCCAAGCCGCTCCTGCGACATCCCGAGCAGGGTGCGGCGGAGCCGGATGCGGGCGCCGACATGGGCGTCGATCGGACTGGCCCGTCCCTCGCGCTCGGGTTCGCGCACCGGGGTCAGAGTGTCCCCGAAACTGTCCTGCACCATCAAATTCTCCCAGAGCCAGGGCTTGCGGGAGAGCGTATCCGTGCAACCTGGAATAGTCAAGGATTTCGGAAATTTTTTATTAACGCGTCCAAGAAAGTGAACATTCCCCCTTGCGCCGAGCGAACCCACCGAGGGTCGCGCACAGCGCGAGAAGCAGGGGGATCAGCAGGCCCCAGCGCGCGAAGGGCGTTGCCGGGAGCGGCCCGGGGACGGTGATGTCGAGCACGCCGGCATGGTCCATCCCGAGCCGGCCGAGTTCGCGCCCGAAGCCGTCGAAGCCGGCCGAGATGCCGGTATTGGCGGCGCGCAGCAGGGGCAGGCCTTCCTCGACTGCCCGCAGCCGCGCCTCCGCGAGATGCTGCCGCGGGCCGGCGAGCGTGCCGAACCAGGCATCGTTGGTGATGTTGACCATCCAGGCCGGCCGATCCGCGCGATCCACCACCTGCCCGGGGAAGATCACCTCGTAACAGATCAGCGGCCCGACCGGCGGCAGGTCCGGCAGGTGCAGCGTGGCGGGGCCCGGGCCGGCCGCGAAGCCGCCGCCCGGGACCACCTGGATCGGCAGCAGCGCCCAGCGCGGCTGATATTCGCCGAACGGCACCAGGTGCCATTTGTCGTAGGTGCCGGTCACCTGGCCATCCGCGCCGAGCGCGATCAGGCTGTTGCGCGGCCGCTCACCGGGGCTTGGCGGCGGATAGCCGCCCGGGAAGCGGATGCTGCCGACCAGCGCCGCGACCGCCGGCCGGGATGCGTCCATGATCGCGGCGCGGGCGCCGGGGTCCGAATCGAGGAGGAACGGACTCGCGCTCTCCGGCCACACCACGACGAGCGTGGGCGGTGCGACGCCGGCCGGCACGGCGGCGAGCGCCCGGTCCACGCCCTCCCGGGTGAGCGCAAGGTAACGGCGGAAGATCGCGATAGCGAGGCTGCGGTCGAGTTTCTGGCCCTCCGCGACGTTGCCCTGGACAAGCACCGCCTCGAGCCCCGGCGGTGCCGCCGGCGTCTCCAGGCGGAGCCGCAGAAGGCCGAAGCCCGCCCACAGGACCAGACCGAGGCTGCCGGCCGCGATCCCGCGCCGGCCCAGCGAGGGTGCCGCCGCGACCAGGACGGTGAGGAGGGTGAGCCCCGGCACACCGATCCAGGCGGCGAGCTGCAGGAACACCGTCCCCGGCGTCCCCGGCAGGGCCCAGACGCTGCCCCAAGGGTTCCACGGAAAGCCGGTGCCGACGAATTGCCGTGCCAGATCGGCCAGCGTCCACGCGCCACCGAGCACGAGCACGCGCCGCCAGCCCGCCGGAGCGAGCCGAGCCGCCGCGCAGGCGACCGCGATGAACGGCGCCAGCAACACCGCGAGGCCCAGGCACCGCGAACGGCACCAGCCACCAGTAGCGGGCGGCCTCGATGATGATCGCGTCGGTAACCCAGAACAGCCCCACCACGTGATGGCCGAACCCGAACCAGAATCCGAGCCACGCCGCCTGCCACGGGGTCTCGCTGCGATCGATCAGGCGCAGCAGACCCGGAACGCTCAGCAGCAGGATGGGGAGCAGATGGAAGGGCGGCAGGGCGAGCGCGGACGCGACGCCAAACCCCGCCGCCGCGACGATGGCCCGCCAGCCTCGCCGCGGCAGAGCAACTCTCCAGATCACGCCGGCGGGCTACACGCCCGATCTCCGCAGCGCAAGCCGGACGGCGGCATCGGCGAGACGGCAC
This sequence comes from uncultured Alphaproteobacteria bacterium, assembly GCA_963822815.1. Lineage (GTDB taxonomy): Bacteria > Pseudomonadota > Alphaproteobacteria > Acetobacterales > Acetobacteraceae > CAWGJC01. The sequence continues at coordinate 143,975 of CAWGJC010000012.1, forward strand.
CGACCGCACGGCACGTCCGACAACTCCGCACACGGCGCGGCGTTGTCGGACGCCGTCAGCCGTTGGCGATGCGCCGGGTCTGCGAGACGTCGGCGGCGGCCGCGTTCTTCTTCGGGTTGGCCGTCGCCTCGGACATGATGGCGCGCAGGTCGCGCAAGAAGGCGGCGCCCTTCAGCGTCCGCTGCACGAGCACGCTGCGGCGGTCCATCGGGTCGATCTTGCGGCGGGCGAGGTCGAGCTCCCCGAGCCGGTCGAGCGCGCGGGTGATCGCGGGCTTCGACACGTTGAGGTCGGCGGCGAGGCCGCGCACGGTGTGGGCGCCTTCCTGCAGGTAGCAGGTGAGGAACACGCCGAGTTGGCGCGCCGAGAGATCCGGCCCGTCCCGGCGCACGAGCGCCACGACGGTGTCCCGAAGGATGCCGACCAGCTGGTCGGCTGACGGGGTGGTTGCCATGGTTCGGTCCTTTCGACTTGATGGGCGTTCCGGACAACGCGAACGGGGAGCCCGGATCACTCTGTTATGGGCACGTATCCAGATCGATCACAGGGTGAGCTTGGTTGCAATAACAAAGCGTTCCATCCCGATTACGTGACCCGCACGTTCCGCTTCACGGCCGATCCGGTCCCGACACGACGCAGACGCAGCATGACGCTGCGGCCACGGTGATTCCGAGCCGCGAATCGCTTGCAACGGGGCGCTCAACCCCAAACATTCCCGTCATGACGGGATTCTCCCCCCGGGTCAGGGCAGGTACTCGGTCCGACCAACACGGGCAAGACGCATCTGGCGATCGAGCGGATGCTCTCCCATGCTTGCGGCATCATCGGCTTCCCGCTGCGCCTGCTGGCCCGCGAAAACTACGACCGGATGGTGGCTCGCAAGGGCGTGCGCCAGGTCGCGCTGATCACTGGGGAGGAGAAGATCATCCCGCCGGACGCGCGCTGGTTCGCCTGCACGGTGGAGGCGATGCCGCTCGACCGGCCAGTCGAATTCGTGGCGGTGGACGAGATCCAGCTCTGTGCCGATCCCGATCGCGGCCACGTCTTCACCGACCGGCTGATGCAGGCGCGCGGACTGTCGGAGACCATGTTCCTCGGCGCGGAGACGATCCGGTCGCGGCTGCGCGCGCTGGTGCCGCAGGCGGAGGTCGAGACCAGGCCGCGGCTGTCGCAGCTCACCCATGCGGGACACGCCAAGCTCGTGCGCCTGCCGCCGCGCAGCGCGGTGGTCGCGTTCAGCGCCGCCGAGGTCTACGCGCTGGCCGAGGCGATTCGCCGCCGGCGGGGCGGCTGCGCGGTGGTCATGGGACGGCTGTCGCCGCGCACGCGCAACGCCCAGGTCGCGCTGTACCAGGAGAAGGAGGTCGATTTCCTGGTCGCGACCGACGCCATCGGGATGGGCCTCAACATGGATGTCGATCACGTCGCCTTCGCCGGCCTGGCGAAATTCGACGGCCATCGCCCGCGCCCGCTCTCCGCGGCCGAGGTGGCGCAGATCGCCGGCCGGGCCGGGCGCGGGATGCGGGACGGCACCTTCGGCACCACGGGGGCCTGCAGGCCATTGCCCGAGGATATCGCCGCCGCGGTCGAGGCGCATGCCTTCGAGCCGCTGGAGCAGCTCTGCTGGCGCAATTCCGAGCTCGATTTTTCCCATGTCGATGCGCTCCTGGCGAGTCTCGCCGAATCGCCACCGCGCCCCTTCCTGGTCCGCGGCCGCGACGCGACCGATCTCGAGACGCTCACCGCGCTCGCCCGAGACCACGAGATCCGCGCGATGGCGGGCGGACGACGGATGGTGCGGCTGCTCTGGGAAGCCTGCCAGATCCCGGATTTCCGCAAGCTCGCCGACGACACGCATACGCGGCTCTGCGCCCGCGTGTTCACCCATCTCGTCCGCGACGGCGTGCTGCCCACCGACTGGCTCGCCGCCAATGTCGCCGCGCTGGCGCGGTCGGATGGCGACATCGACACGCTGATGCAGCGCCTGGCCGGCGTGCGCATCTGGTCCTACATCGCCGCCCGGGCCGACTGGGTGCCGGATGCGGCGCATTGGCAGGGCGAGGCACGCGCGGCGGAGGACCTCGTCTCCGACGCGCTGCACGAGCGGCTGACCGCCCGCTTCGTCGATCGCCGCGCCGCGCATCTGATCCGCCGGCTCGACGAGCAGGATGGCGCGGAGCTGCTCTCCGCCGTCACCGGCCCGGGCGAGGTGGTGGTCGAGGGCCATCCGGTCGGCCGGATCGCCGGCCTCGGCTTCACGCCGGATCCGCTGGCGGCGGGCGAGGAGAGGCGGCTCGTCCTGCGCGCCGCGCGCCGTGCCTTGCACGAGGAGATGCCGCGCCGGGTCACCCGGCTCGAGGCGGCGCCGGATGCGGCGTTCTCGCCCGATGCGCGGCATCGCGTGCATTGGGACGGGGCGGCGGTGGCGCGGCTGCGGCCCGGACGGACGCGGCTGCAACCAGCCATCGAGGTGCTGCCGAGCGAGTTCCTCGACGGGCCGCAGCGCGAGCGGATCCGCGTGCGATTGCAGGCTTGGCTCGACGCACTGATCGCCGCGGAGCTGGCGCCATTGCATGCGATCGCGGCGCGAGCAGATCGGGAGCGCCGGCTGCGCGGGCCGCTGCACCGGATCACCGAAGCGGGCGGCGTCGTGCCCGGGGCCACGGAGTGCGGAGATTCCCGCCGCGCTGCGCGCCGAGCTCAAGCGGGCGGGCATTCGTGCCGGCCGGTTTGCGCTCGCGATACCGGCGCTGTTGAAGCCGCGACCGATGGCGTTGCGGGCCCGGCTGTGGGCCGTGCAGCACGACCTTCCGCTGCCCGCGCTGCCGCCGCCGAGTCGCGTCTCCATCGCGCCCCCGCCGGACTGGCCGCCGGGCTTCGCCGCCACGCTCGGCTGGGTGACGGCGGGACCGATCCTGCTGCGGCTCGACATCGCCGAGCGGGTCGCGGCCGAGCTCGCCCACGCCACACGCAACGGCGCCGTGCCGGTGCCCGCCGATCTCGCGCCCCGGCTGGGCGTCGGACCGGAAATGCTCCCGGCAATCCTGCGGGCGCTCGGCATCCGCCCCATCCCGACCCCCTCGCTGCCGCCCGGTGAATACGGGCCGCCTGCGCCGGCGGCGATCGCGCCGCTGCGGCGCCGGGCGGCGGAACGGGCTCGTCCGTCCACGCCGGGGCCGGTCGAGGGGCCGTTCGCGGCACTTGCGGCGCTGCGGCGATGAGCGCGGATCGCGAGGATCGGGAATGGCAGCGGTTGGACAAATGGCTCTGGTGCGCCCGCTTCCTGAGATCGCGGGCCGACTGCGCGCGGCTGGTGGCGCTGGGCGGCGTTCGCGTCAACCGGCAGGCGACCGACAAGGCGCATGCCAGGCTGCGCCCGGGTGACGTGGTCACCCTGCCCCTGCACGGGGCGGTGCGGGTGCTGCGGGTGATTGCGCTCGCCCGCAGGCGCGGACCCGCACCCGAGGCGCGCGGCCTCTATGAGGAGATCGCCGAGCCGTCGCCTTGCGCACCTGCGGAAACGCCGGCATATCCGGCCGGATAGAGCGCTTCGCCTTCGGGGGCGGCGATCGGGAGCATGAAATGACCTACGTGGTCACCGAGAACTGCATTCGCTGCAAATACATGGACTGCGTCGAGGTGTGCCCCGTCGACTGCTTCTATGTCGGCGAGAACATGCTGGTGATTCACCCGGACGAATGCATCGATTGCGGCGTGTGCGAGCCGGAGTGTCCGGCCGAGGCCATCGTCCCGGACAGTGACGACCGCGCGGCGGCCTGGGCGGAGACCAATCGCGTCTACTCCGCCGGCCCCTGGCCCAACATCACGCGCAAGGGCGAGCCGCCGGCCGACGCGGATGAGTGGAAGGACAAGCCGAACAAGGCCGAGCTGCTTTCCCCCAATCCCGGCGCGCCCTGACCCGACGGCCCGCCCGCCGGTGGGCAGGTCCGGGCCGCGGACCTCGCCGGCGCAGGGCTGCCCGCACGAAATCAGCCACTTGCGGGCATGACGCGCGGCCACATTTGTGATACTGTTCTTTCCATCGGGAGAGCGGGGCCGATATTGAAGGTGGCTGCCGCCTCCCGTTCCCATGGTTGGTTTCCCGCCACGCGCGGTCGACGGCCGAGCGGCGACAGCCCGGTCGGCCGGGCCGCGCGGGCGGCCAGGATGCGAGGTTGCCCCGCATGAAAGGTTCAGCAGCGTCTTCCGCCAAGCGTGGCAGGACGCGAGCCGCGGCGCCGCCCAAGACCACGAGATTGGTGGTCGCAAAGCAGGTCTCGGCTGCGGTCCGCAAGGAAGCAGGACGGGGGGGAGCGGCCAAACCACCGAGCCGCAGGAAGAAAGCGCCTGCGCCCAGCAAAGAGAAGCGCGTGACGAGCAAGCAGACCCAGACGAAAGCGGCGCGAGCCGCCAAGCCGACCCGTCCCGTCGCGAAGGCGAAATTGGCCGAGGTGAAGCCGATCCGTCCGCAGGCCCCCAAGCCGCCCCGACGGGAGCCGGCTCCCGCCTTCGTGGAACCGGTGGTGAAGGAGCCGCTGCCGAAGGAGGGCGCGGTGAAGGTGGCAGGACCGGTGCCGGCAGCCGATCAGGCGGTTGCCCGGGCGGTCGAGACCAAGCCTCCCGCACCGGCTGCCGAGATCGTGTCGCCGGCGACGCGGGCGGAAGAGCCGGCGCGTCCGGTCGCCGCCCCCCGTCCGGCGACCGGCCCGATGCCGCCGCGGCCGATCCTGCAGCCGCGCCTGCCCGCCAAGGCGGAGGTGTTCGTGGAGGGTGATCACGTCGTCTACCCGACGCACGGGGTGGGCAAGGTCGACCGCATCGCCACCGAGGAGATCGCCGGGCACAAGCTCGAGCTGATCCACATCACCTTCGAGGAGAACCGGATGACCTTGCGGGTTCCGGTGGCAAAGGCGCGGAGCGCCGGGTTGCGCAAGCTCGCGACCCGCAAGAACTTCGACGAGGCGCTCGCGGTGCTGCGCGGCCGGGCGCGAATCAAGCGCACCATGTGGTCGCGCCGGGCGCAGGAATACGAAGCGAAGATCAACTCGGGCGACCCGATGGCGATCGCCGAGGTGGTGCGCGACCTGCACCGCAATGCCGGGCAGCCCGATCAGAGTTTCAGCGAACGGCAGATCTACGAGGCGGCGATGGATCGCCTGGCGGCGGAACTCGCCGCGCTCGATCAGACCGACAAGATGACGGCGGCGCAGAAGCTCAGCGACTTCCTCAAGACGATCGTCTGACGACGTCCGGGCGAATGGCCGCCTGAGCCGGCTGGACCCAAATCGCCCTGGCTGTGGTCAGCATGATTCGGGTCTCTGCATCTTTGGCCTGCCGATTCACGCCCTGGCCGATTCCAGTCGGGGCGACGGAAGCTAGCGCGTGATCGTTTCAGGCCGAGTGGCCTGAAACGTGAATCACTCGCTCGAACAATTCGCTAGAGCAGGCCGGTGACCGGAAGGGAACCGGTCATGCTTTAGCGCTTGATCGTTTCAGGCCAAGTCGGCCTGAAACGTGAATCACTCGCTCGAACAATTCGCTAAAGCAGGCCGGTGACCGGAAGGGAACCGGTCATGCGTTAGCGACGCAAGCCGGCTCGACGCCACCCAGGTCAAAGTGAGCCAGGCCGGCGTTCGGCCTACGCGCGCCCCGGGGCACGGTTGGGCCTCACCGTCCCGGTCGCGGCGGCGCTTCCTGCGCTGATCCGATACTGGGCCGCGAGGTGTCGGGCCTTCTGCGAGACGCCGGATTGGCGCCGGCGATGGCAATCAGCCGGGCCGGCGCGCCTTCCCGTCATGTGGGCCGAGCGGGCGCGCGGGCGCATCGATCCAGCGATCCTTCCGCCTTGCCTCGTGCTCCTGATTGAGCGGGTAGCGGATGCGGTTCTCCTCCTTCGCCGTTTCGCCGATGACGAGCAGGCGCACCTCTTCGTCGGTGTTGTTGAGGAAGGTGTGGCTGAAGCCGACCGCGTCGCCGGGCTTGAGGCGGTGGAGATTTCCGTCGATCCACACATCGGGCGCGCCCTCGATCACGAAGACGAACTCCTCCTCCGCGCTTTCCGCATGCGGGTAGGAGGTGCGCCGGCCCGGCAGGAGGCGGTCGTGGTTGACGCCGATGCGGGTGAGGCCGAAGGCGCGGCCCAGCTTGGCGCTGATCGCCATGTGCTCGGTGTCACCAAAGTAGTGGGACTTGTCCTCCCCCTCGTGCTCCGTCCAGTGGGCGATGAAGTCGAGGCGGTCCAGCATCTGGTTCCCTTTCAGAAGGTGACGAGCTGACCACCAGCCCGGCTTCCAGGAAAGTGGCGACGCTCGCGACCTGCATCTGCGGCGAAGCCAGCGGGGGTGGCGCGGTCTGAATGCTGCGGCGCCGTTCCAGCGGAAGAAGCCGGGCGAGCAACCTGATCCACCTGATCGGATGTCGCTCTCCGAGGCGGGGACCTTCGGTCCCGCTTTTCCCGCAGGGAACGCTGAACAAAGGAAAGGCGCGGTCGATGAACGACCGCGCCTCGAACTTGCCGACGTCGAACGGACCGGTCTGACCCTGGGCGTCCTCGCCGTTTCCGGCGAGGGCGACCGCAGCCGGCCTATCAGGCGAAGTTGGAGCCCGACAGGTTGGTGACGCCGCTGAAGGTGACCTTCGTTCCGTCGGAGAGGGTGAGGGTCTCCGAGCCGTTGGAGACCGACGCCGTGGCAAGCGCCGCCGCCGGTGCGCCCGGCGTGTAGCCCTGCAGCGTGACTTTGTCCTCCGAGGTGTTGAAGCCCTGGATCAGATCGTTGCCACCCACCTGGCCGTGGCCGAAGCTGAACAGGTCGGGGCCGGAGCCGGCAGTCATGGTGTCGTTGCCCGAGCCCGCGACCAGCGTCTCGGGACCCGCGCCCGCCACCAGGGCGTTGTTGCCGGAGCCGGCATAGAGCGTGTCGCCCGCGCCGCCGCCGTAAAGCGTGGCCGGACCGGAACCGCCGACGATCGCGTTGTTGCCACCGGTGCCGCCGACATAGACGCCGCCGCCCGCGCCCGCATAGAGGCTGTCGCTCGTGCCGCTGCCGCCATAGACCGTGCTGGTGGCCGACCCGTTGACGAAGAGCAGCCGGGCGCCCCCGCCATAGACGAGGTCGTGGCTAGCCGCGAGGCCGGTATCCGGATTCGGCACCACGTTGATGGTATCGGAGCCGGTCCCCGCGATGATGGTGTCGCTGCCCGTCGAGTAGACGAGCGCGTTGCCGGATTGCAGGACGATCGTGTTCGCCCCCGTGCCCGCCGAGATCGTGGAATTCCCGGACTGCGCGTAGACCGTGTTGCTGCCGCTGTTCAGCCAGGCCTGATTCGAAAGACCGGACTGGAAGTCGATCATGTTGTTGCCGCCACCGGCGACGATCGTGGTGTTTCCGCTCGGCCCGTAAAAGCTCGTGCCGCCGGTGCCGGCCATGATCGTCAGCGCCGGATTGCCGCCGCCGACCACCGTGTTCGCGGTGTTGCCCTCGATGATCAGACCCGAGGTGTTCGGAGACAGCACGAAAGAACCGGGATCGACATAGGCCAGATTGTTGGTGACCGTGGTCGTGCTGCCCGGCGTGCCGGTATAGCTCCCGATCCCGCCGGTCACCGTGTGGTTGGTGTTGAACAGCTGGTCGATCGAGTTCGCAAACTGCTGGTACTGGTGCGTATTTACGGTTGAATTGTAAGTGAGGGTAACGGTACCGCTCGGCCCCTCAACTGTCTGCGTCGGCATAACCCGTCTCCTTCGTCACGGCCCGGTGTCCGGGCCGTGGCAATCGGCATGGCTGGCACGGCGGGGCCGTTTTCCCCGAGCTACCCGGTCACTCCCCGTTAAGGAGTGAGCACAGCGCAGTCGGAGCGACTCCCTTTGTCGAATGTGTGGGCATTTCTTACAGAAGCCTCTCCGCACGTCAACGATTTTGCTGCGATGGGAGAAAGAAATTTCCGTGTCGAAACCGTCCGTTAAGGATTTCCGCATACCTTCGTGGGAGGGCCGGCCATCACAGTCCCGTGTGAGCCGATCACGGGCCGCCCCAGGCTCGATTAACGCTACGATTGCAGTCGGATGAACGCAGGATCGGCACAGGTTAACGTCGGCCGGAGCCGGTCCGCGTTAACCATTCCCGCGGGGCGCCGTTGGCCCTGGCTCGCGCGTGCTCGCCGCCGCGCCCGCTCCGCCCTGCTCGCCTGCTGCCTGCTCCTCGATCTTCCCGGCGGGGCCGCGGCCGGTTGCCGCCCCGAGCCGGTCGCGACCGCCCCGCTCGCCGACAATTCGAGCTTCCTCGTCTTCCAGGCGGCGATCGCCGGCACGCCCGTGTCGCTGCTGCTCGATACCGGCTCGGACGCCAGTCTGCTGACGCCGCTGGCGGCGGAACGCCTTGGCCTGGCCGTCGATCCCGCGCGCCGCGCCCCGCTGCGGGGCACCGGCGGCTATTCCGGGGACGCCCCGAACGTCCGCCTGCGCGACCTCGCGATCGGCGTTCGCGCGTTGCCGGAGGTCAGCGTGCCGGTGGGCGACTTCCCGACCCTGCCCAGCGCGCAGCCGCCGGTCGCCGGCCTCGTCGGTGCCGATCTGCTGGCCGCGTTCGAGCTCGACATCGACGTGCCGAGGCACCGGCTCGGCCTGTTCCGTCTCCCCGATGGGTGCGCCGGCGCGCCGCCCTGGCCCGGCGTCGAGGCGGTGCCCTTGACCCGCCAGGGCCGACACCTGCTCGCGCCGGTGCGCCTCGCCGGGCAGGATCTGCAGGCATTGGTCGATACCGGCGGCCGTTCGATCGCGCTCGACACCGCGGCGGCGGCGCGGCTGGGCGTCGGGCCGGCGGCGCTCGCGCGCGATCCGGGCGGCGTGGCGGCGGGGATCGATCTGCGGCCGGTGATCTACCGCTGGCACGTTTTCCCGACGCTCGCGATCGGCGCGACCGTTCTGCGGCGGCCGGTGATCACGATCGAGCCGCTGGCCGACGACGTGCTGCTGCTCGGTGCGCCCTTCTTCGCCACCCGCCGGGTCTGGCTCTCCTACCGGACGGCGCGGATGTTCATTGCGCCGCCACCACCTGCACCGGCGGCCGGCGCATCAGCCCGGTGATCCAGACCGTGAGCCCGCCGACCGAGGCGGCATCGATCCAGAATGCCGTCTGATAGCCGAACCGGCCGATGAGGTAGCCCATCCCGAGCGCGCCCAGCGCCTGGCCGAGGAACAGCATGAACACGAAGCCGGCGACCGCCGTCGAGCGCGCGTCCGGCATCAGCTCGGTCGCCCGCGCCTGCAGCACGCCGTGCAGCATCAGGTAACCCGCGCCGAGCGCGAGCTGCACGAGGAAGAAGATCGGCCAGTCGTCGCTCGCCATGCCGATCCCCAGCGCGACCGCGATCAGCCAACCGCCGAGCATGACCATCCCGGTCTCGCCGAGCCGCCCGACCATCTGCTTCACCCATCGCGTGTAGGCGAAGGCGCCGACGCCGAAGGCCGCGAGGACGAGCCCCACGGTCTCGTAGGCCAGTCCGAACCGCGTGTGCAGATAGGGCGCCAGGAAGGGGAAGCTGCCGGCCATCAGCGCCCCCTCGACGGTCGGTGGCGACCAGGAGCGCCCGCGCCGCCGGATGGGCGGCGAGGGCGCCGTAATGGCGCAGGCTGAACGTGCTGCCGTCGTGCCGGCGATCCGGCAGGCCGCGGAGCCGGAGCGCCAGGCAGAGCCCGGTGCAGAGCGCCGCCGCCGAGAGCACGCAGGAACACGCCGCGCCAGGTCAGGTACTCCCCGAACGCGCCGCCCACCGGTCCCGCCACCATCAGCGCCACGGTGACGCCGGTCAGGAAGCGGCTGAGCGTCACCTGCCGGTCGGCATAGGGAACGGAGTCGCCGATATAGGCAAGGCAGACCGGGATCAGCCCGGCGCTCGAGGCGCCGGCCGCGATGCGCCAGAACACGAGCCCGGCCAGGCTCGGCGCCAGCGCGCAACCGAGGGTCGCCACCGCGTAGCCGCCGAGCGCCGCCAGCAGGACCCGGAGCTTGCCGAAGCGGTCGCCGATCGGGCCCGAGCAGGATCTGGTTCAGCCCGTAGGGCAGGGTGAAGGCCGCGACCACCACGGACACCTCCGCGACGGTGACATGGAATCCGGCCGCCACCGCGGAGAGCAGAGGGATCGATAACACGGGCGCCGGCCGAGGACAGGAATCCGGCGGCCGCAAGCAGACCGATCGGCAGAATGCGGCCGCGTCCAAGAGCACCCGACATTGCCCGCGATTGTGCCCCCCGGATGGTAACCGGGGAAGTCCCGCCAGCGTCAGTTCGCGATCACCGGCCCGTCAAAATGCGCTCGACGAGCTGCCGCACCGTGGGAATGAAGCCGTTCGAGTAGAACGGGTCGCTGGCGAAGCGGAAGCCGTTATGGCCGCTGAACATGAGGTTGTTCTCGACCTCCTGCGGGTCGGCCCCGCCATGGCCGATCGCCTGCAAGGTCTTCTGGATGCAGAAGCTGCGCGGATCCGCCTTCTTGCCGTTGCTGTAGGACGGCGCCTCCTGCGCCCAGTTGGAGAACCGGCACTGGCTCAGGCACCCCATGCAGGCGATCTGGTCGGCGGTGATCTCCTGCGCCTTCTCCGGCGTGACGAAGACCAGCGTCGAATCCGGCGTCCGCAGCGCCTCGGTGTAGCCCTCGGCCTCCCAGGCGATCGCCCGCTCGAAATCTGGCGGCGTCAGATAGACGACGCGCTTGCGCGGCCCGACGCCGAACGGAACCGTATGCTCCCCCACCGGCTCGCCGGTGTAGGCCACCTGCCGCTCGTTGCGCTGGCGGAGCTCCTGGATGAAATGGTTGTTGACCGCCGAGGAGTAGAAGCCGGTCGGGCTGAAATGGTTGAGGAAGACGTCGCCCTCCCTGAGGCTCAGCAGCTTCTGCTTCCAGGCGTCGCTGATCGGGCTCTCCTTGGTGAGCAGCGGGCGGGTGCCGAACTGGAACGCGACCGGCCCGAGCTCCGGATTGTCGATCCAGTCCTCCCACTCCTCGAGCCACCACACGCCGCCCGCCATGATGATCGGGATCTGGTCGAGGCCGAACTGGCGCATCAGCTTGCGGAGCGCGAGCACCCGTGGATAGGGGTCCTCCGGCTTCTGCGGATCCTCGCTGTTGGACAGCCCGTTATGGCCGCCGGCGAGCCAGGGATCCTCGTACACGACGCCGCCGAGCAGGTTCGCCGCCTTCGAGTAGGCGCGCTTCCACAGCGCATTGAAGGCCCGCGCCGAGGAGACGATCGGGTAGTAGTGGACGCCGAACTTGCGCCGCGAGCTCGGACAGGCGGTACGGCATCCCGGCGCCGCAGGTGAGCCCGTGGATCAGGCCCTTGGCGCCCTCCAGCAGGCCGGAGATGACGCGCTCGGCACCGGCCATCTCCCACAGGATATTGGCATGGATGCGCCCCATCCCGCTCGCCAGCTCATGCGCGGCGCGCGCCTGCGCGATGGCGCCGCGGATCGCATACGCGATCAGCTCCTCATGGCGCTCACGCCTCGTGCGGCCGCGATAGACCTGCGGGATCAGCCTGCCGTTCTCGTCGTAGCTGTCCGCATTGACGGCGCTGAAGGTGCCGACGCCCCCACCCGCGGCCCAGTGGCCGGACGAGATGCCGTTCGAAACCGAAATGCCCTTGCCGCCCTCGACGATGGGAAGCAGCTCCACCCCGCCCATGCGGATGGCGTTGACCGCCTTCATGCACCGCGCCCTTCAAGCCTTCCCTGCAAAGACCGTAACACGGCGGCGGGTCACCCCGCGCGCCGTGCTCGCGTCTCTTTTACTCGGCGGCCCGCTCCGGGGCCTCGGGCGAGGGCTGCTCCTCCTGCGAGCGGTCGCGGCGCTCGCCCCGGTCACGCCCAGCATCACGCCCACCGTCGCGGCCGCCCTTCGGCCCGACCTGGTCGGTGATGTCGGCGCCGGTCGCCTGGTCGACCACCCGCATCGAGAGCTTGACCTTGCCGCGGTCGTCGAAGCCGAGCACCTTCACCCGCACCTGGTCGCCGACATTGACCACGTCGGTGGTCCGGTTGACCCGGCCCTGCTGCAGCTCGCTGATGTGCACGAGCCCGTCGCGCGAGCCGAGGAAGTTGACGAAGGCGCCGAAATCGGCCGTCTTCACCACCTTGCCGGTGTAGATCACGCCCAGCTCCGGCTCGGCGACGATGCCGCGGATCCAGTCGATCGCCGCCTGGCTCTGGCTCTCCTGGCTGGCCGCGATCTTGATCGTGCCGTCATCCTCGATGTCGATCTTGGCGCCGGTCTTCTCCACGATCTCGCGGATCACCTTGCCGCCGGTGCCGATCACCTCGCGGATCTTGTCCTTGGGCACGTTGATCACCGTGATGCGCGGCGCCGTCGCCGCCACGTCGCGGCGGGCGCCGGTCAGCGCCTTGCTCATCTCGCCGAGGATGTGCAGGCGCCCGTCGCGCGCCTGGGCGAGCGCGATCCGCATGATCTCGGGCGTGATCGAGGTGATCTTGATGTCCATCTGCAGGCTGGTGACGCCCGCCTCGGTGCCGGCCACCTTGAAGTCCATGTCGCCAAGATGGTCCTCGTCGCCGAGGATGTCGGAGAGCACGGCGAAGCCGCGCTCCTCCTTGATCAGGCCCATGGCGATGCCCGCCACCGGGCGCGACAGCGGGACGCCGGCATCCATCAACGCGAGCGAGCTGCCGCACACGGTCGCCATCGAGGAGGAGCCGTTGCTCTCGGTGATCTCGGAGACGATCCGCACCGTGTAGGGGAATTTCTCCTTCACCGGCAGCAGCGGGTGGATCGCCCGCCACGCCAGCTTGCCATGGCCGATCTCGCGCCGCCCCGGGCTTCCCATCCGCCCGGTCTCACCGACCGAGTAGGGCGGGAAATTGTAGTGCAGCATGAAGTTCTCGCGGTACTCGCCCGCGAGCGCGTCGATGATCTGCTCGTCCTGCCCGGTGCCGAGCGTCGCCACCACGAAGGCCTGCGTCTCGCCGCGGGTGAACAGGGCGCTGCCATGCGCGCGCGGCAGCACGCCCACCTCAGCGATGATCGGGCGGACGGTCTTGGTGTCGCGGCCGTCGATACGCGCGCCGGTGTCGAGGATCGCGTTGCGGACGATGTCCGCCTCCAGATCCTTGAACAGGCCCTTCGCCGCCTCGGCCTCGACTCCCTCCGCGGCGAGCGCCGCGACCGCCTGCTTCTTGGCGGCCTCGATCTTCTCGTGGCGGAGCTGCTTGGCGGTCTCGCGATAGGCCTCGGCGAGTGCCGGCCGCGCCGCCGCCTCGACGCGAGTGGCGAGCGCCTGCGCCTCCTCGGAGGGCTCGGGGAGCGCCCAGGGCTCCTTCGCGGCGTGCTCGGCCAGCTCGATGATCGCCTGGATCACCGGCTGGAAGCCCCGATGGCCGAAGGTCACCGCCTCCAGCATCGTCTCCTCGGAAAGCTCCTGCGCCTCGCTCTCCACCATCAACACCCCCTCGGAGGTGCCGGCGACCACGAGGTCGAGCGTCGAGCCGGCGCGCTGCTCGGCGCTCGGGTTGAGCACGAATGCGCCATCGACATGCCCGACCCGGGCCCCGCCGATCGGGCCGAAGAACGGGATACCGGACAGCGTGAGCGCCGCCGAGCAGCCGACCATCGCGACGATGTCGGGATCGTTCTCGAGGTCATGGCTCAGCACGGTCGCGACGACCTGCACCTCGTTGCGGAATCCCTCGGGGAAGAGCGGGCGGATCGGCCGGTCGATCAGGCGGCTGACCAGCGTCTCCTTCTCGGAAGGGCGCCCCTCCCGCTTGAAGAACCCGCCCGGGATCTTGCCGGCCGCGAACGCCTTCTCCTGGTAGTTCACCGTGAGCGGGAAGAAATCCTGCCCCGGCCGCACCGAACGGGCGCCGACCACGGTGCAGAGCACCACGGTGTCGCCATAGCTCGCCAGCACCGCGCCATCGGCTTGGCGCGCGATCTTGCCGGTCTCGAGGACGAGCTTGCGCCCGCCCCAATCGAGTTCCTTGCGGAAGTAGTTGAACATCCTCGTCATCGTTCCTTCTCGATACACGAGGCGGAAGGCACGCCCGGGCGGACGACCCTTGACCCGAGTTGGGGACGGCGTCTCGGGCGGCATGGGGCGGGCTGCGATCGAACGCGCAGCCCAGGGGCCATGTGGCCGGAGGCGCCGTCGCGGTCCCGAAGCTCGCGGGTTCCGGATCGGCCGTTCGTTCGTCCTGCCGCCCTCGCGGCACTGCCGCACCGCCACCATGGGGCGCGGGTTGGTCGTGATGGTCCGATTCCCCCGACACTCGCGATCCGTGTGTCAGGATCGGACCACTTGGACTGCCGGCCCGATATGGGGTCGGGCCGTCCGTCATTCATCCCGGTGCTACCGGCGGAGGCTGAGCCGGCCGATCAGGGTCTCGTACCGGGACCTGTCCTTGTTGCGCAGATAGTCGAGCAGCCGCCGCCGGCGGCCCACCAGCATCAGCAGACCGCGCCGGCTGTGGAAGTCCTTGGCGTGGGTCTTCAGGTGCTCGGTAAGGTTGGTGATGCGCTCCGACAGCAGCGCCACCTGCACCTCGGGGCTGCCGGTATCGGCCGTCGCGTTCCGGTATTCGCCAATGAGTTCGTGACGGCGCTCCGCCGTGATCGACATCGCATGCACTCCTGCGTGAGGGTTACAGCAGGCGCTCGGGCCGCAGCCAGCCATCCTCAAGCCGGCAGAGCCCGATCACGCGCCCCCCCGCCATGGCGCGCGCGAGGCCCCCACCGGGGTCGGCGGCGTCAGGAATGCGCCCCATCAGGGTGAGCAGGCTGATCGCCTGGCCATGAAGGAGGGCGCCGGCCTCCGCATCGGTCAGGGCCAGCGCCGGGATGTCGGCCAGCGCGGTCGCGACCGGAAGCAGGAGGTCCGGGGAAGCGGGCGCGGTATCCTCCCCACGCAGACATTTGTCCAGCGAAATCGCCTGCGTGTCGTCGAACGGCCCGACCCTGAGCCGCCGCAGCGCCGCGACATGACCCACCGTGCCGCAGGCGGCGGCGAGATCGCGCGCCAGGCTGCGCATGTAGACGCCCTTGCCGGACTGCACCTCGAACACCGCGTGATCCGCGTCGGGCCGCCCGATCAGATCGAAACGGTCGACGCGGGCGGGACGCTTCTCGAGCACCGGCGCCCGCCCCTCGCGCGCCATGTCATACGCGCGCTCGCCGGCGACCTTCACCGCCGAATAGGCGGGCGGCATCTGCATGATCTCGCCGCGGAACCCCGGCAGCGCCGCCGCGAGGGCATCGTCCGACGGTCGCACGGGGGAGATACCCGTCACCACGCCATCGGCATCGTCGGTGTCGCGCGCCTCGCCGAAGCGGAGCGTGAACCGGTAGAGCTTGGTGCCGTCCATCACGTAGGGGACGGTCTTGGTCGCGGCGCCGAAGGCGATCGGCAGCACGCCGGTCGCCAGCGGATCGAGCGTGCCGCCATGCCCGGCCTTCTGCGCGTCGAAGCCGCGACGCACCCTGTTCACGACATCGGTGCTGGTCATCCCCGCCGGCTTGTCGACCACGAGCCAGCCGTCGAGCACCCTTCCCCGGCGCTTGCGCACGCTCGATCGTTCTCCCGGGTCAGCCGAGGTCGCGGGCGATTTCGGGGGAATGCAGCAGCGCCTCGATCCGCATCGCTTCCTCGAGCGTCGAATCGGCCTGGAAGTGGAGCTCCGGCGCGTAGCGGAGATGGAGCGCGCGGCCGACCTCCCCACGCAGGAATGCGCCGGCGCGCGCCAGCGCCGGGAGAAGCGCCGCGACATCACTCCGCCCGAGCCGCGCGACGAACACCGTCGCGCGCTTGAGATCGGGGCTGGTGCGCACCTCGGTGACGGTGATGTGGGCCTGCGCCAGCACCGGGTCGCGGAACTCGCCGCGCGCGAAGGCGGCGGCCAGCACGTGGCGGATTTCCTCCCCCACGCGAAGCTGCCGTTGGGATGCTCCGCGTCCACTCCTCTCGGCGGATGCCGGGCCGCGGCTCACCCCGGCACCATCTCCGTCTCGTAGCACTCGACCACGTCGCCCTCACGCAGATCGTTGTAGCCGGCGAAGGAAAGGCCGCACTCGTAGCCGCGCGCCACCTCGCGGACATCGTCCTTGAAGCGCTTGAGCTGCGACAGCTCGCCCTGATGGATGACGACATTGTCGCGCAGCAGGCGCACGCCGCAGCCGCGCCGCACTAGGCCCTCGGTGATCATGCAGCCGGCGACCTTGCCCACCTTGGTGATGTCGAACACGCGGCGGATCTCGGCATAACCCAGGAACTTCTCGCGCGCCTTCGGCGCGACCTTGCCGCGCACCATCTTCTCCACGTCGTCGGCGACTTCGTAGATGATGGAGTAGTAGCGGATGTCGACGCTCTCCCGCTGCGCCAGCTCGCGCGCCTGCGCGGTGGCGCGCACGTTGAAGGCGATGATCACCGCGTCCGACGCGCGGGCGAGCTGCACGTCGCTCTCGGTGATCTGGCCGACCCCCGCGAGCAGCACCCGCACCTTCACCTCCTCATGCGCGAGGCGGAGCACGGTCGCCTGGATCGCCTCCGAGCTGCCCTGCACGTCGGCCTTGATGACGACCGCGACCTCCTTCTGCTCGCCGGCGACAATGCGGGCGAGCATCTGGTCGAGCGTACCGCGCCCGGCGGCGATGCCGGCCGCCGTGGTGTCGCGCAGCTTGCGCTGGCGGAACTCGCTGATCTCGCGCGCTCGCGCCTCGTTCTCGACCACGACGAAAGGCTCGCCGGCCGACGGCACGCTGCCGAGGCCGAGGATCTCGACCGGCGTCGAGGGCCCGGCATCCCGGATCGGGCGCGCCTTGTCGTCGAGCATCGCGCGCACGCGGCCCCATTCGGCGCCGGCCACCACGATGTCGCCCTGATGCAGCGAACCCTTCTGCACCAGCATGGTCGCGACCGGGCCGCGGCCGCGGTCGAGCCGGCTCTCGATCACCGCCCCTTCCGCCGCACGCTCCGGATTGGCCCGCAGGTCGAGGATCTCGGCCTGCAGGAGGATCGCCTCCTGCAGCTTGTCGAGGCCGGTGCGCTTGAGCGCCGACACTTCGACGTCCTGCGTCTCGCCGCCCATCTCCTCGACCACGATCTCGTGGCTGAGCAGCTCCTGGCGCACCCGCCCCGGGTTGGCGTCGGGCCGGTCCATCTTGTTGATGGCGACGATGATCGGCGCGTTCGCCGCGCGGGCGTGGCGGATCGCCTCGATCGTCTGCGGCATCACGCCGTCATCCGCCGCCACCACCAGCACGACGATGTCGGTGACGCCGGCGCCGCGCGCCCGCATGGCGGTGAACGCCTCATGGCCGGGCGTGTCGATGAAGGTGATGCGCTCGCCGCCGTCGAGCTCCACCTGGTACGCGCCGATGTGCTGGGTGATGCCGCCCGCCTCGCCGGCCGCCACGTCGGCCGAGCGCAGCGCATCGAGCAGCGACGTCTTGCCGTGATCGACATGGCCCATCACCGTCACCACCGGCGGCCGCGCCTGCAGGTCGCCCTCGACGTCCGCCGCGCCCTCCAGCCCTTGCTCGACATCCGATTCCGACACGCGCTTGGCGCGATGGCCGAATTCCTGCACCACGAGCTCGGCCGTATCGGCATCGAGCGTCTGCGTGATGGTCGCCATCACCCCGAGCTTCATCAGCGCCTTGATCACCTCCGGCGCGCGGGTCGCCATGCGGTTGGCGAGCTCCTGCACGGTGATCGCATCCGGCAGCACGACTTCGCGCACCACACGCACCTGATCCGAGCGCAGCCGCTCGAGCTCCGCCTGGCGCCGCTCGCGCTCGCGCTGGCGGCGCACCGAGGCGAGGCTGCGCGTCCGCTCGTCCTCGCCCTCGATCGCGGCCTGCACGTCGATGCGGCCGGGACGGCGGCGATCGTCCGCCCCCTTCTTCGCCACCGGGACCGCCGGCCGGCGCGGCGGCAGCACGGCGCCAGGGCGCCGCACCGGCCGCGCCTCGTCATCCTCCTCGCCGGACGGGCGGGCCGGGCGGAGCCGCAGCGTCTCGGTGGGTCCCGCCGGCCTCGCGGCGGGCGCGGCGGCGGCGCGGCGGGGGTCCTCGGCCTTGCGGGAAGTCCCCGGGGAAGCCGCTTCCTGCTGCTGCGCCGCGGCAGCGGCCTCGGCCGCCTTCTGCGCGGCCGCCTCGGCCTCGGCGCGGGCCTTCTCCGCGGCGGCGCGCCGCGCCTCCTCCTCGGCGGCCTTGCGGGCCTCCTCCTCGCGGCGGCGGGCCTCCTCGGCGGCGGAGAGGATCGAGATCTTCTCCTGTTCGCGCCGCTCGGCCTCGCGCCGCGCGTTCTCGCGTTGCTGCTCGGCGAGCGCCCGCTCGCGGGCGGCAAGCTCGGTCGCGGTCAGTGCGCGCTGCGGCGCGGGCGAGCCGCCGCGCTGCTGCGGACGGGTGGTGCCGGGCGCGCCGCCGGCGCCGGGCGGCGGCGCGCCGGTCGTCGGAGCGGGGGCGCCGGGCGCGCGCTTGCGCCGCACCTCCACCTGCACGACTTTCGAGCGGCCGTGGCTGAAGCTCTGGCGAACCGAGCCGGCATCCACGGTGCGCCCGAGCTCGAGCCGTCCCGACGGTCGCAGCGACAGCCGGCCCTTGCCCTGATCCTGATCCTTGCCTTCGCTCATCCACTCGCCCGTTCAATCATCTGGCCGACGATGCCGGCCAGTCGTTCCGTCTCGATCGCGATGGCCTCGGCCAGCCGGCCGCGCGCCACCGCCACATGCACCACCTGGTCGCGGCCGAACACCGCTCCCAGCGCCGCGGCGGGAAGCGGCGCGACCACCGGCAGCGTCCGGCCGCCCAGCAATCGCGCGCGCTCCTCGGGGCTGCCATTCGATGCCTGCACCAACAGGCCGGCGCGCCCCGCCTGCAGCCACTCACGCGCCTTCTGAAACCCTGATACCGCCTGCCCGGCGCGCCGCGCGAACCCCAGGAGATCGCCGATCCGTCGGGCAAGCCCAGCCTGCAGGACGGCGGAGAGATCTGGGGGAACCGCGACCGGACCGCGAGCGGCCCGCGCAAAAGCCCCTCTCGTGCGGGCGGTTTCTAACACATCCCGGCGCGCGCTCAACCAGATTCCCCGGCCGGGCAGCCTTGCCGCCAGATCGGGCACGATCCGCCGGTCGGGATCGACCACGAAGCGCAGCATCCGCGCCCGCTCGCCCTGCGCGCGGGTCACGATGCAGCGGCGCAGCGGGCCGGTTTCCGCCTCCGCTTCCGCCTCGTGCGCCGCAGCAGCCGATGGGTCAGCCGTGATCGTCCTCCCCGGCGGCCGTGCCGTCCTCGGCCGCGCCGTCATTCTCGAACCAGTGCGCGCGCGCCGCCATGATGACCTCGTTCGCGACCGCCTCGTCCATATTGTCGGCGCCGACAATCTCGACCAGTTCGTCGGAAGCGAGATCGGCGAGATCGTCGAGCGTCTTCACGCCCTTCTCGCCGAGGGAAACGAGCATCGCCGGCGTCAGCGCCTCGATCGCGGCGACCTCGTCGGTGACGCCCAACTCGACACGCTTCGCGTTGTTCTCCTCGTCCTGCCGCGCCAGCGCCGCCTGCGCGCGCCGGATCAACTCCTCGGCGACGCCCTCGTCGAAGCCTTCGATCGCTGCCAGCTCGTCGACCGGCACATAGGCCAGCTCCTCGATGGTGGTGAACCCTTCGGTCACCAGCAGGCCGGCGATCACGTCATCGACATCGAGCGCGTCCACGAACAGGCCGGTGCGGCGGCGGAACTCCTCCTGCCGGCGCTCGCTCTCCTCCGCCTCGGTGAGGATGTCGATGTCCCAGCGCGTGAGCTGCGAGGCGAGGCGCACGTTCTGGCCGCGCCGCCCGATCGCCAGCGAGAGCTGATCGTCGGGCACCACCACCTCGACGCGCCCCGCTTCTTCGTCCATCACCACCTTGGTCACTTCCGCCGGAGCGAGCGCGTTGACCACGAAGGTCGCCGCCTGCGACGACCACGGGATGATGTCGATCTTCTCCCCCTGCAGCTCCTGCACCACCGCCTGCACGCGCGAGCCGCGCATGCCGACGCAGGCGCCGACCGGGTCGATCGAGCTGTCGCGGCTGATCACCGCCATCTTCGCGCGGCTGCCCGGATCGCGCGCCACCGCCTTGATCTCGATGATGCCGTCGTAGATCTCGGGAACCTCCTGCGCGAACAGCTTCGCCAGGAACCCCGGATGCGTGCGCGACAGAAAGATCTGCGGGCCGCGCGGCTCTTCCCGCACGTCATAGATGTATGCCCGAACACGGTCGCCGTTGCGGAAGCTCTCCCGCGGGATCAGCTCGTCGCGGCGGAGCAACGCCTCGGCGCGGCCCAGCTCGACCATCAGGTTCCCGTATTCGGTGCGCTTCACCACGCCGTTGATGATCTCGCCGACGCGGTCCTTGAATTCGTCGTACTGCTTCTTGCGTTCGTATTCGCGCACGCGCTGCACGATCACCTGCTTCGCGGTCTGCGCGGCGATGCGGCCGAAATCGATCGGCGGCAGCGGATCGACGATGTGTTCGCCGATCTGGATGCCCGGCTGGAACTTGCGCGCAATGTGGACCGGGATCTGCGTCTCCTCGTTCTCCACCGTCTCGACCGCCTCGGTCCAGCGCGACAGGCGCACGTCGCCGGTCTTGCGGTCGATCGTCGCGCGGATGTCCTTCTCGTGCCCGTACTTCGCGCGGCCGGCCTTCTGGATGGCCTGCTCCATCGCCTCCAGCACCTCCTCGCGGTCGATCGACTTCTCGCGCGCCACCGCATCGGCGACGAGCAGAAGTTCCGGACGGGCGATCGCGGTATCCATGTGTCCTGCCTCTTTCCCTCAGTTCGCCGGCGTTTCCGGTGTCGTGGCCTTGATCAGCGCATCGGTGAGCACGAGCTGCGCGCGACGCATGTCGGCAAGCCGCAGCGCGACCTCGCTCCCGTCCTCGAGCCGCAGCCGCCCGACCGCGCCGTCGGCGCCGAGCACGATGCCGGCGAAGCGCTTGCGCCCGTCCTGCGCCACCACGAGCTCGACCCGCGCGAGATGGCCGGCGAAGCGGTTCCAGTCCTTGACCCGGGTCAGCGGCCGGTCGATGCCCGCGGAGCTGATCTCCAGCGTCCAGGCGCCGGGGATCGGGTCCTTCACGTCGAGCACGGCGCCGAGCGCGCGGCTCAGCGCCTCGCAATCCGCGACACCGATCTGGCCACCATCGGCGCGGTCCGCCATGATCTGCACGGTCGGCCGCTCGCGGCCAAGGATGGCGACGCGCACGAGCTCGTAGCCCATGTCCTCGAGCGTCGGCGTGACGATCGCGGCGATCTTCGCTTCCAGTCTGGGCGCTTCTCTGGGCGCTTCCAACCCGGACGATTCCCTGTCGCTTTCTGGTTCACAAAACAAAAAAGGCGGCCCGCGAAGGCCACCCCCCGTAACTCAGCGGAGAATGATTGTTCCTGCGAGAAATAGGCTCCGTCGAGGGGATTTGCAAGCGGCTCAGCGGCGCCGCAGCGACCAGTACCGGGGCCGGCGGCCCTCCCGCAGCGCCTTCGCCTCGTAGCGCGTCGGCGGCCAATCCTCCGGCCGGTCCGCGACCGCCGTCACGGCGAAGCAATCCTGCGCGGCGAGCACCTGCGCGACCCAGTCCTGATAGGTCGGATCGTCCGAGGCGATCCGCCATTCCGCACCCGGCCGCAGCACCCGCGCGATTTCCGGCAGCAGCGCCGGATGCACGAAGCGGCGCTTGGCGTGGCGGGGTTTCGGCCAGGGGTCGGGGAACAGCAGGAACAGACGGTCGACCGACGAGGCGGGCAGCAGGCGAAGGAGGACGCGCCCGTCCTCCGGCCACAGGCGGAGATTGCCCGGCAACGCCGCGCTCGCTTCGCCGCCCTCCGGCACCAGCCGGGAGAGCAGCGAGCAGATGCCGTTCTCGAACACCTCGCAGGCGATCAGCCCGGCCTCGGAATGCGCCGAACTCTGCGCCAGCGCATGCTCGCCGGCCCCGAACCCGATCTCCAGCCAGATCTTCTCCGCGCGCGCGCCGAACGCCCGACGCGGTTCGGCCGCGTCCGCCGCGGCGAAGCGCAATCGGGGCAGCGTCTCCGCCAACAGACGCTGCTGCCGCGGCCTGAGCGCGTGACCGCGCGCCCGACCATAGAGCCGGTCGGGCGGCGCTTTCAGCCCGGAGAGTTCAGGCGTGGCCGAAGGCCGAGCGGAGCTGCGGCACCAGGTCGGTCTTCTCCCAGGAGAAGGCGCCCGAGCCCTCGTCGGGCGTGCGGCCGAAATGGCCGTAGGCCGAGGTCACCGCGTAGATCGGCCGATTGAGCCGGAGATGCTCGCGAATGCCGCGCGGCGAGAGATCGACCAGTTCGCGCAGCACCGCTTCCAGCCTGGCCTCATCAACGCCTCTCCCGGTGCCCTGCAGGTCGACATAGACGGAAAGCGGGTGCGACACGCCGATCGCGTAGCTGATCTGCAGCGTGCAGCGCTCCGCGAGCCCGGCCGCGACCACGTTCTTCGCGAGATAGCGGCAGACATAGGCCGCGCTGCGATCGACCTTGGTCGGGTCCTTGCCGCTGAACGCGCCCCCGCCATGCGGCGCCGCCCCGCCATAGGTGTCGACGATGATCTTGCGGCCGGTCAGCCCGCAATCGCCGTCCGGGCCGCCGACCACGAAATTGCCGGTCGGATTGACGTAGAACTCGCGCTCCTGCGGCATCCAGCCCTTGGGCAGGCAGCTTTCGACCACCGGCCAGAGCAGGCGCTTGATGTCGCTCTGCTCCAGGCCCTCGTCGTGCTGGGTCGAGACCACGATGCTGGTCGCGCCGACCGGCTTGCCGTCGACATAGCGCAGCGTCACCTGGCTCTTGGCATCCGGCTGCAGCCCCGCGACCGCCTTGTCGCCGGCGCGGCGCAGCTCGCTGATGCGGCGCAGGATCAGGTGCGCGTAATGGATCGGCGCCGGCATCAGCGCGTCGGTCTCGGCGCAGGCATAGCCGAACATGATGCCCTGATCGCCCGCGCCCTCGTCCTTGTTGCCGCCGGCATCGACGCCTTGCGCGATATCCGGCGACTGCGCGTGCAGATGGCACTCGAAGCTCGCGTTGCGCCAGGAGAAGCCCGCCTGGTCGTAGCCGATGTCGCGCACCGCCGCGCGCACGAGGTCGCCGAGATGATCGTGCGTCACGCTCTCCGGCCCGCGCGTCTCGCCGGCGAGGATGATGCGGTTGGTGGTGACCATCGTCTCGCAGGCGACGCGCGCATAGGGATCGGCGGCGAGGAACGCATCGAGCACGGTGTCGCTGAGCCGGTCGGCCACCTTGTCGGGATGGCCCTCCGAGACCGATTCGGAGGTGAACAGGAACTCGCCCGTATCGCGCATGGATGCTTTCCTCTTGTCGCGAAGAGCCCGGTCATGCCCCGGCGGCCGCACCGGCCGCACGCCGAGGCGCCGGCTGTGTGGCGGAAAGGCAAGGGAGGGTCAAGCCTCGGGGGAGGCGGACTCTCCCCGCCGGCCCGACCCCGGATCCGGCAGCGCCGGCAGGCCCAGCGAGAGGCGGAGGGCGGCCCGGCGGCCGACCAGATCGGCGAGGCTGTAGCGGTCGAGCACGTCGAGGAATGCCTGCCGGGCCTCGTGCAGCGCGCCGCGGAGCCCGCAGCCCGGCACGATCGGGCAGCAGCCGGAGCCATGCTCGAAGCAGGGGACGAGTGCCAGGTCCGGCTCGGTGTGGCGGACGATCTCGCCGAGCCCGATCCGTTCGGCGGGGCGCCCGAGCGCCAGGCCACCGCCCTTGCCCCGCACCGTCGCGACATAGCCGGCGACGCCGAGCTGGTGCGCGACCTTGGTGAGATGTGCCTTGGAGATGCCGTAGGCCGCCGCGATGCCGCCGATCGTCGCCCGCTCCTCCGGCGCGACGGCGAGGTACATCAGCAGGCGGAGGGAGTAGTCCGTGTAGGTGGTCAGGCGCATCGCGACACTCTCTGCGGCACAGAACATATACGTGAGATATTGCTTTTCCGCCAGGAGTGACTAACATGCATTTCCGATACATGTTCAACGGAGGCCCGCGATGGGGCACTGGATCACCTGGCTGTTTCTGCTTCCCGGCGAGACCGCCTGCAACGCGCTGCACGCGACCGAGGCGGACGACCGTGCCATGATCCGCATGCTCGTGAACATGCTGGTGTGGAACCTGGTGGCGGTCCTCGCGGTGGTGGTGCTGTGGTAGGCGTCTCCGAATTCGTCGGCCGCATCTCCGAGGACGAGATCCGGCGGCTGGTGACCGAGTTCTATTCCCGCGCCCGGCGGGATCCGGTGCTCGGCCCGGTGTTCGCCCGCGCCATCGGCGAGAGCGAGGCGGCGTGGGAGGCGCATTTCGACCATCTGCAGGATTTCTGGTCGGCGATCATGCTGACCAGCGGCCGCTACCACCGCGATCCGTTCTCCGCCCACCTGCGTGTCAGGGAGATCGAGCCGGCCATGTTCGACCGCTGGCTCGTCCTGTTCGAGGCGACCGCCACCGAGCTGTTCGCGCCGGAGATCGCCGCCGCCTTCATGGACCGCGCGCGGCGGATCGCGCGCAGCCTGCGGATGGGCCTGTTCGAGCGCCTGCCGACGCGGCGGCAGATGGCGTCGTAGCTTCAAGCTCTCCGCGCATTTCCAACCACACCGTCAGGCTGAATTGAGCTCCAGCACGTCCGCCATGGAATAGAGACCGGGCGGCTTGTCCCCGACCCAGAGCGCCGCGCGGATGGCGCCGGTTGCGAACACCCTGCGGTCGAAGGCGCGGTGTGTCAGCGCGATGTGCTCGCTTGCCGAGGCGAACAGCAGCGTGTGCTCGCCCACCACCTGGCCGCCGCGCAGCGCCGCGAAGCCGATGGCGCCCGGCCGGCGCGGCCCGGTATGCCCGTCCCGCCCGCTCTCCCGCACCTCCTCGAGGCTCACGCCACGGCCCTTGGCGACCGCGCGCCCGAGTCCGATCGCGGTGCCGGACGGCGCATCCACCTTCTGCCGGTGGTGCATCTCGACGATCTCGGCGTCGTAGCTCTCGGCCGGCAGCGCCGCCGCCATCCGCTCGGCGAGCGCCAGCAGCAGCGTCACCCCGGGCGCGAAATTCGGCGCGTAGACGACCCCGATCCGCGCCGCGGCGCGCGCCACCGCCGTCTCGTCCTCGCCGGAGAGGCCCGAGGTGCCGAGCACCCAGGCGGTCCCCGCCGATTCCAGCGCCCGCGCGTGGCTCGGGGCGATGCTCGCATGCGTGAAATCGACCACCACGTCGCAATCGGCGGCGAGCGCGGCCAGATCGTCCCCGCGCCGCGTGCCGCCGGCGAGCGTCGCCCCCGCCGCTCCCACCTCCTCGGCGAGAAGCCGTCCCATCCGCCCGCCAATCCCGGCGATGCCGATCCGCATGGCGCGATGCTGCGCGGCTCCGCGGGCGTCGTCCAGACTTGCGCCGGCGAGGCGTACGCCCGACCTTCCCTCCGCATGACCGCGCTCTCGATCCTCGATCTCGCCCCGGTGCCGGAGGGCGCCGATCCCGCCGAGGCGCTGCGCCGCTCGCGCGACCTCGCGCGCCACGCCGAGCGATGGGGCTATCGCCGGTTCTGGGTCGCCGAGCACCACAACATGATCGGCATCGCCAGCGCCGCCACCGCGGTGGTGATCGGCTATCTCGCCGAGGGCACCAGCACGATCCGGGTCGGTGCCGGCGGCATCATGCTGCCGAACCATTCGCCGCTGGTGATCGCCGAGCAGTTCGGCACGCTGGCCACGCTCTACCCGGGCCGGATCGACCTCGGCCTCGGCCGCGCCCCCGGTACCGACCAACGCACCTGGCGCGCGCTCCGCCGCGACGTGGAGGCTGCGGAGCGGTTTCCGCAGGACGTCGTCGAGTTGCAGGCCCTGCTCGCGCCCGAACAGCCGGGCCAGGCGATCCGCGCGGTGCCGGGCGCCGGCACCGAGGTGCCGCTCTGGATCCTCGGCTCCAGCCTGTTCGGGGCCCAACTCGCGGCGGCGCTGGGGCTGCCGTATGCGTTCGCCTCGCATTTCGCCCCGGAGGCGCTGATGCAGGCGCTGCCGCTCTACCGGTCCCGCTTCGAGCCCTCGCGCCAGCTCGCCCGCCCCTACGCACTGGCGGGCGTCAACGTCGTCGCCGCCGATACCGAGGCGGAGGCGCGGCGCCTGTTCACCTCGGCGCAGCAGAGCTTCGCCAACATCTTCCGCGGCCGGCGGGGCCGGCTGCCGCCGCCGATCGAGGACATCGAGCGCTACTGGTCGCCGATGGAGAAGGAGCAGGCCTCGCGGATGCTCGCCTGCTCCTTCGTGGGCACGCCGGCGATGCTTGCCGAGCAGTTGTCCGGCTTCATTGCCCGCACCGGGGCCGACGAGCTGATGGTCGCCGCGGCGATCCACGATCACGCGCCACGGCTGCGCTCCTACGAGCTGCTGGCCGGCATCCGCGACGCGCTGCCGGGCTCGCCCGCCACCGAAGCGGCGTGACAGCGCCTCGCGCGGAGCTTGGTTTGGGGAATTTTCCGGGATGCTGCTCCGACCGTGGCGGCGCGGCCGACGGGGTCCCGCTCATGTTCGGGAACCGGGCCGCGCCGCCCTCAGTCGGCCCACGGCGCAGGTGGGGGGGACGGCGCCGCGGATAACCTCCCCAACGGGAGGACACCCCCAAAGTTGCACAGCCACAGTCAAGAGCAAAGTTACGTTTTGGAGAGGTCGATCCCGCAATGACCAAGACTGTAACTTCTCGGCCACAAACGGCGCCGCCTCGTCTGACCGTCAGCTGCGGCCCTCGAAGAACTCCTTCACCTTGGCGAAGAAGCCTTCGTGCTCCGGGCTTGCGCCACCGCTCTGGAGCTCGGTCTCGAACTCCTCGAGCAGCTCGCGCTGGCGGCGGGTGAGCCGCTGCGGCGTCTCGACCGCCACCTGGATGTACATGTCGCCGCGCGCGGCGCTGTGCACCACCGAGAAGCCCTTGTTACGCAGGCGGAACTGATCGCCCGTCTGCGTGCCGGGCGGCACCTTCACCTTGGCGCGGGTGCCGTCGATCGCGGGCACCTCGATCTCGCCGCCGAGCGCCGCCTGGGTCATGCGCAACGGCACACGGCAGTGGATGTGGGCGCCGTCGCGCTGGAAGATCTCATGCGGGCGGATTGCCACGTGGACGTAGAGATCCCCCGCTGGCGCCCCGTGGCCGCCCGCCTCGCCCTCGCCGGCGAGCCGGATGCGCGTGCCGTCCTCGACGCCCGCCGGCACCGGCACCTGCAGGCTGCGCTCGCGCTGCACCGTCCCGGCGCCGCCGCAGATTCGGCACGGATTGCGATTGACGCGCCCGGCACCGCCGCAGGTCGGGCAGGTGCGCTCCATCACGAAGAACCCCTGCTGCGCCCGCACCCGTCCGGCGCCGTGGCAGGTCGGGCAGCTCTCCTCGCTGCGCTGGCCGTTTTCCGAGCCGGTGCCCTTGCACGCCTCGCAGGCGACGCGGGTCGGCACGCGCACCGTGACCTTGGTGCCGGCGAACGCCTGCTCGAGGTCGATCTCGACCTGCGCTCGGATGTCGGCGCCGCCGCGGGTGCGCGCATTGCCGCGCCGCCCGCCCATGAAGTCGCCGAACATCTGGTCGAAAATATCGCCCAGCCCGCCGGCGCCGCTGAAATCGAACCCGCCGAAGCCCTGGCCGCCACCCTGCTCGAAGGCGGCATGGCCGAACCGATCGTAGGCGGCGCGCTTCTGATCGTCCTTCAGGACGTCATACGCCTCGTTGACTTCCTTGAACTTCGCCTCGGCCGCATGATCCCCCGGATTGCGGTCCGGATGATACTGCATCGCCAGCTTGCGATAGGCACGCTTGATGTCGTCGCCGCCCGCATCGCGGGCCACGCCAAGCGTCCCGTAGTAGTCCTGCTTCGCCATCGGACCCGGTTCAGGAAAGGCCAGGGAGCAATGCCCCCTGGCCCGCCTTCAGCATTCCAGCCACGCCCCGATCAGGCCGACTTCTTCTTGTCGTCGACTTCCTCGAACTCGGCGTCAACGACCTTGTCATCGGCCGGCTTCGCGGCTTCCGGTCCGGCGCCCGCCCCGGCGGCCCCGGCCTGCTCGGCGCGATACATCACCTCGCCGATCTTCATCGCCGCCTGGCTCAGCCGCTCGCTCGCCTTCTTCAGCGCCTCGGTGTCGGTGCCTTCCATGGCCGAACGGGCCGCGGCAACCGCCGCCTCGGCCTCGCCCTTTTCCTGCGCGCCAAGCTTGTCGCCATGCTCCTTCAGGTTCTTCTCGACCTGGTGGACCATCGCCTCGGTCTGGTTGCGCGCCTCGACCTGCTCGCGCTTCTTCTTGTCGGCCTCGGCATTCGCCTCCGCCTCCTTCACCATGCGCTGGATGTCGGCCTCGCTGAGGCCGCCGGAGGCCTGGATGCGGATCTGCTGCTCCTTGCCGGTCGCCTTGTCGCGCGCCTGCACCGAGACGATGCCGTTGGCGTCGATGTCGAACGTCACCTCGATCTGCGGCATGCCGCGCGGCGCGGGCGGGATGCCCATCAGGTCGAACTGGCCAAGCAGCTTGTTGTCGGCCGCCATCTCGCGCTCGCCCTGGAAGACCTTGATCGTCACCGCCTGCTGGTTGTCGTCGGCGGTCGAGAAGACCTGGCTCTTCTTGGTCGGGATCGTGGTGTTGCGGTCGATCAGCCGGGTGAACACGCCGCCGAGCGTCTCGATGCCGAGCGAGAGCGGCGTCACGTCGAGCAGCAGCACGTCCTTGACGTCGCCGCTGCAGCACCGCGCCCTGCACCGCCGCGCCGATCGCCACCACCTCGTCGGGGTTGACGTTGCGGGCCGGTTCCTTGCCGAAGAACTGCTTCACCGCCTCGATGACCTTCGGCATGCGGGTCATGCCGCCGACCAGGATCACGTCGTTGATCTCACCCGCGCTGACGCCCGCGTCCTTGAGCGCGGCGCGGCACGGCTCGAGCGTGCGCTGGATCAGGTCATCGACCAGGCTCTCGAGCTTGGCGCGGGAGAGCTTCATCACGAGGTGCTTCGGCCCGGAGGCATCGGCGGTGATGAAGGGCAGGTTGATCTCCGTCTCCTTCGAGGAGGAGAGCTCGATCTTCGCCTTTTCCGCGGCTTCCTTGAGGCGCTGCAGCGCGAGCTTGTCGCGGCGCAGGTCGATGCCCTGGTCGCGCTTGAACTCGTCGGCCAGGTAGTCGATCACGCGCTGGTCGAAATCCTCGCCGCCGAGGAAGGTGTCGCCGTTGGTCGACTTCACCTCGAACACGCCGTCCCCGATCTCGAGGATCGAGATGTCGAACGTGCCGCCGCCGAGGTCATAGACCGCGATCGTGCCGCCGTTCTTCTTGTCCATGCCATAGGCGAGCGCCGCCGCCGTCGGCTCGTTGATGATGCGCAGCACGTCGAGGCCGGCGATCTTGCCGGCGTCCTTGGTGGCCTGGCGCTGGGCGTCGTTGAAGTAGGCCGGGACGGTGATCACCGCCTGCTCGACCTTCTCGCCGAGATAGGCCTCGGCGGTCTCCTTCATCTTCCCGAGCACGAAGGCGCTGATCTGCGACGGCGCGTAGCGCTGGCCCCTCGCCTCCACCCAGGCATCGCCGTTGTCGCCGCGCACGATCGCGTAGGGCACAAGCCCCTTGTCCTTGGTCACCAGCGGATCGTCGAAGCGGCGCCCGATCAGGCGCTTGACGGCGTAGAGGGTATTGGACGGGTTGGTGACGGCCTGGCGCTTCGCCGCCTGCCCGACCAGTCGCTCGCCGCTTTCCGTGAAGGCGACCATGCTGGGGGTGGTGCGGGCGCCCTCGCTGTTCTCGATCACGCGGACATCCTTGCCCTCCATGATCGCGACGCAGGAATTGGTGGTGCCGAGGTCGATGCCGATGACCTTGCTCATGCGATACTGCTCCTTGTCAGCGGTTGCGGGCGGCCCGAAGCACCGCGTGCAACCCCAGGGTGAGAGAAGATTGGTCCGGATGTGTGGACGGGGCGGCGGCGGAACAAGTCCCCGCCCGCCGCATTTCGACGCCCTCCCACCGGGATCAAGCGACTGTATTCAGGCCGGGATTTGCCGGCGAGTCGGCGTTGGCGGCGGGCTTCGAGACCACCACCATCGCCGGGCGCAGCAGCCGGCCGTTGAGGGTCCAGGCCGAGGTCCAGGCCTGCAGCACCGTGCCCGGGGGATGCTCCTCGGAGGGCTGCTCGGCCATCGCCTGGTGCAGGTTGGGATCGAACGGCGCACCGGTCGGATCCTGCCGGGCAATGCCGTTGCGCTCGAGGACCGCCTCGAAGCTCCGCTCGATGCCCTCCAGTCCCTCACGCAGCTTGGTCACGATCTCGGACTCGTCGAGGGCGGCGCAGCGGCAGGCTGGCGATGCCGCGGCGCAGGTTCTCCGCCGCCTCCACCACGTCGCTCGCGAATTTCTGCACCGCGTATTGCCGGGTCTCGTCGACCTCGCGACGGGCGCGGGCGCGCACATTGGCCATCTCCGCCTCGGCGCGCATCCAGCGGTCGCGGAAATCGTCGCGCTCCGCCTCCAGCACGGCAATGCGGGCGAACGGGTCCTGCTCGGCGGCCGACATCGCGTCCGCCACCCCGGCCTCGTCCGGTTCGTTCTCGTTGCTCATGGCGGGATCAGTTAGAGCGCGGCCGGGTCCCAAACAAGGTGGTGATGCATGTTCGGCGCGCGCCAGGTAAGGATGACCGCTGGCATCATCCGAGCAGCCGCCCGATCACCCGCGCCGTGTAGTCGACCACCGGAATGATGCGGCCGTAGTTCAGCCGGGTCGGGCCGATCACCCCGATCGCCCCGACGATCCGGTCCTCGTCGTTGCGCGCCGGCGCCACCACCATCGCCACGCCGGAGGCGCCGAACAGCCCGCTCTCGGCGCCGATGAAGATGCGCACTCCGTCGGATTTCTCGGCCAGTTCCAGCAGGCGCAGCATGGTCTCCTGGGTCTCCAGCCGGTCGAACAGGAGCTGGATGGTGGCCAGCCGGTCGAGCTGCGTGACGTCCGCGAGCAGCCGCCCCTGGCCACGGACGATGAGGCTGCCGCCGCGCCCCTCTCCGGACCAGGTGGCGAGCCCCGCCTCCACCACCTTGGCCGAGAGCTGGTCGAGCGCCGAGCGGTTGGCGGCGATCTCCTCGGCCACCACCCGCCGGAGCTCGCCGAGCGAGCGGCCGCTGGTCCGCGCGTTCAGGTAGTTTCCGGCGGCGACCAGGGCCGAGGGCGGCACGCCGGGCGGCATCTCGATCACCCGGTTCTCGACCTGCCCGTCGGCACCCACCAGCACCACGAGCGCGCGGTCGGAGCCGAGCGGCACGAACTCGATATGCCGCACCGGCCCCTCGCTCTTCGGCGCCAGCACCAGGCCGGCGGCGGCGGAAAGGCCGGAGAGCATGGCGCTCGCCTCGGTCAGCGTGTCCTGCAGCGAGCGTCCCTTGGCGTCGAGCGCACGCGAGATCGCGTCCCGATCCTCGTCGGCGAGGTCGCCGAACTGCAGCAGCCCATCCACGAACAGCCGCAGCCCCCGATCGGTGGGCAGCCGCCCGGCGGAGGTGTGCGGCGCGAACAGCAGCCCGGCCTCGGTGAGATCGGCCATCACGTTGCGGATGGTCGCCGGCGACAGCGCGATCGGCAGCCGGCGGGAGAGCGTGCGGCTGCCCACCGGCTCGCCGGTCTCGACATACTGCTCGACGATCTCCCGCAGCACCGAAGCGGCCCGGGCACCGATCCCGGGCGGCAGCGGTCGGGGCGGCGTGGTGGTGTGGCTCTGATCCATGGATCGTGCCGGGAGAAGCGTAGGAACCGCCCCCCGCCGGGTCAATGCACAAGGTCCCGTCAGCCCGGCCGCGGCACGGGTCTATTTTCTCCGGCCCTCGCCGCCGGCACCGGTCGGGCGCGCCACCTGACGCTCGGTAATGAGCGGCAGGATCGCGTCACCGGACCGTCTCCCGCCGCTCGAGCTTGCTCCGGTACAGGCTGGGCCGGGGATCGAAGACCACGTCCGCATCGAGTGGATACACCGGCCGCGCGCAGATCGTGTGGCCGAGGCTCCTGAGGTCGGCCGAGGTCGCGCCGGGCGCGTCGATGTTGAAGTTCTTCTCCACCCACGCGTCGTACATCTGGTACTCCGTGTGCGGGCACTTCACCACGATCAGGTCGAAATCGCGCGGATCGAGGCCGTTCCCCCAATAGAGCGCGCGATCGATCAGGCCGACCGAGTTGGAGATCACCACCACGGTGAAGTTGCCGAAGGTCAGGACGGCCGTGGGGCCGGCATCGAAGCCGCTTTTCATGGTCTCGAACCGGCCGCGGCCGCGCGACAGCGACTCGACCACCGCCCGTACCCGCATCGGCGTGAAGCGCCGCCGATCCAGCGCACCCCCGATCTCCACCTCGATGGTCGCGCCCGTGCCCGCCTGATGCGCCGCCCGGGCCGCGCCGGGATCCACGATCTGCGCGAGCACGCGCTTGTCCGTCCCGGCTTCCTGCAGCGCCTTGATGATCACGTTGGAATCGCCGGAAGCGCCGGACGAGGTCGCGTCGGCGGCATCGGTGAAGACGAGCGGGCCCGCGCATCCATTTCGCCTGCGCGATCGCCCGATCGAGCGGAATGAGCTTGCCCTGCATCCGATGCCGGAGCGGCCAGAACGCCTCGGCCAGACGAACCGCCTCGCGCTCGGCCCACGCCCGGTCGGTCTCGGCGACGATGACGACCTGCGAGCAGAGTTCCGGCACGTCGGTGAACGGGTTGCCGATCATGATGCCGGCGGCGAGCGCCTTCCCCTCCCGCTCCAGCAGCTGCGCCTCGCGGATCAGGTCGCCGTAGCAGCCGGTGCGGGTGATCAGCTCGTCGCCGCGGACCAGGGCCGGGATCGTCACGCGCGCGATCACCGGCGCCAGTCCCCGATCGACGATCTTCAGCAGCAATTCCGCGGCACGCCGGCCGGTATCGGCGAAATCGACATGCGGGTAGGTGTGGTAGATGGCCAGGCCGTCCACCTGCCGCAGCATGCGGTCGGTGAGGATGCCGTGCAGGTCGAGCGAGACGACGATCGGCATCGCGGGGCCGGCGATCGTGCGGATGCGCTCCAGGAGATAGCCCTCCGGATCGAGCTCGCCATCGGCGCCCATCGCGCCGTGCAGGGACACGTAAACCGCGTCCACCTGCCCGATCCGGGCGGCGACCGCGTCCAGCAGTTCCGCGGAAAGCCTTGCCCAGCCCTCGGCGGAGAGCAGGCCGGCACTGCCGGAGCGGGCGCCGCAGGCGGGCACGATCCGCACGTCGGCACGGCCCTCGAGCACCGACAGCGCGCCGCCGATGGCGGTGTTGAGCCCGCGCTGCCGCAGCAATTCCTCGCCCCGCTGCACGTGGAAGTAGCCGTCATCGGACGGCACCGGATTGAATGAGGAGATTTCCTGCATGCACTCCGCCATCAGGATCGTCGGCATCGTTCCTCCTGCTGATTGCCCGGTCGCGAATGCATCCCGCAGCGGGCTAGATCCGCATCCGCGGATCGAGGATGTCGCGCAGCCCATCGCCGAGAAGATTGAGGCCGAGCACCGAGACCACGATGGCAAGCCCGGGAAAGACCGTCACCCAGGGCGCCGTCATCATGAACTCGCGCTCGCCGGCGATGATGTTGCCGAAGGTCGGCGTCGGCGGCGGCGGCCCGACGCCGATATAGGAGAGCACCGCCTCCGCCAGGATGGCGATGGCGAAAACGTAGGTGAGCCGCACGATCAGCGGCGCGAGCGTGTTCGGCAGCACATGGCCGAGCAGCACCCGCGCATCGCCGGCACCGACGGCGCGCGCCGCCTCCACGTACAGCATCTCGCGCGCGACCAGCACCGAGCCGCGCACGATGCGCGCGGTGTGCGGCGTGGTCGCGATGCTGAGGGCGATGACCACGTTGATGATGGAGGCGCCCAGGACGGCGCTGATGACGATCGCGATCAGGATGGCGGGGAACGCCATCAGCGCGTCCATCAGCCGCATGAGCAGGTTGTCGAGCGGCCGGAAATAGCCGGCGAGGGTGCCGATCGCGGTGCCGAGGATGCCGGTCGCGATCACCACCAGGAAGCCGATCTCCATCGACACCCGGCCGCCGTAGATGACGCGCGACAGCAGGTCGCGCCCGAAATGGTCGGTGCCGAACCAGTGCAAGGTGCTGGGCGGCGCCAGACGCAGGCGGAAATTCGTCCGCAGCGGATCGTAGGGCGCCAGCACATTGGCGAAGCATGCGATCAGCAGCACGAGCAGGATCATCGCCGCGCCGACCAGCAGCGAGCGGTTGCCGCGCCAGCCGCGCGAGCGCCGGCCGCGTTCGCCGGCGCGTCGCCACCGGCGCCGCCGCTTCCGTTGCCGGCGCGGCCAGGGCGGGCGCACTATTCAAGGCGCACCCGCGGATCGACCAGCGACGTAGAGCACGTCCACCGCCAGGTTGACGGTCAGGTACATCAGCGCGACGAACAGCAGGCTGCCCTGGATCACCGGAAAGTCGCGGCTGAGGATGGCGTCGATGATCAGCCGGCCGACGCCGGGCAGCGAGAACACCTGCTCGACCACGAGCGCGCCGCCGAGCAGCCCGCCGGCGATGATGCCGGTGACGGTGAGGATCGGCACCAGCGCGTTCGGCAGGCCGTGGCGAAGGACGACCGCACTCCGGCGTAGCCCCTTCGCGTCGCGCGGTGCGGATGAAATCCTGATGCAGCACCTCGAGCATCGCCGAGCGCGTCATGCGGGCGATGAAGCCGGTCTGCACCGCGGTGAGCGAGAGCGCCGGCAGCGCCAGGCTGCGCAGCCAGCCGAGGATGCTGACCGAGGGCGGCACGTATCCGCCGGCGGGGAACCAGCCGAGCCCGACCGCCAGGCCGAAGATCAGCATCAGCCCGAGCCAGAACTCCGGCACCGACAGGCCGATCAGCGCCAGGCTCATCATCGACTGGTCGGCCCAGCCGCCGTGCCGCGTCGCCGCGATCACGCCCGCGGAGATGCCGAGCAGCAGCGCCAGCAGCAGCGCGAGCGCGGTCAGCGACAGCGTCACCGGCAGACGTTCGACGATGGCGCTGGCGACGCTCCTGTTCAGCAGGATCGACTGGCCGAGATTGCCGTGCAGGATGCGGCCGTACCAGCCGAGCATCTGCACGATGAACGGCTTGTCGAGCCCGAGCTGATGGCGGACCTGCGCGAGCTGCGCCGGCGTCGCGCTGGCATCGAGGAAGGCCGCCGCCGGGTCGCCGGGCACCAGCCAGATGATCGCGAACGACATCAGCGAGACGAGCAGCAGGACCGGGACCGATGCCGCGACACGCCGGATGATGAACCTGAGCATCGGCCGCCCGGTGCTTGTCAGGCCTCCAGCCAGACGCCCCACAGCCGCGGGAATGCGGTACGGCACGAAGTTCCTGAGCTTCGCGGTGGTGGCCTGCAGGATGCCGTAATTGCCGAACTGCATGGCGACGGCGTCGTCGTACATGTGGGCCTGGAACTGCGCGAAAATCTCCTTGCGCTTCGCCATGTCCAGCTCCGCGTTGTAGGATTTGTAGAGCTGGTCGATCAGCGGATCGTCCTTCAGCTGCGAGGTTCCGTTCGCCCACACGCTCATCACCGTCGCCGGCCCCTCGTACGGCTCGATGCCGAATCCATGGCTCCAGAAATGCCAGCCATTCGGCGTGAAGCCGATCTTGGAGACGGTCGGCCAGTCCGACACCTTCACGTCGATCCTGATGCCGATCTGGCCGAGCTGCTGCTTGATGTCGGTCGCGACATCCATGTCGGCCTGCGTGTTGTCGGTGATGAAGGTGAGCTCCTCGCCCTTGTAGCTCGAATTCTTCAGCAGCGCCTTCGCCTTGTCCGGGTCGGCGACGTTGTAGTGGTCGAGCCCGGCCTTGGTGTAGTAGGGCGAGTTGGCGAACACCCAGCCGCCGTCCAGCTCGTAGACGTCCGGGAAGGCGATCGCCATGATCTCTTCCATGTTGAGCGCAGCGGCGACCGCGCGGCGGAAATTGACGTCGCTCGCACGGCGGCTGCGCATGGTTGAACTTGCCGACCTGAAGATAGAAGGGCAGCGCCTTGTAGATGCTGGTACGCCGGATCCTTCTGCATCTGCTTGGCGGTGCGCGACTTCGACGATCTCGACGATCTGCACCTGGCCGGTCTGCAGCGCCGCGACCTGCGCCCCGGAATCGGGCATGAAGCGGAAGACCGCCCGGTCGATGAACACCTCCTTCCGCCCGGCAAACCCGTCCCGCGCCTTGTAGTTCGGGTTCGGCACGTAATCG
Source organism: uncultured Alphaproteobacteria bacterium (assembly GCA_963822815.1). Taxonomy (GTDB): domain Bacteria; phylum Pseudomonadota; class Alphaproteobacteria; order Acetobacterales; family Acetobacteraceae; genus CAWGJC01. The sequence goes on from CAWGJC010000012.1 coordinate 180,251, forward strand.
GCGAAGCGCTCGAGCGTGATGTGGCTGTCCGGCGCGTATTCGACGAACTTGAACGGTCCGGTGCCGATGTAGCGGAAATCCTTCGACGGGCTTCACCGCTTCCTCTTCCGGATAGATCGCGATCGGCGCGCGCGGGGAAGATAGGTTGTCGATGAAGGTGGATTGCAGCCCGCTGAGCCGGACCGTGACCTCGCGCGCGCCGGTCGCCTCGATGCTCGCCACCGCGTTCAGCAGGTTGGCGGATGCGCCGAGCTTGCGGAACCGCTCGAGGGAGGCGACGACATCGCGCGGCCCCATCACCTTGCCGTTGTGGAACTTCACATCCGGCCGCAGCCGGAAGACGTAGGTGAGGCCGTCCTTCGAGACGTCCACGCCTTCGGCGAGGTCGGGGACCGGCTTGCCGTTCTCGTCGCGCGCATAGAGCGTCTCATAGAGATGCAGCGTGATGTCGCGCGCCGCCGATGCGGAGGTGAGCTGCGCGTCGATCGAGGGCGGCGCCTGGTTGATCGCGACGGTGACGGTGCCGCCTCGCTTCGGCGAGCCGGAGGTTTCCGCGCTCTGGGCGAGGGCGTCGCCGGCCGGGCCGACAAGCGCTGCGGTCGCTCCGGCAGTGCCGGTCAACAGCAGATTTCGACGGGTCCACGCATGCATCTGCGGTCCACTCCCTGCTGTGTTGCGAGTCCTCGGACCGTTCCGGTCACGCCGGGAACAACACGCCCGGATCCGGCGTGTAGCGCGCCAGCTTGTCGCGATCGAGATCGACGCCCAGGCCCGGGTGTTCGGGAATGGCGAGATAGCCCTTCGTCATCGAGCGCGAACGGCGCGACGGTGATGCCGTCGAGATAGGCGCTGCCGCCGATGAACTCGACCAGATCGGTGTGCGGCGTGGCGGCCGCCATCTGCAGGTCCGCCGCGAGCCCGATTGCGGTATTCCAGCCATGCCCGACATAGCGGACGCCGAAATCGTCGGCCATCCAGGCGATGCGGCGCTGCTCGCTGAGACCGCCGACCTTGGTGACATCGGGCTGCACGATGTCGAACGCGCCCTGCGCCAGCCAGGGAAGGAAGGTCTGCCGCCGGGTCAGCACCTCGCCGCCGGCGATCGGCACCGGGCTCACGCGCCGCAGATGGCGGAAATCCTCGAGCGCATCGGGCCGCAGCGGCTCCTCGAACCAGCCGACATCGTGATCGGCCAGCATCGCGGCCGTGCGGATCGCCCATTTCAGCCCGTGCGGCCAATGCGCATCGCTCGCGCCCGCGTCGACGAACAGTTTCGCATCGTCGCCGGCGGCATCGCGCGCGGCGCGGACGATCGCCGCGTCGAGCTTCGCATCCTGCGCCCGGCCGAACGGACCCCAGCCGATCTTGAAGGCGCGGAAGCCACGGCCGCGATACTCGGCGACCACGTCGCGCATGCGCGCGGGCTCCTCCATCAGCAGCGAGCAGTAGGGTTGCGCGCGACGGCGATGGACGCCGCCGAGCAGGCGGCCGACGGGTTGTCCGGTGACCTTGCCCAGAATGTCCCAGAGCGCGATATCGATGCCGCTGATCACATGGGTGAGCGTGCCGCCGCGGCCCATCCAGAACGTGTTCTGATGCAGCTTCTCCGCGACGCGCTCCGGCTCGAGCGCGGTCTCGCCGCGAAACAGCGGCTCCAGCACCTGCAGGCCGGCCTGCACCAGACGCCCATCGGTGAACACGCTGCCATGCCCGGTGATGCCGGCATCGGTGTGCACGGCGATCAGCGCGTGGATGGAGTCCTCGTGGCTGGATCTCCGCCGACCAGCCGCCCTTCGGGCTTTCCCCGAACAGCGGCGCGGCCTTGATCGCGACAATCCTGACGTCGGGCCCGGAGAGGGCACTTGCGGTTGCCGTCATCGCACCGCTCTCGGATCACGGAGTCGCTGGTCACGATGCCGGTGTCGCATCAAACGCCGCTGTCCTCGCAACGGATTGTATACGAGATGGATTGTGCGCAATTGTCAAGCAACCGCCTGCGGCCTAGACGCCTGCCCCGATGGGCACCATGGAGACGGCATGAGCGCACGGACGGACCGCGGGACCGCTTCCGCGCTGGCGGCGGCCGATGGCGCCCCGACGTGGCGGCCGGTGCGCCCGCGCACGCTCGTCGACCAGGTGGTGGACGCGATCATCGCCGGCGCGGCGCGCGGCGTGATCCTGCCCGGCGACCGGATCGTCGAGAACGAGATCGCCCGCGGATTAGGCATGAGCCGGGTGCCGGTGCGCGAGGCGCTGCGCCTGCTCGAGAGCCAGGGGCTGGTGATCAGCGAGCCCTACAAGGGAATCCGCCTGACGCCGGTGACGCGGGCGCGGCTGGAACAGGTGATCGAGGTGCGGATCGCCCTGGAACAGACCGCCGCGCGTCGGCTGCTCGCGCTGGGCAGAGATCGGGGCAACGGGCTCGCCAGCCTGGAACGCACGATCGGCGAGCTCGAGCTGATGGCAACGCGCCAGGATGCCTACGGCATCGCCTCCGCCGATGCGGCGTTCCACCGCGAGCTGTGCCGGCTGAGCGGAAACGAGGTGCTCTGCTCGGTCTGGGAGTTGCTCGCCCGCCAGCTCACCATCCTCGTCGGGCTGTCCACGCTGCGCAAGCCGATGGAGGGCATCGTGGCGGAGCACCGGATGCTGCTTGCGGCCGTCGCGCGCGGCCAGCCGTCGGAGATGGAGAAAGCGATCGAGGAGCACGTCCGCGGCCAGAACGACGCCCTCGATTTCGAAGCGATCATCGCGGAGCGGCGCCGCGTCCGCGACCGCCGCCCGCCCGCCGCCGCCGCACGATAGGTGCAGGGAAGGAGACGCGGATGAGTATCACCGAACCGAAACTGTCCACGCTGATCGACCGCCTGTTCGCCGAGGCGGATGCAGCCGGGGCCGCCCGCGATCGGCTGCCGCGCGACCAGCGCTGGCCACGCCCGGGCGACTACATCGCCGAATATTCACGCATGAAGGACCAGCCGCTTCCGGTCTCCCCCGAAACCGGCCGCCTGCTGGACATGCTGGCGCGCGCCACCGGGGCAAGCGAGGTCGTCGAGTTCGGGACCTCGTTCGGCATCTCGACCATCCATCTGGCGGCCGCGCTGCGCGACAATGGCGGCGGCCGCGTGATCGGCACCGAGTTCGAGCCCTCGAAGATCGCCCGCGCCCGTGCCCATCTCGCCGAGGCAGGCCTCGCGGATTTCGTCGAGCTGCGCGAGGGAGACGCGCTGCAGACGCTGGCGCGCGACCTGCCGGCGCGGATCGACCTCGTCCTGCTCGACGGCGCGAAGACGCTCTACAGTCCGGTCCTCGCGCTGCTCGAGGGAAATCTGCGTCCGGGTGCGCTCGTCATCGCCGATAATGCCGACATGGTGCCGGATTATGTCGCGCGCGTGCGCACGCCGTCGCTGGGTTACCTGTCGGTCCCCGTCGGGGACGACGTGGAGCTCTCGATCCGCGTGGGCCGATGACGCAAGAGGCCGCATCGCTCGCGCTGGAGGGCGTCACCAGGCGCTTCGGCGATTTCACGGCGGTTCACCCGCTCGATCTCGAACTGGCCGGCGGCGAGATGCTGGCCCTGCTCGGCCCCTCCGGCTGCGGCAAGACCACGACGCTGCGCATGATCGCCGGATTCGAGACGCCGGATGCGGGGCGCGTGCTGATCGCCGGGCGCGACGTCACCGGGGTCTGCGCCGGCGCGGCGCCGGCTCGGCATGGTGTTCCAGAACTACAGCCTGTTCCCGCACATGACGGTGGCGCAGAACGTCGCCTTCGGGCTGCGCATGCAGGGCGTCGCGCGCGCCGAGCGTGACGCGCCGGGTGCGGGCGATGCTCGACATGGTGCAGCTCCCGGCGCTCGCCGACCGCTACCCGCGGCAGATCTCGGGCGGGCAGCAGCAGCGGGTGGCGCTGGCGCGCTCGCTGGTCGCCCGAGCCGCAGATCCTGCTGCTCGACGAGCCGCTCGGCGCGCTCGACAAGAATCTGCGCGAGAGCATGCAGTTCGAGCTGCGCGACCTGCAGCGCCGGCTCGGCATCACCAGCCTGCTCGTCACCCACGACCAGGAGGAGGCGCTCTCGATGAGCGATCGCGTCGCGGTGATGCGCGCCGGCCGCATCGCGCAGATCGGCGCGCCGGACGCCGATCTACCACCGGCCGGCGACGCGCTTCGTGTCGACCTTCCTCGGCACGTCGAACATCATCACCGGCCGCGCCGCGGGCGGAGCGACCATGCGCGTGGGCGGGGCGGCGTGCGTCGTGCTGCCGGAGCGGGCCGCGTCGGCGCAGGTCACGGTATCGCTCCGCCCCGAACGGGTGGTGATCGGTGCGGCGGCGGAGGCGCCTGGCCAACCATTTCGCCGCGCGGGTGCGGACGGTCGCCTTCCGCGGCGCCTACGCGGCCTATGAGCTCGAGGTGCCGGCGCTCGGGCGGGCGGATTTCTACGCCTACGGGCAAGCGGAACGCGGGTCCGGCGCCGCGTCGCACCCATCCGGGGGCGCCGTGGTGATCGGCTGGCATCCGGCGGACGGCGTGATCGTCGAGGACGACCCGTGACCGAGGCGTCGCGCGAAGCCCGCATCGGCATCGACGTCGGCGGCACCTTCACCGATTTCGTGCTGTTCCATCCGCACCTGCCCGCGCTCGTCCACCACAAGCAGCCGAGCACGCCCGCCGATCCGTCGCGCGCGGTGGCCGAGGGTCTCGCCGCATTGCTTGCAGCCGCCGGGCTCGCGCCGGATGCGGTCGGCCTGCTGGTGCATGGCACCACCATCGGCCTCAATGCGGTCATCCAGCATCGCGGCGCGCGCGTCGCGCTGCTGGTGACCGAGGGCTTCCGCGACGTGCTCGAGATCGGGCGCAGCCGCATGCCGTTCTCCTTCGATTTCCACGCCGACAAGGAGGCGCCGCTGGTGCCGCGCGATCGCGTGGTGGAAATCCGCGCGCGCTTCGCCGCGTCGGGCAGCGCCGACGCTCGTCGCCGGACGATGCGGCGATCGCCGGCGCGGCGGCGGCGCTGCAGCGCGCTCGCGCCCGACGCCGTCGCGCTCATGCTCATCAACGGCTATGCCAATCCCGACGCCGAGGGCGCGCTCGCCGACCGCATCGCCGCGTTGCTTCCGGACATTCCGGTCTCGTCCGCGGCGCGGCTCTGGCCGGAGATCCGCGAATACGAGCGCACCCTCGTCGCCTGCCTGAACGCCGGCATCCAGCCGCTGATGGAGCGCTATTTCGACCGGCTCGCGAAGCGGCTCGCGGCCGGCGGCGTCACTGCGCCGGTGTTCATCACCGCCTCCAACGGCGGCTCGCTCAGCCTCGCGACGGCGCGGACGCGGCCGGTCGAAACACTGCTGTCCGGCCCGGCCTCCGGCGTCATGGCGGCCAGCCGGCTCGCCGCCGCGACCGGCACGCCGCGCATCATCACCTTCGACATGGGCGGCACCAGCAGCGACATCGCCGTCGCCACCGAAGGCGAGCCGCAATTCGCGACCCGCACCGAGATCGGCGGCTTGCCGCTCGTGCTGCCGGTCGTCGCGGTGAGCGCGATCGGCGCCGGCGGCGGTTCGATCCTGCGCGTCGACGCCCAGGGCGTGCTGAAGGTCGGGCCGGAGAGCGCCGGCGCCGATCCGGGCCCCGTGGCCTATGGGCGCGGCGGCACGCGAGCCGACCATCACCGACTGCTACCTTGTCGCCGGGCTGATCGATCCCGCGCGCTTCCTCGGCGGCCGCCTGCCGCTCGACCGCGCGGCGGCGGAGGCGGCGCTCGCCGGCATCGCCGCGCGGCTCGGCCTGACGGGCGCGGACGCGCCGGCGCGGGCGGCCTGGGGTGCGCTGCGCGTCGCGACCGCAGGCATGGTGACGGAAATCTTCAAGACGATGGCGAAGGACGGGCTCGATCCGGGCGAGTTCGCGCTGGTTCCGTTCGGCGGCGCCGGGCCGACGCATGCCAATCTGCTCGCCGAGGAGGCGGACATCCCGCGCATCGTCGTGCCGGTCGCGGCGGCGACGTTCTGCGCCCTCGGCGCCGCCGCCGCCGATCTGCGCCGCGACTACGCCCGCAGCCTGCGCCGGCCGCTCGATGCGGAGAGTGCCGTCGCGCTCGCCGCGCGGTTCGCCGCCATGACGCGCGAGGCGGAAGCCTGGCTCGCCGGCGAAGGCGGCCTCGCCGAGCGGACGGAGTTCCGCCATGCGGTCGGACATGCGCTATCGCGGGCAAGCCTACGAGCTGACGGTTCCGCTCGACGCCGCGACCGGCGACATCGGCGTGCTCGCCGAGGCGTTCCACCGCGAGCATGAGCGGCTGCTACGGGTTCCGCGACGCGGCGGCGCCAGTCGAGCTCGGCACGGCGCGGCTGGCCGTCATCGGCCGCATCGCGCCGGTCGATCTGCCGCTGCTCGCGACCGGCGGCACAGCGCCGGTGGCGCGCGGGCGGCGGCGCGTCCACCTGCAGGCGGGCTGGGTCGAGGCTGCGATCCATGATCGCGCCACGCTCCGCGCCGGCCACCGCCTTGCCGGCCCCGGCGATCATCGAGCAGGAGGACACGACCACGCTGCTGCTGCCGGGGTGGCGTCTCGGCGTGGACGAATTCGGCAACCTGCATCTGACGCGGGACGCGGCATGAAGCTCGATCCGGTCACGCTCGAAATTCTCGGCAACAAGCTCGGCGCCGCCACCGAGGAGATGTGCCTCACGCTGCAGCGCGTCGGGCGCACGCTCTACGTGAAGGAGACGGCGGATTTCTGCTGCGCGCTTGCCGGGCCGGACGGGCGCTTCTTCGCCTATCCGCGCCGCATCGGCGTCTCCGGCTTTGTCGGCCTCGATTGCCTCCCGGCGATCGCGGCGGCGGGCGCGCTCGAGCCGGGCGACGTGATCCTGACCAACGATCCCTACCGCTCGCACGGGCTGGCGACGCATCTGCCCGACCTGCACGTGATCGCGCCCTGCTTCCACGACGGCGAGATCGTCGCCTACGCCTGGGCCTTCGTGCATTGCTCCGATGTCGGCGGCCGGGTGCCGAGCAGCATCTCGCCGAGCAACGCGGAGATCTTCCAGGAAGGATTGCAGATCCCGCCGGTGAAGCTGGTGCGCGGCGGCGCGATCAACGCCGATGTCGAATTGCTGTTCCGCGCCAATTCCCGCACGCCGGACGCGAACATGGGTGACATCCGCGCGATGCTCGCGGCGCTCCGCATCGGCGAGCAGCGGCTCGCCCGCATCGTCGCCCGACACGGCGTCGAGACCGTGCTTGCCGCCGAGCAGGACCTGCTCGACTACGCCGAGAGCCGCGCCCGCGCCGTGCTCGCGACGCTGCCCGCCGGTACCTGGCGATTCTCCGGATTATCTCGACAGCGACGTCGTCTCCGACCTGCCGGTGCGCCTCGCCGTCGCGGTGACCACCGGCGGCGGAGAAATCCATATCGACTTCACCGGCACCGACCCGCAGCTGCAGGCGGCGATGAACATTCCGAGCGACGGGCCGCGTGCACCCCTGGCTGACGCTGCGCGCAATGGCGACGGTGGCGACGCTCGATCCCGGCGTGCCGCTCAATGCCGGGCTGCAGCGCCCGATCCGCCTCACCGCGCCCGCGGGCACGCTGGTCAATCCGCGCCGCCCGGCGGCGGTCGGCGTGCGCCACGCCGCCTGCGTGCGGGTGAACGACCTGCTGAACGGCGCGCTCGGCCAGGCGGCGCCGGCGGTGATGACGGCCGCGAATAGCGGGATGATCGTGCCCGTGGTGGTGGCGGAGCCGGACGCGCAGGGCGGCCGCGTCGTGCAGGTGGTCGAGCCGATGACGGGCGGCACCGGCGCGCGCCTCGGCCACGACGGAACGGATGGCCGCGACCCCAGCATCTCCAACCTCGCCAACAATCCGGTCGAGACCGTGGAGGCGGAGCTCGACATCGAGATCGAGCGCTACGCCCTGCGCGCGGGCTCCGCGGGCGCCGGGGAATGGCGCGGCGGGTGCGGGCTCGAACTGGCGTTCCGCATCGGGCGCGACGATACGCTCGTGCTCGCGCGCGGCATGGAGCGGGCGCTGTTCCGCCCCTGGGGCATGGCCGGCGGCGGGCCTGGCGCGCCGGCACACCTCCTCGTCGAGCGCGCCGCCGCGACGCCGCAGACGCTTTCGCGCATCGACGTGCTGACGCTCGCGCGCGGCGATCGCGTCACGCTCCTCACCGCCGGCGCGGGCGGCTACGGCGACCCGTTCCGCCGCGATCCCGCCCGCGTGCGCGACGATGTGCGGCGCGGCCTGCTCGATGCGGCGGCGGCGCGGCGCGATTACGGGGTGGCGCTTGCCGACGGGGCGGTGGACGAGGCCGCCACGCACGCGGCGCGGGCGGGGCGGCGCGATCCGGTGGACGCGGCGGGGCCGGAGCGCTCCGCCTGGGACAGCGTCTTCGCGCCGGATCTGCTCGATCGTCTCGCGTCGGCGCTCGCACCGCTGCCGGTGGCGCGGCGGCAGGCGATCCGCACCGCGCTTTATGCCAAGGTGCTGGCGGCGCTGCCACAAGGGTTCCCGGCGACATCGGCCGATGCGGCGACATGTGCCGGCGCGCGTGCGATCCTGGAATCAGGCATTGCAGCTTCAGGAGACGGATGATGAGCTTGATCACGCGGCGCGGTGCCCTCGCCGCCGGCGGCGCCCTGGCGGCGATGCTCGGTTCGGCCCGATGGAACGAAGCGGCGGCGGCCGCGACGATCACGGTGACCGCGCTCGGCGGCATCTGGGAGGAGGCGGTGCGCTCCTGCTTCGTCGCGCCCTATGAAAAGGCCACCGGCAACACGGCGAACGTGCTGATCGGCAGCCCGCCGCAATGGCTGAGCCAGATCGAGGCCAATCCCGCGAAGCCGCCGATCGACGTGCTCGTCACCATCCCGGACCTCGCCATCGCCGCCGGCCGCAAGGGACTGATGGAGAAGTTCAGCGATGCCCGGCTCGCCAATCTGAAGGACATTCCGAAACCGTTCATCGACGGTGTCGAGGGTTTCGGCGCGGTGTTCGACTACGGCGTCGCCGGTCTCACCTGGCACAGGGAGCGGGTGAAGAACCCGCCGAAGTCCTTCGCCGAATTCGTCGACCGCACCGCCCGCGGCGAATGGCAGGCGATGCTGCCCGGCATCGGCTATGCGGTGACCCCGATCATGGCGATCTGGGCGCTGTCCAAGGCGTTCGGCGGCGGGGTCGACAATGTCGATCCGTTCTTCGCCGCGGTGAAGAAGATGGGCAGGAATGTCAGCTTCTGGAACAGTCCGAACGATTTCGAGAGCGCGCTCGCGACCGGCGACGCCGATATCGGCATCTATTTCGACGGCCGCACCTGGGCATGGTACGACAGCGGCGCGAAATTCGTCGATTTCGTCAATCCGAGCGAGGGCGGCTCGATCAACGCCATCGCCGTGCAGAAGCCGAAGAACACGAGCGACGCGGCCTGGGCCTATGTCGACATCGTGCTTGGCGCCGATGCCGAGCTCGCCTTCGCGAAGAAGCTCGATTACGGGGTGACCAACAGCAAGGTCGTGTATCCGCCCGAGCTCGCCTCCCGCATCACGCCCTGGCAGAAGGCCGCCTTCCCGCCCTATGCCGCAATCGCCGAGAAGCGCAATGCGTGGGTTGATCGGTGGAACCGCGAGATCGGCCGCTAGAGTGCCTTGCCAAGCCCTATCTATGCCGGCCGTCTGGCGTGGGTTTTCTGGGCTCCGGTGCTCACCGGCTTCAGCCCGCGCCGCTCCGGTGCTGGAGAGCCGGCGCCGGGCAGCTCGGGGTCGCGGGGTTTGCAAGGCACTCTGACATGAGAACAACCGTGCGGCGCGCGCTGTCCCTGGTGCCGGCGGGGCTGTTTCTCGCCGCCTTTTTCGTGATGCCGCTGCTCGACACGATCGGGCGCAGCGTCACCGGCGAGAACGGCGCATTCACCCTGGCGCGCTATGCGCGTCTGCTCGGCGATCCGTTCTATCTGCGCGCCGACGCCGAGACGCTCGCGCTCTCGGCCGGCGTGACGGTCCTCTGCATCCTGATCGGCTATCCCGTCGCCTACTACCTCGTCCGCCACGGCGGACGCTGGAGCGGCGTCATCATCTTCGCGCTCGTCGGGCCGCTGCTGACCTCGATCATCATGCGCACCTTCGGCTGGCAGGTGCTGTTCGCGCGGAGCGGGGTCGTGAACCTGGTGCTCGTGCACTGGCTCGGCGTGGTCGCGCGACCGCTGCGGCTCACCGGCAGCCTCGCGCTCACCGTCGCCGCGCTCGTGCACGTGCTGGTGCCGTTCATGGCGCTCTCCATCGCCTCCGTGCTGCAGGGGATCGACCGCCGGCTCGAGGAATTGGCCGAGATCCTGGGCGCGGGGCGCTGGCGCGCCTTCCGCGAGATCACGCTGCCGCTCTCGCTGGAGGGCGTCGGCACCGGCAGCATTCTCGTGTTCATGGTGGCCAATGGCAGCTTCGTCACGCTGCTGCTGCTCGGCGGCGGGCTGCAGACGCTGCCGCTGCTGATCTACCAGCAATTCAACACCACGAGGGATTTCGGGCTGGCGAGCGCGATGAGCACGGTGTTGCTGGCGATCGCCCTGGCCTGCCTCTGGCTGCAGCTCATGCTGCTCCGCCGGCATGGAAGGACGGCGTGATGCGGCGGCCGGATCCCGCGCTCTGGCTGCTGCGCGCGATCGTCGCCCTCTTCGTCCTCTTCATGCTGGCGCCGATCCTCGTCGTGGTGGCGATCTCCTTCACCTCGGCCGGCTATGTCGGCTTTCCGATGCCGGGCCTGTCGTTGCGCTGGTTCGTCCGCGTGCTGCAGTACGAGCCGTTCCTGCGCAGCATCCGGGTGAGCCTCGAAGTGGCCGCGGGCGCGACGCTGCTCGCCTGCCTGCTCGGCATTCCCGCCGCGCTCGCCCTGGCCCGCAGCGACCGGCGCGCGTCGCAGGCGATGATGGCCTATCTGATCTCGCCGCTCTCCATTCCGATGATCGTGCTCGGCTTCGCCGCGCTGTTCTATCTGTCCCGGCTGGGGATCGGCCTGTCGCTCGCGGCGCTGCTCCTGGTTCACGCCAGCGTCTGCCTCCCCTACGTCGTGCGCATCGTGGCCGCGGTGTATCGGGGCCTGCCGCCGGGCCTCGAGGAGGCCGCCGAGATCTTGGGAGCGCCGCGCTGGCGGGTGCTGCTGCACGTGGTCCTGCCGCTGCTGCGGCCGGCGATCCTGGCCGGTTCGCTGTTCTCCTTCCTGGTTTCCTTCGACAACCTGCCGCTCTCCTATTTCTTCGGCAGCCCGCAGACCAACACGCTGCCGGTGGTCATGCTGGCCTATGTGGAGCAGCAATTCGATCCGTCGATCGCGGCGCTCAGCACGCTCCAGCTCGCCGTGGCGGTGCTCGTGCTGGTGATCGTGGACCGCGCCTACGGGCTTGACCGGCTGGTGATCTCGACATGAGCGCCTGGCCCGCCGATCCGCCCGCCGCGCTCTACGCGCGGCTCGCGCGGGAGCGCTTCACCGCCGCACCGCTCGGCGGCTCGACAGAAACCGACGTGGTGGTGATCGGCGGCGGGATCGGCGGCCTCGCCGCCGCCCTCGCGCTGTGCCAGGCCAGGGTGCCCACGCGCGTGCTGGAGGCGGCGACGGTCGGCGCCGGTGCGTCGGGCCGCAACAACGGCCAGGTGATCCCGACCCTGACCCGCCACGATCCCGCCGCCGTGCTCAAGGCGATGGGGGCCGAGCGCGGCGAGCGCTTCCTGCGGATGCTCGAACGCTCGGCCGACCTGCTGTTCGACACCATCGCCCGATATCGCATCGATTGCGACCCAGTGCGCGCGGGCTGGATCCAGCCGGCCCATTCTCCCGGCCGGGCCCGCCTTGCCGCGAAACGTGCCGCGCAATGGCAGGCACGGGGCGCGCCGGCGGAGGTGCTGGACGCGGCCGCGCTCGCCGCCCATCTCGGCAGCACGGCGTATGCGGGCGGCTGGCGGCATGCGGGCGGGGGACATATCAACCCGCTCGCCTTCACCCGCGGCCTGGCCCGCGCCGTGGTCGAGGAAGGCGGCGCAATCCACGAAGGCTCGCCGGCGCGGCGCATCGCGCGTGACCCCGATGGTTGGCGCGTCGAGACGCCCGCGGGCACGGTGCGCTGCCGCAGGGTGGTGATGGTGACGGCGGCCTATACCGGCGGGCTCTGGCCAGGCCTCGCGCAGAGCATCGTGCCGGTGACCAGCTACCAGCTGGCCACCGCGCCGCTGCGGCCGGCGTTGGCCGAACGCATCCTGCCGTTCGACGAAGCGGCCTCCGACACCCGCAACGATCTGCGCTATTTCCACAAGGATCGCGACTTGAGGCTGATCACCGGCGGGGCGTTGGCGGTGCAGGCCCGCGCGCGCCCGCGCCTCACCCGGCTGGCTGACGCCAGATTGCGCGCGATCTTCCCGGAGCTCGGCGGGATCGACTTCCCGTTCTTCTGGGGCGGTCGCATCGCCATGACGACGGATCGCCTGCCACACCTGCACCGTACGCCGGACGGGCTCGTCGGCTGGACCGGCTGCAACGGCCGCGGTCTCGCGCTCGCAATGGGCATGGGCGCCGTGATGCGGGACGCCGTGCTCGGCGTGCCGGACGCCGATCTTGCCCTTGCACCGACCGGGCTTCGCCGCGTTCCGCTGCATTGGCTCGTGCGCCGCACCGCGCGCCTCGCGCTGGTCCATTACCGTCGCAAGGATCGCACCGAAATCGCCGGGTGATCCGGCGGTATTGTCTCAGTTCAGTCGGCACCGGCCCGCTCCCCCACCCGGCCACCCACGCGAGCATGCTTCCTTTGGGTGGCCGGGTGGGGGAGATGGCCGGTGTCGACTTCAAACTGCGACAGGACCGATCCGGCCGATCCGTTGAACCGCCCGCTTCTCCATGTGAGGGTGCCGCAAGCGGAGGGCGTCGCGAAAGGAGCAAGGGATGAGCCGGGTCAGACTTCTCGTCGGCACACGCAAAGGCGGGTTCATCCTCACCGCGGATGGCGCGCGGAAGGACTGGACCGTGGCCGGGCCGTTCTTCCCGGGCTGGGAAGTGTTCCACATGAAGGGGTCGCCGGTCGCCCCCGATCGCATCTACGCGTCGCAGTCATCGAGCTGGTTCGGCCAGGTCGTGCAGCGCTCCGATGACGGCGGCAGCAACTGGAACGCGGTCGGCAACCAGCTCGAATATGACGGCGTGCCGGGCACGCACCAATGGTACGACGGGACGCCGCATCCCTGGGAGTTCAAGCGCGTCTGGCACATCGAGCCGTCCCTCACCTCGGCGGACGAAGTCTACGCGGGGATCGAGGACGCGGCCCTGTTCCGGTCGAGCGACGGTGGCCAGTCCTGGCGGGAGATGTCGGGGTTGCGCAAGCACGGCTCGGGACCGGCCTGGCAGCCCGGCGCGGGCGGCATGTGCCTGCATTCGATTCTCCTCGACCCGGCAGATCCGGCGCGCATGTTCATCGCCATCTCCGCCGCGGGCGCGTTTCGAACCGACGACGGCGGCGAGAGCTGGCAGCCGATCAACCGCGGTCTGCATTCGGCGTACATCCCCAACCCGACCGCCGAGGTCGGCCACTGTGTGCACCACCTCGCCATGCACCCGTCACACCCCGCCACCTTGTTCATGCAGAAGCACTGGGACGTGATGCGGTCGGACGATGCGGGGGATTCCTGGCACGAGATCAGCGGCAATCTTCCCACCGATTTCGGCTTCGTCATCGACGTCCACGCGCACGAGCCGGAGACGCTCTACGTCGTGCCGATCAAGAGCGACTCGGAGCATTTTCCGCTCGATGGAGCGCTGCGGGTCTATCGCAGCCGCAGCGGCGGGAACGACTGGGAGCCGCTGACCGAAGGACTTCCGCAATCGAACTGCTTCGTCAACGTGCTGCGCGACGCGATGGCGGTGGACACCCTCGATTCCTGCGGCGTCTATTTCGGCACCACCGGTGGCCAGGTCTATGCCTCCGCCGATGCGGGCGACAGCTGGTCGCCGATCGTTCGCGATCTCCCGCCCGTGCTGTCCGTCGAGGCGCAGACCCTGCCATGAGCGCGGCGATCCGCGTCGAGCTTCCTTCCAGCCTGCGTGCGCTCGCGGGCGTTGGCGGCGAGGTGCTGGTGCGCCCGCACGGGGCGCCGACGCAACGGTCGCTGCTCGACGCACTCGAGGCTGACTTTCCCGTGCTGCGCGGCACCATCCGGGACCAGGCCGGCAAGCATCGCCGGCCCTTCGTCCGGTTTTTCGCATGCGAGCAGGACCTCTCGCACTGCTCGCCCGACCTGCCGCTGCCCGCGCCGGTGATCGAAGGGAAGGAAGCGTTCATGGTGGTCGGTGCGATCGCGGGCGGGTGACGGCCGGGAAGCTCCGCCTCCGCGATGCCGATGCGCTATTGGTTGATCTCGGGCTCGACGAGCCTTGCCAGGTTTCGCAGCGATTCCTGCCAGCCGAGATAGCAGGCCTCGAGCGGAATGACGTCCGGCAGGCCCGACTGCACGATTTCGAGCTCGGTGCCGACCGATACCTTCTTGAACGTCACCACCACCTGGATCTCGCCTTGCAGGTTGGGATCCTCGAACTTGTCCGTGTAGCGCACCCGCTCATCCGGGACGAGCTCGACATATTCGCCGCCGAACACGTGGCTCTTGCCGGTCGTGAAGTTCCGGAAGGCCATCCTGAACCTGCCGCCGACCTGCGGTTCCAGATGATGCACGGTGCAGGCGAAGCCGTTGGGCGGAAGCCATTTCGCCAGCGCGTCCGCCTCGAGGAACGCGCGGTAGACCTTCTCCGGCCTGGTTGCCAGAACCCGGTGCAGGCGCACGGTATTGGGCATGCTCGCTCATCCTTGTGAGTTGGCGGAACGGAGGGCCGGTCAGGCACCTGGTATCGGCAGAACCGGCATGATCTCCACGGACTCGCCCGGGAAGATCGCGAAATGCGGATGATTCTCGAACAGCCCGGCGGCCGCCTCGTGCGATTCCGCGCGCACGACCATGAAGGCGCCCATGTCGTTGCCCACATCCTCGATGCCGCGCTCGGTGACCTTCTTCGTCTTGCCGAGCGGCCCGCCCATGGTGGAAACCGCCGCGCGGTGCTTTTCCACCCAAGCTTTCCAGGCGGCCATGCCCTCCCGTTCCCTGGCGCGCCGCTCGGCTTCGGGGAGCGCCAGCCACGCTTTCATGCGCGGGCCGGTCTTGCTGCCGAGAAAGACGGCCAGGCAGGTTTCGTTCGTGCTCATGCGGTTTCCTTTCCTCCGCGGATCGCGGGCCGAAGCAGGAGCCTGGTAGCCAGCCGGACCGTCCTCTGGCATCATACCCTCCCGACCACCGACGGCTGACCCCCCAATCATGCGACCATCCGGACGCGCTGCCGATGCGCTGCGCGAGGTTTCGATCACCCCCGGCTTCGCGCGCCACGCGGAAGGCTCCTGCCTGATCCGCATGGGCGGCACCGAAGTGTTGTGCGCGGCGAGCGCCGAGGCGCGCGTGCCCGGCTTTCTGCGCGGCTCCGGCCAGGGCTGGGTGACGGCGGAATACGGCATGCTGCCGCGCGCCACCCACACGCGCGGCGACCGCGAGGCGGCGCGCGGCAGGCAATCCGGCCGCACCCAGGAGATCCAGCGCCTGATCGGCCGCTCGCTGCGCGCGGTGGTGGACCGCGCCGCGCTCGGCGAGATGACGATGACGCTCGACTGCGACGTGCTCAACGCCGATGGCGGCACGCGCTGCGCCGCGATCACCGGCGCCTGGGTGGCGCTCTCGCTCGCCGCGGCGCATCTGGTGCGCAAGAAGGTGCTCGCCCGCTCGCCGATTTCCGGCCAGGTGGCTGCCGTCTCCTGCGGGCTGCACGCGGGCGAGCCGGTGCTCGACCTCGACTACGCCGAGGATTCCGGCGCCGAGGCCGACGCCAATTTCGTGCTGACCGGCGACGGCGGCATCGTCGAGATCCAGGGCACCGCCGAGAAGGCCCCGTTCAGCGAGGCGCAGTTCACGGCCCTGCTCCGCCTGGCGCAGCAGGGCACGGCCCGGCTCTTCGCGTTCCAGCGCGCCGCGCTGGACGCCTGATGCGACGCGTCGCCGCCCCGGGGGCCTGATGCGGCGGCTCGGTGCGGGTGCGCGCCTCGTGATCGCAAGCCACAATGCGGGGAAGCTCGCCGAAATCGCCGCGCTGCTGCGCCCGTTCGCGGTGGAGATCCTGTCCGCCGCCGCGCTCGGCCTGCCCGAGCCCGAGGAGACGGCGCCGGACTTCCTCGGCAATGCCCGCCTGAAGGCCCGGGCCGCCGCAACCGCCGCGACCCTCCCCGCGCTCGCCGACGATTCCGGCCTCTGCGTTGCCGGGCTCGGCGGCGCACCCGGCCCGCTCTCCGCCCGCTGGGCCGGCCCGGGCCGCGACTTCGCGGCCGCCATGCGCCGGGTCGAGGCCGAGCTCGGCGACAACCCCGACCGCCGTGCCTGGTTCATCTCCACCCTCTGCCTGGCCTGGCCGGATGGCGAAGCGGCGAGCTTCGTCGGCCGCGTGGACGGCAGCCTCACCTTTCCGCCGCGCGGCGGTCGCGGCTTCGGCTACGACCCGATCTTCGTGCCGCTCGGCACACGCGAAACCTATGGCGAAATGGAGCCGGCGCGAAAGGAAGCGACCAGCCACCGCGCCCGCGCCTTCGCGCAGTTCGTGGCGGCGTGCCTGTCCGGCTGAGGGTCAGCCCGGCGCGGCGGCCAGGGTGATCTGCGGCGGGGCCGAGGACAGGCGCTGTTCGGCGTGGTGGTGATCGTCACCGTCAGCGTGCGCGGCCCGATCGTCACCCCCAGCACGACCTGGCGGGCATTGCCGGACTGCTTGCTGGAGACCGTCTTCACCGTCGCGTTGAGCTTGCGGAACAGCGCCTTCAGCGCGCCATCGACCGCGCCCTGGTCGCCATAGCCGAGGATCGTCCGGCAGCCGCCGTCGTCGAGCGAGACCACCGCCAGCTTCCGCTCAGCCTTCGCTGGCATTGAACACCTTCCCGGGGTCCTTGCCCTTCAGCTCGGCGGCGTTCCTCGCCGGCATCTCCGGCAGCTTCTTGGCGGCCGCCCAGTCGCGCAGTTTCGCGGTCTGGCCGGCGAAGGCGAGGCAGGATTGCTGGAACAGCCCGACCAGCTCGGTCGCGCCGCGGTCCTGCTGCGCGAAAGCGGGGCCGGCAGCAAGGCCGAACGCGAGGACGAGGGCGGCGAGCCAGCGGCGCGGCACTCGTCAGCCCCCCTGCCGGGCGACGGCGACGGCATGCTGCAGGTCGCCGAGCTCGACCGCGCCCGGGATCATCGCGTCGCCGATCACCAGCGCGGGCGTGCCTTCGACGCCGAGCTTGTGGGCGAGCGCCAGGTTGGCGTCGATCCGCGCCTGGATCGCCGGGTCCTGCATGTCGTGGAGCAGGCGGCCGCCGTCGAGGTCCGCTTTCTCGGCGGCGGCGCGGATCGTGTCCGCGGTCGCCTCGCCGCTGTCGTGCATCAGCACGTCCTGCAGCCGGAGATAGCCGCCCTGGCGCTCGGCGGCGAGCAGCGCGCGCGCCTCGAGCACGCTCGACGGCCCGAGGATCGGCAGGTCCTTGAAGACGACGCGGAGGTTGGGATCGCGCTGGAGCAGCGCGGTCATCGTTGGCAGCAGGCGGCGGCAATAGGGGCAGCGCGTGTCGTAGAACTCGACCACGGTGACGTCGCCCTTCGGGTTGCCGGCGACCGGATCGCCCGAGGCGGCGGTCAGCGCCGGGCCGGCATCCGCGATCGCGGCGCGCGCCGTCTGGGCCTGCTTCGCGCTGTCATCGGCCTGCAGGGAGGCGATCGCGTCGCGCAGGATCGAGGGATCGTCGTGCAGCGCCTGGCGCAGGATGGCGACGATCTCGGCCCGCTGCGCCGGGGTGAACTGGGACGGCATGGCGCTCGCCTGCGGCGGAGCAGCGCGCGCCAAACCGGGGAGAGCCAGCAGCAGGGCGAGCAGGACGCGTGGCAGCATCGAACGCGGCATCGGTACGTTCTCCGGTCGGGCCCCGTTGCCGGGGGTGGCGAAGGCGGTTATGGCGAGTGTCGCTGGTTAAGTCATCCTTATCTCGATCTCGGGGATTCCGCCCTTGGGTTGCCTACGTACGCGTTCCTCAGGCGCCCGGGCGCTGCGCCTTCTCGTGCTGCTGACCGGCGCCCTGCCGACCGCCGGCTGCTCGGGCCTCAACGCGCTCGGCAACACGTTCTTCGGCGGCAGCGGCGCCGGGGCACAGGCGCAGCCGCAGCGGATCCAGGGCTTCATCGGCGGGGTCGTCGCCGACGAGCCGAACGCGGCGCTGCGCGGGCGGGAGGTGCTGGCCGCGGGCGGCACCGCCGCCGACGCCGCGGTGGCGATGGGCTTCATGCTCTCCGTCACCCTGCCCTCGCGCGCCTCGCTTGGCGCCGGCGGGGCTTGCCTCGGCTATCAGACCGGCCGCGGCGGGCCGGGGCATGGGGCACCGGAGGCGATCATGTTCACCTCCGCGGCACCCCCCGGCGGCAGTCCCGGCGCCGACCGGCCGGCGGCGATGCCGATGATGGCGCGCGGACTGTTCGCGCTCTACGCCCGCTACGGCGGCAAGGTCCCGTTCGAGCAGTTGATCGGGCCGGCGGAGGCGGCGGCGCGGCTCGGCCTGCCGGTGTCGCGCGCCTTCGCCAACGACCTCGCCGCGGTGGGAGCCCCGCTGCTCGCCGATCCCAATGCGCGCGCGGTGTTTGGTCCCAGCGGGGCGCCACTCGCCGAAGGGCAGACGTTGCTACAGCCCGATCTCGGCGCGACCCTCGCCCGGCTGCGGGTGCAGGGCGTGGGCGACCTCTACACCGGCACGCTTGCGCACACGCTCGAGCGGGTGACGCCGCTCGCCGGCGGGGCCATGACGGTGGCCGACCTGCGCCAGGCGATCCCGCTGGTCGGACCGCCGCTCAGCCTGCCCGCCGGCAACGACACCCTCGCCTTCCTGCCACCGCCCGCCGATGGCGGCCTCGCCGCCGCCGCGGCCTGGCCGGTGCTGCAGGGCAATCCGGCGGCGGTGCAGCAGGCGAATGACCGCGCCCTCGCGGTCGCCGCGCTGTGGCGCGCGCGCGGTGGCGACCCGCGGGCGATCCTGCGCGCGCAGGCGCCGGCCGCCAGCCTGCCGGCGCTGCCGGCCTCGACCTCGTTCCTCGCGGTCGATCGCAACGGGGATGCGGTCGCCTGCGCGGTCAGCATGAACAACCTGTTCGGCACCGGCCGGGTGGCGTCCGGCACCGGCATCCTGCTCGCCGCCTCGCCGGCCGCCGTGCCGCCGCCGCTGTTGTCGGCCGCCATCGCCTACAATTCGCACGTCACCGCCTTCAAGGCGGAGGCCGGCGGATCGGGCCAGGAGGGGGCGCCGCTCGCCGTCGCGGTCGGGCTGCAGAACGCGCTGCGGACCGGGACGGCAATGGCGACCGCGGTGCCGGAGCCCGGCCGGGCCAACGTCATCGACTGCCCGCGCTACCTGCCGGGCGCCGCGAATGCCTGCAGCTGGGCGGCCGATCCGCGCGGCGCAGGCCTCGCCCTCGGCTCCAATTAGAGTGCCTTTCAACACCCTATCTGCGCCGGCCGTCTGACGGCGATCTTCTGCGCTCCGGTGCTCACGGCCCTTGTGGCCGCTCCGCTCCGGTGCTCGAAAATCACCGCAAGTCGAACTCAGCGCAGCGGGTTTTGAAAGGCACTCTTTGATGCCGCTCAAGGTCGGGCGCGGCGCCAGCGCGCCGCCCTTCATCGTGATGGACGTGATCGCGAACGCGAACCGCCGGCAGCGCGCGCTGGCACCGGGCGCGCCCGGCGTCATCCACATGGAAGTGGGGCAGCCCGGAACCGGCGCCCCCGCGGGCGCGGTGCGCGCGGTGCAGGCGGCGCTCGCCGCCGGACATCCGCTCGGCTACACGGAAGCGTTCGGGCTGCCCTCGCTCCGCGCCCGCATCGCCGCGCACTACGCCGACTGGTACGGCCTCGCCGTCGCGCCGGAGCGGATCGCCGTCACCACCGGCGCCTCCGGCGCGTTCCCGCTCGCCTTCCTCGCCGCCTTCGATCCCGGCGACCGCGTCGCGCTGACCTCGCCCTACTACCCGCCCTATCTCAACATCCTGACCGCGCTCGGCATGACGCCGGTGGTGATCGAGGCCGGCGAGGCGACGCGCTACCAGCCGGATGTCGCCATGCTCGACCGGCTCGATCCGCGTCCCGACGGGCTGATCGTCGCCAGCCCGAGCAATCCCGCCGGCACCATGCTGCACCCCGAGGAACTCGCCGCGATCGCCGCCTGGTGCGACCGCGAAGGCGTGCGCCTCGTCTCCGACGAGATCTATCACGGGCTCAACTACGCGAGCCCGATCGCGACCGCCACGGCCTCGAGCCCGCATGCCGTGGTGGTGAACAGCTTCTCCAAGTATTTCAGCATGACCGGCTGGCGCATCGGCTGGCTGCGTGCTGCCGGAGGACCTCGTGCGCCCGGTCGAGCGCCTGGCGCAGAACCTCTTCATCAGCGCGCCGCACGTCGCGCAGGTCGCCGCCGAGGCCGCGTTCGACTGCCACGACGAATTGCGAGCGAATGTCGCCCGCTACCGCCGCTCGCGCGATCTGCTGCTGGCCGAGCTGCCGAAGGCCGGGTTTCCGCATCTCTCGGCCGCGGAGGGCGCATTCTACCTCTACGCCGACATCGGCGACCGCACGAATGACAGCCGCGCCTTCTGCACCCGCATCCTGGAGGAGGCGGGCATCGCCGTCTCCCCGGGCGTCGATTTCGATGCCGGCCGCGGTGCGCGCACGCTGCGCTTCTCCTATTGCGGCCCGGAAGCGGAGATGGCGGAGGCGGCACGGCGGCTGGCGCGGTTCGCCTGATCGGGCCATCGTCGGCCGATAGCGAGGCGAAACACCGCGGCGAGGCGTGCATGACGATTTCGTTCGAGATTCCTGGCATGACGATCCACCGCATCGTCGAGACCACGCACCATCTCGGGCCGGTCCGCGAATTTCTGCCCGACCTTTCCGCCGAGACGCTGGCGGCGAATCGCGGCTGGCTGCAGCCCCACGCGCTCGATGCCGAGGACCGCATCGTCCTCTGCTTCCAGTCGTTCCTGCTGCGCACGGCGCACCACGCCATCCTGGTCGATGCGTGCATCGGCAACGACAAGGAGCGGGCGCGCGCGGAGTGGAACCGCAAGACCGACACGGTCTGGATGGACGGATTGCGCGCGGCGGGGGTCACGCCGGAGCAGATCGATTTCGTGCTCTGCACGCATCTGCATCCCGACCATGTCGGCTGGAACACGCGGCTCGAGAACGGGCGTTGGGTGCCGACCTTCCCCAACGCGCGCTACCTGTTCTCGCGCAAGGAGCTGGATTACTGGACGGCGCGCAACGCGGCCGAGCCGGTCCCCCAGCTGGTCGACAGCGTGCTGCCGGTCGTCGCGGCGGGCCGGGCCGACCTGGTCACCAGCGCCCATGTGCTCAGCGACGCGGTGCGCCTGCTGCCGACCCCGGGCCACACGCCAGACCATTTCGCGGTCGAGCTCGGACGCGGGCGCGCGGAAGCGGCGATTTCGGGAGACCTGCTGCATTCGCCGCTGCAGGCGCGATATCCGGAGCTGCGGATGCGCATCGACACCGACCCCGTCCAGGCCGTCGCGACGCGGCGCGGCTTCCTGGAGCGGTTCTGCGACACCGGCACGCTGTGCTGTTTCTCGCATTTCCCGTCGCCCTCGGCGGGCCACGTGAAGCGCTGGGGGGACGGTTTCCGCTGCGAGAACGTGACGTGACCCGCCTTACGCCAGCGCGCTCCAATCATGACTCATCGAGGGCGCCTCGGCGCGTCCCCACCCGGCCACCCGCGCGAGTATCCTGCTGTCGGGTGGCCGGGTGGGGAAGCGGGCCGGTGCCGGCTGGGAAACGGCGCTCGTCGCGCATTTTCCAAATGGGCTCTCAGCCCCGCCCGCCACTGTCGCCCTCGCGGTTGACCGGGCCGTAGCCGGGCATCGGATAGTACCAGACGACCGGCGGCGGCGGGAACACGTAGACCGGCGGGGGATAATAGGTAGCCGTAGCCGTAGCCGTAGCCGTAGGTGGGCGTCGGCCGCACCCATACCCGTACGCCGTCGCGCCAGACCCAGGCCGCCGGCTGCGCGACCGGGTTATCGGTCGGGGGCGCCGCGGCCGCCGTGCCCGTCAGGGTGCAAAGGGCGAGGAACGACCCCGCGATTGCCTGCCGTCGCATGCTGATCCTCCACTGGCCGCGAATACCGGCACAACGCGGGGATCGGCCGAAGGATTTGTCGGCGAGTGCCCTGCCGCGCGGCGGCTCGGGTCAGTGCAGGGTGACCGCCGCCACCGCGTCCATGTTGGAACAGGGCAGGAGGCCCGTCTGATAGAGCGTGCGCGCGACGCGCCGGAGATCGCCGAGGCTCGGCCAGACGCTGCCGTCGAGGCCGCGCATCCTCTCATGCGTGGCGACGAAGCGAAAACCGCTCTCCTGGGCAATGGCGGCGCCGACGAAGACGCCAAAGGCTTCGATGATGAAGGATTGCAGCATGGTCCACTCCGGCGACCGTGGTAGCGCACGGTAGAACGTGCCGACGCGCGCGGGTTTGCGGCAAAACGATTAATCTTTCGTTTAACCCGACCGTCTTGCATGCGCGCCGGGCGCATCATGCGCGGCGGCGCGCCTTCTCGGGCCTGAGGTCACGAAACAGCGGGGCGAGGAAGCGCCCGGTATGGCTTTCGGCGCAGGCGACGATCGCCTCCGGCGGCCCTTCCGCCACGATGCGGCCGCCGCCATCGCCGCCTTCCGGCCCGAGATCGAGCACCCAGTCGGCGGTCTTGATGACCTCCAGATTGTGCTCGATCACCACCACGCGTGTTGCCCTGCTCGACCAGCGCGTGCAGCACCTCGAGCAGCTTGCGCACGTCCTCGAAATGCAGGCCGGTGGTCGGCTCGTCGAGGATGTAGAGCGTGCGGCCGGTGGCGCGGCGGGCCAGCTCCTTGGCGAGCTTGATGCGCTGCGCCTCGCCGCCCGAGAGCGTGGTCGCCTGCTGGCCGAGACTGATATAGCCGAGCCCGACCTGCTGCAGGATCGGAGAGCCGGTCGCGGATGCGGGTCGCGGCGCAGAAATACGGCATCGCCTCGTCCACCGTCATCGCCAGCACGTCGGCGATCGACTTGCCGCGGAACTTCACCTCCAGCGTCTCGCGGTTGTAGCGCTGGCCCTTGCACACGTCGCAGGTGACGTAGACGTCGGGCAGGAAGTGCATCTCGATCTTGATCAGCCCGTCGCCCTGGCAGGCCTCGCAGCGGCCGCCCTTCACGTTGAAGGAGAAGCGGCCCGGCTTGTAGCCGCGCGCCCGGCTCTCCGGCAGCTCGGCGAACCAGTCGCGGATCGGCGCGAACAGGTCGGTGTAGGTCGCCGGGTTGGAGCGCGGCGTGCGGCCGATCGGCGACTGGTCGATGTCGATGATCTTGTCGAGCAGCTCGAGCCCGTCGATGCGGTCATGCGCCGCCGGCACCTCGCCCGAACCCATCAGCCTGCGCGAGGCCGCGCTTGTACAGCGTGTCCACCACCAGCGTCGATTTGCCGCCGCCGGAGACGCCGGTGACGCAGGTGAAGGTGCCGAGCGGGAAGCCGGCGCTGATGCGCTTCAGGTTGTTGCCGCGCGCGTTCACCACCCGGACCTGCCGCTTCGGGTCGGCCTGCCGGCGCCGCAGCGGCACCTCGATGCGCCGGCGTCCGGAGAGATAGTCGCCGGTCAGCGATTTCGGGTTGGCGGCGAGCTCGGCGGCGGTGCCGGTCGCGATGACATGGCCGCCATTCACCCCGGCCGCCGGCCCCATGTCGATCAGATGGTCGGCGGCGCGGATCGCGTCCTCGTCATGCTCGACCACGAGCACGGTGTTGCCGAGCGTCTTCAGCCGCCGCAGCGTGCCGAGCAGCCGCTCGTTGTCGCGCTGGTGCAGCCCGATCGAGGGTTCGTCCAGCACGTAGAGCACGCCGGTGAGCCCCGAGCCGATCTGGCTCGCGAGCCGGATGCGCTGGCTCTCGCCGCCGGAGAGCGTGGCCGAGCCGCGCGAGAGGGTGAGGTAGTCGAGCCCGACATCGTCGAGGAAGCGCAGCCGCTCGACGATCTCGCGCAGGATGCGCCGCGCGATCTCCTGGCGCTGCGGCGTCAGCGTGTCGAGCACGGTCTGGAACCAGGCGAGCGCGTTGCTGATCGAGAGCTCCGACGCCTCGGCGATGTGCTTGCCGGCGACCCTGCACCGCCAGCGCCTCCGGCTTGAGGCGGGCGCCGTGGCAGACCGCGCAGGGCTTCTCCGCCTGGTAGCGCGCCATCTCCTCGCGCACCCAGACGCTGTCGGTCTCCTGCCAGCGCCGCTGCAGGTTGCGCAGCACGCCCTCGAACGGCTTGGTGACGGTGTAGGCGCGCACGCCGTCCTTGTAGGCGAAGGCGACCTTCTCCTCGCCGGTGCCGTTGAGGATGGCGTCGCGCACCTTCGCCGGCAGCTCCGCCCAGGGGGCGCTGGTCCGCACCTTGAAGTGGCGCGCGAGGCTTTGCAGCGTCTGGTCGTAATAGGGGCTCTGCGCGCCGGCCCAGGGAAAGATCGCGTTCTGCGCCAGCGAGCGGCTCTCGTCGGGCACCACCAGCGCCGGGTCGAAGAAGGTCTCGACGCCGAGCCCGTCGCAGGCGGGGCAGGCGCCGTGCGGCGAGTTGAAGCTGAACAGTCGCGGCTCGATCTCCTCGATGGTGAAGCCGCTCACCGGGCAGGCGAAGCGCGAGGAGAACACCGTGCGCTCGCCGGTATCGGCGTTCTCGGCGTAGACGATGCCGTCCGCCAGGGCGAGCGCGCTTTCGAAACTGTCGGCAAGGCGGGATTGCAGCCCGTCCTTCACCACGACGCGGTCCACCACCGCCTCGATCTCGTGCTTGAGCTTGCGGTTGAGCGCCGGCACCTCGCCGATCTCGTAGAGCTTGCCGTCCACCTTCACCCGGGTGAAGCCGCGGCGCTGCAGCTCGGCCAGCTCCTTGCGGTACTCGCCCTTGCGGTCGCGCACCACCGGGGCGAGCAGCAGCAGGCGCGTGCCGGCCGGCATCGCCATGCACGCGATCGACCATCTGGCTCACCGTCTGCGCCTCGATCGGCAGGCCGGTCACCGGCGAATAGGGCACGCCCGCGCGCGCCCAGAGCAGGCGCATGTAGTCGTGGATCTCGGTGACCGTGCCGACGGTCGAGCGCGGGTTGCGGCTGGTGGTCTTCTGCTCGATCGAGATGGCGGGCGAGAGCCCCTCGATGCTGTCCACATCGGGCTTGCCCATCAGCTCGAGGAACTGGCGGGCATAGGCGGACAGGCTCTCGACATAGCGGCGCTGGCCCTCGGCATAGATCGTGTCGAAGGCGAGCGAGGACTTGCCCGAGCCGGAAAGCCCGGTGATGACGGTCAGGCTGTCGCGCGGGATGTCGACGTCGATGTTCTTGAGGTTGTGCTCGCGCGCGCCGCGCACGCGGATGGAGCCGGCCATGCGGTATCGGTCCCCCCGGCCTTTTGCGTCAGGAGTTGCGTTCTTGTGATGTTCCCACCATATCGGGTTTCCGGCCCGGATGGGAAGGCCGATGCTGGCCGATTCGGCTGGTCCAGGCTAAGGATAGCGAACTCGCTCGAAAGGCCGGGCGAGCAGAGAGGATGGGCATGGCCGGCAGCGTCAACAAGGTGATCCTGGTCGGGAATCTCGGGCGCGACCCGGAGGTGCGGAACACCCAGGACGGCCAGAAGATCGTGCAGCTCTCGCTCGCGACCAGCGAGAGCTGGAACGACCGCGCCTCGGGCGAGCGCAAGGAGCGCACCGAGTGGCACCGGGTGGTGATCTTCAACGACCGGATCGCCGACGTCGCCGAGCGCTTCCTGAAGAAGGGCGCCAAGATCTATGTCGAGGGCGCGCTGCAGACCCGGAAATGGACCGACCAGTCCGGCCAGGAGAAATACACCACCGAGGTGGTGATCGGGAAGTTCCGCGGCGAGCTGACCATGCTGGACGGCCGCGGCGAGGGCGGCGGTGCGGGCGAGGGCGGCAGCTACGCCCCCCGCGAGCGCGGCCCGCGCCCCCCGGCAGGAGCGCGCGGCCACCGGCAATCGCGGCGGCGCTTCGCCGTCCTGGGACGCCCCCCGCGGCGGCGACCTCGACGACGAGATTCCGTTCTGACCAATGCGCGCCGGTCGGCCCGGCGCATTCCTGACCCGAGACGAGCGTGAGCGACACACCCGAAGACCCGGCCCCGCCGGGGACGCCCCCTGACATGCATCCGGTGACGCTCGAGGAGGAGATGCGACGCTCCTACCTCGACTATGCGATGTCGGTGATCGTCAGCCGCGCGCTGCCGGACGCGCGCGACGGGCTGAAGCCCGTGCATCGCCGCATCCTCTACGCGATGCAGGAATCCGGCTACACCCCGGACAAGCCGTACCGCAAATCCGCCCGCATCGTCGGCGACGTCATCGGCAAATACCATCCGCACGGCGACGCCTCGATCTACGACGCGCTGGTGCGCATGGCGCAGCCCTTCTCGATGCGCGTGCCGCTGATCGACGGGCAGGGCAATTTCGGCTCGGTCGACGGCGATCCGGCGGCGGCGATGCGCTACACCGAAAGTCGGCTCGCCCGCATCAGCACCCATCTGCTCGCCGACATCGACAAGGACACGGTCGATTTCGGCCCCAATTACGACGAGAGCGAGGAGGAGCCGCGCGTCCTCCCGGCCGCGTTCCCGAACCTGCTGATCAACGGCGCCAACGGCATCGCCGTCGGCATGGCGACCAACATCCCGACGCACAACCCGACCGAGATCATCGACGCGACGCTCGCCCTCATCGCCGAGCCGGCGACTTCGCTCGATGAGCTCCTGCAAATCGTGCCGGGGCCGGATTTCCCGACCGGCGGCCTGATCCTCGGCCGCGCCGGCATCCGGAGCGCCTTCGAGACCGGGCGCGGCTCGATCGTGCTGCGCGCCAAGGCGGCGTTCGAGGAGATCCGGCGCGACCGCACCGCGATCGTCGTCACCGAGATCCCCTACCAGGTCAACAAGGCGACGCTGATCGAGCGCATCGCCGAGCTGGTGCGCGGCAAGACGGTCGAAGGCATCTCCGACCTGCGCGACGAGAGCGATCGCGACGGCATGCGCATCGTCATCGAGCTGAAGCGCGAGGCGACGCCCGAGGTGGTGCTGAACCAGCTCTACCGCTTCACCCAGCTGCAGACGAGCTTCAGCGTCAACATGCTGGCGCTCGATGGCGGCCGGCCGCGGCAGATGGGACTCAAGGACGCGCTCGCCTGCTTCATCGCCTTCCGCGAGGACGTCATCCTGCGCCGCTCGCGCTTCGAGCTGGCGAAGGCGCGGGAGCGCGCGCATCTGCTGGTCGGGCTCGCGATCGCGGTTGCCGACATCGACGAGGTGATCCGGCTGATCCGCGCCAGCCCCGACGCCGCCGCGGCGCGCGCCGCGCTGATGGCGCGCGACTGGCCGGCTGCCGACGTGCTGCCGCTGCTGCGCCTGATCGACGATGCCGGCAATATCCTACGCGGCGACACCGTGCGCCTCACCGAGGCGCAGGCGCGCGGCATCCTCGACATCCGCCTGCAGCGCCTGACCGGACTCGAGCGCGACAAGATCCACGCCGATCTGCAGGAGCTCGCGGGACAGATCGGCGAGCTGCTGGCGCTGATCGCGAGCCATCCGCGCCGCATGGAGGTGATGCGCGAGGAACTCCTGCGCGTGCGTGCCGAGATCGGGACGCCGCGCGCGACCGCGATCGTCGATGCGGTCGCCGACCAGGACGACGAGAGCCTGATCGAGCCCGGCCAGATGGTGGTGACGATCACCCGGGACGGCTTCATCAAGCGCACCGCGCTGGAGATCTTCCGCGCGCAGAATCGCGGCGGGCGCGGCCGCACCGGCGCCGGCACCCGCGGCGACGACATCGTGACGCGCAGCTTCAATGCGCACACGCATCAATGGGTGCTGTTCTTCTCCTCCGGCGGCAAGGCGTTCCGCGAGAAGGTGTGGCGCCTGCCGGAGGCCAGTCCCACCGCGAAGGGCCGGGCGCTGGTCAACCTGCTGCCGGAACTCAATTCCGACACGATCACCGCGGTGCTGCCGCTGCCGCAGGACGAAACCCTGTGGGAGAGCCTGCATCTGGTGTTCGCCACCGCCTCGGGCGGCGTGCGGCGCAACCGGCTGTCGGATTTCCGCAACGTGCGCGCCTCCGGCCTGATCGCGATGAAGCTCGACGAGGGCGACCGGCTGATCGGCGTTGCCACCTGCCGCGAGGGCCAGGACGTGCTGCTGGCGACCCGGCTCGGTCGCTGCCTGCGCTTCCGCATCACCGACGAGAGCCTGCGCGTGTTCGCCGGCCGCGACAGTTCCGGCGTTCGCGGCATCCGCCTCGCCAAGGGCGACGAGGTGATCAGCCTTTCGGTGCTGGAGCACACCACGGTCAGCACCGAGGAGCGCATCGCCTTCCTGCGCATCGCCGGCGCCCAGCGCCGCAGCGGGGAGGACGAGGAGGCGAACGCGGAGGCCGAGGAGCGCGGCGTCGCCGAGGTGACGCTGCCGGCCGAACGCGTCGAGCAGCTGCGCGACGCCGAGGAGTTCCTGCTCACCGCCACCAATGGCGGGTTCGGCAAAAGGAGCTCCGCCTATGATTACCGGGTGACCGGTCGCGCCGGGCAGGGGATCGCCAATATCGCGCTGTCCTCGCGCACGGGCACCGAGGTGGTGGCGACGCTGCCGGTGCGCGAGGGCGACCAGATCATGCTGATGACCGATACCGGGCGGATGATCCGCACGCGGGTCGACCAGGTCCGCATCACCGGGCGGCACACGATGGGCGTGATGCTGCTGCGGCTCGACGAGGCCGAGCACGTCACCAGCGTGTTCCCGGTGATGGAGGACGAGGAGGCCGGCGAGGAAGCGGTTCCCGGCAAGTGAGCGGGTCCCCCGCTGGGAGTGTCGGCGTCTATCCCGGCACGTTCGACCCCATCACCAATGGCCATATCGACATCATCGCCCGGGCGGCGAAGCTGGTCCGCCGGCTGGTGGTGGGGGTCGCGCGCAATATCGGCAAGGCACCGATGTTCTCCCTCGACGAGCGGGTCGAGCTGGTGCGGGCCGAGACCGCCGTCATCGCCGAGCGCACCGGCACCGAGATCGAGGTGCAGGGCTTCGAGGGGCTGCTGATCGAGTTCGCCCGCCGCAATGGCGCCGGCGTGATCGTGCGGGGGCTCCGCGCGGTCTCGGATTTCGACTATGAATTCCAGATGGCCGGCATGAACTACCGCCTTGCCCCGGACGTCGAGACGGTGTTCCTGATGGCCAGCGAGCGGCACCAGTTCATCTCCTCCCGCTTCGTGAAGGAGGTCGCGCTGCTCGGGGGCGACGTGTCGAGTTTCGTGCCGCCCCTCACCCTCGAGCGCACGCTCTCGCGGGTGCGTTGACCCTCATGACGGCGCGCCGACCAGCCGCGCGCCGGACCGCAATGGCGCGTGCTGCCGACCAGCCCGCGCGCCGGATGGGAGACCCAAAATGCGCCGACGCTCGCTTCTCGCCACAATCGCGATTGGAACCCTGATGTCTGAAGCCGCCGCTGACGCCCAGACGCCGCAGCTTGACCCGCAGAACAGCGCCTACATGGACCTGAAGGACGGACGGGTGGTGATCCAGCTGCTGCCCGACCTCGCGCCCAAGCATGTCGAGCGGGTGAAGACGCTGATGCACGAACATTTCTATGACAACACGCCGTTCCATCGGGTGATCGAGGGCTTCATGGCGCAGGGAGGCGATCCGACCGGCACCGGCACCGGCGGCAGCAACCTGCCGAACCTGCCGGCCGAGTTCACCAACAAGGCGCATTTCCTGCGCGGCACGGTGGGCGCCGCCCGCACCTCGGACCCGAATAGCGCCAACAGCCAGTTCTTCATCATGTTCGCCCCGGCACCGAGCCTCGACGGCCAATACACGATCTGGGGCCGGGTGGTTCAGGGGATGGAGTTCGTGGACCACATCAAGCGCGGCACCGGCCAGAGCGGGATGGTGCAGAACCCCGATCGCATCGTGAAGATGCGGCTGGCGGCCGAGGAGAACGACTGATACCGGCTCGGCGGGAGGCTTGCTTTTCCCGCCGACCTGCTCTTGAAGCAGGGGCCGGTTCCGATCGGTCCCCCTCGTCGAGCCCGTAGCTCAGTTGGTAGAGCACGAGACTTTTAATCTTGGGGCCGTGGGTTCGAATCCCACCGGGCTCACCAAGCTATCGCAGGAAGCCCAGTCGTTCCAGGGCCTCGGCCGTCGCGCGTGCTTTCGCGCAGCACCCGGGCAAGTCCTACTTTGCGATCATGTCTTGCAGCACGACGGTCGAGTTGGACCGAACCGTTCCGCTGACCTTGTCGGTGCTGCCCCAGCTCAGCAAGGGCTGATACAGGAAAACCGCATAAACATCATCGCGGCCGATCTGCAGGCCTTGCCTGTAGAGCGCCTCGCGCTTCGCCGGATCGAAGGTGACGCGCAGCTCGCGCGCGATCCTGTCGAGATCGTCGTTGTGCCACAACGCCCAATTGAAGAATCCTTCGCCCGCCTTGGTGTTGCGCGTCATCATCTCGGAGACGAAGGCATCCTGCGCATCCCAGCTGCTGGCGACACCGATCAGGTGGAAGCTGGAGCTCGGGCCGTTCACCAGCATGCGGGCGAATTCCGGCCACACCATGTCGTTGACCCGCACCTCGATGCCGATGCGTCCGAGCATACTCGCGACCGCGCGGCAGACATCCTCGGCCGAGGCGTAGCGCTCGGTCGGGCAGTTGAGCTGGGTGACGAAGCCATCCGGATAACCGGCCGCGGCGAGCAGCGCCTTGGCGTGCGCGGGATCGAACGGCCAATGCGTGTCGAGCGCCGCGTCGTAGCCGCCGGTGTCCGGCAGCGCCGGAATCCCGACCACGCGCGCATTGCCGTAGAGGATGCGCTGGATGATCAGCGGCACGTTGATCGCCTGCGCGACCGCCATGCGCACGCGCCCGTCCTTGAACGGGTTGGCCTGCAGGGCCTTGCCGGATTTGTCCCAGACATCGAGGGCGGCATCGCGCGTGCCATCCATCTCGAGCTGCATCCAGAGCATCTGCGGCACCTGGTGCAATGCGAATCCCGGCGTGTTCTTCACCCGCGCGATGTCGTTCAGCGGTACGTCGATCACCATGTCCACCTGTCCGGAAAGCAGCGCGGCGACGCGCGTCGCACCCTCGCCGATCGGCAGGTAGGTGGCCTCGGTGACGTTCCCAGCGGCGGTTCCCCAGTAGCCCGGGAAACGGTCGAGCACGGTGCGTACGCCGGGCTCCTGCGTGGTCAGCACGTAGGGGCCGGTGCCGTCGGCATGGCGCACCGAGAAGGCTTCGGAGCCCTTGGCGCCGAGATTGGGAATGGTCTGCAGGTCATGCGCCAGCGACCAGGCGCGCGACATCACGAAGAGCCGCGCCATCTTCGCCGGCAGGATGGGGTCGGGCGAGCTCGAGATGACGTCGACCGTCGCGGGATCGACGGTCTTCACGTCGGTGATCTTGCCGAACAGCGACGAGTAGTAGCCGCTGCCGCGCTCGCGCAGGATCGAGAAGGCTACGTCCTCCGCCTGCAGCGGGGTGCCATCGTGGAACTTCACGCCCTGGCGCAGATGGAAACGCCAGGCGGTGTCGCCTTGCCGCTCCCAGGAGGTGGCGAGGCCCGGGACCGGCTGCATCTTGTCGTCGAGGCCGACCAGGCTGTCATAGACCTCGCGCAGCACCGCGACGGTCGCGAAATCATTGGTGCCGTGGGGATCGAAGGTGAGCGGGGGAGATGCGCCGGCATATCGCAGCGTCGCCGCGCCGGCCGGCGCACCGGTGGCGAGGGTGAAAGCGAGACCGCCGAGCAGCGCACCCAACCCCAGCGTTCGTGCCAGTTTTGCCATCGGCTCCGCCTCGCGCGCGCGTATCGACCGCTTTGATCGTGGCATTCCACGATCGTTTGATCAAACCCTTTCGGCCGTTCAATAGTGCCTCGGATCCGCCAGCGGGTTCGGCCCGGCGACCTTGGCGATCACGTCGTCGGGGCGCACCAGCATCGTGTGGCGGCGGCAGAACAGGACGCCGTCCGTGCCGCTCCGCACCTCGGTGCGACTCAGCGCCGGGTTTGCGCCGGTCGGATCGACCACCTCCGCGATGAGCTGGCCGGCGGCGATCCTGTCGCCCAGCTCGGCCCGGTAGATGACGACGCCGGAGCGTGCCGCGCGCACGAATTCCACCCCCTCAAAACGGATCGGCTGCGACGCCAGCGGCGGCAGCGGACCGGGATCGCCGGCGACCGCTCCGCAGCGCCGCAGCATCCGCAGCAGCCCGTCGGCGTCGCGCTCAACCTGGGCCGCGTCGATCGAGGCGACGCCGCGCATCTCGAGGGTGACGCTGAGGCAACCCTGCCGCACCGGCACGCGGCCGGCGAAATGCTGCCGCAGGGCGTGCCAGGGGCGGCTGCAGGCGGTGTCGAACAGCGGCGGATAATCGGCGTAGAATACGAGCTCGGGCGCGACATCGGCCACCAGCTCCGCCGCCTGCTCGACCACCCAGGGCGACAGCACTGCGGCGAACAGCGCGTCCTCCTCGGTATGCAGGTCATAGACGCGGTCGGCATCGATGGCGAGACCGAGCAACGCGAGCCGCAGCGACTTCGAGCTCGGTGCGCGGCATCCGGCCGCCGATCTCCGCCAGCATGGCCGCGCGGATGGTGGCGGTGTCGTCATCGGTCCCGGTCAGCCGGCCGCCCAGACGCTTCGCCATCGGCGGGCCGAGGTCGAGGAAACCCCGGTTGAAATTGCTGCCACTGTCCAGCCCATAGCGACCGATCGGCACGCCAAGCACGTGATCACCGAGGCCGATCGGGTTGGCGCAGGGCACGATCACGACCTCGCCCCGCACCTCGCCGGCGGCGTCGAGCGGCGCCAGCCGCCGCATCAGCGCGTCGAGCACGACGATGCCGGGCACCTCGTTCGCGTGCAGCGCCGCCTGCAGGTAGATTTTTGGCCGCGCCTTTGCCGTGCCGAAGCGATGCACGACCAGGTTCCGCTGCGTGCCGGGCGTCTGCGGCAGGAGCGGGATCGACTCGACGGCATGGGCCACGGGGATCGACTCCGATGGGTCGCTTGATGGTTTGATCAAAAGATCAGATAGTGCGGCATCGCCCGTCAACCTCACCCGCATAGGCCCGTCCATGTCCGATGCTGCCGTCTCCGGCATCGATCGCCTGCGGCTCGAACCGGCGGCGCCGGCCTTCGATGGACGCGGCTTCGGCGAGATCGGGCCCTATGAGTGGGTGCGCGGGACCGCTTTCTGCAGCATCGATCCGCAGCATCCGCGCAACCGCGGCATTTGCCTGCTCGACCGGGCTCCGCGGGACGCGCGCGGCCGCGTCACCTACGATGTCGATCTCGCAATCCTGCGGCCGGCCGATGCGGCGCGCGGCAATGGCTGGCTGCTCTACGACGTGCTCAACCGTGGCACCAAGCGGGCCATCCACCGCATCAACAGCG
The DNA here is from genome assembly GCA_963822815.1 of uncultured Alphaproteobacteria bacterium. GTDB lineage: Bacteria > Pseudomonadota > Alphaproteobacteria > Acetobacterales > Acetobacteraceae > CAWGJC01. Next base: position 213,846 of record CAWGJC010000012.1, read on the forward strand.
GGACCGAATTCGAACACCCCGACGACGGCCGCCGAAGCCGGCACCGGCTTTCTCATGCGGCAGGGGTTTTGCCTGGTCTGGAGCGGCTGGCAGGCCGACCTGCCGGCCGGCTTGATGGCGGCGCGCCTGCCGGCGGCGCAGGGCGTCAGCGGGATGAGCCGGGAGGAGTTCATCCTCGACCTGCCGGCGCCGAAACGTGCCGACGGCGTCACCGAGATTTCCGCCACGCAATTCGTCTATCGGCTCAGCTACCCCGCCGCCGACATTGCCGACGGCGCGGCGCGGCTCACCATCCGGCAGGACGAGGCGGACGCGCGCATTCCGGTGCCGTCCGCACGATGGCGGTTCCTCGATCCGCGCCGCATCGAGATCACGCATGACCTGCCGGGCGCGTTTGCCTGCGATCGCCCGGGCGGGAACCCGCCAGCGCGTGAATTGCCCGGCCGGAACCCGCCACACTCCGATCGGACCGATGTCAGTGAGGCCGAGCCGAGTGTGGATCGCGGCGCGATCTGGGAATTCATCTATCGCGCCGCCGAGCCCGTGGTGACGGGCCTTGCCCTGGCGAGCATGCGCGACATCGTCGCCTTCCTGCGCCACGCCACCCGCGATGGCGAGGGCCGGCCCACTCCGCTGGCGGGGCGCTGCCGACATGCACTGGGTTTCGGCCTGTCGCAGAGCGGCCGCGTGCTGCGCGATTTCCTGCATGCCGGATGCAACGCCGATCTCGCCGGCCGCCAGGTGTTCGAGGCGGTGATGCCGGTGATCGCCGGCTCACGCCGCGCCTTCGTCAACTTCGCCTTCGCCCAGCCCGGCCGCTTCCCGCGCCAGCACGAGGATCACCTCTTTCCGGGCGATCAATTCCCGTTCGGCTACGACGTGCAGACGGATGCCATCAGCGGCCGCCGCGACGGCATCCTGGCGCAAGCCGAAACCGATGGCGTCGCGCCTAAAGTGATGCACATCGACAGCGAATCCGAGGTGTTCTCCGCCCGCACCTCGCTGGTGGTGACGGACACCTCCGGCCGGGACATCGCATTGCCGGAAAACGTGCGGGTTTATGTCGCATCGGGTGTCGCCCACGGCGACTATCCGCTGCCGGCGGCGATCGCGCAGACCGCGGGCAACACTCTCACCTACGGCCCGCTGGTACGCGCCCTGCTGGCCGCGCTCTGCCGTTGGGTGGAGACCGGCGCCGAGCCGCCGCCCAGTCGCCATCCTTCGCGCGCCGCGGACACGGCGATGACCTTCGACGAGGCCGCGCAGGCGTTTCCGAAGCTGCCGCAGACCGGTTTCCCCGATCGTTTCAACCGGCTGCACCACCTGGATCACGCAGTGCAGCCGCCGCGTGCGGGCGCCGAGTATCCGGTGTTCCTCGGCCGCACCGACGCGGACGGCAATGCCATCGCCGGCGTCCCGCATCCGCTGCTGACGGCTCCGCTCGGCACCCACACCGGCTGGCAGCTCCGCCGGCCGGGATACGCGCCGGGTGAACTTCTGAATGTGTTCGGCGCCTTCATCCCGTTCGCCGCCACGCGCGGCGAGCGTGAGGCAAGCGGCGATCCGCGCCGGTCGCTCGAGGAGCGCTACGGCGATGCCGCCGGCTGGCACGCTGCGCTGGCGGGGGCGCTCCCGAAGCTGGTCGCCGGGGGGTACCTGCTCGAAGAGGATGCCGAGCGCATCCTGGCGATCGCCGCACGCGGCTATCCGGCCTCACTGAACTTCGCCTGAGGGGAGCATCCGTGCCCGATGACATTCTGGTGCCGGTGCGCGAGCGCCTCACCGTCCATGAAGGCGTCTATCGCCAGCTCCGTCAGGCGCTGATGACCGGCCGCTACGGCCCCGCCCAGCGCCTGACCATCCCGGGACTCGCATCGAGCTTCGGCACCAGCCACATGCCCGTGCGCGAGGCGCTGCGCCGGCTCTCGGCCGAAAAGGCGCTGGCGCAGGCGGCCAACGGATCGGTGTTCGTGCCCCCGGTGAGCCGCGCCCGGCTGGACGACATCTGTCGCGCCCGCACCACGCTCGAAGGACTGGCGACGGAGCTCGCCGTGCCGCGCATGCGGCGGAACGATCTGCGCCACCTCGAGGGGCTGCGCGAGGCCCATGAGGGCGCGGGCGTAGAGGACGGCATCTACACCTCGCTGGGCCACAACCAGGCGTTTCATTTCTGCATCTATGGCCTCTCCGGTTCCGAGGTGCTGCCGGAGCTCATCGAACCGCTGTGGCTGCGCTTCGGGCCATACATGCGGATGCTGTCCTTGCATCTGGGGCCGATGATGGACACGCCCGATTTCCGCAACGGCGCGGAATATCACCACGCCGCGATGGCCGCCTTCGCGGAGGGCAATGCGGTCGCGGCGCGCCGCGCGATCGAGGCGGACATCGCCGCCACCCAGGCGATGCTGCACCGCCTGCTCGACGCGGAGATCGCCTGAGCATGCTTGCGCCGATGCTGCTGCGTGCCACCGAGGCGCGATCCGGGCTCGACGCCCGCTTCCGCCTGCTCGACGACAGGGCGCCCGCCGGCTGCCGCCTGCTTCGCCGGCTGCTCGGCACGGCGAAGGAGGTCGCGGCGATCCACGCGATCTGGACCGGGCCGGAAATCTCCTGCCCGGTGCCGATCGACCTGATCCCCGGGGACGCGCGCGACGCGCTCCCGGTCGAGAACGGCACGGTGCACCCGCAGCCCGGGGAGCTCGTGCTCGCCTACGTGCCGCCGCGGATGTGGGGCGGCGGCCCGGACGCGGTATTCGATCTCGGCATCTTCTACGGTCCCGGCGCGCGCATGTTCCTTCCCATCGGCTGGCTGCCGGGCAGCGTCGTCGCACGGGTGCTCCCGGCGGAGCTCGAGGCTCTCGCCGCGGCGTGCGGCGCCATCCGCCGCGCCGGCGCCTGCACCATCCGCTTCGGCCTGGAACCCGCCTGAGCGCCAGCGATGCGCGCCGCGCCCGAACCGCCGGCCCCAAGCCTCTGGGCCGCCACCGCCGGGGAGGTCGCGCAGTACGATCCGCTCGACCGTGACCTCGAGGTCGACATCGCCGTCATCGGCGGTGGCATTCACGGGCTTTCCGCTGCACTGGCCGCGGCCGCGGCGGGGCGCAGCGTCGCAGTGCTGGAAGCGGTCGCGATCGGCCATGGCGCGTCGGGCCGCAATGGCGGGCTGGTGGTGCCGAGCCTGCCGCGGGTTGGTCCGGACGAGGTGCTGCGCACCATGGGCGAGGCTCGCGGGGGAGGGTTCATCCGCACCGTGCTCGCGGCGCCGAACGAGGTATTCTCGTTGATCCGCCGCCACGCGATCCATTGCGGCGCGACGCAGTCCGGCTGGCTCAATCCCGCCCACGCACCGGCGATGCTCGCCGGGCTGGAGCGGCGGCTCGCGGCCTGGCACCGTTTCGGCAGTCCCGCCACGCTGCTGGGTGCGGCGGAAACGCAGCGCCGCATCGGCTCGCCGCACTTCCATGGCGCGATCGCCGACCCGACCGGCGGCCATCTCAACCCGCTCGCCTATACGCGCGGCCTGGCCCGCGCCGCCGCTGCGGCCGGCGCCGCCATCCATGCGGCAAGCCCGGTACTGGGCGTGGTCCGGCACGGTGAGCGCTGGCGCCTCACCACTGAAGCCGGCTCCGTCACCGCGGCAAAGGTCCTGCAGGCGACCAATGCCCAGCCGCCCGGTGCGCCTGGCGGCAGGCGGGTCGAGCGCAGCACCGTGCCGCTCATCGTCCATGAGCTGGCGACCCCCGTGCTCACCGATGTACAGCGCGCCGTGATCCTCCCGCGGGGTGAAGCGTTGTCGGACACGCGCAACAATCTCTTCGCCTGCTGCATCGATGCGAGCGGCCGCATCGTCACCGGCGGCATGGCGCCGCTCACCCGCCTCGCCGCGCGGGGCTGGCTGCCGGGCCTGCTCGCGCGCCGGCTCGGTCGCATCTTTCCGCAGATGGCGCCCGTGCGATTCGAATATGTGTGGTCCGGTCGCGCCTCCCTCACGCGCGATTTCCTGCCGCGACTTTACGCGGTGGCGCCGAACTGGCTGGCGCCGATCACCTGCAACGGCCGCGGCGTCGCGCTCTCGACCGCGCTCGGCACCCGGATCGGCCGATACCTCGCGACCGGCGACCCGGCGGATTGCCCGCTCGCCATCACCCAGGCGGAGCCGGTTCCGCTGCACCCGCTCGCCGCGCGCCTTCCGCAATGGATGCTGCCTCTCGGCATGATCGCCGATGCCCGCGCGGAGCGCCGCTGACCGCGACAGCGACATCCGACCGAACGCGGAATTGTTCGGTGGGCAAAGTTGCTCCTCTGCATTGTTCGAGAGCACACCTCCCGAGCCAATCGGCGCGGGAAGTGCCCTACCGCAAGCGCGGATTCAGCGCCAGCCGAAGCCAATCGCCGATGCCGTTGATCGCCATCACCAGCAGCACCAGCAGCAGGCTCGGAAAGATCACGACCCACCACTGACCCGAGAACAGGTTGTTGTAGCCCAGCCTGATCAGCGTCCCGAGCGAAGGCTGCGTCGGCGGCAGGCCGAAGCCGAGGAAGGAAAGCGTCGCCTCGCCCATGATCGCGAAGGCGATGTCCAGCGTCGCCAGCACGAACACGGCGTTCAGCACATTGGGCAGGATGCATTGCGTCATGATGAACCAGGACCCGTGGCCGATCAGCCGGGCCGCCGCGACGTAATCCTTGCGCCCCTCGGCCAGCGTCGCGCTGCGCACCAGGCGGGCGAAATGCGGCCAGTGCGCGATCCCGAGCGATGCCACCACCAGGGCGAGCGCCGCCGCCGCCCTTTCATGCTCGGGCACCAGCATCCGGCTGATGCCACCGATCAGCAGCGCCAGCAGGATGGCGGGAAACGTGAACTGCACATCCGCCACGCGCATGATCAGCGAATCGACCCACCCGCGTTCGTACCCGGCGATCAGGCCGAACAACGCGCCCAGCAGCAGCGACACCGCGACCGCGAGCACCCCCACCAGCAACGAGGTGCGCAGCCCGAACAGCATCAGGGAGATGAGGTCGGCGCCCTGATTGTCGGTGCCGAGCAGGAATTGCGGATCGCCCCCGGCGAGCCAGGCCGGCGGCAGGTTCGCGTCCATGAGATCGAGGCTGGCCGCATTGTACGGATCGGTGCTGGCAATCCACGGCGCGAAGACCGCCCCAAGCAGCATCACCGCCAGCACCAAGCCGGCGAGAATTGCCCCGGGCGACCGCACCAGGCTGCGGCCGAGATGGCTGCGCAGCAGGCGACGCGCGAACCCCGGGCGATCCTCCACCTCGCTCACGCCCGTCCCGCCGTCAGGCCCTGAATGCGGAGCCGCGGGTCGACGACAGCATAGAGCAGATCGACGACGAGATTGACGGCGACGAAGAACGCCGCCGCGAACACAAGGAAGGCAGAGATCACGGGCACGTCGGCGCCGCCCAACGCCTGGATCAGCAGCAGCCCGATGCCCGGCCACTGGAACACCGCTTCCGCCACGACATCGAAGGCCACGAGAAAGCCGAGCTGAATGCCGCTCACGGTGATGATCGGCACCAGCGTGCTGCGCAGCGCATGCGAGAAGACGACAAGCCGCTCCGGCACGCCGCGCGCGCGGGCGAAGCGGATGAAATCGGCGCGCAGCACCTCCGCCATCTCCGCGCTCACCAGCCGGGCCACCAGCGCGAGCTGCCCGGCGGCGAGCGAGACCGCCGGCAGGACGAGCGAGGCGAGCCCGCTTCGTGTCAGCAGCCCCGTGCTCCACCCGCCGAGCTGCACCACCGCGCCCCGGCCGAACGAGGGCAGCCATCGCAGCTCGACGGAGAAGACGGTGATGCCGAGGATCGCGACGACGAACGTGGGCAGCGCGACGCCGATGACCGAGAGCGACATCAGGAACCGCGCCAGCAACGCCTTCGGCCGGATCGCGGCATAGATGCCGAGCAGGACGCCGAAGCCGACCGACAGGATCAGCGCCACTGCCGCGAGTTCGAGCGTTGCCGGCAACCGCTCCAGGAACACGGCGAGTACCGGCCGCTGCGCGGTGTAGGATATGCCGAAATCCCCGTGCAGTGCGCCGGTGAGAAAGTGCCAATAGCGCACCGGCAGCGGATCGTTGAGATGCAGCCGCAGGCGGAGCGCCTGCCGGTCCGCTGGCGTTGCGTTGAGCCCGAGGATGCTGGCGACCGGATCGCCGACCAGGTTCGACAGCAAGAACGCGATGACGCTGACGACGAAGAGCACGAGCACCGCATGTCCGAGCCGTCGCAGCAGGTAGCCGGGCATGCCGTTCAGCCTTGGGCTGCGCTGGTGGAGCGCGGTCGCATCGTGCCCTACGGCTACCAGAGACTCGATCGTTTGATCAAGCCTGTTTACAGTCCTGACCACCTGTCCCATGCTTCGCTCGTGGCGCGATCCCGACGCTCGCTCCCCGGGCGTCGGGCGAGTCGCTCCACCAGCAAGCCCGACAGCGAGAGATGCGCCATGGCCCGCACCATCCTCTTCAACGGCCCCGTATTCGATGGCGTTTCCGACACGGCGCATGACGGGCTGGAGGTGCTGGTCGAGGGCAATCGCATTGTCGCCGTCTCCGACACGCCAATCGACCCGGCGGGCGCGATCCGCATCGACCTGCAGGGCTGCATGCTGTTGCCCGGCCTGATCGATGCGCATGTGCATGTCTTCGCCGTCAATCTCGTGCAGGCGCGCAACGAGTCCATGCCGCTCACACTGATGACCGCGCGCGCTGTCCCGCGCATCCGCAACATGCTGGATCGCGGCTTCACCACCGTGCGCGACGTCGCCGGTGGCGATGTCGGAATCCGCGCCGCCCTCGCCGAGCGCTGGATCGCCGGCCCGCGCCTCTTCGTCGGCGGGCCCGGCCTCACCCAGACCGGCGGCCACGGCGATCACCGTCGCATCACCGACAGCCGCTACGACATCGATTACAACGGCAACGCGCACGCCTTCTTCACCCGCCTCGTCGATGGCCCGGAGGAGATGCGCCGCGTGGTGCGCAACGAGTTGCGCAAGGGCGCCGACCACATCAAGCTGATGGCCTCCGGCGGCGTCGGCTCGCCGACCGATGCGATCGAGAACGTGCAGTTCGACGCCGAGGAGATCCGGATCGCCGCGCGCGAGGCGGCGGCGCGCGGCAAATATCTCTGCGCCCACACCTACACCAGCGAGGCCGTACGCCACGCGGTGGTCAACGGCGTGCGCACGGTGGAGCATGCCAATTTCATCGATGACGCGACCGCCGCATCGGTGCGCGATCATCGCGCCTTCGTCGTGCCCACCTTGGTCTGCTACGACGAGACGGAGAAGCAGGGTGAGCGTCTCGGCCTCTCGCCGTATGTGATGACGAAGCTGCGCCAGGTGAATGATGCCGGCATCGGGATGCTCGACATCTGCGAGCGCGCCGGCGCGACGATGGGCTTCGGCACCGATCTGATGGGCGAGCTCGAATACGCGCAGTCGCGCGAGTTCGCGATCCGCGGCCGCGTGCAAACCGGCGCCGCGGTGCTGCGCTCCGCCACCTCGATCAATGCCGAAATCCTGCAGATGTCGGGCCAGCTCGGCGTGGTCGCGCCGGGCGCACTCGCCGATCTGATCGCGGTGCGCGGCGATCCGCTGCGCGATGTCGCGCTGCTTGCCGATCCCGCGAAGTCGCTCGCCATGATCATGCAGGACGGCCTGCTCCACCGCAACGAGCTGCCCTGCCGCGAGACGGCCACGCGCAGCGTGGGCCGCGTGCCCGAACGCAGCCTGGCGTGATCGCCGCGCCCGCAGTGCTCGAAGTGCAGGGGCTGGTGGTGGAACGGCCCGGCGATGATGGCACCCTGCGCCTGGTGGACGATGTAAGCCTCGTCCTGCGCACCGCGCGCGTTCTCGGGGTGGTGGGAGAGTCGGGCGCTGGGAAGTCGCTGACCGGCACCGCGCTGACGGGATTGCTCGAGCCGCCGCTGCGGCAGAGCGGCACGCTGCGGTTTCGCGGCCGGACGGTGAATTCGAACGCGCCGCTGCGCCGCGGCAGCGATATCGGCATGATCTTCCAGGACCCGCTGACCGCGCTGAACCCGTTGTTCACGATCGGGCGGCAACTCGTCGAGACGATCCGGATCCATCATCGGCTGGCAGCAACGGCGGCACGCGGGCGGGCGCTGGAGCTGCTCGCCGAGGTCGGCATCAGCGCACCGCGCGCCCGGCTCGCGCAATTTCCGCACGAGCTCTCCGGTGGCATGCGCCAGCGCGTCGTCATCGCCCTCGCGCTCGCCCCGGATCCCGCGGTGCTGGTGGCGGACGAGCCCACCACCGCGCTCGACGTCTCGATCCAGGCACAGATCGTCGCGCTGATCCGACGCCTGTGCGACGAGCGGGGCATGGCGGTTCTGCTCGTCACCCACGACATGGGCGTGATTGCCGAAGCCGCGGACGAGGTCGCGGTGATGTATGCGGGCCGCGTGGTGGAAACCGGCCCGGTCGCGCAGGTGCTGCGCAGTCCCTGCCATCCCTACACGCGCGGATTGCTCGCCGCCACGCTCGAGATCGGCAGTCGCCACGCGATCCTTCCGCAGATTCCCGGCAACGCCCCCCGCGCTGGCGCGCTGCCGCGGGGCTGCGCCTTCAACCCGCGCTGCCCTGACGGCACTGCGCAGTGCCTCGCGGCGACACCGCACTTGCGCCCGGTCCACAACGGCGTGGTGGCATGCTGGAACCATCCGCGTGGTTGAGGCGCTGGTGCAGGTCGACGCGCTGCGCTGCTATTTCGGGCGCACCCCCGGCCCGATCGGACGACTCGCCGGCCGGGCGGCGCCGCCGCTGCGCGCGGCGGACGATATCAGCTTTCGCATCGCGAGCGGCGAGACGCTGAGCCTGGTTGGCGAATCCGGTTGCGGGAAATCCACGGTCGCCCGTTGCGTCGCCGGCCTGCAGCGCCTTACCGGCGGCACCGTCCGGATTGGCGGACAGGCTACCAGGCGCGAGGCGCGCCGGCAGACGCAGATGATCTTCCAGGATCCCTATGCGAGCCTCAATCCGCGCTGGCGCATCGGCCGCGTTCTCGCCGATCCGCTGCGCGCCTTCGATCCCGGATTGCGTGGCGCCGCACTCGCCGAACGCGTGAGCGCGCTGCTGCAGGAGGTCGGACTCGCGCCGCAGGATGCGCGCAAGTTCCCCCACGAATTCTCCGGCGGCCAGCGACAGCGCATCGCCATCGCTCGTGCCGTCGCTGCATCCCCGCGGTTCATCGTTGCCGATGAGCCGACCTCCTCGCTCGACGTGTCGGTGCAGGCGCAGATCCTCAACCTGCTGCGGGGGCTGCAGCGGAAGCGCAATGTCACCTACCTGCTCATCAGCCACAATCTGGCGGTCGTCGAGCACATGTCGGACAGCGTGGGCGTGATGTATCTCGGCCGCCTGGTCGAACTGCGCCGTGCGCCGGAGCTCTTCGCCGCTCCCGCGCATCCCTACACGCAGCTGCTGATCGAGACCGTCCCCAGCCTGCGGCGGATCGGTCTGCGGCGCACCTTCCCCGCGCGCGAGGTGCCGGACCCGCGAGCCCCGCCTCCCGGATGCGCGTTCCATCCACGGTGTCCTTTGGCCGACGCGCGGTGCAGACAGGAGCGACCCGAGCCTTCATTGGTCAGTGGCGGAATGGTCGCCTGCCACGCGGTGCAAGAAGCTCGATCGGGCGAGTCCCGAGCCTGATTCAGAGACGGTTTCGTGCCAGTTCGGCCCTTCGCCATCTCCCGACCGATTGCCCGCTTCGCTTATACCAGCGCGCTCAAATCATAACTCATCGAGAGCACCTCGACGCGCGGTATAATCCTTTGTTCTGGCGCGCGCCGCCCGCCAACCCGCGCGCATACTAAAGCATGATCGGTTCCCTTCCGGTCACCGGGCTGCTCTAGCGAATTGTTCGAGCGAGTGATTCACGTTTCAGGCCAACTCGGCCTGAAACGATCACGCGCTAGCGAATTGTTTAAGCGAGTGATTCACGTTTCAGGCCCACTCGGCCTGAAACGATCACGCGCTAACGGTCACGAAGAATGACCGTTGGTATTACCCGGTTCTGGGCAGGACCGAAGGCACGGTCAGCCGCCCATCGGTTCGGCGACCGATGACTTGATGGCGACTGAGGTTGGTGGGCCTATCGCGTGAAGAACCGCGCGCTGCCATAGCTGCGATGAGCGAATTCCAGTGCCGCGGCCTCGGCGTTCGGGCCGGCGAACACGCGGCGGTCGGCCTCAGTCGGCGCCTCGACCACCCAGTGGTCGGACTGCTCGGGATGCGGATACACCTTCGCCGGTCCCTGATCGACCTCCCGCCCCGAATCGTCCCCGTGCTCCATCCCGCCATTGTGCGGTGCAGCGCCGGGATTGCAAGCGGGTTCGTATCGTTCCGGCGTTCGTGATGGTCAGCAGTGGCTTGGCGGCAACGCCAGCGAGGTCAGCGTCCCGTCCATGACGAAGTCGCCGAAATCCATCCGCAGGTCGTTGGCGATCCCGTTCTCCCAGTAGCGCATCGCCACCTGGTAATCGGGCTCCAAAGCCTCCTTCCCGCGGTCGAAGAAGGCGATGTGCACCCGCCCGCTCGGCAGCGTGGCCAGCACCGGATAGCGGTTCGGCTGCCGCGGTCCCCAGCTTGTGATCACCACGAAACTGTGCTGCGCCCCGTCGGGCCCGGTGCCATCGAACAGCGGGATGCTGAGGAACCGCTTGCCGGCCTCGGCGCCGGCGACGATCGCCGCGGTGTGCGTCATCGGGAACAGCGTCCCGGCGGGAAGTTCCGTCGTGGTGTCCTTGGGCGCGGTGTAGTGCACCCGCCCCGGGCCGCCGACGCGGGTCAGCGCCGCCTCGCCGTCGAGCTGCTGCGTCACCGCGGCATCGGTGGTCTGGCGCATGTGGAAGCGCATCCGCAGCCCGTCCTTGCTCTCCCACGTCGCGTAGTCCGAGATCATCCGGACGTCCTGGCCGTCGCTGTTCGTCACCACCATGTCGAGGCGTTGGCGGGTTGCCCAGGCGTCGCAGGCATCCTGCACCTCGTAGCCCATCGTGCCGCTGGCGGCCGAGACGTCGCCGGAGGGCACGCCGTCGAGCGTCAGCTTGTAGATCGCGCGATGCGCGGCGAGCTTCTGCGCGATCGCGTGCAGCGGGTCGGCCGCCGTGGGCTGGGAAACGATCGGCGCCGGCGCGGGCGCGGCCGCGATCAGCGGGATCGTGGCCAGGGCGGCGAACAGCAGGCGCATCAGCATGTCTCCGGGCGCGACAGGCCTGCTCATAGGCGCCTCACGGCGCGAGCGCCAGCGGATCGCACGTAACGGTCGTTGTCAGACCTCGCCGTTCAGGCGGGCGGATCGAGCCTTGCGGCCTCCTCGGACCCGGTGACGGTCACGCCGAGATCGTTCACGAGGCCGGTCGCGAGCGAATAGACCCAGCCATGCACCGAGAGCGCCTGGCCGCGCGCCCAGGCATCCTGCACGAACACGTCGGCGACGACGTTCCGCACCTGGCGCACCACGTTGAGCTCGCACAGCCGGTCGAGCCGCGCGGTGGCATCGGTGATCGCGTCAAGCTCAGCGCGGTGCGCGTGGCGGACCTCGCGGATCGGGTGCAGCCAGTGATCGACCAGCCCCCGCCGCTCGCCGTCCACCGCCGCCGCCACCCCGCCGCAGCCGTAATGGCCGACCACCAGCACGTGCCGGACCTTCAGCACGTCCACCGCGAATTGCAGCACCGAGAGGTAGTTGGCGTCCTGCGGCGAGGCGAGATTGGCGATGTTGCGATGGACGAACACCTCGCCGGGATCGAGGTCGATGATCTGGTTCGCCGGCACCCGGCTGTCGGAGCAGCCGATCCAGAGATAGCGCGGCGCCTGCTGGCCGGTGAGGCGGCGGAAGAAGCCGGGATCGGCCGCCTCCATGCGCGCCGCCCAGGCGCGATTGCGCGCCTTCAGCTCGGCGAGGAGGGGATCGGTGTGAATTTCACACCACGGCGCGGTTGACGTGGCGGTGGCGCAGGCGGAAGGCGAGCACCAGCAGCGTGATGCCGAAGATCAGCGCGTAGATGCCGAGCCACAGGGTGAGCACCACCGCCCCGATCCACTGGTCGATCAGCAGCAGCACGCCCCAGACCAGGGAGACGAGGCCGGAGAAGAACAGCAGCCACCGCCCGTGATCGATGTGCAGGCGGAACGCCGCAATCGCCATGGCGATGCCGGTCACCACCGCCCAGGCGCCGATCAGGGTGACGATCGCATAGGCGGTCATCGCCGGGTCGACCAGCGCGATGATGCCGATCAGGATGTCGAGCACGCCTTCGAGGATCAGCAATCCCCAGCGCTGATGATGCGCGGCGGCGCGCACCGCGGCGACGATCGTGAACACGCCGTCCACCAGCATGTAGATGCCGAAGACGAAGATCAGCGTGGCAATGGCGAGGCCGGTCGCGAACAGCGCGTACAGACCGAACACGATCGCGGCCAGGCCGCGGATCAGCATCGCCCACCAGTTGCGCGCGAGCAGCGCCGTCATGCCGGGCGCCCGCGCCATGCCGGGCTGCCAGCTCACCGGATCGTAGATGCCGCTCATGCGATGCCCTTTCAACTCGGGGCGGAATCTAGTCTTTCTGCGCCTTCGGCGGTAGGTCGAGCCGCAGCGACAGCTCCTTGAGCCGCTGCGCCGGGACCGGCGCGGGCGCCCCCATCATCAGGTCCTCGCCCTGCTGGTTCAGCGGGAACAGGATCACCTCGCGGATGTTCGGCTCGTCGGCGAGCAGCATGACGATGCGGTCGATGCCCGGCGCCGAGCCGCCATGCGGCGGCGCGCCGTAGCGGAACGCGTTCAGCATGCCGCCGAAACGCGCTTCGACCTCCTCGGCCGGATAGCCGGCGATCGCGAAGGCGCGGATCATGATGTCCGGCCGGTGGTTGCGGATCGCACCCGAGGAGAGTTCCACGCCGTTGCAGACGATGTCGTACTGATAGGCCTTGATCGTCAGCGGGTCCGCCGTGTTCAGCGCCTCCAGTCCACCCTGCGGCATGCTGAACGGGTTGTGGCTGAAATCGACCTGCCCGGTTTCCTCGTTAAGTTCGTACATCGGAAAATCGGTGATCCAGCAGAAGCGGAACGCGCCCTGCTCAGCGAGGCCGAGCTCGTCGCCGAGCCGCTGGCGCACCGCGCCGGCGAATTTCGGCGCCTCTTCGCGCTTCCCCGCGGCGAAGAACACGGCGTCGCCCGGCCCGAGCCCGCAGGCTTCGCGGATCGCCGCGGTGCGCGAGGGCTCCAGGTTGCGCGCGATCGGGCCGCGCGCGCCGTCCGCCTCGAAGATGATGTAGCCGAGACCGCCCGCCCCCTGCTCGCGCGCCCACTCGTTCAGCTTGTCGAAGAAGGAGCGCGGATGGCCGCCCGCCCCGGGCGCCGGGATCGCGCGCACCACGCCCCCCGCGGCCGCAATCTTCGCGAACAGGCCGAAGCCCGAGCCGGCGAAATGCGCGGTGACATCGGTGATCCGGAGCGGATTGCGCAGGTCGGGCTTGTCGGAGCCGTATTCCAGCAGCGCGGTCTCGTAGGGGATGCGCGGGAAGGGCGGCGGCGTCACCGGGCGGCCGGCGGAAAACTCCTCGAACACGCCGGCCATCACCGGCTCCAGCGCGGCGAACACGTCCTCCTGGGTGACGAAGCTCATCTCCAGATCGAGCTGGTAGAACTCGCCGGGCGAGCGGTCCGCGCGGCTCGCCTCGTCGCGGAAGCAGGGCGCGATCTGGAAGTAGCGGTCGAAGCCGGCCACCATGCAGAGCTGCTTGAACTGCTGCGGCGCCTGCGGCAGGGCGTAGAACGTGCCCGGATGCAGCCGCGCCGGCACCAGGAAGTCGCGCGCCCCCTCGGGGCTCGACGCCGTCAGGATCGGCGTCTGGAACTCGATGAAGCCCTGCTCCATCATCCGTCGGCGGATCGAGGCGATCACGCCGGCGCGCAGCATCAGGTTGCGGTGCAGCCGCTCGCGGCGGAGGTCGAGGAAGCGATAGCGGAGCCGGAGATCCTCCGGGAACTGCGCATCGCCCGCGACCTGGATCGGCAGCACTTCCGCCGCCGACTGCACGTCGAGCGTCGCCGCCCGCAGCTCGACCGCGCCCGTGGGCAGCTTCGGATTGACCGTTCCCGCCTCGCGCAGCACGACCTGGCCGGTCACCGTGACGACGCTCTCGACCCGCACCGCCTCCGCTTGCGCCATCGCCGCGCTGCCGGCGGCGAACACGATCTGGGTGAGGCCGAAATGGTCGCGCAGGTCGATGAAGAGCAGCCCGCCATGGTCGCGCTTGCTGTGCACCCAGCCGGAGAGGCGCGCGGTCGTGCCGGCGTCGCCGGCCCGCAGCTGGCCGCAGGTGTGGGTGCGATAGGCGTGCATCGTGGGTTCTTTCTCGCGCGGGCGGGCACACAAACCGCCGCCCCCCACCCTGTCAACCCCGCCTTCCGCCGCCCGCGGCCCGCGTGTAAATGCGGAGAATGCCGCGCCAGAACCGGGCGGAGTTCCCGCCCCCCAGCCTGATCACCACCACCGACGCCCTCGTCGCCGCCTGCGACCGCCTTCGCGCCGAGGAATTCGTCACCGTCGACACCGAGTTCATGCGCGAGCGCACCTATTTCCCCGAGCTCTGCGTGGTGCAGATGGCGGGCGATGCAGAGGTGTTCATCGTCGATGCCGAGGTCGAGGGGCTCGACCTCGCCCCGCTCGGCGCGCTGCTCGCCGAGCCCGCCGTGCTCAAGGTCTTTCACGCCGCGCGGCAGGACAACGAGATCTTCCTGCACCGGTTCGGCGCGGTCCCGGCGCCGCTCTTCGACACCCAGGTCGCCGCCATGGTGGCCGGGTTCGGCGACCAGGTCGGCTACGACGCGCTGGTCGCATCGCTCACCGGCGGCTCGATCGACAAGGCGCACCGGTTCAGCGACTGGGCCGCCCGCCCGCTCTCCGCCGCGCAGATCACCTACGCCGCCGCCGACGTGACGCATCTGCGCGGCGTCTATCGCAAGCTCCGCGACCGGCTCGAGCGCGAGGGGCGGCTCGACTGGGTGGCCGAGGAGATGGCGGTGCTCGCCGAGCCCGCCACCTACCGCCCCGATCCGGAGACGATGTGGGAACGCCTACGCCCGCGCGGCGGCAACCGGCGCATGCTCGGCACGCTGCGCGCGATCGCCGCCTGGCGCGAGCGCGAGGCGCAGCGGATCAACATCCCCCGCCAGCGCCTGCTCAAGGACAAATCGCTGCTCGAAATCGCCGCCACCGCACCTGCCGATGCCGAGTCGCTCACCCGCATCCGCGGCGTCTCCCGCGGCTTCGCCGAGGGCCGCAGCGGCGCCGGCCTGCTCGCCGCCATCGCCACGGTCGCGACGCTTCCCGAATCCGAGTTGCCCGAGCTCGCCCGCGGCCGCGACGGCGCCCGCCCCTCGCCCGCGCTCGTCTCGCTGCTGAAGGTGCTGCTCGCCGCGAAATGCGAGGAGCATCACGTCGCGCCCCGGCTGCTCGCCTCCTCCGACGAGATCGACCGGCTCGCGTCCGAGGACGCCCCCGACATCCCCGCGCTGCACGGCTGGCGCCATGAAGATGTTCGGCCAGCACGCCCAGGCGCTGAAGGCCGGCCGGATCGCGGTGGGGGTGGACGGCCGGCGGATCAAGCTGCTGCCGGCGTGACATACGCGGTCCGACTTCTCAGAACCCGTTTCGAAATGGGCTCTCAGTGGCGCCCCGTGTCATTCTCGCCTCGAACCTCCGCGTCCAAGGTTGGTTCTCGGAGCTCAGGTGAACAGGAACTGTCCGTTTTCTTCTGCTCCGAGGAAGAACGTTACCTTTGTCCGCGGGCGGCATTGCCGGGCGCCGCAGAAGCCGTTACGGTGGCGCAAAGGATGGTTACATTCCAAAACGTGGAAGCCTGGGGAGCGGTCCCATGACGCAATTGACGATTGCCGCCGGCGAGACGACGGCCATCACCGAGCCATATGACCTCATCACCATCGATGGCGGAGCGCCGGGGAATGGCGCAGGCGGCACCGGGCTCGTCGAGACCAGCCTCAGCGATACCGGCGTGATCAAGGTCAGGGGTGGGGCTCCGGCGTCGACCGCGGGCCAGCTGCCAGGACAGGGTGGCACGCTCGACATCTCCGGCACGCTCGCCAGCAGCGGCACGCTGGCGCTCGCCGGCGGGGCGGGCAGCGACGAGCCGTCAATCGCGGGTGGAACCGGCGCCATGCTGACCAACACCGGCGTGCTGACCAATGCCGGCGCGCTGAACATCGGCGGCGGGCTCACCGGGTTCTCTTATGGAGCTCGCTATCCATTCAATTATGGCGGCCAGAGTGGACTCGGGGCGGTCCTGGTCAATGAAGCGGAACGCTCGACAACAGCGGCACGGTGACGCTCGACGGCGGGGAAGGCAGCGGCTACGGTTACATGGGGTCGCGAGGGGCACCGGCGGTGCGCTCACGAATACCGGCGTGCTGGTGAATACCGGCGCTGATACGCAAAGTCACTGGGCGGCCTGGGCGGATATTACGACGGGGGCAACGCGAATTCCGCCGGCGGGCTCGGGGCGGTGCTGACCAATGATGGAACGCTGTCGAACCAAGGGACGCTGTCGATCTTCGGCAGCTCATCCGGGAAAGGGGCGGAATCCGGCTTCGGGTATGGCGGCAGCGGGGGAACGCTCGACAATGCTGGCGTGCTGTCGAATAGACGGCACGCTCATCATCAGGGGCGGGATTGGACAGTTCGGAATCGCACATCAGCGCCCTGTTCACCGACCCGACCCAGGGGCTCGGCGGCGACCTCACCAACAGCGGCACTCTCGAAAACAGCGGGACGCTGATCGTCAAAGGCGGCGAGGGCGGTGGCATGTTCGATTCCGGCGGCTCCGGCGGCACGCTGGACAACACCGGTGTCCTGATCAATTCCGGCGCGATCACGGTCTCCGGCGGGCGGCCGGGTTTTTACTACTATGGTAACTCCGGACAGGGCGGGGAGCTCGTGGTCGGCATCGGCGGCGTGCTGATCAACTCCGGGGACATCAAGGTCACCGGCGGAAGCGCGGTGCGGGGAAGCTCCATTATTCGGGCTACGGTCCGGGTGGCACGCTCGCGGTGAGCGGCTCGCTGGACAACACGGGCACGATCATCGTCGGCGGCGGGATCCCCAGTGGATCACGATACGTGATGCCGGGCGGGGTGATGGCCGACAGCGGCACGTTGACCAATGAAGGTCTGCTGCAGATCAATGGTAGCAAGGGTCCGCACCCTGGCCGGTATCTTCCTGCTGGCGGCAGCCTCGACGTCACCGGCGTGCTGATCGACAGCGGCACGATCGCGATCGGCGCCATTGCTGGCTAGCCGCCGATGCGGGCGTGCTCGACAACACCGGCACCGTCACCGTCGAGCCCGGCGGGGTGATCAACAATGCCGGCACGATCCTCAATTCCGGTAGCCTGGTGCTCGATGGCGGGCTGATCAAGGGATCCGGCACGATCGACAACACCGGCACGATCATCGGCGCCGGCACCCTCTATTCGCAGAACTTCATCAATGCCGGCGTAGTCGCGGTCAATGCGGGCATGCTCTGCCGATTGATGCGAACATCTCCTCCGGGTCCGGCTACGGCACATTCGCGGTGGCGAACGGCGCGGTGCTCGATCTCAACGGCTCGACGTGAGCGGATCGGAACGTGTGACGCTCGCGGGGAGAGGTGCGGTGCTGCAGATGGGCACGGCGCTACGGCCGGCATCGCCATCTGCTCGCCGCATGGCGGCACGCTGGATATCCTAGGCTCGGGGACATCGACACTGGCCTCCGGCGACACCCATCTGACGGTGACGCTTGCGCATGCGGGCGATCTCACACTGAGCTCGATGGGCTTCATCACCGCAATCGGCAGCAGTGGCGCCGACACCATCACCGCAATGGCGGCGGGGCAGACGCTGACCGGCGGCGGCGGCGCCGACACGCTGATCGGCGCGGCGGCGAACGGGGGACGTGTTCCGCGACACCGGCATCGGGCTGAACGGCGACACCATCG
The DNA here is from genome assembly GCA_963822815.1 of uncultured Alphaproteobacteria bacterium. Taxonomy (GTDB): domain Bacteria; phylum Pseudomonadota; class Alphaproteobacteria; order Acetobacterales; family Acetobacteraceae; genus CAWGJC01. Next base: position 231,885 of record CAWGJC010000012.1, read on the forward strand.
TGAACTTCGCCGGCACCGACGCAATCGACGTCACCACCATCAGCAACACGGGCGTCACACTCGGCTATGCGCAGAATGGCGATGCGGGGACGCTGACCGTTGCCAACGGCACCCGGGCGACGAACATCACGCTGGCCGGGTCGTTCAGCCTCGACGACTTCACCCACAACGCCGACGCCTCCGGCAACGGGGTGCTGATCCAGCTCGGGAGCTAGAGCACTCCCCGAGCCACTTGGCTCGGGAGTAGTGCTCTATTGGGTTGTTTTCTAGAGCATTACTCCCGGCCGGGTGATTCCACCCGGTCGGGAAATGCTCTAGGGGCGCTTCCAGGCGGCTGCCCGCTCGGGGCGTTCCCGGACTGGCGCAGCCCGGGCGCGCGCTTCCTCCGCGGGCTTCCGCTTTGTCGCGGATTGGAACCGCTCCGGCTTGCTGTTTGCGGATCAAACTCGCGCGGTCCTGGATCGCGATGCGATCCAGTCAGCCACGATCTGCCCTAGGACGCCGCCGCGAGCGGCTCCGCGATCGCCACCGCCAGCCCAAGGGCCGATCCGAGCCGCTGCAGCTGCCGTCGCACCGGCTCGCCAGCGAACACGCCGTCCCCCGGCGCGAGCGCCAGCACGACCCGCCCGGCCTCGCGCCGAACGGCAGTCAGCGCCAGCAGCTGCCGCGTTCCGGCCGACAGCATATAGGCAAGCCGCAGCGCCGCCCCAAGCGCCTCCGCGCGCGCGTTCTCGGCGCCGTCGAGCAGCGCCCGGGCCGGGGCGAGAAACGCCGCCGCCGAAATCCGCCTCGTAGCGGATCGCTAGCGTCAGCGCCAGAAACGCCCGCGCCGGGTGATCGAGCGCCACATCGAACTGGCGCAGCATCCGCTGGAAAGCGCCCTCGGCGCGATATTCCGGATGATCGCGCACGCCGCGATCCGAAACCCAGCACGCCGCCTCGCGAAGCCGACGCTGCCCTGCCGTTTCGCCTGGAAACAGCGTCGCCGTCCAGTCGATCAGCGCCGGCGGCAGCGCGGGATCGCGCGACAGCCGGCGCGCCACATCCTCGCCCATCGCCAGCACCGGATCCTGCCGCCGCACCGCTTCCGGCACATGCGCCATGTACCACCCCTCGCGCAGGCCGTTGGCGCTGAACACCACCCGCGCCGCGCCACTCACCCGCAGCAGCCGCCGCAACACCACCGCCGCAAACGGCAGGTCCTCGACCCGCCGCCGCGGCACCGACGGCATCCGCTCGAGCGCCCGCCGCGACGCGCCGGCCACCAGGCCGGCGAAGTCGCGCGCCACCTCCGCCCCGATCGCGTAATGATGTACGATGCTCAGCGGATACCCCGTTTGCGCCATGTGCATCCGCGCCAGCGCCCGGAACGTGCCACCCACCAGGTAGAGGTCGCGGCCCGCCGCGCCCGGCAGCCAATCGACGCTCGCCAGCTCCTCGTCGACGATCGCCCGCGCCCGGGCCACGTCCCCGCCCGACCGCTCGCCCAGCCGGATCACCCCCAGGCGGAAACTCCGCGCCGCCGCCTGGCCCCGCCCCAGCCGCACCAGCTCCAGCGACCCGCCGCCAATGTCCGCCAGCACCCCCTCCGCATCCGGAAAACCGCACAGCACGCCCGCCGCGGAAAACCGCGCCTCGTCCTCGCCGGACAGCACCCGGACCCGAATGCCCGGAACCCGCGCCTCGACCCGCGCCACGAAATCCGGCCCGTTCCGCGCATCCCGGACCGCCGCCGTCGCCAGCACCTCGAACGGCGCCGCCCCCATCGCCCGCGCGATCGCCGCAAACCGCGCCACCACCACCAACGCCTGCCCGAGCGCCTCCTCATTCAGCCGCCCGGTCGCCGTCAGCCCCTTCCCAAGCCGCAACACCGCCTTCTCGTTCACGACCGGCACCGGCACCCGAACCCACCCCTCGAACACCACCAGCCGGACCGAATTCGACCCCAGATCCACGACCGCACTGCGCATCCCGGAACTCACGGGGATTGGTTGGGGAATAGAGGAAGACCGAGGGCAGCGCCCCTGGTGAGGGTTCGAGGGTGAAATCCCCGACCTTCCTTTGCCTCCACACTAACCTCCATCAGTCCTGGGAGACGCGGTCCGGACGGCGGGTGGGATGGGGGGTGATGGGGCCGTGGAGGGCGGAGCCGCGGCCGGAGAGGCTCGGGTTGGTCATGAAGTATTCGTGGGCGGAGATGGGCTTGCGGCCCGGAGGCAGGCGGCGCCAGGTGCCGTCGCTGCCGAGCTGCCAGGACTGCATGGAGTCCTTGAGGTTCACCACCATGATCTGGTCGAGCACCTGGGCGTGGACGGTCGGGTTGTGAATCGGCACCAGGGTCTCGACGCGCCAATCCATGTTGCGCGCCATCCAGTCGGCGCTCGAGATGAACACGCGGGCATGGCGGCTGGGCAACGCGTGGCCGTTGCCGAAGGCATAGATGCGCGCGTGCTCGAGGAAGCGGCCGACGATCGACTTGACGCGGATATTGTCGGACAGTCCGGGCACGCCGGGGCGCAGGCAGCAGATGCCGCGGATGATGCACATCACCTTCACCCCGGCGCGCGAGGCCTCGTAGAGCCGGTCGATCAGCGCCTCGTCGACGATGCTGTTCATCTTCAGCCAGATCGCGGCCGGGTGGCCGGCACGGGCGGCTTCGATCTCGCGGTTGATGAGATTGGTCAGCACCACGCGGGTGGTGAGCGGCGAGAAGGCGAGCGCCTCCATCGCCTCCGGCTTGGCGTAGCCGGTCATGTAATTGAACAGCCGCGCGGCGTCGCGGGTGAGCGCGGGCTCGGTGGTGAAGAAGCTCAGATCGGTGTAGATGCGGGCGGTGATCGGGTGGTAGTTGCCGGTGCCGAAATGCGCGTAGGTGCGCATCGCCCCGCCCTCGCGCCGCACCACGAGCGAGATCTTCGCGTGCGTCTTGAGCGCGGTGAAGCCGAACACGACCTGCGCGCCGGCGGCTTCGAGCGAGCGGGCGAGGCGGATGTTGGCCTCCTCGTCGAAGCGGGCGCGCAGCTCGATCATCGCGGTGACCGATTTGCCCGCCTCCGCCGCCTCGATCAGCGCCTTGACGATCGGGCTGTCGTGGCTGGTGCGGTACAGCGTCTGCTTCACCGCGACCACGCTGGGGTCCGCCGCCGCCTGGCGCAGGAACTGCACGACGACGTCGAAGCTCTCGAACGGATGGTGGACGATGATGTCCTTGGCGCGGATCGCCCCGAAGCAGTCGCCGCCGAAATCGCGGATGCGCTCGGGAAAGCGCGGTGCGTAGGGCGGGAACAGCAGGTCGGGCCGGTCCTCGATGATCAGGTGGCGCAGATCCGCGAGGCCGAGCAGCCCGTGCATGAGGAAAACTTCGTCGTCCGGCGCGCCAAGTTCGGAGGCGATCAGCGCGCGCAGATCCTCCGGCATGTCGGCATTCATCCCGAGATGGATCGGCACCCCGCGGCGGCGCCGCTTCAGCGCGGTCTCGTAGGAGCGGACCAGGTCCTCGGCCTCCTCCTCGAATTCGACATCGGTGTCGCGGATGAGGCGGAACATGCCCTGCGCCGCGATGCTGAAGCCGGGGAACAGTCGGTCGAGGTAGAGCACGATCAGGTCGTCGAGCATGACGAAGCGGATCGGGCCACCGGGATTTCCGGGCAGGCGGATGAAGCGCTCGATCTGCGCCGGCATCGGCACCAGCGCGCGCATCGCGTGCTGGTCCTGGTCGCGCAGCAGCTTGAGCGCGAGCACCAGTCCCATGTTCGGGATGAACGGAAACGGGTGTGCGGGGTCGATCGCGAGCGGCGTCAGGACGGGGAAGATGCGGTCCATGAACCAGCCATCGAGCCAACGCAGCTCGTCGCCCGACAGCCGGTCGGGATCGCACAGCTCGATGCCGGCCTGCTGCAGCAGCATGCGCAGCTCGGCCCAGACAAGCTGCTGCTTCTCCATCAGCTGGCGGGTCCGCTTGCGGATCTCGGCGAGCTGTTGCGTCGCGGTGCGGCCGTCCGGCGAGCGCGCGGCGATGCCGGCCTTGGCCTGGCCGATCAGCCCGGCGACGCGCACCGAGATGAACTCGTCGAGGTTGGACGCGCTGATCGAGACGAAGCGAAGCCGCTCGAGCAGCGGGTGGCGGCCGTTCTCCGCCTCCTCGACGACGCGGTGGTTGAAGTCGAGCCAGGAGAGCTCGCGGTTGATGAACCGGTCGGGACTGTCCGCCGCGATCACGGGAATGCACGGCTTATCGGTGACGAGCCGGCGGTCGGCGACGCTGATCTCGTTCATGGCAGCGAGACTAGATCAGCGCGGGCTCGCGCGGCGAGGGCGCGCGGGCGGCAGACGCGAAATCGTCATCGGACTCCGAACGCTCTCGCGCGGCCAGCTCGCGCGCGATCGCGAGGGCGAGCAGGCGGGTGATCCGACCCTGGGCGGCGAGGCTCAGCCGGTCGAGCCGGGCCACCGCCTCGCGCAGGGCAGCCGGACTGCGTGGGAGATGGGCCAGCAGCAGCGCCTGCGTCGGTTCGGCCATGGGCAGCCGGCGATCGGCGAGCAGGCGGCGGAGCAGGGCGCGGAGCAGCGCGTCGTCGGGAGGACCGATGCGGATCGCCACGCTCGTGCGCAACCGGCTGCCGAGATCGGGGAGGACCGTCGCCCAGCGCGCGGGCGGCGCCCGGGCGGCGAGCAGCACCGGCAGTCCGGCCTCGGCGGCGGCGTTCAGCATGCGGAGCAACGGGATTTCCGGCGCGAGCTCGGCATCGTCGATCGCGATCGGCCGACGCGGGGGCGCCAGCGTGCGCACCCCGCCCGGGCCGAGCAGGACCGCCCCCGTCCGCGTCGCCCAGCGGTGCAGCAGATGGGTCTTGCCGCTGCCCGGCTCGCCCCAGAGCGCGAGCCGGCGTGCCGGCCAGTCGGCGGTGAGGTCGAGCCAGGCCAGCGCCTCCTCGTTCGAGCGCGAGGCGACGAAGTCGGCCGCCGCATAGGCCGGCGCGTGCACGAAAGGCAGCGCGAGCTGGCGCGGGATTGCCTCGTACGACGTCATGGGCGCTGCGGCGGGTCGAGATAGAGGGAGCTCGCGAGGTAGCGCCGCAGCCAGAAGCGGGCGAGCACGCCGATCGTCGCCGCGATCGGCACCGCCAGCAGCACGCCGAGGAAGCCGAACACCGCCCCCCCGGCGAACAGCGCGAAGATCACCCACACCGCGTGCAGCTCGACGCGATCGCCGAGGAAGCGCGGGTAGATCACGTAGCCCTCGAGGATGTTGCCGAGCACGAACACGCAGGCGACCAGGATCACGCCGGTCCAGTGGGAAAACTGCGCGAGCGCGAGGCCGATCGAGGTCACCGCGCCGGTGATGGTCCCGACATAGGGGATGAAGGAGAGCAGCCCGGCGGCGAGCCCGACGATGAGCCCGAGATCGAGTCCGACCATCGAGAGGCCCACGGCATAGAACAGCGCGAGCAGGACGCAGCACAGCGCCTGGCCGCGCACCCAGGCGGAGAGGATGCGGTCCACCTCCCGGGCCTGCGCACGCAGCACGCCCGCGTAGCGGCGCGGCAGCCAGCTGTCGATCCGCGCGACCCCACGCGGCCAGTCACGCAGCAGGTAGAAGGCGACCACCGGGGTCACCACCGCGAGCGACAGCACGTTAAAGATCGCGAAGCCGCTGCCGACGATCCGGGTCAAGGCGCCGGCGAGGAAGGAGAGCATGGCGCCGGCCTGGCTGCTCACCAGGTCGCGCAGGTGCTCGTCCACGAATTGCGGCCCGAGCCGCTCCTGCAGATGCACGATCACCTCGCCCGCCCAGCTCCGGAGCGCGCTGACATAGGCCGGCACGCGGTCGATCAGGATGCCGATCTGGGCCAGGATCAGCGGGTAGAGCAGCAGCGCGAAAAGCAGGCCCGCGCTCAGCAGCGCGATGATCATCGAGAGCGCCGAGAGGCCGCGCGGCAGGCCGAGCCGCGTCAGGCGGGTCGCCGGCGGGTCGAGGAAATAGGCGATGCCGGCCGCGGCGACGAAGGGCAGCAGGATCGAGGCGAACAGCTGCAGGACGAGCCATGCCGCGACGACGAGCGCGACCAGCATCGCGATCCGCTGCCCGCGGGTGGCGCGCGGCCGCTCCGGCGCGGGCACCGGGGCCGGAGCGTCGATGCTCGGGGCGGGCGCGGGCAGCGTCTCGCTCATGGCGACCGTCGCCCTTCCGGCATTGCGGGCTCCCGCCTCGCATGGTTGTTTCGCGCCGCCTCGCCCAGCATGCACTCTCCCGCCATTCGCGGGCACTTAACGCCGCAACCCTTCACCGTGTCGAGCACGCCATGAGCGGATCACAGGCAAGCGGGCCGGACGGGCGCAACCGGTTCACCTATGGCGGCGCCGGGGTCGATATCGGCGCCGGCGACGCGCTGGTCGAGCGCATCAAGCCGCTGGCCCACGCCACCGACCGGCCGGGCGTGATGGGTGGGCTCGGCGGTTTCGGCGCGCTGTTCGATCTCCGCGCCGCCGGGTTCCGCGACCCCGTTCTGGTCGCGGCGACGGACGGCGTCGGCACCAAGCTGCGGGTCGCGATCGAGACCGGGCGGCACGCGACGGTGGGCATCGACCTCGTCGCCATGTGCGTCAACGACCTGATCGTGCAGGGCGCCGCGCCGCTGTTCTTCCTCGACTACTTCGCCACCGGCAAGCTCGCGGTCGAGACCGCGGCGACGGTGATCGCCGGCATCGCCGAGGGCTGCCGGCAGGCCGGCTGCGCCCTGGTCGGCGGCGAGACCGCCGAGATGCCCGGCATGTATGCCGCGGCGGATTACGACCTGGCCGGCTTCGCCGTCGGCGCCGCCGAGCGCGACCTGCTGCTGCCGCGCGGGGTCGCGCCGGGGGACGCGGTGCTCGGCCTCGCCTCGTCCGGCGTGCATTCCAACGGCTTCTCGCTGCTGCGCCGGATCGTCGCCGCGAGCGGGCTCGGCTGGGACGCCGAGGCGCCGTTCGCGCCGGGCACGCCGCTCGGCGAAGCACTGCTGTCGCCGACGCGGATCTACGTGAAGCCGCTGCTCGCGCTCGCGGAGAGCGGGCTCCTGCGCGCGGCGGCGCACATCACCGGTGGCGGCATCGCGGGCAACCTGGTCCGGGTGCTGCCGCCGGACATGGCCGCGGTGATCGACGCCACCGCCTGGGCGCCGCCCCCGGTCTTCGCCTGGCTCGCCCGGACCGGCGGGATCGCGGCGGCGGAGATGTTCCGCGTCTTCAACTGCGGCATCGGGATGGTGCTGGTGGTGTCCGACGCGGCGCTCGCGACCACGCTGCTGCAGGCGCATGGGGAGACGGTGTTCCGGCTCGGCGCGATCGAAGCGGAGCCAGGCCCCGGCTCGGTGCGGATCGAGCCGCTGCTGCATTACCCGGCATGATCCGCCGCCGGACGGCCATCCTGCTCAGCGGCCGCGGCACCAACATGGCGGCGCTGCTCGCCGCCGCCGCGGCACCGGATTTCCCCGCCACGATCGCCCTCGTGCTGTCGAACAATCCCGATGCCGCCGGCCTCGCCCGCGCCCGCGCGGCCGGCATCGAGACGCTGGCGCTCGACCACCACGCGTTCCGCGGCGATCGCGCGGCGCACGAGGCGGCGATCGATGCCGAGCTCGCGCGGCGGGGCATCGAGATCGTCTGCCTGGCCGGCTACATGCGCATCCTCACGCCGTTCCTGGTCGGCCGCTGGCGCGGGCGGATGCTCAACGTCCATCCCTCGCTGCTGCCGGCCTTCCCGGGGCTCGACACCCATGCACGGGCGCTCGCCGCCGGGGTGAAGCTGCATGGCTGTACCGTGCACCTCGTCTCGGAGACCGTGGATGACGGGCCGATCCTCGCCCAGTCGGCGGTGCCGGTGCTGCCGGAGGACACGGCGGACACGCTCGCCGCCCGGGTCCTGGCGCAGGAGCACGTGATGTACCGGCTGGCGCTCCGCGCGCATGCGTTGGGCGAGGCCGCCCCGGCGCCCGATCCGGCCTCCGCCCTGTGCAACCCCTTGCCGTGCGGCGCCGCGGCGAAATAGAACGCTCGCCAAGCTTTCAATCCGCCGAGGGGGCGCATGGCCGAGCACATTCCCGTCACGACCGGAGAGGTCGGGCCGACCACGGTCGAAGGGCTGCTCGCTGACCGGCAGCATTTCTGGTCCGGCTTCACCCGCTTCATCGTCGCCGGTGTCATCGCGGTGGTCGTGATTCTCCGTCTGCCTGGCCTGGTTCACGCTCTAGGCGGCACCTCGCACGCCCGTGCCGGTTCGAGCGCGAGGGGCCGCGGCATCGCTGCTTCCCGCCGCAGGACTGACCCGTCGCTTGAGCTCGACAGGATCGCGGGCCAGCTGGTGGAGACCGCCTCGATGAGTCTCGATTCCGGCCGGTCGGCGCGCTAAAGCATGACCGGTTCCCTTCCGGTCACCGGCCTGCTTTAGCGAATTGTTCGAGCGAGTGATTCACGTTTCAGGCCGACTCGGCCTGAAACGATCACGCGCTAACCCACGATGTCGGCCTCCTTGAAGAAGAACCCGATCTCCTGCTTCGCATTCTCGGGGCTGTCGGAGCCGTGCACGGAATTCGCCTCGATATTCTCGGCGAACTGCTTGCGGACGGTCCCTTCCGCGGCCTTGGCCGGATCCGTCGCCCCCATCACTTCGCGGTTGCGGGCAACGGCATTCTCGCCTTCCAGCACCTGCACGACGACCGGGCCCGAGGTCATGAACTGCACCAGTCCGGCGAAGAACGGCCGCTCCCTGTGCACGGCGTAGAAGCGCTCGGCCTGCTCCTTCGACAGCCGGATGCGGCGCTGCGCCACGATGCGAAGGCCGGCCGCCTCGAAACAGGCGTTGATCCGGCCTGTCAGGTTCCGCCGCGTCGCGTCCGGCTTGATGATCGAGAGCGTGCGCTCGGTCGCCATGATGCTGTCCCGTTTCTCTGGAAGTGGCGCGGCTCGTAACCGAGGCTCTTCGGTCGGGCAACCCCTCCCGTGCCGGCGACGGACCCCGCTAGCCTCCCATCGCCCTGACTGGAATCAGTCAGGGCGCGAATTGGCAGGCCAAAGATACAGAGACCCGAATCGCCCTGACCACAGTCAGGGCGATTCGGGTCTAAGAGTGCCGCGCCATGAGCCTGCTCACGATCTCCGAGGTGACGATCCGCATCGGCGGTCGGGTGCTGCTCGACCGCGCCTCGCTCACGATCGAGCCCGGGCGGCGGATCGGGCTGGTTGGCCGCAACGGTGCCGGCAAATCGAGCCTGCTCCGCGCGATCGCCGGCGACCTCGCCCTGGATGGCGGCGAGATCCGCGTCGCCGCCCGCGCCCGCATCGGCCAGGTCAGGCAGGAGGCCCCCTCCGGCGATGCGAGCCTGCTCGACACGGTGCTGGAGGGCGATCCCGAACGCCTCACCCTGCTCGCCGAGGCCGACCGCGCCGAGCCGATGCGCCTCGCCGAGATCCACGAACGCCTGCGCGCGATCGGCGCCGACAGCGCGCCGGCCCGCGCCGCCGCGATCCTCGCCGGGCTCGGCTTCGACGCCGCCGCGCAGGAGCGGCCGGTCAGCGCCTATTCCGGCGGCTGGCGCATGCGCGTCGCGCTCGCCACCGCGCTGTTCTCGCAGCCCGAGCTGCTGCTGCTCGACGAGCCGACCAACCACCTCGACCTCGAAGCCACGCTCTGGCTCGAATCCTGGATCGCCCGCTGCCCCGGCGCGGTGCTGATCGTCTCGCACGATCGCGGCCTGCTCGACCGCGCGGTGGAGGCGATCGCGCATCTCGATCGCGGCAAGCTGTCGCTTACCCCCGGCGGCTACGACGAGTTCGTCCGCATCCGCACCGAGCAGGCCTTGCAGCAGGCGCGCGCGGCCGAGCGCATCGCCGCGCAGCGCGCGCACATGCAGGCCTATGTCGACCGCTTTCGTTACAAGGCGAGCAAGGCGCGCCAGGCGCAGTCACGCCTGAAGGCGCTGGAGCGCCTGCCGGCGATCGAGAATGTGGTGGAGGCGGCGCCGACGCGCTTTGCCTTCCCCACGCCGCCGGCGCTCGCCCCGCCGATCCTGGCACTCGACCGCGTCGCGGTCGGCTATGACGGAAAGCCGGTGCTGTCCGGCCTGTCGCTCGGCATCGACATGGACGACCGCATCGCGCTGCTCGGCGCGAACGGCAACGGAAAGTCGACGCTCGCCAAGCTGCTTGCCGGCCGTCTCGCGCCGCTGCGCGGGGAAATCCGCCGCTCGGGCAAGCTCCGGGTCGGCTACTTCGCGCAACACCAGACCGACGAGCTCGCCATCGACGATTCCACGCTCGACCACATGGCGCGGGCGCTGCCGCGCGCGACGGGAACGCAGCAGCGCGCCCAGCTCGCCCGCTTCGGCCTCGACGCCGACCGCGCCGAAACGAAGGTCGAGAACCTGTCCGGCGGCGAGAAGGCGCGCCTGCTGCTCGCGCTCGCTACACGCGACGCCCCGCAACTGCTGCTGCTCGACGAGCCCACCAACCATCTCGACATCGACGCGCGCGAGGCGCTGGTGCGAGCGCTTGCCGATTTCGCGGGCGCGGTGCTGCTGATCACGCACGACCCGCATCTCGTCGAACTCGTCGCCGACCGGCTCTGGCTGGTCGCCGACGGCACGGTGCGGCCGTATGACGGCGACATGGACGACTACCGCGCGCTGATCGCCGAACGCGCGCGCCCGCCGAAACAGGAAACCGCGACGCGCCGCGACGACCGCCGCGAACGCGCCGAGGCCCGTGCCGCGCTCGCCCCCTTGCGCAAGGCCGCCCGCGACGCCGAGGCGCGCATCGCCAAACTCGCCGCGGAAAAAGACGCGATCGAAAGAGCGCTCGCCGACCCCGCGCTCTACGCCGAAAGCCGCGTCGCCGACCTCACCGCCGCCAACACCCGCCTCGCCGCCATCGCGCGCGCCATCGAAGCCGCCGAAACCGACTGGCTGGCGGCATCGGAGGCGCTGCAAGGCGCGTCCTGACCGTGCAGGAGGCGAGCTGGATTCCGGGCCTCGGCACCGCCGCGCGGGCGCAGGAGCCGCCACCGCCAGAGGACGCGGCAGCGGCGGAGGAGCGTCGAAACGAGGAACCCGCCGGCACGTGGCCCCGCGAGCTGGCGTAGGCGGAGTATTTCAATCCCGTTCGGCAAGTTCACGAGATCGACCCGACCGACAGCCCTTCACCGGAGCGAAGGTTCACGGCCTGAACCTGGCCGGCTCGACAGGACTCTGAAACAGCTAAAGAGACCTGTGCGGGGATGGGCATTGGCGAATCGTAAGATCGCTGATTCGGTGGCGTTCCCGCACGGAAGATCGCGCCATGGCATATCGGTTGATTGGTCAGGAAAGTCGGGGCGCTCTACACGGACGGCATCGGCCGGCCGGCGCTGCCGACCCGGCTGATGGTGGGCCTGCATCTGCTCAAGCACATGGACGGACTGTCCGACGAGGCGGTGTGTGCCCGCTATCTCGACAGCCCGTATGCCCAGCTGTTCTGCGGCGAGACATACTTCCAGCATCGGTTGCCGCTGGACCGCTCGTCCTTGACGCGCTGGCGCCAGCGGATCGGCGCCGAGCGGATGGAGGCGCTGCTGGCCGAGAGCCTGCAAGCCGCGCAGCGTGGCGGCGCCCTCGAGGAGAAGCACCTTCGTCGCGTCACCCTCGACACCACGGTGCAGCCGAAAGCCGTGACGCATCCGACCGACAGCAAGCTGCTGCATCGGGGCACCGAGCACCTGGTCCGGCTCGCGCGCCGCCACGGCCTGGTGTTGCGGCAATCCTATGTCCGGGTGGCGAAGTTCGCGAAACGGGATGCCGCCAGGTTGATGTATTCCGGGCGCCCGCGGCAGGCGGAACGGCAGGTTCGCCGGCTCCGCACCTGGCTCGGGCGGCTGGCGCGCGACATCGCGCGCAAGGTCGCCGGCGATGTCGCGGGCAGAGGCCGCGTTCGGCGAACCGCTCGCCCTGATCACCCGTCTGCTGCGCCAACGGCGCGAGGATCGCGGCAGCGGCAAGCTCTATTCGCTGCACGCGCCCGAGGTGGAGTGCATCGGCAAAGGGAAGGCGCATGCACGCTTCGAATTCGGCGTGAAGGTCTCGGTCGCGGCCACCAATGCGGCGGCTCCCGGTGGGCAATTCGTCGTCGGTGCGCGCGCTCTGCCGGGAAACCCCTATGACGGCCACACACTCGCGGCGCAGATCGCACAGACGGAGCGGATCACCGGTGCCGCCATCGAGCGCGCCTATGTCGATCGCGGATATCGCGGCCATGATGCCGATCGCGCCCGCGTCTTTATCAGCCGGCAGAAACGCGGCCTCACGCCCACCATCCGGCGCGAGCTCCGCCGGCGCAACGCTGTCGAGCCCGTGATCGGTCACATAAAGGCCGACGGTCTGCTCAACCGCAACTTCCTGCTCGGCGCCGACGGCAACGCGATCAATGCCATCCTCGCCGCCGTCGGACACAACCTCAGGCTCCTCCGCCGCTGGCTGGCATGCCTCATCGCGATCTGGCTCGCCACATCGCGCTCATCCCAGACCGTCGCTCTCAGCTGGCAAGAGCTCGCTTCCACCTGAAAACCGCCTTCTTCACGGGCGACTTGATAGTGGCCGCGCCGATCGCAGCCCGAATCTGACGCAGCGATTTGCGGACCGCATCGAGAAAGGCGCGGCTCGCGTTCTCCATCAGGTGCCAACGATCAGCCACTTGGGTCGCCTCGGGGAGTAGCTTCCGGCGCGCCCATGGCGCGAGCACGTCGCCATCGAAGCGCTCGGCGAAAAGTATCCATCCGGTGAGGACCACCGTGACTTGCTATCGTTCTGCGGCATGCTGATCAGCGGGTCTTCTTGGCAATCCTGGTGCGTGCGGCATTTCGCCGATTGGCGATGCGGCCGAGTGCAATCCTGAGCGGAAGTTCGTCGATCTCCTTGGGGTCCCAGTCCTCGAGGTATTCGGCAACTTCGGCGTGGTCGGGATGCTCGGGATCAGCGAGGGCGTCGAGCATGTTGTGGTAGCCGGGAATGCCACCGCAGTTCTCGGGCGGGCAGTCCCATTCACCGCCGACATAATGGGGGTAGGACACGCCAGGCTTGCCGGGACGGATGTTCGTGATGGTGATCCGGTGCTCCCAGCTGTCGCCGAAATCATAGAGGTAGCCAATGCTTGTCCGGCGCGGCTTCAGCACATCGCGCAGTCGGACCTTGTTTGCCTCGCTGCGAGGAGCGGTGCCCCAGTCCTCGTCCATCGGCAGCCCGTAGGTCTGGCCATCAATGGCGAACTCCCAAAGATGCTGGTCGAGCCAGCCCATGGTGATCTGGACGATGTCGTGCAGCACCTTGAGCGTGATGGAGGTGGGCACCTCCACCTCGCGCCAGATTAGCGGATTGGTCTCCAGCAGTTCGATCCGAACCGTGCAGATCTGGTTGAAGCTGTCGGCGGCCGACGTGTTGTTCGCCGGGGTTTTGCCGGTTGGGCTCATGCTGCCAGTTTGGCAGCCTGCACCGTGCAGTTCCAGGGCAGCAGCTCCTGCAGCCGCGATGCCGGATGATTGGCGATCCGGCGCAGCACGTCGGCAAGCCAGGCGCGCGGGTCCAGTCCGTTCAGCTTGGCCGTGACGATGAGGGTGTCGATGGCGGCAGCTCGCTCGCCGCCGCGGTCAGAGCCGGCGAACAGCCATGCCCGACGCCCGAGGGCAACACCTCTGAGCGCTCGTTCGGCCGCGTTGTTCGTGAGGCAAATTCTCCCGTCCTCGAGGAACCGGGTGAACGCGGGCCAGCGCTTGAGCACGTAGTCCATGGCCCGGCTAAAGCATGACCGGTTCCCTTCCGGTCACCGGCCTGCTCTAGCGAATTGTTCGAGCGAGTGATTCACGTTTCAGGCCGACTGAAACGCGACTGGCGGAATCCGCAACGGACCTGGCGGCCCACGGCCGCCGGCTGACGCCCGAAACGGGTACACAAGCGGGCCGGAGTATGGTTGACTCCGGCCGTGACGCCCGGCGCCAAGAACTTCCCCGACGACATCGACGCGCTGCGGGCGGCTTTGCTGGCCGAGCGCACGGCCCGGCGCGACGCGGAGGGCGAGCCACGGGCGCGGAAGCGATGATCGCGCCCCTGAAGCTGCTGATCGCCAAGCTGGAGCGCGACCGCTTCGGCCAGACCTCCGAGCGCGGTCGGCGTTTACTGGACCAGTTGGAGCTGCAGCTCGAGGAGCTGGAGGCGGATGCCGCCGAGGCTGAGGCCAAGCGGGCACGATCCGCCGGCGAGGGCGCGAGCCGGACCCGCGCCAAACCGGTCCGCGGGGCGTTGCCGGCGCATCTGCCGCGCGAGCGGGTCGTGATCGCGGGCCCGACGGAGTGTCCGTGCTGCCATGGCAAGCTGTCCAAGCTCGGTGAGACGATCACCGAGACGCCGGAGGTGATTCCGCGGCAGTGGAAGGTGATCCAGACGGTCCGCGATAAATTCACCTGCCGGAGCTGCGAGACAATCACGCAGCCGCCGGCGCCATTCCACCCCATCGCTCGGGGACGTGCCGGGCCCGAGCTGCTGGCCATGATCCTGGAGGCGGAGTTCGGTCAGCACCTGCCGCTGAACCGGCAAAGCGAGACCTACGCTCGCGAGGACATCCACCTCGACGTCTCCACCCTGGGAGACTGGGTGGGCGCCTGCACGGCGGCGCTGGCCCCCTTGGTCGCGCTGATCCGGGCGCACGTGTTGGCCGGCGCGCGCATCCACGGCGACGACACCATGGTGCGGTGCTGGCCAAGAGCAAGACTATCACTGGCCGGCTTTGGACCTAGGTCCGTGATGACCAGCCGTTCGGCGGTCCGGCGCCGCCGGCGGCGCTGTTCTACTACTCGCGAGACCGCGGCGGCGAGCATCCGCGTCGCCAGGCGGTGCGCCGGACCGACGCCCTGTTCGACATCGAGCGCGAGATCAACGGCCTGCCACCCGAACAGCGCCTGCTAGCGCGGACCGAACGCTCTGCTCCGCGGTCGAGCGCCCCCTCCACGTCGTGCACGCTGTGCACCGGTGAACGCTGCACCTGCTCGATCACATCGCCCGGACCGAGCCCGCGATCGCGGGCTTCGCTGCGTTCATCCACTGCGACCACGGCGAGCCCGGCGACCGACGCCGGCAGCGAGTATTTCCGGCGCAGGTCAGGCGTGAGCGGTGCGAGGGTGAGGCCGAGCCCCGGCGGCTCGCGCGTTGCCGCGGCGCCGAAGCCGTCCTCCGACGGCAGATGCGGCCACAGCGCGACCCGCACGGGCACGTCCCGCTCGCGGCCCCGGCTCCAGATCGCGAGATCGAGCGCATCGCCAATATCGGCGCGCGCGGCGGTGCGCAGGATGGAGCGGGCATCGACATCCTGCTGATCCGCGGTGCGCAGAATGATGTCGCCGGGAAGCAGGCCGGCATGCGCGGCGGGGCCGTCGGGAGCGACCGCCGTCACCACCGCGCCGCGTGCACGCCGGATGCCGAACGCCTCCGCCATTTCCGGCGTGGTGTCCTGCAACCGCACGCCGATCCAGCCGGGCGTTTTCGGGCCTGGCCCCAGCAGGCGGATGACGACGAAGGCGACGTCGTTCGAGGGAATCGCAAAGCCGATGCCGACCGAGCCGCTGTTGCCGGTGGGCGCGCGAAGCAGCGTGTTGATGCCGATCACCCGGCCGGCGTCGTCGATCAGCGGACCGCCGGAATTGCCGTGATTGATCGCGGCATCCGTCTGCACGAAGTCGTCGAACGGCGTGTCCAGGATGTTGCGGTTGATCGCGCTCACGACTCCAGATGTTACCGAGGTGCCGACCCCAAGCGGGTTGCCGATCGCGACCACCGTCTCGCCGATTTGCAGAAGGTCGCTGTCGGCAAATTGCAGCACCGGCAGGGGTCGCTCGGCATCGACCTTCAGCAGCGCGAGATCGACGAGCTGCGCGACCCCGATCACGCGCGCCGGCAACCGGCTGCGATCCCGCAGCACCACGGAGATTGTCTTTGCCCCTTGGATGACGTGCCCGTTGGTGACGATGATGCCGTCGGCACCGACGATCAGGCCCGAGCCGTAGACGCGGAACTCGTTTCGGGCGCTCTTCTCGGCGACGCCCGTGCTCGCGGGCTCGGTGCTCCACACCGAGATGTTCACGACCGAAGGCAGCGTCGCGGCGACGATGCCGGGAACCGACGCGCCACCGCTCGGGGCCTCGGCCCGCGGGGCCGGAGCGGCGAGCAGGAGGAGTGCGACCGCCGCCCCCAGCCGCCGGCACCCGCGCCGCACCCGCGGGGCGCTCGTGGCGCGATCCTGACGCTCGCCACCCGAGCGGCGGGTGAATCGCTCCACCAAATCAAGGGCTAGTGGATAATCCGCCGGTTCTTTCCGTCGAATTCTATCCACTAGCGTGCCGATCCGACAGCATGGGCGGCAACCGGCGCGGCGAAGTCGTTGCCGAAATGGGTGCGGATGAAGCCGATCACGTCGGCGATCTGCTGATCGGTGAGCTGACGGGCGAAGGACGGCATGGCACCGCTCCCGTGCAGCACGAGCGCAATCGCGTAATCCGCCGATTCCAGCCTGGGATCATGCGCAAGCGCCGGATAATACCCGGCGCCGGCGGCGCCCTGCCCCTCGGGCATGTGGCATTCCTGGCAGACATCGCGATAGAGCGTCGCGCCGTCGGTCGCACGGAATCGCCATGGATCGGAGAAGGTGCCGTCGCCCGCCGCCATGAGCGCGGGCGCGGCGCAGGCGAGGAGCAGCGCGCGGCGCATCAGCCGGCCATCACGCGCCGGTGCAGGCGTCCGATTGCGTCGAGCGCGGAGAGCACCGCGCCCTCCTGCCAGGCCGGAATGTAGGAGGCATGTTCGCCGGCGAGCAGGATGCGGCCATCGAGCCCACACAGCGCGTCGTAATGCTGGGCGCGCGTCTCCGCGCTCCACAGCCCGAAGCAGCCGAGCGTCCACGGCACGCGATGCCAGCCGATACCGACGCCGTTGTCGAAATCGCGCGTGTACTGCGAATGAATGCGCGCGCCGTACTCCACCGCCTTGGCCACACGGGCCGGCGGATCGAGTGCCGTGAACTCCGTCGCATAGGCGCCAAAAACATAGGCGCCGAGCAGCACGCCGGGGCCCGCGCTGAAGTAATCGGTGTTCGGATAGCCGATCAATCCGATCGGCAGGTCGGTGTAGGTGATGCCGCCATAGATCGCATCCTCCTGCTCCCAGAAGCGGCGGCGGAATTGCAGCCCGATCTTGGTCGCGGCGGCATAGGGCACGCTCCTGATGGCACTCGCCATCGCGCCGCCGACAGTCATCTCGAGCTGCGACAGGATTGAAAGCGGGATGGTGCAGAGGCACCAGTCCGCGCGGCTCTGCCTCGGTGCGTCATGCGCGGCACGGTCGAGCCAGTTCACCGTCACGCCGGTCGCATCCTGACGGATCGCCATCACGCGGGCATTGCACCGAATGACCGGATCGAGCTTGCGCGCGAAGGCGCGACCGATCATGTCCATCCCGCCAACCGGCTGGAACAGCGTGGTCTGGTAATCGTATTCGACGCCATCGGCGAGGAAGCGCCACAGCCGCGCTTGCAGGAGGTCGGCGAGCGCGATCGGCTGCGAGGGCACCGGCACCGCCGACAGCCCGCCGCCCGGATCGCTGTCCCAGCCGCGGCGGTCGCTCGAATCGAAGCCCTTCGTGTAAGCATAATCGCGGTCAAGCGCACCCCAATCGCGCAGTGCCTCGAGCAGCCGCTCCTGATCCTCCTTGCCAACAGCGGCATCGAGGCCGCCCTGTCCGGCCGCTTTCGCCAACAGCTCGGCGACATGGCCGTGAAAATCCGCCTGCACCGCGCGGAGCCGCTGCGGTTTGCCGTCGAACGCATTCCGTGCGTGCAGATAGGCGTTGTGGTTGACCTGGATGAATGGCTCGAGCCGCACGCCGAGGCGCCGGCAATAATCGAGCAGGCCGTGGTGGTGATAGGGGATCCGCCACGGGCCGGGATTGAGGTAGAGGCCGTCGGCAAAATCGCAGTGTTGCGCGAACCCGCCGAGCTCCACATAGTCATCGCCGCCGCGGATCGACCAGTTCCGCCCACCCGGCCGCGGATTGTACTCCAGCACCTGCACGGAATAGCCGGCCTGCCGGAGTTCGAGCGCCGCCACCATCCCCGCGATGCCGGCGCCGAGGATCAGCACCGACGCGCCCTTCGGGTCACCGTCGAGCCGGATCGGGCGATACGGCGACGGCTGCGCAAGTCCAAGCCCGGTCATCGCCATGTACATGGCGGCACTGCCGCCGATGGTGCCGACGAGCGTGAGCAGGTCGCGGCAATTCACCCGGCTGCGTCCTCGAAGGCGACGAGAAGCTGGCCCTCCTCGACGCTGTCACCCGGTTGGCAGGCAACGCGCGCGACAGTTGCGTCGGCGCGGGCGGCGAGACGGAATACCGTCTTCATCGCCTCCAGCACGACGAGCGTATCGCCCTTCGCCACGGGCTGACCGGACGATGCCAGCACCTGGGTGACGAGGCCCGGAATCGGTGCGACGAGACGGCCGGCGGCGGCATCCTCCTCCGCCTGCGCGGCTTCATCCTCGGGCAGGCGGAGCGACCAGGTCTTTCCGCGCAGATGCACGGCAAGAACCTGGCCGCGCAGAACCATGCCGACCGTCTCGCGCATGCCATCCAGCCGCATCGCGAACCGCCCGGCGTCGATCCGCTCCGCCGCCACCCCGTGGACCACGCCCGCGATCTCGAATCGCCATCCGGTGTCGCGGCGGAATACGCTGACGTGGTGCGCGACCTCGCCATACAGCACGGTCAGCTCGCGCGGAGGATCGGCGTTCAGCCACCATCCGTCCGACGCGCTCCAGGGTGACCACGGATCGACGGCCGAGGCGCGGCCCGCCTCGTCGAGGAGGATCGCGCAGGCGGCGGCGGCGAGCACCGAGGCATCGGGTTGCGTCGGCCGCATGAGTTGCGCGAGCTCGCGCTCGATGAGGCCGGTGTCGATCCTGCCCGCGACGAACCCCGGATGCGCGACGATCGCGGCCAGCAGGTCGCGATTGACCGCGACGCCCGCCACCTCGCAGGACGCAAGCGCCCGCGCCAGCTTGCCGCGCGCCTCCTCGCGAGTGGCGCCGTGCACGATGATCTTCGCAAGCATCGCGTCATAATGCACGCCGACCATGTCGCCAGCAGCGTACCCGGTATCGACCCGCGCATCCTCCGGCATCCGGAACGCGAGCAGGCGGCCGGTCGCCGGCGCGAAATCGCGCGCGGGATCCTCGGCGTAGAGCCGCGCCTCCATCGCATGTCCGTGCAGGCGGATCTTGTCGCCGCCCGCCGGCAGCACTTCGCCGGCGGCAACGCGCAGCTGCCATTCCACCAGATCGAAGCCGGTGACGCATTCCGTCACCGGATGCTCGACCTGCAGCCGGGTGTTCATCTCGAGAAACCAGAACTCCTCGTCATCGGCGACGAATTCGACCGTGCCGGCGCCCACATAGCCGACCGCCCGCGCCGCGGCGACCGCCGCCTGCCCCATCGCCTCGCGCCGCATCATGTCGAGCCCGGGCGCCGGTGCTTCCTCGATCACCTTCTGATGGCGCCGCTGCGCCGAGCAGTCGCGTTCGAAGAGATGCACGACATTGCCGTGCGAGTCGCCGAACACCTGCACCTCGATGTGGCGGGGTCGATCGAGATAGCGCTCGATCAGCACATCCGCATCGCCGAAGGCGGAGCGCGCCTCCTGGCGGGCGGAGGCGAGCGCCGAGGCAAACTCCTCCGGCGAGCGCACGAAGCGCATGCCGCGGCCGCCACCACCGGCCACGGCCTTGATCACCACCGGAAAGCCGATCCGCCGCGCCTCGGCCGCGAGGTGATCCGGTTCCTGCCTGGTGCCGTGATACCCCGGCAGGACCGGCACGCCCGAGTTCGCCATCAACGCCTTCGCCGCCGATTTCGAGCCCATCGCCCGCATGGCATCCGGCGGCGGTCCGACCCAGATCAGGCCCGCCGCGCCGCACGCCGCGGCGAACTCGGCATTCTCCGAGAGAAAACCGTAGCCCGGATGCACCGCATCGGCGCCCGCGCGGTGCGCCGCTTCGATGATCCCGGGCCCGTTCAGGTAGCTCTCGCGCGGCGGTGCCTTGCCGATCCGCACTGCAACATCCGCGTCGCGCACGTGCAGCGCGTCGGCGTCGGCATCCGAGTACACGGCGATGGTCGCGATGCCCATTGCCCGCGCGGTGCGGACGATCCGGCAGGCGATCTCGCCACGATTGGCGATCAGCAGGCGCGAGATCACGCGGTCACATCCGGAATACGCCGAATCGCGTCGGCGCAATCGGCGCATTGAGGCTGGCCGCGAGCGCGAGTGCCAGCACGCGGCGGGTATCGGCGGGATCGATCACGCCGTCATCCCAGAGCCGCGCGGTGGCGTAATAGGGGTGGCCCTGGGTCTCGTATTGCGCGCGGATCGGCGCCTTGAACGCCGCCTCTTCCGCCTCCGGCCAGTCGCGGTTCCGCGCTGCGAGATTGTCGCGGCGGATCTGGGCGAGCACGCTCGCCGCCTGCTCGCCGCCCATCACCGAAATGCGTGCATTCGGCCAGGCGAACAGGAAGCGTGGATCGTAGGCGCGGCCGCACATGCCGTAATTGCCGGCACCGAAACTCCCGCCGACGATCACGGTGAGTTTCGGCACTGCGGTGGTCGCCACCGCAGTGACCAGCTTGGCGCCGTCCTTGGCGATCCCGCCCGCCTCGTACTTCCGCCCGACCATGAAGCCGGCGATGTTCTGCAGGAAGAGCAGCGGAACCCGGCGTTGGCTGCAGAGCTCGACGAAATGCGCGCCCTTGAGCGCGCTCTCGGAGAACAGGATGCCATTGTTCGCGAGAATGCCGAGCGGCATCCCGTGCAGATGCGCGAAGCCGCAGACCAGCGTGGTGCCGTAGAGGCGCTTGAACTCGTCGAACTCGCTGCCGTCCACGATGCGTGCGATGATCTCGCGCGCATCATAGGGCGTGCGCAGGTCGGTGGGGACGATGCCGTGCAGTTCCGCCGGATCGTGCCGCGGCGGCGACGGCGGCCGCAGCGCGAGCGGCGGCCGCCTGGTCCGGTTCAGCCCCGCGACGATGCGGCGGCACAGCGCAAGCGCATGCGCATCGTCGCGCGCGTAGTGATCGACGACGCCGGACTGCCGCGCATGCACCTCCGCGCCGCCAAGCTCCTCGGCGGAGACTTCCTCGCCGGTCGCCGCCTTCACCAGCGGTGGCCCGCCCAGGAAGATCGTGCCCTGGCGGCGCACGATGATCGTCTCGTCCGACATCGCCGGCACGTAAGCGCCGCCCGCGGTGCAGGATCCCATCACCGCCGCGATCTGCGGAATGCCCGCAGCGGACATCTGCGCCTGGTTGAAGAAGATGCGGCCAAAATGCTCGCGATCGGGGAAAATCTCATCCTGCAGCGGCAGGAACGCGCCACCGGAATCGACGAGGTAGAGGCAGGGCAGGTGGTTGGCGTGCGCGATCTCCTGCGCGCGCAAATGCTTCTTCACCGTGATCGGGAAGTAGGTGCCGCCCTTCACCGTCGCGTCATTGGCGACGATCACGCATTCGCTGCCGGCGACACGGCCGATGCCGGTGATGACGCCTGCGCACGGCACCTCGCCGTGATACAGGCCATGCGCGGCGAGCTGCGACAGCTCCAGAAATGGCGATCCGGGATCGATCAGCGCGCGCACGCGCTCCCGCGGCAGCGTCTTCCCCCGCCCGGCGTGCCGCTTGCGCGCTGCCTGACCGCCGCCCTCTTCCACCTTGCTCGTCTCGGCGCGCAGATCGGCGACCAGCACCGCCATCGCGGCTGCATTCGCCCGGAACGTCTCCGAACGCGGATCGGCCTCGCTTGCCAGGACCGTCATGCGGTGTCGCGGAACAGCTCGCGGCCGATCAGCATGCGACGAATCTCGCTGGTGCCGGCGCCGATCTCGTAGAGCTTCGCGTCGCGGAGCAGCCGGCCGGTCGGATAGTCGTTGATGTAGCCGTTGCCGCCGAGGCACTGGATCGCCTCCAGCGCCATCCAGGTCGCCTTCTCGGCGGCGTAGAGGATCGCGCCCGCCGCATCCTTGCGCGCGGCGTCGCCGCGATCGCAGGCCCTGGCGACGGCGTAAACATAGGCCTTCGCCGCATTCATCGTGGTGTACATGTCGGCGATCTTGCCTTGCATCAGCTGGAATTCGCCGATCGGCTGGCCGAACTGCCGGCGCTCGTGCACGTACGGCAGCACGACATCCATGCAGGCCTGCATGATGCCGAGCGGACCGGCCGCCAGCACCGCGCGCTCGTAATCGAGCCCACTCATCAGCACGTTGACACCACGCCCGACCTCGCCGAGCACGTTCTCCTCCGGGACCGCGCATTCCTCGAATACCAGCTCGCAGGTATTCGAGCCGCGCATGCCGAGCTTGTCGAGCTTCTGGGCGGTGGAGAATCCGGGGAAGTCCTTCTCGACCAGGAATGCGGTGATCCCGCGCGGCCCGGCCTCCGGATCGGTCTTTGCGTAGATCACCAGCACGTCGGCGTCCGGCCCGTTGGTGATCCACATCTTCGCGCCGTTCAGCACATAGCGCTCGCCACGCTTCTCTGCCCGCGTGCGCATCCCGACCACGTCCGAGCCGGCGCCCGGCTCGCTCATCGCGAGCGCGCCGACATGCTCGCCGGACACGAGCTTCGGCAGGTAGCGCGCCTTCTGCGCCGGCGTCCCGTTGCGGCGGACCTGGTTGACGCAGAGATTGGAGTGGGCGCCGTAGGACAGCCCCACCGAGGCGGAGGCGCGGCTCACCTCCTCCATGGCGACGACATGCTCGAGATATCCCATGCCGGCGCCGCCATATTCCTCCTCGACGGTGATGCCGAGCAGGCCGAGCGCCCCGAGTTTGCGCCAGAGATCGGCAGGGAACTCGTTGCTGCGGTCGATCTCGGCCGCCCGCGGCGCGATCTCGTCGGCCGCAAAGCTCTCCACCTGCCCGCGCAGCATGTCCGCGGTCTCGCCCAGCCCGAAATCCAGCCCAGGCAGGCGGTTCGGGCGATTGCCGGGCACGTTCCCCTCTCCACGCCGTCGGTCCCTGCTAGGATCGGCCATTACGCCGTCCGCGCCAAGAGGCGGCCCGCCCGGAGAGGAAGCGATGCCCGACCCTGCCCCGAGCCTGAGCTATGTCCACGGCGCCAGCACGACGCCCCTGCTCGGCGCGACCGTGGGCACGGCGTTCGACCGCACCGTCGCGCGCTGGCCGGACCGCCCGGCGCTGGTGGTCAGGAGCCAGAATGTGCGCTGGAGCTGGCGCGAACTCGCCGAGCGGGTGGAGGCGCTCGCGGCCGGGCTGGTGGCGCTCGGCCTCGCACCCGGCGATCGGGTCGGCATCTGGTCGCCCAACAACGCCGAGTGGCTGCTCACCCAGTTCGCGACCGCGAAAGCCGGGCTGATCCTGGTCAACATCAACCCCGCCTATCGCCTCGCCGAACTCGAATTCGCGCTCAACAAGGTCGGCTGCCGCGCGCTGATCACGGCGACCGCGTTCAAGAGCAGCGACTATGTCGGGATGCTCAACACGCTGATGCCGGAGCTCGCCGGCGCGGCGCCGAACCGGCTGGTGGCCGCGCGCGTCCCCTCGCTCGATTGCGTGATCCAGATCGGGCCGCAGACGGCGCCGGGCTGTCTCGGCTTCGAGGAGGTGCTGAGCGACGCGGGCGAAAGCCAGCGCGCGCGGCTGTGGGAGATCGGCCCGACCCTGCAATTCGACGACCCCATCAACATCCAGTTCACGTCAGGCACGACCGGATCGCCGAAAGGGGCGACGCTCACGCATCACAACATCCTGAACAACGGCTTCTTCATCGGCGAGGCGATGCGGCTCACCGAGCGGGACAGCCTCTGCATCCCGGTGCCGCTCTATCACTGCTTCGGCATGGTGCTCGGCGTGCTCGCCTGCGTGACCCATGGCGCCACGATGGTGTTTCCCGGCGAAGGCTTCGATCCGCTGGCGGTGCTCGAAACCGTCGCCGCGGAACGCTGCACCGGGCTGCACGGCGTGCCTACCATGTTCATCGCCGAGATGGACCATCCGGACTTCGGCCGGTTCGATCTGTCGAGCCTGCGCACCGGCATCATGGCGGGCTCGCCCTGTCCGATCGAGGTGATGCGCCGCGTCGTCGATCGCATGCACATGCGCGAGGTGACGATCGCCTACGGCATGACGGAGACCAGTCCCGTCAGCTTCCAGAGCTCGACCGCGGATCCGATCGAGCGCCGCGTCGCCACCGTCGGCCGCATCCAGCCGCATCTCGAAGTGAAGATCATCGACGGCGATGGCAGGATCGTCCCGCGCGGCGAGCCGGGCGAGCTCTGCACCCGGGGCTACTCGGTGATGCTCGGCTACTGGGACGACGAGGAGCGCACCGAGCAGGTGATCGACGCCGCGCGCTGGATGCACACCGGCGACCTCGCGACGATCGACGCCGAGGGCTATTGCAACATCGTCGGCCGCATCAAGGACATGGTGATCCGCGGCGGCGAGAACATCTATCCGCGCGAGGTCGAGGAATTCCTCTACCGCCATCCGAAGATCCAGGACGTGCAGGTGTTCGGCGTCGCCGATCCGCGCTACGGCGAGGAAGTCTGCGCCTGGGTCAGGCTGCGCACCGGCGAAACCATGACTGCCGACGAGCTGCGCGCATTCTGCCGCGACCAGATCGCCCACCAGAAGATCCCCCGGCACATCCGCTTCGTCGACGAATTCCCGATGACGGTGACGGGGAAGGTGCAGAAATTCCTGATGCGGGAGGCGATGGCGCACGAGCTCGGTGTCCGGGAGGCGGCGACCGCCTGAGGGGCTGCCTGGAAACCGAGCGCATCGGGTATGCGGAGCTTCGGGTTAGCAGCACAGCCCCAGCCCCCCCCCCCCCCCAAACTGCTCCCCCCCCCTCCTCACCCTCCCCGTTATCGTGACGGAGATCAGGGCAGGCTGCGTGCCGGGAGGCCGGAGGGCCGACCATCCGTCTCCAGTGCAGCGATGCAACAGTGTTGACGCCGTTGCGCGCCCGAACGAACCCGGCCGCCACGCGGCGTTTTGCCGGCATCTTCAATCGGGCGGAAATACCGCATGGGCACGATCCTCCTCATCATCCTCATCATCCTGCTGCTGGGCGCGTTGCCGACCTGGCCGTACAGCTCGGGCTGGGGCTACTACCCGTCCGGCGGGCTGGGACTGATCCTGCTGATCGTGATCATCCTGCTGGTGCTCGGCCGCATCTGATCGGCGGGTCGCCTGGAGCAAGGCGGCCAGACCGTCTGGCCGATGACCTGGTCGGCGCGCCGGCGAGCCGGAGCTGTCAGGCGGGCCGCAGGATTCGCCGCGCCACCGCGTCGAGGCGCGCCAGGGCGGTCGGGCCCCGCCGGTCGGGGGCGGTGATGATCGCGTGATCGAGCGCACGGTCGCAGCCCGACGGGCAGGCGCCCCGGGGCCGCCCGAGTTGCGGGACCACGTCCCGGACCAGCGAGCGCGCCTTGTCCGCATTGGCCAGCAGCATCCGCACCACGACCTCGACCGTGACGTGGTCATGGTCCGGGTGCCAGCAGTCGTAATCGGTGACCATGGCGACCGTCGCGTAGCAAAGCTCCGCTTCGCGGGCGAGCTTGGCCTCCGGCATGTTGGTCATGCCGATCACCGCGCAGCCCCAGCTCCGGTAGAGCTCACTCTCCGCCCTGGTGGAGAATTGCGGCCCTTCCATGACGAGATAGGTCCCGCCGCCGCGTCACCGGCAGGCCGAGCCGCCGCGCGCCGGCATCGAGCACGTCGCCGAGCCGGCGGCAGACCGGCTCGGCCATCGAGACATGGGCGACACAGCCGCCGCCGAAGAAGGTCTTCTTCCGCGCGAAACTGCGGTCGATGAACTGGTCGATGATGACAAAATGCCCGGGCGGCAGCTCCTCCCGCAGGCTGCCCACCGCGGAGAGCGACATCACGTCGGTGACGCCGAGCGCTTCAGCGCGTCGATATTGGCGCGGTAATTCAGCTCCGTCGGCGACAGCGGATGCCCGCGCCCGTGCCGCGGCAGGAACACGCAGCGGACCCCGGCGAGCCGCCCGAATAGCAGCGCGTCCGAGGGGTCACCCCAAGGGGTCTCGACACGCCGCCAGTCCCTCTCCTCGAACCCGGGATGTCATAGACCCCGAGCCGCCAATGATGCCGATGACCGGCTCGATCACACGCCTCCGCCGGCGCCGGGAGCGGCCGCCGTCCTCAGTGGACGTCGGCCCAGACCTTGCGCTTGACGGCGTAGGTGAGCGCGGTCATGAACAGCAGGAACAGGATGACCTTCACGCCGATCCGCTTGCGCTCCTCCATGTTCGGGTGCGCGGCCCAGGTCAGGAAGGTCGCCACGTCGCGCGACATCTGCTCGACCGAGGCGGTGGTGCCGTCGGCATAGGTGACCTGGCCGTCGTGCAGCGGCTTCGGCATCGCGATCTGATGGCCGGGGAAGTAGTGGTTGTAGTACATGCCCGGCGGCCATGTTCATGCCCGCCGGCGGGTCGGTATAGCCGTTAAGCAGGGCGTAGATGTAGTCGGCGCCGCCCTCGCGCGACTTCGCGAGCAGGACTGGTCGGGCGGCAGCGCGCCGTTATTGGCGGCGCGCGCCGCCGCGTCGTTCGGGAAGGGCGAGCGGAAATGGTCGGATGGCAAGGCGGCGCGCATCACCGGTTGGCCGTTGTCATCGGTGCCGCCCGGCACCTGGATACTCGCCGCGAGCGCGTTCACCTCGTCCGCGTGAGGCCGATCCGCTCGAGGTTGCGGTAGGAGAGCAGCTTCATCGAATGGCAGTTGGAGCAAACCTCCTTGTAGACCTGCAGTCCGCGCTGCAGCGGCGGCGCGATCGTAGGTGCCGAAGAGGCCGTCGAAGCTCCAGTTCTGCGCGGCGGCGGCGGCGCGTTTTCCTGGGCGAAGGCGGGAGCGGCGAGCACGGTGGCGGCGCAGAACGGCGCGACAAGGCAGGAAGCGGCGCATCACGGCTTCTCCATCGGCCTGGCCGTGGCCGCCCCGGGCAGCGGTCCGCCGCCGCCGCGCGGCAGCACCGGGCGGCTGATGCTCTCCGGCAGCGGCAGCGGCTTCTCGACGCAGCCGAGCACGGCAGCAGCACGAGGAAGTGCAGGAAATAGTAGGTGGTGCAGACGCGGCCGAGCACCACCCAACGCCCCTCCGGCCGGTGGGCGCCGACCTCGCCGAGCAGGATCAGGTCGATCACCAGCAGGCATGAGTAGCCGGTAGATCGGCCGGAAGCGCGCGCTGCGCACCGGCGAGGTGTCGAGCCAGGGCAGCACGAACAGCAGCGCGATCGAGCCGAACAGGCAGCGACGCCGCCGAGCTTGTTCGGGACCGAGCGCAGGATCGCGTAGAACGGCAGGAAATACCATTCCGGCACGATCTCGGACGGCGTCTGCAGCGGGTTGGCCTGGATGTAGTTGTCGGGGTGGCCGAGACAGTCCGGCGCGAAGAACACGAGCATCGCGAAGACGATCAGGAACACGCACATGCCCACGCTGTCCTTGATCGTGTAGTACGGGTGGAACGGCAGCGTGTCCTGCGGCCCCTTCACGTCGATCCCGAGCGGGTTGTTCGAGCCGGTGATGTGCAGCGCCACGATGTGCAGGACCACCACGCCGACGATGACGAACGGCAGCAGGTAATGCAGGCTGAAGAAGCGGTTCAGCGTCGGGTTGTCGACCGAGAACCCGCCCCACAGCCAGGTGACGATGCCGTTGCCCGACGCCGGGGATGGCGGAAAACAGGTTGGTGATGACGGTGGCGCCCCAGTAGGACATCTGGCCCCAGGGCAGCACGTAGCCCATGAACGCGGTCGCCATCATCAGCAGCAGGATGACGCCGATCATCCACAGCAGCTCGCGCGGCTCCTTGTAGGAGCCGTAATAGAGCCCGCGGAAGAGTGGATGTACATCACGATGAAGAACATCGACGCGCCGTTCATGTGGACGTAGCGGATCAGCCAGCCGAAATTCACGTCGCGCATGATGCGCTCGACGCTGTCGAAGGCGAGCACGGTTCGGCGTGTAGTTCATGGCGAGGAATACGCCGGTGGCGATCATGATCATGAGCTGGACCATCGCCAGCGCGCCGAAATTCCAAAAATAGTTAAAATTCCTCGGCGTCGGGAAGGTGCCGTATTCCTTCTGCATCATCGTGAACATCGGCAGACGCGTATCGACCCAGTTGACGACTGGGTTCTTGAAGTCGCTCTTGTGCAGGCCGGCCATCCCGTCTTGTCCTTCCCGCCGCTCGGCGGGTCAGCCGCTTTCCGTTGCGGGTCAACCCCGCCCCTTCGCCGGCACCCGCACGCCCGGCCGCCGTCATGCAAGGATGTCACTGCGCCCGGCGGCGCACGGCGGCTTGCCGCTGCGTCGGGGGCGGGCAAAGCCGGCCATGGACCGAGCTGGCCCGCCCCCGCACGACGCACTGAAGCCGAGCGGCCCGGGACTGGTTCGAGGCCTGCGGGACCGGCTCTGCGCCGTCTTCGAGGCGATCGAGGCGCAGGATGGCCCGCTCGCCGAGCGGCCGCCCGGCCGGTTCGTCCGCAGCTCCTGGACGCGGCGACGGGCTTGCCGGGGGCGGGGTGATGAGCCTGCTGCGCGGCCGGGTGTTCGAGAAGCTCGGGGTGAACGTCTCGACCGTGTCGGGGCAGTTCTCCCCCGAATTCCGCGGCCAGATCCCTGGCGCCGAGGAGGACCCGCGGTTCTGGGCGTCCGGCATCAGCCTGGTCGCTCACCGCGGAGCCCGCAGGTGCCAGCGGCGCATATGAACACCCGCCTGCTGGTCACCGCCCGCGGCTGGTTCGGCGGCGGCGGGGACCTGACGCCGATGCGGCCCGAGACGGCAGAGGCGCGGGAGGACGCGGCGGATTTTCACGCCGCGTTCCGCGCTGCCTGCGACGCCACGACCCGGCTACTATCAGCGCTTCAAGGCATGGTGCGACCGTATTTCTTCTGCCGCACCGGGGAGCCGCGCGGCGCCGGCGGCATCTTCTTCGATCACCTGTTCGGCGGCGACCCGGCGGCCGACCTCGCCTTCACCCGGGATGTGGGCTAGGCCTTCCTGGACGCCTATCCCCGGATTGTGCAGCGGCGGATGGGGAGAGCTGGACGCCGGCCGACCGCGAGCATCAGCTTATCCGGCGCGGACGGTACGTGGAGTTTAACCTGATCCATGACCGCGGCACGCTGTTCGGCCTGAAGACCGGCGGCAACACGACGCGATTCTGATGAGCCTGCCGCCCGAGGTGAAGTGGCCCTGAGCGGGATCAGGAATTGTAGGTGATCAGCCTTCCGCCGTGACGACCGTGCCGCCCTGGCTCATCGTCAGGCTGCCAGCCGGTGCCGTGCTCACCGATGCGGGGCCGGCCGGTCATCGTCATCACCGAGCCGTGCCGGTGAGCGCGAGGGTACCGGCATTTTCCAGGATCAGGCCGCCAGTGGTGGAGTTGCCGATCTCCTGGCCGCCCACGTTCTGGCCGGGGAAAGCGGAGCCGTTGCCGGGAAGCGACGTGCCGAGGGTGAGCGTGCCGCCGTTCGAGACGGTGACGCTGCCCTGGCCATAGCCGTCGATCGAGATCGAATTGGGACCGGTGTTGACGCTGGCCCCCGCGATGGCAAGCGTCGCATTGTCGGTACTGCCCCAGCCAACGACCACACTGGACGCGCCATTGTCGTCGCCCCTCACCGTCATACCGCGCCGCTCTCCACGGTCACGGTGGCGGTGCCGTAGAGGTCGATCGTGCCGGTCGCGGTCAGCGTGCCGCGGCAGAGCAGCGCCACATTGCCGGTCGGATTCTCGAACGTCCCGTTCAGCGCCGCCCCGAGGTCGAGCGTGCCGGTGGCGCGCATCAGGTCGAGGGTGGTGACCGCACCCGTGCCGGTGATTGTCCCCGCTCTGTTGATCATCACGGTGTCCAGCGTGCCCGGTGGCGCCGGGGCGGGGTTTTGGCCGGTCGTCAGGTCATCCCAGTTGCCGGCATCGCTGAAAAGACCGTCGCCCCTCGCGCCCGTCCAAACATAATCAGCCATGATCGGGCTCCTCCCGGATCGTGACGTTTACGTTTTGTTTG
>CAWGJC010000013.1:0-267459 GCA_963822815.1 uncultured Alphaproteobacteria bacterium
CCGCGCGACCACCAGCGCCAGCAGCACGGTTCCGGCGATGCTCCCCACCTGCACCAGCGTCGAGATCATCACCGAGAGTCGCAACGGGACGCCCGCGGCGTTGATCAGCGTCGGCAACCACGAGGTCATGAAATAGAGCGCCAGGATGTTCGAGAAGAACATCAGCCAGAGCAGGATCGTGCGTGCCGCGCGCCCTTCGGTGAACAGCAGCCGAAGCGGAAAGCCGCGGCGCGGCACGGGCAGAGCCATGGCCGCGGCGTCGGTCGAGGCGATCGACGGATCGATGCGCCGCACCAGGCGCGCGACATCGGCGCGCCGGCCGCGCCGCAGCAGGTAGGTGAGCGATTCCGGCAGCAGCACCGTCATCGCTGCCGCGAGGCCGAGCGGCAGCACGCCGCCGACGAGGAACACCGTCCGCCAGCCATAGGCACCCAGGAGCCAGGCCGCGAGCAATCCGCCGCCGGCCGCCCCGACCGAGTAGCCGCAATACATCAGGATCAGCAAGGTCGCGCGGCTGCGTGCCGGGCAGAACTCGGACAACAGCGCCACCGCGATCGGCGCACATCCGCCGAGCCCGAGGCCACCGACAAAGCGCCAGGCGAGCAGTTCCGTGACCGAGCCCGCCGTGGCGGTGCCGAGCGAGCACAAGCCGAACAACAGCAGGCAGGCGATCAGCACGGATTTGCGCCCGAGCACATCCGCGATCGGCGAAAAGACGAGCGCGCCGAAGGTCGTCCCGACCAGGGCGGCGCTGAACACCGGGCCGAGCATGGCCCGGCTGAGCCCCAGCGCGTGGATCAGGGCCGGCGCGACGTAGGAGATGATCAGCACATCGAACCCGTCGAGCATGACGGCCAGTCCGCAGAGGATTGCGAGCCCGACGTGGAAGCGCCGCAAGCGGCTTTCCTCGAGCGCTCGTCCGACGTCGATCACTGGCCCGCCCGCCCCGAGTTCGGCCGAACTCATCCTCCTACCTCGCCCGCTCGCGAGCAACCCGGCCCGCTCCGAGGCGCACCCGGCGGCTCAGCTCCCGCCCGTCTGGCGAGGCAAGGGGGACCGACCCCGGGCCGGATCGGCATCGCATGTCCCTCGCCGGATAGCCGCGGGTCGCCGGGCCGGCATTGCTCAGTCACATGGCGGGCACACTTGGCGGCGATGATGCGGTTTCGCTGAGCCGCGCGTGGACCAGTTCCAGCAGCCTTTCCCGCGCCCGCACGGCGATGTCCTCCAGTGAGGGCGTCTGCGCCAGCCGCTCCCTGGCATGGCGACGAATTTCGTCCAGGCTCGGAAGCGCCAGCAGATCGACCTCGCTCCAGAACGTCTCTGCCTGATTGCGGGCCGATGCGATGCGCGTTCGCATGGCCGCCCAATCGGGCGTGCGCGCCCGTGCCATGCGCACGTGATGCGCGATCTCGTTGATCGGGAACGATGCCGCGAGCTGGCTCGCGACCTTGTCGATGACCAGCCGCCCCAGCCGATAGTCGCCCTCGATCACCGCCTGCGGCGGCAGGTGCAGGTCCCAGATCAGCCCGAGCCATGACAGCACGCGCAACGCGTAGTAGGTCGGATCGTATTCCCACCAGCGGAAGCCCTGTCGCGCCGACGTCTGGTAGGCGTGATGGTTGTTGTGCCAACCTTCGCCCATCGTCAGCAATGCGAGCAGCCAGTTGTTTCTCGACTGGTCGCCGGTGACGTAGCGCTGGCGGCCGGCGACATGCGCCAGCGAGTTGATGCAGAACGTCGCGTGCCAGACCGCGACCGTACTCCAGCAGAAGCCGATTGCCAGTCCCTGCCAGCCGGCGATCAGCCAGGTGGCGCTCGCGAGGAGCGCCGCCGGCAGGTAGGGATGCCGGTCCAGCCACACCAGTTCCTGGTATCGCGCCAGGTCACGCACGGCCGAGTAGTCGGTCGCGGCATTCCGCGGCACGAAAATCCAGCCGAGATGAGCGTACAGGAAGCCACGCCGCTGCGGCGAGTGGACGTCCTCCGCGGTATCCGAGTGGCGGTGGTGCCGGCGGTGCTTGGCGGCCCACCACAGGATGCCGCGTTGCGCCGAGGTTTGCGCGAGGAAGCCCAGGAGGAATTGGCAGGTCCGGCCGGTGCTGAAGGCGCGATGCGCGAAGTAGCGATGGTAGCCGGCGCCGATCGCGAAGATGCGCAGCACGTAGAGCGCGATGCCGAGCGCCACCGCCCGCCAGCTCACGCCGGTCCAGATCGCGGCAAGGCAGCCGAGATGGATCAGCAGGAAGCCAGCGGTGGCGGGATAGACGATGTCGTCGTCAGGATGTCCGTCCACGCCCGCACCCATGGTGCCCCCGCTCACCGCGCCGCAATCATGCCGCGGGCCGAAGCCCGGGCGCGGAGCGTCGGCGCCGGCGCGACGGACGGTTCCCCGCCGGCGCCGGCGTGCGCTGCGGTGATGCAGGCGGCGCCGAGCCGCTGGCGATCCTGAGCGCAATGCCGGTCACGCGCTCGATGGCACGCAGCGTTCCGTGCTCCGCGGCGTGGCAGAACGATATGGCCACGCCGGTGGCGCCGGCACGCGCCGTCCGACCGATGCGGTGCACGTAGTCCTCCGGCTGCGCGGGCAAGTCGAAGTTGATGACGTGCGAGATGCCCGTGACGTCAATTCCGCGCGCGGCGATATCGGTCGCGACCAGCACGCGCGCCCGGCC
The DNA here is from genome assembly GCA_963822815.1 of uncultured Alphaproteobacteria bacterium. Classification (GTDB taxonomy): domain Bacteria; phylum Pseudomonadota; class Alphaproteobacteria; order Acetobacterales; family Acetobacteraceae; genus CAWGJC01. The sequence goes on from CAWGJC010000013.1 coordinate 2,676, forward strand.
CGTGCGGAATTGCTCCAGCGCTTTCTGCCGCGCCGGCTGGCTCTTGTTGCCGTGCAGCGCGGCCACGGGGACGCCACCGGTGTCGAGCGCGTCGGCGACCTGGTTCGCGCCGCGCTTCGTGCGAGTGAACACGATGACGCGCGACAGGGCGGGATCGGCCAGCAGGTGGCCGAGCAGCACGCGCTTGCCGGTGGGTTCGACGAAGTGCACCTGCTGTTCGATCGGCAGCTCGGCGGGTGCGCTGCGGGCGACGTCCACACGCAGCGGGTTGCGCAGCAGGCGTTCCGCCAGCGTGGCGACCTCCGCCGGCATCGTAGCCGAAAACAGCGCCGATTGCCGCTGGTCCGGCAGGAGGGCAACGATCCGGCGAATGTCGCGAATGAAGCCAAGGTCGAGCATGCGATCGGCCTCATCCAGCACGAACCGGCTGGCCTGGTTCAGCCGCAGCTCGCCCGTCGCCAGCAGGTCGCAGATGCGGCCCGGCGTGCCGACGACGATGTCGGCGCCGGCGCGCATGCGCTGCACCTGCATGTGACGGCTGACGCCGCCGAGGATGGCGACGATCCGCAATTTCGGCGCGCCCCCGAGGCGGCGCAGGCTGGTCTCGATCTGCAGCGCCAGTTCCCGCGTGGGCGCCAGGATGAGAGCGCGGGTGGCGCAGCTGGCGGGGCGGACGGGATTGCCGATGAGCTGCTGCAGCATCGGCAGCGCGAAGGCGGCGGTCTTGCCGGTTCCCGTCTGGGCGATGCCGAGAAGATCCCGTCCCGCGAGCAAAGGCGGAATCGCGCTGGCCTGGATCGGTGTTGGTTCGACGAAGCCCTCCCTCTCGAGGGCGCGCAACAGAGGCTCGGCTAGGCCGAGGGTGGTGAATGTGTTCACTGGCACAAGGAGTCCTGCTCCGGCACCCGGCCGCGCAAATTGCCGCAGCAAGGAAGGGTGCCACGATGTTCGCCTGCCCGCGCGACAATGGGGCGAACGCGTTACACGAATTTTCCGGAAGGCCCGCCATCCATAGCCGGACGAGGTGCCGATCACGCGATCACGGAATTCGAGCCTTATAGCGCATGAGTGCGAGCGGACGCAAGTTCCGGTAGTGGGTCAGTTTGCCCGCCCCTGATTCAAATCCTACGGCCGCAGCGTAGGATGCCACCAAATCTCTAACCACGGAGCCGAACTGCCCATGTCCATCGAATCGGTAACGCGCGATCTGTTTGATCGGTGGGAACGGGTTTGGCACGGCGGCGAGCTTGACCTGATTCCGAGCTGCGTCGCGCCTACCTACATCCGCCACGACCACCTCGGAGACAGGACGGTCACACCTAAGTCCTATGAGGGAGAGTTGGCGAAAGTCCGGGCGGATCGGCCGGGCATTCGTGTGGCCGTCTATGACCACGCCTTCATAGGCAACAGGGCCTGGTATCGGTTTGAGTTTCAGTGGACCGATCCGAGGAGGGGGGAGGCGCAAACGCAAGCCGGTATGCAGGCGTACCGGATCGACGGCGGGAAGTTGGCCGAAACCTGGATTTCCCTGTTGCCCATCGGGTCAACATGGCCCGATCGCGTCGCGCAGGAAACGTGGACCAGCCCGCCGCCGACGCCCCTTGAGTAAAGCGAGAGCAGGACTTCAGTCCGGCCCGGATTTCAAACTGACCCACTACCCAAGTTCCGGTAGTGTCTCAGTTCAAGTCGGAACCCGCCGTCTCCCCCAGCCGGCCGCCCACGCGAGTATACTTCCGTTGGATGGCCGGCTGGGGGGCGGGCCGGCGCCGACTTCAGACTGAGACACTACCCAAGTTCTGACCGCGACTTCAGTCCTGGCAGGCCGGCCGGGAGCGTTCCGCGTGCGAGGGCGGCAAGACCTGCGAGACGGGCGCCGTGCGGTGGCGCGCGGACGCGCGGGGCGTCTCCCGGCGTCGCGGACGCCACCGCCAGGCGCAGTGGTCCCGGCGGCCGGATGGCGATTACACGAACTTCGTCCTGAGCGTGATCTCGACCGCCTTCAGCGCCTTGGAAACCGGGCAGTTCTGCTTGGCGCCGTTCGCCGTCTTCTCGAAGGTGGCGGCGTCGATGCCGGGGACCGAACCCTCGGTCTCCAGCTCGATCTTCGAGATTTCGGGGCCGTTCGGGGTCGGGCCGAAGGTCACCTTCGCGGTGGTGTGGATCGCGGTCGGCGGGTGGCCGGCCTCGGTGAGCGCGGCGGAGAGCGCCATCGAGAAGCAGCCGGCATGGGCGGCGGCGATCAGCTCCTCCGGATTGGTGCCGGTGCCCTCCTCGAAGCGGGACTTGAACGAGTAGGGGCCCTGATAGGCGCCGCTGCCCAGCCGCACGCTGCCCTGCCCGGTCTTGAGATCGCCCTTCCACTCGGCGTCCGCGGTGCGACTTGCCATGCCGTCCTCCTCTGTTCGGTTCAGCCGCTCCGACATTATGGGCTGGCGGCGGTTTGGGAACCCCCCGCGCGCGATCGCCTGGATCGGGACGGCCGAAGGCGTAAATCGCGCGCGAAGCGAATCCGCGCGATCGCCTGGATCGGGACGGCCGAAGGACGTGAATCGCGCGCGAAGCGAATCCGCGCGATCGCCTGGATCGGGACGGCCGAAGGCGCGAATCGCGCGCGAAGCGAATCCGCGCGCGATCGCCTGGATCGGGACGGCCGAAGGCGCGAATCGCGCGCGAAGCGAATCCGCGCGCGATCGCCTGGATCGGGACGGCCGAAGGCGTGAATCGCGCGCGAAGCGAATCCGCGCGCGGTGGATTTCGCCGCGGTGCCGCTCTACATCGGTCGCCGGGATGAAAGCGGCCGAGATTTCCTGCAACTGCACCGCCATCCGCCAGGCGGCGCGGCACCTGTCGCGCTTCTATGACGCGGCGCTCGCCGGGACCGGGCTGCGCGGGACGCAGTACGCGATCCTGCGCCATCTCGCCCACCAGGGGCCGCAGAGCGTGGCGGCGCTCGCGAGCGCCGCGGTGATGGACCGCAGCACCATGGGGCACAATCTGCGGCCGCTCGCGCGCGAGGGCCTGGTCAGCCTCGGCACCGATGCAGCGGACCGGCGTGCCCGCCTGGTTGCGCTGACCGAGGCCGGACGGCAGCGCGTGGCGGCGGGCGAGGCCGCCTGGGTGCGGGCGCAGAAGGCGTTCGAGACACGGTTCGGCCGCGAGCGCGCGCGCGAACTCCGGCGCATGATGGCGGCGGTGGTGGCGACGGAGCTGCCGCCCGCCGCCTGACGCGGCGGTTGCACGTCCGGCCCGCCGCCCTTACGTGGGGATGTGCCCGCATTCGGAGGCTGGCGATGAAGTTCCTGGTGGTCGGTGCGGGCGCGACGGGCGGGTATTTCGGCGGCCGCTTGCTGCAGGCGGGACGCGACGTCACCTTCCTGGTGCGCCCCGGCCGCGCGGCGCAGCTTCGCGCCGAGGGATTGCAGATCGTGAGCCCGCACGGCGATGCGACGCTTTCACCGCGCTGCATCACCACCGACCGGATCGACGGCGCCTACGATCTCGTGCTGCTGGGCGTGAAGGCGTTCGCGCTCGAGGGCGCCATCGCCGATCTCGCGCCGGCGGTGGGCGAGCGGACGATGATCGTCCCGCTGCTCAACGGCATGCGCCATCTCGATGCGCTGGTCGCCCGCTTCGGCGAGCGTCCGGTGCTCGGCGGCGTCTGCATCGTCGCGACGACGCTCGACGCGCAGAACCGCATCGTGCAGCTCGCCGGCATGCAGGAGCTCGTCTACGGCGAGCGCGACGGCAGCCCGTCCGAGCGCGTCGCTTCGCTCGACGCCGCGATGCGGGGCGCCGGGTTCGATGCCCGCGCTTCGCAGGCGATCCTGCTCGAGATGTGGCAGAAATGGGTGTTCCTGGCGACGCTCGGCGCGATCACCTGCTTGATGCGCGGCACGATCGGCGAGATCGCCGCGGTGCCCGGCGGTGCCGGCCTCGCCGCCGCGATGCTCGACGAGTGCGCGGCGGTCGCGACGGCATCGGGCTATCCGCCGAGCGAGGCGTTCCTCGCGCGCATCCGCGGCAACGTCACCGCGACCGGTTCGGGGCTTGCCTCGTCGATGTTTCGCGATCTGCAGCAGGGCAATCCGGTCGAGGTCGAGCACGTCATCGCCGATCTGCTCGCCCGTGCCCAGGCGCTCGGCGTCGATGCGCCGCTGTTGGAAGCGGCGCGCGTCGGTCTCGGCGTCTACCAGGCGCGCGTGCTCGCCTCGCGCGCGAGCGCTAAGGCGGCATGAGCTACTCCGCTGCGACCCGCACCTTCTCCAGCACGAAGCCGCGATAGCCCGCCGCGGCGATCTCGTCGCAGATCTGTCGGTAGAGGCCGACGCCGCCGATATAGGGCATGAACACAACAGGCTTGCCGGGGATGTTGGCGCCCATGTACCAGGAATTCGCGGTCGGGTGGAGCGTGCGCGCGGCGACCTCGTTCGCATGCGCGACCCAGTCGTCCTCGGCCCCCCGCGTCGGTTCGATGGCGATCGAGCCCGCGCACCTGCATGAAGCCGAGGCACTCGGCGATCCATTCGACGTGCTGCTCGATGGAAACCATCATGTTGCTGAGCACCGACGGGCTCCCCGGGCCGGTGATCATGAACAGGTTGGGAAATCCGGCGGTCATCACGCCGAGATAGGTGCGCGGCCCCGCCGCCCATTTCTCCGCGAGCGATGCGCCCTCGGGTCCGGTGATGGCGATGCGGGTGATCGAGCCGGTCATGGCGTCGAACCCGGTGGCGAACACGATGCTGTCCACCCGGTGTTCCGCATCGCTCGTGCGGATGCCGTCCGGGGTGATCGCGATGATCGGCGTGCGGCGCAGATCGACGAGCGTGACGTTCGGCCGGTTGAAGGCCTCGTAATAGGCGCTGTCGACGCAGAGCCGCTTGGTGCCGATCGCGTGGCTCGTCGGCAGCAGCGCCGCCGCGGTCGCCGGGTCCCGCACCTTCGCCCGGATCTTGGCGCGGACGAATTCGGCGGCGGTCTCGTTCGCCGCGCGGTCGATGCCGAGATCGTTGAACGCGGCCATGAAGCCCAAGCCGCCCGTCTCCCACCGCGCCTCGGTACTCCGCCCGCCGCTCCTCCGCGTCGGCGGCCAGGGCCGGGCGGTCGTTGAAGCGGTACCAGATGCCGGACTTCATCATCCGGGCCTCTTCGCGCAGCGTCGGGTACTGCGACTTCCACCAGGCCTCGTATTCCGGCTCGAGCGGGCGGTTGCGCGAGGGCACGCTGAAATTGGCGGTGCGCTGGAACACGATGAGCCGCGCGGCCTCGCTTGCGATCACCGGGATCGACTGGATCGCCGATGACCCGGTCCCGATCACCGCCACGCGCTGGCCGGTGAAGTCGACCCCCTCATGCGGCCAGGCGCCGGTGTGATAGGCGCCGCCGCGGAATTCGTCGCGGCCGGGAATGTCCGGCACGCGCGCGCTCGACAGGCAGCCGACCGCGAGGACGAGGAAGCGCGCCGAAACCCTCTCGCCGCGATCCGTCCGCACGATCCAGCGCCCGTCATCGTCATCGTACGTCGCCGCGGTGACGCGGGTCCCGAACCGGATGTCGCGGCGGAGATCGAACCGGTCGGCGACGTGCTCGGCGTAGCGGAGGATCTCGGGCTGCGCGGCGTAGCGCTCGCTCCAGCGCCATTCCTGCTGCAGGGCGTCGTCGAACGCGTAGGAATACTGCATGCTCTCGACGTCGCAGCGAGCGCCGGGATAGCGGTTCCAGTACCAGGTGCCGCCGACCCCGTCCCCGGCCTCGAAGACGCGGCCCTCGAGGCCGAGCGCCCGCACCCGGTGCAGCATGTAGAGGCCGGCGAAGCCGGCGCCGACGATCACCACGTCCAGCCGTTCCATCCCGGCAGAGTGCGGGTTCGGGGCGGCAGCCGCAACCCAATGCTTGGCGGCGGGCGGGGCGCTGAGCGATAATGCCGGCAGACCACCCCGGAGCGAGCATGCCCGAACGTCCGACCATGCAGCCGGCCCTGGGGCGGACCGGCCGATGACCCTCGCGGAAGCGATCCTCCGCTTCGTGATCCTGGGCGCGGTCCTCGCCGCCGGCTTTTTCGGCTGGCGCTTCTGGCTGCGGAAGCGGCTGCGGCAGCTGAAATTCCCGAGGACGAACAAGCCCGACCGGCTGGCCGGCTACATCGTCGAGTACCTGAAGGGCCAGGGCTGGGAGGCCTATCGGCCCGCCCTCGGGCCGGGCATCGTGCATGCCCGCCGGAAGGGCGCCAAGCTGCACATGGAGTGCTGCACCACGAGATCCGACCTTACCGCAAATGCAGTGCGCGACCTCTCCTACAAGGAGCGGCGCATGCGGACCGGCGCGCGCTTCGCCCTGATGACCACGCTGCCGATCCCGGGCACGGTGCAGGAGGAGGCGGACCGGGTCGGGGTGTCGCTGTTCCACCCCGAGGACCTGCTCAGGCTGGACGACATGATCGCGGCGTTCCGCAAGCAGAAGATGGAGGAGCGCAAGGCCGCCAAGCGCGCCGCGATGTCGGCGCAGCGGCGCGAGCGCGAGGAGGCCGCCGCCCATGCGGCGGCGATGCCCAGGGCCGCCGAGCCGACGGCGCGCGAGAAGATGGCGGCGGAATTCTTCGGCATGGATGACGAGGAGGAATAGGCGCGGCCGCTGCGATCCTCCGGGGAGCGGTTCCGACCGCCATTGCATCGGGCCGCGCCGGCCGGGATGATCGGCCGGGAATGCCCGGCCCAGGTCGGTCTGACCGTGGTCAGCCCGACTCGGGGTCTGCCTTTATAGCGCCTGCCGATTCACGCCCTCGCTGATTCCAGCTCGGACGATCGGAGGCGGGAGGATGCGATGCGGTATGCGATCATCGGGGCCCTCGCCACGCTGCTGCTCGGCGCCGGCGCGGCGAGTGCCGCCGACCTGACGTTCGGCCGCGCCACCGAGCAATCCGCGATCGACCCGCATTTCTCCCAGACCGGCCCCAACAACGCCACCGCCTCGGCGATGTTCGAGCGGCTGGTGGCGCCCGACCCGCATCTGCAGCTGCATCCGGGCCTCGCCGCCGCCTGGTCGCTGAAAGGCCCGCTCGACTGGGAAATCAAGCTGCAGCCCGGCGTGAAATTTCAGGACGGCTCGCCGTTCACCGCCGCCGATGTCGCCTATTCGCTCGACCGCGTGCGCCACATCCCGAACAGCCCCGCGCCCTGGACGCACGCCGTCACCAACGTCGCCAAGATCGAGATCGTCGATCCGCTGACGCTCGACATCCACACGCCCGGTCCCACGCCGCTGCTGATGCAGCAGATCGGGCTCATCTCCATCCTGCCGGCGAAGCTCGGCGACGCGGTGACGACCGCGGATTTCAATTCCGGCCGCGCGGCGATCGGCACCGGGCCGTACCGCTTCCGCTCCTGGACGCCGAACGACCGGCTGGTGCTCGACGCCAATCCCGGCTGGTGGCGCGGCAAGCCGGAATGGGACCACATCACGCTGCGCTTCATCCCGAACGGCACCGCGCGCTCGGCCGCGCTGCTCTCCGGCCAGGTGGACCTGATCGACAGCGTGGCACCGGCGGACGCGGCCGGGCTCGGTCGTGCGCCCGGAATCGCGCTGTTCGAGAGCGCGACCAACCGCATCATCTATCTCGGCCTCGACACCGCGCGCGACACCACGCCCTTCGTCACCGGCGTCGACGGCAAGCCGCTCGACCGCAATCCGCTGCGCGACCTTCGCGTGCGCGAGGCGATGTCGAAGATGATCAACCGCGGCGCGATCACCGCGCGCGTGCTGAGCGGGGCCGGCGAGCCGGCCGGCCAGATCGTGCCCGAAGGCGAGGGCGGCTATGCGCCCGATCTCCCGCCGATCGCGCAGGACCTCGCCGGCGCGAAGTCGCTGCTTGCCGCGGCAGGCTACCCGAACGGCTTCGGCCTGACGCTGCACAGCTCGTCGGACCGCTATCCGGGCGATGCGCAGGTCGCGCAGGCCGTCGCGCAGATGCTGGCGCGCGGCGGCATCCACATGAACGGCGTCGAGGCGCTGCCCTACAACGTGTTCGCGCCGGCGGCGACCGCGCGCAAATACAGCGTCTTCCTGTTCGGCTGGAGCAGCGACACCGGCAATTCCTCGGAGGCGCTGCGCAGCGTGCTCGCGACCTACGATCCGGCGAACGGCATGGGCGCGCTGAACCGGGCGCGCTATTCCAATCCGCAGTTCGACGCGACCCTGCGCCAGGCGATGACCGAGTTCGATCCCGCCAGACGGAATGCGCTGCTCGCCGACGCGACGCGCATCGCGATGCGTGACGTGGCGCTGGTTCCGCTCTACTGGCAGAAGGCGATCTGGGCCGGACGCAAGGGGGTGCGGTTCGACGCCAACATGAGCGAGGACAGTTCCGTGCTGTGGGCGCATCCGCGTTCCTGACGGATCATTGGAGGTCTGCCGATGAAGCCTGGGATGACCGAAGCCGATTTCGGGGTGTTGGCGCGCCGCACCGGCATTCCGCTGTCGGCCGAGCAGATCGCGACGCTCTATGAGGCGCAGGGCTGGGTGGAGGCGATGCTGGAGACGCTGCACCGTCCCCGCGCGCCGGAGGTCGAGCCCGCGCATGTCTTCGCCCCCGAGGTCACGCGATGAGCGCCCCGCTCACCATCGCCGAGGCGGCGCAGCGGATCGCCGCGAAGCAGGTCTCGCCGGTCGAGCTGGCGAAGGACTGCCTCGACCGCATCGAGCGGCTCAACCCCGTGCTCGCCGCCTTCATCACCGTCACCGCCGACCGGGCGATGGCGGAGGCCCGCGCCGCGGAGGCGCGGATCATGCGCGATGGTCCGAAATCGCCGCTCGACGGCATCCCGATCGCGCACAAGGACATCTACAACACCGCCGGCATCCGCACGACGGCGCACTCGAAGCTGCTCGAGAACAACGTCCCGGATGCCGACGCGACCACCGTCGCCAAGCTCGCCGCATCGGGCGTCGTGATGCTCGGCAAGCTCTCCACACATGAATTCGCGATGGGCGGCCCGTCCTTCGACCTGCCCTGGCCGCCGGCGCGCAACCCTTGGAACCCCGAGCACTTCACCTCCGGCTCGAGCAGCGGCACCGGTGCGGCCGTGGCGGCGGGGCTCATCATGGGCGGCACCGGATCGGATACCGGCGGGTCGATCCGCGGCCCGGCGGCGCTCTGCGGCATCGCCGGTATCAAGCCGACCTATGGGCGCTGCTCGCGCGCCGGCGTGCTGCCGCTCGCTTTCTCGCTCGACCACACCGGGCCGATGGCCTGGACCGTCGAGGATTGCGCGCTGCTGCTGCAGGCGATGGCGGGCCACGACCCCGCCGATCCGGCGAGCGCCAAGCGGCCGGTGCCGGACTTCTCGGCCGAGCTCCGCCAGGGCGTGAAGGGGCTCAACGTCGGTGTGATCAGGCATTTCCACGAGGTTGACAACCAGGCGAGTCCGGCGACGCTGAAGGGGATCGAGGCGGCTCTCGACGTTCTCCGCGCGCAGGGCGCGAGTGTGCGCGAGGTCGCGCTCTCGCCGCTGCTCGATTACGGCGCGGCCAACCATGTGATCCTGATCAGCGAGGCGGTCGCGATCCACGAACCCTGGCTGAAGACCCGCTTCAATGATTACGGCGAGCGGCTGCGCAACAGGCTCGCGCTCGGGGCGATGCTGAGCGGCGCCGATTACGTGCAGGCGCTGCGCCGCCGCCGCGAGCTCTGCGCCGAGATGGCGGCGGCGATGGATGGGCTCGACATCCTCGTCACCGCCGCCACCGCCACCGAGGCGCCGAAGATCACGGAAATTCCGCGCTGGGGCGGGTTCGACAAGCCGAGCTTCACCGCGCCGTGGAACCTGACCGGCTATCCCGCCATCTCGGTCTGCTCGGGGTTCGGCGAGAACGATCTGCCGGTCGCGGTGCAGCTCATCGGCAAGCCGTTCGCCGAGCCCACCGTGTTCCGCGCCGCGCACACCGTCGAGGTCGCGCTCGGTCGGCGCGAGCGCCGGCCCGCGGTGGCGCCACTCAAGGCCGCCGCCGAGTAGCAGGGCGCACCGCGCGGGCATGAACAGGCAACAGCGGCGCGCGTCGGTCCGTCTGTCGCCCGCCGACGAATTGCTCGCCCGTGCGCTGGCGGCGCGGCGGGCGGGACGGCTTGATCATGCCGAGGCGCTGAGCCGTCGGGCCATGCGGGCCGACCCGGCCCATCCCGACGCGCTCGGCTTCGGGGCCGCGATGGCACTCGAACGGGGCCGGCCCGCCGAGGCGCTCGCGCTGATCGACAAGGCCCTCGCGCTGGCGTCCCCCGTCTCCAATCCTCCGAGCGGGGGGCAGCCCGGGCGTGAATTGGCGGGCGATGGGACGCCGGGGCTGCACTACCGTCGCGCGCTCGCCTGCCGTGCGCTCGGCCGCACCGAGGAGGCGATTGCTTCCTATCGCGCGGTGATCCGGCTGCAGCCCGGTCATCTCGCCGCGCACAACAACCTGGCCCGTGCGCTGCATGAGCGGGGCGAGCTCGAGGAAGCGGCGTCGCTCTACCGCAAGGCGCTCGCGCTCGGCCCCGACCCGCGCGTGCTCTGCAATCTCGGCAATCTGCTCCTCGATCGCGGCCGCTTCGACGAGGCGGCCTCCTGCTACGAACGCGCCAGGAGCCTCGCTCCTGATCTGCCGGAGATCGCCAACGGCATCGGCAGCCTGCTCCTGCGCCGCGGCCGGTCCGACGCCGCGATCGCCCCGCTCGAAGCGGCGGTGGCCGCGCGTCCGGACGCACCTGAGTTCCATGCCAATCTTGCCCGCGCGCAGCTCGGTGCCGACCGGCCCGGCGAGGCGCTCGCCGCTGCGCGCCGGAGCCTCGCTTTGGCAGACACGGCCGAGGCGCGCCGGCTCTTCGTCGCCTGCGCCCGCGCCGCACCCGTCCCGTCGGATCGCCATGGGCTCGACACCCTGATGCAGCAGGCGCTCACCGAAGGCTGGGGGCGGGCCCGCGACCTCGCGCGCTTCGCGACCGCGCTCCTGCTCACCCGGCCGGAGATCGCCGCCTGCATCGCGCGCGCCCCTGCGCTCGACGCGGCGGACATTGCGACGCTTGCACGCGATTCTTTGCTGATCGCGCTGCTCGAGGCGACGCCGATCGTCGATCGCGACCTCGAGCGGACGCTCACCGCCGCACGTTCCGTGCTGCTCTCCGCCGCCATCGACGCGCTGCCCTTCTGGTGCGCGCTCGCCAGCCAGTGCTTCCTCAACGAACATGTCTTCGTTCTGTCCGACGCCGATCGCGACCGCGCCGCCGTGCTCCGGGCGGAGGTTGCAGCGGCGATCGAGAGCGGCGCCGCCGTCTTCCCGCTGGCGCTGGTCGCTCTTGCCTCCGTCGTGCCGCTCCACGCGCTGCCGAACGGTGTGCGATTGCTCGACCGAAGCTGGCCGGAGCCGGTTGCCGCGCTGCTCGCGCGGGAGGTCGCGGAGCCGGCGGAAGAAGATCGGCTGCGAGACGGCATCCCCAGCCTGACGCCCGTGGTGAACACGGTCTCGCGCGTGGTGCAGGCGCAGTACGAGGACAACCCCTATCCGCGCTGGCGCACCGCCGACCTGCCGTCGCGACCGGTCACGCTCGCGGCGCATCTGTCCCGCCTGTTCCCCACCGTCGCGGCGGTGGTGCCCGGCACCGAGGACGGGATCGACATCCTCGTCGCCGGATGCGGCACCGGTCAGCAATCGATCGAGCTCGCGCGCACCTTCCGCAACGGGCGCGTGCTGGCGATCGATCTCAGCCGCGCCAGCCTTGCCTATGCGCGACGCCAGACCGCAGCACTCGGGATCGGCGGAATCGAATACGCGCAGGCGGACCTGCTCGAGCTCGGGGCGCTCGACCGCCGCTTCGACCTGATCGCCGCAAGCGGCGTGCTGCACCATCTCGAAGACCCATTCGCCGGCTGGCGCGCGCTGCTCGCGCTGCTGCGTCCGCGCGGCGTGATGTGCGTCGGCCTCTACAGCGAAATCGCCCGCCGCGACGTCGTCGCCGCGCGCGCGTTCATCGCCGCCGAGGGATACCGGCCGACGCCCGCCGATATCCGCCGCTGCCGCCAGGTCATGCTGCATGCGGAGGACGGCTCCGCCCTGCGCCGGCTCTCGCGCAGCGCCGATTTCGCGAGCATGAGCGGCTGCCGCGACCTGCTGTTCCACGCGCAGGAACACCGCCTCACCCTGCCGGCGATCGCCGAATTCCTCTCGGCCAATGGGCTCGACTTCCTCGGCTTCGACCTGCCCGCCGCCACGGCCGCAGGCTACCGCGCGCGCTTCCCCGAGGACCGGCCCATGACCGACCTGGACCGCTGGCACGAATTCGAGCAGGCCAATCCCGGCGCCTTCGCCAACATGTATCAGTTCTGGGTTCAGACCCGCTGAGCCTGTTCCCTACCGCCGCAGGCTGATGTGGATGTTCTTCTCCTGCGTGAAGGCGAGCAGTTCTTCGAGGCATTCCTCGCGGCCGATGCCGGATTGCTTGTAGCCGCCGAACGGCGTGCCGAGGAAATGCTTCGAGACCTCGTTGATCCAGACGAAGCCGGCCTCGACCGCCATGGCGGTGCGGTGGGCGGCGGTGATGTCGTTCGTCCAGATCGAGCAGGTGAGGCCGTATTCCGGGCGGTTGACCTGTTCCAGCATGTCCGCCTCGTCGCGCCAACGGAGCACGGCGAGCACGGGCCCGAAGATCTCCTCGCGCGCGATCGTCATGTCCATCGTCACGTCGGCGAAGATCGTGGGCTCGATGAAGGTGCCGCCGGCGAGATCGGGCGCGTCGGGCGTCTTGCCGCCGCAGACGAGGCGGGCGCCTTCGCGGCGCGCGCTCGCGATGTAGCCCAGGATCTTCTCGTGCTGCGCCTTGCTTGCGATCGCGCCCATCGTGGTCTCGGGATCGGTGGGGAGCCCCGGCCGGTAGCGCGCGACGTGATGCGTGATGCGCTCGATGACGGCGTCGTGGATCGCATCGTGCAGGAAGGCGCGGCTCGTGGAGCCGCAGGACTGGCCGCACCAGGTGAAGTTCATGCCGGCGACCGCGGCGGCGGCGACCGCGTCCGGGTCGGCATCGGCGAAGGCGATCAGCGCGTTCTTGCCGCCGAGCTCGAGCAGCACCGGCTTCAGCGTGTCGGAGGCGGCGCGCATCACCGCGCGGCCGGTCGGAACACTGCCGATCAGCGCCACCATGGCGATGCGCGGATGGCGCGTCAGCAGCGCGCCGACCTCGCGCCCGCCGGGGATGACGTTGAATACGCCGGGCGGGAACAGCCCGCCGATCAGCTCGGCGAGACGCAGTGCGGAAAGCGGCGCCTGCTCGGGCGGCTTGATGATCACCGCGTTGCCGGCGGCGAGCGGGGCCGCGGACTTGCCGGCGCAGAACATGAACGGGTGGTTGAACGGGATGATGCGGGCGACCACGCCGCGCGGTTCGCGCACGGAGAAGTTGACGGCGTCGGGTCCCATCGGCACCGAGGCGCCCTTCATCTCCGTCACCAGGCCGGCGAAGAACTCCATCTGCCCGGCCGCGACCGCAACGTCGCCCTGCATCTCGGCGACGGGATTGCCGCCATCGGCGGCATCGAGGAGCGCGAGCTCGCCACCATGCTGGCGCAGGATGGCGGCGGCATCGCGCAGGATTTTTGCCCGCGCAAGAGGGGGCGTGCGGCGCCATTCCTCGAATCCAAGCTCCGCGGCGGCGATGGCGGCTTCGACATCCTCGGGCGCGGCGTCGGCGATCCGGCAGAGCCGCTCGCCGGTTGCGGGGCTGTGCACGTCGGTCTCGGCGCCGCCGCGCGCCGCGTGCCAGCTGCCGCCGTAATAGAGGCCGCGCTCCGTCGGCAGCACGAGGTCGCCGTTCCGCGCAATCCGGCCTTGGACGTTCAAGCGTTGCCTCCCAAGGATGTTCTCAGCTCGCGGGCGCGGCCTTGCCCACGAGAACCGGCGTGGCGCGCCAGTCGACGGGGAACAGCGCCTTCAGCGCCTCCAGCTTCGGCATGTCGTTCATCACGATATACATGCTCTCGGGGTGCACGGTGAGGTAGTTCTGGTGATAGGATTCGGCGGGATAGAACGGGCCTGCGGCATCGATGCGCGTCACGATGGGATGCGCGAAGGCGTGCGCCGCTTCGAGCTGCGCCAGATAGGCGCGGGCAACGTGCTCCTGCTCCTTCCCGTTGACGAACAGCTCGGAGCGGTACTGCGTGCCCCAGTCCGGTCCCTGGTGGTCGAGCTCGGTCGGATCGAGTGCGACCGAGAAGAAGATCTGCAAGAGCTTGCCATAGGTGATCCTGGTGGGATCGAAGGTGACGCGCACGGACTCGGCGTGGCCGGTACCGCCGGAACTCACCTCCTCGTAACTCGGGTTCGCCACCGTGCCACCGGCGTAGCCGGAGACCGCCTCCTTCACGCCGACCACATGCTGGAAGACGCCCTGCACGCCCCAGAAGCAGCCGCCGGAGAAGGTCGCGGTCTGCAGCCCCGGCGCGTCAGGCGGGATGTCGATTGCCGGCGCGGGCATCACGCTCGCCGCCTGCGCGGCCGGGCTCGCCCGGAGCTCGAATCCGAGGAGAGCCAGCCCGGCCAGGGCCGGGCCGATCCAGAAGGAATGTCGATACCGCCGCGTCGTCTTGCCTGCCTCCGTTTCGGCTGCTGCAGACAAATCGACAGCGGCCGCCGCACCGTTACACCGGCGCTGCACCCCGGCTGCCTCAGCGCCTGGCGCAGACGTGGCTCAACGTGTCGAGATGCTTGCGCGCGACCGCGGTGCTGTCGGCCTCGATCGCCCGGTAGCACTCGATCACCGCCCGACCCGCATCGGTGAGCGACGCGCCGCCGCCGCCGGCGCCGCCGGCGCTGGTCGCGACCACCGGCTTGCCGAGGATGGTGTTCAGCTCCTCGACCAGGTTCCAGGTGCGACGATAGGACATCCCGAGCGCCCGCCCGGCCGCAGAAATCGACCCCGTCCGGGCGATCTCCTCGAGCACCGCAATCTTGCCTGGTCCGACCCTGCCACCGCCGGCCAGGTCGATGCGGATGCTGAGCCCGTCGCCGGATTTCGCGACCATAAGCCGAGCAAACACGCGCGCCCGGCCGGAATCAACCCTGTGCGGACCCCTGGCCGCGACGGCGCATTCGCTATATCCCGACGGACGCCACGGCTTCGTCCCGATCGCCGCCGCACCGGAGCCGGAACCTCCCGCCCCGATCACGCTGACCGAAAGACAGCCTCGCCCGTCTGCCCACGATCCGCCTGCCCGTCGCCTTCGACACCGAGCACGGGCGCCAGACCGCCACCTTCGAAGGCCCGCTGCTCTGGACCGTGCTCGTCGAGGAGAAAGCCGTCGACCCTGACGCCACCCGCAACCAGGTCCGGCAAAGCCTGCTGGTCACCGGAAGCGACGGCTACACCGCCATCCTCGCCACCCGCAGGAACGGCATCCCCTCGGCCCCGGCCACCTCCGCATCGTCGTCCCCGGCGACCAACACGGCGGCCGCAGCGTCCGCGACCTCACCAGCATCCGCCTGGTGCCCGCTCCTGGCTGACATGGCGGCCCGCCGTCGGGATCGGTCGGGAGACGCAGGAAGAAGGCCAGGGGGCTCTGCCCCCTGGACCCCCGCCAAAGGCAGAGCCTTTGGAATCCTAACTGGTTTGTTGAAGAGGGTGGGCCGACCCGGACCTCTCAACCACCTCGTTGGCCCACCCTCTTCAACAAACCCGCGGGGGTTCTAAGGGCTGCGCCCTTAGCGGGGTCCAGGGGCAGAGCCCCGGCCTTGCTTGCCTACACCTCCCCGATCGGTCCCGACGCTAGCGCGTGATCGTTTCAGGCCGAGTCGGCCTGAAACGTGAATCACTCGCTCGAACAATTCGCTAAAGCAGGCCGGTGACCGGAAGGGAACCGGTCATGCTTTAGGGCGCCACGTCGACCACGAAGCGGGTGCCGGGGTGGGTGCGGTCGAGGGCGACGGCGGCGCGGACACTTTTGGCCATGGCGCTGACGATGGTGCTGCCGAGGCCGCTGCCGCGGGTGGTTTGCGGCTGGTCGGGCAGGCCGATGCCGTCGTCTTCCACGACGAGGCGGAGGGCGTCGGTGCCGGTGCGGGTGAGGGCGACGCGGATGCTGCCGCCTTTGCCGGTGGGGTATGCGTATTTCAGCGCGTTGGTGACGAGTTCGTTGACGATCAGGCCGATGGGGACCGCCTTGTCGGTTTCGACGCGCATCGGTTCGGCGGTGAGTTCGATGCTGTGGCCGGTTTCGCCGGCGTCGGTGGCGCGCCGGAGTTCCTCGACCAGGCCCGCGAGGTAATGGTCCATCTCCACGAACTGCACGTCGTTGGAGGTGTAGAGCCGTCGGTGCACGAGGCTCACCGCCTCGACGCGCTCGGCGGCGCGTTGCAGCATTTCGCGGGCTTCCGGCGCGGCGGCGCGGCGGCCCTGCAGCTCGATCAGCGAGCTGATGAGCTGGAGACTGTTGGCGACCCGGTGGTTCACCTCGCGCAGCAGCACCGCCTGCTGCGCGGCGAGCTTTTCGAGCCGGTCGCGCAATTCGCGCACCTCGCGCTCGGCTTCCTCCTTGGCGCGGTGGAGCGCCGCCCGGTCGATCGCGTGTCTGATCGCGGTCGCGAGCGTCGGCAGGAAGGCGCCCTGCACGTCCTTCACCACGTAGTCGGCGGCGCCTTCCTTGAGCGCCGTCACGGCGACGCGGGGTTCCTCCGCGGCGGTGACGAAGATCACCGGCGGCGGATCGGGAAGGGCCCGGAGCGAGGCAAGCACGTCGAGCCCGTCGCGGCCCGGCATGTAGTGGTCGAGCGCGATGGCGTCGAAGCGCGTCTCCGTCGCGCGGGCGAGCCCGTCCGTGCCGTTCCCGGCGAGCGTGACGGCGCAGCCGACCCGTTGCAGATGGCGCTGCACCAGCCGCGCCGTGCCCGGATCATCGTCGATGTAGAGGACGTGGATGCCGGCGAGACCCTCGCGCATGGTGACCCCGGAGGTCATGCGGGCTCGGGGACCTGCATCACCGTGAGGAACAGCCCGAGCTGGCGGATCGCGGTTGCGAAGCTCTCGTAATCCACCGGCTTGGTGATGTAGACGTTGCAGCCGAGATCGTAGCAGCGCTGGATCTCGACCTTGTCGTCCGTGGTGGTGAGCACGATCACCGGCGTGCGACGGAGTTGCTCGTCCGACTTGATGCGGGCGAGGATGTCGATGCCGCTCATGTCGGGCAGGTTGAGATCGAGCAGCACCAGCACCGGACGTTGCCCCATGCGGACCGGGCCGGTGGCGCCGTCGAACAGGTATTTCAGCGTGCTGGTGCCGTCGGGGAACGGGATGATCTCGTTGCTTACGCCGGCGCGGCGGACGTTCTTCTCGATCAGCCGCGCGTGGCCGGGGTCGTCCTCGACCAGCAGGATGGTCACGGGTATTCCGTTCATGCGGCGGCCCTCCTCGGCGGCGGTCGCTGAGTGGAAGGCGGAGGCGGAAGGTCGAGCCGACGCCGAGCGTCGACTGGCAGTCGATGGTGCCGCCGAGACGGCGGGCCAGCGCCCGGACATGGGCGAGGCCGATCCCTTCTCCCGCCACGGTCTGATCGCCGGCCCGCCGGAACAGCTCGAATATTCGCTCGTGATCGCGTTCGGCAATCCCCCGGCCGTTGTCGGCGATCGCGAACTCGGCCATCGGGCCGAGGCGGCGGGCGGTGACGGAGATCCGGCCGGGGCGAGCGGGATCGAGGTATTTCACCGCGTTCTCGAGCAGGTTGCCGAAGATCTGCTCGATCGCGACGCGGTCGCCGACGAGCTCGGGCAGGGGGCCGATCTCGATCGCGGCGCCGGATTCCTCCGTCTGGTGGCGCAGCGTGTCGGCGATGCCGGTGAGCACCGCCCCCATGTCGAGTCGTTCCGGCGCCAGCACCCGCCGGCCTTCGCGGGACAGCTTGAGGATGGCGCCGATCAGCCGGTCCATCTTGGCGGTGGAGGCCTTGATGAAGCGGATCGCCTCCGGCAGGTCGTCATTCGCCGCTTCGGCGACCTCGTCCGGCACCACTTCGGGATAGCGCGCCGCGATCTCGCCGACGAAGCCGCCGAGCCGCACCAGCGCCGCCTCCAGCTCGCCCGTGAAGCCCATGATGTTGACGAGCGGCGCGCGCAGATCGTGCGAGACGATGTAGGCGAAGCGCTGGATCTCCTCATTGGCCTCGCGCAGGTCGGCGGTGCGGAGCGCCACCGTGGTCTCCAGCGTTTCGTTGGCAGTGGCGAGCCGCTCATTGGCGGTCGAAAGGGCCTGGCGGGCCTCGCGCAGCGCCAGGACGTAGCGGCGGAGCCCATAGGTGACCCAGGCGGCGAGCAGCAGCATCGCGACCAGGCCGGCGCTGTCGATGATGACGAGCCAGCGGCCGCGATCGTTGATCGTCCGCATCACCTTGGCCTGGCGGGCCTGCTGCTCGCCGCCGAGGGTCGCGGTGTCGGCCCGGATATTGTCCATCAGCACCTTGCCGCGATCGGTGAGCAGCTCGGCGATGGCGGCGTCACGGTCGCCGTGCGAGGCGAACTCGACCGTCTTCCTGAGCTCCGCCGTCTTCTCGGTGATCGCGTCGGCGAGATCGCGCAGCGTGCTGTCGCCCGCCAGATCCTTCTGCAGGATCGCGAGCTGCCCGGGCATGCTTGCCAGGGCGGCGCGGAAGGGCTGCAGGTATTCCTGCCGGCCCGACAGCAGGAAGCCGCGCTGCCCGGTCTCGGCATCGTCGACCGCGTTGCGCAGCCGCGAGATGGCGAGCTGCAGTGCCTGGCCGTGCTCCGCCGAGGCGAGACCCGCGCGGTTGCCGGCCGAGAGCCAGACCGAGGCGGCCGCCACCGCCACCATGATGCCGATGGCGATGGTGATCGCGGCGTAGCCGACCGGCCCCACGGCGCGCCCGGGCAGGCGCACCGGCGGGACCAGCGCCTGGGTGCCGTCCGGGGCCCCGGCGGCAGGTTGATCGCGAGCGTCGAGCGCCATGACCGGGCGTCTCCAGGCAAATTCCGGCATTTCCGGGGCAACCTCATGTCTATCCCACAGCCGGGTTGATCGGCAAAAAATGGTGATAAGCCCAACAGAGCGCGAGGGTTTACATCCCCGCGGGGCGGGCGGAGTGTCCGGCCATGGAGGTGCAGCGACAGCCGGGCCCGGCAGAGGACAAGGAGTCGCCGGCCGAGGCGGGCGTTCCGCACTGGCGCCGCACCCTCCTCGCCATGGTCGGCATCCAGATGGTGATGAGCCTTGGCTTCACCATGCTGAGCCCGGTGATGCCGCTGTTCCTGCCCGAGCTCGGCGTCCACGACCCGTCCCGGATCGACCTCTGGGCGGGCGTGCTCACCTCGATCACGTCGTTCATCGCCGCCTTCGCCTCGCCGTTCTGGGGGCGGGTCGCCGATCGCCGCGGGCGGAAGCTGATGGTGATCCGCTCCTGCTTCGCGATCTGCCTGTTCATCGCGCTGATGAGCCTGGCGCAGACGGTCTGGCAGTTCCTCGGCCTGCGCGCGCTGATGGGGGTGTTCGCGGGGTTCAACGCGGCGAGCATCACGCTGATCGCGAGCCAGGTGCCGCCGCGGCGGCTCGGCTACTCGCTGGGCTGGCTCAGCACCGGCCAGCTCGTCGGCTCGCTGATCGGGCCGGTGGCCGGCGGCGGCGTCGCCGACCTCACCGGCAGCTACCGCATTCCCT
Source organism: uncultured Alphaproteobacteria bacterium (assembly GCA_963822815.1). Classification (GTDB taxonomy): domain Bacteria; phylum Pseudomonadota; class Alphaproteobacteria; order Acetobacterales; family Acetobacteraceae; genus CAWGJC01. Next base: position 22,345 of record CAWGJC010000013.1, read on the forward strand.
TCGTGTTCACCTCGCTGCTCACCGGCATCGCCGGGCTCTGCGTGCTGCAATTCGTGCATGAGCGGTTCACGCCGCCGAAGCAGACCGCGAGCAAGCCGTCGCTGTTCGGCAGCTTCGCCATGCTGGGCCGTTCGCCCGGGCTGCTGCCGCTGTTCATGGTGCTGCTGCTGGCGCAGTTCGGGGTGCAGGCGGTGCAGCCGGTGGTGACGCTCTACGTGCAGGCAGCTGGTGGGGCCGCGGCCGGATCTCGCGACGCTCGGCGGCTTCGCCTTCTCGGCGACCGGCATCGGCGACCTGATCGCCTCGCCCTTTCTCGGCCGGCGCAGCGACGTGCTGGGCTACCGGCGGGTGCTGCTGATCTGCCTCGGCGGCGCGGCACTCGCCAGCGCGCCGCAGGCCTTCGTGACCGGCTACTGGGGGTTCGTCGCCGCGCGGTTCGGGCTCGGCCTGTTCGTCGGCGGCATCCTGCCGACGGCGAACGCGCTGGTCGGCCGGCTCGCCGGCGCCGGCGATCGCGGGCTGATCTACGGCACCACCGCCTCGGCGATGTTCCTCGGCGGCTCGCTCGGCCCGCTGTCCGGCGGCGCGATCGCCGCGGTCGCTCGGCCTGCCCTGGGTGTTCCTGGTCACCGCCACGCTGCTTGCGGCCAATCTCGTCTGGGTGTTCCTGAAGGTCCCCGAGGTGCGCTGAGGAGGGCGCCATGACGAAGGGCGAGATCGACCTGCTGTTCGGCAAGGGCCATCTGCCGGTGCTGCTGCCCGAGGGCGCGCGCCCGACGGTGATCCGCAAGCGGGCGATGGCGAAGCTTCGCCGACCCGCATGCGGCGATCGCGGCGGCGCTTCGCCGACCCGATCGGCGCGGCGCCGCTTGCGCGCGCTCGCGCGCGGGAAGCGGAGCGCCTGCATCCTGATCTGCGACATCACGCGCCCGGTGCCGAACCGGCTGTTCCTGCGCCCGATGATCCAGGCGATGGTCGCCGAGGGCATTCCGCTCGACGCGATCACCGTGCTGGTCGCGACCGGGCTGCACCGGCCCAATCTCGGCGAGGAGCTGGCCGAACTCGTCGGCGACCCGTGGGTGCTGGCGGAAGTGCGGGTCGAGAACCACGACGCCCGCGACGAGGCCGCGCATGTCGATCTCGGCGTGACCGCGACGCGCGGCACGCCGGTCCGGCTCGACCGGCGCTTCGTCGAGGCCGAGCTGCGCATCGCGACCGGGCTGGTCGAGCCGCATTTCATGGCCGGCTGGTCGGGCGGGCGGAAAGTGGTGGCGCCGGGGATCGCGCATCACGAGACGATCCGCACCTTCCATTCCGCGCGCTTCATGGAGGATCCGCTCGCCGTCCAGTGCAACCTCGTCGGCAATCCGCTGCACGAGGAGCAGCTCGAGATCATCCGCCGGCTCGGCGACGTCTATGCGCTCAACACGGTGATCGACGAGGACCGCGACCTCGTGCACGTCACCTTCGGCGAGATCATCGCGAGCCATCTCGCGGCGGTCGAGTTCGTCACCGCCGCGACCAAGGTGGACGTCGGCCGCCGCTACCGGACGATCGTCACCTCCGCGGCCGGCTATCCGCTCGACAGGACCTACTACCAGACGATCAAGGGCATGGTGACGCCGCTCGACATCCTCGAGCCGGGCGGCACGCTGATCGTCGCCTCCGCCTGCTCGGAGGGGTTCGGCTCGCGCGAGTTCCGCGCCGCGCAGGAGCGACTGGTCGCGCTGGGCCGCGAGCGCTTCCTCGCCACGCTCACCGCGAAGCGGCTGGCCGACATCGACGAGTGGCAGACCGAGATGCAGCTCAAGGCGACGCGGCTCGGTAGCATCGAGCTCTACACCACCGGGCTCGATGCGGAGGAGCAGCGCATCACCGGCGTCAGCATGACGACCAACATCGATGCGCGCGCTGCGCGACAGCCTGGCGCGCCACGACGACGCCGATGTCGCGTTCATCCCGGAAGGGCCCTACGTGGTGCCGGTCTGCGCCGCCTGATCACCAGCGGCCGAACTGGACAAGGCCTTCGGCGCTCTCGACCAGCGAACGGGCTCGCCGCGCGGCCTCGGTCTCGCGGCGCATCGCCTCGGTCTCCTGCGGCCGCCACGCTGTCTTCCGGCACGTAGCCGATCGCCGCGCGCGCGGCTTCGAGGTCCCAGCGCATGCCCTCGTTCCGCGACATCAGGTTCAGCACGTGGAACTGGCCGCGGTGCGCGACCGTCGCGGCGTTCTCCCAGGCCGTGCAGAAATCGCGGTTGGAGAGCCACATCTGCTGGCCCCACAGGCCCCAGCCCATCTGCGGGCCCGGCTCGTTCGTGTCGCGCTGGATGTAGCCGATGCGGAAGCAGATCACCGTCAGGCCCCAGCGCTCGCTGTAGGAGCGGCCGAGCCGCTCGCCAACGAGCTTCGAGACGCCGTACGGATTGACCGGGTAGGGCGCACCGTCGGTGGTGAGCTTCTCGGTGCCGAAGCGGTGCCCGGCCATCACCCAGTTGCTGCTGGCGAAGATCACGCGCTTCGCGCGCTGCCGCGCCGCCGCCTCGTAGACGTTGAGCGTGAGGTCGATGTTCTCGCGCTGCGCCGTCGCCCAGTCGATGCCAGGGCTCGGGCTCGCGGCGAAATGCGCGACCGCGTCGGCATCGGCGAAATGCCGGACCCAGGCATCGTCCCAGGTGGCGAGATCGCATTCGCGGATGGCGGCATCGCCGCCATTCCGGCGGTCGAGCAGCGCGAGCTCCCAGCCCAGCCCCTCGAAATGCCGCCGCAGCTTGGTGCCGAGATTGCCGGCGGCCCCGGTGATGACGAGCTTCATCGCTGCAGCTGCAGGATTTCGCTCAGCGGCGGCATCATGTTGCTCGTTCATGTGGCTCATGATCCAGATCGAGCCGCCGATCACCAGGAACACGATCAGCACGCCATAGGCGAGCGCCATGACGTTGTTGGTGTTGTCCGGCCCGGTGGTGATGTGCAGGAAGAAGACGAGATGGATGCCGATCTGCGCGACGGCGAGCACGAAGAGGGCGACCGGAATGCTCGGCCGCCAGACGAGCGTGGTGCCGGCGACGAAGAACGAGACGATCGTCAGCAGGACGGCGAGGCCGAGCCCGAGCGAGTAGCCGGCGACGCCGTGAACGATCTCGTTTCGCCCGAACCGCTCGTCGCCGGGCGAGATGTCGCCCTCGGACAGCACCACGCCGCGCTTGACGTCGCTCATAGTCCGGACCCCATCAGATAGACGATCGTGAACAGCGCCACCCAGATGATGTCGAGCGCGTGCCAGAACAGGCTGAAGCAGAGCACGCGACGCAGGATGTCCGGCCGGTAGCCCTTGGCGAAGACCTGCGCGACCATGGTGAGCAGCCACAGCAGGCCGAGCGTCACGTGCAGCCCGTGGCAGCCGACCACGGTGAAGAAGGCGGAGAGGAACGCGCTGCGCTCCGGTCCCGCCCCCTGGATGATCAGCCCGAAGAACTCGTGCATCTCCAGATAGAGGAAGGCGAGCGCCGAACACGAAGGTGACGGCCATGCCGCCATAGTACATCAGGTTGTGGTGGGCGCGTGCGCCGATGCTGGCGATGCCGCAGGTGAAGCTCGAGAACAGCAGGCAGCGCGGTCTCGATCGCGACGTTGGTGAGGTCGAACAGATCCTTCCCGCTCGGCCCGCCCGCCGTGTTCGCGGCCAGCACCGCGTAGCTCGCGAAGAAGGTCGCGAACATGACGATGTCGCTGAGCAGGAAGATCCAGAACCCGTAGCCGACGATGATGCGTTTCGAGACCAGGTCCCGCTCGGCATGTTCGGCCGTCCGCTGGCGCAGGCCGCCATGCGCCGTGCCCGATATGGTAGGGATCGGCATGCGCCGATCCTGGCCGCCTCGCCGCTCATTCCGCGGCTCGCATCGCGGCGGCGTTGGCTTCGAGCCAGGCGCGCGCGCGCGGCGCGATTGGCGCGGTCGAGCCGCGCCACCTCCTCGGCAGGGATGAGGTCCTCCGCGCGGTCGCGCCAGGAGAACACGACGAAGGTGCACGAACGCGCCGAGGCAGGCGAGGATGACCAGCCACCAGATGTGCCAGATCAGTCCGAAGCCGGCGAAGGTCGCGAAGAATGCGCAGATGAAGCCGGTGGGCGAATTGCGCGGCAGCTCGATCGCCTCGTATTCCGGTTCGGGGCGAAGCTGACCGGTCTCGATCGCGCGCTGCTTCACGCCCCAATAGGGCTCCTCACCCTCCACATTCGGCAGCACGCCGAAATTGAACGCCGGCGGCGGCGAGGCGGTCGACCATTCGAGCGAGCGCCCGTGCCAGGGATCGCCGGTCACGTCGCGCAGCGCCTCGCGGTCGCGGATGCTGACGAAGATCTGCGCGATCTGGGCGACGATGCCGGCGAGGATGATCAGTGTGCCGACCGCCATGAGGATGAGCCAGGGCCGCCACTCCGGCACGTCATAGTGCTGCAGCCGCCGCGTCATGCCCTCGAGCCCGACCACGTAGCCCGGCATCCAGGCGACGTAGAAGCCGATCACCCAGCACCAGAAGGCGATCTTGCCGAGCCCCTCGTGCAGTCGGAAGCCGAACGCCTTCGGGAACCAGTAGATGTAACCGGCGAACACGCCGAACACCACGCCGCCGATGATGACGTTGTGGAAATGCGCCACCAGGAACAGGCTGTTGTGGAGCATGAAATCCGCCGGCGGCACCGCGAGCAGCACGCCGGTGAGGCCGCCGATCGCGAAGGTGATCATGAAGGCGACCGACCACATCATCGGGGTCGCGAAGGTGACGCGCCCCCCATACATGGTGAACAGCCAGTTGAAGATCTTCACGCCCGTCGGCACCGCGATGATCATCGAGGCGATGCCGAACACCGCGTTCACGTCGGCCCCGGCGCCCATGGTGAAGAAATGATGCAGCCAGACCATGAAGGAGATCAGGCAGATCGCCATCGTCGCGATCACCATCGAGCGGTAGCCGAACAGCGGCTTGCGGGAGAAGGTCGAGACCACCTCGGAATAGATGCCGAAGGCGGGAAGCACGAGGATGTAGACCTCCGGATGACCCCAGACCCAGATCAGGTTCATGAACATCATCACGTTGCCGCCGCCGGTATTGGTGAAGAAATGGAAGCCGAGATAGCGGTCGAGCAGCAGCATCGCGTAGGTCGCGGTCAGCACCGGGAAGGCGGCGACGATCAGCAGGTTGGCGGCGAGCGTGGTCCAGCAGAAGATCGGCATCCGCAGATAGGTCATGCCCGGGGCGTGGATCTTGAGCACGGTGGTGACCAGGTTGACCCCCGACAGCAGCGTGCCGATGCCGGAGATCTGCAGCGCCCACAAATAATAGTCGACGCCGACGCCCGGCGAGTAGGTGAGCTCCGAAAGCGGCGGAAAGGCGAGCCAGCCCGTCTTCGAGAACTCGCCGACCACGAGCGAGAGGTTGACCAGCAGCGCCCCCGTGGCGGTGAGCCAGAAGCTCACCGAGTTGAGGGTCGGGAAGGCGACGTCGCGGGCGCCGAGTTGCAGCGGCATGGCGAAGTTCATCAACCCGATGACGAAGGGCATCGCCACGAAGAAGATCATCAGCGTGCCGTGCGCCGAGAAGATCTGGTTGAAGTGCTCGGGCGGCAGGTAGCCCTGCGACTGGAACGCGAAGGCCTGCTGCGAGCGCATCATGATCGCGTCGATGAAGCCGCGGCACAGCATCACCAGGCCGAGCAGGCAGTACATGACGCCGATGCGCTTGTGATCGACGCTGGTGATCCATTCGCGCCAGAGATAGGGCAGGTAGCCCTTGACGACGATCCAGGCCAGCACCGCGAGGATGATGACGATGACCACCGCCCCGGCGAATAGCGGGATCGGCTGGTCGAACGGGATCGCGGTCCAGGAGAGTCGGCCGAGCAAGGTCATCGCTAAAGCGCCTTTCCCGATCCGTGCGGTGCCGGCCGCGCTCTCGGGGCCCGGGCCCGGCGGCACCGCCTGGGTGACGATCTTGCCGAACAGATCCGCCTCCACATCGCGATAGGTGAAGGGCTGCACGCCCTGGCTCTGCTTCGCGAGCTCCGCGTAGCTCTTGGCGTCGAGCGGCTGTCCGCTGCCGCGCGCGGTGTTCACCCAGCCGGCGAATTGCGCCGCGGAGACCGCGTCGACAGCGAAATGCATGGTGGGGAAGCCGTCGCCGCTGATCATCGCGGATTCGCCGTAATAGGTGCCGGGTTCGTCGGCGATCAGGTTCAGCCGGTCCGCCATGCCGTTCATCGTGTAGATCATGCTGCCGAGCTGCGGCACGAAGAACACGTTCATCACGCTGCCGGAGGTCAGCAGGAAATGCACCGGCGTGGCCGCCGGGATGACCAGGCGATTGACGCTCGCCACGCGCTGGTCGGGATAGATGAACAGCCATTTCCAGTCGAGCGACACCACCTCGACATTGAGCGGCGCCGTCTTCGACGGAATCGGCGCGGCCGGGTCGAGATTGTGCGAGCCGATCCAGGCGACCCCGCCGAGCAGCATGATGGTCATCAGCGGGATCGACCAGACGATGAGCTCAACCTGTCCCGAATGGACGAAATCCGGCCGGTGGCGCGCCCGCTTGTTCGATTCACGGAACCACCAGGCGACGCCGATGGTCGCGACGATCGTCGGGATGACGATCGCGAGCATGATCGCCAGCGAATCGAGCATGATCTGCACGTTGCCCGCGCCGACCGAGCCGCGCGGATCGAGAATGCTCGGCCCGCATCCGCTCAGGGCAAGCGGAATGACAAGCGTCAACAACGCGAGCAGGCCCATGCCGCTTCTGGCACGGTTCAGCGTCACGCGCATGGCGGGACCTCCTCGCGGCAATCCTGCACCCTGGATTCCCGACGGTTCACGTCAGCATGGTTTCCGCGCGAGGCGAGGGGGCGGGCGCCGAAAACGACGACGTCGTGCTGTGGTGCGACACTGCGGCCGCGGCGCGGCGGTTCAGGGGCCGGGGTCGCGATCTCCCGGGCAGCGATCGGGCGGCAGTCCGTCACTTTCGCCCCACGCATTCGCCGGCAGCCCGGCGGCGCGGCCGGTGAAGCGCTGCGGCAGCATGCGGAAGCGCGTCGGCCGGTCGGAGTGCGGATCGGCATAGTCGATGATCCAGAAATAGTCGAAATTCTCCTTCCGCCATTCCGTGGCCGTGCCCGGCAGCCGGTCGAGATGCAGGAGCTGGCGAAGCGTCACCGCCTGGTCGGGGAAGCGCGCCGCGACGCGCGGGTCGGCGATGTGACGGTGCTCCCAGGCCATGACGACGGTGCGGCCGGCGAACGAGGGGTCCGACATGATCGCGTGCGCCGCGTTCCGCGTCGCCCGGTTCAGCAGCACATCCTCCGCGTCGCGCGGGAGATCGTGGTCCGGCATCATCGCATAGGTGAGCTGCGGCATGCCCCAGCTCGCGGCCGACGGCGCGAGCGTCTCGAGCGTGTGCAGGGTGACGCTGTAGAACGCCGCCGGCGCCGCGCCGGCCAGCACGTCCTGGTTCGAGGCGGCGCGGCCCAGATAGTGCGTCGCCAGCGCCGAGGCGCGGGCGATGCCGGTCGGGCAGAGCGCGACGTGGTCGTTCTTCTCGGCATGGCGCAGGATGACGATGCGGGCCGGGTGCGCCGCGGCCGGCAGCGCGGGGAAGGCGGCCGCCAGCAGGGAGAACGCGGCGAGAAGCCGCATGGCCGCCGAGCCTAGCCGGCAACGGCCCGGGCCGGAACGCTGGACCGGTTCCACCCAGGCTGGAGCTGTCAGCTCATATTGCGCGAGCAATGTCATCGAGCTGGGATTGCTGCGCGATTCCGGTCAGGCCGATAGTGCGCTAATGGTAGGAGAATGGGGACGGCAAGCGCCGCCTGGAGCGGCGGCCGCACCCGCTCATGATGGTGGCGAATCGGACATCCCGCGGCATGAAGGATTCGTGATGGGCGTCATCCTCTGGCTGGCCGCGGTGCCGCTCTGGGCCTCGGCCCTGCTGGTGATCCTGCTGCCGACCGCGATCGCGATGCTCGGCCCGGTGCTGGTGCGCCGCTACGTCGTGCTCGATCGGCTGACGACCAACAACGAGGTGGCCGGATTCAAGTTCGCGGTGGTCGGCGTCGTCTATGCCGTGCTGCTCGGCTTCGCCGTCATCGTCGTGTGGGAGAAGTTCCGCGACGCGGAAACCGCGGTGGCGCAGGAGGCCGGGGCGGCGCTCACGCTCTACCGCATCGCCGACGCCTTCGCCGGCGGTCCGGACGCCGCGGTCGCCACCGAACTCGAGCAGGCGGTCGCCGCCTATCTGCGCGAGGCGACGGAGCGCGGACTGGCCGGCAATGGCGGAGGGTCATCCCAGCCGGGCGGCGACGGCGGCGGTCACGCATCTCTACGCGGTGATCTCGACGGCCCGGCTGACGGCCCCGACGAATCGGCGCTCAAATCGGAGCTCCTGTACCAGCTCGACCAGCTCACCCAGGCACGCCGCGCCCGGCTCGTGATGGCGGGCGGCGTGGTGCCCGGCGTGATCTGGTCGGTGCTGTTCGTCGGCGCCGCGGCGACGGTCGGGTTCACCTTCTTCTTCGGCACCGTCAATCTGCGCGCCCAGGTGCTGATGACCGGGCTGCTCGCGCTCACCATCCTGCTCGGCCTCGACGTCATCCTGGTGGTGAACCGTCCGTTCACCGGCCCGGTCAGCGTCGGAGCCGGAGCCGCTCGAAAGCGTGCTCCTCGGATTTCCCGTTCATCCACGCACCGAATCCCTGAGCGGCGCGCTCCGGCGGCGCGATCTGCTGGCGCCGCACTACCTCGGGGAATCCCGTATTTTTGACGTAGCTCATGTCCGGCCGCGGCTCGCCGGCGCATGGGTCACGCGCGCCGCCGCACCGATCCGGCCGGCGCCGCGACAGATATCCGAGCCGCAAATGGCCGCCATCTGTCGCGGGCTTCCGTCGGAGGGAGAGCGAGCATATGACGGCAGTGAGCTGGAACGGCGGCGGCGGCAACTGGAGCGCGCCGCGCCAGTGGAGCACCGGGGACGGTTCCGGGCGCGAATGACGACGTGACGATCGGTGCGGCGGGCAGCTACACCGTCCTCGTCAACGCGCCCGCCGCGGCGCACTCGCTGCGGATCACCTCGAGCAGCGCCAAGGTCACCAATTCGAGCACGCTCACCCTCGGCGGCACGCTCGGCCTCGTGCACCGGCGTCTTCGCGATGACCTCGGGCGCGCTGCTGCAGGGCGGCACCATCGTCGACAGCGGCGGCGTCTTCATCCCCGGCGGCGGCACGCTGCAGAACGTCGCCTATCAGGGCACGCTCGACCTCAGCGGCAACAACGCCGCACTGAACGTCATCGGCAGCATGGCGTTCGCGAGCGTGAACGGCCAGAACCCGGGAACCGTGCTGCTGACCGGCAGCGCCAGCGCGCTCACCGTGATCGGCACCGGCACGCTCAGCAACGCGACGATCGACATCGGCGACAGCGCGCCGAAGGTCACCGACTTCAACTCGCTCACCAGCGCGGACAATGGCAGCGGCGGGGTCCTCACGCTCGCGAGCACGACCAGCCTCGTGCAGACCGGCACCTACGCCTGGCTCGGCGATTCCGGCGGCAGCGGCGACGGCGTCGTCAATCTCGGCACGATCCGTCGCCGGAGACGGCGGCAGCTACGACAGCTTCATCGTCGCCGGCGCGAGCTTCGCGAACCAGGGCGCGATCACCGTCGGCAACGCCGCCTGGATGGACGTGAGCGATGCGGCGTTCAGCAACGCCGGGGCCGGTGACCGTCAATTCCGGCGCCACGCTCGAGCTGGATGGCAGCTTCGCCAACACCGGCAGCGGTCACCGTCGCCGGCGTGCTCGACCTGTTCGGCGCGGTCAGCGGCGCGTCGCTGAACGGCATCAAGGAAGCGGGCGGCACGGTCAACGTCACCGCGACCGTCGCCAATGCCGGCACGCTCTATGTCGGCGGCAGCTCCTCGCTCGGGGTGGTGACGCTCTCCGGGACGATCGCCGGCGGCACCGTGCACGACGCCGGCAGCGGCTTCAATTTCGTCGGCGGCACGCTGTCGGGCGTTACCTATCAGGGCGTGCTCGATCTCAGCGCGACCGGCGCCAACCTGACGGTCGCCGGGCGGATTCAGCGCCACCGGCGGTGCCGGCACCGGCCCCGGCAAGATCATGCTGACCGGGCAGAACAGCACGCTCAACGTGAGTCGGCAACACGACGCTGGCCGGCATGACCATCGATGTCGGCAATGCGCTCGGCTACTCCATGCTGAACGCGGTGGATGCCGGCAAGGGCGGCGTGCTGACGCTTGGCGCCGACGCCAGCCTGGTGCAGACCGGCTACGAGGCGACGCTGCAGGACGGCGACCAGGCGGCGGACGGGATCGTCAATCTCGGCACGATCATGCCGGCGTGCACGGAGCGGGCGGGTTCCTCTATGTCGGCGGCAACAGCTTCACCAACCAGGGCACAATCGCCGTCGCGAATGGCGGGCTGTTCTCCGTGCAGTCGGCGAATTTCACCAATGCCGGCGTGGTGACGGTCGCGTCCGGCAGCACGCTCGAGATCGCCGGCAGTCTCGCCAATACCGGCTCGATCAGCGTCGCCGGCACGCTCGGCCTCTATGGCTCGCTCTCCTCCGCCTCGCTCAATGCGATCGCGCTGACCGGCGGCACCGTCGAACTCGGCGCGACGTTGAGCAACAGCAACGGCACGCTCAGCATCGGCAGCGGGACCGCGCTCGGCACGCTGCTCATGCAGGGCGGCACGATCTGCGGCGGCACCGTGCACGATGCGGGCGGCGGGTTCGCGCTCGGCACCGCGACGCTGAAGGGCGTCAAGTATCAGGGCAAGCTCGATCTCAGCACGCCGGGATCCAACCTCACCGTCATCAACGGCATCACGGTGAACAGCCTTTCCGGCGGCGCGGGCACCATCATGCTGACCGGCGCCGGCAGCCAGCTCTCGATCGCCGGCACGACGACGCTCTCCGGCGTCACCATCGATGTCGGAAGCTGGAGCAACACCTATCTGAACGCCGCCGATCTCGGCCAGGGCGGCATGCTGACGCTCGCGCCAACACCAGCGTCGTGCAGACCGGCTACTACGCCGATTTCGGCAGCGGCGGCGCCGAGCGGCGACGGGATCGTCAACAACGGCACCATCACCGCGGGCGTCGCCAATCTCGGCGGCATGGTCACGATCAACGGCAACAGCTTCGCCAACGCGGGCGTCGTCACGCTCGCGAATGGCGGCAACATGGACATCGCCTCGGCCGCGTTCACCAACACCGGCACCGTGACCGTCGCTGCCGGCAGCGCGCTCGAGATCGACGGCAATTTCAGCGGCAGCGGAGTGATCAACGTCGCCGGCACGATCGCGCTCGACGGCACCGTCACCAATTCGACGCTCGGCTCGGTGGTGCTGACCGGCGGCGGCAGCCTCGCCATCAACGGTCTGCTCAACAATGCCGGCAGCCCTGCTCGGCGTCGGCAACGGCACCTCCTACGGCACCATCGCGCTCGGCGGCACCATCCAGGGCGGCGTGGTGTGGGACGGCGGCAGCGGCTTCGCCTTCAACAACGCGACGCTCGACGGCGTCTCCTATCGCGGCGTGCTCGACCTCAGCGGCAACGACGCGAGCGTGACGGTCGCCGACGGCATCACGCTGACCGGCACCAGCGGCAGCGGCGTGGGGACGGTGCTGCTGACCGGCATCGCCAGCACGCTCAACGTCGACGGCACGACGACGCTCGCCGGCATGACGATCGACATCGGCAACGGGCTCTGCGACACGCTCGCCTCGCAGGACCTCGGCGCCGGCGCGCAGCTCACGCTGGCCGCCAACACGAGCCTCGTGCAGACCGGCTATGGTGCGTTCCTGACCGGCGGGTCTGGCGCCGGCGATGCAATCGTCAACAACGGCACGATCACCGCGGCGGCGCGCCGGCGGCGGCTATCTCGACGTGTTCGCCAACGCGTTCACGAACAACGGCGCGATCACCGTCGGCAACGGCGAGTCGATGCTGGCGGTCGGCACCTGCGCCTTCTCCAACGCGGGCAGCATCACGGTGACAGGCGGCGGCATGATGAACATCGCCGACAGCCTGGCGCAGCTCTCTGGCGGCACGCTGACCGGCGGCAGTTTCGAGGTCGATGCCGGCTCGACGCTGATGTTGCCCGAGGACAGCACGATCACCGCCGACAATGCGACGCTCATCCTGAGCGGCGCCGGCTCGACGATGGAGAGCTTCAGCAGCACGACCTGGCAGGACATGACGGTCGACTCCTCGCTTGCCAGCGTCGGCACCGGCGGCACGCTCGAGCTGCTGCAGGGGCGGAGCTTCGCCGTCACCGGCAATGGCGGCAGCTTCACCGACAGCGGCGTGCTGCAGCTCGGGGGCGGCAACTTTCTCCGCCGCCGCGCTCACCATCGCGCGCGGGCGCGACGCTCACCGGCAACGGCACCGTGCAGGCGCCGATCACCAATGGCGGCACCATCATCGCGAGCGGCGGCACGCTCGTGCTTGGCGGTTCGCTCACCGGCGGCTCGCTGGTGATCGGCGCCTCCTCGGTGCTCGACCTCACCGCGGGCGGCGCGCTTCCGCTTTCGATCACCGGCGGCGGCACGCTGCAGCTCGACGGCAGCACGCCGTACACGATGAGTGCGAGCAACCGGCTCGCGGTCGCGGCGGTGATGGTGGATGCCGGCGTGAAGCTCTCGGGCAGCGGCACCATCAACGGCGCCGTCATCCATGCCGGCACGCTCTGCTCGACCAGCGGCACGCTCACCGTGAGCGGCGCCGTCTCCGGCGGCGGCACGATCACCTCGACCCTCAACACGACGCTCAACCTCGCCGGCGGCGGCAGCTTCACCGGCACGATGAACGGGCTCGGCACGCTCGGGCTTGCGAACGGCTTCGTGTTCGCGCCGGGAGCCAAGCTCGCGACCTCGATGGTGGTGCAGACCGGCACCGCAACGGTTGGCAACGGCAGCGGGACGGCCGAGACCCTCACCAACATGGCGAGCGCCACCTACGATCTCTCGTCCGCCAGCGGCCCCGCGACCCTTGCCGGCAACTCGGTGTCGAGCTTCAGCAATGCCGGCCTGTTCGAGACCACCGGCAGCGCGGCGGCGAAGGTGTCGGTCGCGTTCATCAACAGCGGGCACGGTGCAGACCGGCAGCGCGCCGCTCACCTTCGCCGGCAGCGTGACGAATTCGGGCACGATCCTCGACAACGGGAACGTGATCTTCAACGCGCAGCCGGCCGGGGCGGGGATTGTCGAGCTCGCGAACACTGCGAGCGCCACCTTCAACGCCGGCGCGGCGAGCGGCTCGATGCTGCAATTCCTCGGCGCCGCGGGAACGCTCAGCCTCGCCTCGCCGCAGCAATTCGCCGCCGCGATCAAGGGTTTCGGCGGGTCGGACGCGATCGACCTGCTGGCAACGAAGGAGACCGGCTACGGGTTCGCCAACAACGTGCTGACGGTGAGCAACGGGAGCAGCACCGTCGCCTCGCTCAACTTCACGGGCAGCTATTCCACGGCGAACTTCGCCTTCGGCGGCGATGGGAATGGCGGCACCATGATCACGTTCCATGGCGGCACCTGACGGCTGACCGCCGGCCAAACCGCTTGACCGCGGCCTGCCGCGCGCCTTGAATTGGCGCGGAGGGTCGCGGACATGCGCGTTCTGGTCATGGGCGGCGGTGTGGTCGGCGTCACCACGGCCTATCAGCTGCTGTGCGACGGGCACGAGGTCGTGCTGGTCGAACGCAACCAGGACGTGGCGCAGGACACGAGCTTCGGCAATGCCGGCATGATCGCGCCGGGCCATTCCTTCGTCTGGTCCTCGCCGAGCGCGCCCTGGATCCTGCTCAAATCGCTGGTGCTGAAGAACCAGGCGCTGCGCTTCCGGCCGTCCACCGACCCGCGGCTCTGGACCTGGTCGCTGCGCTTCCTCGCCGAATGCACCGCCGCCAAGGCGTACGCGAACACGCTGCGCAAGCACCAGATCGCGGTCTATTCGCAGCGCGTGCTGCAGGCCACGGTGGCGGCGGAGACAATCGAGTACGACCGCAACACGCGCGGCATCCTCTACATGCATCGCGATCCGGCCGCACTGCAGGCGGGCATCGCGCACATGAAGATCCTGGCCGATGACGGGCAGAAGATCGAGGTGCTGGACCGCGCGGGGGTGGTTGCGGTCGAGCCGGCGCTCGGGCCGGCGGCGGAGAGGATCGCCGGCGCGATCTACTGCCCGACCGACGAGACCGGCGACTGCAACAAGTTCACGACCGGCCTCGCCGCGATCTGCCGCGCGCGCGGTGCCGAGTTCCGCACCGGCGAGACGATCAGCGGGATCGAGGCCGAGGGCGACGCGATCACCGCCGTGACCACCGAGCGCGGGCGCGATCACCGCCGATTGTTACGTGATGGCGCTCGGCTGCGCGAGCCCGATGCTGGCGCGACGCATCGGCGACGATCTGCCGATCTATCCGATCAAGGGCTATTCGCTGACGATCCCGGTCGGCAACCATCGGGCGCCGCCTGGTCTTGCCGCGATCGACGAGAAGAACCTCGTTGCGATCACGAGCTTCGGCGATCGCGTGCGGGTGACCGCGACGGCGGAATTCGCCGGCTACGATCGGAGCCACAAGCCCGCCGACTTCGCCTTCATGAAATCGGTGACCGAGGAGCTTTATCCGGACGGCGCGGATTACGACCGGGCGGAGATGTGGGCGGGGCTCCGGCCGATGACGCCGGACAATCTGCCGATCATCGGCCGCAAGCGGCACCGCAACCTCTACTACAATACCGGCCACGGCCATATCGGCTGGACGATGTCGCACGGCTCGGCGCGGCTGATCGCCGACGTGATCGCGGGCCGGCCGACCGAAATCCCGGTCGCAGGACTGGCGTAGAGCGGAACTGGCTTCAGCAACGATGAAGCCGTTCCGCTCTCACGCCGTTGTTTGCGAGCGTGATGCAGACCTCCGGCGATTCCGCCTGCGGTCATCACGCTCAGGTAGGAGGCAGATATGGATGTGGTTGCCGCCGATCTCGTCGATCTCGGCACGCTTCCCTGCACGATGGATACCGGCATCGCCCATCGCGCCGCAATCGGGCTGCTGGTGCTCGCGACCGACCAGACGATGGAGCACGAGTTCCGCCAGCTGCTGCGGATCGATGGCGTCGCCACCTACGAGGCGCGGCTGTTCAACGAGGTCGTCATCACGCCGCAGACACTTGCGCGACTCCGAGAGCGCATCGCGCCGGCGACGGCGCTGATCCTGCCGGGCTCGCAGCTCGACGTGGTGGCGTTCGGCTGCACCTCGGCGAGCATGGAGCTCGGCGAGGAGGAGGTGTTCCGCCAGATCCGGAGCGCGCGCCCGGGTGTCGCCTGCACGACGCCGGTCACCGCCGCCTTCGCCGCGATGGAGGCGTTCGGCGCGCGCCGCGTCGGCGTGCTCACGCCCTATTCCGCCGAGGTCAATCGCGGGGTGCGCGCCTATCTCGGGCGGCGCTGGGAGATCGCCGCCTTCGCCACCTACGACAAGGCGGATGACAGCGAGGTTGCGCGCATCGATGCCGCTTCGATCGCCGCCGGCGCGCAGGCGCTCGCGGCGGCAACGCCGGCTGGATGCGGTGTTCATCTCCTGCACGAGCCTGCGCCTCGCCGCCTTCGTCGAGGAGATCGAGGCGCGGATCGGCATTCCGGTCACCTCGTCGGACCACGCGATGGCCTGGCACGCGCTGCGCCTCGCCGGCGTGCGCGACGTCGTGCCCGGCGCGGGGCGCCTGTTCCAACTGTGACCTTCAGCCATGTCACCGTGGGCGTGAGCGACATCGCGCGGGCGCGGCGGTTCTATGACGCGGTGCTCGGCGAGGTCGGCCTGCCGCGGGCGAAGCAGGGCGAGAAATTCAGCGGCTGGGGTGGGGTAGGCGCGCCGCATTTTTTTGTCACGCTGCCGTTTGACGGCAGGCCCGCGCAGCCCGGGCAACGGCGTGTCGGTGAGCTTCCTCGCGCCTTCGCGGGACGCGGTGGATCGGTTCTGGCGGCGCGCGATGGCGGTGGGCGGCACCGACGAGGGCAAGCCGGGTTTGCGGCCGCATTATCACCCGAACTACTACGCCGCCTATGCGCGCGACCTGGACGGCAACAAGATCGCCGCCGTCTGCCACGATCCGGCCTGAGCGCCTGCTCGGAAATGCGCTCCTCGCGCACTTCCGAACAGGCTCTGCGCGCGCTACTTCCGCCGGATCCAGAAGCGCGTGAGATTGGCGCCCTCGCGGCGTTCGTAGTCGAGGCCTTCCGCCAGCGTGCGCAGCAGATGGAGGCCGAGGCCGCCGGCCTCGCGGGCATCGAGATCGACGGCGAGATCCGGCGCCGGGGCGGCGCGCGGATCGAACGGGTTGCCGGTATCGGCGATCTCCGCGGTGACGCGCGCGGGCTCGACGGTGAGCCGGACCTCGGCGGGGTGCTCGGCCGCGCCGGCATGATCGTGCAGATTGGCGAGCAGCTCCTCGATGCCGAGCAGCACGTGATGGCGCGTGCGCGAATCGACCGCCTCCGCGCGGAGGAACTTCTCCATCGCCTCGGCGAGCGCCGAGACGCCGTCGGGATCCGGCAGCAGGCTCTGGTGAAACCCGGTCACGTCGGCGCGAGTCGCAGCAGCAGCGCCGCGACATCGTCCGCCGCCGGCGCGCCCGCCTCGTGGCGGCGCAGGCGGGCGAGCAGTTCGGTGAGCGGCGGGGAGCCCGGCATCGGCAAGGAATTCGGCGACGCCCGCATCGCCGAACATGCGGCCGGCGGGCGGCGCCGCCTCGGTGACGCCATCGCTCACCACCAGCAGCGAATCGCCCGGCTGCAGCACCGTCTCATAGGCGGTGTAGGCGGCGCCCTGCACCATTCCGAGCGGCAGTCCGCTCTGCCGGTCGAGCCGGCGCAGGCTGCCATCGGCGCTCGCGAGGAAAGGCGGCACATGGCCCGCGCGCAGCCAGGTGAGCCGCCGCGTCTCGAGCTCGAGCGTGGCGAGGAACATGGTCGCGAACATGCATTGCGTGTTGCGATGCGCGAGCGCCTCGTTGACCAGGCTGCCGGCGCGGGCGGGATCGCGGAACAGCGCCTCCGCGTCCGGGCGGGAGGCGAGGCCGCGGAACAGCGCCTGCGTGCGCGCCATGACCAGCGCGGCGCCGGCGCCCTTGTCGGACACGTCGCCGAGCAGGATCGCGCGCAGGTCGGCACCGACCGCGAAATGATCGACCATGTCGCCGCCGAGCTCGTAGGCCGGGCGCAGCACGGTCTCGATGCTGATGCCGTCCTCGGCGTAGTCGCGCGGCATCAGCGCGAGCTGCAGCGTATGCGCCTCGGCGAGCTCCGCCTGCTTCTGCGCGAGCTGCTCGCGCGTGTGGTCGCGCATCCGCTTCTTCTCGAGCGCCGCGAGCACGCGCGCGCGGAGCAGGATCGGGTTGATCGGGCGGAACAGGAAATCCTCGGCGCCGAGCTCGATGGCGCGGGCGACGCTGTCGATCTCGTTCAGTGCCGAGATCACGATCACCGGAATGTCGCGCCCTCGCTCGTCGCGGCGAAGCGCCTCCAGCACTTCGTACCCGTTCATCCCCGGCATCATGATGTCGAGCAGCAGAAGGTCGAAATGCGCCCGTTTCATGGCCTCGAGCGCGGCGCGGCCTTCCGGCGCCTGCTCGCATTCGGCGATGCCGAGCCGCTTCAGGCGGCGCACCAGCAGGTCGCGATTCTCGGCGGCGTCGTCCACCACGAGAACGCGCAGGCCGGCGAGCTCGTTGGGATTGAGGGGGGCTGGGTTCCGACATCTTCGTGCGCTCGGCGTTATGATCGCCCTGCCCGCGAGCGAAGGCAATCGCGTGCCGGTTGCGACTCGCGGTCGCTCCCCGTAGAGCAGGCGCGATGGCACGGCTCGCGCACCGGCCGGGGCATCGCTACGTCTGCCAGAATTGCGGCGCCGTCAGCGCCGCGCTGGGTCGGGCGGTGCGAATCCTGCGGCGAATGGAACACGATCGTCGAGGAGGCGGTGGAGGCGCGGCCGGGTCCCGGCGGCAGGGCGCCGGCCGGCCAAGCGCGATCGAGTTCGTCGATCTCGCGGGGAGCACCGATCCGCCGCCGCGGGCGTGCACCGGCATCGCCGAGCTCGACCGCGTGCTCGGCGGCGGCTTCGTCGCCCGCCTCGGCGGTGCTGGTCGGCGGCGATCCCGGCATCGGCAAGTCGACCCTGCTGCTGCAGGCCGCTGCCTCGCTCGCGGCGTCCGGCAAGCGCGTGCTCTACGTCTCCGGCGAGGAGGCGATCGAGCAGGTGCGGCTGCGCGCCCGCCGGCTCGGGCTTTCCGCCGCGCCGCTGGAGCTCGCCGCCGCGATCAACCTGCGCGAGATCGCGGCGAGCCTCGAGGCAGGCCGACGACGCCGCGCTGGTGGTGATCGACAGCATCCAGACCATGTGGCTCGACGGCATCGAATTCGGCGCCCGGCACCGTCGCGCAGGTGCGCGCCTCGCGCCTTCGAGCTGATCCGGCTCGCCAAGTCGCGCGGCTTCGCGCTGGTGCTGGTCGGGCACGTCACCAAGGAGGGGGCGATCGCCGGGCCGCGGGTGCTCGAGCACATGGTCGATGCGGTGCTCTATTTCGAGGGCGATCGCGGGCATCAGTTCCGCATCCTGCGGGCGGTGAAGAACCGCTATGGCGCTACCGACGAGATCGGCGTGTTCGAGATGACGGATCGCGGCCTGGCCGAGGTCGCCAATCCCTCGGCGCTGTTTCTCGCCGAGCGGCGCGGCAACATCGCCGGCTCGGCGGTGTTCGCGGGGCTCGAAGGCACCCGGCCGGTGCTGCTCGAGGTGCAGGCGCTGCTGGCGCCGAATGCCGGCGGCGCGCCGCGGCGCTCGGTGGTGGGGTGGGATTCCGGCCGGCTCGCCATGCTGCTCGCGGTGCTGGAGACGCGCGCCGGGCTCCGGCTCTCGGGGAGCGACGTCTATCTCAACATCGCCGGCGGGCTGCGCGTGGCCGAGCCGGCCGCCGATCTCGCGGTCGCCGCCGCGCTCGCCTCGGCGGCAACCGCGATGCCGACCCATCCCGAGACGGTCTATTTCGGCGAGGTCGGGCTCTCCGGCGAGGTGCGCCAGGTGGCGCAGGCGGAGGCGCGCCTCAAGGAGGCGGCGAAGCTCGGCTTCGCCCGCGCCGTGCTGCCGCGCCGGGTCGCGCGCGGCAACCGCAAGCCGGCCCCGACCGAGCTCGCCCTTGCGGAAATCGGCCACCTCGCCGATCTGGTGGGCGGCTTCACCGGGAAATCGGCGTGACGCATCCGCTCGCGCGCGCGCGGGAGAGACGATGCACGTGTCGGCGATGAATCGCACCGATCTCACGTGTCTCGCGACCGACGATCTCAGCGTGGCGCGCCCGGCGTGACGTGCTGACCCGCGGCCTGCTGCTGGTGATGTCGACCGCCACCGGCGCCGCCGTCGCCAATCTCTACTACAACCAGCCGCTGCTGGGGCTGATCGCCGCCTCCTTCCCGCATGGCGGTTTCCTGGGCGGGAATGTCGGCCTGGTGGCGATGGCGACCCAGCTCGGCTATGCCGCCGGCATCCTGCTGCTGGTCCCGCTCGGCGATCGCATGGACCGCCGCCGCCTCGTGCTGGTGCAATGCGGCGCGCTTCTGCTGTCGATCGTCGCCGCCGGCCTGGCGCCGACGCTCGGGGCGCTGATGCTCGCCTCCTGGGCGATCGGCGTCTCCGCCACCCTCGCCCAGCAGATCGTGCCGTTCGCCGCCGACCTCTCCGCGCCGGAGCGGCGCGGGCGAACGGTCGGGACGGTGATGAGCGGGCTGCTCGCCGGGCATCCTGCTCGGCCGGACCGTGGCGGGCGCGGTCGGCCAGGAATTCGGCTGGCGGGCGATGTTCTGGGCCAGCGCCGGGATCGCGGTGCTGATCGGCGTGGTGCTCGCGGCGCGGCTGCCGCCGAGCCGGCCGACCACGCGGCTCTCCTATCCGGCGCTGCTGCGATCGCTCGGCGGGCTGCTGCGGCGGGAGCGGGCGTTGCGCCGGGCGTCGCTGATCCAGGCGAGCCTGTTCGGCGCCTTCAGCGCCTTCTGGTCGACGCTCGCGCTGATGCTGGAGGGGCCGCCCTACCATCTCGGCAGCACCGTCGCCGGGCTGTTCGGCATCCTTGGCCTGGCCGGGGTGACCGGCGCGCCGTTCGCCGGGCGGATCGCCGACCGGCGCGGGCCGGGCGCGGTGATCGGCGCCGGGATCCTGGCCGTGATCCTGGCATTCCTGGTGTTCGGCGTGTGGCGCTCGCTCGCCGGCCTCGTGCTCGGCGTGGTGCTGCTCGATCTCGGCGTGCAGATGACGCAGATCGCCAACCAGTCGGTGATTTTCTCCCTCGGCGAGGAGGCCAGGAGCCGGATCAACACCGTCTATGTCACCGCCCTCTTCCTCGGCGGCGCGATCGGCTCCGCCGCCGGGAGCGTCGCCTGGCGCGAGGCGGGGTGGAGCGGGGTCTCGCTGCTCGGGGCGGCGCTCGGGGTGCTCGGTCTGGCGGCCCATGCGCTCGGCCGGCGGCGGGCTAGACCGGTTCCAGCTTGGCTGTAACCGGTCTAGACATATTTCGCGAGCAATTTCATCGGCCTGGAATCGCTGCGCAGTCAGGCCGATATTGCTCTGACCCAATCGCCCTGACTGTGGTCAGCGCGATTAGGGTCGCGCAGGCCTGCCAATTCACGCCCTGACTGATTCCAGTCAGGGCGATCGGAGGCTAATCGCTTGCCCCGGACGCGGCCACCCTGGATATACGCCGGGCGCGGCGGGATCTCGGCATGAACTGGGTCGATTGGGCGGTGCTCGCGGTGGTGGTGGTCTCGGCGCTGCTCGGGATGGCGCGCGGCTTCGTGCGCGAGGTGCTGGGGCTCGGCGCCTGGGTGGGCGCGGCGGCGATCGCCTTCGCCGGCTTCGGCTCCCTGCTGCCGCTGGTCGAGAGCCGGATCGACGACCCGAATTTCGCCGTCCCGGTCGCCTTCGGCGCCATCTTCATCGTCGCGCTGATCATCCTGTCCCTGCTCGCCAACCTGCTCGCGCGGCTGGTGCGCGGCTCGACGCTCGCCAGCCTCGATCACGCGCTCGGCGCGGTTTTCGGCGTGGCGAGGGGTGCCGTGCTGCTGATCGCCGCCTATATCGCGGCTGGATGGGCGGTGCCGGTGGAGCGCTGGCCGCCTGTCGTCGCGGAGGCAAGGGCCCTGCCGATCATCTACCGGGGCGCCACCTGGGTCGCGGACAAGGTACCGCCCGCCTACCGCCCGCAGGTCGCGCCGCCACCGGGCGCGCATGGGCCGAGCGAGCAGGCGCTCCTGCACGCAACGCCCCAGGGGCACGCGATGGATGGACACGCGACGGGTGGACACGCGATTGGACGCTGATGTGAGGTCTCGCATGCAGGATCATGGGCCTGGGCACGCGTCCGATAATGCGGACGACGCGCCGCACGACGACGACAAGCTGCACGAGGAGTGCGGCGTCATCGGCCTGTGGGGCGTCACCGACGCCGCCGCGGTGACGGCGCTCGGCCTGCACGCGCTGCAGCATCGCGGCCAGGAGGCGACCGGCATCGTCAGCTTCGACGGGCAGCGCTTCCACGCGCACAAGGGCCTGGGCCTGGTGGGCGACAATTTCGGCGATGCGCGGGTGATCGCCTCGCTGCCCGGGCATTCCGCGGTCGGCCACAACCGCTATGCGACGACCGGCGAGACGGTGCTGCGCAACGTGCAGCCGCTCTACGCCGATTTCGAGTTCGGCGGCTTCGCCGTCGCGCATAACGGCAACCTCACCAACGCGCACATCCTGCGCCGCGCGCTGGTGCGCCGCGGCTGCCTGTTCCAGTCGACCACCGACAGCGAGGTGTTCGTCCACCTGATCGCGATCAGCCTCTACTCGACGGTGGTGGACCGGCTGATCGACGCACTGAAGCAGGTGGTCGGCGCCTATTCGCTGATCGCGCTCTCCAACGAGGCGCTGCTCGGCGTGCGCGATCCGCTCGGCGTGCGGCCGCTGATCCTCGGCCGCATTCCCGGGCAGAGCGGCCCAGGGCAGGGGAGCGGCGGCTGGGTGCTGGCGAGCGAGACCTGCGCTTTCGACATCATGGGGGCCGAGTTCGTGCGCGACATCGAGCCCGGCGAGGTGGTCATCATCAACGACCAGGGCGTGCGCAGCATCAAGCCGTTCGGCGCCACCAAGAGCCGGTTCTGCGTGTTCGAATACATCTACTTCGCACGGCCGGACAGCGTGATGGAAGGTACGCCCGTCTATGCCGCGCGCAAGCGGATCGGCGCCGAGCTCGCGCGCGAGAGCCATGTTGCCGCCGACGTGATCGTGCCGGTCCCGGATTCGGGGGTGCCGGCAGCGATGGGCTATGCGACGGAGAGCGGCGTGCCGTTCGAGCTCGGCATCATCCGCAACCACTATGTCGGCCGCACCTTCATCGAGCCGACCGACCAGATCCGCAATCTTGGCGTCAAGCTCAAGCACTCCGCCAACCGCGCCATGCTGACCGGCAAGCGCGTGGTGCTGGTGGACGACTCGATCGTGCGCGGCACGACCAGCCGGAAGATCGTCGAGATGGTGCGCGCGGCCGGTGCGGCGGAGGTGCACATGCGCATCTCCTCGCCGCCGACCACGCATTCCTGCTTCTACGGCATCGACACGCCGGAGCGCGGCAAGCTGCTGGCGGCGCGGCATTCGGTGGACGAGATGGCGCAGCTGATCGGCGCCGACACGCTCGCCTTCATCTCGCTCGACGGGCTCTATCGCGCGCTCGGCAAGCCCGGCCGCGAGGACGGCAAGCCCGTATTTCTGCGACGCCTGCTTCACCGGCGACTATCCGATCGTGCTGCCCGACATGCACGACAACACCGACCGCCAGCTCTCGCTGCTCGAAAGCCACCAGTAGCGCGATGGGAGTTCTGGACGGCCAGGTCGCCCTGGTCACCGGTGCGAGCCGCGGCATCGGCGCCGCGGTCGCGATCGCGCTCGCACGGCTTGGCGCGCACGTGGTGGTCACCGCCCGCACGCAGGGCGGCCTCGAGGAGACCGACGACGCGATTCGTGCGCTCGGCGGTGCCGCCACGCTGCTGCCGCTCGACCTCAAGGACGGCGACGAGCTCGACCGGCTCGGGCCGAGCCTGGTCGAGCGCTTCGGCCGGCTCGACATCATGGTGCACAATGCGGGCGCGCTCGGCGCGCTGACGCCCGTCGCGCACATCCAGCCGCGCGACTGGGCGGAGGTGGTCGGCGTCAACCTCGCCGCGACCTGGCGATTGATCCGGAGCTGCGGGCCGGTGCTGCTGGCGGCGGAAGCGGGCCGCGCGGTGTTCGTGACCAGCGGGCGTGGTGCGGCGGCCGCGCGCCTACTGGGGCGCCTATGGCGCGACCAAGGCGGCGATGGAGCATCTCGTGCTCACCTGGGCCGACGAGACCGAGCAGACGAAGCTGCGCGTCAACCTGTTCGATCCCGGCATCGTCGCGACGCGCATGCGCGCCAAGGCGATGCCGGCGGAGGACCCGGCGCCGCTCGCCAAGCCCGCCGATGTCGCCCCGGCGCTGGTCGCGCTCTGCCTGCCGGAGGAGACGCGGCACGGCCAGGTGGTGCGGTTCACGAGCCCCTGAGAGTCCGTCTGGAAATGCGCTCAGGGGCGCATTTCCAGACGGACTCTGAGCCGCCCGCGACTCACTCGTCGCAGCCGGAACCAATGCGGCGGACGACGCCTCGGGCATCGCCCCGGGAGGAACCGCCAGATGGGGACGATGCTCGCGGCGGCAGTGGCCGCGGTCGGCCTGGCCGGCTCCGCGCTCGCTCAGGCCCCCGATCACGCGCGGACCCGATACCAATCCGATCAACGCCGTGCTTGGGCGCGGTGGATTCTTTACGGGGTGATGAACCAACACATACTCGTCCGGCTCGATCGTCCAGATATGCTGATCGTGCGTGGCCGGAATCAGCGATTGCCGGGTCATTCATTACCCCGCGCGTAATCGACGCTCGGCGTCTCGCGATGTCATGCATTGCGTGCCGGAGTGATCCGGTCCGCAACGAGGAGACATGTCATGACCGATGCCGCCGCGATCGCCGATCGCTACATCGCCACCTGGAACGAGCGCGACGCGCCGCGTCGCCGCGCGCTGCTCGCGGACGCCTGGACCGACGACGCGCAGTATTCGATCCGCTGATGCAGGGCAGCGGGCGGGAGGCGATCGACGCCCTGATCGCGGGCGTGCAGCAGCGTTTTCCCGACGGCCGCTTCCGCCTGCGCGGCACGCCGGACGCGCATAATGACCGGCTGCGCTTCTCCTGGGCGCTCGATCTGGGCGACGCCGTCGCCGAAGGCACCGATTTCGCCACCCTCGCCGCCGACGGAAAGCTGCGCAGCGTGACCGGGTTCCTCGACCGCATGCCGGGTTGATCGCACGATCACCGCGATGCCCGCGTCTGCATGCGGGCATCGCGGTTGCGCTACTGTGACGTGAACCCCTCCACCAGCGCGTGGATCTGGTCGGGGTCCGACTGCTCCATCACGCGGCGGGCGAAGCGGGCGCAGGCGTCGATCGTCACGCTGCGCACCGCCTGCTTCACCCGCGGCACCGCGGAGGCGTTCATGCTGAAGCTGCGCAGGCCGAGGCCGAGCAGCAGCGGCGTCAACTTCGGATTGCTCGCCATCTCGCCGCACACCGAGACCGGCCGCCGCATGCGCAGCGCCGCCTCGGTCGCGAACTGCACCAGCCGCAGCACCGCCGGATGCAGCGGATCGTAGAGATGCGCGACCTCGCTCTCGGCGCGATCGACCGCCAGCGCATACATCGCGAGATCGTTGGTGCCGATGGCGAAGAAATCGGCCTCCAGCGCGAGCGCGTCGGCGGAGAGCGCGGCGCCGGGGGTCTCGATCATGATGCCGAGCGGCGGCGGCGTGTCGGGAATGCGGTCGCCGCGGCGGCGCAGCCGGCGGATCACCCGCTCATAGGTCTCGCGCGCGCTCCGCACCTCCCTCACCGTGGTGACCATCGGCAGCAGCACGCGCACCGGCCCGGCGGTCGCGGCGCGCAGGATGGCGGCGAGCTGGGTCTCGAACAGCTCCGGCTGGCGCAGCAGCAGCCGGATGCCGCGCAGCGTCAGCGCCGGATTGGCGTCCGCCATCTCCGGCACGATGCCCTCCGGATTCCAGCGCCTCGATCTCCTTCTCGCCGCCCCAGTCGAGCACGCGGATGGTGACCGGATCGCCGGCCATCGCCTCGACCACGCTGCGATAGACCTCGGCCTGCGCCGCCTCGTCCGGCACCCGCTCGCGGTTCATGAACAGGAACTCGCTCCGCAGCAGGCCGATCCCGGCGGCGCCGGACTGCGCGATCAGCGGCAGCTCGGCCGGCAGCTCCAGATTGGCCTGCAGCTCGACCGCGGCGTGGTCGAGCGTCTGCGCGGGCAGGCGGCGGAGCCGCGACAGCCGGGCGCGCTCGCGGGCGAAGGCGGTGACCGCGCGCCGCGCCGAGGCGAGCGTCGCCGGCGAGGGGTTCAGCACGACCGAGCCCGGCGGCGCCGTCCACCGTCGCGACGTCGCCCGGCCGCATCGCCGCGGCGAGGCCGGGGACGCCGAGCACCGCGGGGATGCCGAGCGCGCGCAGCATGATCGCGGTGTGGCCGTCGGCGCCGCCCTCCTCGGTCGCGACGCCGGCGAGCCGCGAGGGATCGAGCAGCGCCGCGTCGGCCGGGCCGCAGCGCCTCGGCGAACAGGATCGCGCCTTCGGGCAGGCCGGCGAAGCTGCGGAACGGGGCGCGGGTGAGGTTGCGCACCAGCCGGCGGGCGATCTCGCGAATCTCCTCGGCCTGGCGCTCCCGCCCGGCATCGTCGGGACCGGGGATCGCGCGAAGGGCGGCGGCGATCGCCTCCGCACTCGTCCGAGACGGCGGTTTCCGAGGAGACCAGCATCTCGCGGATGCGGCGGCGGCTCTCGCGCACCAGGCGGGACGGCCCGAGCATCTGGACATAGGCGTCGAGCAGCGGCGCGATCTCGCCGCGCGCCTCGTCGGGCAGCACGGCGAGGCGGGCGCGGAGCTTCAGGAGCTGCTTGCGCGACTGCGCGATCGCGGCGTCGAGCCGCGCCGATTCGGCCTCGATGTCGGCGGCGTGGATCTTGTGGCGGACCACCGTGGCCCGCGGCTCGATGGTGCCGAAGACCGGGCCGATGGCGATGCCGGAGGAGACCGGGATGCCGGCGAGCTTGCGCTCCGGCCGCGTCGGCTGCGAGGCGCGGCGGCCCCCGGTGCTGCTCCCTTCGCTCCTGCCCCGCTCAGTCCTGCTCATCGAAGCCGGATCTCGACCAGGGCGGCCAGCGCGTCGAGCGCCTCCTTGGCGTCCCAGCCTTCGGCCCGCAGCTCGAGCTCGGACCCCTGTCCCGCTCCCAGCATCATCAGCCCCATGATCGATCGGGCAGACACCACCTGGCCATCCCGTAGCACGTCCACCGCCGCGCCGTAACGTTCGGCGAGCGCCACGAATTTCGCCGCCGCCCGCGCATGCAGGCCGCGCTTGTTCGGGATGGTGACGATGCGGGTGAGGGCCTGCGCCTCGCTCATGCCGGCGCCGCGGCGGTGCGGGAGCGTCAGCCGCAAGTCCCGGTGCGCTTCGGGCAGCAGTTCTGCAGCACGTGGGAGGCGGCGCCGATATATTTGCGGCCGGCCTGCTCGGCGCAGTCGACGCATTCGGCGAGGGTTCGGGTGCAGCGCACCTTGGCGAGCTTGATCAGCATCGGGACGTTGACCCCGCCGATCACCTCGACGCCGGAGCGGCTCATCATCGACATCGCGAGGTTGCTCGGCGTGCCGCCGAACATGTCGGTGAGCAGCACCACGCCGTCGCCCTGATCGACCCCGGCGATCGCATCCTGGATGGTCTGCCTACATCCCTCGATTTCGTCCTCCGCCCCGATGCAGACGGTGGCGACGTTTCGCTGTGGGCCGACCACGTGTTCCATGGCGGCGCGGAGTTCGACGGCAAGCTTGCCGTGAGTGACCAGAACGAGACCGATCATGATGGTTGGTCAGGCCTCCTGCGCCTGAACGGTAGCGGCCGGTTCCAGAACGGGAGCGGACCGGCTCAATTCCTGGCGGGCCAATTCACGATGCGTCACGGTAACACGCCAATTTCCGCCTTCGGGCGAAACCAGGTAGGCCCCGAGCTGCTCGATCAAATGGACCGACCGGTGTCTCCCGCCGGTGCAGCCGATCGCGATCGTCGCATATTTCTTTCCCTCGTGCACGAAGCGCGGCAAGACCAAACCCAGGAGCCCCGTTATCCCACGAAAGAAAGCTGCGCAATCGGGGTCCGCCTGTACGTAATCCCCAACCCGCCGGTCGAGCCCGGTCAGCGGCCGGAGGAGCGGGTCGTAATGGGGGTTGCGCAGGAAGCGCGCGTCGAACACCAGATCCGCTTCCCGCGGCAGGCCGGCCGGGTAGGCGAAGGAGATAAGGGAAACCGTGAGGTGGCTTTCGAGTCCGTCGGCCCCGCGTCCGGCGAAATGCTGCTCCACCATTCGCCGGAGGTCTCGCAGCGGCATCTCGGAGGTGTCGAGGATGAGGTCGGCCGCGTCGCGCAGCGCCGCGGTGGCCGTCCGCTCGGCGGCGATGCCGTCCGCGACCCGCCCGTTCGGCGCCAGCGGGTGCCGACGCCGGGTCTCGGTGTAGCGGCGCAGCAGCACCGCATCGTCGGCGGCGGCGTAGACGAGTTCGGCCCGGACCGCCGGATCGGCGTGCAGGCGGCCGAGCATGGCCAGCACCGCGCCGGCATCGAAGCCGCTGGTCCTGGCGTCGATCCCGATCGCGAGCAGGCTTCCGCCGCGCGCCACCAGCTCGTCCACCAGTGGCAGCGGCGGATTGTCCACCGCCTCGTAGCCGATATCCTCGAGCGCCCGCAGGACCGAGGATTTTCCGGCCCCCGACAGGCCGCTGACCACCAGGACGCGGCGGTCCGCCATCACGCCAATGCCCCGGCGAGCAGGGCGGTGCGGCCGAGCGCGCAGTCGAGGGCGCGGGCGACGCGGGCGGGAGCGGAAGCGGCGACGGGGTCCACGGTCACCATCGGCAGATCGAAGCGTCGGATGCCGCGCCGGTTCGGGCAGGCGCTCGGCGGGCCGGCCGAGACTGACCGCCAGGGCGAGCCGCGCGGCGCTCCGATACGGCAGGCGGAGGATGCCGAGACCGCGGATCTCGAGCAGCCCGGCGAGCGCCGGCGGCGGGTGGGCGATGCCGTCCTCGATCTCGACTCGGTCATCGGCGACCAGGACGAACCCGTGGTCGAGCAGACGCAGCACCAGGTCGGATTTGCCCGATCCCGGCGGCCCCAGCAGCAGCACGCCCGCATCGTCCCGGGCGGCGCAGCTCGCGTGTATCTGCATGGAGCGGGCAATGTGGTCCCCTCGTGGCGGAAATGAAAGCGGCTTCCTTGCCGCGGAGCCGGGTCACCCGCCTTCGGTCCGGAAGCGTGACGCAGGGGCGTTGCGGCCGGGTTAACGCGAGCGGCACGCCACGGGTTGTCTCGCCGCGGCCGCTCTGCCAGCCTTGGCCCATGCTGGACACTGCCGCGATCGAGGCCGCCGCGACGCGCATCGCCGGCCGGGTCCGCCACACGCCGGTGATCGCCCTCGCCGCCGACGAGCTCGGGCTTGGCTTTCCCGTGACCCTCAAGCTGGAGCTGCTGCAGCACGCCGGCAGCTTCAAGCCGCGCGGCGCCTTCAACCGGATGCTGCGGGCGGGGCTCCAGGCACGGCTTCCCCAGGCGGGCGTGATCGCCGCCTCGGGCGGCAATCACGGCGCCGCGGTGGCCTACGCCGCGCGCGCGCTGGGTGTGCAAGCGGAGATCTTTGTCCCCGAGCCGACGCCGCGGGCAAAGGCCGCCCGCATCGAGAGCCTATGGCGCCCGCTTGTTCCGCGGCGGCGCCACCTATGCCGAGGCGCTGGCGGCGAGCCGGGCGCGTCGCGAGGCGACCGGGGCGATGGAGGTGCACGCCTACGATCATCCGGACGTGCTTGCCGGACAGGGGACGCTCGGGCGGGAAATCGAGCGGGACGCGCCCGATCTCACCCATCTGCTGGTCGCGACCGGCGGCGGTGGGCTGATCGGCGGCATCGCCGCCTGGTTCCAGGGGCGCGTCAAGGTGGTGAGCGTCGAGCCGGAAGGCTGCCCCGCGCTGCACGACGCGCTCGCCGCCGGGCGGCCGGTCGATGCGCCGGTCGGGGGGGTGGCCGCCGACAGTCTGGGCGCGCGCCAAGTCGGCGGGCTGATGTTCCCGATCGCGCAGCGCCACGTCGCCTCCGCCGCGCTGGTGTCGGACGCGGCGATCCGCGAACGCGCAGCGCCGCCTCTGGGACGTGCTGCACCTGGTCGCCGAGCCCGGCGGCGCCACCGCCCTCGCCGCGCTCATCTCCGGCGCCTGGACGCCGCCCGCCGGCGCGCGCGTCGGCGTCGTGGTCTGCGGTTCCAACACCGATCCGTCGCTGGTTGAGGCATGAGCCCGCCGGTCCTCCTCCACATCGATGCGCGCGGGGTCGCCACCGCGACGCTGAACCGGCCGGAGCGCGGCAACGCCTATGACGAGGAGATGCTGGCGGCGCTGATCGAGGGGCTCGGCCGGCTGGCCGGCGATCCCGCCGTGCGGACGCTGGTGATCCGCGGCGCCGGGAAGCATTTCCAGGCCGGCGCCGATCTCGCCTGGCTCGCGCGGGCCGCCGAGTACCCGCCCGATCGGGCCTACGCCGCCTCGATGGGGACGGTGCGGGCGATGCAGCGTCTCAACGAGTTTCCGAAGCCGACGATCGCGCTGGTCCACGGCGCCTGCTTCGGCGGCGGTTGCGGCCTGGTCTGCTGCGTCGATGTGGCGCTGGCGACGCCGGAGGCGGCGTTCGGGCTGACCGAGGTGCGGGTCGGCGTCGCGCCGTCGCCGATCTCGACGCACATGGTCCAGGCGATCGGGCTGCGCGCGACCCGCCGCTACGCGCTGACCGGCGAGCGCTTCGACGCCGCGGAGGCGCTCCGCATCGACCTCGTCCACGAGGTGGTGCCGGCGGAGCGGGTCGAGGCGCGGCTCGCCGAGGTGCTCGACGCGATCTTCCTCTCCGCGCCCGGCGCGATCGCCGCCACCAAGGCGTCGTTCCTGGGTGCCAACGGGCTCATGCTCGACGAGCGGCAGATGGCGCTGCTCGCGCATGAGAGCTGGACCCAGCGCGCCTCCGCCGAGGGCCGCGAGGGGCTCGCCGCCTTCCGGGAGAAGCGCCGGCCCGGGTGGTACAGCCCTGCCGGATCGCACCCTACCTGATGGTGATCGGGAAGTGCGCGTCCACCACGTTGCCCTGACCCGGCAGCGTCCTGCTCGGGGCGACCAGTCGCCCGGTCAGGTGCTCGCCGAGGTCGCCGATCACGGCCTGCACCGCGGGCGGCTGCAGCACGGGCGCGTAGGAGAGCACGTGCAGCACGTAGCCGCCGGGGGCGAAGGGTCCGAACGGGGCGGTGGTGAAGCGGCCGCCCCGCACGGAAACGAGCTGCTGTTGCAGCACCCGGCCGGTCGGCGTCTCCACCGCGAGGCTGAGCGCGGTCTCGTCGGGCAGGTTGGTCCGTCCGGTGAAGACGGGCGAGCGTCCCGCCGCCGGGTCCACCGACAGCGTGACATTGACCGGCAACGCTGCATCCGCGGGCAGCCCCAGGCAGAGCAGCATCGCGAGCAGGGTGGGGGCGAGGAAGCGCATGCGGACGGTTCCGGGAGGAGGCCCGCTCCTTATACCAACGCGCTCGATCGGGAGTCATCGGGAGCGCCTCGGCGCGCGATCCGCGGCGCGGGCGGCCACCTGCTGTCCCTGGGCCGCCGATTCACGCCCTCCCCGGTTCCGGCTCGGGTGATCGGAGGCTAATCCGCAAGTGCCTTCCACATGAACACGCGGCTCGTTCCCGGCGGATGGCAGGGGACGCGGCCGAGCTCGGCATAGCCGTGCCTGGTGTAGAAGCCCGGCGCCTGGAAGCTGATGGTGACCAGCGCCGCCGAGACGCAGCCGCGACGGCGCGCTTCCTCTTCCGCCATGCGCAGCATCGCGCTGCCGATCCGCCTGCCGCGCAGCGACGCGGGGATGTTCACGAGGTCGATGAACATCAGCCCGAGCGTGGTCCGCCCGATCAGCCCGCCCAGCGTTTCGCCGCTGCCGGGCTCGGTGATCAGCACCGCGATCGGGCGGGAATCGCGAATGCCGGTCTGCTCCTCATTGTAGTCCGCGATCCCGTCGCTGACGCGCGCGCGGTCCGCGGGCTCCGGCGCATCCGTCAGCCTGAGAATCGGCAGCCTGAGAATCGGCTCGCTCATGTGTTCATGGTCCGTTCCGGTTGGCTCGCTTGTCAAGCGTCGGCGGCGCGGGGATGCTCGGGCGAAACCTGCGCGAGCGAGTCGGTGCCGCCCTTTCCGTTTGCCGCTTTCGACCTCACCGGCCGCGTCGCGCTGGTCACCGGTGCGCGTCGCGCGATCGGACGCGCCATTGCCGAGGCACTTGCCGGGCAGGGCGCCCGCGTCGCGCTGCATCACCGCGGCGAGGACGAGCGGGATGATGCGGCGGAGGCGCTGGCGGCGATCCGCAATGCGGGCGGCAGCGCGCAGGAGTTCGTCGCCGACTTCGCGATACCGGGTGCCGGCGCGCAGCTCGCTCAGGCGGTCGAGCGCGCAATGGGGCGGGTCGATATCGTCGTGCTGAACGCCTCCATCGAGCTGGTCGAGAAGCTCGAAGACATCTCGCAGGAGCATTTCGACCGGCAGGTGAACGTCAACCTGCGCTCGGGCTTCGAGCTCTTGCAGGCGCTGGTGCCGAAAATGGCGGCGCGCGGCTGGGGGCGCGTGGTGACGATCGGCAGCGTGCAGCAGTTGCGCCCGCATCCCGGCATGTTCGTCTATGCCGGCAGCAAGGCGATGCAGGCGAACTGGGCGCGCAACCTCGCGCGCATCTACGGCAAGAACGGCGTGACCGCGAACAACCTCGCCCCCGGCGCGATCGCGACGCCGCGCAACGCGACGCAGCTCGAAACGAACCGGACTTCGCTCGAAGCGCGCATCCCGGTCGGTCGCGTCGGCCGTCCGGACGACCTGGTCGGCGCCGCGATGCTGCTCTGCTCGGATGCCGGCAGCTACATCAATGGCACCGACCTCTACATCGATGGCGGATTGGGGATTCCGGGCTGAGGAAGGCCGCTATTTGCGGAACACCGCCGACCGGCGAAGCCGCGTCTGCACGTAGACGTGCTCGTTTCCGTTCCGAGCAGATATCCGCCTTCCGCCAGGCCGACATTCTGCCGGCTCGGATAGCGCGCGATCGCGTCCTCGACGATCTCGACGCCGAGGCCCGGGCGCGTCCGGCACCGCGAGATAGCCGTTCTCCTGCTGCGGCACCGGCGAGGTCACCTCGGTGCGGCCGGGCCAGTCGTCCTCGATGCGCTCGAGCATCAGCGCGTTCGGGATCGCCGCCAGCACGTGCAGCGCGGCGAATTCCGCGACCGGGCCGAGCGAGCCGGAATGCGGCGCCATCATGATGCCGTGCGCCTCCGCCATCGCCGCGATCTTCTTCATCTGCGTGATGCCGCCGGCGCGGCCGGTGTCGGGCTGGATCACGTCCACGAGCTCGCGCTCGATCAGCGGCCGCTCGCCCCAGATCGTCGCCATGCGCTCGCCGGCCGCGAGCGGGATCGCGACCGCGTCGCGGATGCGCGCGTACTGCTCGATGTGCTCGGGCGCGATCGGGTCCTCCAGGAACAGCAGCTTGTAGGGCTCCAGTTCGCGGCCGAGCACGATCGCGTCCGCGGTGGTCATCCAGGGCGGCCCGTGCAGGTCGGTCATCAGATCGACATCGTCGCCGACCGCTTCGCGCAGCATCGCGACCTTCTTCGCCGAATCCTTCACGCCGCCGGTCTTGATCGCGGTGATGCCGCGCGACTTCAGCGTCGAGCGCCACCTCGCGGCGTGCTGGCATGGCTGTAGATGCGGATGCGGTCGCGGAGCTTGCCGCCGAGCAGGTTGCAGACCGGCGTGCCGAGCGCGCGGCCCTTGATGTCCCACAGCGCCATGTCGATGCCGGTCATGGCGCCGCCGCCGACCACGCCCGTCATGCCGTGGCCCATGATGGCGCTCATCATCTTCTGCCACAGCCGCTCGATATGCGCGGGGTCCTCGCCGAGCAGCACATGCGCGAGATCCTCGACCGCGCGCTCGATCACCCGCGGCCAGCCGCTGCACTCGCCGACGCCGGTGACGCCCGCGTCGGTCTCCACCTTGACGAACAGCCAGTTGCGCCCGGTGGTGTGCCAGCTCCTGCCGTCCGACGCCCAGGATTTGTCGTGCGGCGCGCCGGCCTGCATCAGGAACGTCTTGATTGCGGTGATCTTCAACGGCCGGTCCTCCCGTCGGCTTGTTTAGGTGGCGCGCCGGGGCGGGCAAGCCTCGGCTGGCGCGACTGGTCGCGGCTCGCCGCGTTCGGATATGATCCGGGCGGGAGACTTGCATGGCGGCAAGCGACGTGTTCGCGGACCGGCGGGATGCCGGAAAGCGACTCGGCCGCGGCGCTCGGCCGGTTCCGCGATGCAGGCGCCCGTCGTCCTCGCCCTTCCGCGCGGCGGCGTGCCGGTCGGCTTCGAGATCGCCATTGCGCTCGAGGCACCGCTCGACATCATGCTCGTGCGCAAGATCGGCGCGCCGGACCAGAAGGAGCTCGGCATCGGCGCGGTGGTGGACGGCGCGCCGCCGCAGGTGGTGGTGAACGAGGCGATCCTGCGGCTGGTTGCGCCGCCCGAAGGCTACCTGGAGGCCGAGACCGCGCGGCAGGTCGAGGAGATCGCGCGCCGCCGCACGCTCTACGGCGGGAATGCCCGCCCGGAGGACTGGGCCGGCCACACGCTGCTGGTGGTCGATGATGGCATCGCGACCGGCGCCACGGCGCGCGCGGCGATGCGCGGGCTGCGCCGCCTCGGGCCGCGCCGTCTCGTGCTCTGCGCGCCGGTCGGGCGCAGCGGAGGCGGTCGAGTCACTTGCCGAGGAGGCCGATGAGGTGGTCTGCCTCTCGACGCCGGCGCGATTCGGCGCGGTCGGCGAGCACTACCGCGACTTCCGCCAGACCAGCGATGCCGAGGTGAGCGCGCTGCTCGCGGAGGCGCGGACCCGGCGCGGCAGCGCGCTCACGTGATCGGAAAGGATGGCGAATGCCCGAGGTCTATGTGCACGCGGCCGAGGGCCGCACGCCCGAGCAGAAGAAGAATCTCATGAAGGACATCACCGACGCGGTGGTGAAGAACTTCGGCGTCCCGATCGAGGCGGTCGTCGTGACCATCGTCGAGAGCCCGAAGATCAACAAGGCGAAGGGTGGCGTCCTTTCAGCGAACGCTGAGCGGCCTCTCAGCTCTCGAACAGGGCCTGGCCGATATAGGAACCTTCCTCGGTGCCCGGCGGCACCGCGAACAATCCACCGCCGGTGTGCGTCGCGAACTGGTTGAGCGCATCGAGCTTCGCCATCTTCTCGAAGATGCGGATGAAGCCCTGGCGCGGGTCGCGCTGGTAGCAGATGAACAGCAGCCCCGCATCGTACAGCATGCCCTGCCGCCAGGGCGGCCAGCGCTCGGCGGTGAAGCTCACCCCGTCATTGTAGGCATAGCCGCGCCGGACGATCTGCGCGCCGCCATTGGTCGCGGCGGTGGCGAGGCGCACATGCGCGTTCTCGGGAATCACCGGATTGCCGTCGCCGTCCATGGCATCGAGGTCGAGCGGATCGAACTCGCTGTTCCCGGTGAGCGGCGCGCCGGAGAGCTTCCGCCGCCCGATCACCTGCTGCTGGAACGCGACATCCGTGCGGTCCCAGTGCTCGAGCGAGATGCGGATGCGGCGCGCGACCAGGTAGCTGCCGCCGCGCATCCAGTCCGGCCCCTCGTCGCGCACCCAGAGAATGCCGCCACGGTCCTCGGCGCCATCCGCCCCCTTCGCGAGCGGCGTTTCCGTGCCGTCCCTGAAGCCCATCAGGTTGCGGGGCGTCTCGTCGGTGGCGGAATTCGCCGCGAAGCCGGCCTGCACCCAGCGGAGCCGCGCCACGCCATAGGCGAGGGAAGCGAGCTGGCGCACGGCGTGGAACGCGACCTGCGGATCGTCGGCGCAGGCCTGCACGGAGAAATCGCCCCCGGTCCTCGCCGGGACCATCTGGTCGCCGTTGAAGAGCGGCATGTCGACGAGCGCCTCCGGGCGATGGCGCGCCAGGCCCAACACATCCTTGCCGTCGCGCGCGAAAAGCCCGGGCCCGAACCCGAAGGTCAGCGTGAGCCGCGCCGGCGGGAGGCCGAGCGCGTCGAGCGAATCGCCGCCCGGCTGCGACGGATCGGCGGGCAGCGGCGCCGCGATCCTGCCTTCGCACAGCCGCGCCGAGGCCGCGGTCCAGCGCCGGAACAGGGGGATGAGTTCGTCGCGCTTCGCGGTCGCGATGTCGAAGGCGGCGAAATAGGTGTGGCGCTGCGGCGGCGTCAGGATGCCGCCCTGGCGGGCGCCCCAGAAGCTTTCGATCGCGGCTTCCGGGCGCTCCTTCGCGGCCGATTGCGCGAGGGCGGCCGGCGCGGCGGCCAGCGTGCTGCCGGCGCCGAGCAGGAACAAGCGGCGCGGGGCGCCGGAGAAGGGGCAGCGTCCGGCCATCGTGATCCTCAGCTCAGACCGAGTCGGCATCGGCATCGCGCTCTCCCCACGCAATCGAGAATGATTCGCAGTCGCAGTTCTCCGGGACGGTGTCAACCCGGTTGAAATCGGTCCGGATGCGGAGGATCGTCCCGCCGGTTTCGCAAGGGATGCGCCGCATGGAATACCGCCGCCTCGGACAAAGCGGCCTCAAGGTTTCGCCGCTCTGTCTCGGCGCGATGAATTTCGGCGGCCCGACCGACGAGGCCGCGTCGCTGCGCATCATCGGCCTTGCCCGCGATGCCGGGATCAATTTCGTCGACACCGCGAACGGCTACACGGATGGGCGCTCCGAGGAGATCGTCGGCCGGGCGATCGCGGGCGACCGCGACCGCTGGGTGCTGGCGACCAAGGTGAACGCCCCGATCGGGCCGGGCCCGAACGATCGCGGCACCTCGCGCAAGGCGATCATGCTGGCGATCGAAGGCAGCCTGCGCCGGCTCGGCACCGACACTATCGACCTCTACTACCTGCACCGCGAGAATCCCGACATCCCGCTCGCCGAATCCGTGCGCGCGCTCGCCGATCTGCAGCGCGCGGGAAAGATCCGCTACTTCGCGCTGTCCAACCACAAGGCCTGGCGCGTCGCCGAGATCTGCGGCATCTGCGACCGGCTCGACGTCGACCGCCCCGCCGCGAGCCAGCCCTACTACAACGCGATGAACCGCACGCCCGAGATCGAGCACCTGCCGGCCTGCGCGCATTACGGGCTCGGCGTGGTGCCGTACAGCCCGCTCGCGCGCGGCGTGCTGAGCGGCAAATACGCGCCCGACGCGCCGCCACCGGAAGGCAGCCGCGCGGCGCGGCAGGACCGGCGCATGATGCAGACGGAGTGGCGGCGCGAATCGCTCGAGCTCGCGCAGGTGCTGAAGCGGCACGCGGCGGCGCGCGGCATCACGCCCGGGCAGTTCGCGACCGCCTGGGTGCTCAACAACCGCATCGTCACGTCGGTGATCGCCGGCCCGCGCACGGAGGAGCAGCTCGCCGACTATCTCGGCGCGCTCGACTACTCCTTCAGCGCCGACGACGAGGCGCTGGTCGATCGCCTGGTCACGCCCGGCCACAATTCGACGCCGGGCTTCCTCGATCCGGTGGACAGGCTGGAAGGTCGGGCGCCGCTCTCGGGGTGAGCGGAATCAGATCATCGCCATGCCGCCATTGACGTGAATGGTGGCGCCGGTCACCCACGCCGCCTCGTCGGAGGCGAGATAGACGACGGCGGCGGCGATGTCCGCCGGCTGGCCGATGCGGCCGAGCGGGATCGCCTCGCGCATCCGCACCTGCTGCTGCTCGGTCAACACCTCCGTCATCGCGGTGGCCACCATCCCGGGCGCTACCACGTTGACGGTGATGCCGCGCGAGGCGACCTCCTGCGCGAGCGACTTGCTCATGCCCACGAGCCCCGCTTTCGCCGCGGCGTAGTTCGCCTGGCCCGGATTGCCGGTCGCGCCCACCACGCTCGAGATGCCGATGATCCGGCCGCGGCGCCGGCGCACCATCCCGCGCAGCGCGGCGCGCGCCAGGCGGAACGGCGCGGCGAGATCGACCTCCAGCACCGCCGCCCAGTCCTCGTCCTTGAGGCGCAGCGCCAGCATGTCGCGGGTGAGCCCGGCATTGTTGACCAGGATGTCGAGCGGGCCGCCCGCCGCCTCGGCCGCCGCCACGAGCGCGTCCGGCGCCGCCGGGTCCTTGAAGATCGGCCGGGCAGACATGCGCGCGCTCGCCGAGTTCGCCCGCCAGCGCGTCGAGCGCGTCGCGCCGCGTGCCGGAGAGCGCCACCGAAGCGCCCTGAGCGTGCAACGCCCGCGCGATCGCCGCGCCGATGCCGCCCGAGGCGCCGGTCACCAGCGCCACCTTCCCGTCCAGCCGGAACATTGTCATGCCGGCGCGCCAAACAGCTGAGTCATTCAGGGATTTCCTCGGCGCGCGGCGTGCCCTTGGTTTCGCGCGCGCCGCCCGCCAACCCGCGCGCGATACCGACGGTGATGAAGCATCACCGTCGGTATCAAATCACCTTCAGAAGGGCTTCGATCTCGGCCGGGGTGCCCGCGGCGTGCGCCGCCGCGTCCGGCACGATGCGCTTCGCGAGGCCGGTCAGCACCTTGCCGGCGCCGAGCTCGCAGAACGTGTCGACCCCCATCGCCGCCATCGCCTGCACGCTCTCCCGCCAGCGCACCGTCGCCGTCACCTGACGCACCAGCAGGTCGCGGATCTCCGACGGATCGGTCGCCTTCGCGGCGCTGACATTGGCGACCACCGGCACCGAAGGCGGCGCCGGCGTCACCTGCGCCAGCGCCTCCGCCATCGCGTCCGCCGCCGGCGCCATCAGCGCACAATGGAAGGGCGCCGAGACCGGCAGCGTCATCGCCCGCCGGATGCCGCGCTCCTTCGCCAGCACCACCGCCCGATCCACCGCCTCGCGATGGCCGGAGACCACGACCTGGCCGCCGCCATTGTCATTGGCGACCTCCAGCACCTGCCTCGTCGTGCGCCCGTCCTCCTCGATCTTCGCCGCGGCGTCGGCGCAGATCGCCCGCGCCTGCTCGAGCTCGGCCCCGAGCAGCGCCGCCATCGCCCCTTCGCCGGCCGGCACCGCCTTCTGCATCGCCTGCCCGCGCAGGCGCAGCAGCCGCGCCGCATCGGCGAGCGAGAAGGCCGAAGCCGCAGCCAGCGCACTGTACTCGCCCAGCGAATGCCCGGCGACCAGCGCCGCCCTCTCCGGCAGCCGAACCCCGCCCTCGCGCTCGAGCGTCCGCAATACGGCGAGCGACACCGCCATCAGCGCCGGCTGCGCGTTCTCGGTGAGCGTCAGCTCCTCGAGCGGCCCCTCGAACATGAGACGGGACAGGCGCTGCTCCAGCGTCTCATCCACCTCCTCGAACACTTCGCGCGCCGCCGGAAACGCGCGCCGCCAACTCACGCCCCATGCCAACCGCCTGACTGCCCTGGCCAGGAAAGACGAATGCAAGAACGGACATGAGGGCGCGTATGGCGGGGTGCGGTAAGGAAGGCAAGGCCAAGGGCTCTGCCCCTGGACCCCCTGGCCTTCTCTTTCCTTGCCACATCCCGCCGTTCGTGCTTCAAGCCCGCCCTTCCCTGCCGGGGCGTGGCGCGCCTCGGCTATGCCCGCGCTTGTGTGGGCCGAAGATAGCCAGAGGGGATTGCATGCCGCTTTATGAATGCGTGCTGATTGCGCGCAATGATGCGACGCAGCAGCAGGTCGAGGGCATTGCCGACCAGATTGCGGTCCAGCTCGAGGGCGAGGATGGCATTGGCGGCACCGGTTCGGTGCGCAAGCGCGAGTATTGGGGGCTGCGCAGCCTGGCCTACCGGATCAAGAAGAACCGCAAGGGCCATTACATGCTGCTGGGCCTCGATGCGCCGCCGGCCTTCATCAGCGAGATGGAGCGGCAGCTGCGGCTGAACGAGGACGTGCTGCGGTTCATGACGCTGCGCGTCGAAGCGATCGAGGAGGCGCCGTCGGCGATCCTGTCGCGCAAGTCGGACGAGCGCGAGCGCACCTTCCGCGGGCCGAAGCCGGCGGGTCGCTTCGACAGCGGCCGGCGCCGCGGCTATGACGACCGCGAGGAGTTCCGGGCGCGCGAGGATGTCCGTCCGGCGTTCGAGCCTGCCGGCGGCGAGGAGTAAGCGATCATGTCGGAGACTGCCGAGGTCGGGCCCGCCGCCCGCCGCGCCGCCGTGGGCGCGCGCCGCCCGTTCTATCGCCGCCGGAAATCCTGCCCGTTCTCCGGGCCGAACGCGCCGAAGATCGACTACAAGGACGTGCGGCTGCTGTCCCGCTTCCTGTCCGAGCGCGGCAAGATCGTGCCGAGCCGCATCACCGCGGTGTCGGCCAAGA
Source organism: uncultured Alphaproteobacteria bacterium (assembly GCA_963822815.1). Lineage (GTDB taxonomy): Bacteria > Pseudomonadota > Alphaproteobacteria > Acetobacterales > Acetobacteraceae > CAWGJC01. The sequence goes on from CAWGJC010000013.1 coordinate 61,975, forward strand.
AGCAGCGCGAGCTCGCGGTGGCGATCAAGCGCGCGCGCTTCCTGGCCCTGCTGCCCTATGTCGTGACCTGAGGAGCGCGGGCGATGGCTGCCGTTGAACTGATCCTGCTGCAGCGGGTCGAGAAGCTCGGGCAGATGGGCGAGGTGGTGAAGGTGAAGCCCGGCTTCGCCCGCAACTTCCTGCTGCCGCAGAAGAAGGCGATCCGCGCCAGCAAGGACAATCTGGCGCGGTTCGAGAAGGAGCGTGCGCAGCTCGAGGCGCAGAATCTGAAGCGGCGCGAGGAGGCCGAGCGGATCGCCGAGCGCGTCGCCGGGCTCGCCGTGGTGGTGATCCGCCAGGCGGGAGAGGGCGGGAGCCTCTACGGCTCGGTCTCCGCGCGCGACATCGCGGATGCGGCGACCGAGGCCGGGCTGTCGATCGGCCGCCAGCAGGTGGTGCTCGAGCATCCGATCAAGTCGCTCGGCCTGACGCCGGTGCGGGTGCTGCTGCATCCCGGAGGTCGCGATCACCGTCACCGTGAACGTCGCCCGCAGCCCCGAGGAGGCCGAGCGCCAGGCCCGCGGCGAGCGGATCGGGGCGGAGGAGGAAGAGAGCCGCCGGCGCCGAGGCCCTGTTCGAGGTCGGCGCCGGTCCGGAGGAAAGCACCGCCTGATCCGTTCCCTTCTCGGGAGTGTGATGAGAAAGCGCCGGTCCGCCTCGCGGACCGGCGCTTCCCGTTTTGACGATCGTGTCGTCAGACCGTAATCCAGGTCAGGACAAGGAGCGGACTTCAGAGCGCGAGAGACTGGGGCGACGACGATGCGATCACTGCTCGATTCGATCCTGCGGCCGTTCATTCGCTGGGGCCGGCTCACCGTGCGCTGGCCGGACGGGGCAACCAGCGTCTATCGCGGCAGCGCCGACGGGCCGGAGGCCGGGGTGGCGCTGCGCGACGCGCGCGCGATCCGCCGGCTCGCGCTCCATCCCGGCCTCGGTCTCGGCGAGGCCTACATGGATGGGAGCCTCGTCCCGGAGCGGTGCTCGATCTACGAGCTGCTCGACCTCCTGATCACCAATCTGGAAATGGGTGGCGAGCACCGGCTGCTCCGGCTCCGCGCCCGGCTCGGCACCGCGATCAAGCGCTGGGTGACCGACAACCCGGCCGCGCGTTCGCGGCGCAACGTCGCCCACCATTACGATCTCAACGGCCGGCTCTACAGCCTCTTCCTCGATCGCGACCGGCAATATTCCTGCGCCTATTTCCCGCGCGGCGACGAGACGCTGGAGGAGGCGCAGCTCGCCAAGAAGCGGCACATCGCCGCCAAGCTCAGGCTCGACCGGCCCGGGCTCACGGTGCTCGACATCGGCTGCGGCTGGGGCGGCATGGCGCTCACGCTCGCGCAGCCGAGTTCGGCGCCCGCGTGCACGGGATCACGCTCTCGACCGAGCAGCTCGCGGAGGCGACCGCGCGCACCGAGGCGGCCGGGCTCGCCGACCGGGTGACGTTCTCGCTCACCGACTACCGGGCGGTGACCGACCGCTATGACCGCATCGTCTCCGTCGGCATGTTCGAGCATGTCGGCACCAAGGCCTACCGTCCGTTCTTCGACGTGGTGAAGCGCGGCCTGCCGGCGGACGGCGTGGCGCTGCTGCACGCGATCGGGCGCTCCGACGGGCCGGGCTGCACCAACGCCTGGCTCAACAAATACATCTTCCCCGGCGGCTATTCGCCGGCGCTCAGCGAGGTGGTGCCGCATATCGAGGCGGCCGGGCTCTGGGTGACCGACATCGAGATCCTGCGGCTGCATTACGCGCTCACGCTCCGGCACTGGCGCCGCCGCTTCGCCGCCAACCGCGACGCCATCTCGGCGCTCTACGACGAGCGGTTCTGCCGGATGTTCGAGTTCTACCTGGCCGGGTCGGAGCTCGCCTTCCGGCGCGAGGGGCACATGAACTTCCAGATCCAGATGTCGCCCAGCGTCGATGCGCTGCCGATCACCCGCGACTACATGATCGAGGCCGAGCGCGCCTCACGCGGCGAGGCGGCCATCCGCCTGGAGCGCGACGTCGCGGACATGGTCGGCGAGCGCGAGCGCCGCGGTGAGGCCCGGTGATTCGATCCCGAACAGGTTGACCAGGCCGGGGACGCCATGGGTCTCGGGACCCTGCACGACGAAATCCTGCGCCGGCGCGCCGGGCGGCACGATCTTCGGCCGGATGCCGCAATAGCCCGGCTGCAGCGCGCCGTCCTTCAGATCGGGCCAGTAGCGGCGGACCGCGGCGTAGAAGGAGTGCGCGCGCGCCGGATCGACCTCGTAGCCGATCGCCTCCACCCATTCGACATCCGGGCCGAATTTCGCCTGCCCGCCGAGATCGATGGTGAGGTGCACGCCGAGTCCGCCGGGCACCGGCACCGGGTAGATCAGCCGACTGAACGGTGAGCGCCCGGCGAGGGTGAAGTAGTTGCCCTTGGCGAAGTATGCGCGCGGCACCGTCGCCTCCGGCATGCCCTCGATTCGGCGGGCGAGCGCGGGCGCGTGCAGCCCGGCGGCATTGACGAGCAGGCGGCAGGCGAGGCGTGGTCGGCTCGGCGCCGCCGACCGCGATCTTCAAATCCCGCGCTCGCACGACGCGGCCAGACAGCACCGGGGCGTGGAAGGCGAAGGCGGCGCCGGCGTTCTCGGCATCGCCCTGCAGCGCAAGCATGAACCCGTGGCTGTCGACGATTCCGGTGACCGGCGAAAGCAGCGCCGCGGTGCAGGCGAGCGCGGGCTCCATCGCCCGCGCCTCCGCGGCGGTCAGCAGCCGCATGCCCTCGACGCCGTTCGCCTCGGCGCGCGCCTTGATCGCGGCGAGGCGCCCGCTCTCTTCCTCGGACGTGGCGACGATCAGCTTGCCGCAGTTGCGGTGCGGCACCCCGCGCGCGGCGCAGAATTCATAGAGGCGCCGGCGCCCGGCGACGCAGAACCGCGCCATCAGGCTGCCGGCCGGGTAGTAGATGCCGGCGTGGATCACCTCGCTGTTGCGCGACGAGGTCTCGGTGCCGATCCCCTCGGCCGCCTCGAGCACGATCACCTCGCGCCCGGCGAGCGCCAGCGCCCGCGCCACCGCGAGCCCGACCACGCCGGCCCCGATCACGACGCAATCGACGCTCTCCATCGCGATCTCCGCTGCCTGGCTGGTGCGATCCTGACACTTGCTGGCCGGAGCGACAGGTGAACCGCTCCGACGAAATCAATGGTCGGCTATTCCCGGGCGACGGGGGCAGTCTGCCGCGTCTCCGGCATCCCGAACAGCACCAGCAGCACCGCGAGCCCGCCCGAGCCGCGGCGAGGCAGAGAAAGGCGACCGTATGGCCGAGGCGCTGCGCGACCTCCCCGGCAAGCGTGGTGGAGAGCGTGCCGCCGATGCCGATCGCGAGGCCGATCACGCCCATGCAGAGGTTGAACCGGTTGGTGCCGCGGGTGAGATCGGCCGAGATCAGGGGCAGCAGCACGCCGAGCGCGGCGCCGGAAAGCCCGTCCAGCGACTGGATCGCCACCAGCGCATAGGGGTTGCGGATCAGCGCCAGCAGGAGGCCACGGATCGGCAGCGCCAGGAAGCCGATCAGCAGCACCGGCCGCCGCCCCCAGCGATCGGCGAGATGCCCGACCCAGGGCGAGGCCAGCGCCACCACGGCCTGCGGCACCACGATGCAGGCGGCGATGATCAGATTGGCGCGGCTGCCCGCCTGCAGCGTCGCCTGGTTGGCCGCGAGCGGCAGCATCGCCGCGTTGGCGAGGGTGAACAGCGCCGAGCAGCCGGCGAAGACGATCACGCCGCGATTGAGGAGGAGGCTGCCAGATCTCGCCGCGCTCCGGCGTGCGCCGCGGATCCGGCGCATCCTCGCTGTCCGGCAGGTCGGCGGCGCGGCGATGCGACAGGTCCTGCCAGCCGGATGGCGAACAGCGCGATCAGGCTCGGAACGCCGAGCGCGGCGGTGAGCAGGAACACCGCGCGCTCCGAGACGTAGGTGCCGCAGGCCCCCATGAGCGCCGCGGCGAGCCCGTTGCCGATCGAGGCGTAGCGGGCGTTCCGCCCGACCCGCTCGCCGAGCGCCGCACGCCCGACCAGCGCCAGGCTGATCGCCGCGATCGCCGGCGTCAGCACGCAGCTCGCGAAGCCGTGCAGCACCTCGGCGATCGCCACCGGCAGGCGGTCGGGGAAGAAGGCGAAGATCAGCGCGCTGCCGATGATCGCGAGCACCGCCGCGAGCGCCGCCCGCCGCTTGTTGCGCAGCGCATCGACGAGCGCGCCGGCCGGCACCTGGCTCAGCATCGCGGCGACCGTGCCGATGCTGAGCGCGACGCCGATCTCCGACTCGGTCCAGGCCTCCACCGTCAGATAGATGGCGATGAACGGACCGAACCCGGTCTGCACGTTGGCGGCGAAGAAATTCAGCCAGTCGAGCCCGCGCCCGCTCGGCCCTTCCGTCCTGTCGTGTGATTCGAGCGCGTGATCCACGCCGTCAACCGATCCCGCTTCGCGCGCTTAGGGCTAATGCGACTGCGGCGCGGGCGGGGCGGCGAGCGGCGGGGCGGCGACGGTGATCGGCGTGTCGCCGGCCGCCGGGTGGTATTCGGGCGTCGCCTTGATCTGGTCCACCGACATGTCGAGCGTGGCCGGGCCGTTGCCGGTGGTCGGGAACTCGAGCGCCCGCCAGGCGACGGCGATGCGCCGCGTCCCGACGCCCAGGAAGCCGCCGAACTCGATCACTGCCGCGCGCGGCAGCCCCTCGGGATCGACCAGCACGTTGACGATGTGGCCGATATCGTCGCCCTTGGAATCGTGCACGTCGCGCCCGAGCACGCCGGTGGCGTCGGAGGCGTGCATATGCTCGTGCACCGCCGGCTTCGCGGGCGTGGCCGGAGGGTGTGCAGCGGGGGCGGGCGCCGTGGCGGCGGCGGCAGGGGGCGCCGGCGGCGCGGTCGGGGGTGCCGCCGGCGCCGCGGCCGCGAGCAGCAGAAGACCGAGCAGCCAGCCGGATCGCACCATCGTCACGCGCCTCGGAACGGCACCGGTCCGAGGATGATCCCGAAACCGCGAGCAGACCAGGGGGAGAGCAGCGGAAATCGACAGAAGCGGGGAAGGTCGCGCTGGTGACTGGCGGCGCGCGGGGCATCGGCGCCTCGATCGCGGCGCGTCTCGCCGCCGACGGCTGGCGGGTGGTGATCGCGGACCGCCGCCGCGCGGCGGCGGCCGCCGGTATGCGGGCAGTCGAGGCCGATATCGGCGACGAGGCGGCGGTGCGCGGCCTCATCGACGGCCTGCGCGGCGAGGAGGGAAGGCTGGATGCCCTCGTCTGCAATGCCGGCTTCATGCTCCGCAAGCCGATCCGAGACCTCGCTCTGGCGGAATGGCAGAGCGTGCTGGCCACCAACCTGACCAGCACCTTCCTGCTGGTGCGCGCCGCCGAGGCGATGCTGCGGGCGGCATCGGGCGCGGTGGTGACGATCGCCTCGACCCGCGCGCGCATGTCGGAGCCGGACACCGAATCCTACGCCGCCTCCAAGGGCGGGCTGGTTTCGCTCACCCATGCGCTCGCCATCAGCCTCGGGCCGGAGGTGCGGGTGAACTGCGTCAGTCCGGGCTGGATCGACACCAGGGGCGAGGCGCTGCGCCCGGAAGACCACGCCCAGCACCCGGCCGGGCGCGTCGGGCGGCCGGAGGACGTGGCCTCGCTGGTCGCCTGGCTGGTCGGGCCGCAAGCGCGCTTCGTCACCGGCGCCGAGTTCGTGGTCGACGGCGGGATGACGCGGAAGATGATCTACATCGAATAGCCGGTCATTCCGGTCCGCGGCCGAGCTTGCGCAGGAGATCGCCGAGCGCGGCCAGTTCGGCGCCGTCGAGCCCCCGCATCGCCGCGGCGATGTCGGCCGCATGGGCCGGGAAAAGCCCCTCGATCAGTCCTCGTCCGCAGGCGGTCAGCGCGACGATGACGCCGCGGCGATCGGCCGTGTCGCGCCTTCGCTCCACCAGGCCGCGCCGCTCCAGCTTGTCGATCACGTCGGTGAGGTTGCCGGCCGAGGTCAGCACCTTCTGGCCGAGCGCCCGCTGCCCGAGCGGCCCCTTGTGCAGCAGCGCCTCCATCACCCCGAACTGGGTGAGCGTGAGGCACGAATCCGCCAGCCCCGGCTCCACCCGCGCCGCAACCGCCTTCGCCGCGCGCAGCAGTTTCACGTAGGCCCGTACCGCCTCCAGGATCGCCGGATCATCGACGCCGAACATGGTGCCACCACCGTCGCACCGTCGGTGCCGCCGTCAACCATGCATCGTCGGCGCGACCGCGGGAGCCGCCGCGCTTGCCGCCGGCGCGGCCCCGGCGCATGCTGTCGTTTCGCGGCCGATCCTTCGTCTGCGCTCCGGCGACGCCGCGGCTAGAAAGGAAATCCCATGTCCGTCGGTCGGCATCCCGGCAGCATCCTCCGCACGGCGCTGGCGTTCTTTGCCGCCGCGTCCTGGACCACCCTCGCCCATGCCGGGACGTTCTCCACGTTGCACGCTTTCGGCGGCGCGGATGGCATATCCCCCATGGGCGTCATCGGCGATGCCGCAGGCAATCTCTACGGAGCGGCCGAATATGGCGGGCCCCCCGCCGGTTGCACCGGTTGTGGCGATGTTTACGTCCTCGACCCCTCTGGCGCCCTCGCCGTCCTCCTCGATTTCCCGCAAGGCTCCACGGGCATCTATCCCGGCAATCAATTGGCGTTGGCCGGTACGCATCTCGTCGGCGCGACCACGAGCGGCAACAACGCCGCGGAAGCGGCATCGGGATCGGTGTACACCGTGCTGAAGGCGGGTGGAGGGGTTCGGTCCGTGCCTTTCGACGGCACCAATGGGGGCAATCCGGCGATCGCGACGCTGCGCATCGACCACAACGGCAATGTATTCGGCGCAACCAAGTATGGTGGGCCGGGTTTCGTATATGGGGAAGAAAACGGCGACGGCACGCTGTTCGAGGTGACGCCGAAAGGCGTGCTCACGGTGCTGCACGACTTCAACGGTGCCGATGGTCAGGAGCCCGATGGATTGGTGCTGGTCGGCACGACGCTCTTCGGCACCACCCTGACCGGCGGCGCCTGCTCGCGTCAAAATAGCTGCGGCACCGTGTTCATGCTCGAGCTCGCCAACGGCAACACGCTCACCACGCTCTATGACTTCCCGATCTATTCATCTCCGGTCATTGCGGGCGTCGATGCGGCGGGAAATATCTACGGTGTTACGCGATATGCGGGAGATATCGGCGCGGGAACCATTTTCGAGCTCAAGCTGATCGGCGGCAGCTATCAGTACGAATTGCTGCACAACTTCACCCGCACCGCGGGAAGCCCATACTCCGCGCCGCTCTTGACGAGCGCGGGTCACCTCGTCGGCGTGACACCAGGGGGCGAGGTGAACGGCAGTGACATCGGCGGTGTATTGTACGACTATTCGATCGCCAACGACACGCTCACACCCCTTTATACCTTCCCGCCTGACATCCAGCCCAACAGCACGCCCTATATCGACGAGGCAGGAGCGATCTACGGCACGACCTTGTATGGCGGAGACTTCGCCTGCGCGAGCGCCGGCTGCGGCACCGTCTGGAAATACACCCGCTGACGCATTCACCCATGCGTCGTCGGCGAGACCGCGGGAGCCGCCGCGCTTGCCGCCGGCGCGGCCCCGGCGCATGCTGTCGTTTCGCGGCCGATTCTTCGCCCGCGCTTCGGCAGCGCCGGTGGCACAAAGGAAATGGCATGTCCGTCGATCGGCATCCGGGCAGCATTCTGCGAACGGCGCTGGCGTTCTTTGCGGCTGCGTCCTGGCCCATCCTCGCCCATGCCGGGACCTTCACCACCCTATACGCATTCAGCGGCCCTGACGGCATATACCCCACCGGCGTCACCGGCGATGCCAACGGCAATCTGTACGGTGCCACGACCTATGGCAGCGGGACGGCCACCGAGGGTACGGTCTTCGTGCTTGGCCCCTCCGGCACCCTCACCACGCTTCTCGATTTCCCGCATGGATCGTCCGGCGTTAATCCCGGCAACCAGTTGACGCTGCGCGGCACGCGTCTGTTCGGCGCGACGCCAACCGGGGGCAACAAATCCGCGAACGTGGGATCGGTGTACAGCCTCGGGGTGGCGGGCGGCATGATTCGCACCAACGCCACGCTCAACGGCACCGAGGGCGCTAATCCGTCGATCGCGACCCTACGCCTCGACCGCACCGGGAATATTTTCGGCGCGACGCAATATGGCGGCCCGGATTTCAAGCGCCGGACAATTGATGGCGACGGCACGCTGTTCGAGCTGACGCCGCAAGGCGTGCTCACGGGTACTACATGCTTTCAATGGCACCGATGGCCAGGAGCCGAACGGAATCGTGCTGGTAGGGACGACACTGTACGGCACCACCTTTGAAGGCGGCACATGCACGGGTAAATCGGGCGGCTGTGGCACGGTGTTTAGCCTCGACCTCGCGAACGACAATGTGCTCACCACGCTCTACGACTTTCCGGATGCTGGGCTTGCAGGTCCTTTCATTGCGGGTGTCGATGCCGACGGCAATATCTATGGTATTACGCAAGGAGGGGGAGCCAACGGCTTAGGAACTATTTTCGCGCTCGAGCTGGTGGGCGGCAGCTATCAATACGAATTGCTGCACAGCTTCGCCGTTACCGATGGCCCGCCGCGCGTTGCACCGCTATTGACGAGCGCCAGCCATCTCTACGGTGTCACGGTGGGCGGAGAACGGAACGGCAGCGAGATCGGAGGCGTGCTGTACGACTACTCAATCGCCGATGGCACGCTCAAAACCCTGCACGTGTTCCCGAATGACGCCCAGCCCAACAGCATTCCTTACATCGATGCTGCCGGAACGATCTATGGAACCACCATGTTGGGCGGGAATTTTTCCTGCGGAAGCGCCGGCTGCGGCACCGTGTTCGAATATACCCGCTGACGTTCAGCCATGGAGCGCCGGCACCACGGCGGGCGCCGCGCCCGGGCCGCCGAGCAGGAAGTCGCCGTAGAAGCCCGCGCCGGCGGCAGTGGTCGCGACCGTCAGCGCGATCGTGAGATCGACGGGCGCGCCGCCGGCAAGGCTCGCGAGCGAGCCGAGATCGATCGCGTGGTTGGTGAACTCGGCCAGCAGGTCGGCGCCGGAATGGAAGCTCGCATTCAGGAGCGCGGTGTTGTTGGCAGTGATCGCGAGTGATCCGCCGCTCACCGCGCCCAGGGCGGTGCCGCCGAACAGCCCGAGGCGGAGATCGCCGGTGCCGAGCGTGGTCGGGTCGATGCGGATGGTGAACGCGCTGCTCGTTGCGGTGCTCGCCGTCCCCGCCGAGCCATGCCCGCCGCCAAGCTCGCCGATGGCGTAGGTTGCCGCGCCACCGAAGCTCGCGGCGATGGCGGAATTGCCGGCAAGGACGGGCGCCGTGAGGCTGCCGTCGGGCATCCCCACCGCGATCCCCACTCCCGTGTCGGTCGAATCGAACGGCGCCAGCTGACCGTGCAGCTGGGTCTCGGCCACCGCGCTGACATCGCCGGACTGCTGGCCGGAGAGCGTCACGCCGAGCTGGTCGATGGCACCCGCCAGGCCGGCCGCCGTGCCTTGCGCGACCGAGGCGGCGCCGACCGAGAAACCATCGCCGAAGCTGGCATGGCCGATGGCGGTCGCATGTGCCACCAGGCCACCGCTGCGCATTCCGCTCGCCTGCGCCGATACGTTGCTGACGACGGTCGCGCCGGTGGTGCTGGCCTGAGCGACCGCCGTGCCGCCGCGCGAGGTGGGCCCGCCACCGCCGAACGCCTCGGCGTAAGCGACCGCGCCGCTGGTCGCGGTGAGCGCGCTCCGGGCCGTGGCGTCGCCACCGGCCCCCGCGACCCCGGTTGCGGAGCTGACGCCGCCGACCCCGCCGAACGCGACCACCATGCCGGTGATTTCGGCGCTGGTCGTGTCGTGGAACGTCAGGGTGGAAACCGCTGCACCCCCCGCCCCGGCCGGCCCGGTGTCGCTGTTGCCGCCGGCCCCGCCGGTCGCATTCTGGACCAGCTCGAGGCCACCGTTCCGAGTGCTGCCGGAGACGGCATTCGACTGGTAGACCGAGCCGCCGGCCCCGCCCGCCGCGCCGGCCAGGCCATTGCCGCCGAATCCGCCATCGACCACCGACAGCGCCATCGCCGAGGTGATGCCTACCGCGTCGGCGAAGGCGGCAGCGCCCGCTCCGGCGCCGCCCGCATACCCGCTTCCTTCGCCGGTGCCGCCATGGCCGCCCCCGGCATTCGCGGTGGCATCCGCATGGTTGCCGGTCGCGGTGGCACGGCTGGTCGCCTGGGCGCCGGTCGCGCCGTCGATCGTGGTCGGGTTGCCGAACAGGAAGGGCAACGCGCCGCCCCCGGCACCGCCGGTCGCATTCGCGCTCGCGCTGACGGTCGAGGTGCCGTTGCCGGTCGCGCTGGCCGTCGCCGTCGCGGACCCGCCGGCGCCGGCGGGTCCGGTCTGGCCCCAGCCGCCGTTCCCCCCCGTGGCGCCGCTCGAGAGGGCAATGCTCGCGCTCTGGTCGGTGGTGGCATTTGCGGTGTCGTTGAGCGTCAGGGTCGAGCGTGCCACGCCGCCGCTGCCACCCGGACCCTCGACATTGGCCTGTCCGCCCGATCCGCCATTGGCCGACTGGGTCAGGGTGAGCGCGCCGTGCTCCGTCGTCCCGGAAACGGCGTTGGTCAGCACCGCCGCGGCGCCGTTGCCGCCGGCGCTGTCACCGCCGCCGCCGCCGCCGCCGGCGGCGGTCGCCGTCGCGCTCGCGGAGGTCACGCCGGTCGCGGTCGCCTTGGCATGCGCGGTGCCGCCGGCACCGCCGCCGGCATCGACCCCGCGGCTGCCGGTCCCGCCGGTTGCGGCGGCGCTCGCCGTCGCCACCGTGCCGCTCGCGGTGCTGCCGGCCTGCGCGACTGCGCCGGTCTCCGGCAGCCCGATGCCGGCGGCACCCCCCTGCGCCACGGACCGCGCGGTGGCGCTGCCAAGCCGGTTGCTGTTGATCGCATTGGCGTGGGCGGTCCCGGCCGGAGCGCCCGGAACGGCGAGCACCGGGTTGCCGCCCGAACCGCCGATCGCCGTGGCGAGCGCGATGCTGCCGGCGCTGGTCCGCGCCGTCGAGGTGACATGGGCCGCGGCAATTCCGCCCGCGCCTCCCCCGTTCACGCCGAAACCGCCGGGCCCCCCGTCCGCCGTTCCCTGGGCATAGACCGCGGTGGCGAACCGGCCGGCCATGCCGACATCCGCAGTGGCGGCGCCGCCCGCGCCGCCGAGCCCGCCGCCAAAGCCGGACATGCCGCCATTGCCGCCGGTTGCCTCGGCGGTGTTGATCGCGTCCTGCGGGAACGCATGGAGATTGCGGGCGAGTGCCACCCCGCCGGGGCCGCCGGAGGACGGGTCCGTCCCGTTCTGGCCGTTGCTGCCCGGAATGCCGGTGATCGATACGTCGCCCAAACCGTCCGCTCCCGCCGCGCAACGGGCGCTGCCCGCCTGGTGAGAAATAGTTAACAAAAAGATACCAGGTTGCGCCGGGCCAGGCAATGCAAACCCGAAACGAGCAGCGACCTCCTCAGCGGGTCATCAGCACCGGAAGAGTCGCGTGCTCCAGCACGTGTCGGGTGACGCCGCCCAGAATGAGCTGGCGCAGGCGCGAATGCGAATAGGCCCCCATGGTCAGCAGGTCGGCGCCGAACTCGGCGGCGGCGCCGAGCAGCCCCTTGCCGACTTCGCGGTCGATCGGGCGGAAGGTCGCGATCTCGGCGGTGATACCGTGCAGGGCGAGGTAGGCGGCGAGCTCCTGCGCCTCCGGTCCCCGCCGCTGGTATTCCTCGGCGGAGAGGATGCGCACCGCCTCCGCCTGCTGCATCCAGGGCAGCGCCGCCTGCACCGCCGCCGCCGAATTCGGCGGTCCCGTTCCAGCCCACGGCCACGCGGGCGCCGATCGTCTCCGGCGGCCCCTGCGGCGCGATCAGCACCGGGCGACCCGAATCGAACAGCACCGCGTGCAGCGCGTCGGAGGACGACGCCTCGGCGCCCGATTCCGGGTGCGGAATCACGGTGAGGTCGGCGAGCCGCGCCTGCTGCGCGACCAGATCGTCCTCGCGCCCGGTCACCGCGGCGAAATTCGCGGTCGCGCCCGCCTCGTGCGGCCGGGGCTCGGAAACGGTGACGCCGTGCGCCCGGACGAAGTGGTCGAACATCGCGCGCACCGCCTGGCTGCGCGCGCCGCTCTCCTTCTCGGTCGCGGTCATCATCTCCTCGATCATCGCGCCGGACAGGCCTTCGCCCGCCAGCGGCGCGACATCGCGCGCATCGACGCGGACATGCAGCGCCGTGACATGCGCGTGCCAGATACGCGCGATCATCAGCGAGGTGGCAAGCGCCGCCTCGCCGGCCGCCGTCCCGGTCAGGGGCAGCAGCAGCTTCCGAATCGCGATGGCACGCTCTCCCGCCTCGGTCATGGCGTGATTCCTTAGAGCAACATCGGCCGGATCGGAATCGCTCCGGCCGACAAAGTTGACCCTCTGCGGTCAGCCTGGACGCGCCGCTCCCGGGTCGCGCCCGCCTCCGCCTCCTCCGCGCCGGCGGGAATGCTCAAGGATACAGGCGCTCGGTGGCCCAGCCCTCGCCGCTTCGCGTGAAGATCAGCCGGTCATGCAGGCGATACGGCATGTTCTGCCAGAACTCGAACCGCTCCGGCAGCACCCGATAACCCGACCAGTGCGCCGGGCGCGGAATGTCCTCGCCCGGATATTGCGCCTCGAGCTCCCGCACTCGCCGCTCCAGATCCGCCCGTGCGGCCAACGGCCGCGACTGCTCGGAGGCATGCGCCCCCAGCCGCGAGATCCGCGCCCGGCTCGCGAAATACGCATCCGCCTCCGCATCGGTCACGTCCTCGACCGGCCCCTCCACCCGCACCTGCCGCCCCAGCGATTTCCAGTGGAACAGCAACGCCGCCCGCGGATTGGCGGCAAGCTCGTCGCCCTTCCGGCTCTGCTTGTTGGTGTAGAAAACAAAGCCGCGCGGATCGACGCCCTTCAACAGCACCGTCCGCGCCGACGGCACCCCCGCCGCCGACGCCGTCGCCAGGGTCATCGCATTCGCATCGACCGGCTCACTGGCCACCGCCTCCCCCATCCAGGCCTCGAACATCGCAAACGGATCGATGACGGTCATGCGGCGCCGGGTAGCATGAGGGGGCGAATGGAAGCCAGGGGCACCGCCCCTCGACCCGGACCTCGCAACCACCTCGTTGCCCACCCTCCTCAACAAACCCGGGTCGGTTCCAAGGGGCTGCGCCCGGAGCGGAGGTCCAGGAGGCACAGTCTCCTGGCGGGGGGCCGGGGGCGGAGCCCCTGGCCTTTCCTCTCCCCCCGTGCTACCCGGCGCGACATGCCGCCACCGCTCATAGCCGTTTTGAACGGTCCGAACATGAACATGCTGGGTCTTCGCCAGCCGACGATCTATGGCCGGGACACGCTCGATGATGTCGAGCAGCTCTGTGCCGAGGCGGCGGAGCAGCTGGGGCTGGCGATCGATTTCCGGCAGACCAATGGCGAGGGTGAGCTCGTCACCTGGGTGCAGGAGGCGCGCAGCCGGGCGCAGGGGATCATCATCAACCCGGCGGGCTACACGACCACCTCGATCGCGCTGCTCGACGCGCTGCTGGCGAGCGAGCTGCCGGTGATCGAGGTGCACCTCTCGAACATCCATCGGCGCGAGGAATTCCGCCACCATTCCTATGTGTCGAAGGCAGCGGTCGGCGTGATCTGCGGGCTTGGCATCCAGGGCTATGCGCTGGCGCTGACCGCAATGGCGGGGCTGGTCGGCGAGGGGGCGGAATGACGCGCGTTCCGTTCGACCCGGAGAGCATTCGGGCGCTCGCCGCCATCCTGCTGGAGAGCGGCCTCACCGAGATCGAGATCGCCGAGAAGGACAGCCGCATCCGGGTGGCGCGCACCGTCACCCAGGCGGTGACGCAGGCAGTGGTTCCGACCGCGGCCGCCGTCTCCCGCGCCCGCACCGGCGGTGCCCGGTCGGACCAGGACGATGCGAGCCATCCCGGCGCGGTGCCGAGCCCGATGGTGGGCGTCGCCTATCTCGCGCCCGAGCCCGGCGCGCCCCCTTATGTCACGCCCGGCGCGACGGTGGCGGCGGGGCAGACGCTGATGCTGATCGAGGCGATGAAGACCTTCAACCAGATCAAGGCGCCGCGCTCGGGCACGATCGCGCGCATCCTGGTCGCGTCGGGCGCGCCGGTCGAGTACGGCGAAGTGCTGATGGTGATCGAGTAGCACTTGCACAATTTCGAGAAGATCCTGATCGCCAATCGCGGCGAGATCGCGCTCCGCATCCAGCGCGCCTGCCGCGAGCTCGGCATCCGCACCGTCGCCGTCCATTCCACCGCGGATGCCGAGGCGATGCATGTGCGGCTCGCCGATGAGAGCGTGTGCATCGGCCCGCCGCCGCCGCGCGACAGCTACCTGAACATCCCCTCGATCATCTCCGCGGCGCTGGTGACGGCGGCGGATGCGATCCATCCGGGCTACGGGTTCCTCTCCGAAAATGCCGAACTTCGCCGAAATGGTGGAGGCGCACGGGATGGCCTTCATCGGCCCCGCGCCCGAGCACATCCGGATGATGGGCGACAAGATCACCGCGAAATCGACGATGGCCTCGATCGGCGTGCCGCTGGTGCCGGGGTCGGACGGCGAAGTCACCGATCTCTACGAGGCGCGGCGGGTCGCCGACCACATCGGCTATCCGGTGCTCATCAAGGCGGCGGCGGGCGGCGGCGGGCGCGGCATGAAGGTCGCGGAGAGTGCCGACGGACTGGAGGAGGCCTGGCGCATCGCGCGGGCCGAAGCGCGCGCCGGGTTCGGCAATGATGCCGTCTATATCGAGAAGTATCTCGACAAGCCCAGGCATATCGAGCTGCAGATACTTGCCGACCAGCACGGCAACGTCGTGCATTTCGGCGAGCGCGACTGCAGCCTGCAGCGCCGGCATCAGAAGCTGGTGGAGGAGGCGGGCTCGCCGGCACTCAAGCCGGCCGAGCGCGACCGGCTGGGCGCGGTGGTGACGGCGGGCCTCGCCGAGCTTGGCTACCACAACGCCGGCACCCTCGAATTCCTCTACCAGGACGGGCAGTTCGCCTTCATCGAGATGAACACGCGGCTGCAGGTCGAGCATCCGGTGACGGAGATGGTGTGCGGCGTCGATCTCGTGCGCGAGCAGATCCGCATCGCCGCCGGCCAGGCGCTCGGTTACGGCCAGTCGGACATCAAGTTCTCCGGCCATGCGATCGAGTGCCGGGTGACCGCGGAGGACCCCGAGACCTTCGCCCCGTCGCCGGGCCTGGTGACCGCCTATCACGCGCCGGGCGGGCTCGGCGTGCGGGTCAATTCGGCGCTGTATGCCGGCTCGGTGGTGTCGCCCTACTACGACAGCATGGTGGCCAAGCTGATCGTGCATGCGCCGACGCGGCCGGAGGCGATCGCGCGGATGGAGCGCGCGCTCGAGGAGTTCGCGGTGATCGGCATCCGCACCTCGCTGCCGCTGCACCAGCGGATCATGGCCGACTGGCGCTTCCGCGCCGGCGACTACACGATCCACTGGCTCGAGAAGTTCGTGGCGGCGCAAAAACCTGCCGTGCCGGCCGTCTGACGTCGGTTCTCTGTGCTCCGGTGGTCACGGGCTGCAACGCCCGTTCCCGGGAATTCAGGCGCGCATCCGCGAGATCTCCAGCAGCACGCTCGCTTCCAGCTCCTTCTCGTCGAGCCGGACCTTGACCAGATCGCCGATGCTGACGATGCCCTGCAGCTCGCCGTCGTCGATCACCGGCAGGTGCCGGATCTTCTTCAGCGTCATCACCGCGAGCGCGGCGTCGATCCGGTCGGTCGAGCGGCAGGAGATGATCGGCCGGCTCATCAGCGCCTGCACTTCCCGGTCGAGCGCGGTGGCGCCCGTCGCGGCGATCGCGTTCACGAAATCCCGCTCGGAGAAGATGCCGACCAGCTTCATCCAGGCGCTCTCGACCACGAGGGCGCCGATCCGGCGCTCGGCGAGCTTGTGCACGGCGGCGGCCACCTTCTCGGTGGCCCCGATCCGCGCGACCTCCCGCCCCTTGTTGCGAAGAACGTCCGAAATCAGCATCAGAGCCTCCCAGGCAAGTGGTGGTCCGGAGACCATAACGCGCAAGGCAGCTCAGCGGTGGAACCCTTCCAAAGCTTCATCCGGCTTGCCACATCGACGGCCATGAACCCCGCCTTCTCCCGCCGCGCCGTGCTGCGTGGCCTCGCTTCGCTGCCGCCGCTCACCCTGCCGCTGCGCGCCCTGGCGCAGGCGGCGGTCTCGGACCAGGCGGACATCGCCCGCATCCAGGCCTATCTCGACGGGCTCCGCACGCTGAAGGCGCGCTTCCTGCAGATCGCGCCGAACGGGGCGCAGACAAAGGGGACCGCCTGGCTCGACCGGCCAGGCCGCATGCGCTTCGAGTACGACCCGCCGACGCAGTACCTGCTGGTCGCCGGGCACGGGGTGCTCACCTTCTACGATGCCTCGCTCAAGCAGACGAGCAACATCCCGCTCGGCAGCACCCCGCTCGGCATCCTCCTCGCCGACCATGTCCGGCTGTCGGGCGACGTGACGGTCACCAACCTCGCGCGCGAGCCCGGGCAGATCCAGCTCACGCTGGTGCGGACCGCGTCGCCGGGCGAGGGCAGCCTCACCCTGTTCTTCAACGCCGATCCGCTGTCGCTGCGGGGCTGGGCGGTGCTCGACGCGCAGCGCCGGGTGACGCGCATCGACCTCTTCGACATCCACCCCGGCGGCAGCTTCGACCAGGGTCTGTTCGTGTTCATCGATCCGAATTTCTACCAGTCGCGCCCCGGGGGCGGCGGCTGAGCCACACCCGGGGCATGACGCAAGGCGCCGGGCTGCTCCGCGCGTTTTCGCCTTCAACTTGTCGCAATAGTTCACCACTATGCTGGCCGGCATGAAACCGCTCGTTGGCATCTCCTGCTGCACCAAGCTGTTCGGCGCCTTCGGGACTCCGAACCACGCCGCCTCCGACACCTATGTGCGGGCCACCGACCGGGTGGTGGGCGGCGTCCCGGTCCTGATCCCGGCCAATGGCGAGTGCGCCGACATCGAGACGCTGCTCGCCCGGCTGGACGGGCTGATCCTGACCGGCAGCCGCTCGAACGTGCAGCCTGCGCTCTATGGCGGGCCGCCCCATGCCGAGGGCACGCCCGAGGACGAGATGCGGGACAGGACCACCCTGCCGCTGATCCGCGCCGCGATCCGCCGCGGCCTCCCGGTGCTCGCGATCTGCCGCGGGCTGCAGGAATTCAACGTGGCCCTCGGCGGCTCGCTGCACCAGCGCATCCAGGACCTGCCGGGGAAGCTCGACCATTCCACCCCGATGCAGCCGAATCCGCGGGTCCGCATCGGGAAGGCGCATGCCGTGCGCCTGACGCCGGGCGGCTGGCTGCATCGGCTCGCCGGGCACTGCCGAACTCGCGGTGAACTCGCTGCACAACCAGGGGATCGACCGGTTGGCGCCGCGCCTGGTGGTCGAGGCGGTGGCGCCGGACGGCATCATCGAGGCGGTCCGCCTGCCCGGTACCCCGGCCTTCGCCGCGGGCGTGCAGTGGCATCCCGAATACGATTTCGAGACCGACGCGGTCTCCCGCCGCATCTTCGAGCATTTCGGCGCGGCCATCCGCGGCAGCGTCATGGAACTGGCGGCCGCCGCGGACTGAGCGGCGCTCCGCAGCCCCTTCGGCGTTATTGGCCTGATCCGCCGCCCGCTCCTATGGTTCCGCCCGCATGAGCGGCGCTGACGACGTCTTCACCCTGCGCTTCGGCGTGAAAGGCAACGATTCCAGCCATTTGGCGGTCGGCTGGTCGTTTCCCGAGGACGGCTTCACCTGGACCCTCGGCGACGAGTGCATGATCCTGCTCGACCGCCCGTCCGAGCCCGGCGACTACCTGCTGCAGGTGAACTGCAAGCCGGCGACCGAGCCGCCCGACATCCCCGCCCAGCGCGTCTATGTGATGGTCAACCGCTGGTTCGCCGGCAAGCAGATCCTCGACCGTTACCGGACCATCGTCTGCCGCATCGGCTGGAGCGTGATCCGCGATCAGCCGCGCATGAGCGTGGGCTTCCTGCTGCCGGACGCGTTCCGCCCCTGCGACGTCTCGGACAGCACCGACATGCGCCGCATCGCCCTCGCGGTGTCCCGGATGACGCTGGTGCGGCTGCCGGCGGAGAAGCTGCCGATGATCGCGGCCAGCGCCTCCGCGCCGGTCGGCCGGACGGTGACCGAGATCGCCCGGCCGCTCGCCGAAACTCGCTCCGTGGTGCCGAAGGAGGAGGAGACGGACGCGGTGATCGCCGAGCGGCTGCTGGAATTCGAGAGCCTCGGCGCGGATGCCGAGTTCGGCCTGGTCCAGCGCAGCGCCGGCGCCGAGCCGCTGGCGCTGTTGCGCTTCGCCGAGGCGCCGATCGAGACGCTGCTGGCGGCGCTCGCCTCCCGCTTCGAGGGCATCGGCGAGCCCGGCAATGTGGCGATCGAGCTGCGCGGGCGCGAGTTCATGGTGCGCGACGGGCGCTACGGCTTCCTCTGGCACAGCTGGACCTATGAGGGGCAGGCGAATCCGCGCCAGGTGCAGGAGCGCGAGACCCGGAACCTGCAATTCCTGCGCAGCAAGCTGGTGGAGGACCTGCAACAGGGGCACAAGCTGCTGCTCTACAAGCGGGCCGCGCCGCTCGCCTCCGCGGAGCTCGACCGCCTGCTCACGCTGCTGCGCGGCTACGGGCCGACCCGGCTGCTCGTGGTCGAGGAGGCCGACGCGACGCATCCGCCGGGGACCGCGGAGCGGGTCGGCGCGCATCTTCTGCGGGGCCGCGTCTCGCGCTTCGCCCCGCCCGACAACGCCACCGACATCGCCACCAGGTCCTGGCTCCGCATGGCCCGCGCCGCGCACCGTCTCTGGCGCGACGGGACGGGCTGAGGGTCACAGGAAGCACACCATCAGCACGATGTCCTGGTAACCGAGTTCGGTCTTCCGCGCCCGCGGCTCGACGCCGTAAGTGGCGAAGCCGAACCGCCGATAAAGCCCGATCGCCGCCTCGTTCCCCTGCACCACGCTCAACGTGAGCTGCTCCACCCGGCCGCGCGCGGCGTCGAGTCGCGGCCTGCATCAGCGCCGCCCCGATCCCACGCAGCCGATGTTCCGGCCGCACGAAGAAGCCGTGGATCGTGCCCTTGTGCGCCTCCTTGGCGCGCCCGAAATCGAGCCGGATCACCCCGGCGATCCCCCCGCCCTCATAGGCGGCGAAGATGCGCGAGGCCTCGATCTGCTCGGTGAAATCGACCAGCGGCCGCGTCGCCTCGACGGCGTGGACGGAGCCGAAGAATTGCGGCTCCGTCCGCAGCGTCGCCAGCCGGATACTACGGTAGTCGGCGGCGTCCGATCTTTGCAGTCGGCGGATCGAGATCGACGGGCTCATGCGGCGTGTCCTGCCCGATTTCCGCGCACTGCACCACGCCCCGATCGCCGCGACTGCAGGCGGGAATGCCGCCGGGGCCGCATCAAGCGGCGACCGTTTCGATTTTACAACTCCCGGTATGTGTTTGCCGGCCGCAAAATATCGGTAACTGCGCCGGGCGCTCTTTGGTTACGGTTCAGCAAAACGCTTGGCAAGGAAGCACCTCGTGGCCGCTTTTCAGTGGAAGATTGTCAACGGGACCGGAACCTACGTCTTCGAATTCGGCTCCGAACTGGACGCTGGTGACCGGCAGCTCCGTCACCGGATACCCGGGCGCCGGTGACACCGCCTCCATTCTCGGCCCGTCCAGCGGCACGCCGCAGACCATCACCGGCCCGGCGACGGTTGGCACGCTTGATATCGACGGGCTCAACATCTTCTCCGGCGACTTCTCCACCAGCCTGACCCAGCTCGGCGACGCCGCCGCGACGCAGCCTCGAGCTCGCGACGGGGCAACGCTCACCGCCAGCACGCAGCTCCTGGTCGGCTCGACCGACAACGGCACCCTGACGATCGATTCCGGCGCGACGGTCAGCGCCGCCAGCGCCACCGGCGTGAGCGAGCTCATCATCGGCGCGTCGAACACCAGCAACAGCCTGCTCACGGTCGAATGCCGGCGGCACGCTCGATCTCAGCGGCCCGGTGCAGGACAACAACTATTCCGCGATCGTCGGCGGCTTCGGCACCGGCACGCTCGACGTGAACGGCACGATGGACAGCGGCGGCAACCCGCTCGCCATCGGCTACGCGGCGCACAGCACCGGCGTCATGACGGTGAGCGGCGGCGGCACCGTCACCGTCGGGACGGAATCGAACGCCTTCGACGCGAGCGTGGCGCTCGCCGTCGGCCATGACTATGC
Source organism: uncultured Alphaproteobacteria bacterium (assembly GCA_963822815.1). Classification (GTDB taxonomy): domain Bacteria; phylum Pseudomonadota; class Alphaproteobacteria; order Acetobacterales; family Acetobacteraceae; genus CAWGJC01. The sequence continues at coordinate 82,432 of CAWGJC010000013.1, forward strand.
GAACGGGACGCTGACCATCACCGATCCCGGCTCGAGCGTCACCGCCGACGGCAACATGTATGTCGGCCGCGGCGGCACCGGCTCGCTGGTGGTGGAGAACTACGGCAATCTCACCGCCGGCGCGACCGAAGGCGGCATCGCCGGCCTGCTGGCGATCGGCACCGGGCAGAGCACCGCCGGAGGCGCGATCGGCGGCACCGGCAGCGCGCTCGTCACCAGCGATGGCACCATCGACGATCTCGGCGCCTTGTCGGTCGGTGGCAACGGCGTCAACGGCAGCATGACCGTGACCGATGGCGGCGTCGTCGACGTGAACGGGCAGATCCTGCTCGGGGTCGGCAACACGATCGATGGCACCTATCACACCGGCATCGGCACGCTTGACGTCGGCGCGGGCGGCACGGTCGCGATCGTCGGTCCCGCGATTTTCGGGGCTCCTGGGCTTGCCGTCGGCGATGCGACGCTCTCGCTCGGCACGCTCGGCGTGTCCGGTGCCGGGGCACTGCTCGATCTCGGCAGCAGCAACCTGGTGATCGGCAATTCCGGCACCGGCACGATGACCGTGTCCGGCGGCGGCACCGTCCGCGCCGCGGCGCCTGGCCCCAACAGCGCGGCGATCGTGATCGGCAACAATGCCGGCGGCGCCGGTGCGCTCGACGTCGAAGGCGCCGGCTCCTCGGTCGAGGGCACCGGCGCGCTGATCGTCGGCGAGCACGGTGCCGGCACGCTCACGGTCGGAAGCGGCGCCGAAGTCTCGGCGACCAGTGCGACGATCGTGGCCACCGCGGGCAGCAGCGGCACCGTGATCCTCTCCGGCGGCACGCTCGACACCACCAACGGCATCGTGCTCGACAGCGGCGGAATGCTCACCGGCGCCGGCACGGTCGATGGCGGCATCGCCGGCGGCGGGGCGATCAACGCGACCGGCACGCTCGTCTTCAACGGTGCCATCGGCAGCGCCGGCGTGTTCACGATCGGCGCTGCCGGCGATGCGGTGTTCGGTGCCGGCGTCGCCGACACCGAGATTCTTTTCACCGCGTCAACCGGGCGGATCGACATCAACGCGCCGGGCAGCTTCACCGCCCTGGTCAACGGGTTCACCCAGGGCGACACGATCCACGCGGCCGGCGCGGCCACCATCTCCTATACCGGCGGCAGCTCCATCGAACTGTTCGACGGCACGGGCAACGAGATCGGCACCATCGCCCTCGCCGAGACCTACGCTTCCGGCGCGTTTCTCGACAATTCCGGCACCATCACGCTCACCGAGGCGCCCTGCTTCCTCGCCGGCACGCGCCTCGCCACCACCGCGGGCGAGATCGCCGTCGAGCGCTTGCGCATCGGCGATCGCGTGCTTACCGCGTCGGGTGCAGCGCGGCCGATCAAATGGATCGGGCAGCGCGCCTATGACGGCCGCTTCATCCGCGGCAATCGCGACGTGCTGCCGATCCGCATCCGTGCCGGCGCACTCGGCGAGAACCTGCCGCATCGCGACCTGTTCGTCTCGCCGCACCACGCGATGTTCATCGACGGCGTGCTGATCCCGGCCGAGCAACTGGTGAATGGCGTGTCGATCGTGCAAGCGCCAGCGGTCGCGAGCGTCGCCTATTTCCACATCGAGCTGGAGACGCATGACGTCCTGCTCGCCGAGGGCGCGGCCGCCGAAAGCTTCCTCGACTGCGACAGTCGTCTCATGTTCCACAACGCCGCCGAATTCGCGGCGCTCTATCCCGACGCGGACCCCGTGACCGCGGCCTGCGCGCCGCGGGTCGAAGGCGGCGAAACCCTGCGCCGCATCTGCCGGCGACTCGCCAGCCGCGCCGGCGTCGACACGTGCCCCGGCGCCCTGCGCGGACACCTCGATGCGATCGAGCGGCGCAGCGTCTCGGGCTGGGTGCGCGGCGAGAGCGACGCGCCGGCCTGGGTCGCGGTCAGCGTGGATGGGATGCCGGTCGCGCGCGGTCTCGCCAACCGGTTCCGCCCCGATCTCGCCGAAGCGGGCATCGGCCAGGGCTGGCACGCCTTCCGCATCGTGCTGCCGCGCGCGCTCGATCCCGCCAAGCCGCACCGCATCTCGGTCCGGCGCGAAGCGGACGGTGCCGAGCTGCCGGGCTCGCCGATGCTGCTCGCCGCGACGCGTGCCGCGTAAGGGGGGAGTCTCGCGATGTCCGTCATCTCGCTCGGCAATCCCGCCGGCGTTCACGCGCCCGCCCCGAGCTACTCGCACGCGGCCCTCGTCACCGGCGCGACCCGGCGTCTCGTGATCTCCGGCCAGGTCGGCGCGGCGCCCGACGGCAGCGTCGCGGAAGGTGGTGAGGCGCAGGCCAGGCAGGCGCTGGCGAACCTCGGCACCATCCTCGCCGCGCACGGCATGGGCCCGCAGAACGTCGTGAAGGTGAGCGTCTTTCTCACCGACCGCGCCCTGCTGCCGGTCTGGCGAACGGCGCGCCAGGCCTTCTTCGGCGGCCACGCTTCCGCCTCGACCCTGCTGTTCGTCGCCGGCCTCGCCGACCCGCGTTTCCTGGTCGAGGTCGAGGCCGAGGCGGTCGCCTGATCCGGTCCCGGTCGGATGTTTGCGCCAACCCGTCGTCACCGCGCGCGCGGCGCCACCAGGCCGGGGGTCACCAGGGCGAGAAGAACGGCTGCCATGGCGAACAGCAGCATCGGTCCGACATGCCGATAGGCCAGGACCCCGATCACGCCGCCCACCAGAAACGCGATGACCGTCTGGACGTGCAGGGCCAGCTTCCGCCGATCGGTCGGGTCCGCACGCTCCCCCGCAACCCCCGCCCATGACGACAGCAGGTTCGCCAGCTCGATGCCGATATCGGTCACCATGCCGGTCACATGCGTCGTCCGCACCCGCGCGTCGGAGATGCGCGTGACCAGCGCGTTCTGCAACCCCATCAGGAAGCTCAGCCCGAACACCATCAACTCGCCGCGCCAGGTGATGTCGACGATCATGGCGACGCCGCCGAGCAGAGTGAGGAGCGTGGCCTCGGTCAGCACGCTGAGGAGATAGACGCTGCCGAGGCCGCGTCGTCGCCCGAGATTGATGAGCAGGGTGGAGGCGGTCGCCCCCAGGATGAACAGGACGACCAGCGCGAAATAGCGCGCCGCCAGCGACAGCTCGCCGAGCGCCACGTGATCCGCGAGCGCGGAAGTGTTGCCGGTCATGTTGCCGGAAAAGAACCCGAACGCGTAGAAGCCGGCCGCGTTCAGGCAGCCGGCGACGAATGCCAGCGAGCAGGCGAGGCCGCGATCGGCCTCGTGGGTGCGGGCCTTCCCCTCACGGACGAGCATGCGCTTTCGTGGCGCAGGAAGTGCCCCTTGCCAAGCGCCGGCTCCGCGTCGCGCGCCGGCGGAAGGCGCCGCTGCGCGGCTCGTCAGCGATACGCGAGCGCCGGCGCGGCGGGCGCGTGCTGTGTCAGCAGCTCGAGCGCCGCCTCCGCGTCCGGCTCGATCGGCTGCAACGCCTTGTCGGTATATTCCGCCGCATCGGGCGATCGCCGGATCGCCCGGACGACCAGGATCAGCCGCAGGATCGTCGCCGCGATGCGCGCATGCTTGACCACGCTTTCGATCACGAAGCCCGGCCAGAAGACGACGGCGGACGGGCGCCTGCACTCCGGCCGGCGCTCCGACGGATGCTTGAGGCGAAGGACGCCGCCCTGCAGCGGGTGCACGCGCTCGATCGGAGTGGTGGTGGAGAAGGTCACCAGCAGCTTCACCAGGCTGTGCACCGGCAGGCCGACGGCAATCGCGCGGCGGAGCAGCGTACGCATGTGATCCCACGAGTAGTAGCGCGTCCAGGCCTCCGCGTAGATCGCGTCCCACTCGGCCTTGCTCATCCGCTCATGCGCGGCGCAGACATGCTCGAGCTCGTATTTGTTGAGATCGGGCTCCATTGCGGCCCCCGCGCGCCAGAGCTTCTGGTGATCCTCCGATCCGGGCAGCGGCGTGAGGATGAAGAATTCGAGGATGTCGACGGGCAGCTCGCGCTTGATCACGTCGAGATCGTGGCGGATCGACGCCGGCGTGTCGGCCGGGAAACCGAGGATGTAGCCGGCCAGCGTCAGGATCCCCTGCGCCTTCCAGGCGAGCAGCATCCTGCGGTATTCGCCGAGCTTGTTCTGTCGCTTCTTGGCGCCGAGCAGATTGGTCGGATTGATGTTCTCGAGCCCGATGAACACGCGCGTCACGCCGGCCCGCCTCGCCTTCTCGATGAAGCGCGGGATCTTGTGGCAGAGCGTGTCCACCTGGATCAGCAGGCCGAGCGGAATGCCGTCGCGCTCGCGCAATTCGATCAGCCGGTCGAAGATCGCTTCCCAGTTGCGGTTGCGCGCGAAATTGTCGTCGGTGATGAAGAATTTGTGCACGCCCTCCCGCCAGTTCAGCCGGACCAGCTGCTCCACGTCGTCCGCCGAGCGGTAGCGGGACTTGCGTCCCTGCACATTGATGATGGTGCAGAAGCTGCACTGATAGGGGCAGCCGCGTCCGGCATCGAAGCTGGTGCTGAGACCGAGCACGTGGCCGATATTCCGCTTCGGCAGGAACGGCGCCGGCGTCGCGTCGAGGCCGGGCAGGTCGTTCATGAAATCATAGAGGGGCGCAAGCGCGCGCGACGCCGCATCCTGCAGGATGCGGTCGAAGCGGCCTTCGATTTCGCCCGCCACCATCGTCACGCCGAGCGCGCGGCACTCATCGAGGCCGAGCGCATGCTCGTCGATCATCGAGATCACGCCGGAGACATGGAATCCGCCGATCAGCACCGCAATCCCGGCGACCCGAAACCGCCGTGCGATGTCGAGCGCGCGCGGAAACTGGTTGGACTGCACGCCCACGAGGCCGATCAGGCCGAAATTCCCGTGCTCGCGAAACCGAGCGATCAGCGCGTCGATCTTCACCCGCGTGTTGGTCTCGTCGATCGCCGCGATATCCATCGCGACATCGGGTCCGAGCACGCGCCGATCGGCGCAGTCCCTGGCGATCCCGAACACCGCGGCGAGCGAGTTCGACGGGATCATCGAACGCCACCAGCGGATGACGTAGCCGTCATCGTCGTAATGCGACGGCTTGATCAGTACCAGCTGGAATCGTCGGGTTTCCCCTGTCGGCATCTGCAACAGCGCCTCCCCCGGGCCGATCGCGCGACCGACGAAAGATCACGTAGAGCACGCCACTTCGCCCGCGGCAAGGAAAGCGACTCACCGGTAGTGTCTCAGTTCAAGTCGGCACCGGCCCGCTCCCCCACCCGGCCACCCAACGGAGTATACTTCGCGTGGGTGGCCGGGTGGGGAAGCGGGCCGGTGCCGACTTGAACTGCGACACGACCGACCGACCGGCTTCGCTGCGGTGAAGGGCCGTTAAGCTTTGGTGGTCATCGTGCGGCGGCCGACCGTCCTGTCGCCGGCCGATGACGAGCGAGACATGCGCCTCCGGACACTGCTTGCCCTTTGCTTCGCTCTCGTCGCGTTCACGGTCGCGTTCTGCGGCGCCCTCGTCGCGCAGCATCTCACCAACGCCACGCTGGACCGCCGCATCGGCGCGGAGACCGCCGATCTCGCGACGCGGATCCGCATTCTCCTCGACCGCAGCATGGCCAATCGCCTGCGGGATGTGGAAATGCTGGCAAGCGTGGCCCGGACCGTGGTGTCCACGCCCGAGGCAAGGCGTGCCTGGATCGTGGAGATGAGCCGGAGCTTCCCGGCCTATGCCTGGATCGGCTTCGCGAATCCGGAGGGCATCGTCACCACCGCGCTCGGCGGCAGGCTCGAGGGACAGAGTGTCGCGGCGCGGCCCTGGTTTCGCGAGGGCCTGAAGGGACCGGTCGCCGAAGACCTGCACGAGGCCGTGCTCCTGGCCAGGGAATTGCCACCCGCACCCGCCGGCGAACCGCGGCGCTTCGTCGATCTCGCGGCGCCGGTGCTCGATGCCGCGGGCAGGCCGGCGGGAGTTGTCGCGGCGCATCTGAGCTGGAGCTGGGCGCGCGAGGTCGTCGCGTCGGTCCTCGGCGCCTCGGCCGCCGCGAGCCCCGACACCGTGGCGATGGTCATCGACCGGAAAGGTATCGTCGTGCTGGGTCCGGGCGGCCTCGAAGGTGCGAAGCTGCCGGCGGAGGCCGGCATCTGGCGCTCCGCCGGAGCGGGCGAGCGGTTCGAGCTCGAGACCTGGCCGGACGGCAGGACCTACCTCGTGGGGGCCAGCCCGACGATCGGCGACGGCGATTACCGCGGGCTGGGGTGGACGGTTCTTGTCCGCCAGGGCGCCGATGCGGCGCTGGCCCCGGCGCACCATCTCGGGCGCCGGCTGCTCTTCGCGGGGATCGGGCTGGCGGCGCTCGCCGGCCTGCTCGGCTGGTTCATCGCCTGGCGGATCGGCCGCCCGCTCGTCGCCTTCACCCACGTCGCCGATCTGATCGGCCGCGCGCCCGGCGGGCTCGCAGTGCCCGCCTTCCCCACCGGAACCGAGGAGGTGCAACGGCTGGGGGCGGCGCTCCGCGGCATGACCACGGCGATCGCCGACCGCGACCGCATCCTGGTCAGCAGCAATGCCGAGCTGGAGCTGCGGGTGCAGGAGCGCACCCGGGAGCTCGAAGCGGCGCGCATTGCCGCGGACGACGCGAACCGCGCGAAATCGCGCTTCCTCGCCGGAATGAGCCACGAGCTGCGCACGCCGCTAAACGGGCTTCTCGGCTATGCCGAGCTGCTGCGCATCGAAGGCGGCCTGACCGCCCGCCAGGCGGAGCGGGTGGGGACGATGCTTGCCGCCGGCCGCCATCTGCTCGGGATGATCACTCGCGTGCTCGATCTTTCGGAGGTCGAGGCGGATCGCGTCGAGCTCCGCACCGATTGCGTGCGGCTCGACCGGACCATGCGGGAATGCCTCGACGTCGTCCGGCCAGCGGCGGCGGCGAAGCACCTGGTCCTGTCGCTCCGCGAGTCCGCCTCGGTGCCGCCGGCGCTGCTGACCGATCCGACCCGGCTGCGCCAGATCGTCCTCAATCTTCTCGGCAATGCGGTGAAGTTCACGCCGCACGGGGAGGTCGTCCTCGCCATCGCACCGTCCGGCGCCGACATGGTTCGGATCGCGATCACCGATACCGGCCCGGGCGTTCCGGCCGGGCTCCGGGACCGGCTGTTCAACGCGTTCGAGCGGCTCGACGCCGATGCCGGAACCGAGGGGGCCGGGCTTGGCCTCGCGCTTTCGATGCGGCTCGCCGCGCTCCTCGGGGGCCGCCTCGGCCATGACCCCAATCCGGAGGGCGGCAGCATCTTCTGGCTTGATCTGCCGCGCCACGCGCCGGCATCCCCCGATCATCCGCCGGCACGCGGAGCAGCGTCGCCCGACCGGGGCGCGCTCGATGTGCTCGTCGTCGACGATGTGGCGATGAACCGCGACATCGCCCTCGGCATGCTGCAGGCCGCCGGGCACGTTGTCGCGCTGGCAGAAAACGGCGCGGAGGCGGTCGCGGCCGCCGCGGCCGCCGATTTCGACGTGATCCTGATGGACGTGCGGATGCCCGGCATGGACGGGCTGGAGGCGACGCGGCGCATCCGCGCGCTCGCCGGGCCGCGGGGTGCGGTGCCGATCGTCGCGCTGACCGCGCAGGCCTTCCTGGAGCAGGTCGCGGAGTGTCGCGACGCCGGCATGGACGATCACCTGGTGAAGCCGTTCGCCCCGGCGGATCTGCTGGTCGCCGTGCCGACAGGCGGCCTCGCTCGGGCGGGAACGCCGCTCGGCCGATACCGGAGTCCGCCTTCTCGCCGCGGCCTGAACCTCGGTCCGGTGGCGTCAACCTCGGATTTACCTTGGGCTGATACCAGCGGTGGGCAGAGCGGCCGGGTCGGTGAGGACGGGCAGATGATGTTGGACGGCCACGGCGTTTCGCACCAGCTACGCAGTCGCGCGCGGGTGCTCGTCGTCGAGGACGACGATTTGCAGCGGGAAGTGCTCGGCTCGGCGCTGCGCCGGTCCGGCTACGAAACCGAGATCGTTACCGACGGCATGACCGCGATCCAGCGGCTCCGCGCCGGCGGCTTCGACCTCGCGCTGATCGACTATCGCATCCCCGAGATCGACGGCGTCAATGTCGCTCGCCTCGCCCGCGACCTCGCCGGATCGGGACATCGCCCGCAACTCGTGGCGCTCACCGCCTCGCCCGATGGCGTGCGCTCGAAGGAGCGCAGCGGCGCGGTGTTCGATGCGGTCGTGGTCAAAGGGCCCGACATCGCCGACCTCCTGCAGGTGGTCGAGACGCAGATCGAGCAGTCCCGGCTGCGCAGCGTGCCGACGCCGGCCGCGCATGCGCCGACGCGCCTGTCGTTCGCCGCGTTCGCCGTGGCGGTAACGCTCTGCGTCGGCCTCGTCGCGGCCGCGTTTGCCTTCCGCACGGCGGAGACGACGATCGCGGCGCTGGGTTCGGCGGGGGAGAATCTCGCGCAATCCGATGATGCGCGGCACAGCGCCTCGCTGGTCGAGACCGCGCTGCGCGACGCCGAGTTCGCGCAGAGCCGCTACCTGCTGTCGGGCGCGCAACCGGATCACGACCGCTTCCTCGCCGCGGCGATGGGGGTCGATCAGGTGTTCGCCTCGCGCCTGATGGCCTCGCTCGATCCGGCGTCCGGCGGCGGTCTCGGCGGTGTCGAGCCGATCGTGGAGGCGCGCCTCGGCGATCTCTCGCAGGCGGCGACGCTGCGCGGGACGGACGGGCTGGCCGCCGCGCTCGGGCTCTTGGAGCCGGAGGGGGCGAAGCGTGCGGCCGACCGCGTGACCGCCTGGGCGGAGCGCACGGCGCAGCCAGCCCAGGCGCTTGCCGCGCGTGCGGTCGAGGAATCGCGGCACGGGATCGAGCGCGAGGTGCGCGTCGGCGCCGGCGCGATCGGCTGCCTGCTGTTCGCCTGCCTGCTCGCCGCCACCCTGCGCCGCCGGCCGCTCCGGCTGCGCACCACCGGCGCACCGAACAACGCGGCGGCGGAATGAGGGGAGACCGGGCCCACGCGTCGGGCAATGGCCTCCGTCGCTTCCTGCAAGGTCTCGCCGGGAGGCGCGCGGCGGTTGGCGTCGCCAAGCCGGCCTCGCCACGGGTCCTGCGGCTTCTCGTCGTCGATGACGTGGCGCCGAACCGCGAGATCCTGCGCGCCATGCTGACCGCGCGTGGTCACGTCGCGGATCTGGCGGAAGGCGGAGAAGCTGCGATCGCCCGCGCGGAATCCGCCGGCTATGACGCGATCCTGATGGATCTGCGCATGCCCGGCATGGACGGGCTCGAAGCGACGCGCCGCATCCGGGCGCTAGGCGGCCGCAACGCCGCGCTGCCCGTGCTTGCGGTGAGCGCCGACCTTCGCCGCGAGCAGATCGCCGCCTGCCGGCACGCGGGGATGAACGGCCATATCGGCAAGCCCTTCGCGCCGGAAGCGCTGCTCGCCGCGATCGCCGACGCCATCGCCGCGAGCAACGCAGGAAACGCCGGGCCTGCCGGGCAGCCGGACGGCACGCCGGGCTCGAGCGCGGAACCGGACGGCCCCGCGGCGGCTGAGGTGGTGTTCGACGCCGAGACCTTCGCGCGCACGGCCGGCTTTCTCAGCGCCGAAGCAGCGGCGTCGCACATGCAGGGCCTCGCGGGAACGCAGCGCGCAGCTTCTGCAGGCCCTGACGTCATCCCTCGTGAGCGGCCCGGGCGATCTCGCCGCGCTCGCGCACAGGCTGGCCGGCAGCGCCGGCATGTTCGGCTTCCAGCACCTCTCGACCGCCGCACGCGAGTTCGAACGGGGGATCGACGCCTCGGCACGGAACGCGCGAGGAGCTGGCAGACGAATTGCGCGCTGCCATCGGCGCGGCACTCCCCGAGATGCACCGGCGCAGCGTCGCCTGAAGCGATGGCGGCCGGCCGGAATCGCGCCGCGGCGTCGCTCAACGCAAGCGACCGACGTTCCGGCGAAATCCGGACCGGAAGATCACGTACGGTGGCATCCGCATCGACCGTCATCCCGATGGCATCTACACCGCGACATCGCGAGAGTCAGACGCGGGAGGAAAGTCGATGGGTTCGGTGCCCTGCTATTGCCTCGGGACGATGATCCTGACGCCGTCCGGTGAGATGCCGGTCGAGACCCTGCGGATCGGCGACCAGGTGACGACGCGCTCGGGCGTCGCGCGGCCGATCAGGTGGATCGGACGCCGTGCCTATGACGGTCGGCTCATCGTCGGCAATCGCGACATCCTGCCCATCCGCATTGCGGCCGGGGCACTCGCCGACAACACGCCGCATCGCGCGCTGCGGGTCTCGCCGCATCATGCGATCTTCATCGACGGCGTGCTGATCCCCGCCGAGCAGCTGGTGAACGGCGTGTCGGTGGTGCAGGAGGAGAGCGTCGAGAGCGTCGCCTATTTCCACATCGAGCTCGGCAGCCACGACGTGCTGATCGCGGAGGGCGCGCCGGCCGAGAGCTTCATTGACCAGAACAGCCGCAGCATCTTCCACAACGCCGCGGATTTCGCGTCCCGGTATCCGGATGCCGAACCGGCGACCGCATTGTGCGCGCCGCGGGTCGAGGGCGGCGAGATGCTGCGTCGCATCTGGCGCCGGATCGCCGACCGCGCGGGAGTCGCCGCCAGGCGGGACGCCGTGCGCGGGCGGCTCGAGGCCGTCGAGCGGGGGAGCGTGTCCGGTTGGGCGCGCGGCGAGGACGACGCGCCGGTCTGGATCGCGGTGAGCGTGGACGGCATGCCGGTCGCGCGCGGGCTCGCGAACCGTTGCCGGGCGGATCTCGCGGCGGCCGGGATCGGCCAGGGATGGCATGCCTTCAGCATCCCGCTGCCGCGTCCGCTCGATCCCGCGAAGCAGCACCGCATTTCCGTCCGCTGCGAGGCGGACGGCGCGGAACTGCCGGAATCGCCGCGGCTCGTTCCGGCCGCGACCATCGCGCGTCGCCCGTTTCCCGCTGACGGAGCGCGCGGCTTGACGGCCTGACCGCGACCGCGCGGACGCGATCCGTCCCCGCCTCGTCCTCCGGCCGGCATTCGTCGGGCCCACATTGCTGCGATCCGTCGTCGATCACAGAATGGACGCCGCGGAGGGTTCCGCACCGCAACGGAGGAACGTCAGATGCGCGGCGTCGTGTTCGCCGGCGACCGTGAGCTCGCGCTCATGGAATTTCCCGACCCCACGCCCGGCCCCGGCGAGGTGGTGATCGAGATGAAGGCATCGGGCATGTGCGGCTCCGACCTGCATCAGTACCGCCGGCCGCGCCACGGCGGCGGCGGCATCGGGCTCGCCGTCAATCCCGATCCGACCATCGCCGGCCATGAGCCCTGCGGGATCGTCGCCGCGATCGGCCCCGGCGTGTCCGAACGCGAGGCGCGGATCGGCGCGCGCGTGATGGTGCATCACTACCAGGGCTGCACCCAATGCATCCACTGCCGTTCCGGCTGGCAGCAGCTCTGCCAGGAGGTGCCGGTCAAGGTGTACGGCAACAACGCCCATGGCGGTCACGCGCGATACCTCGCGGTGCCCGCCAACACGCTCGTAGCACTCCCGGACGAACTCTCCTTCGCGACCGGCGCCGCGATCTCCTGCGGGTCCGGCACCGCCTACAGTGCGCTCAGGCGGATGAACCTCTCCGGCAACGACACCATCGCGATCTTCGGCCAGGGGCCGGTCGGCCTCGCTGCCACGCAATTCGCCAAGGCGATGGGCGCCAGGGTGATCGCGCTCGATGTCAACAAGCAGCGGCTCGCCCGCGCCGGCGAATTCGGCGCGGATGCGACGGTCGATCCCGGTTCGCAACGACCCGGTCGCCGCGATCAGGGACCTCACGCACGGCCGCTATGCCGATCTGACGCTCGACACGTCATCGAGCCCGCAGGCACGGCTCGACGCGATCCGCGCCACCAAGGTGTGGGGAACGATGTGCTTCGTCGGCGAAGGCGGGAACGTCACGATCGACGTCAGCCCGCATCTGCTGCGCCGGCAGCTCACCCTGATCGCGTCCTGGACGTTCTCGACCATCATCCAGGCGGAATGCGCCCGCACTGTGGTCGAGCGCGGCATCGATGTCGATCGGCTGTTCACGCACCGCTGGCGGCTCGATCAGGCCGAACAGGCCTACGCCCTGTTCGATCGGCAGAGCGACGGCAAGGGCGTGTTCCTCATGTGACGCCGGGCGGGATCGGGGACGGCCGGATAAATGGGATTGACGGCGGACGGCGCATGACGAAATAATTTTCAGCCACCGAAAAAGATTGCGGCCAATGCGCCAGAGGGGACGCCGGGACGAGCAGGAGGACGACGCGGCCACCGCCGCCCGCGCGGCATGGCTCTACCATGCCGGCGGCCTGACGCAGGCGGAGGTGGCGCGCGCGCTCGGGATGACGGGCATCAAGGCGCATCGGCTGCTGGCCCGCGCGCGTCGCGACGGCGTGGTGACGGTGCTGGTCGAAGGCGCGATCGGCGGCTGCATCGCGCTCGAGGATGCGTTGCGCGCGCGGCACGGCCTCGCCGTGTGCCGCGTCGTGCCGGGGTTGGGCGAGGTGGGGCTGCCGCTGCGTGCGCTCGGCCAGGCGGGCGCGGCCTATCTCCGCGGCGTGCTCGAAGGAGTCACGGGCGCCGTGGTGGGAGTCGGGCACGGGCGTTCGCTCGCCGCCTGCATTGCCTATCTGCCGCGCATCAATGCGCCCGGCATGCGCCTCGTGTCGCTGCTCGGCGGCATGCCGCGGCTGCGCACCGCGAGCCCCTATGAGATGATCCAGGCCTTTGCCGAGCGGACCGGCGCGGAGGCGTGGCTGATGCCGGTGCCCTTCTTCGCCAATGCCGAGTCCGAGCGCGCGGTGCTGATCGCGCAGCGCGGCGTGCGCGAGGCGTTCGCGCTGGCGCGCGAGGCGCAGCTCTGCGTGGTCGGCATCGGCGAGATTGCCGAAAGCGCGTTCCTGCGCCTCTCCGACGCGGTGAGCGATGCCGATCTCGGGGTGCTGGGGGAGGCCGGCGCGGTCGGCGAGGTGCTCGGGCGCTATTTCGACGCGGCCGGGCGAATGGTGCCGGTCGAGCTGCATCGTCGCGTGATCGCGGCACCGCTCGAGGACCTGCCGGGTCTCACCGCGATCGCCGGCGGGCCCGGCAAGGAGGCGGCGATCGCGGCGGTGCTGCGAAGCGGCATGCTGGCCGGCCTCATCACCGACGAGGCGACCGCGCGCCATCTGCTGGCGGCGGATATGGACTCGGAAACCACGGAGGGAGAGCGGGAATGTTCGAGAAGGAACGGGACGCGGCGCAGCAATTCGCCGCAGGACGCATCGGCCGGCGGGAGCTGATCCGCCGCCTTTCGGCGCTCGGCGTCACTGCCGCTGCCGCCGACATGCTGGTCAACGCCGCGGCGACGCGGGCGCTCGCGGCGGATTTCGACTGGAAGGCGCATAGCGGCAAGTCGATCAAGCTGCTGCTGAACAAGCACCCCTATGCCGACGCGATGATCGCCGATCTCGACAACTTCAAGTCGCTGACCGGCATGACCGTCAGCTACGACATCTTTCCCGAGGACGTGTATTTCGACAAGGTGACCGCGGCGCTTTCCTCGAAATCGAGCGAGTACGACGCGTTCATGACCGGCGCCTACCAGACCTGGCAGTACGGCCCTGCCGGCTGGCTCGTCGATCTCAACGAGTACATCAAGGATCCCGCGAAGACGAACCCGAAATACGACTGGGAGGACGTGCTGCCCAACCTGCGCGCGAGCAATTCCTGGTCGGGCAAGCCGGGCGACGCGCTGGGCGGACCGGGCGCCAAGCAATGGGCGCTGCCCTGGGGCTACGAGATGTACACGATCTCGTACAACCGCTCCATCTTCGACCGCATGAAGCTGACGCCGCCGAAGAACATGGCCGATCTCATGGAGACCGCGGCCAAGGTGACGCGCGACGGCAACGGCGTTTATGGTGTCGGCGTGCGCGGCAGCCGCTCCTGGGCGACCATCCATCCGGGCTTCCTCTCGGGCTACACGAATTTCGGCGCCAAGGACTTCACCGTCACCAACGGCAAGCTGAAATCGGCGGTGAACTCGCCCGAATCGAAGAAATTCACCGCCCAGTTCGTGAAGATGATCCAGGACAGCGGGCCGAAGAACTGGGCCACCTACACGTGGTACAACGTCGGCACCGATCTCGGCGCCGGCGCCTCCGCCATGATCTACGACGCCGACATCCTCGGCTACTTCATGAATGGCGGCGACAACAAGGAGAAGGGGCATATCGGCTACGTGCCGTTCGCGCCCAACCCCGATGCAAAGGGCCCGACCAGCAATGTGTGGATCTGGTCGCTCGCCATGAGCAGCTTCTCGCGCAACCGGGACGCCGCCTGGACATTCCTGCAATGGGCGTCCGGCACCGACCACCTGCTGTTCGGCGCGCGCAAGGCGGATGTGGTCAATCCGGTCCGCGCGAGCGTCTGGAAGGACCCCGAGGTGCACGAGCGCGTCTCCAAGAGCTACCCCGGCTACATCGAGGCGTATGACGCGACCGTGGGCAAGGCGCAGATCTACTTCACGCCGCAGCCGCTGTTCTTCAACGTGACGACGGACTGGGCGGCGGCGCTGCAGCGCATGGTGGCGAAGCAGGTGCCGGTCGATGAGGGGCTCGACCAGCTCGCCGAATCGACCAATCGCCAGATGCGCCAGGCCGGCCTCGCCTGACCGCAACGCGCGCCGCGGGGGACCCTCGCGGCGCGCATCCCGGGTTTGCCCGCCATGACCGACATCGCGCTTCCCGCACCGCCCGTTCGCCGCCCGCTCGCGGCGCGCGCGCTGCCGTACCTGCTGAGCCTGCCGGCGCTGCTCGTCTGCATCGGCATCCTGGTGCCGTTCGTCTCCGCCGTGCTGTTCAGCCTGCAGCGCTACAACCTGGCCATGCCGTTCTCCCGCGGCTATGTGTGGTGGGGCCAGTATCTCGATCTGCTGAGCGATCCGGATTTCTGGCAGACGGTGCGCGTCTCGATGATCTACACCGCGGCGACGGTGGGCATCGAGCTGCTGCTCGGCCTCGCGATCGCGATGATGCTGCGCGAACGGACGCTCATCAACAACGTGATCTCGGTCGCGTTGCTGCTGCCGCTGATGACCGCGCCGGCGATCGCGGCGCTCATGTGGAAGCTGATGACGAATCCGGGCTTCGGCGTGCTGAGCTGGTTCGTCTCGCTGCTCGGCGCCACCGACTTCAAATGGGCGTCGGACCCGTCCACCGCGATGTTCACGGTCGTCCTGGTCGATGTCTGGGTCTACACCCCGTTCATGATCGTGCTGCTGCTCGCCGGCCTGCGCAGCCTGCCGCGGCAGCCCTTCGAGGCGGCGCGGCTCGACGGCGTGGCCCCCGCCTTCGTGTTCTTCCGCATCACCCTGCCGATGCTGATGCCCTACATCCTGACCGCGACGCTGTTCCGCCTGCTCGACAGCATCCAGCAATTCGACATCATCTATGCGATGACCCAGGGCGGCCCCGGCGACAGTCTGATGGTGTTCCAGGTGCGCGCCTACCTCACCTTCTTCCAGTACACGAATGTCGGCCAGTCGGCCGCGATCCTGATGATCCTGTGGGCGATCACCTACGCGCTGAGCCAGGTGTTCGTGAACCAGTGGCAGCGCCTGCGGGCAAGGACGCACGGCCATGCCTAGGCTGCTCCGTGCGCTCGCCCTCAGCATCGTCTGCCTGTTCTTCCTGTTCCCGATCTTCTGGATCGTGCTGATGTCGTTCCAGACGAATGCGGACATCCTGCGCATCCCGCCAAGCCTCGGCTTCACGCCGACGCTGCAGAACTACGGCGCGCTGCTTTCCGGCCGGCTGCAAACGGCGGCGGGCGCGCTCGATGTGACGTTCCTGCGCAATCTCGGCAACTCGATCCTGCTCTCCGTCGCCTCGGTCGCGGTCGCGCTGGTGCTCGGCGTGCCGGCCGCCTACGCCTTCGCCCGCTTCCGCTTCCGCGGCGGCGAGGACATCGCCTTCACCCTGCTCTCGTTCCGCTTCGCGCCGCCGCTGCTCGTGCTGCTGCCGCTCTCGCTCTATTTCCAGGACATTGGGCTCTCGAACACCTATGTCGGGCTGATCTGGGTCTATCAGCTGATCTGTCTGCCGCTCATCCTCTGGATCGTGCGCGGCTATTTCGAGGATAGCAGCCCCGATGTCGAATACGCCTATCGGGTGGATGGGCATAGCTGGTGGCGCGCCTTCACCCGCATCGCGCTGCCGCTCGCGGCGCCGGGGATCGCCTCGGCCGGGCTGCTCGCCTTCATCTTCGCCTGGAACAACTTCGTCTTCGCGCTGATCCTCGCGAGCGCCGACAAGCAGCCGGTGATCGTCGGCGCGCTCGCCTTCGTCACCGCCTCGGGCATCCAGTACGGCATCATCGCCGCCGCAATCGTGCTCTCGATCCTGCCGACGCTCGCGCTCGCGCTCTACGCGCAGCGCTGGCTGGTCGAGGGGCTGAGCCTCGGAGCGGTGAAGGGATGAGCGCGGGGCGCCCGCGCCTCCGACGCTTGCCGTGCGTGGCGCGAGCGTTGCCTATGGCGCGCACCGGGTCCTGCACGAGGTCGATCTCGAGGTGGCGAGCGGCGAGACGCTGGTGCTGTTCGGCCCCTCGGGGGCAGGCAAGACGGTGCTGCTGCGCGTCATCGCGGGGCTCGAGCCGCGCGCCGGCGGGCGGATCGCGATCGGTGGGCGCGACGTCACCGCGCTCGGCCCGGATCGGCGGCGGATCGGCTTCGCCTTCCAGAACTTCGCCCTTTATCCGCACATGCCGGCCGCCGCCAACATCGCCTCGCCGCTCCGCGCGCACGGGCTTCCGGCGGCGGAAGTGGAGCCGCGCGTGCACGCGATCGCGCGGCTGCTGAAGATCGACCACGTGCTCACTCATCCGCCGCGGGCGCTGTCCAACGGGCAGAAGCAGCGGACCGCGCTCGCGCGTGCCCTGGTCGCCGATCCCGATGTGCTGCTGCTCGACGATCCGCTGCGCAACGTCGATGCGAAGCTTCGCTACGAGATGCGCATGGAGCTGCCGCGCCTGCTGCGCGCGGCGGGCGCGGCGTGCATCTACGTCTCGCAGGATTTCCGCGAGGCGATGGCGCTCGCCGACCGCGTGGCGGTGCTGATCGACGGCCGGATCGTGCAATGCGCCGGGCCGGAAGTGATCTACGACACGCCGGCGAGCATCGAAGTCGCGCGGCTGTTCGGCGATCCGCCGATGAACCTGGTCGCCTGCCGCGCGATGGCGTCGGGCATCGAGGCGCTCGGCTTGTTGCTGCCGCTCGACACCGGACGGAGCGCACGCGGAGCCGCTGCTTCTCGGCATCCGCCCCGATGCGATGGCGGTGTCCGCGATTCCGCGCGCCGGCGCGGCGCGGGCGGTGCTCGCCGCGGTGACACCGCTGCACGAGCGCCTGGTTCTGCTGCTGCGCGCCGAGACCGGAGAGGAGGTGCTGGCGAGCGTTCTCGCCGCGCCCGCCGAGGCGGGCGCCACCGTCTGGTTCAGCGCCGATCCGATGCGCGCGCTGCTCTACGACGCGACCACCGGGCTGCGCGCGGCGGCGCACGTGCTCGCCGCGGAGCCGGTGTGATGGCGGCGCTCACGCTCGCGCACGTCACCAAGATGTATGGGCCGGTCTGCGCGGTAAGCGGGCTCGACCTCACGATCGAGGCCGGCGAGATCGTCGCGCTGCTCGGCTCGTCGGGCTGCGGCAAGACCAGCACGCTGCGCATGGTCGCGGGATTCGAGAGCGTGACGCGGGGCGAGATCCGGCTCGGCGGCCGGCGCATCGACACGCTGCGGCCCGATCGACGCCGCGTCGCGATGGCGTTCGAGGGTTACGCGCTCTATCCGCCGTTGACGGTCGCCGACAATATCGGCTTCGGCCTCAAGGGCGACGCCGCGGCTGCTCGCCGGCGCGTGCGGGAGATGGCGGACCTGCTCGAGATCGGACCGCTGCTCGCGCGCAAACCGCAAGGGCTGTCGGGCGGGCAGCAGCAGCGCGCCTCGCTCGCCCGCGCGCTCGCCCGCGACGCCGAGCTGCATCTGCTCGACGAGCCGATGGGACAGCTCGAGCCGCAGCTTCGTGCCGTGCTGCGCGGGCGCGTCAAGGCGCTGGTGAAGGAGCGCGGCATGACGGCGGTGCTGGTGACGCACGACCAGACCGAAGCGAACGCGATGGCCGATCGGATCGCGGTGATGGAAGGCGGCGTGCTGCAGCAGTTCGGCGCGCTCGACATGCTGCGCGACCGGCCGGAAAATCTGTTCGTCGCGACCTTCCTCGGCGAGCCGCCGATGAACGCCTTGCCGGCGACGGTCGAGGAGGTGGGCGTGCGGCTCGGCGGCGGGCGGTTCCTCGCTCTGCCGAACGCCGCCCTGCCGGAGCCGGGCCGCGCCATCGTGCTCGGCGTCCGCCCGCATCACCTTGCGCTCGGCGCGGAAGGCGGCTGGCCGGCGCGCGTCGTGAGCAATCGCTGGCTCGGCGACCAGGCGCATGTCGCGCTCGATCTCGACGGCCGCACGATCGTCGCCGTCTCCTACGTGCCGTCTCGCCGCGGCGCCAGGCGAGACGGTGCCGGTCGGAGTGGCGCCGGGTTGCGCCCACCTGTTCGACGCCGCCGACGGTCGTCGCGCTGCTGCACGGTGCCTGAGATGGGCGAGGCGGTCATCATCGCGCTCGACAGTGGCACCTCCCTCGTCAAGGCGGTCGCGTTCACCGCCTCGGGCGTGGTGCGCGCGGTGGCGGCGCGGCCCAACCGGACCGTCGCGGTCGCCGGCGGCGGGGTCGAGCAGGACATGCGCGCGACCTGGGAGGATGCGTGCGCCGTGCTGTCGGAGGTCGTCGGGCACCTCGGGACGGCCGAGGTCGCCTGCCTTGCCGTCACCGGGCAGGGCGACGGCACCTGGCTGATCGACGCGGCGGGCGAGCCGGCGGGCCCGGCGCTGATCTGGCTCGATGCACGCGCGGCGCCCGTGGTGGCACGGCTGCGCGAGAGCGGCGCCGCGCGGGCGGCCTTCGCCTTCACCGGCTCCGGCCTCAGCGCGTGCAACCAGTCCTCGCAGCTGCTGTGGCTCGCCGAGGAACGACCTGAGATGCTGCGCCGCGCCAGACATGCGCTGCACTGCAAGGAGTGGCTCCATTTCCGGCTCACCGGCGAAGTCGTGGCGGACGTGTCCGAGGCGTGCTTCACCTGGGGCGACTTTCGCATTCGCGATTACCGCCACGACGTGCGCGACGCGCTCGGGGCCGCGCATGTGGCGCATCTCCTGCCGCCGCTGATCGATGGCACGACCGCGCATCACCCGCTCGCGCCGGTGGCCGCTGCGCGGATCGGGCTGCGAGCGGGGACACCGGTCGCGCTCGCCCATGTCGATGTCGTCTGCACCGCGCTCGGCGCCGGACTCTACGGCGGCGAGAGGGAAACCGGCGTTTCGATCCTCGGCAGCACGGGCATGCATCTGCGCCTCGCGAGCGATCCCGCGCATGTCGCGCCGAGCGCCGAGATGACCGGCTACTGCATGGTGTTCCCGGTTCCCGGCCACGTCATGCAGGCGCAATCGATGATGACAGCGACGCTCAATATCGACTGGCTCGTGGCGCTTGCCGGTGACGGCGCAAGGCTGCTGGGGGCGAAGGCGGTGGCGGAGAAGCGCGCCGCGCTGCGCGCGCTCGATGACGCGGTCGCCAACGCGCGTGCCGGGGCGGCCGTGTATCATCCGTTCATCTCCGCCTCCGGCGAGCGCGGCCCGTTCCTCGATCCGTGCGCGCGGGCGAGCCTCATCGGCTTCGACGGCAGCGCCGGGCTCGCCGAGCTCGCGCGCGGCGTCTATGAGGGGATCGGGCTCGCCTCGCGCGATTGCTACGCGGCGCTCGGCGGCGCGCCGGCGGAGATCAGGCTGACCGGCGGGGCGGCGCGCTCGGCGCCGATGCGCACGATTCTCGGCCGCCTGCCTCGACCGCCCGGTGCGCGGCGCGGCGCAGGCGGAGGCGGGCGCGGCGGGCGCGGCGATGATCGGCGCGGTCTCGGTCGGGCTTTGTGCCGACATGCGGGACTGCGCGCACGCCTGGCTCCGGGATAGCGGCGCAAGCCGAGCAGCCCGACCCGCATCTCGCGCGCATCTATGACGCCCTGTTTCCGATCTATCGCCAGGGCTACGCCGCCTTGCCCGATGTGTGGCGGCAATTGCATCGCGTGCGGGAGTGCCTTGATGCCGCCTGAGCCCGTTCCCGTCGAGGTCGCGGTCATCGGCGACAATTTCATGCTCCCGGAACGCTTCGCGGAGGCGATCACGGAGCGGTGCGGCCCGCGCGTCAGCCTGCGCACGCAGGCGCTGCCCTGGCCGGACGCGCCGATGGAGCACGGCTATGCAAGGCCGGGGATGGACGGCCTGCGCGAATACCAGGGCGATCCGGATGCGATCGTCGATTTCGTCGGCGCCGCGCGCGTGCTGGTGACGCAGCTCGCACCGGTCTCCGCTTCGATGCTCGCCCGCCTGCCGGCGCTCGGGCTGATCGCGGTCTCGCGCGGCGGGCCGGTCAACATCGACATGGCGGCGGCGCGTGCGCACGGCGTGCGCGTCTGCAACACGCCCGGCCGCAACGCCTCCGCGGTCGCCGAGTTCACCATCGGCGCGATCCTCGCGCAGACGCGGCTGATCACCGCCGGGCACGAGGGCCTGCGCGCGGGCGATCTGGCGCGGCGATCTCTACCGCGCCGACCGCACCGGCCGCGAGCTGTCCGAGATGACCGTCGGCGTGATCGGCTACGGCCAGGTCGGCACGCGCGTCGTGCGGCTGCTGCGTGCCTTCGGCTGCACCGTGCTGGTCTACGACCCCTACGTGCAGCTCTCGGCCGATGATCGGGCAGCGGGCGTCACCCAGGTCTCGACGCTCGACGCGCTGCTCGCCCGTTCGGACGTCGTCAGCATGCATCCGCGGGTGACCGCGGAGACGACCGGGATGATCGGCGCGGCGGAGTTCGCCCGCATGCGGCGCGGAGCGGTCTTCGTCAACACGGCGCGCGGGCCGCTGGTCGATTATGACGCGCTGTACGAGGCGCTCGAATCCGGCCATCTCGGCGGCGCCATGCTCGAGACCTTCGCGGTCGAGCCGGCGCCGCCCGACTGGAAGCTACTGCGCCTCCCCAACGTCACCCTGACGCCGCACATCGCCGGCGCCTCGGTGCGCACCGTCACGGTCGCGGCGGCAGCGGCGGCGGAAGAGGTGCGGCGCTACATCGACGGCGAGCCGCCGCTCAACCCGTGCTGAAAGGACGAACCATGGACGAGGCGATGCTGCGGCGCGAGATCGTGGAACAGGCCAGGCGCATGAACGCGATCGGCATCAACCAGGGGACGTCGGGCAACATCTCGGCGCGCTGCGGCGAGCACATGCTGATCACGCCCTCCGCCGTTCCCTATGACGCGATGCGCCCCGAGGACATCGCGGCGATGCCGCTCGAAGGCGCGCGGGGCAGCTGGACGGGACCGCTCAGGCCCTCGACGGAATGGCGCTTCCATCTCGACATCCTGCGGGGCCGGCCGGATGCGGGCGCGGTCGTGCACACCCACGCGACCTATTGCACCACGCTCGCGATCCTTCGCCGCGAGATCCCGGCGGTACACTACATGATGGCGGCGTTCGGCGGCACGAACGTGCGCTGCGCGCCGTACGCCACATACGGCACGGCAGAGCTCGCGGCGCACGCGCTCCGCGCGCTTGAGGGGCGCAATGCCTGCCTGCTCGCCAACCACGGCATGATCGTCGTCGGCGCGACGCTCGCGAAGGCGATGTGGCTGGCGGTCGAGCTGGAGACGATCGCAAAGCAGGTACTGCCTGAGCCTGCAGATCGGGCAGCCCGCCATTCTCTCCGACGCCGAGATCGCCGAGACCGCGAAGTCGTTCTCGACCTACGGGTTGCAGGAGCGCGAGCAGGCCGCGTGAGCGATGCGGTCGACCTGCTCGTCATCGGTGGCGGCGTCAACGGCGCCGGGATCGCGCGTGATGCGGCTGGGCGCGGGCTCAGCGTGCTGCTCTGCGAAAAGGGCGATCTCGCCGAAGGCACCTCCTCGCGCTCCGGCAAGCTGATCCATGGCGGCCTGCGTTACCTCGAATATTACGAGTTCCGCCTGGTGCGGGAGGCGCTGATCGAGCGCGAAGTGCTGCTCCGCATGGCGCCGCACATCGTCTGGCCGATGCGCTTCGTCATCCCGCATTCCCGCGAGCAGCGCCCGGCGTGGATGCTGCGGCTCGGCCTGTTCCTCTACGACCATCTCGGCGGCCGCGAGCGCCTGCCGGGGACGCGTCGGCTCGATCTGCGCCGCGCGCCGGAGGGCAGGGCGATTCGCGACGGACTTCCGCACCGCCTTCGAGTATTCCGATTGCTGGGTCGACGATGCGCGGCTCGTCGTGCTGAATGCGCTCGATGCGGCGGCCCGCGGTGCGGAGGTTCTGGTGCGCACCGAAGCGGTCGAGGCGCGGCGCGAGCGGGACGCCTGGACGGTGATGCTGCGCACGGCGGATGATGGCAGGCGCGAGGTGCGTGCGCGCGTGCTCGTCAACGCGGCCGGGCCGTGGGTCGAGAACGTCATTCACCGTGTGCTCGGCACCAACGCCGCGCGCCGGGTGCGGCTGGTCAAGGGCAGCCACCTGGTCGTGCGGAAGTTCTGGGACGGCAAGCAGGCCTATCTGCTGCAGAACGACGATCGGCGCGTCATCTTCGTCAACCCCTATGAGGGCGATCTCTGCCTGATCGGCACGACGGATGTCGGCTACGAGGGTCGCGCCGAGGACGTCACGGTGAGCGAGCCGGAGCGCGACTACCTGCTGCGCGCGGTCAACCGCGTGATGCGCGTCGCGCTGACGCGCGCCGATATCGTCGCCGAATTTTCCGGCATTCGGCCGCTGTACGACGACAACGCCGCCGCCAGCGCGTCGGCGGTGACACGCGACTATACGTTTGACATCGATCTGGGCGACGGCGAGGCGGGCGCGCGCGCGCCGGTACTCAGCATCTTCGGCGGCAAGATCACGATCTATCGCAAGCTCGCCGAACATGCGCTCGACCGGCTCGGGCCGCATCTGCCGACGATGGGCGGCGCCTGGACGGGTTCCGCCCCGCTGCCCGGCGGCGACATGCCGGGGGCGGACTTCGCCGCCTTCGCCGAGACCTTGGCGCGCCGCCATCGCTGGCTCGCGACCGATCTCGCGCGGCATTACGCGCGCCTCTATGGCACGCGCGCCGACGCGCTGCTCGCCGGCGCGCGTGCGCTTGCCGATCTCGGCCGGCATTTCGGCGGCAGGCTCTACGAGCGCGAGGCGGTGTTCCTGCGCGAGACCGAGTGGGCGCGCCGCGCCGAGGACGTGCTCGAACGGCGCACCAAGCATTACCTGCACATGACGGCGGAAGAGCGGGACAAATTTGCGTCCTGGTGGGCGCTCGCGGCATGAGCGGCCGCGACGACCCCGAGTTCCGGGCGCTGCTCGCCTATTCCGCGCGCATCGGCCGCGATCCCGCGCTCGTGCAGGCGGCGGGCGGCAACGTCTCGATCAAGGATGGCGACGTGCTCTGGATCAAGGCGAGCGGCACCTGGCTCGCCGAGGCGGAAACGCGCGACATCATGATTCCGGTCGCTCTCGCACCGATGCTCGCCGCGCTCGATCGGGCGGACGAGGCGGAGGATGCGCGGCAATTCGTGCGGCGCGACCTCGCCGCTTCCGCGCTCCGGCCGAGCATCGAGACCAGCCCGCACGGCGTGCTGCCGCATCGCGTCGTCGTGCACGTGCATTGCGTGGAGACGATCGCCTTGGCGGTGCGCGCGGATGCGGAGCGCGCGCTGGCCGCGCCGCTCGCCGGGCTCGCCTGGTGCTTCGTTCCGTATGTGCGCCCGGGACCGCCGCTCGCGCGACTGATGCGGGCGCGCATGGCGGCGGGCACCGATGTCGTCGTGCTCGGCAATCACGGGCTGGTGGTGGGGGCGCCGACGGTTGCGGGCGCCGCCACGCTGGTGGAGACGGTGCGGCGGCGCCTCGCGGTCCCTTGCCGTCCGGCGCCGCCGCGCCCGGCACGCATGCGGGCCGTCGCCGGATACGCGCCCGCCGCGGACGAGGCGACGCATGCCGTGGCCCTCGATCGGCTGCGCCTCGCGGTGGCGCGGCGCGGCTCGTTCTACCCCGATCACGTGATCTTCCTCGGGCCCGGCCTTGCCGAACGGCCGGGAGCGCCGTTGCTGGTGCGCGCGGGGGAAGGGGTCTGGCTGCGCGAGGATGCCTCGGCCGCGTCCGTGGCGCTCGCGCGCTGCCTCGCGGATGTGACCGGCCGGCTCGATCCCGGCGCGGCGCTGCGCACGCTTTCCCCCGCCGAGGAGGCCACGCTGCTCGGCTGGGACGCGGAGCAGTATCGCCAGGCGCTCGACGCCGACGCCGCGCATGGCGGCTGAGAAGCCGCGGCGCGGCGTCGCGATTGGCGTCGATCTCGGAACGTCAGGCGTGCGCGTCGCGGTGGTGGATCGCGGGCGCGAGACGGTCGGTTTCGCCGCCGCGCCCCTCGCGCCCGAGGAGCGGCGCGATCCCGCGCGCTGGTGGGCGGCGCTCGCGGTCGCCATCGGAGCCCTTGCGCGCGATGCCGATCTCGGCCACGTCGCCGCGATCGCGGTGGACGGCACCAGCGGCACCGTCCTGCCCACGGATGCGCGCGGCGTGCCGCTCGCGCCGGCCAGTCTCTACAACGACCGCGCCGCCGCCGCCGACATTGCCGGTGTGGCCGCGGTGGCGCCGCCAGGCAGCGCTGCACGGGGCGCGACCTCGCCGCTGGCGCGGGCGCTGGCCTGGCGCGGCCTGCCGGGGTTCGCGCATCTGTTGCACGAGGCGGACTGGCTCGCCGGGCGCCTCGCCGGCCGCTTCGGATGGAGCGACTGGAACAACGCGCTGAAGACGGGCTTCGACCCGGAGGTGCCGGGTTGGCCGGGGTGGATCGCGCGGGCCGGCCTCGATCCCGCGCTGCTGCCCGAGGCGGTGGCACCCGGGACGGAACTTGCGCGGATCGATGCTGCGGCCGCGCGGGAGCTCGGCCTCCCCGCCTCGGTCCGGG
The DNA here is from genome assembly GCA_963822815.1 of uncultured Alphaproteobacteria bacterium. Taxonomy (GTDB): domain Bacteria; phylum Pseudomonadota; class Alphaproteobacteria; order Acetobacterales; family Acetobacteraceae; genus CAWGJC01. Next base: position 107,521 of record CAWGJC010000013.1, read on the forward strand.
TTCGCGCCGGCACCACGGATGGCTGCGCCGCCTTCCTCGCGACCGGCGCCGCGGCGCCTGGGGAGGGCGTCACCTCGCTCGGCACGACGCTCACGCTCAAGCTGCTGTCGCCGCGCCCGGTGTTCGCGCCCGGGTTCGGCATCTACAGCCATCGCATCGGCGCGCTCTGGGTTGCCGGAGGCGCCTCCAACAGCGGCGGCGGCGCGCTCGCGCGCTTCTTCTCCGCCGAGGCGATCGCTGCGCTTTCGCCGCGCATCGATGCGGCGCGCGAATCGCCCCTCGATTTCTACCCGCTGCCCGCGCCGGGAGAGCGCTTCCCCATCGCCGATCCGATGCTGCCGCCACGCACCGCGCCGCGGCCGCCGGATGACGTGGCGTTCCTGCACGGTCTGCTCGAAGGCATCGCCCGGATCGAGGCGCGGGGATATGCGCTGCTGGCAGAATGCGGCGCGCCGGCGCTCACCGCGGTGTTCAGCGTCGGTGGCGGGGCGCGCAACGAAAGCTGGAGCGCGATCCGCCGCCGCGTGCTCGGCACGCCGTTGCGCCCGCCGCGCGCGCTCGAAGCGGCGGTCGGCACGGCGGGGCTTGCGCTGCCCGGAGCAATATCGGCCTGACCGGAATCGCGCAGCAATTCCAGGCCGACGAAATTGCTCGCGAAGCAAGAGCGGGATATCGGTTCCAGCCAGGCTGGAACCGATCCAGCCGCTCGGGAACAATGCCCTGGCGGCGGAGCGACCGCCGGCGGGGGGAAGTCAGCAGCATGAACGATCCGAATGCCTTCGCGCTTGCCGGGCTGGTCGGCTGGCCGGTCGCGCAGTCGCGCTCGCCGGTGATCCAGAATTTCTGGCTCGAGCGGAACGGCATCGCCGGCCGCTACGTGCTGCTGCCCGTGCCTGCGGAAAAGCTGGAGGCCGCCCTGCGCGGACTCCCGGTGCTCGGCTTCCGCGGCTGCAACGTCACCATGCCGCACAAGCAGCGCGTGATGCCGCTGCTCGACGGCGTCGATCCGCTGGCGCGGCGCATCGGCGCGGTGAACACGGTCGTCGTGCAGGCGGATGGCGGCCTGCGCGGGTTCAACAATGACGGCGTCGGCTTCGTGCAGAGCGTGCGTGACGCCAGGCCGGACTGGCGGCCGGACCTGGGGCCGATCCTGGTGCTCGGCGCCGGCGGGGCGGCGCGGGCGGTGGTGGCGGCGCTGCTCGACCAGGGGGCGCGGGAGGTCCGCGTCGCCAACCGCACGCCGGCGCATGCGGAGGAGCTGGCGCGTGGCGATCGGCGGGCCGATCACCGTGCTGCCCTGGGAGCAGCGCAACGCGGCGATGGACGGCGTCGCGCTGCTGGTGAATGCGACCGATCGCGGCATGGTCGGCAAGACGGAGCTCGACGTGTCGCTCGACCGCCTGCCGCAAGCGGCAATCGCCGCCGATCTCATCTACACCCCGCCGGAGACCGGGTTCCTGGCGGCCGCGCGCGCACGCGGCAATCGCACGGTGAACGGGCTCGGATTGCTGCTGAACCAGGCGCGGCTCGGCTTCGCCGCCTGGTTCGGGGTGCTTCCCGACATCACGCCCGAGCTGCAGCAGGCGGTGGCGGCGACGTTCTGAGGTGTCCGAGTTCGCGCCGCCGGTGATCGACTGCCACTGCCACGTCATCGACCCCGCGCGGTTTCCGTACCGGCCGGACACCGCCTATCGCCCCTCCGGACAGGAGATCGCGCCGGTCGATCACCTCCTGCGCATGATGGACCTGCACGGCGTGCGCCATGGGCTCGTGGTCGGCACCGTCTCCGGCTATGGCGAGGATCCGGGGCCGGTCCTCGACGCCATCGCCGTCGCGCCCGAGCGTTTCAAGGGGATCGCGGTGGTCGCCCCGGACATCTCGACGGCCGCGCTGGCGCGGCTCAAGGCGCAGGGCGTGATCGGGGTCGCCTTCAACACCACGCTTGCCGCCTCCGCGTATCGCGCGCCCACACCCGCGCTGCTGTGGAAGCTTGCCGAACTCGACATGGTCGTGCAGCTCCAGGTCAGGGACGATCAGCTGCTCGATCTGCTGCCGTCGCTCGACGGCGCGGCGGTGCGGCTGGTGGTCGATCATTGCGGCCGGCCGGCGCCGGATCGCGGCCTTGATCAGCCCGGCTTCCGGGCCTTGCTGGCGCTCGGCCGGGCCGGGCGCGCGAGCGTCAAGCTCTCGGGGTTCAGCCAGTTCTCGCGCCAGCGCTACCCGTATCCGGACGTCGTTCCCTTCGTCGATGCGCTGATCGACGCGTTCACGCTCGACCGCTGCGTGTGGGGCTCGGACTGGCCGTTCCTGCGGGCGCCGGAGCGGATCGACTACGCGCCGCTGCTGCGGCTTGTGGAGACGATCGTTCCCTGCCAGACCGGCAGGAACAAGCTGCTCTGGGAGACGCCGCTTCGCCTGTTCGGCTTCGGCGGCGGCGCGGCGGGGGGAGGGACATGATGACGCACCGCCCATCGACGGCGACCGAGTAGATGCGCCGGCGCTCCTTCCTCGCCGCCGGTGCGGCGGCCCTCGCGATGCCGGCGATCGCCGCGCCGGCGCGCATCCTCCGCTTCGTCCCCAATGTCGACCTGCCGGTGCTCGACCCGATTGCCAACACCGCCGCGCAGGTGCGCAACCACGCCTTCCTGGTGTTCGACACGCTCTATGGTCTCGACACCGACTACGCGCCGCATCTGCAGATGCTGGCGGGCCACGACGTCGATGCCGACGGGCTGGTCTGGACGCTCCACCTCCGCGACGGGCTGCGCTTCCATGACGGCACGCCGGTGCTGGCGCGTGACTGCGTCGCCTCGATCCGCCGCTGGGCATCGGTCGACGGATTCGGCGGCACGCTGATGGCGGCGACCGGCGCGCTCGAGGCGCCGGACGACCGCACCATCCGCTTCCGTCTCACCCGCGCCTTTCCGCTCCTGCCGGATGCGCTCGGCAAGATCTCGCCGAACATCTGCGCGATCATGCCCGAGCGCCTGGCCAAGCTGCCCGCGACCAAGCCGGTGCCGGAGATCGTCGGCAGCGGCCCGTTCCGGCTGGTCGCCGGCGAGTGGGTCTCCGGCGCGCGCGTCGTTTATGAGCGCTTCGCCGACTACGTGCCGGCGCCGGGCGCGCCGGGCCTCACCAGCGGGGCCAAGCGTGTCGCGGTCGATCGGGTCGAGTGGCTGATCATGCCGGAGGCCGCGAGCGCCGCGGATGCGATCAAGACCGGCGCGGTGGACTGGCTGGAATCGCCGCCGCCCGACCTGCTGCCCTTGCTGCGGCGGGACAGGAACCTGGTCGTGACGGTGAACGATCCGAGCGGCGTGGTGCCGATCCTGCGCTTCAACAACACGCTGCCACCATTCGACACCCTGGCGATCCGGCGCGCGGTGCTGAGCGCGGTGCGGCAGCGCGATTTCATGCAGGCCTTCTCGAACGATCCGGCGAACATTCGCACCGGCATCGGCATCTTCTGCCCCGGCGCGCCGATGGCGAGCAGCGTCGGGCTCGACCAGGCGATGGGCACGGCAAGCATCGCCGATGCGAAGCGCGCGATCGAGGCGGCCGGCTACAAGGGCGAGCGCGTGGTGATGCTCGAACCGACGGACCATCCGGTGAATTCGGTGATGGCCGAGGTCGGCGCCGACCTGTTCAAGAAGCTCGGCCTCGCCGTGGACGAACTGGCGATGGATGCGGCGACGATGTTCCAGCGGCGCGGCAACCGGCAGGATCTCGCGCATGGCGGCTGGAGCTGCTTCCCCTCGGCGGTGGCGGGCATCGACGTGCTCAATCCGGCGGTCAGCTTCCTCGCCCGCGGCAATGGCGCCAAGAGTTGGTACGGGTGGCCGACCGATCCGGCGCTCGAGGCCCTGCGCCTCGCCTGGTTCGCGAGCCCGACACGGGCGGAGCAGAAGGCGATCGCGGAGAAGATGCAGGTCGAGGTGCTGCAGCAGGCGCCCTACCTTCCGCTCGGTCAGATCCTGCAACCGACGGTTTATCGAACTGCGCTCTCGAACATCTTGCCGGGATTCGCCAAATTCTGGTCGGTGCGCATCGCCTGAGCGGTGCGACAAAAAGGCAGACGCACGGGGAGGAGAACGAGTGATGGAGCGGGACGGAAGCGGCATGAACATGGCCGCGCTCGGACGGCGGAGCGTGCTGCGCGGAGCTTCGGGGCTCGGCATCGCCGCGGGGCTCGGGATGCCGCTGGTCCGCCGCGCGCAGGCGGCGGAGACGATCAGGATCGGCCTGCTGCTCGCCAAGACCGGCGACATCGCCGGACAGACCGAATATCTCGCGAACGGCAGCTTCCTCGCCCTCGAGCAGCGCGGCAAGACGCTGATGGGCAAGCCCGCGGAGCTCGTCTGGTACGACGAGCCGAGCCCGCAAGGCGCGCAGCAGAATTTCCAGAAGCTCGTGCAGGAAGCGGGCGTGGTGGCCGTCCTCGGCGGCGCGCTGAGCTCGAGCGCGCTCGCCGAGGAGGCGGTCGCGGCGCGCATGAAGGTGCCGTTCGTCGTCGACAACGCGGCGGCGACGGACATCACCGGCAAGAACTGCAACCGCTACACGTTCCGCCTGAACACGCCGGTCGCCGTGCAGGCCGACATGTTCGCGCCGTTCCTGCTCGGCAAGGGCAAGAAATGGTATTTCCTGACCTCCTCCTACGCGTTCGGCCAGGACATCGCGAAATCCTTCAAGGAACTGCTCGCCAAGGCCGGCGGCACCGTGGTCGGCGATGACAGCGTGCCGCTGAACACGCCCGACTACAGCTCGTTCATCCTGAAGATCCGCGACGCCAAGCCCGAGATGGTGCTTGGCGGCCTCACCTCGGGCGACCTCTCGACGTTCCTCAAGCAGTGGAACGAGATGGGGATGAAGGGCGCGATCCCGATCTGCGAGATCGCGGTCGGCGACACCGATCTCTGGTCGGTCGGCCCCGAGGCGGCGACCGGCCTCTACACCTCGCTCTGGTGGTACGACAACCCGAACAATCCGCCGGAGGAGAAGGCGTTCGCCGCCGCCTACCAGAAGAAATACGGCAAGCCCGCGGCCGACAAGGCGTGGATGGGCTGGATCACCGCGAAATCGCTGTTCGACTCGATCGACGCGGCGAAATCGACCGAGACCGATGCCATCATCGCCGCGCTCGAAGCGTGGAAGGGCGGCACGGCGGAGAACCCGCTCTATCTACCGCAAGCAGGATCACCAGATGCTGCTGAAGAACCTGGTGGTCGAGGTGAAGCCGAAGATCACCGACAAGTGGAACTACCTCAACGTGGTCGGCGACGGTGCCCAAGGACTCCGCTGATCTGGAGAAGGTGTTCGGCGACCCCGCGGCGAATGGCTGCCGGATGACCTGACCGCGGGGACCGGCCGGGCGCCGTGATCGACACGCTGCTCTCGCAGATGGCCGCCGGGCTCGTGCTCGGCGGCCTCTACGTGCTGATCGCGATCGGCCTCTCCATCATCTTCGGCCTGCTCGGGATCGTCAATTTCGCGCACGGCAATTTCTTCGCGCTCGGCGCCTATTTCACGGTCACGCTGTACGACACGATCGGCTTTCCGGCGGTCATCCTGGCGCCTGTTCTGGTCGGGATCGTCGGCATGGTCGTGGAGCGATTGCTGATCCGGCAACTCTACGACAAGGAGCCGCTGGTCAGCCTGATCGTCACCTTCGCGCTGGCGCTGATGATCCAGGCGCTGCTCCGCCTGGTCTATGGCGGCATCGGGCAGCCGTTCGGGGTGCCGCACTTCCTGTCCGGCATCTATCTCTGGGGGCCGATCCTCATCACCAGGTACCGGCTCGCCGTGTTCGGCGCGACGGTTGCGATCCTGCTCGCGCTCTGGGCTTTCATGCAGCTCACCCCGTTCGGCCGCATCCTGCGCGCCGGCGCGCGCGATCCGGAAATGGTGGGGCTGCTCGGCATTCCGCCTGCCGCGCGTCCTCACCGCGTCCTTCGGTCTCGGCTGCTGCCTCGCCGGCATCGCGGGCGCGCTCGCCGCGCCGCTCTGGACGGTGACGCCGGCGATGTCGGAGAGCGCGATCATGCCGGCCTTCGTCGTGGTCACGATCGGCGGCCTCGGCTCGTTCGCCGGTGCGGTGATCGCCGGACTGCTGGTCGGCCTCGTCACCGCGCTCACGATCCAGTTCCAGCCGGAGGCGGCGACCGCGATGATGTACGTGTTCATGGCGGTCGTGCTGCTGGTCCGCCCGCGCGGGCTGCTCGGGGAGCGCTGGGAACGCTTCGAATGAGCGGGCTCGCGCGCCATCCGGTGCTCTGGGTCTTCCTCGTCCTGGTCGCGCTCAGCGCACTGTGGATGGCGATCGGCGCGCCGATCGTGCTGATCACGCAGGTGGCGATCTACGTGCTGTACGCGGCCGGCGTGAACCTGCTGGTCGGCTATACCGGCCTCGTGCCGTTCGGCGCCTCGGTGTTCTTCGGCACCGCGAGCTACGCGGTGGCGATCCCGCTGACCTCCTTCCTCGGCAACGAGATCGAGGCGCTGCGTCTTCGGCGTGATGTTCTCGATCCTGCTCGGCGCCGCGATCGCGGTCGTCATCCTGCGCCGCCGCGGCCTCTATTTCTCGCTGCTGACGCTTGCCTTTTCGCAGGTCGCGTTCGAGATCGCGTTCAAGTGGACCGCGCTCACCGGCGGCGAGAACGGCATCCAGGGCGTGCGTCGGCCGCTCTTCCCCAGCGATCTCGGATTCCACGTCTTCGTCGTCGTCACCGTGACGCTGGTGATGGGGGCGCTGTGGCGCCTCGTGCACACGCCGTTCGGCCGGGCGCTGCAGGCGATGCGCGACAACGAGCTGCGCATGAAGAGCCTCGGCTACAACACCTTCGCCCTCAAGTTCCGCGCCTTCGTCATCATGGGCGCGGTGATCGGCTATGCCGGCGGGCTGCTCGCCATCATGCTGCGCGGCGCCTATGCCGACAATCTGAGCTGGCAGCATGCCGGCGACGCGCTGCTGATGGCGGTGCTCGGCGGCGTGCACCAGTTCCTCGGCCCGCTGTTCGGCGCGATCGTGTTCACCCTGCTGCAGGACCAGCTGTCGTCGCTGCTGGAGACCTGGTGGCTGATCTTCGCGCCGATCATCATCGCTTTCGCGCTGCTGTCGCCCGAGGGCATCGTCGGCCTCGCGCGACGGATGCTGCGGCTGCCGGGCTGGACCCTGGTGCGGCCCACGATTCCGCCGCGTCCCGCGGTGATCCCGCCGCTCGCGCGGGCGCGCGATCCCGGCCGATCCCGACGCGCCGATCCTGACCGTGCGGGGCCTGAGCAAGCGTTTCGGCAGCCTGGTCACAGCCAACGACATCGCGCTCGACGTTCATCCGTTCCGGCTGCACAGCTTCATCGGTCCGAACGGCGCGGGGAAGACGACCTTCTTCAACATGCTGTCGGGCGCGCTGCGGCCGAATGCCGGCGTGATCCGCTTCGAGGGCCGCGACATCACGCGCACTGCCGATGCACAGGCGCGCGCTGCTCGGCATCGGCCGTTCGTTCCAGATCCTGTCGGTGTTCCCGGAGCTCACCGTGTTCGAGAACGTGCGGATCGCGGTGCAGGCGAAGGATGCGACGATCGAAGGGCTGGCGCGGCGTCCTCGCTCGATGCGCATGCCGACGGAGGTGCGAACCTGAAGGTCTGGTCGCTGCTGCACGCGGTCGGGCCTCGACGATCAGGCGGGAATGCTGTGCCGCGAACCTCGCGCACGGCGCCAAGCGGCTGCTGGAGATCGCGATCACGCTTGCGCTCGAGGCGCGGCTGCTGCTGCTCGACGAGCCGCTGGCCGGGCTCGCCGAGAGCGACCGGCACGTGGTGGCGGCGCTGATCCGCCGGCTCGCCGGCACGCATGCCGTGCTGCTGATCGAGCACGACATCGATCGCGTGCTGAAGCTCTCCGACCGCATCACGGTGCTGCATCAGGGACGGCTGATCGCCGACGGCAAGCCGGCCGAGGTCGCGGCGGATCCCGGGGTCGTCACCGCCTATCTCGGCGCCGCGGGACCGCGGCGACGGTCGCGACGCGGCCGTGCTCCGGCGCCGGCGGACGCCGAGAGCGCGCGGGAGTTGCTGCGGGTCGACGGGACTTTCGGTCGGCTATGGCGGCAGCACGGTGCTGAGCGGCGTCGATCTGCGTGGTCGGCGAAGGCGAGGCGGTTGCGCTGCTCGGCCGCAACGGCGTCGGCAAGACGACGACGCTGCGCGCGATCACCGGCACGCTGCGGCCGCATGCGGGCCGGATCACCTTCCGGGGCCAGGACATCACGCGCCGTGCCGACCTACGAGATCAACCGGGCCGGCATTTCACTGGTGCCCGAGGGGCGGCGGTTGTTTCCGAACCTGACGGTGATCGAGAACCTGCGCCTGGCGGCGCGGCCGGGCGGCATCTCGATCGACGAGGCCTTCGCGCTGTTTCCGCGCCTGCGAAACGCGGCGCGCGGGCGAAGGCGGAAAACCTCTCCGGCGGCGAGCGGCAGATGGTGGCGATCGCCCGCGCGCTGATGGTGCCGAGCAGCCTGATCCTGCTCGACGAGCCGTTCGAGGGCCTGGCGCCGGCGATCGTCGCCGAGGTGATGGATGCGCTGGTGCGGATGCGCGGCAGGGTCGCGATGGTGATCGTCGAGCATCACGCCGAGATCGTGCTGCCGATCACCAGCCGCGCCGTGGTCCTCGTCAACGGCGAGGTCGCCTATGCGGGCTCGGCGCGCGCGCTCGAACAGGACCATGCGCTGCAGGCGCGCCTGCTGGGCGTGGTGCAGGTCGAGGAGGTACGGGCGGCGGATTGAGCTCGGCCGCCCGCCGGCTTCACCGCTTCGGCCGGGGCGCATGGACGATGACCGCACGCTGTCCGCGCGCGTCCGGGGCCGTGCGCTCGCGGCGCTTCGGCGCGGAAGTCTCCAGCTTCGGAATTGGCCGGGCCGCCGCGCGGAAACCTTCCCACGGATCACGCTTCAACTTGGCGAGCCGCGCCGGGATCGTGCGCAGCGTGAACGCCGCGGGGTCGAGCCTTGCCGTCACCTCGCGCCAGGTCAGCGGCGTCGCCACCGTCGCGCTCGGGCGGGCGCGCGGGCAGTAGGAGCCGATCGCGGTCGCGCCGAGCCCGTTGCGCAGCCAGTCGATCAGGATGCGGCCGCGGCGCTGCGCTTTCGACAGCACCGGCAGGAAGCGCGCGGGCTCCTGCTCGCTCTGCAGCGTGGCGAAGGCGCGGCAGAAGGCGCGCGCCTGCTCCCAATCGGCCTCCGGGAGGAGCGGCACCACGAGATGCAGCCCCTTGCCGCCGGTCGTGCGGGGGAACACCGCGAGGCCGAGCGCCTCCAGCCGGGCGCGCAGATCATGGGCGGCGCGGACGACGTCGGAAAACGCCACCTCCTCGCCGGGGTCGAGATCGAACACGAGCTGGTCCGGATGCAGCGCATCGGCCTCGCCCGCGCCCCAGGGATGCAGCTCGATCGCCGACATCTGCGCCATCGCGACGAGACCCTCCGGATCGTCGATGGCGAGGTAGGGCGAACCCTCGACCATCCCTTCGCGGATCGCCGGCGGCAGCATCCCGTGGCCGCGCTTCTGGAAGAAATGCTCGCCGGCAATTCCCTCCGGGCAGCGGACGATGGCGAGCGGTCGTTGCGCGAGCCCGGGCAAGGCCTGCTCCGCGACCGACTGCCAGTATTCGGCGAGGTTGCGCTTGCTGATGCCCGGCCAGAGCGCGCGATCGGGGTGGGTGATCTCGATGCCGCCGACGCTGACGGTGGCCGGCTTCGGCTTCGCCGCGACCACGATCCGGCCGCTCGCTTTCGGCGCGGCGAGCGGCGGCACCGCGATCTTCGGCGGGCGCTTCATCGGGCCGGCGCCGGATGCCGGATTGCGGGGCTGCACCTCGCCGCGTTTCTCCTCCGGATCGGGGATGTCGCGCACGACCTCCTTCGCGGACTTGTCCTCGCGCAATCCGAGGAAGGCGGCGTGGCGGATGCGGCCGGCACCGGACCAGGCGGCAAATTGCACCTCGGCCACCAGCTCGGGGGTCACCCAACGGATGGTCGGATCGAGCGCGTCGCCCGCCAGGAGGAGTTTCGCCGGTTGTGCCGCGTGCAGCGCGTCGAGCCGCTCGCGAAGGGTGGCGAGCATCGCCTCCGAGAAGCCGGTGCCGACACCGCCCACGTAATGCAGCCGACCCTTGGCGTCGTAGAAGCCGAGATGCAGTGCGCCGAGGCCGATCCGGCTGCCCGAGGGCGGCGTCCAGCCGAGCACGACGAATTCCTCGCGGCCGCGGCACTTCACCTTCACCCAGTCGCCGCCGCGTCCCGCGCGATAGGGCGCGTCCTCGCGCTTGCAGATGATGCCTTCGAGCCCGCTCTCGCAGGCCTTGCGCCGCATCGCCGCCGCATCGCCGGTGAAATGGTCGGAGAAGTGCCGCTTGCCCTGCCAGGAATCGAGCCCGCGCAGGGCCTCCTTGCGGTCGAGCAGCCGGCAGGGCCGCAAGTCCCAGCCGTTCAGGTGCAGCAGGTCGAAGGCGAAGAAGTGCAGGCGGTCGTCGCGCCCGTCCGAGAGCGCCGCCTGCAGTCTGGGGAAGCTCGACGTGCCATCCGGATTGAGCGCGACGAGCTCGCCATCGAGCAGCGCGGTCTCCACGTCGAGGGTGGCGAGCAGGGCGGCGACGGCGGGGAGGCGTTCGGTCCAGTCATGCAGGTTGCGGGTGATCAGCCGGACCCGCCCGTTCTCGATCCGGCCGAGCAGGCGGTAGCCGTCGAACTTGATCTCGCTGATCCACTCCCTGCCTTCGGGTGCGGTCTCGGCGAGGCGCGCGAGCTGCGGCGCCTGCTTGGCGGGAAGGCCGCCGCGCCTCGCACCCGGTGCGGGGGGATCGGACCGCGGTGCACGCGCGCCGGGCAGGCGGAGCTTCGGCACCGATGCTTCCAGCGCCGCGGCATCCGCCCCGTTGCGTTCGAAGGCATCGTGCCCCTTGAGCAGGAACCAGGCATCCTGGCGGGCGCTCCGCGAGTTCGGCCGCGCCTTCAGCCGGACCAGGGTGAAGCGGCCATTCAGTCGCTGCCCGTGCAGCACGAATTTCAGCTCGCCCTCGCGCATCCCCGCTTCGGGGTCTGCGAGCGGCTCCCAGGTGCCGCGGTCCCAGGTCTCGACCGTACCCGCCCCGTACTGCCCGTCCGGGATGCGGCCCTGGAACGTGGCGTAATCCAGGGGGTGGTCCTCGACATGGATGGCGAGCCGCCGGTCGGCGGGGTCGAGCGACGGCCCTTTCGCGACCGCCCAGCTCCACAGCACGCCGCCACGCTCGAGGCGGAAATCCCAGTGCAGCCCGGCGCGGTGCGCGGCGTGCTTCTGCACGACGAAGATGGGCGCGCCGTCCGGCGCGACAAGGATCGGCGCCGGGGACTCCGGTTTTGCTTCTCCCGGCGGCGGTTCCGCGGTGACCTTGAAGTCGCGCTTCGCGCGATAGGTGGCAATCGAGGTGTCGCGCGGGCGGGCCATGACCGTCCGGGAACGTCGCCGCCGCCCCTTCCGTTTCGCAACCTCGCCTCCACATGCCCGTTCTGCCGGACGGGAGGCGAGCCGCGATGGGACACATTGGCGCCAACACGCGGCTCGACCGCTTTCTGTCGGTGCGCGAACACACGGAGGCGCTGGCGGCGCATCTCACGCCGGAGGACCAGTGCGTGCAGTCGATGCCGGATGCGAGCCCGGCGAAGTGGCACCGCGCGCACACGACCTGGTTCTTCGAGGAATTCCTGCTGGTTCCGCAGCTGCCGGGATACATCCCGTTCCGGTCGGAGTTCCGCTATCTGTTCAACTCCTATTACGAGGCGGTCGGGCCGCGCCATCCGCGGCCGATCCGCGGCCTGCTGACCCGGCCCGCATCCGACGAGGTCGGCGCCTACCGCGCCCATGTCGATGCCGCGATGCCACGGCTGCTTGCGGAACCCCCGGCGGGGGCGAACGATCTGGTCGAGCTCGGCCTGCAGCACGAGCAGCAGCACCAGGAGCTGCTGCTGACCGACATGCTGCATGCGCTCTCCTTCAACCCGCTCGCTCCGGCCATGCTGCCTGGCTGGACCGAGCCCAAGGGCGTGGCCGGGCCGACGCGCTTCGTCGATTTCGCGGGCGGGCTGGTGCGCATCGGCCACGCCGGCGAAGGGTTCGCGTTCGACAATGAAGGCCCGGAGCACAAGGTGTTCCTCGCCCCCTACGGCATGGCGAACCGGCTGGTGCGCAACGGCGAGTGGCTCGACTTCATCGCCGATGGCGGCTACCGCACGCCGACGCTCTGGATGTCCGATGGCTGGGCCGCCGCCCAGGCGGAGGGCTGGCAGGCGCCGATGCATTGGCGGCGGAGCGAGGACGAGGGCTGGCAGATCATGGGGCCGGGCGGGCTCGGCCCGCTCGACCGAGAGGCGCCGGTCCGCCACATCTCCTGGTACGAGGCCGATGCCTTCGCCCGCTGGGCGCTGGCGCGCCTGCCGACCGAGGCCGAGTTCGAGGCCGCCGCGCCGGCGCTCGACGAGATCACGGGCATCGTCTGGCAATGGACCGCGAGCGCCTATCTGCCCTATCCGGGCTTCCGGCCGGCCGAGGGCGCGATCGGCGAGTACAACGGCAAGTTCATGATCAACCAGATGGTGCTGCGCGGCGGCTCGGCGGCGACGCCGCCCGGGCATGCGCGTCCCACCTATCGCAATTTCTTCCACCCCGACCGGCGCTGGCAGTTCTCCGGGCTGCGTCTCGCGCGGGATTGCTGACAGGATTGCTGACATGGGCGACACCATCCTGGCCCGGCGCCCCGAGCCGGCGGATCCGGAGATTGCCGCGGAGGCGCTTGCCGGCCTCTCCGCGGCGCGGAAGACGCTGCCGGCCAAGCTGTTCTATGACGAGGAGGGCTGCCGCCTGTTCGGCGAGATCACGCGGCTGCCGGAATACTACCTCACCCGCACCGAGCGGCGGCTGCTCCAGCAGGCCGCGCCGGACATCGGCGGCCTGACGCCGGCCGGCGCCGCGCTCGTGGAATATGGCGCCAGCGACGAGGCGAAGGCCGCGGTCCTGCTCGCCGCCCTGCGCGCGCCCGCCGCCTACGTGCCGATCGACGTCGCGGAGCCCGCCCTCGCGGCGATGCGGCAGCGCATGCGCCGGAGCTGGCCGGGCCTGGCGGTGCTGCCGATCGCCGCCGATTTCCTTCGCGACCTGGCGCTCCCCGCCGCGGTGGACGGCATGGCGCGGCTCGGCTTCTTCCCCGGCTCGACGATCGGCAATCTGGAGCCGGCGCCGGCGCGGGAGTTCCTGGCGACCGCGCGGGCGACGCTCGGGCCGGGCACGCGGTTCCTGCTCGGCGCCGATCTGCGCAAGGACCCCGCGCGGCTGATCCCCGCCTATGACGACGCCGCCGGCGTCACCGCCGCCTTCAACCGCAACATCCTCGTTCACCTTAATCGTGAGGCCGCTGCCGATTTCGATCCCGCGCGTTTCGATCACCGTGCGGTGTGGAACGACACGGAGGGGCGGATCGAGATGCACCTGGTGAGCCGAGAGGATCAGGCCGTGCGGGTCGCCGGGCGCACCGTCCGCTTCGCCCGCGGCGAGAGCATCCACACGGAGAACAGCTACAAGCACAGCGAGGCCGCGCTCGCGACGCTCGCCGCCGCCGCGGGCTGGCGTGTGGAGCGCCGCTGGACCGATCGGGAGGGGCTGTTCGCCCTCATGCTGCTCGCCGGGGACGCGCGGCCATGAAAGCGCGCGCGAAGGCCGTCGCGCGCAGTCGCCCACGCCATCCGCTGCCCTGGCCGGTCTGGCTCCTGCTCGCCGGCCTGCTCGCCGCCGCCGGGGCGGTGCACGCCCAACCGGTAAGGCCACCCGACTCTCCCTCCGCCAATCAGCCGCCCCCGGCTCCGCCGCCGCCAGGGGCCAAGCCGGACACGCCCGGCGGAAGCAGCAGCAATGGCGTGGTCCGTCCGCCGGCGACTGCGGGGGATCCGGGGATGCGGGTTCCGGCGCCGCCGCATGCAGGCGCCCCGGGCGGGGTGATCCCGCCGCCGGGGACGCCGGGCGGCAATCCGAACGTCATCCCGAAGTGAACGGCCCGGCTGGTGGATAAAGCGACGCGTGGCCGGCCCAATCTCACGAACTGACGGCCGGTTGACGGTCTGGTCACGTGCGCCTGTGGCCGCGGCGCGATTTTGTCCGACCAGGTAGCGGCGGCCGCCCGGATCGGGCACACCAAGGGCAAGCACGTGCCACCAAGTGCGGGGGACATCGTCATATCGCCCCGGGAGAGCGCCGCGGCTGAGCGGCTGGGACCGGAGCCGCCCGCAATCGGCCCCGGTTCATCCCCGGAGCCAAGGGAACCGCGCCGGATGGGGATGGGGACGCCGGCCTTCCTCACCGGCCTTTATGTGTTTCTGGCGCTGCTCTGGCTGGTGGGCGGGGACGCCATCCTGGTCAGCGGCGTGGCTACGGACCGGCGGTTCCTGACCGGCATCGCGACCATCGGGGACGGCATCTTCGTCGCCGCCAGCGCCCTGTTTCTCTATCTCGGGACCCGGCGCCACTTCGTCCAGCGCTCGGATGCGGAGGCGCAGCTCCGCGCGGTGACCGAGGCGGCGCCCGCCGGCCTCGCCTTCACCGACGCGAAGGGCGGGCTGCGCTACGCCAATGCCGGCTTCCTGCAGATGTTCGGCCTTGCGTCCGGGGTGACGAGCGGATCGGTGCCGCTGCCCGATCTTCTGACCCCGCGGCTCATCGAGCTTCCCGAGGACGCGCTGCTCCCCGCGGCCGGGGAGCGCCGCACCAGGCTGCGGTTGCTGCGCGAGGGCGAGGCCACCGAGGTCGCGCTGACCGCGACCAGAATGGCCGGCGCCGATCCGCTTCTCGGCTGGATCGTCAGCGCGGTGGACGAGACCGACCTCGGCCAGTCCCGCCGGCGCCAGGCGATCCAGGCGCGGGCGCTCGACATCGCCTCCGATGCCGTGCTGGTGGTCGACCTCGCCCAGCCCGACCAGCCGCTGGTCCACGTCAATCCCGCCTTCGAGGCGATGACCGGATACCGGGCGGACGAGGTGCTGGGTCGCAACTGCCGCCACCTCCAGGGCGCCGACCGCGAGCAGCCGGAGATCGACGCCCTGCGCATCGCGGTGGCGCGGCGCGAGGAGGCGCTGGTCACGCTCCGCAACTACCGCAAGGACGGCACGCTGTTCTGGAACGAGCTGCATCTCGCGCCGGTGTTCGACGAGCGCGACGAGGCGACGCATTACGTCGCAACCGCTCGCGACGTCACCGCCGAACGCGAGGCGGCGGAGACGCTGCATCGCGCCGCCTACACCGATGCGCTGACCGGCCTCGCCAACCGCGGGAGCTTCGCGCTCCAGCTCGAGTCCCTGCTGCATGACGACGAGACCGAATGGGTCCTCGCGATCGAGCTCGACGTGCAGAAATTCCACGAGATCAACAGCACCGCGGGCTACGATGTCGGCGATTCGCTGCTGCTCGCGCTCGCCGACCGGCTGCGCGAGGGCCTGCCGGACGCGCTGATCGGGCGGCTCGGCGCCAACGAGTTCGCGATCGCGCTCCGCCTGGTCGACGATCTCGAGGGCGAGACCGAGGTGCGTGCCGTCCGCCGGCTGCTCGGCGAGCGCTTCGTGCTGCCCGGCATCGCCTTCGACGTGTTCTTCGCCATCGGCTTCACGGTGGCGGAGCGGCGCGCCTCGGCGAAGGCGGTGATGCGACAGGCCTCGGTCGCGCTGCACGAGGCGAAATCCGCGGGCAGCGGCGAGACGCGTCGCTTCGACCGCGCGACCGAGGCCGGGCTGCTCGGCCGGGTGCGGCTCACCACCGAGCTGCAGCAGGCCTCGCCCGACGCCGATTTCGTGCTGCATTACCAGCCGAAGGTCGATCTGCGGACGGGCGAGGTGCTCGGTGCCGAGGCGCTGCTGCGCTGGCTGCATCCGGTGTTCGGCGTGCAGCCGCCCGATCGCTTCATCCCGATCGCCGAGCAGACCGGCCTGGTGATCGATCTCGGCGAATGGGCGTTGCGGCGCGCTGCCCGCTTCGCCGCCGCGGTCAACCGCGATCGCGAGCGGCCGCTGGTCTTCGCCGTCAACGTCTCGACCGTGCAGATGCGCCGCCGCGATATGGCGAAGATCGTGCAGCGCGTGCTGCTCGAGGCCGGCGCGGAGCCGGACTGGCTCGTGCTGGAGCTGACGGAGAGCATCTTCGCCGATCTCTCGCCGGACATGATCGGGCATTTCCGTCGCCTGCGCGAGTTGGGCGTCGGCATCTCGATCGACGATTTCGGCACCGGATATTCGTCGCTGAAATATCTCGGGAGCTTCCCGGTCACCGAGATCAAGCTCGACCGCAGCTTCGTCGCCGGGCTCGAGTCCAACGCCTACAACCGGACCATCATCCAGGCGGTGCTGAAAGTTGGCGCCGATCTCGACATCGGCGTGATCGCCGAGGGCGTGGAGACGGCGGCGGAGCGCAGCCAGCTCCTCGCCATCGGCTGCCGGATGGCGCAGGGCTACCTGTTCAGCAAGCCGCTCGACGAGCCGAGCTTCATGGCGCTCCGCGACGGCCCCGGCCTGCTGCCGGAACTGCTGCGCCGCGGCTGAGCCGCTCCCCGGTCGCACCGGAAACCCGTCACGAACTTGATGACCCGCTTCCAGGCCCTCCCGCGCGCCTATGCCTGTTGTCGCTATTCTAGTAACATTCGTCCTATGCCGGATCCGCAGATGCCTCCATTACTGACCGGCTCCGAAGCGCGCTCGATCGAATGGGCTCGCGTGATGATCCGCGAGCTGGATGGCACGATCTGCTACTGGTCCCGCGGCGCCGAGCGATTGTACGGCTTCACCTCGGAGGAGGCGCTCGGCCGGATCTCTCACCAATTGCTGCGGACCCGGTTTCCGGCCCCGCTCCGGGTCCTCGAGGCCCAGCTGCACGCGCGCGGCAGCTGGGAAGGCGAGCTCGTCCATCATCGCTCGGACGACGTCCCGGTGACGGTGGCCAGTCACTGGTCGCGCTTCGAGAAGAACGGGCGGACCTACATCACGGAAGTCAACAATGACGTGGGCGAGGAAAGACGGTTGCTGGAATCGCGGCTGCGTCTGGCGGCGATCGTCGAAATCCTCCTCCGATGCGATCATCGCGAAGACGATGAAGGGCTTCGTCACGAGCTGGAATGGCGCGGCGGAGGCGATGTTCGGCTTCTCACAGCAGGAGATGGTCGGCCAATCGATCATCCGCATCATCCCGGATCCGAAACGGCGCGAAGAGGCCGACCTCATCGCCCGGGTTGCGGCGGGAGAGAGGATCACGCGGCACGACACGGTGCGGCAGCGCAAGGATGGAGCAGAGGTTCGCGTCTCGCTCTCGCTCTCGCCGATTGCCGACGCCGGAGGAGAGATCGTCGGCGTATCCAGCATCATGCGCGACGTCACCGAGGAGTATCGTGCCCGCGAGCACATCGCCGAGCTGCAGGCCGCCCAGATCCGGCTGTCACGGCTGGGCGCCATCGGCGGCATCTGGGCTGCCATCTCGCACGAGGTGATGCAGCCGCTCACGGCGCTGCGCAACTACAGCGCGGCGCTTGCCAGGCTGGTCGCGCGCAGCGATGTCGACCTGCAGGCCATCGGTACGGCGGCGGCGGAGATCGGGCGCCAGGTCGATCGCGTGGCCGGCACGATCCACCGGGTGCGAAACTTCGTCGGGAACCGGCAGGTCATCCGCAAGGACGTGGCCATCAATGACCTGATCAACGATGCCCTGCAACTCACCCACTGGTCCCTTCCCGGCCGGAACCTGCCGATCAGGTCCGAGCTGCATCCGACGGACCGGGCGCTCATCAATGCTGATCGCGTGCAGATCGAGCAGGTCCTGGTGAACCTGTTGAACAATGCCATCGAGGCGACCGAAGGCAGGCCCGACCGGCTCGTCGCCGTCGCGACGCGTCTGATCGGGGACGATCGGATCGGCATCGAGGTGGAAGACAACGGGCCGGGTCTCGCGCAGGAAATGGCGTCCCGCCTGTTCGCGCCCTTTCTCACGTCCAACGCTTCGGGCCTCGGCATGGGCTTGTCGATCAGCAGGGAGATCGCACAGGCCCATGGCGGCGAGGTCCGCTACATGCCGCGTCACGCCGGCGGAAGCGTGTTCACGCTCGAGCTGCCGCTGGCCTCGGCCAGTGAACCGAGCTGAGCTGGAGCATTTTCGGCGCCGACGGGCACGCCGCGAATGCTCTGGCGCTCTGGTCGGGCGAGCAACTTCACCGACCGAAACATGGCTCTCGATCGGATGTTGCTCTATCCGAGATAGGCGCGCTGCACGCGCTCGTCGCCGAGCAGGTCCGGGCCGAGGCCGTCGAGCACGATCCGGCCGCTCTCGAGCACGTAGCCATGATGCGCGATCGAGAGCGCCATCGGCGCGTTCTGCTCGACGAGCAGGATGGTGACGCCCTCGGCGTTGATCCGCCTGATCGTCTCGAACACCTGCGCGACCAGCATCGGCGCGAGGCCCATGCTCGGCTCGTCCATCAGCAGCAGGCGCGGTCGACCCATCAGCGCGCGCGCCGCGGCCAGCATCTGCTGCTCGCCACCGGAAAGCGTGCCGGCGAGCTGGCGCACCCGCTCGCGAAGCCGCGGGAAGAGGTCGAGCATCCGCTGCTTGTCCTGCTCGATCCCGCGCCTGTCGCGCCGGGTGAAGGCGCCCATCTCGAGATTCTCCGCGACGCTCAATCGGCCGAACACGCGGCGCCCTTCCGGCACCTGGCGCAGGCCGGTTGCGGCGATCTCGTGCGCGCCAAGGCCGGCGAGCGCGCGGCCGTCGAAGCGGATCTCGCCCTGTCGTGGGTGCAACAAGCCGCTGACCGCGCGCAACGTGGTGGATTTCCCGGCGCCGTTCCCACCGACGAGCGTCACGATCGAGCCTTGCTCGACGGTCAGCGAAATGCCTTTCAGCGCTTCGATCTGATCGTAGAAGACGTGGATCGCGTCAATCTCCAGCAGCGCCACGCGGCTACTCCGCCGCCGCCAGGCCGTGCGCCTTGCCGAGATAGGCCTCGATCACCGCGGGATCCCGCTGCACGTCTTCGGGACGGCCTTCGGCGATCTTCACGCCGTGATCGAGCACGGTGACGCGGTCCGACATCGACATCACCACGCGCATCTGGTGCTCGATCAGCAGGATCGTGATGTCGAACCGCGCGCGCACCTGGCGGATGAATTCCATCATCGCGGTGGTTTCGTGCGGGTTCATCCCGGCGGTCGGCTCGTCCAGCAGCAGGAGCTTCGGCCGCGTCGCCAGCGCGCGGCCGATCTCCAGCCGCCGCTGCTCGCCATAGGCGAGATTGCGCGCGAGCATGTCGCCGCGGCCGCGCAGTCCGACGAATTGCAGCAGCCGGATCGCCTCCTCATGCGCGCGCGCCTCGTCGGCCTTGGTGTGCGGCGTGTGCAGGATCGCGCCCAGCCAGGTGGAGCGCAGGTGCAGGTGCATGCCGACGAGGAGGTTCTCGATCGCGGTCACGTTGCGGAACAGGCGGATGTTCTGATAGGTGCGGCTCACCCCGGCGGCGGCGACGCGATCCGGCGTCAGCCCATCGATCCGCCGCCCGTTGAACCACACCTCGCCCGAGCTCGGCTGGATGTGCTGCGTGACGGCGTTGAACGCGGTCGTCTTGCCGGCGCCGTTCGGGCCGATGATGCTGTGGATGGTGCCCGGCGCGATCGCCAGATCGAGGTCGGACAGCGCGACCAGGCCGCCGAAGCGCATGGTGACGGCGCGACACTGCAGGATCGGCCCGGGCGTGTCGGTCGGCATGTCAGTTGTTCTGAGCGGGCAGCGGATCGGTGCCGGCGTCGAGGACGAGCGTCGCGTCGGCATCGTGCAGTTCGCGCTGCCTGATATCGGAGGGCCACAGCCCCTCCGGGCGCAGCCGCATCATCACCACAAGGATCGCGCCGTAGAAGAGGTAGCGGTACTCACCGAACTCGCGCAGCAGCTCGGGCAGGCCGATCAGCGCGATCGCGCCGAGCACCACGCCGGGCAGGCTGCCCATCCCGCCGACGATGATGAGTGCGAGCACGTTGATCGAGATGAGGAGCTGGAAGCTCGATGGATAGACGGAGGTGAGCATGGTCGCGAAGATCGAGCCGGCGAGGCCGGCGAAGGCCGCGCCGAGCCCGTAGGCGAGCAGCTTCGAGCGGATCAGGTTGATGCCGAGCGCCTGCGCCACGTCCTCGTCGTCGCGCAGCGCCATCCAGGCGCGGCCGAGGCGCGAGTTCTCGAGCCGCCAGGCGATCAGCGCGGCGACGGCGGAGCAGACGAGCGTCAGATAGAAGAGCGCGACCGGGCTGCCGAGCACGAAATGTCCGAGAACGGGCTTCGGGATCTGCAGGATCCCCTGGGCGCCGCCGAGCAGCGGCGCGGCGAAATCCGACTGGACGATCACGCGCACGATCTCGCCGAGACCCATCGTCGCGACCGCGAGATAGTCGCCGCGCACGCCGAGCACGGGAATGCCGAAGATCACGCCGACGCAGACGGAGAGCAGCACCGCGATCGGCATCGCGCCCCAGTAGGGCAGCGCCATCAGCGCGTGCGGACTGTCGGCGGTGAGCAGCGCGGTGGTGTAGGCGCCGACGGCGAAGAAGGCGACGAAGCCGAGATCCAGCAGGCCGGCCAGCCCGACTTCGAGGTTGAGTCCCATGCCCATCAGGATGTAGAGCCCGACCAGCATCAGCACCTGGCCGATATAGTTGCCGGCCACGATCGGCAGCAGGACCAGCACGGCGAGCGCGATGCCGGCCCAGACCCAGCGTTGACGCTCACGCGGCCGGCTGCTGGCGCGACGGGTTCGGAGCACCTGCGCGAGCGCCGCGATCAACGCCGCGAGGACAAACACGATCGCCGCGCCCTGCGGCGTCAGTCCTTCCCAGGTGTAGAGCAGGTCCTGGAGCGTGCTGATGATGCCGGTGTATTGCTGCAGCATCAGCTGGATCAGCTCCTGGAACACGCCGGCAACCAGCACCGCAGCCGCGCCGGGGAGCAGGATGCGCGTCACCGCCGACGGCAGGTGCCGCAGCAGGGCGCTCAGGAAGCCGATGATCGCCCCGGAGACGAGCAGGAGCGCCGCGCCCGCCGTGGGCGCGAGCCCGAAATCGAGCATGGTGCGAAGCTCGGGCGTCAGCGCGATGAAAATCGATTGCAGGCGGATCGCGCTCATCAGCAGCAGCAGGGCGGCGATCGGCAGCGCGACGGCGCAGCCGGCGAGCGCGCCGGCGAGCAGGCCGGCGCGGCGGGCCGCCATCGCGCCCGCGCCGAGCGCGATCAGCAGCAGCGCCGCCTGGCCGAGGCTCAGCGCGTGCACGATGATCCAGCGCTGGTGCAGCATCAACAGCACGCCGACGGCGGCGAGATGCAGCGCGCCGGCGCCGAAGGCGAGGCCGATCAGGAGCGGCCGACGCGCGCTGCTCACGCGCGCTTCTTGGCGAGCTTCTCGCCGAGGATGCCCTGCGGGCGGAAGATCAGCACCATGATGAGCAGGGTGAAGGCGATGAGATCGCGGAGCTGGTACAGGCGCCGGGATGCCGAGCCCGTCGAGGAACAGCGACGGACCCACGGATTCCACAAGGCCCAGGAAGAACCCGCCGAGCATGGCACCGGGAATGCTGCCGATGCCGCCGAGCACCGCGGCGCCGAACGCCTTCACGCCGGGCGTGAAGCCCATGAAGAAATACACCTGCTTGTAGACGAAGGCGTAGAACACGCCGGCGATCCCGGCCATCACGCCACCGAGCACGAAGGTGAACACGACGACCTTGTTGACGTCGATGCCCATCAGGGCCGCCGCCTCGCCATCCTCCGCGACGGCGCGCATCGCGGTGCCCATGCGTGTCTTCTGCACGACGAGGTAGAGCGCCGCCATGAACACGAGCGCGAGCACGATCACCACCACATCGATGCGCGGCAGCGAGAAGCCGAACAGGTGGAACACGGAGCGGCCCCAGACCGGGTCGGGATAGGCCTTCACCGCCGAGCCGAACATGCCGCGGAAGGTCTGCTCGAGAAAGAAGGAGACGCCGATCGTGCAGATCAGCGGCGCGAGACCGGCCACGCGGCGGAACGGGCGATAGGCGATGCGCTCGGCGAGCACCGCGATCGCGGTCGACGTCGCGACCGAGACCGCGAGGATCGCCGCCATGCCGAGCACGGGGTTGGCCGAGAGGAAGCCGGAACGGTCGAGCGGCCCGGCGACGAAATAGCCGGCGAAGGCGCCGCACATGACGAAGTCGCCATGCGCGAAATTGATCAGTCGCAGCACGCCGTAGACCATCGTGTAGCCGAGCGCGATCTGCGCATAGATGCTGCCGATCGTCAGCCCGAACACCACGAAATCGAACCACTGCGCGGCGTCGTAGCGGCCCTTGATCAGCGTGCCGATGGTGCCGATCACCACCACCAGCACGACGCCGATGCGGAGTACCCAGAGGACGATATCGACCGGGTTGACGCGGGCGCCCGCCCGCGTTCCCGGCAGGCGCGCGAGGAGGGCCGCCCTCACTGTCCGGCTGATGGGTAGATCTTCTTCGGATTGGTGCCGAGATTGAAGGTCTTGGGATCGGCGGAGGTGAATTGCAGCGTCGAGCCATGGTACTGCGAGCACTCGCCGTACTGGTCGCAGTCGATCGGCCCGCTCATGCCGTCGAACTTGGTCGAGAACACGGCGTCGTGGAAGGCCTTGCGGCCGATATAGAGATTGCCGGCGCTGTCCGTCTTGCCGACCTTCTGGATCGCCTTCGCGGCGAGCATCGCGGCGTCGTACGCGTTGGCGTGGTAGCCGGAGATCGGTGCCTCGCCGTACGCCGCCTTGTACTCCTCGACCAGTTTCGGATATTGCTGGCCCATCACCGCCGGCGAGAGATCGACATAGCCGATGCGGAAGCCGACCACCGCCGGACCCGCGGCCTCGATGAAATCGGCCGAGAGCAGCGAGCCGCCGCCCATCAGCACCGTCTTCTCGAGCCCGGGCGTCTCCTTCGCCTGGCGAACGATCTGCGCCGCCGCGGCGGTGAAGATCGGCATGTAGACCATCTCGGGCTTCTCGCTGGCGATGCGGGTGAGCAGCGGATGCATGTCGACATCGGTGGGCGCGATCGCCTCCTGCGACAGCACCTTGCCGCCGAGCGCGCGGAAATTGTCGGCGAATACCTGCTGCAGCTGCTGCGCGTACGGGCTGCCGTCATGCACGGTGACGGCGGTCTTCGCGCCGAGCACCTTGGCCACGTATTGCGCGTCCGCCTTGCCGGCCTCGCTGTCGCTGAACACGGTGCGCGCGAAGCCCGCATATTCCGGCTTGCGGTTTGCCGCGGTGAGCGCGGGCGCGGTGCAGGCGGTGCCGATCATGGTGATGCCGGCCTGCCACAGGATCGGCGCTGCCGGTGTGGCGGCGGATGAGCAGGCGGTGCCCAGCACGACCACGGTCTGCGGGTTGGAGGCGAGCTTGGTGGCGGCGGTCTGCCCGCCTTCGGCATTGCACTGGTCGTCCTCGGCATTCAGCTTCAAGGGATGGCCGAGCAGCGCGCCGCCGAGATCCTTGAACGCGATCTCGACACCACGGCGCTCGTCGAGTCCGAGCGCGGTGTCAGGGCCGGAGAGCACCCACATGCCGCCGATCTGGATCGGCGCGCCTTTCGGCACGCGGACCACGCCGATCTCGTCGGTGACCGGGCCGACCGTCGCCGCCTGGGCGGCGCCGGCGCAGGCCAAAAGGGCGACGCCGGCCAGCAGAACGGCTTTCATCGTCATCATGATGCGAGCTCCCTCTCCGCCACGGTCGCCGCCGCCGACGCATCGGGCGACATGCACTCCGCGCATTTCGACTTTGCAATGTCGGCAAAGCGGGCGTCAACATCGTTCCGACAACAGGGGCGAGCAGCATGGCACCACGCGTGGACGACGTGCCCTCCGATCCCGACCTGCCGGCGCGAATCGATGTCGTTGTCATCGGCGGCGGCATCATCGGCAGCAGTGCGGCGCTGTTCCTGGCGCGCAAGGGTATCGCCGTCGCGCTGTGCGAGAAGGGGCGGATCGGCGCCGAGCAGTCCAGCCGCAACTGGGGATGGGTGCGCAAGATGGGGCGCGACCCGCGCGAGTTGCCGCTCATCATCGAAAGCCTGCGGCTCTGGGGGCAGCTGAACGAGATCACCGGCGCCGAGACCGGGTTTCGGGTCTGCGGCATCACCTATCTCGCGGAGACGCCGCAGCAGCTCGCCGCGCACGAGGCCTGGCTCGAGCACGCCCGCGCCTACCAGCTCGACACGCGCATGCTCAGCGGCAAGGAGGCGGCCGCGCTGTTTCCCGGATCGTCGGTCGCCTGGGCCGGCGCGATGCACACGCCGAGCGACGGCCGCGGCGAGCCGCAGATGGCGGCGCCGGCGATCGCCGAAGCGGCGCGGCGCGCCGGCGCGGCGGTGCTCACCGGCTGCGCGGTGCGCGGCGTCGAGACGGCGGGCGGGAAGGTCGCGGCCGTCGTCACCGAGCGTGGTCGCATCGCCTGCGATGCCGTGGTGCTCGCGGGCGGTGCCTGGTCGAGCCTGTTCTGCGGCAATGTCGGCGTGCGCCTGCCGCAGTTGAAGATGCGCGCCTCGGTGATGCGCGTGGAGAAGCTGGATGGCGGGCCGGACGGCTCGGCGTCGGGACCCGGCTTCGGCTTCCGCAAGCGGCTCGATGGCGGCTACAACGTCTCGGCGCTCGGCGAACGCAGCTTCGAGCTGGTGCCTGACATGTTTCGTTACTGGCGCGACTTCCTGCCGACCGCGCGCATCCAGCGTCAGGGATTGCGCGTCACCATCGGCCGGCGCAGCGCGGCAGAGCTCCGGCTCCGGCGGCGCTGGTCGCTCGACGAGGCGACGCCTTTCGAGGCGATGCGGGTGCTCGATCCGGAGCCGGATCATCGCTTCCTCGATGCCGCCCAGCGCACCATCGCCAAGGTGTTCCCGGTGTTCGGCAACGCCGTGCCGGCCGAGCGTTGGGCCGGCCTGATCGACGTCACGCCGGACCTGGTGCCGGTGATCTCGTCGGTTGCTTCGGTGCCGGGCTTCTACATTGCGACCGGCTTCTCCGGCCACGGCTTCGGGATCGGCCCGGCGGCGGGGCGGCTGATGGCCGATCTGGTGGCCGGGGATCCGCCGATCGTCGATCCCGCGCCGTTCCGCTACGCGCGCTTCATCGACGGATCGCATCCGCGCCCGATGGCGCCGGCGAACTGATCGGCGGTCCCGCTCGGCAGGAGCAACGAAGGGAGGCGGGCGTGTGTGAGCATTGTGCGAGGCGAGGGGTGTCGCGCCGGCTGTTCGTTGGCGGGGGACTGGTCGCCGGCCTTGGGGTGGCGCGGGCGCGGGCGGAGACGCCGCCGAACGCGATCAGCCCGGACGCCGCGCTGCATCGCCTGATGGAGGGCAACGCCCGCTACGCCGCCAACCGGCCGACGGCAAAGGACTACGCGGCCGGACGCGCGGCGCGGGCGCAGGTGCAATACCCGATCGCCGCGGTGCTCGGCTGCGCCGATTCCCGTGTCTCCCCGGAACTCGCCTTCGACCAGGGACCGGGCGAGCTGTTCGTCGTGCGCGTCGCCGGCAATCTCGTCACCACCGATCTGCTGGCGAGCCTCGAATACGGCATCGCCGTGCTGAACGTGCCGCTGGTGATGGTGCTCGGCCATAGCGATTGCGGCGCCATCAATGCGACGCTGAAGGTGCTGAAGGACCACGCCACCCTGCCGGGCCATCTCCCCGAACTGGTGGACGGGCTCAAGCCGGGGGTGGCAGCGGCGCTCCGCGAAAGCGGGCCGGATCTGGCGGCGCGGGCCGTCGCCGCGAACGTCGCCTACAACGTCGAGCGCCTCCGCACCGCCCAGCCGGTCTTCGCCGGAATGGTGGCTCAAGGGAAGGTGAAGGTCGTGGGGGCGGTCTACGACCTGCCGACGGGCCATGTGAAACCGATGTGAGCTGCTTGCCGGCCGCGGCGCCTTCGCCGTAGACTGCCGCAGGTTGCTGCGAGCGATTCGCAACAGGGGCGGGCAGTGGACGAAAGCAAGATCGGCAGGCGATGCGAGCGGGCGGTCGTCACGGCCTATCGCGAGCTGCGCGTCTGCGGCACCGCCGACCTGAATGCGTTCCGGGCCTGCACGACGCTCTACCGGATCCATCACCCCGAGGCCTCGCTGAACGAGGCGCGCCGGCTCGTGGCCGAATGGATCGACCACCACATCGTCCGCCGCGCCACTGGCCCAACCCCAGGCTGCGACTGCGCCTAGCGCGTGATCGTTTCAGGCCGAGTCGGCCTGAAACGTGAATCACTCGCTCGAACAATTCGCTAAAGCAGGCCGGTGACCGGAAGGGAACCGGTCATGCTTTAGCGCGTGATCGTTTCAGGCCGAGTCGGCCTGAAACGTGAATCACTCGCTCGAACAATTCGCTAAAGCAGGCCGGTGACCGGAAGGGAACCGGTCATGCTTTAGGCGGCTTCGGCGCGGAGGACGAGGCGGCCGGTCACCTTGCCGGCGCGCAAGCGCATCAGGGCGTCGTCGGCCTGGTTCTGTGGCATCGTGGTGACCGGAATTGGTGGGACCTTCCCGCCTTGGGCCAGGGCGACGAGCTCGCGGAGGTCCTTTGGATTGCCGACGTAGCTGCCCTGCACGGTGAGGGCCCGCATGGCCATCAGCGGCAGCGCGAGGGTGAGCTCGCCGCCGAACAGCCCGACCTGCACGAGCCTGCCGCCCTTGCGCAGGGCGTCGAAGGCGAAGCGCGCGGTGGCGGTGCCGTTCACCAGGTCGATGATCGCGCCGGCCGGCCCATTGCAGGTCTGCACGATGCGCTTGGTGGTGTCTCCGCCGGAGGCATCGACGGTGTCGGTCGCGCCGGCTTCCCTGGCCGCGGCGAGCTTGTCCGCGCTGACATCGACGCTGACGATCCGCTTGTGGCCGAGTGCGCGCAGGATGGCGATCGCGTTGAGGCCGAGCCCGCCGGCGCCGACCAGGACCACGGGCTCGTCGGGCGGCAGCGGCATCACCTTGCGGATTGCGGAATAGACCGTGATGCCCGAGCAGGCATAGGTGGCGGCGATGGCCGGGTCGAGCGTGCCGGGATCGACCAGGTGGCGCGGGTGCGGCGCGACCACATGGGTGCCGTAGCCGCCGTTCTGGTAGACGCCGAGCGAGCGCGGCGTCAGGCACATGTTGTCCTCTTCCGCGAGGCACTGGGCGCAGACCCCGCAGCCGACCCAGGGATAGACGATCCGGAGGTCGCCCACTTTCGCGCCGCCGGGCACGTCCCTCGCCTCGGGTCCGAGCTTCGCCACGCGGCCGACGATCTCGTGCCCCATCGCGAGGGGAAGGACGACCCCGCGATCCTTGAGCGACATCGTCCTGCCGCCGCCGAGATCGTAGAAGCCCTCCCAGATATGCAGGTCGGAATGGCAGACGCCGCAATGCGTCACCGCGAGCAGCACCTGCGTGCCGACGGGTTCCGGGGTTGGCAGCTCAATCTCGCGCAGCGGCGCCCCATTCTCGACGACGGCCCAGGCGCGCATCGGTGTCCTCCCTTGGCGTTCGCGGCGAACGGTCATCCGGTCCGACCGCGGGGTCAAGCTGCTCACTTCCTCTTCGGTGGCGACGCGCCGGCCGGAGCGAGCCCCTCACTGCGGCGCAGGTCGGCATAGAGCGCGACCACGCCCTGCATGTAGGGCGCGTCGGGATGGGCGCGGCAGAACCGGTCGAGGAAGTCCTTCTGCTCGTCGGTGGAGCGGTTGGGCGGCAGCAGGTTGGCGGCATCGCGTTCGCCGACGAGGCGGTCGTTGAGCCCCGAGAGATAGCCCTCGGCCCAGGCGTAGAACGCATCCACGATCGCCGGGTCCTGCTGGTGCAGACGCTCGAACTGCGCGCAGGAGGAAAGCCCGGGCCCGATCGCGACGGGATAGTTCTGCGCCGCGGCCGGCGTGGCGAACAGCAGCAGCGGGAGGAGGGAAAATGGTCGCATCGTGATCTCCTGCAATTCACGCCATGCAACGGCGGCGCGGGAAGCGGCCGCCGATGCCGCCCTATGCGCCCTTCACGCCGCCCGCGGTGAGGCCCGTCACGATCTCCTTCTGGATGAGCAGCGTGAGCAGCAGCACCGGCGCGGTGACCAGAAGCGCCGCCGCGGCGAGCGGCCCCCAGCTGATCTGCTCGAAGGTCAGCACGTTGTAGATGGCGACCGGCAGGGTGCGGGTGTCGCGTCCGGCGAGCACCACGCCGAAGATGAAGTTGTTCCAGCTGAAGATGAAGGAGAGGATCGTCGCGACGGTGATGCCCGGCCGCGACAACGGCAGCGCGACGTGGCGGAACGCCTGCCAGATCGTCGCGCCATCGACCAGCGCCGCCTCCTCGAGCGCGCTCGGCAGCCCCTCGAAGAAGCCGATCATGATGTAGACGACGACCGGGATCGTGATCACGAGATGGGTGATGACGATCGGCAGCAGCGAGCCCACCAGGCCGACGAACTGGAACAGCAGGAAGAGCGGGATCAGATAGGAGAGGTTCGGCGTGATGCGCGCGATCAGGATCAGCGCTGCCGTCTTGGCCGCCTTTGCCTTGGCGATGCCGTAGCCGGCGGGGACGCCCACGAGCAGGGCGAGGATGGTCGCGCTGCCCGACACGATCAGCGAGTTGATGGTGTAGGAGAGAAAGTCGTTCTTCGCGAACACGTCGGCGAAATTGGCAAGCGTCGGCGGGTGTGGGATGAACACCGGCGGATAGGCGATGTTGTCGACCTCGTTCTTGAGCGAGAGCGACAGCATCCACAGGAACACGAACAGCGCCGGCGAGATCAGTGCCAGCACGGCGAGCGCGAGGCCAAGCCTGGCGAGCACGCGCCGGAACCGGTAGCTGGCGGCGCTCCGCCGCGTGTGCACGCCGATCGCCGTCGCGCTCACGCCGCGCTCTCCTCGCGGCGCAGCCGCAGCAGGAAGACCGTGATCGCCATGATCAGGATGAAGAACACCACGACCACCGCCGAGGCGTAGCCGATATTGTAGTAGGCAAAGGCCTGCTGGTAGAGGAACACGTTCAGCGTCTCGCTCGCGGTGCCGGGGCCGCCGCCGCTGATGACGAAGATGATGTCGAAGCTCTTCAGCGCATCGACCGCGCGCAGGACGACCGCGACCAGGATGAACGGCCAGACCAGCGGCAGCGTGACGTGGCGGAACGAGGCCCAGGGCCCGGCGCCGTCGAGCACCGCCGCCTCGTAGGGATCGCTCGGGAGGCTGGCGAGCCCGCCGAGCACGATCAGCATTACGAGCGGCGTCCACTGCCAGGTCTCGACCATGGCGAGCGTCGGGATCACCGTGTTCGCGTTGTAGACCCAGCTGGAGGGCGGCAACCCGACCGAGGTCAGCAGGTAGTTGAGCACGCCGAGTTGCGGATGGAACATCATCGTCCAGACCAGCGCGATCGCGACCGGCGTCGCCATCATCGGCAGGATGAAGATGGTGCGCGCCAGCCCCCGCAACGGGAAGCGCTTGTGGAAGACGAGCGCCGCGGCGACGCCGAGCACCGTCGGCAGCACCACGGCGAGCACGGTGAAATAGACCGTGTGGAGGATCGCCTGCAGGAAGCGGTCGTCGCCCAGCATCTGCGCGTAATTCGCGATCCCGACGAAGCTCGCCGCGCTGCCGGGATGGAAATCCTCGACCGACATGAACAGCGTGAAGGCCCAGGGAAACAGGATGACGAGCCCGACCAGCACCGCGGCCGGCAGGAGGAACGGCCAGTAGCTTCTCGCGTAATTCCGCTGCCGCCTGCGCGCATCGCGGGCGGCCACACCTTGGCTGGTCGCAATCTCGGACAAGTTTCCCTCCCGCGATCAGCCTATAGATGAGCGGGCGGGCGGCTACCAGCGCCCGAGCCCGGCGCGTCGGGCGCGGGCGGCGACGGTGAGCGTCCAGCCGAGCTGCACGGGCAGCGGCAGCAGCGCGATCGGCGGCTTCCACGCGCCATGCGTTGCGGCAAAGGCGAGGCAGGTGAGGCCGCCCCAGACGGCGAAGCCCCAATGCACCATCGTCACCGCCGCCGCACTCATGCCGGCCCGGTGTGCCACCTGGTAGAGATGCCCGCGATGCGGCCGGGCGACGTTCTCGCCGGCGAGCGTCCGGCGCACCAACGTGAACGCCACGTCGTACAGCACGCCCGAGAGCAGCAGCGGCACCAGCAGGAACGACATTTCCACGCTCTCGAACCGGCTCGCCGCGATGCCGAGCACGGCGAGCACGAAGCCGCAGAACTGGCTGCCGACATCGCCCATGAAGATGCGCGCGCGGGGGAAGTTGAACGGGATGAAGCCGATCAGCCCGGCGGCCAGCAGCAGCGCCGCGAAATAGACGAACCAGCCGCCCGCCATCGCCCCGATCAGCGCAAGGAACAGGCAGGCGATCGCGGTGACACCGGAGGCGAGCCCGTTCAGCCCGTCGATGAAGTTCATCGCGTTGGTGGCGAACAGGATCCAGCCGAGCGTGAGCCCGAGGCCGAGCCAGCCGGTATCGACCGCGCCGATCCAGGGCAGCCGGAAGACGCTCACATAGAGCCCGCTGCCGATCGCGAGCAGCGCCGCGACGAGTTGCGCGGCGAGCTTCACGGTGAACGGGAAATCGTAGAGATCGTCGAGCAGCGAGACCACCGCGATCGCGACCGCGGCCAGGATCACGCCGCGGAAATAGGGATCGGCGAGGCGGGCGAAGGCGGCGAAATGGTAGAGCACGAATATGCCGGCGAGGAACGCGACCACCGGTCCGACGCCGCCGCATTTCGGCACCGGGTTGACGTGCGCCTTGCGGGGATCGGGCCGGTCCATGATGGCGAGCCCGACCATCATCTGCACCGTGCTTGCCGACAGCGCCGCGAGCGCCGCGCAGAAGGCGAGGTGGCGGAGAAACGCGGCGAGGGTCATGCCCAAGCCCGCCTCAGCCGGCGAGCGGCACGAGTGCCTCGGCAGCGCCGGCGGCCCGCCGCAGCGGGTCGGCGAGATCGCCGCGCCCGGCCACCTCCACCTGCCCCAGTCCGAGCCAGGCGGCGAGCGAGGCGAGCTCCTGCGCCAGCGCCGCCGCCACCGCCCCGCGATCGGCGGCCTCCTCGTGATGGGCGGAGAGCACGCGCAGCACGCCGGCCTGGCGATCGGCCTTGAGGTCGACGCGGGCCGCGAAGGTATCGCCCAGCAGGAAGGGCAGCACGTAGTAGCCGTGCTCGCGCCGATGCGCCGGGACGTAGATCTCGATCCGGTAACGGAAACCGAACAGCCGCTCGGCGCGGTCGCGCTCCCAGAGCAGCGGGTCGAAGGGCGAAACCAGCGCCATGCCGGCGGATTTCCGCGGCACCACCGCCTCGCGGTGCAGGAAGGCGGGACGATTCCAGCCCGTGACCTCGACCGGCTGCAGCTCGCCGGTCTCCACCAGCTCGGCGGTGCGGGCGCGCGATTCCGGGCCGAGCCGGAAGTAGCGGCCGAAATCGCTCGCGGTGCCGATGCCGAGCGCGCGCGAGGCGATCGCGACGAGCGCGCGCTGGGCGTCCGCCTCGTCCGGCGTCGGCGCGGCGAGCGCGTCGGCAGGCAGCACGCGTTCGGGCAGATCATACAGCCGCTCGAAATTGGCGCGCCGCCCGGCGACCGCGAGCTGGCCGCTCCAGAACAGGTATTCGAGCGCCTTCTTCTCCTCGCTCCAGCCCCACCAGCCTCCCCTGCCCTTCGCCCCCTCGGCAAGGTCGGCGGCCGCCAGCGCGCCCCGGTCGCGGATCGCCGCCAGCGCCGCCGCCACCTGCCGCCGATTCTCGCGGGCGAAGCGCGCGATCCCCGCCCACATCCCGTCGCCGCGACGCGCGCGCTCCATGCGCCAGCGGAAGCGCGGTTGCGCCGCGAAGGGCAGCAGCGACGCCTCGTGGCCCCAGTATTCGAACAGCGTGCGCTGCCGCTTCGTCCCCCAGGCGAGCGCGTCGAGCGCCGCGCGCGGATAGGCGCCGAGGCGGGAGAAGCCCGGCATGTAATGCGCCCGCACCAGCACGGTGACGCTGTCGATCTGCACCGCGCCGAGCCGATCGAGCATCCGCAGGAGATGCTGCCGCCCGGGAGCCGATGGGCGCGCGCGCCCCATCCCCTGCGCGGCGAGCGCGATCCGTCGGGCGGCGCGGGCGGAGATCCGTTCCATGGCGGCGATCAAGCCCATCCCGCCGGGT
The DNA here is from genome assembly GCA_963822815.1 of uncultured Alphaproteobacteria bacterium. GTDB lineage: Bacteria > Pseudomonadota > Alphaproteobacteria > Acetobacterales > Acetobacteraceae > CAWGJC01. The sequence goes on from CAWGJC010000013.1 coordinate 139,764, forward strand.
CGCTTCAACCCATCGGCCCGGCTGATGGTGGTCATCAGAAACAATCATTTGGTCCCCGGCCGCCGCGGAGGCAGCCTGCCGCGATGCACAACCGCATCCGGATCGACGAAGCCGCGGGGCCGGGGCTCGCTTTCGGGGGCATGCTGGCGTTGGCCGCCGGCATGGGCATCGGGCGGTTCGCCTACACGCCCATCCTGCCGGCAATGGTCGCCGGACTCGGGTTCAGCAAGACGGCGGCGGGGCTGATCGCCTCGGCGAATTTCCTGGGCTATCTCGCCGGTGCGCTGCTCGCTGCCCTGCCGCTGCTGCCGGGCGGGCGACGGCGCCTGTTCCTGGCCGCGCTGGTCCTCGGCGCCGTCACCACGGCGGCGATGGCCGGCACCGCTTCGCTCCCGATGTTCCTGGCGCTCCGCTTTCTGGGCGGCGTCGCGAGCGCCTTCGTGCTGGTGCTCGGCTCGGCGCTGGTGCTCGACCGCCTGGCGCGCGCCGGACGGAGCCCGCTCGCCGGATTGCATTTCGCGGGCGTCGGCATCGGCATCGCCGTGTCCGCAGTGCTGGTGGAGGTGCTGCGGGCGGACGGGGCCGGCTGGCGCGCGCTCTGGCTCGCCTGCGGCGTCGTCTCGGCGCTGGTGATCCCGCCCGTGGCCCTCCTGGTGCCCGGCGGTGATGCGACCGCTTCGAGCCATGCCCCGGCATCGGCGCCGGGACCGCGGGGCCTCGGTACGGTCGCGCTCTGCCACGGCCTGTTCGGCTTCGGCTATGTCGCCACCGCGACCTTCCTGCTCGCGATCATCCGCGGCTCGCCCGGCCATGGTCTCGCCGAGATGCTGATCTGGCTCGCGACCGGCTTGGCCGCCGCGCCGTCGACCGCGTTCTGGGGCGGCGTCGGCGCCCGGATCGGGGTGCTGCGCGCCTATGCCCTGGCGGCGCTGGTCGAGGCGGCGGGGGTGACGCTCGGCGGCCTGTGGCCGACACCGGCGGGTGCCTTCATCACCGCGATCCTGCTCGGCGGCACCATCATGGGCCTCACCGCGCTTGGCTTCACCGCCGCGCAGGCGATCGCGCCCGCAGCGCAGCGCCGCGCCTTCGCGCTGATCACCGCCGGCTTCGGCGTGGGCCAGATCATCGGCCCGGTGATCGCGGGCTGGTTGCTCGACCGCACCGGCAGCTTCGCCCCGCCTTCGCTGCTCGCCGCCGCCGCGCTGCTGCTCGCTTCCTGGCTCGCCGCCCGCTTGGCGAGCCGGCTCCGGCAGGAGGCCGCCTAAACCACCTGCCGCGCGTGCAGATCGGAAATCGCGTCGCGGTCAAAGCCGAGCTCGGCGAGGATCGCGTCGGTATCGGCGCCGGGCGCCGGCGGGTGCGCGACGATCGCGCTCGGCGTGCGGCTGAGCGACATCGGCTGCCCGACATAGGTCGCCTCGCGGTTGCCGCCGTTCAGCGTTCGCGCGATGCCGAGATGCCGCACCTGCGGGTCGGCGAACACCTGGTCGATGCTGTTGATCGGCCCGCACGGCACGCCGGCCTCGTTCAGCCGCGCGATCCAGGCGGCGCTGTCCTCGCCGGTCGTGACGCGCCTCGATCGCCGCGGTCAGCGCATCGCGGTTGGCGCTGCGCGCGGCGCCGGTCGCGAAGCGCGGATCCTCCAGCCATTCCGGCGCGCCGAGGGCGCGGGCGAAGCGCTCCCAGATGCGCTCGCCGCGTGGTCGCGATGTTGATGTGGCCGTCGCGCGTGCGGAACACGCCGGTCGGGATGCTGGTCGGATGGTTGTTGCCGGCCTGCTTCGCGACCTCGCCCGCCATCAGCCAGCGCGCCGCCTGGAAGTCGAGCATGAAGATCTGCGCCTGCAGCAGCGAGGTCTGCACCCATTGCCCGCGCCCGCTCGCCTCGCGCTCGAGCAGCGCCACGAGAATGCCCTGCGCGGCGAAAATCCCGGCGCAGAGATCGGCGATCGGGATGCCGACGCGCACCGGCCCCTGGCCCGGCAGGCCGGTGATCGACATCAGCCCGCCCATGCCCTGCGCGATCTGGTCGAAGCCCGGCCGCTCCGCGTAGGGCCCGTCCTGGCCGAAGCCCGAGATCGAGGCATAGACCAGGCGCGGGTTGATCGCCGACAGCGCCGCGTAGTCGATGCCGAGCCGGTGCTTCACGTCGGGGCGGAAATTCTCCACCACCACGTCGGCGTGCTCGACCAGTCGGCGGAGGATCGCGACGCCCTCCTTCGCTTTCAGGTTGAGCGTCATGCCGCGCTTGTTGCGGTGCAGGTTCTGGAAATCCGGGCCCTGCCGCGGGCCGCCCATCTCGTCGCCGGCCGCCGAGCCCTCCGGCATCTCGATCTTGATCACCTCGGCGCCCCAATCCGCGAGCTGGCGCACGCAGGTCGGGCCGGAGCGCACGCGCGTGAGATCGAGCACCTTGAAGCGCGCGAGCGCCGCGGACGCAGCCGGCATGACGATCACCTCTTGCGCATGCGAATCGTGACCGCGCGGCACATTGACGGAAAGCCGCGGGCCACGCCACCCTGCCGGCGGGAGGCGTCCGGTCATGAAGATTTCACGGCGAAACACCCTGCTCGGAGCGGGCGCGCTGGCGGCGACCGCGGCGTCGCGCGCGCACGCGGCCGGGTTGCAGGACCTCTATGCGGCGGCGAAGAAGGAGGGCCAGCTCACCTGGTATTCCGGCATCCTCGACCAGCCGCTCTGCGACAAGGTCGCCAACGCCTTCACGCAGAAATATCCGGGCGTCCGCGTCAACGCGATCAAGACCACGTCGCAGGTCGCGTTCCAGCGCGTGCTGCAGGACCTGAAGGCCGGCGCGCCGCAATCGGACGTGCTGACCACCACCGATGCGAGCCACATGGTCTACCTCTCCGGCAAGTCGCTGCTGGTGAAATACGTGCCGGAGAACGAGGCGGGCATGGTGAAGTCGCTGCAGAACTTCGACCCCGACGGCTATTACGTGGTGAGCTGGGTCGGGCTGGTGGCGCTGCTCTACAACACCGCGCGGGTGCCGGCGGCCGAGGCGCCGAAGGACTGGCCCGATCTCACCGATCCGAAATGGAAGAGCAAGCTCGCCTTCGGCAGCCCGAACTACAGCGGCATGGTCGGCGTCTGGACGGTCGCGATGGAGGACCGCTACGGCTGGGAGCTATTTCGACAAGCTCAACAAGCTCGACCCGCTGATCGGCCGTTCGATCGACGATGCGGTGACGGTGCTCAATTCCGGCGAGCGCGAGGTCGCCGCCGGCAATCCGGCCTCGGCGCTGCGCAGCGCCGCCAAGGGCAACCCGCTCGCGGTGAACTACCCGACCTCGGGCACGCTGGCGGTGCTGTCGCCCTCCGGCGATCATCAAGGGCACGCGCTATCCCGAACGCGGCCAAGCTGTTCCTCGAGTTCCTGTGCGGGAAGGAATACTCGCAGATCCTGGCGGACGGGTTCGAGCAGCCGCTGCGCCCCGACGTGCCGCCGCCGAAGGGCGCGAAATCGCTCGCCGAGATCAAGTTCTTCACGGTCCCGACGCCGACGATCGAGAAGGAGCTGCCGGCGAACAAGGGCAAATGGCGCGACACGTTCGGCGGGCTGAGACCGGCGCGAGAGTGAGCGTCGCCGCGTTCCGCGCTCGCGGTTCGAGCCGGCGGCGCTCGTCTTCATCGTTGCCGTGCTGGCGCTGCTGTTCCTGGTGGCGGCCCGGTGGTGCGGCTCGTCGATCTCGAGCCTGCAATCCACCGATACCGGCGCCTTCACGCTCGACAACTACGTCATCGCCTACGGCCATCTGCGCGACCTCGAGGCGCTCGGCAACTCGCTGCTCTATGCGCTCGCGACGACGCGTGCTCTCCGCCGTGTTCGCGGTGCCGATCGCCTGGTGGCGTCGCGCGCACCGACATGCCGGGCAAGAATTTCGTGCGCGCGATGATCCTCGGCGCCTTCATCACGCCGCCCTATCTCGGCGCGATCGGCTGGATCCTGCTCGCCGGGCCGAATGCGGGCTGGCTCAACCGCGTCTGGATGGCGCTGACCGGCAGCCAATCCGGCTTCGCCAACATCTACAGCTTCGGCGGCCTGGTGTTCGTCACCGCGCTCTACGCCTTTCCCTACATCTTCGTGTTCACCGCCGATGCGCTCGAGCTGCGTCTCCTCCGAGATGGAGGAGGCGGCGAACATTCTCGGCGCGGGCAGCCTGCGCACGATCTGGCGGGTGACGCTGCCGCTGGTGACGCCCGCGATCATCGGCGGGGCATCGTCGTGTTCCTCGATGCGGTCGCGCTGTTCGGCACGCCGGCGATCATCGCGCTGCCGGCGCGGCTCAAGATCATGACGCTGCGGCTCTGGGAGTTCTTCGAGTTCCCGGTGCGCGCCGAGGCCGCCGCGGCCTATGCGATTCCGCTCATCCTGATCACCGTCGCGCTGTTCGCGCTGCAACGGCTGATCCTCGGCCGGCGCGGCTATGTCGCGCTCACCGGCAAGGGCGGCAGCCGGCGGCCGATGCGGCTCGGCGGCGTTCCGCTTCGCGGCCTTCGGCTACGCCTTCCTGGTGGTCGCGATGGCGGTGTTCCTGCCCTACGCCGCGCTCGCGCAGGCGGCGTTCAGCCGCGCCTGGGGACGCGGCTTCGCCTGGTCCAACTTCACCCTCGGCAATTTCGCGCGCGCTGCTCGGCGAGGCGAATGCGCGGCGCGACGATCCTCAACAGCTTCACCTTTTCCGCCGCGACCGCCTGCGTCGCGGTCGCGCTCGCGCTGCTCGTCGCCTATATCGTGAGCCGGCGGCTGGTGCGCGGCGGCGCCGCTGCTCGCCGGCGCTCGCGCATGACGCCGCTGGTCATTCCCGGCATCGTGCTCGCGATCGGCTTCTACGCCGCCTGGGCGCCGCCGCCGCTCGCGCTCTACGGCACCGCCGCGATCATGGTGCTCGGCTTCACCGCGCGCTTCCTGCCGATCGCCTTCATCAACTGCCTGGCCGGGCTGCGCTCGCTCAATCCCGAGATGGAGGAGGCGGTGCGCATCCTCGGCGGCGGCCGGCTGCGCGCGATCGGCGCAGGTGGTGGTGCCGCTGCTGCGCAAGAGCCTGATCGGCTCCTGGCTGCTCGTGTTCATCCCGGCGACCCGCGAGCTCTCCACCGCGATCTTCCTGGTCGGCGCGAAGACGCGCGTGATTTCGGTGATGATGCTCGATCTCAGCGAGAACGGCAGCTTCGAGACGCTGGCGGCGCTCGGCTTCTTCCTGCTCGGCGTGACCATCGTCGTGGTGCTGATCGGCTACCGGCTGGTCGGCCGCGACTTCATGCTGCGCCGCGCATGAACGTCTGCCCGATCGCCCACGCCGACGGCGCAGTCGCGGCTGTCGCTGCGCGGGCTCTCCTGCCGGTTCAACGATTTCCTCGCGGTCGACAATCTCGATCTCGACATCGTGCCCGGCGAGTTCGTCTCGCTGCTCGGCCCGTCGGGCTGCGGCAAGACGACGACGCTGCGCATGATCGCGGGCTTCGTCGAGCCGACATCGGGCACGATCAGCATGGACGGGCAGGCGATCTCCGCGCCGGGCGCGCGTGCTGCCGCCGGAGCGGCGGCAGATGTCGATGATCTTCCAGAGCTACGCGATCTGGCCGAACATGACGGTGGCGGAGAACGTCGCCTTCGGCCTCAGGCTGCGCCGCGCAGAGCCGCGAGGACATGCGCCGCAAGGTCGCCGAGATGCTGGAGACGGTGCGGCTCGGCCCGCTCGCCGACCGCTATCCGGCGGAGCTCTCCGGCGGCCAGCAGCAGCGCGTGGCGCTCGCCCGCGCGATGGTGATCCGCCCGCGCGTGCTGCTGCTCGACGAGCCGCTCTCCAATCTCGACGCCAATCTGCGCGAGGAGATGCGCTTCGAGATCCGCCGCCTGCACGACACGTTCCACTTCACCACCGTCTATGTCACGCACGATCAGGGCGAGGCGATGGTGACGTCGGACCGCATCGCGGTGATGAATGCCGGCCGGATCGAGCAGATCGATCCGCCCTACCTGATCTACACCAGGCCGAGGACGCGCTTCGTCGCCGGCTTCATCGGCCGGACGAATTTCGTCGAGCGGCGACTGCGGCGGCGAGCGCATCGCGTTCGACGGGTTCGACCTGCCGCGCGACGCGTTCGACGCCGGCGCGAGCCGATGGCGCGGTGCTGTTCTCGCTGCGGCCGCAGAGCATCACGCTGCATCGCGCAGCGGCCGGCGGAAAGCCGCTTCGCCGTGCCGGGGCAGCTGCTCGAGCGCGCCTTCCTCGGCGAGACCTGGGATTACGTGGTCTCGCCCGCCGAGCAGCGGGTTGCGGCTGCAGCGTCGCGGCGCTGCCGTTCAAGGTGTTCGAGGTCGGCGAGGCGGTCTGGCTGGAATTCGACCCGCTGCAGATGGCGCCGGTCGCATCGTGACGGAGCAGGGCATGCAGGAATCGCGTCGGTGACCGAACGATCTTCTCTACGAGGTGCGCGACGGCATCGGCCGCATCACCTTCAACCGGCCGCAGGCGCGCAACGCGCTGACCTTCGCGATGTACGAGCGGCTGGCCGAGATCTGCCGCGAGGTCGGCGCGAAGGGCTCGGGCGTGCGCGCGCTGCTGCTGACCGGCGCCGGCGAGAAGGCGTTCGCCGCCGGCACCGACATCTCGCAGTTCCGCGCGTTCAAGACGCCCGAGGACGCGCTCGGCTACGAATCGCGCATCGACCGCGTGCTCGGCGCGCTGGAGGCCTGCCCGATCCCGACCATCGCCGCGATCTCCGGCGCCTGCACCGGCGGCGGCGCCGGCATCGCCTGCGTGCTGCGACCTGCGCATCGCGGCGTCGAATGCGCGCTTCGGCTTCCCGGTCGCGCGCACGCTCGGCAACTGCCTGTCGATGTCGAACTACGTGCGGCTGGTGTCGCTGATCGGCCCGGCGAAGGTGAAGGAGATCATCTTCACCGCGCGGCTGATCGAGGCGCCGGAAGCGAAATCCATCGGCCTGGTCAGCGAGGTCCTCGCCGACCACGCGGCGCTGATGGCGCGCGGCGAGGAACTGGCGCAAGCTCGTCGCCGGCAACGCGCCGCTGACGCTGCGCGCGACCAAGGAAGCGGTGCGCCGCATCAAGGAGCGCATGGTGCCGGAGGAGGCGCACGACCTCATCCTGATGTGCTACATGAGCGCCGATTTCCGCGAGGGAATGGACGCCTTCCTCAACAAGCGCCCGCCGCAGTGGAAGGGCGCCTGATCGCGGGAAATACGGCTGCCGTTCGACTGAGCCGGAGAAAGGAAGGCCAGGGGCTCTGCCCCTGGACCCCGCTAAGGGCGCAGCCCTTAGAACCCATCTGGGTTTGTTGAAGAGGGTGGGCCAACGAGGTGGTCGAGAAATCCTGGTTGGCCCACCCTCTTCAACAAACCAAGTCGAGGATTCAAGGCTCCGCCTTTGGCGGGGGTCCAGGGGGCAGAGCCCCCGCCTTGCTTTTTCCGGCTCAGCCGAACGGAAGCCGCGCTATCCCGGGAACATGATCATCGAGGGCGAGCCGATCGGCACGTATTGGTTGGTGAAGCGCAGTGCGCCGCTGCGGCGGTCGACGCGGAACACGGTGACCTGGTCGCTGCGGTGGTTGCACACCGCCATGAAGTCGCCGGTCGGGTCGAGCGCGATGTTGCGGGGGTAGTCGCCGCGCGTCCATTCCTCGCCGAGCCAGCGCACGCGGCCGTCGGCGGCGATCGCGAAGATCGCGACCGTGTTGTGCAGCCGGTTGCCGACATAGGCGAAGCGGCCGTCGTGCGTCACCACGAGCTCGGAGGTGAAGTTGGTGCCGGAATAGCCCGGCAGCGTCGTCACCTTCTGCTTGAGCGTCGGCACGCCGGTTTGCGGGTTCCAGTCATAGACGACGAGCTGCGAGGCTTCCTCGTAGAGATTGTAGAAGATGCGGCCGTTCGGGTGGAACGCGAAGTGCCGCGGCCCGGCGCCGGCCGACGCCGCCGGGATGAACGGCGGGTCGTTCGGCGTGAGCTTGCCGCTCGCCTGGTCGAGCTTCCACAGGAAGGTGCGGTCGAGGCCGAGATCGTTCACGATCACGAAGCGTCCGGTCGGATCGGACGCGATCATGTGCGCATGCGGCCCGTCATGGTCGCTGATCGAGAAATTTCCCGGCGGTCCCTCGGCCGGACGCGCGGCGCCGGCCGGCCCCTGATCCGCCTGCACGTCGACCGCCTCGCCGAGCGCGCCATTCGCCTGCACCGGCAGCACCGCGACATTGCCGCTGCCGTAATTGGCGACGAACACGAACTTCCCGGATGGATGCACGCTGCCATGCGGCGGGCCCTTGCCGCGCGAGCTCACGGTGTTGAGCTGGCTGGAGCTCGCCGGTGGTGCGGTCGAGCGCGTAGGCGGTGACGGCGCCGGTCTTGTCCGGGCCGAAATCGTCCACCTCGTTCATCGCGTAGAGGAATTTCTTCGCCGGATCGAGCGTGAGCCAGGACGGGCTCGGCGCCGGGAACACCTTGCTCCGGCCGCAGCGCGCCGGTGCGCGGTGTCGAGATGCAGCAGCGTGATGCCCTGCGCCGTGCCCGGCCGGCTTGGAGGCGTCGGTGTAGCTGCCGACATAGGCGAGCACCGATCCCGCACCCGTCGCCGGCCGCACCGGCGCGCCCCAGGGCAGGTCCGGCCGCCCCGAGCAGGGCCGCGCCGGCGACGATGTTGCGCCGTGTGATCATGTCCGCTCCTCCCCGATCCGCGCCCGGCATGGCACGCCGCCGCGGGCGGGGTGTCAACGGCTCGGAGTATCTCGGTTACATGCCGAGCGCGCGGCGGTAGAGATCGAGCAGGCTTTCCTGCTCCTCGACGTCCTTCGGCTCCTGCTTGCGGATGCGGATGAGCTGGCGCAGCACCTTGACGTCGAAGCCGGCGGAGTTCGCCTCGGCGTAGATGTCCTTGATGTCGCTGGCGAGGCCCTTGCGCTCCTCCTCCAGCCGCTCGATCCGGTCGACCAGGCTGCGCAGCCGGTCGGCGGCGATTCCGCCGGTCTTCTCCTCCTTCACCGCGGCATCAAGCGCCATCGTTCGCCCCTCTCGTCAGGTCTTCGGGCGCGGCCGGGGTAGCCGGCTCGCGCGAGCGCCCGGGGTCAACGATGCCGGCTCAGTGGCTCGCGGGTTGCTTTCGCGAACGCCGCCTTCTGCGCCGGAGTCGCCTCCTTCTGGTACTTCGCCTGCCATTCCTTGTACGGCATGCCGTACACGATCTCGCGCGCCTCGGGGTCGGCGAGCGCGATGCCGCGCTGCTCGGCCGCCTCGCGGTACCAGCGGCTCAGGCAGTTGCGGCAGAAGCCGGCGAGGTTCATCAGGTCGATGTTCTGCACGTCGCGTGCGCTCGCGCAGATGCTCGACGAGGCGGCGGAAGGCGGCGGCCTCCAGCTCGGTGCGGGTGGCCTGGTCGATTTCCTGTGCGGGCATTCTGCGTCTCTCCCGGATCACGCTCACCAGGCCGCTACATGGCGCCGCCGGGCGGCGCTCCGCCATACTCGCGCGGGCGACGGGCGGAGGCGGGATGCGCTGGGACGAGGCACGGGCGCGCGAGCCTGCTGCGGGCGCTGTTCGATGCGGCGGTCGCCGCGGCCGATCCGCGCGTGGTGCTGGCCCGCCACCTGCCGGAGCGGCCGCGCGGGAGCGCTGCGTCGTGGTGGGCGCGGGGAAATCGGCCGCGGTGATGGCGGCGGCGCTCGAGGATGCCTGGCCGGACGTGCCGCTCTCGGGCGTCGTGGTCACCCGCTACGAGCATGCGGTGCCGACGCGGCGCATCACGGTGCTCGAAGCCTCGCATCCGGTGCCGGACGCGAATGGCGAGGCGGCGGCGCGCGCGCATCCTGGCGACCGTGCGCGGGCTCGGGCCGGAGGACCTGGTCCTCGCGCTGATCTCGGGCGGCGCCTCGGCGCTGCTCGCCCTGCCGGCGGCGGGGCGTGTCGCTCGCCGACAAGCAGGCGGTCAACCGCGCGCTGCTCGCCTCGGGCGCGACGATCCATGAGATGAACGCGGTGCGGAAGCATCTCTCCGCCATCAAGGGCGGGCGGCTCGCGGCGGCGGCGCGGCCGGCGCGGGTGGTGACGCTCGCCATCAGCGACGTGCCGGGCGACGAGGCCGGCGGTGATCGGCAGCGGGCCGACCGTGCCCGATCCGAGCACGCTCGCCGATGTGCGGGCGATCGTCGCGCGCTACGGCATCGCCCTGCCGCCGGCCGCCGCCGCCCATCTCGCGCGCGGCGAGGAGACGCCGAAGCCCGGCGAGATCGACGCTCGATTACCGCCTGATCGCGACGCCGCAGATGGCGCTCGAGGCCGCCGCCGCGCGGCGCGCGGCGCGAGGGCTCACGCCGCTGATCCTCGGCGATGCGATGGAGGGGGAGAGCCGGCGAGCTCGGCACCGTGATGGCCGGCATCGCCCGCAGCGCTGCGCGCGCACGGCCACCCGCTGCCCGCGCCCGCGGTGCTGCTCTCCGGCGGCGAGACCACGGTGACGATCGGGCACGGGCCGGCCGGGCGCGGCGGGCGCAATTCCGAGTTCCTGCTCGGCCTGGCGGTCGCGCTGAAGGGCGCGCGCCGGCATCTACGCCGTGGCCGGCGACACCGACGGCATCGACGGCACGGAGGATGCGGCCGGCGCGATCGTCACGCCCGACACGCTCGCCCGCGCCCGCGCCGCCGGGCTCGACCCGCTCGCGCATGCTCGACTGCGCATGACAGCTACACGCTGTTCGACGCGGCTCGGCGACCTCGTGCGCACCGGACCGACGCTCACCAACGTGAACGATTTCCGCGCCGTCCTGATTGCCGGAGGCTGATCCGTCGCGATGCCGACCCGTATGAAGCTGCGCCGCCGCCGGCGCACCAAGATCGTCGCCACGCTCGGGCCGGCGAGCTCGACGCTCGAGGTGCTGACGCGGCTGTTCAATGCCGGCGCCGACGTGTTCCGGCTCAATTTCAGCCATGGCTCGCACGAGGACCACGCCGCGCGCATCGCGCTGATCCGCGAGATCGAGGGCAAGTCGGGCCGGCCGATCGGCATCCTCGCCGACGTGCAGGGGCCGAAGCTGCGCGTCGGGCGGTTCGGCGGCGGGCGCGTGCATCTGCAGACCGGGCAGACAATTCCGCCTCGACCTCAACCCGACGCCGGGCGATGCGCGGCGCGTCAACCTGCCGCATCCCGAGATCATCGCCGCGGCCGCGATCGGCACCACGCTGCTGCTCGATGACGGCAAGTTGCGGCTCCGCGTCGCGCGCAAGCGCGAGGACCATCTCGAATCCGAGATCGTGGTCGGCGGCCCGCTCTCCGACCGCAAGGGCGTCAACGTGCCCGACGTCGTGCTGCCGATCCCGGCGCTCACCGTGAAGGATCGCGAGGACATGGCGTTCGCGCTCGATCACGGCGTCGACTATATCGGCCTCTCCTTCGTGCAGCGCGCCGGAGGACGTGGCGGAGGCGCGCGCGATCGCCGCGCGGCCGCGCCTGGATCATGACCAAGCTCGAGAAGCCGCAGGCGCTCGAAAATCTCGACGCGATCCTCGAGCTTTCCGATGCGGTGATGGTGGCGCGCGGCGATCTCGGCGTGGAACTGCCGCCCGAGGAGGTGCCGCTCGCGCAGAAGCGCATCGTGCGCGCGGCGCGCGCGCGCGGCATTCCCGTCGTGGTCGCGACGCAGATGCTCGAGAGCATGATCAACGCGCCGGCGCCGACGCGCGCCGAGGCGTCCGACGTCGCGACCGCGGTGTTCGACGGCGCCGATGCGGTGATGCTCTCGGCGGAGACCGCGGCCGGGCAGCTATCCGTTCGAGGCGGTGAACATCATGGACCGCATCGTCGCGCGGGTGGAGCAGGATGCCGGCTGGCGCGACATCATCGAGGCGAGCCGGCCGGCGCCCGAGCACTCCGCGGCCGATGCGATCGCCGCCGCCGCGCGGCAGATCGCGCACACGATCGAGGCGCGCGCGATCGCCGCCTTCACCACTTCCGGCGCACGGCGCTGCGCATCGCGCGCGAGCGGCCGGACAGCCCGGTGCTCGGCCTCACGCCCGATCCGATGACGGCGCGCCGCCTCGCCGTCGCCTGGGGCGTGCATGCGGTGGTGATGCCGGACGCGCATTCGATGACGGAGGCGGTCTCGAAGGCGATCCGCATCGCCATGCAGGAGGGCTTCGCCGGGCAGGGCGAGGAGATCGTCGTCGCCGCCGGCGTGCCGTTCGGGCGCTCCGGGCACGACGAATGCGATCCGCGTCGCGACGGTGCGGTAGAGCAACAGCAGCCAGACCGGCTGAGGAAGTTGCCCGCACGACAAGAGCGAGGCGCGCCGACGGTTCCGCGCTCAGCCTGAACGCGCTCTCGCTATCCCACCATCTCGCTCGTGTGGCGGGCGATCATGCATTCCTCGTCGGTCGGGATGACGCGCAGCTCGATCCGGCTGGTCGGCGGTGCTGATGACGGCGTCGCCGCGCGCGTTCGCGTCCGCGTCGAGCGCGACGCCGAGCCAGGCCAGGCGCTGGCACACCGCGGCGCGGATTTCCGGTGCGTGCTCGCCGATGCCGGCGGTGAAGACGAGGCCGTCGAGCCCGCCGAGCGAGGCGGTCAGCGCGCCGATCTCGCGGGCCAGGCGGAAGACGAAGAGTTCGACCGCCTCCGTGGCGCGCGGGTCGTGGCTGGCGAGCAGCGTGCGCATGTCGCTCGCGATGCCGGAGACGCCGAGCAGGCCGGAGCGGCGATACAGCAGGTCCTCGATGGCGGCGGGGTCCATGCCCTTCGCCTGCGCGAGATAGAGCAGCACGCCGGGGTCGAGATTGCCGCAGCGCGTGCCCATCACCAGGCCGTCGAGCGCGGTGAGGCCCATCGTGGTGTCGACGCTCCGCCCGTCCCGCATGGCGCAGAGGCTGGCGCCGTTGCCGAGATGCGCGACGATGACCCGCCCGGCCGCGAGGGCGGGCGCGATCTCGCGCAGGCGGGAGGCGATGTATTCGTAGGAGATGCCGTGGAAGCCGTAGCGGCGGATGCCGTCCGCCTCGTATTCGCGGGGCAGGGCGATGCGCGTGGCGACTGTTCGGCATCGCGTGATGGAAGGCGGTGTCGAAGCAGGCGACCTGCGGCAGGTTCGGCCGCGACGCGGCGACGGCGCGGATCGCCGCCAGGTTGTGCGGCTGGTGCAGCGGCGCCAGCGGCACCAGCGCGTCGAGCGCGGCCAGCAGCGCGTCGGTGACGCGCGCGGGGCGCGCGTGGTCCGGGCCGCCATGCACGACGCGATGGCCGACGGCGAACAAGCGATTCGGCGCCGAGATGCCGATCCACCCAGTCGAGCAGCGCCGCGAGCAGCGTCTCGTGCGTTTCCTGCCGCCCCGCCAGCGTCGCTCGGCCAATCAGCCGCCGTCGGGATCGTGCGCGACGAAATGCGGCGCATCACCGATCTTCTCGATCTGACCCCGCAGCAGACCGGCGCGGTCGTCGCGCCGGCGCGCTCGAACAGCGCGAACTTGATGCTCGACGAGCCCGCGTTCAGCGTCAGCACGGCGTCCGGCATCGCGGCCTCTGCTCCATCGATCCTGCCGGCCTGTGCGGCCGCGTCGTCCCGGCTATGATGCAGGTCGAGCCGGTCGCGCAAGCCGCTTTCTCCGTGGCGGCCGCGTGACGCAGGATGACAGGAGCGCGGAATGGAGCATGCACGTCCGACCGGGATGCCGTCCGACGACGAGCTTTCCCGCATGCATGAATGGTGGCTGGCGGCGAACTACCTGTCGGTCGGCCAGGTCTATCTGCTCGACAATCCGCTGCTGAAGGAGAGGCTTGCGCGCGAGCACGTGAAGCCGCGCCTGCTCGGGCATTGGGGCACGGTGCCGGGCCTCAACTTCCTCTACGTGCATCTCAACCGCGTCATCCGCGCGCGCGATCTCAGCGTCATCTTCATCGCCGGCCCCGGCCATGGCGCGCCCGGCGTGGTCGCGAACACCTGGCTCGAGGGCACCTACAGCGAGCTCTATCCGGAGGTGATGCAGGACGAGGAGGGGATGCGCCATCTGTTCCGGCAATTCTCGTTTCCGGGCGGCATTCCGAGCCATGCGGCGCCGGAGACGCCGGGCTCGATCCATGAGGGCGGCGAGCTCGGCTACTCGCTGTCGCACGCCTATGGCGCGGTGCTCGACAATCCCGATCTGATCGCCGCCTGCGTGGTCGGCGACGGCGAGGCGGAGACCGGACCGCTCGCGACCGCATGGCACGCCAACAAATTCCTCGATCCGGCGAGCGACGGCGCGGTGCTGCCGATCCTGCATCTGAACGGCTACAAGATCGCCAACCCGACCGTGCTCGCGCGCATCCCGCATGACGAGCTCGACGCGCTGCTGCGCGGCTACGGCTACGCGCCGCATTTCGTCGAGGGCGACGAGCCGCAGGCGATGCACCGGAAAATGGCGGCGACGCTCGATCGCGTGATGGACGAGATCGGCGCGATCCAGGAGCGCGCGCGATCCGGCAACGGAACGGGCGAGCGCGCGCGCTGGCCGATGATCGTGCTGCGCTCGCCGAAGGGCTGGACCGGGCCGAAGGAGGTGGACGGGCTCAAGACCGAGGGATCCTGGCGCTCGCACCAGGTGCCGTTCACGATGGAGAAGCCCGAGCATCTCGGGCTGCTCGAGACAATGGCTGCGCAGCTACCGGCCGGAGGTGCTGTTCACGCCGGAAGGCGCGCTCCGCCCGGACCTCGCGGCGCTCGCGCCCGCGGGCAACCGGCGCATGAGCGCCAATCCGCACGCCAATGGCGGCACGCTGATGCGGCCGCTGCGCATGCCCGATTTCCGCGACTACGCGGTGAAGGTGGCGTCGCCCGGGCGCGAGATGGCCGAGGCGACGCGCGTGCTCGGCAAGTTCCTGCGCGACGTCATGCGCGAGAACGCGCGCACGCGCAACTTCCGCATCTTCGGCCCGGACGAGACCGCGTCGAACCGCTTGCAGGATGTGTTCGAGGCGACCGACCGCGCCTGGGATGCGGAGAGCGATCGACGGCGACGACCATCTCGCGCCGGATGGCCGGGTGATGGAGATCCTGAGCGAGCACACCTGCCAGGGCTGGCTCGAAGGCTATCTGCTCACCGGCCGGCACGGCGTGTTCAACTGCTACGAGGCGTTCATCCACATCGTCGATTCGATGTTCAACCAGCACGCCAAATGGCTGAAGACGAGCAAGGAGGTCGCCTGGCGTCGGCCGATCGCGTCCCTCAACTACCTGCTCACCTCGCATGTCTGGCGGCAGGACCATAACGGCTTCAGCCATCAGGACCCCGGCTTCATCGATCATGTGGTGAACAAGAAGGCGGACATCGTGCGCGTCTATCTGCCGCCCGATGCCAACACGCTGCTCTGGGTGATGGATCATTGCCTGCGGAGCTGGGACCGGATCAACGTCGTCGTCGCCGGCAAGCAGCCGGCGCCGCAATGGCTCGACATGGACAGCGCGGTGAAGCACTGCACCCAGGGCATCGGCATCTGGGAATGGGCGAGCAACGACCGCGGCGGCGAGCCCGACGTGGTGATGGCCTGCGCCGGCGACGTGCCGACGCTCGAGACGCTGGCCGCGGTCGATCTGCTGCGCCATCACCTGCCCGATCTGCGCGTGCGCGTCGTCAACGTGGTCGACCTGATGACGCTGCAGCCGAAATACCAGCATCCGCACGGGCTGACGGATGCCGATTTCGACACGCTGTTCACCCGCGACAAGCCGGTGATCTTCGCCTATCACGGCTATCCCTCGCTCATTCACCGCCTCACCTACAAGCGGACCAATCATGAGAATCTGCACGTGCGCGGCTACCAGGAGGAGGGCTCGACGACGACGCCGTTCGACATGGTGGTGCGCAACCGTCTCGACCGGTTCCACCTGGTGGGCGACGTGATCGACCGCGTGAAGCAGCTCGGTCCCGCGGCCGCCTATGTGAAGCAGGCGATCCGCGACAAGCTGATCGAGCACGAGCACTACATCGCGGTGCACGGCACCGACATGCCGGAGGTGCGCGACTGGGTCTGGCCGCAGGATGTTCCCGCCCGAGCCCATGGCGGCGGAGCTCGCAGGTGCCGGCCAATCAAACGCAAACGGGAGCAAGGTTCGTGCTGAGCAGGGAAAGGTTTGGCGGGGCGGACGGCGATCGTCACCGGCGGCGCGGCGGGCATCGGCCTGGCCGTCGCCAGGCGCCTCGGCGCGGAAGGCGCGCGCTGCTGCGTCTGGGATATCGACGCCGACGCGCTCGATGAGGCACGGCAGGCAGGCGTCGCCGCCCATGCCGAGCGCGTGGACGTCGCCGACGCGGAGCAGGTCGCGCGCGCGATGGAGGCGAGCATCGCCGCGCTCGGCAAGCTCGACGTGCTGGTCGCCTGCGCCGGCATCACCGGGCCGAACGCGACCGTGGCCGATTATCCGCCGGACGCCTGGCGGCGCGTCATCGACGTCAATCTCAACGGCGTCTTCTACTGCAACCGTGAAGCGGTGCCGCATCTCACCCGCAACGGCTACGGGCGGATCGTCAACATCGCCTCGATCGCCGGCAAGGAGGGGAACCCCAACGCCGCGGCCTACAGCGCGTCGAAGGCCGGCGTGATCGGCCTCACCAAGTCGCTCGGCAAGGAGCTCGCGCGCAGCGACATCCGCGTCAACTGCGTCACGCCGGCCGCGGTCCGCACCGCGATCTTCGACCAGATGACGCAGGAGCACATCGACTACATGCTCTCGAAAATCCCGCTCGGCCGCTTCGGCACGGTGGACGAGATCACCGCGCTGATCTGCTGGCTCGCCAGCGACGAGTGCTCCTTCAGCACCGGCGGCGTGTTCGACGTCTCGGGCGGCCGGGCGACCTACTGACCGGCGCCGTCGGCATCGGATCAGGTGGCGTAGCCGGGTTCCTCGCGGTCGAGCACGCGGCGCCAGGCGTCGAGGAACATGCGGGAATCGGAGTATCTGCCGCGCGGTCCGTTGAAGCGTTGCGGCGGTGCTGGTCCGGCAGCTGGCGGAGCTTCTTGCCGGTCATCTGCGCCGTCATCTGGTACATGCAGGTGCGCTCGGCGCTGTACAGCTCGTCGAAGGCCTCCTCGACCGTCGGGCCGACCACCGTCACGCCATGGCCGCCCATGATCATGATCGTCTTGTCGCCGAGCAGACCGGCGATGCGGTCGCCCTCGTCATTGTCGTGCACGGGCTGCCCGCCCCAGATGTCGGCGACGACGCGGTCGTTGAGGAACAGATTGTTGCCGTGCGCGAGCTCGAACTCGGGCTCCTCGAGCAGGGAGAGCGCGGTGAGGTATTGCGGGTGCACGTGCAGCACGCAGGTCGCACCCGGGTTCTTCAGGTGGATGCGGGCGTGGATGTGGAAGGCGACCTTGCGCAGCTCGCCCTTGCCGCGGACCACGCGGCCGTCCAGGTCGCAAACGATGAGCGAGCTCGCGGTCAGCTCCTGGAACAGGTAGCCGCGCGGGTTGATCAGGAACAGCGGCGGCGCGTCCGGCGTCGCGCGCGGCAGCATCAGCGAGTTGTGGTTGCCGATCTGCTCGTTCCAGCCGAGCCGCGCGGAGACGCGGAACACCGCCGCCATGTCGCAGCGGAGCTGCCATTCCTGCTCCTCGGCCTCGTGGCGCGTGAGCGTCTCGACCATCGCGACCATCGCCGCCTCCTCGAGCTTCGTGCCAGAGCCTACACCCGGCGCAGCGGGGCGGAAGAGGCGGTTTCAGAACCGGACCTTGACCCCGCCCCAGCCGCCGATCGGCGCGCCGATCGCGTAGCTGCGCGGGTTGGTGGCGCCCGGCGCCTGCGCGATCACCACCGAGGAGGTCGGCGAGAAGCGTGCCGTAGGTGTAGTATCTGGCGTCGAGCGCGTTGTCGATGAAGCCGAAGAGCTGGATCGCCGGCGTGAGCTGGTAGCTCGTGTTGAGGTTGAGCAGCACGTATCCCGGCAGCTTCTTGGTCAGGTTGGCCTCGTCGCCGACCAGGTACTGGCCGGACTCGCCGATCGCGGTCGCGCCCACCGTCCATTTGTCGGTGACCTTGTAGGTGCCGCCGATTTTCACGATGTTGGCGGGGATGCCGGGGATGCGGTCGCCGCGATTGACCTCGATGTTGCCGTTGGCGTCGGCGCCCGGATTGTTCTCGCTCGATTCGACGAACGGGCTCTGGAACGTCGCGTCGATGTAGGAGTAGCCGGCGAACACGCTCCACCGGCCGGTCGCGAGCCGCGCGTTGAGGTCAACGCCCTGGCGGCGCGTGGTGCCGACATTCTGGAAGAAGGCGCGGCCCTGCACCGGGCTGTTCACGAACAGGATGTCGTCGTCGAGATTGGTGCGGAACCAGGCGGCCTCCCAGTCGAGATTGCCGCCCGCGAAGGGATGCAGGCGGCCGCGGAAGCCGGCCTCGATCGTGTGCGCGATCACCTGCTTGAGGTCGGGATCGCCGGTGAAGAAATTGGCGAGGCTGCACGGGCTTGCTGCGCTGGCGCAGGAAAGCTCGGCCGGCGTCGGCGCGCGGTTCGCGGTCGAGACGCTCGCGAAGGCGTTGAGCCAGGGCAGGATGCGATAGGTCGCGCCGATGCCCGGATTGAAGTGGTTGTAGCGTGGTTGCCGGTGAGTGCGGTGCCGATCTGGTCGTGGAGATCGGTCTCGATCGCGTTGAAGCGACCGGAGGCGGTGATCGCGAGCCGGTCGGTGACGTTCAGCGTGTCGGTCAGGAAGAGCGCCGAAGCTCGCATTGGTGATGCCGACGCGCACCGGCGCGATCGAGCCGTCCGCCTGGTCGATGGTCGGGCCGGAGCCGATGTAAAGCCCGCTGAACGGATCGAGGCCGCCGGCGGCGGAGGTGGCGCTGAACAGCGTGTTCGAGCCGTCGAAGCTGAAGCCGCCGACGAAATGGTTCGCGAGGCCGAACACGCGGTCGGTGTTGGTCACTTGCGCGGAGGCGCCGTAGCCGTTGGTGTTCGTCGTCTGCTGGTCGAGCTCCGAATAGGGGCCGCCGTTCAGGAAGTCGGGGATCGGGTTGAAGCTGCGGTCGGTCAGATACGTGCCCGGGCCGGTGCAGAGATTGCCCGAGCCGTCGTCGCAGGGCGCGAAATCCGGCGCGTTGCCGTTCGACCACCCGCTGGAGCAGGTACTCGTAATAGGCGACCACATCGACCGACGTGGTGTCGGTGATCTGGTAGGACCCGTTCAGGCTGACCCGCGTGTACTTGGTCGCGATCAGGTTGGGGCCGGTGAAATCCGCCTTGGGGTCGACCGCCAGCAGGTCGACCGGCGTGGTGCCGGGCGCGTTCAGCTCGGTGTCGGCGGCGCTGATGCTGAAATGCAGCTCGGCGCGGTCGCCGCGCCAGCCGACATCGGCGTAGATGTTGTAAAGATCGGAGGATTGCTGGTCGCGCCAGCCATCCTCGTGCTGCACCGAGCCGGCGATGTAGGCGGCGGTGGTGCCGCTCTGCCTGCCGTACTGGAAGTCGGTCTCGATCCGGCCGAACGAGCCGCCGGCGAGAGTGAGCTCGCCGCCGTGATAGGCGAACCCGTCCTTCAGCCGCACCGCGATCGCGCCGCCGAGCGCGTTCAGGCCGAACACCGGGTTCGAGCCCTCGACATTCACCTGATCGATCGCGACATCCGGGATCAGGTCCCAGCTCACCACGTCGCCGAAGGGCTGGTTGAAGCGGGCGCCGTTCACGTAGACGGCGAGGCCCTGCGGGCTGCCTTGCAGCGGCGAGGCGAGGAAGCCGCGATAGTAGATGTTGGGCTGGAACGGATTGCCGGCGCCGTTCTGCACCGTGATCCCGGGCACGTCCTCGGTGAGCGCGCGCGCGAGGTCGGGGATGCCGGTGCGCACGACCTGGTTGCCGGTGACCACGCTCGTCGAGGCCGGCACGGTGTTGCGGTCGATGCCGGAGCCGAGCAGCGGGGTCGGCGCGATGACGTTGACCTCGGGAAGGACGGTCACGCCGGCGGGCGGCGGCGCGGGTGTCGGTGCGCCTGTTGGTGCGCTTGTCGGTGCGCTCTGGGCCATGCTCGCCGCAGGCAGGCAGCAGGCTCCGACCGCGAGCCAGGTCCGCAACCGCATCGACACTCTCCCCGGCCGGTCGCTGCGCCGACCGCAACGGCGCAACAGTGGCGGCGTGAGGGGCGCGCCGTCCATGATGCTGATTGAGCACAAGGCTGGCGCTGCGCTGCAACTGCGGGCGGCGTGCGAAACTGGTCATAGCGATCTCGGCCTGCGGGATGGCGGCGGGCTGGCGTCGCTGCGCGGGCTGAGGATAGGCTGATCCCCCGGGCTTTCGGTGCTGGTGTTCCGCCTCGCGGTCGACCATTCGCGAATAGATAGCCAATGGGCGGCTACCAGGCAAGCCGTGATATGGAAACTATCCCGACGATCCCGCGTCAAGCTTGCAATTCAGGCCGTGAGCGCGCTGGTCCAAGGGGCGGCTACTCGTCCACCAGGTGGAAGTCGATCGTCACCTCGGCGGTGCCGGGGATCGGGTGGCCGCCCTCGGTGGCGGGGGAGAACCGCCAGGTCCGCACCCCCCTGACCGCCGCCGCATCGAGCAGGGGGTGGCCGCTGCTGGCCGCGACCGCGACCTCGCTCGCCGCGCCGTCCGGCGTGACACCGACGCGGAGCACGACCTTTCCCTGCTCGCCCCGGCGCCGCGCCAGCAGCGGATACTCCGGGTGCGGATTCGAGGCGACGCCCGCGAGCGGGTGCGCCGGGATCACCGGGGCCGCGACGGCCGGACCGGTCGAGGGCTGCGCGCGGGCCGATTCCGGAGCGGGTGGGGCGTTCGGGCTTGCGGCGGAACGCGGCGGCGCGCGCCGCGCGGTCGGGTGCGGCGCAACGCGGCTCGGCGCGGTCCGCGGCCTGATGGCCGGGGAGGTGCTGCCGGCTCGACGCGCGGCACCGGCGGCGGCTCGACAACCGGCGGCGGAAGCGGGATGGCGGGCGCGACCGGAACCGGCAGGGGCGCGGCGAGGGGCGGCGGTGCGGTCGGAACCGGAGATGCGGGCGGGGGAGGCGGCTCTCCGACCGGAGCGGGCGGCGGCGGGATCGGCCACCACGGGCGGCTGCCGGCGGCGGGGGCGGCTCGGCCGTTGGTGGCGGGGCGGCGAGCGGCGGCGGTGGCGCCGGCGGGGCGGCGAGCGGGGGCGGCGAGGGCCGGCGCCGATGGCGGCGCGCTCTCGAAAAGCATGGTCATGGCCGGCTCGACGGGCGCCGGCGGGGTGCGGACGAGCTTGCTGGCGACCAGCAGCAGCGGGCCGAGCAGCGCCAGATGGATCAGCAGCGAAGCCGCGCCGGACACGGCACGCGACGGGGCATCGATGCGGCGCAGGCAGGGCAGGCGGTGCCGTGCCTCGGGCCGAAGCAGCTCGGCCGCCTCGGCGAACGCAAGCGGTCCCGGCCAGCGCTCGCGCTCGCGTCCTCGTCTCCCCCCGATACCCGTCATCCGATCCGGCCGCCGCACCCGGCCCGGAGCTTGCGGCCGATCGCGCGGAATTGGTAGCCGTCGCCCATGCTCTCCGCGCATCGCCCGAGGCGCCTGATCGAGCCGGTCGGCCTGCTGCCGCCGCACCTCGTCCGCGAGGCGGTCGCCGCCGGCATCGCCCTGCCGCTCGCCGGCGACGGCGCCTACACCGCCGCCAGGCTGATCGACGGCGACGCCCGCCTGGTCGCCGCCCGGGACCTGCCGGCGGACTGGCGCGGCGGAGGCCGAACGCCTCGCCGCGGCGCTGCCAAGCTGGGCCGGCCTGCCGCCCCGGCCCGCCGTGATGGGGATCATCAACGTCACCCCCGACAGTTTCAGCGATGGCGGGCAGCATTTCGATCCCGGCCGCGCCGCTGCCCGCGCCGCCGAAATGGTCGCGGCCGGCGCCGCCATGCTGGATGTGGGCGCGGAGAGCACCCGCCCCGGCGCCGCGCCGGTGCCGCCGGAGGAGGAGCGCGGCCGGCTGCTTCCCGTGCTCGCGAGGCTCGTCCCGCTGGGCGTGCCGGTCTCGGTCGACACCCGCAACGCGACGACGATGGCGGCCGCGCTCGATGCCGGCGCGCCGAATCGTCAACGACGTCTCCGCCCTGACGCACGATCCCGACGCCGCCGGCCTGGTCGCCCGGCGCGGCTGTCCCGTCGTGCTCATGCACATGCGCGGCACGCCGGCGACGATGATGAGCCTGCGCGATTACGAAGATGTCGCGGTCGATGTGACGCGCGAACTCGCGGCCCGGGTCGACGCGGCGGAGGCGGCGGGCATTCCGCGCGCCCGCATCGCGGTCGATCCCGGCATCGGCTTCGCGAAGGGTAGGCGGCAGAGCCTGGCGGTGCTGGCGCGGCTGCCCCTGCTGCTCAATCTCGGCTGCCGCATCCTGGTCGGCGTGTCGCGCAAGAGCCTGATCGGGGCGCTGACCGGCGAGGACCTCCCCGCCGCCCGCGCGCCCGGCTCGCTTGCCGCCGGCCTGTTCGCGATCATGCGCGGTGCGGCGATCCTGCGCGTGCACGATGTCGAGGAGACCGTCGCCGCGTTGCGCGTATGGGAGGCGCTGTCCGGCTGGACCGATGCGCCGCGCGACCCCGCGGTCGAGCGCCTGGAGGACGCGCCCGGCCGCCTCTGATCAGAGGCCGTGCGTGCGCGAATAGGCGCTCGGCGTGGGCGGTTGCCAGCCCGCGAGCGCACCTTCCCGTGGGCGGTGGATCTCGACCTTCAGCGGATAACAGCGCGCCGCGTCGTCGGAATGGCTCGCGCCGCAATCGCCGCCCGGGCAGGCGGAGAGCGCGCCCAGCAGGTCGATCTCGGCGAAGAACTCGATGAAGTCGCCCGGCCGCACCGGGCTCGCCTTCATGAAATACTGGTGGGTGTCGTGGGTGAAGCCCGTGCACATGAACACGTTCAGCACGTCGTGCACGTAGCAGCTCCGCCTCGGTGACGGGCAGATTGCGCGCGGCGGCGAGGGCGCGGCTCAGATTCGAGTGGCAGCAATGATGGTACTCGCCGCCCTTCAGCAGCAGGTTGGTGTAGGGATCGCAGCGCGTGCCGATCACGTCGTGCACGCCGCCGCCATCCGCGTCCCAGCCGTACCAGCCGAGCGTGTCGTGGGTGATCGTCGCGAGCGGGCGCAGATAGGGCAGCGTGCTCCACAGCCGGTCGCCGGTCGTCACATGCGTCGCGTGCAGCGCGCGCGTCTTGCCGCTGAAGAAGCGTTCACCGAGATCGTGCGCGTTCCACAGGTTGAGGTCGCCGACCTGCGGGCCCTCGATGCTGACGATGCGGAAGCAATGCCCCGCCGGCACGCTGAAGGCGCGGGCCTCGCGCGGCGGCACGATCACCTCGTCGATCTTCGCCATGCCGTCGCGCACCCGCGCGTAGAGTGCGGCGTCGAATGCCGGCAGGTTCTCGACCGCGTAGCAGACGATCGGCCGCGCTCGCCGCCGCTCCGCCGCATCCGCCGGCGCCGCCGGGCGCGGCGTCACGGGTGGCAGTCCTCGAGATCGCCGTCGCGGAGCTCGAAGCTCGTGTCGCCGGTCAGGTCCATGTTGTGGGCGATGCAGGTGCGGCCCTTTTTGTCCACCAGCTTCACGTCGTATTTGCCCGCCCGGATGCCGGTCAGCAGCAGGCGCTCGGTGGTGTCGAGCGAGTGGTCGGGGTCGTTGAGCGCCTGGTTCGGCCCCCAATTCTGGGTGCCAGCCGGGGCGAGATAGACGCCCTCGAAATCGGTGCGCGAGGTCATGTTGTAGGCGAAGAATTTTTGCGGCGCGGCAATGGCGAGCCCGGCCGGCAGCACGGCCAGGGCGACGATCAGGGCGGCGGTGCGCATCGGTTTCCTCCTCATTCGTAGTCGGTGCCCATGAACGGGAAGCGCGCCAGCAGGTCGGCGCGCAGGTGCTCGGTGCCGCCCTTCGGCACCTTCGCGTCGGCGGCGAGGGTGGCGGGGCGGCCTTCCAGCACCAGGATGCGATCGGCGAATGGCAGCACCTGGGCGATGTCATGCGTCGCGATCAGCACCGTCGCGCCGTCATCCCGCGCCGCCCGCGCGATCGGGCCGGCGAGCGTCGCCGCGAGCAGCGGATCGAGCGAGGCGAAGGGCTCGTCGAGCACCAGCAGGCGCGGCGCCACGAACAGCGCGCGCGCGAGCGCCGCGCGGCGCGCCATGCCGAGGGAGAGCTCCTTCGGCAGCCGCGCCGCCGGCGCCCGGCAGCCCGATTTCGGCAAGCAGCCGGTCGGGATCGCGCGGCGGCGCGTCGGGTGCGTCGACCAGGCGGAGGTTCTCGGCGAGCGTCAGCCATGGCAGCAGGCACGGGTCCTGGAACATCGCGCCCACCCGCCCCGGCGGATGGGTGACGCGGCCGTCGAACTCGGTGTCCAGTCCGAGCACGATGCGGAGTGTCGTGGTCTTGCCGCTGCCGGAGGCGCCGAACAGCGCCAGCACCTCGCCGGCGCCCGCGGTGAAGCGGATGTCGCGGAGGACGGCCACCGACTCGGGCGCCGCGCGCGAACCGCTTCTCCCTGATCCTGACCTCAAGCTGCGCGTCGCCAGGCGTTCGCACGTCGCTCCCAGGGCTGCAGCAGCAGCGTCTCGGTCGCCAGCATGATCGCGGCGAAGATGAGCCCATAGGCGAGAATGCCCGCCACGTCGAAGGACTGAAAGAGCAGGTTGAGCGCGAAGCCGACGCCGTCCGGCCGGCCGAGCAGCTCGACCACCAGCACGATCTTCCAGGTGATCGAGAGCCCGCTGCGCGCCGACGCCGCGATGAACGGCGCGAGCTGCGGCAGCACGACGCGTCGCAGCCGCCGCCAGCGCGGCAGACGATACACCCGGGCGAGGTCCTCGAAGCCGTGATCGAGCGCGCGCGCGCCCTCGCGCACCGTCACCATCACCGTCGGCATCTTGGCGAGCGTGACCGCGAGCACCGCCGCCACGTCGTTCAACCCGATCCACACATAGGCGAGGATGACGACCACCAGCACCGGCAGATTCAGCAGGATGACGATCCACGGGTCCATGATCGCGTCGGCGCGCGCCGAGCGTCCGGCGAGGTAGCCGCCGGCGGTGCCGAGCACGAGCGCTAGTCCGAAGGCGACGACGACGCGCGCCAGCGTGATCGCGAGATTGCGCGGCAGGTCGCCCGACAGCGTCGCCGCCACCGCGGCCGCGAGCACCCGGCCCGGGCCGGGAAGCAGCAGCGGATTGCCGGCGAGATGGGCGAGGATCAGCCAGATCGCCAGGAATCCCGCGAGCGAGAGCAGCCGGTCGCGCAGCGCCGGGCCGGCGGCGACCCCGGTCGCGCCCTCCGCGCCTCACCCATCCGCCTTGGGCCAGAACAGCCCGGCGGGAAGCGCCGCAAGCCCGCCGGCGGCGCGGCCACCGGAGACGCGCCGCAGCACGGCGAGCAGTTGGGCGGCGCTCGCCTCGCGCTCGGGGAGCGTCGCGTGCGGCGATGCCGGCGACGAAGCGGCGCCGCAGCGCGGCGAACAGCGCGTCGGCTGGCGCCTGCATCAGCGGCCGCACGATGGTCCAGGCGGCGTCGCTCTCCGCCAGCGCCGCTTCCGCTTCGGCCGAAGCGGCGAGGAAACCATCGACCGCCGTCCGGTGCCGGCGCGCCCAGTCCTCGTGGAAGACGTAGCCGACGAGATCGAGCGGGCCCCTGATGCCGAGCGCGCGCGCGCAGTCCTCGACCGCGATCGCCTGGCGGTAGCCGTCGGCCTCGAGTCTGCGCCGCGAAGTTCCAGAAGGTGAGATCGGCATCGAGCTGGCCCTGCCGCAGCTTCGCGTCGAGCAGCGGCGGCGCACCGAACACCGGCGAGGCATCGCTCGCGAGATCGAGCCCGGCAGTCGCCTGCGCGGCCGCCCGCACGATGATCCAGGACTTGTCGAGCGGCCCGCCGGCGACGCCGAGGCGCTTGCCCCGGAGGTCGCCGAGGCCACGGATCGGCGCGTCCTTCGCCACCATCACGCCGCCGGTCGCGCTCGAGAACGGCGCGAAGCAGAGCTTCGTCCCCGCCTGGCGCTGCTCGGCGGCAAACAGCCAGTCGGACACCACGATGTCGGCACCGCCGGCCATCAGCGCGACGCGCCCGGCGTCATTGTTGGCCAGCGTGACCGTGGCAAGCGCGCAGCCATGCCTGGCGTCGAGCCGGTCATGCCGGATCACTTCCGCGACCCACTGCACGGTCCCGAACGGCAGGATGCCGAGCCGCACCGCGTCGGCGGCGAAGGCGCGCGGCGCGAGGATCGTCCCGGCGAGCGCGCCGAGGAGGCTTCGCCGTCGAATTCCCTCGCTCATGCCCGTGAGAGTGCGGCGCGCGACGCGCGATGGCAAGCGCCGCACGGTTTCGCTATCCTGCACGCCATCCAGGGAGGAACCCATGCGGAACGCGGTGCTGCTTGCGCTCCTGCTGCTGGCCGGCCCGGCGCTCGCCGACACCGCCGAGCATAACGACTATCCGACCGCGGCACGCGCCGATTACGTGCTCGGCTGCATGAACGTGAACGGCGGCACGCAGGACGCGCTGCGCCGTTGCTCCTGCTCGATCGACGTGATCGCCTCGATCCTGCCGTATCACGGCTATGAGGAGGCGGAGACCGTGCTGCGCATGCAGCATCTCACCGGCGGCTACCTCGCCGGCGAGTTCCACGTCGAGCGCTCGAACCTGATCGTCGAGGCGCTCCGCGAGGCGCAGGCGGAAGCCGAGGTGCGCTGCTTCTGAACGGCGCTCAGACGGAAGCGACCGGCCACTCGGCCCTGAACACCTGCTTGTCGTTGTCGATCGCCTCGGCGCGGATCGTCTTCGCGCCGTTCACGCGGAAGCCGAAGCGGAAATACGGGTTCTCGGAGATGGAGATCCCGCTCTCGACCCCAAACAGTGGCGCGTCGCCCTGCCAGAGCTGCACCGAGGTGATGAAATGCGCCGGGATGTAGAGCCGCGTCACCTGGTTCATCTGCATCCCCGAATAATTGGGGTGCCGGATCAGGAGCTCCGCCTGCCGCATCGCCGGATCGGTGCCCGCAAGCGGCGGGAATTCGCGAAAGCGCATGGTGCCGAGCGCAATATCGTCGTGCTCCTGCTTGAGCGCCGGCGCCGAACAGCCGCCCGAGGCCTTCACATAGCGCCTGGTCGAGAACAGCCCGCCATCCGCGGTTTCCGCCACCGCATGGATGAAGGTGTAGTCATCGACCCGCACCCTCGTCTCGATGCTGCCGATGCCGCTCTGCGGCGGCAGGGTGAACACGGCGGCGACGGGCGAGGGGTTGGCATCGATGACCACGGTGACGGATTTCACCTTGCGCGCCGCCGCTTCCGGCAGCAGGCGCAGCGTGAGCGGCACCACCGCGGCGTCCTCCGCGCGGTACGGCGCGTCCATCGCCACCAGCGAGTCGTCGTCGGTGATGCTGCGCCGCGGGAAGATCTGCGGCGCCAGCGAAGTCCAGGGGTCGTCGTCCGCGGCACGGGCCGCAGCTGTGCCGGCCACCCAGGCCGCCCCGAGCAGCGCGGCCCGACGGGTCGGCCCGACTATCCCCAATTTCGGCATGGGACCCTCCCTGGGCTGTTCCTCGGCAGGTGGTGGAGATTACGGCGAAGGCGAGCCTTCCACAACCGGCTGGACAGGAAGGGGGGTGTCCGTATGTTATCGGATGCCCGATCTTTCATGTGGGCGCATCGAGAACAGGGAGACGATCCATGGCTTGGACACGCCCGAAGCTGCGCGAAATCTGCATCGGCCTCGAGATCAACGGCTACATGGCGAGCGAGCTCTGATCCTCGCGATCACGCAGTAACCTGGTATGGGTGACGGCGCCGTCGGATTGAGGGCGCTGGTTCTGGGGTCGGCAGCCGGCGGCGGAGTTCCGCAATGGAACTGCGCCTGCCGTCTGTGTTCGCTGGCGCGAGCCGGCGATTCGCGTGTACGGCCGGCGACGCAGGCAAGCGTCGCGGTGTCGGCGAACGGGGCGAGCTGGATCATCGTCGGCGCTTCGCCGGATCTGCGCCAGCAGATCACCGAGCACCCCCGCGCTGCATCCGCGTCCCGCCAGACGGTGCGCGGCGTCATTCGCCGATCGCCGGCATCGTGCTGGTCAGCGCCGATGTGGACGGGATCGCGGGACTGCTCACGCTGCGCGAGCGGCAGGCCTTCAGTCTGTATGCGCCCGCCTCCATTCTGCAGGTGCTGCGGGACAACCGCATCTTCGATGTGCTGCATCCCGACCTCGTTTCCCGGGTCGAAATCGCGCCCGACCGACCGGTCGACTGCGGCGACGGGCTGATGCTGACCTTGCTCGCCCTGCCGGGAAAGACGCCGCTCTATCTCGAGGGGCGCGACGCGACCGCGCCCGAACGCCGCGCCCGCCTACGCCGCGATGTTCCGCGCCGATGGCCGGACGGTGATCGTCGCCCCTGCCTGCGCCTCGATCAGCGATGAGTGTGCGCGCGACAGCTTGCCGAGGCCGACCTGCTGTTCATCGACGGCACGCTGTTTCGCGACGACGAGATGCAGCGCGCCGGCGTGGGCGGCAAGACCGGACGGCGCATGGGCCATGTCTCCATGTCCGGCGACGACGGCTCGCTCGCGCGCCTCCGGGACATTGCCGGCCGCCGCGTCTATTTCCACATCAACAACACCAATCCGGTGCTCGATGCATCCTCGCCGGAGCGCGCCGAGATCGAGGCCGCCGGCTTCGAGGTCGCGCATGACGGCATGGAGATCCGGCTGTGACCGAACTGCTCTCCCCCGCCGAGCTGGAAGCGCGGCTGCGCGCGATCGGCGCGGCGCGCTACCACAACCGGCATCCGTTCCATCGCATGCTGCATGGCGGCCAGTGCAGCAAGGGCCAGGTGCAGGCCTGGGCGATCAACCGCTACTATTATCAGGCGCTGATCCCGATCAAGGACGCCTCGCTGATCGCGCGCTGCGACGACCAGGCGATCCGCCGCATCTGGCGCCAGCGGCTCGAGGATCATGACGGCGACGGCACCGCCGAGACCGGCGGCGGCATCGATCGCTGGCTCGCGCTCACCGACGGGCTCGGCCTCGATCGCGCGCAGGTGGTCTCGACGAAGCTGATCCTGCCCGGCACGCGCTTCGCGGTGGAGGCCTATGTGCACTTCGTGCGCGAGAAATCGCTGCTGGAGGCGATCGCCTCGTCGCTGACCGAGCTGTTCTCGCCCGACATCATCGGCGAGCGCGTGCGCGGGATGCTGGAGCACTACGACTACGTGACGCCGGCGACGCTCGCCTATTTCGACAAGCGTCCGCCGCAGGCGGCGCGCGACGCCGATTTCGCGCTCACCTACGTGAAGGAGCACGCGCGGACGCCGGAGCAGCAGCGTCAGGTGCTCGCCGCGCTGGAGTTCAAATGCGACGTGCTGTGGTCGATGCTCGATGCGCTGCACCACGCCTATGTCACGCCCGGGCTGATCCCGCCCGGCGCGTTCCGGCCCGGACGCCGGAGGCGGCGCATGGATGACGCGGTCCTCGCCGGCGATTCGCGCCCGCGCCTCGCGCCGGGCGTGCGGCTCCATTTCGATACCAGGCGCGACGCCTGGGTGCTGCTCGCGCCCGAGCGCGTGATCGAGACCGAGGGCCCGGCGAGCGAAATCCTCCGCCGCTGCGACGGCAGCCGCACGCTCGACGCGATCATCGACGAGCTCGCGCAGCAATTCGCCGCCGAGCGCGCGGTGATCGCCGCCGACGTGGCCGAGATGCTGGCCGAGCTCCGCGACAAAGCGGCTGGTGATCGCATGACGCGAGCACGTTCCGCTCGGCATGCTGGCGGAGCTCACCCATCGCTGCCCGCTCGCCTGCCCCTATTGCTCGAACCCGCTCGCGCTCGAGGACCGGCGCGACGAGCTCGACACCGAGACCTGGGCGCGCGTGTTCCGCGAGGCGGCCGCGCTCGGCGTGCTGCAGGTGCATCTCTCCGGCGGCGAGCCGGCCTCGCGGCGCGACCTGCGCGCGATCACCGAAGCGGCGCACGCTGGCCGGGCTCTACACCAACCTCATCACCTCGGGCATCGGCCTCGACCGCGCGCGGCTTGCGCGGCCTCGCGCGAGGTCGGGCTCGACCACGTGCAGGTCTCGATCCAGGACGCCGAGCCGGAATCGGCCGATCGCATCGCCGGGCTATCGCGGCGCCCACGCGCGCAAGCTGGCGCTTGCCCGCGACGTGGCGGCGCTCGGCCTCGCGCTCACCGTCAACGCCGTGTTCCATCGCGCCAATATCGAGCGCATCGAGGCGATGGTGGAGCTCGCCTTCGCGCTCGGCGCCGGGCGGGTCGAGGTCGCGCACGTGCAGTACTATGGCTGGGCGCTGCGCAATCGCGCCGCGCTGATGCCGACGCGGCCGCAGCTCCGCCGGTGCGATGCAGGTGATCGAGCGGCTGCGTCCGCGCTATGCCGGCCGGCTCGCGATCGACCTCGTGGTGCCCGACTACTACGCGCGCCGGCCGAAGCCCTGCATGGGCGGCTGGGGACGGCGGTCGCTGAACGTGACGCCCTCCGGCCGCGTGCTGCCCTGCCACGCCGCGGAGACCATTCCCGGGCCTCGAATTCTGGTCCGTGCGCGACCACTCGCTCGCGGAGATCTGGCATCGCTCGCCCGCCTTCGAGGCGTTCCGCGGCACCGACTGGATGCGCGAGCCCTGCCGCTCCTGCGCGCACCGGGAGGAGGATTTCGGCGGCTGCCGCTGCCAGGCGCTGGCGCTCGCCGGCGACGCGGCGGCGACCGATCCGGTCTGCGAGTTCTCGCCGCTGCACGATGCGGTGCGCGCGCTCGCCGATGCGGAGAGCGGGGGCGACGATCGCCTACGCCTATCGCGGCCGCCCGGCGAAACCGCAGCCGGAGCCCGCGTTGGCTACTGCCACTCCATCTCCGTGAAGGCGAGCGTCGCGTTGCGCGGATTGTAGTCGTCGAACAGCATCCAGCGCGACCGCTCCGATTCGCCGATCTGCGGCACCGCCTGCTGCAGCGTGAGCCCCGCCGCGACCAGCCGCCTGGCATCGGCGAGCAGCGTCGCGAAATACCGCCGCTCGTCCTCGAGCGCCCCCGGCCAGGGCGCCACCACCCGACCATGCCCCGGCACCACCCGCGCCGCCTGCACCGCGGCGAGGCGCGGCAGCAGACTGAGCCATCCGGTGACGCTGCCGTCG
Source organism: uncultured Alphaproteobacteria bacterium (assembly GCA_963822815.1). Taxonomy (GTDB): domain Bacteria; phylum Pseudomonadota; class Alphaproteobacteria; order Acetobacterales; family Acetobacteraceae; genus CAWGJC01. The sequence continues at coordinate 170,891 of CAWGJC010000013.1, forward strand.
ACGACCGGAACATGGCCGAGGAAGACGAGGTCGCCGGCGAACAGCGTCCCCGTCCGCTGATCGAGCACGGTGAGGTCGCAATCGGTGTGCGCCGCCGGCTCCCAGGCGGTGAGCGCGAGCGGGCGATCGCCGAGATCGAGCGTCATCGTGCCAGTCCACCAGCAGCGTCGGCGGGACGATGCGCACGTCGTCCACCAGCGCGCCGATCTGCGCGCGATAGGAGTGCAGGTAGAATTCGCCGCGCTCCGCGAGCTCGCGCGGCAGGTTCTCGTGGCCGACGAAGACGGTTCCGGGCGCCACGAAGGCGGCGTTGCCGAACACGTGATCCGGGTGCTCGTGCGTGTTGATCACGTAGCGGATCGGCTTGTCGGTGACCGCGCGGATCGCGGCGAGGAAGCGCCGCGCCTCCGCGACGCTGCCGCCGGTATCCACCACCGCCACCGCGTCGCGCCCGACGATGACGCCGAGATTGGCGATCCCGCCCGCATTCGCTGGCGTTTCCAGCGCCACTTCGCCGAAATGCACGTAGTCACCCGGCGCGATTTGCTGCATTGCAAAATCCTGTGCACGTGCAGCATGGCGCGGCCAGGATGCAGAGTGCCGCGATCCAGATGGCGATGATGCGCTGCATCCTTTGGTTCTCCACTGCTTGGGGAATGCACAATCGGGGCGAGAAAACCGTTGCGGGTGCGCCGGACGTGACCTAGGCTCAGATCGGACCCGGCTTCAAGGCTGCTTGCGATCGGGAGGGGCAGGCAGATCCTCGAAGACATCGGACGCTCGTCGGACAAGCAAGAAATCCGGGCGCCCGATGTCGTGACACGCTGCCGGGTTTCGATATTCCGACCGATATGGTTTGCGGACCGGCTCGGTGGGCGCAGCGCATTGTCCCCGACCGCTGTCCGGGTGAGACAGAGGGAGGAAACATGCGAAGCGTCACGTCAGCCTTCATCCTGGCGGCCACCACCGCCTTGTCGTTCGCCTTGGCGGCGCCGCCGGCATCGGCCCAGGAAGACCTGGTGAAGATGCAGTCGGATCCCGCGCAGATGGTGATGCCGACCGTCAATTACGCGAACACGCGCTACTCGACGCTGAAGCAGATCACCTCCGACAACGTGGGCAAGCTCCAGGTCGCCTGGACCTTCTCCACCGGCGTCCTGCGCGGCCACGAGGGCGCGCCGCTCGTCATCGGCAACATGATGTATCTGAGCGCGCCCTTTCCCGAACACGGTCTTCGCGCTCGATCTCAACCAGGACGGCCGGATCGTCTGGAAATACGAGCCGCAGCAGGATCCGAACGTCATTCCGGTGATGTGCTGCGACACCGTCAATCGCGGCGTCGCCTACGCCGACGGCAAGATCTTCCTGCACCAGGCCGACACCACGCTGGTGGCACTCGATGCCAAGACCGGCAAGGTCGTGTGGTCGGTGAAGGACGGCGATCCGGGTAAGGGCGAGACCGGCACCGACGCGCCGATGATCGTCAAGGACAAGGTCTATATCGGCGTCTCCGGCGGCGAGTTCGGCGTCCGCGGCTGGCTGTCCGCCTACAATATCGCCGACGGCAAGCTCGCCTGGCGCGCCTATTCGGAAGGGCCGGACAGCGATCTGCTGGTCGATCCGAAGAAGACGACGGATCTCGGCAAGCCGATCGGCGCCGATTCCAGCCTGAAGACCTGGCAGGGCGATCAGTGGAAGATCGGCGGCGGCGACACCTGGGGCTGGTATTCGTACGATCCGCAGCTCAACCTGATCTATTACGGCTCGGGCAATCCGTCGACCTGGAACCCGCAGCAGCGTCCGGGCGACAACAAATGGTCGATGACCATCTGGGCCCGCGATCCCGACACCGGGATGGCGAAATGGGTCTACCAGATGACGCCGCATGACCAGTGGGATTACGACGGCGTCAACGAGATGATCCTCGCCAACCTGAACATCAACGGCCAACAGGTTCCGGCGCTCGTGCATTTCGACCGCAACGGTTTCGGCTACACGCTGAACCGTGACACGGGCGAGCTGCTTGTCGCGCAGAAATACGACCCGGCCGTCAACTGGGCGACCAAGGTCGACATGGACAAGAACAGCCCGACCTACGGCCGGCCGCTGGTGGTCGATCAGGTACTCGACCGAGCATGGCGGCGAGGACAACAACACGAAGGGGATCTGCCCGGCCGCGCTCGGCTCGAAGGACGAGCAGCCGGCGGCCTTCTCGCCGGACACCAACCTGTTCTACGTGCCGACCAACCATGTCTGCATGGACTACGAGCCGTTCCGCGTCTCCTACACCGCGGGCCAGCCCTATGTCGGTGCGACGCTGTCCATGTATCCCGCCCCTGGCGGCACCAACATGGGCAACTTCATCGCCTGGGACGCGAGCACCGGCAAGATCGCCTGGTCCGATCCGGAGCTGTTCTCGGTGTGGTCGGGCGCGCTGGCGACCGCCGGCAACGTGGTGTTCTACGGCACGCTGGAGGGTTATCTGAAGGCGGTCGACGCCAAGACGGGCAAGGAACTCTACAAGTTCAAGACCCCGTCCGGCATCATCGGCAACGTGATGACCTATGAGCACAACGGCAAGCAATACGTCGCGGTGCTCTCGGGTGTGGGCGGCTGGGCCGGCATCGGTCTCGCGGCCGGGCTGACCGATCCGCATGCCGGTCTCGGCGCGGTCGGCGGCTATGCGGCGCTCAGCAATTACACCAATCTCGGCGGCCAGCTCACCGTGTTCGCCCTGCCCGGAATCGGTGGCGAGCTCGCAGTAACCCATTGGCCAACTCGGGGCCGGCGCATTCCAGCGCCGGCCCTTTCATTTTTCTCCGCGACAGGAACGCTCAGTGAAATCTTTCATACGTGCAGCGCTGGCCGGCGTGGCGCTTCTGGCCGCCTGCGGCGTCGCCCGGGCGGACGGAACCGGTGATCCCGCTGCCGTCAAATCCGAGGACGGCAAATATCTCGACAAGGACGGCAACCCGACATTCAACGTCGCCAAGGATGGTACGCTCGATTACTACAGCTTCGCCGGCTACATCAGGTACACCGCCAACTGCATGCAATGCCACGGACCGGACGGGCTCGGCTCGTCCTACGCGCCGTCTCTCGTCGATGCGCTGAAGACGATCGGCTACACCGATTTCTACGGCATCGTCGCCAGCGGCAAGAAGGACGTGAACACGGCGCAGCAGCTCGTCATGCCGACCTTCGGCAACAACAAGAACGTGATGTGCTACATCGATGCGATCTTCATTTATCTGCGCGGGCGCTCCGATGGTGCGATCGGCCGCGGCCGCCCCGACAAGCACGAACCGAAGCCCGACGCCTTCAGCAAGGCCGAGGATTCCTGCATGGGTTGAGCACATGCGCCTTTCCGCATTTCTTGTCCTTGCCCTCGCATCGCTCGCGCCGTTCGCCGTCCGCGCACAGCCGGCGGGGCTCGGCGCTTCGGTCGAGCTCGTCGATCCGAAAGTGCTGCGCGTCTGCGCCGATCCGAGCGATCTTCCGTTCTCCAACCAGAAGGGCGAGGGATTCGAGAACAAGATCGCCGAGCTGCTCGGGCAGAAGCTCGGCAAACCGGTTTCCTACACCTGGTTTCCCCAGGTGATCGGCTTCATCCGCAACACGCTCGGCAGCTACCGCTGCGACGTCATCATCGGCGTTCCCGAGGGTTACGATCTCGCGCAGAACACCAACGCCTATTACGGCACCGCCTACGCGCTCATCTACAAGCCGGGAACCGAACTCGACGGCGTCGACACGCTCGAGGATCCGCGTCTGCGCGACAAGCGGATCGGCATCGTCGCCGGCACGCCGCCCGCGACGCTGATGGCGGTGGACGGGCTGATGCCGAAGGCGCATCCCTATCCGCTCACCGTCGACACGCGGCAGGATTCTTCGCCGAAGGCGATGATGAACGATCTCGTCGCCGGCAATATCGACGCCGGCGTGCTGTGGGGGCCGTTCGCCGGCTACTTCGCGAAGCAGGCGCCGGCGAAGATCACCGTCGTTCCGCTGCTGAAGGAGCAGGGCGATCTGCCGATGATGTTCCGCATGACGATGGGTGTGCGGCAGAGCGATCAGGCCTGGAAGCGTCAGCTCAATCGGCTCATCGCCGACAACCAGGACGCGATCACGCATATCCTGCTTGATTACGGCGTGCCGTTGTTCGACGCGCAAGGCCACGCGATCACGCAATGATCGCGCGGCGGTGTCTGCTCGCGGGTGCGGCGCTGCTGCTGCCCGCGGCGGCGCCCGAGCCCGACGGCTATCGGATGGACGACTATCGCGCGCCGGTCCCGGCCAGGCTGCGCGGCGCAAACGTGATCGGCACCGCGCAAGCGCATGCGCTGTGGGAGAACGGCGCCGCGTCCTTCATCGACGTGCTGCCACGCCCGCCGAAGCCCGCCAATCTTCCCGCCGGCACGGTCTGGCAGGAGAAGCCGCACGACGACATTCCCGGAAGCCTCTGGTTGCCCGACACCGGGTATGGCGCGCTCGCCCCCGCGATGCAGGCCTATTTCGCGCAGGGACTCGCGCGTGCGAGCAAGGGCGTGAAAAACCGCACGCTGGTGTTCTACTGCCTGCCGGATTGCTGGATGTCGTGGAACGCCGCGAAACGGGCGCTCACCCTCGGCTACACGAACATCGACTGGTATCCCGACGGCGCCACGGGCTGGCAGAGAGCCGGCTTCCCGCTCGAGCGCCGAACGCCAGAACCGCGTCCGGCGAGCTGATCGCTACATCACCTCCTGGATGGCACGTGCCAGCGCGAACAGGCGCTGCGCGATCGTGTCCGGCACCTGGCATGCATAGCTCAACGTCTGGCGCCGGTCGTTGAACACCTGCGTGTCCCAGCCAACGTGCTGCCCGAGCTCGGCGAGCTTGTGCTGGTCCGGGCTCGCCAAGTCCTGCTCGCTCCTGAGCGCCTCGAGCTCGGTGCGGATGCTTGCGGCGAGCTCCTTCTGCCGCTGCCCGTAGCGATCGAGTCCATCGATCACCTCCGATCGCTCCTGACCGAGCGTCTGGAACAGCCCGGCGAACAGCGCCGTCAGCTTCGCGTCGCGATCCGCGCCGAGGGTGGCCGCGAATTGCTTCACCTGCGCCTGCGCCTGCTCGAGCGGCACCCGGCGCTCGGCGAGAGTTTCGACGAGATCGGCAATCCGCTTGTCCTCCGGCCAGGTCTTCATCGCGGCATCGGGCGGCGGGCCGGTCCACATCGAGCCGGTCGAAAGCAGCGGCACCTTGATCTGCTGACATGGCCAGTCGGGATCGATCGGTCCCGGCGGTGCCGCCTCCGCCACGCGAGTGGCGAGCAGCAGCGCCATGACGATGGTGAATTTCATGCGCCCCCTCCGCCGCGTCGTGCGATCATGCCGCGCGCCGGATCATAGGCGAGGATCGCGCCGACCGTGAACACCACGGTCATCGCCGCGACGACGCCGAGCGAGAGCCAGTTCATCTTGGCGTAGAGCATGAAGCGGATCAGCTCGACCGCATGGGTGAACGGGTTGAGCTCGCAGAAATGGTAGAGGATCGGGCTCGATTGCTGCACCAGCCAGAGCGGATAGAGCGCCGAGGAGGCAAAGAACATCGGGAAGATCACGAAATTCATCACTCCCGCGAAATTCTCGAGCTGCCTTATGCCTGATGACAGCAGCATCCCGAGCGGCGCCGAGCATGAAGCCGGCGAGAACAAGCGCGGGAAGCACGCTGATCCAGCCGAGCGGCGGGATGTCCACGCCGTAGAGCCAGGCGACCACGAGATAAGCATAGACCTGCAGCACCGAGACCGCGGTGCTCGCGAGCAGCTTCGAGATCAGCAGGAACCAGCGCGGGAACGGGCTCACCAGCAGCATGCGCATGTTGCCCATCTCGCGGTCGTACACCATGGAGAGCGAGGATTGCATGCCGTTGAAGAGCTGGATCATCGCCATCAGCCCGGGCGTGACATAGACCTCGTACAGAATGTAGGTGTCGTACGGCGGGATGATCGAGACGCCGAGGATCTGGCGGAAGCCGGCGGCGAAGATCAGTAGCCACACGAGCGGCCGCACCAGCGCCGAGATGAAGCGCTCGCGCTGATGGACGAAGCGCAGCGCCTCGCGCCAGGTGATCCCGCGCAGGCAGATCGCATATTGCCGGAAGGCGAACCCGCGCGCCGGCGCGGCGAGGGCGGCGTCGCTCACGATTTTTCGCTGGTGAGCGCACCGAAGGCGCCGCGCAGATCCGCCGCTCCCGCGCGCGCGATCACGTCGGGCACGCGGCCGGCGGCGAGCACCGCGCCCCGATGCAGCACCACCACGTCGTCGCCCGCCTCGACCTCGTCCAGCAGATGCGTGGCCCACAGCACGGCGACGCCCGACAGCTGCGGAGAGCGAGCGCACATGGGCGAGGATCGCCGCCTTCGAACTCGACATCGAGGCCGACGGTCGGCTCGTCGAGCACGAGCAGTCGCGGCCGGTGCAGCAGCGCGCGGGCGATTTCGACGCGGCGCATCTGCCCGCCGGAGAGCCGCCGCGCCTTTTCGCGCGCGCGTTCCGCGAGGCCCACTTCCCGCAGCACCGCGGCGGCGCGCTCGCGCGATTCGCGCCCGCCCATGCCGTGCAGCGCCGCGTGATAGAGCAGGTTGTCGCGCAGCGAGAGATCGAGATCGAGCGTGCGCGCCTGGAACACGACGCCGAGGCGCCGCAACGCCTCGCCCGGCTCGCGCGCGAGGTCGTGGCCCTCGACGGCGATGCGGCCGTGCCGCGTGCCGTAGAGCCGGGTGATCAGCGAGAACAGCGTGGTCTTTCCCGCGCCGTTCAGTCCGAGCAGCGCGGTGAAGCCTCCCGGCCGCACGGCGAGCGACACGTCGTCGAGCGCCTTGCGCGCGCCATAGGCGTGGCTCACATGCTCGACCGCGAGCGCCTCCACGGGCGAGACCGGTACACCATCGGCCGCGCGCCCGAGCGCCGCGACGTTCACGGCGCGCTGGCGGGATTCACCACCACGCCCCAGGGCAGACGGCCGACCGGGATCGAGCGGATCACCTTCAGGTCGGCGACATCGATCACCGAGATGTCGTTGGACAGCCCGTTCGTGGTCAGCAGGTATTTGTAGTCGGGCGTGAAGGCGAGATGCCAGACGCGCTGCCCGACGAGCAGGTAGTCCTTGACCTTGTAGGTCGTGGCGTCGATCACCGCCACGCGATTGGCCGGGCCCAGCGCCACGAAGGCGAGCTTGTCGTCCTTGGTGAAGGCGATGTCCTCCGCCTGGATCTCGTCGCCGCGCAGCCCCTGGATCGGGAAGCTGATCTTGTGCGTGATCGCGTGCTTCACCGGATCGATCACGCTCACCGTGCCGCCGAGCTCGGAGGAGACCCACACCTCCGACCCGTCATGCTTGAACGTCGCATCGCGCGGGCGCGAGTCGACGAGCACGCTCGCCACCATCTTCTCCGTCTTGAAGTCGATGAAATGCGCCATGTTGGTGGTTTCGGACGTGTTGACGATGGTCTGCCCGTCGGGGCTGACCGCCATTCCCTCCGGCTCCACGCCGGTCGGGATCTGCGCCAGCACCTTGCGGGTGTCGATGTCGATCACGGTGACGAGTGCGTTGTCCTCGTTCGAGACGTAGAGCGGATTGCCCGAGACGTGCAGCGCGAACAGCTCGGGATCGGGGCCGGAAGGCAGGTCGCCGACCACCTTCAGCGTCTTGGTGTCGATGATCTGGATCGTGTCGTCATCGCTCGCGCAGAGCAGGATGTACTTGCCGTCCTTGGTGATCGTGATGCCGCGCGGGCGCTGCCCGACATGCACCGTCTGCACCGTCTTCATCTGGTCGAGATCGACGACGGAGATCGTGTTGTCGCGCTCGTTTGAGACGTAGGCGGTATAGGCCCAGGCTCGCGGGGCAGCGAGTGCCGCGAGAGCTGAGGGCGAGGATTGCGACGCGCATGGCCGGCTCCTGCCTCATTTCAGCTTGCACTGCGACTCCGGCCGATCGATGCCGAGCGTGTCGAGATCGGTGACCTGGTGCAGGAAGCCCGGCTGCGGTGAGACCGACACGACGTCGCGGCCGTCACTCAGCAGGATCGGCTGGCGCACCTGCTGGTCCCAGTCGCGGATCGACAATCCTTCGCCCTTGTAGGCGGCGACGACGAAATCGGGCTTCTTCATGAAGGCGACGATGGTTGCCGGATCGGCGGATTTGGTCCGGCTCGTCGCCTCGCCGATCATGCGCACGGCGGTCCAGGCCTGCATGTCGAGCGGCGACATCTGCCGCTTGAACCGGCGCACGAACCGGTCCTGCATCTGCTTGCCGCCCCAGGATTCGCTGCTCGGATCCCAGGTGACCGGGCGAAGCCCGGCCGAACCCGCGACCGGGCGCGGATCCCAGGTGCGATACGGCAGGTAGCCGGCGAAGACCTGGTTCTCATCGGCCGCGACCAGCACGTCGTAGGCGGGCGCCTCCTGCGTGAAGACCGGCATCTGCTGCTGCGTCTCCACGACGCCGGAATCGGTCTGTCGCGCGCCGCCGGTGTCCTTGTAGATGCGTTCCTGCACGATCTTCGCGCCGAAGCGCTTGGCCGCACGGCGATAGGCGTCGGCGAGCAGCGCATCCGCCGGATGCGAGCCATAGACCAGCAGCCAGCGCGTCCATTTCTTCCAGACGAGGTATTGCGCCAGCGCGTCGGCGAGCATGTCCCGGCTCGGCGCGACATGGATCACATCCGCGCGACAATCCTGTTGTCGCAGCGAAACATCCCGCGCACCGACGTTGAACAGGGTGACATGCTTGTCGCGCGCGGCATCGGCGAGCTTCAGCAGCCGGTCGGCGGGCACGTCGGTCAGCACGAGCGCGATATTCTGCGACACCAGACTGTCGAGCGCCGCGATCGGATCGTCATCGGCGCCGACCGGCATGTCGGTGAGCTCGTAGCTCTGCCCCAGGAAGCGGCCGGTCGTGTTGTTGTCGTCGGTCGCGATATCGGCGCCGGCCAGCCCGTCATTGGCCGCCGGCGCATCGAGCAGCGAGATCGTCGGCACGCGCTCGGTCCAGCGGATATAGCCGTAGCGGATGGTCTGGGTGTCGGCGCGGGCAAGTGCCGGCGCCAGGGCAAGCATCGGCAGCCCGACCAGGACCGCGCGCCGGCCGGGGCCGTTGCGCGCCCTCTTCTTTGGACGTTTCATGCCGGGAGAGTGGCCAATCCCACGCGACCGTTCAAGCGCGGCTTGGCCAAAAGGAGGCGCGCAGGATGAAACTTTGGCAAGGCGTGGCGGCCGGCCTGCTCGCGGCCGCCCTGCCGGGGGCTGCGCACGCGGCGCCACAGCGCGCGGCAGTGTTCGGCTTCGCGTTCGTCGACACCAGCCTCGAAGCGCCGCGGCCCGACGAGAAGGCGCGCCTCGCGAAACTCGATGCGGCGCTCGCGGACACGCTCGCCCGCTCCGGGCTGTACGCGCCCGTCGATCTCGGCCCGGAAGCCGCCGTCGCGCGCGGGATGGACTTGCGCGAGTGCGGCGGATGCGATGTACCGCTTGCAGAAAATGTCGGGGCCGAGGTGTCGGTGACGGGTTGGGTGCAGAAAGTGTCGAACCTCATCCTCAACATCAACCTGGTGGTGCGGCACGTGCCGGACGGCAAGGTGCTGCGCGCCGGCAGCGTCGATATCCGCGGCAACACGGACGAGAGCTGGTCGCGCGGTCTTTCCTACCTGCTGCGCAACCGCATCCTTCCCGGGGATGCGAAGTGACGCGCATGCTCGCAAGCGTGTCCGGCCCGGACGAGGCGGCGGTCGCGCTCGCCGCCGGGGCCGACATCATCGATCTCAAGGACCCGTCGCAAGGACCACTCGGCGCGGTCGCGCTCGACACGGATTCGCGCGACGGTCGCCTCGGTGGATGCGCGCCGACCGGTCAGCGCGGTGACCGGCAATCATCCCATGATCCCGGAACCGGTGCGCGCGGCCGCCGCGGCGATCGCCGAGACGGGGGTCGATTACGTCAAGGTCGGCATCTTCGGCGGCGACGACATCGAAGCCGCGATCACGGCGCTCGGCGCCGTTGCCGCGCGTGCGAAATTGATCGCGGTGCTGTTCGCGGATCGCGATCCTCGCTTCGAGCTGCTGTCACATCTGGCCGCCGCGGGGTTCGCCGGGGCGATGCTCGACACCGCGGAAAAATCCGGCCGCCGACTGCTCGATGCGATGGATCTGCCGCGCCTGCGCCGCTTCCTCGCGGAATGCCGCGCCAACGGCCTGCTCTCCGGGCTCGCGGGCGGGTTCGGAGGCACCGGATGTGCCGCGCCTCCTCGTGCTTTCGCCGGATGTGCTCGGGTTTCGCGGCGCGCTCTGCGAGGGTGGACGGGACTCGCCGATTTCCGCCGCGGCGACCCGCGCGATCCGGGCGCTGATCCCGCCCGAGGCCACGCAAGAGAGCGGGGCGCAGGTCGACTATCGCCTGCTCGCCGCGCGCGGCTATGCGCATGATCCGAGTGGCGACCGCTCGCAGACCGATCGGGTGTTCCTGCGCGACCTCGTTCTGAAGATCTCGATCGGCGCCTATGCGCATGAGCGCGGAAAGCCGCAGCGGGTGCGGTTTTCCGTCGACGCGCTGGTGCGGCGCGGCACCGGGCCGTCGCAGGACATGCGCGACGTGTTCTCCTACGACATCATCGGGGACGGCATCCGCATGCTCGTCGATGCCGGACATGTCGTGCTGGTGGAGACGCTGGCCGAACGCATCGCCGCCCTGCTGCTCGCGCATTCGCGCGTCGTGCAGGTCACCGTCACGGTGGAAAAGCTCGACCTCGCGGCCGGCATCGCGGGAGTCACGGTCGAGCGCACGCGCGAGACCGCCGTCGCGGCGCTGGCCGATCTGTTCCCCGGACACGCATCATGATCGTCATCAAGATCGGCGGCAGCCACGCGGCGTCGCCCCTGCTCGCCGGCTGGCTCGATGCCGTGTCCGCCGGCGCCGGTCATCTCGTTCTGGTGCCGGGCGGCGGTCCCTTCGCCGACGCGGTGCGCACGGCGCAGGAGGCGATGCGGTTCTCCGACGCCGCGGCCCACGACATGGCGCTGATGGCGATGGCCCAGTACGGGCGCGCGCTCGTCGATCTGCGCACCGAATTCCGATTGGCCGACAGCGAATCCGCCATTCACGACGCGCTCGCGCGACAGCGCGTGCCGGTCTGGTCACCCTGGCCGATGCTGCGCAACGCGCCCGATGTTCCGCGTTCCTGGGAGGTGACGTCGGACAGTCTCGCCATCTGGCTGGGGGGCAGGCTCAAGGCGAGGGCGGTCATCCTGGTGAAGCATGTCGAGCCGGGCGAGCATGTCGCGGCGATGCTCGATGCCGCCTTTCCGCGATTCCGCGCGCACTTCAATGGCGTGGTCAGCATCGCCGGACCCGCTTCGCTCGCCGGGCGCGGCCGACGCGCTCGTGGCCGGCCGACTTCCCGGTCGCGTGCTGCGGGCGGAGACCGCCTGAATGCCGAAGCCCCGCATTCCGCGTTGGGCCTGGGCGCTGACCGGCTCCGGCCATTTCTTCACCGAATGCCTGGACCTGATCCGCGGTCTCGACCCCGTCGATCTGTTCGTGAGCCGCGCCGCGGCGGAGGTCGTGCGCATGTACAAGCAGAAGCTCGAACTGCCGCGCAGCGCACGCATGTTTCGCGACACCACCGCGAGCGCGGCGCCGGTCGGCGCCTTCTATTACGGCGAGTACCACACGCTGGTGCTGGCGCCGGCGACATCGAACACCGTGGCGAAATGCGTGCTCGGGATTTCCGACACCCTCGCGACCAACGTCTTCGCGCAGGCCGGCAAGTGCCGCGTGCCGGCGATCGTGTTTGCGTGCGACACCGCGCCCGAGCTGGAGACGATGGCGCCGGCCGGGATGGTGAAAGTGTTCCCGCGTCGGATCGATCTCGAGAACACGGGGCGGCTGCGCGATTTCGAGTCGACCGAGGTCGTGGAGTCGCTTGCCGATCTGCGCGAGGCGATCGGGCGGCGGCGCGCCTCGTTGCAGGCAGCATGACCGAGAAACTCGTCTTCCTCACCGGCCACATGGCGTTCCCGCGGCTTGAACGCCTGCTCGCCGACCTCGATCCGCTGCCCTTCGCCTGGGAGATCGTCGATATCGGCGTGAAGGTCGCGGCGTTGATGACGGAACCCATCATCCTGCGTCGGCTGCAGCGACCCTTGCTGGCGGATCGGGTGATCCTGCCCGGTCGCGCGGGCGTCGATCCGGCGCGACTCTCGGACGCCTTCGGCGTCGCCTTCGAGCGCGGACCGGACGAGCTCGCCGATCTGCCGCGCTATCTCGGCCAGGGCGGCCGGCCGCCCGATCTCTCGCGCCACGACCTGCGCATCTTCGCCGAGATCGTCGATGCGGCGCGGTTCACCGAGGCGGCACTGCTGGAGAGGGCGCGCGCGCATGAGGCGGACGGTGCCGACGTGATCGATATCGGCTGCTCGCCGGGACATCCGTTCCCGGAACTCGAGCAGCGCGTGCGGCTGCTGAAGGCGGAGGGTTTCCGCGTGAGCGTCAATTCCGGCGATCCCGCGGAGCTGCGCCGCGGCGCGCTCGCGGGCGCGGATTTCGTGCTGAGCCTGACCGAGGCGACGCTTGATGCGATCGACGGTACCGCCGCGATGCCGGTGCTCATCCCTGCGGCACCTGGCGACCTCAATTCCCTCCTTCGCGCCGAGGCGGCGGCGCGTGGGCGTGGTCTCGCCTGCCTGGTCGATCCGATTCTCGATCCCATCCATTTCGGCTTCACCAACTCGCTCGTCCGCTATGCCGAAATCCGCCAGGCTCTACCGGAAACCGAGATGCTGATGGGCACCGGCAACCTCACCGAGCTCACGGACGCGGACACGTCGGGCATCACCGCCATGCTGCTGGGCATCTGCTCCGAGCTCACGATCCGCAACGTGCTGGTCGTGCAGGTGAGCCCGCACACGCGGCGCACCGTCGTGGAGCACGATCTTGCGCGCCGGATCATGCACGCGGCCAAGCTCGGTTCCGACCTGCCGCGCGGGTATGCAAACGGATTGCTGCAGGTGCATGACCGCTCGCCGTTCACCGAGACGGTGGACGAGATTGCCGCCAATGCGGCGGAGGTGCGTGATCGAAACTTTCGCATTGCCACGGCGGCCGACGGAATCCATGTCTACAACGCGTCGATGCACGCGGTGCGGCGCAACGCGGTCGACTTCTTTCCGCTGCTCGGCGTCAACGACGATGGCGCGCACGCTTTCTATCTCGGCACCGAGCTGATGAAGGCGGAGATCGCGCTCAATCTCGGCAAACGCTATGCCCAGGACGGGCCGCTCGATTGGGGCTGCGCAGCGCCGCCGAAGCCGCGCGATGCAACGCGGCTCGCCGAGGCCGGCCACACGTTGCGGATGAAGAAGCATGATCCGTGAGACCGTCGTCACCACGATCTCGGCCGCGGGACGCCCGCATGTCGCGCCGCTCGGGTTGATCGCGACGGAAGGCGGGTGGATGGCGGCGCCGTTCCGGCCATCGACGACGCTCGACAATCTGCGCGCGGTGCCGGAGCTGGTCGCAAATTACGTGGATGACGTGCGGATCATCGCCGGCTGCCTCACCGGCCGCCGTGAATTCCCATTGCTGCCCGCATCACGTCTGCGGCCGCCGCGCCTCGCGGGCGCGCTCGCGCATGCCGAGATGGAGGTGATCGCGGTCCGGGAGGATGCGCAGCGTCCGCGCTTCCTCTGTCGCGTGCGGCATCGGGAATCGCATGCGCCGTTCGAGGGGTTCAACCGTGCGCAGGCGGCGGTGGTGGAGGCGGCGATCCTGGTCAGCCGGCTCGCGATGCTGCCGCGCGACAAGGTGGAGAGCGAGATCACCCATCTACGCATCGCCGTCGAGAAGACGGCGGGCCCCGCCGAGCAGGAAGCATGGGACTGGTTGATGGCGGCGGTCGCGGCGCATTATCGGCAGCCCTGAGCGAGCAGCGCCACCGCGACGGCGGGCGCGCAATGGCCGATCCAGTCCGACGCGCCGGCCCCAAGGAGATCGGCGAAACGGATCGATGGTCGTTGCAGTCTGCGCGACAGCGCCCCGAGGACGGAAACCCCGATGCCGGCGACGATCACCGGCGCGCTTTCCGGCGGCGCGGCGCGCGACAGCACGAGCTGCGCGGCGTCCTCGATGCGGCGGAGCTGTGCCTCCGCGAAAAAGCGCGCGAGCGCGGTCCAGGCGACATCCGCAAGCGAAGCGGAATCGCGCCCGACCATTCGTGCGAGCCGTGCGCGAGATGCGACCAGACTCCGGTCGCGGCCATCGGCGGTTGGCATCTGGTCGGCCCCTTCGGGCAGGCTTCCGAGAATGCGGTGCACATCCGCGCTGGTCGCGAAATGCTCGCAGGCGAGAGGCGTCCACGCGCCGGCAACAGGAGCCCGATCGGAAAGCGACATCAATGGGCTACGGGTGAGGCCGGTATAGACGAGCTCGCCGGCGGCGAGGCGCTCCGCATCGGTGTAGCCGATCGCGGCGACCACGCCGTCGCGCAGCGGCACCAGGTCGGTGGTGGTGGATCCCATGTCGGCGAACAGCGCATCGGGAACGTGTCGCGCCGCGAGCGCCGCGCTCGCATGCCAGTTCGCGGACGCGATATCGGCAACGTGCCGCGGTGCCTCCGCCGGGGCGATCCATCCGGCGCGGCCGGCGTAGAGCAGGAGCTTTCCCGGCAATTCCCGTGCAAGCGTGTCGGCAAGCCGCGTCACCCCCTCGGCGCGGTCGGCGAACACATCCGCAAGCTCGCCCGTCATCGTCGCGACATGCAGATCGCTCGGCCCGAGCCGTGCGCTCGCGGTGTGCAGGCCAGTAATCAGGCTGCCGAGATCGCGCCAGAGCGGCGTCGGCAATTGCAGCACATCGACGACGCGCCCGGCCGCCGTGCGCGCCGCCTTCAGATGCGCGCCGCCGACATCCCAGCCGATCACCATGCCATCGCTCCGCTTCCCGACGCGCCGGGCGTGAGCCTAATCTGATCCCGCATGGAGATCATTCCCGTCATCGACCTGAAATCCGGCCAGGTCGTGCATGCGCGACAGGGGGATCGCGCGCAATACCGACCGATCGTGACGCCGCTCGCATCCTCGAGCGCGCCCGACGCCGTGCTCGCCGGCCTGCTGCGGCTGCATCCTTTTCGCACGATCTACATCGCCGATCTCGACGCGATCGGCGGCAGCGGCGACCACGCGGAGTTGGTGCGGCGCCTCGCATCGGCGCATCCGCGGCTCGATTTCTGGGTGGATAACGGCCTCGCCGCGCCTGCGGCGATGCGGGAGTGGCTGGCGCGCGTGCCCGGGCGGCTGGTTCTCGGCAGCGAATCGCAGAGCGACGACGCGGCGCTGCGTGCGCTCGGTGGCGATCCGCGGATCGTGCTGTCGCTCGATTTCCGCGGTGAGACGTTCCAGGGCCCGGAGGCGCTGCTGCACGAGCATGCACTCTGGCCCGAGCGCGTCATTGCGATGACCCTGGCGCGCGTGGGCGCCGGGTCGGGGCCGGACATGGAGCGGATCGCCGCCATCGGGCGCCACGCACGCGCGGTCTACGCCGCGGGCGGCGTGCGCGACCGCGGTGACCTGGGCGCGCTGGCAAAAATCGGCGCGGCGGGCGCGCTGGTCGCGACCGCGCTGCATTCCGGCGCGCTGGCGCGCGAGGACCTCAACGAAATCGCCCGGCGCTGAGGCCGGGCGATCCGTCCCGCGTCGCAGTCGGCGGTCAGGCGGCGAAGGGGTGCTTCACCTGGTCGCGCTGGCGGACCACCTCGGCGGCGCTCGGCTGGCCCTTCACCGCGCGGGCGATGCTCTCCTTCACGGCCTGGTAGTTGTAGTCCTGGATCTTCTTGTCGTCGGCGGCATCCCAATGGATGAACACGCCGACGCAGATGAACAGGTCGTCGGCCTCGCTCTCCGGGATGATGCCCTCGGCCACGCTGTCGGCGACCGCCTTGGCGACGCCATGCTGCGCCGGGCCGAACATCTGCACGGCCTGCTTCGCGCCCTTGATGGTCACCTTGTTGAACATGACCGTGTTCGGCTTGGCGGCCAGGTTCGGCGCGACCACCGCGAGCAGCGAGGTGAACCCGTCCTTGTTGTTGACCAGCGCGTTGCAGAACGCCGTCTCGGCGGCGCTGCCGCGCGGCCCCATCAGCAGATCGATATGCGCGACCTCGTTGCCGTCGCCCACCAGAGACTCGCCCACGCAGACCTTGTTAATCGTCGCCATGCTGTTCCTCCCTTCCTGCAAATCATCGGGACTGGGGTGCTGCGGTCCCCGATCCATCGGGGTAGGACGCGACGGAGCCAACCCGAGACGAGAAAGAAGGGTCTCCAGGAGCCGCGGCCAGCTGCGGGACAATTCAACCATCCTCCAGCGCACCTGGCAGCGATCCTAGCCCGTGCGCAAACAGCGTGGCAACGGTCAGATCGGCGGTGGTGCCGGGATTGAGGCCGCTCGCCTTCAGCCGCGAATCCCAGGCGAGCAGCTCCTCGTGCAGCAGGGCCGGGTCGGCGGCGGCTTCGAACGCGGCTTCGACCCCCTTCGCTTTCTGCCGCACCTTCTCCGCCGCCTCCCGCCCGTGCTTGCGCACGATGTGGCTGTCGCGGAACGAAACAAGAAAACGGAGGTAGACCGCGACGGTCGGCCAGGGTGCCGGCGCGCGCGCGGCGGCGAGCGCCGGGAGGCCGGTCTCGAACACATCGGCGAAGCCGCTCGCGTATTGGAAGGCGACGCGGTCGCGCTCTGCCGCCGCGGCCATTGCCTGCGGCAAGGTCACCGTCGCGGGGCCGCGCACATCGTGCTCCGGTGCGCTGCCGAGGCCGCCGGGAGAGGCGAGCGCGATCGCGCGGAACGCCAGCCCGGCGTCGCCGCGGTCGGAGGCGTCGAGCACGCGCCGGAGTGCCGTGCGCAGGTCGGGGGCGGCCGCTTCCGCCGCCATCGCGAGCGGCGCACAGAGCAGGATGATGCCGAGATTGGTGTTCTGCCCCACCGCACGCCGCGTCGCCGTCACCGCATCGAGAATCCGTCGCCCGAGCGGGGCGCCACGCGCGCAGAGGGCGGGCGCCGAAGCCGCCGCGCTGCGGGCGAAATCCGCGACGTCCATGCCGTGGCCGGGCGCGTGGATGTGCACGTTGCCGGGCTTCAGCGCCGCGATCTCGTCGGCGCAGGCCGCGATGAACGCCGCCTCGATCACGCCGGGACGAGCAGCGCGGCGACGATCCGCTCCGCGATCGAGCCATCAGTCACCCGCTGCAGCCCGCGCCAGCCGGGCATCGAGTTCACTTCGAGCACGTGGGCGCATCCCGACCCATCGCGGATCAGATCGACGCCGGCGCATTCCGCGCCGACGGCGGCGGCGGCGCGGCGGGCGAGCGAGACGAGTTCCGCATCCGGACGCAGCGCCTCGGCCCGGGCACCCCGCTTGATGTTGGTGATCCAGCGTTCGCTCCGGCGGGTCATGGCGCCGATCACCTCGTCGCCGCACACGAACAGACGATGATCGCGGAAACCGTCGGCTCCGGGCGGCACGTAGTGCTGGAGGTAATAGACCTGAGCCACGGTGGTCGGCGCAGGCAGATCCTCGACGCCGCTGATCAGCCGGAGTCCGCGGCCCTGCGAGCCGAACAGCGGCTTCAGCACCAACGGTCCGGATTGCGTTTCGCGCGCGACGAGGGTCCGGGCGGCCTCCACGCCTTCCACCGCCCAGCTCGACGGCGTCGGCAGGCCGGCGCTCGCCAGCAAGAAGCTGGTGGTCGATTTGTCGACGCAGCGCTCGATCGCGCGGGCATCGTTGCACACGCGAACGCCCAATTCGCGCAGTGCATGCAGGATGCCGAGCCGGCGCGTCACCGCCTCGAAACTGCCGCCGGCGATCTCGCGCACGAAGACGAAATCCGGCAGCGCCGCACCGAAGCCGGGGATGAGCACGCCGTTCGCTGCGTCGGTCGCGAAAACGCAGTCGGCGAGGCGGACGAAAAGGGCGTCGGTCCGGGCATCGGCGAAGGCGCGCAGCATCGCCCGCGCGTGCCAGTCCGGCGTGTCGGCGATCAGCGCGACGCGCATCAATTCATCCGAAGGAGCGATCCAGCAGCGCCGCTTCGAGCTTGCCGGCGTGGAAGCTCTCGCCGGTCTCGATGGCGGTCACCACCGCCGCGGCGGGACTGAACAGCGACTTGTCGATGGCGTAGAAATCGCCCTTCACCGCGCGGAAGATTTCCGCGAATGGGCGGCCGTAATCGCGCGAGGCGGTGGCCGGCAGCGCCTCCGCGAGCTCGCGCGCGTCGGCGGCGGGACCTGTCACGAAGAGCTGCACGCGGCCGCCGAAGATGATCGCGTCGTTGGTGCGCCCCATCGCGGTGATGAACTCCGGATGCGGCGGTGGCACCGGCGCCGCCCCTAGTCCGTCCACCACGCGATCGAGCGGAAAGCCGAGCTCATGCGTCTTGTGCAGCGCCACTTCGAGCACACGCGCGACGACCTGCACGCCGCCGGCGAGCGACTGCGTGGGCGCGTAGAGGATCGCGAGATTCTCCGGCGGGACCTTGCACGCGGCCGCGACTTTCGCGACGACCGGCGGGGGCGGAGGTGTCGCGCTTTCCAGCACCAGCACCGCATGCTCCGCGGCGTCTTCGTAGCCCAGCTCGCCGAACAGCGATTCGACACGCGCAAGCGCCCGCGCTGGGCCGGAACCGAGTGCGAAAAAGGCGTTCGGCTTCTCTCCATGCGCGAGGCTCCAGCCGGCATACTGGCTGCCGAGGCAGGCGATCACCGGATTTGACGAGGCGACAGTGATCGTCCAGGGCCAGCGCTTCAGGCTCGGGTCGCTGCCGATGCGCACCGTGCCGAGCCCGCCCATGCAGATCTCGGCGAGGCGCAGCCCGGCCTCGATGCCGCCGCGATGCGCGGCGCCGGCATCGGCGAGATGCTCGCCGCTGGCGCCGCGCGCGAGGCCAATCCGCAGCGTCTCGGCCTCCTCGGCGAGCGCGCGGAACAAGGCCCAGGCGCGCGCATTCACGCTCCCGCCGCTGCTCATTTCGGTTCTCCCACGAGCCCGATGATCGCGCCGGCGCGCTTGCGGACCAGGCGTTCGGCCGCCTCGGGCGAGGCTGCGGCCGCGAGCACGGTGCAGAGCGGGGCGCCGCGCGGGATCCGCGTCCCCGCCGCCGAACGGTCGGCCGCCCAGTCGGGCCAGCGCGGCGCCGCCCCGATCGTCAGCGCGCGGGGCGCGTACACGATCGCCGCCGCGCTGGCATTCGCGAACTCAGGCGCGGCGTCGGGCACGGTCCCTCGGCAGGCGTCAACGTGCATGTGGAACAGCCTGCCGCGCTCGTCGGGATAGAGGTCGAGCGTCGCGCCGAGACGCGGATTGATCTCCAGCAGATGGAAGCTGCCGTTCTCCTGCAGCAGGAAATCCGCACTGTTCAGCCCGATCAGTGGAACCGTCCGAGCCATGCAATGGACCGCACCTGCCATCGCCGCCGCGATCTCCGGCGCGATCCCGGCGGGGCGCGCGGCGCCGCCATAGCGGAACGGACGGCGCGGTGCCCGGTCGGCCCATTGCCGGCTGCTGTCGAGAACCAGCGCGCGGCCCGACGCGGCGAGGAACAGCAGCGAGACCGGCGCACCGGCGACCGCTTTCTGCAGGTAATGCCCGCGCGCCGGCGATCGCCCCGGCGCGGCCTCGTGAACGTGCCAGCCGCCCGCGCCACCGCGCCGCTTGCTCAGCCATGCGCCCGATTGCGGGGCGAGGCTGATCTCCGGATGCGGAATGCCGAGATCGCGGCAGAGGCGCGCGAAGGCGACGGGATCCTTCAGCCGTCGCACCGTCTCGGCGTCGTTGCCGAGCAGGATGTGCCGGCGTTGCAACGTGGCAAGCAGGACACTGCGGTCCTCGAAGCCGCTGCCGCAGACCAGGCCGATCGGCGTCTTCCCGGCCGCCAACCGATCGAGCGCCGATATCAGGGATGCGCGGTGCAGGCCGTGCGCGACCAGCGCGACCTCGCCCGCGGCGCAGGTGTCGCCATCGGCGAAGCAATCGGCGACCAGCGGCAGAAATCCCGCGGCGCGTGCCGCCTGCGCGAGCGAGCGGCCGGACTGCGCGGCGATCAGCACCGTTTCAGCCGGCGAGCTCACGGGCGAGCGCGAAGGCCTGGCGGAAATCGAGGACCACCGGCTTCGTGGCCTCGATCATCTGCCGGAACAGGCCGATCTCGGTCTGATACTTCGTGTGTCCGATCGCGAGCGCGCCGATGCCGATCGCCTGCGTGCCCGGCAGCTCGGCGCCATCCGCCATCACGTCGAGTCCTGCCACGCCAAGCGGCGGCACCGCATTCACGTCGGCGACGATGCGCAATCCCGGCGCGCCGCGCAGCAGCGCGTCGGACAGGATCATCACGCCGGCGCGCCCGGCGCAGAACGCCGCCTCGGCGCGGTCGAGCAACGCCGCTTTCAGCGCCTCGCTGCTGCCGTCCGCCGGCTGCACCGTGACGCCGAACCGCTCCTTGATCTCGCCCGCGGCGCGCGCCACGCGCGCGGCGCCATCATGACCGGCGAGCGTCACTTCGGCCCCTTCCAGCGCCGCGATCACGCCGGAGGCGAAGCCGACCACGCCGGTCGCGCCGAACACGACCACGCGAAGTCCGGAAAGCCCGCGCTGCAATTTCTGCCTTGCGTGCCGCTCGACGCGCGCCACCAAGGCGGCAGCGGTGGTGAACGAGCCGGCCGGATCGGCGAAGATGGAGATGGCGAAGGGCGGCACCATCGCCTGCTTCGCCGTTTCCAGCATGTCGAGGGCGCCGATCGCGTCGCGTCCGCCGATGAAGACCGCGGTGCGCACGCCGACCTTCGGCGGCCGCGAGAAGATCGCGTCCTGCACCAGCCCACGCACCTCTTCCTGGGTCACGCCGGGATAGGGTGTCACCGAATCGTACCCGGCATCGAGTGCCATGTTCACGTCGAAAGGGCTGACATGCCTGAGCGGACTCAGCATGTGCAGGATGTTCTTGTCGACCAACGCTTCCCCCTTCACGCAACGGCAATCGTCGCGCCGCGATTGAGCCCCCGGCGTATCTGGATGTCCAGCGCTCCCGCGGCAGCCGCGCGCGCGCAGGTGGCGAGGCGCCTGGCCGTGGCTGCATCCGGCGCGAAGGCGAAGCCGGTCGGGCCCCAGGAGCTTTGTCCGAGCCCGACCGCGCCCGCCCTGCCCAGGGCGTCGAGTGCGGCGGCAACGATCGGACTGATGAAGCGGCCACCCTGCGCGGGCGCGAAATGATCGCCGCAGATCTCCTGGATGCGGGTGATCGCGGCGCCGAACCCGGCGAGGTCGCGCTCGGCAAGCGAGGGGAGGAGCCGCATCACGGCGACGCGACAGGCTTCCCCGGCGGCCTCCGGTGATTGCGGCGGCAGGGTCGCGAAGGCATTCGTCTCGCCGTTGCCCGAGAGGCCACTGCCAGCAGGATCGAGCAGCAGCAGCACGCGCCATTCCGCCGGCATCGGCAGCCGCAACAGGACCGGCGGCAGGCCCGCGCCTTCGCCGCGACCGCCATCGAGCACGAATCCGCCGGTGCGGAACAGGCCGATGCCGATGCCGGACCGCGCGCCGCGCCCGAGCAGCAGCGCATCGGCCGCCGGATCCTGCGGCACGCCGTGCAGGCGGCGGAGCGCGGCGCCGATCGCCAGCGCGAGCTGCGTGCCCGAGCCGAGCCCGGCATGCGCAGGGATCGCCTGATCGATCGCGAGCGCGAGCCCGTCCGACACGCCGAGATGACGGGTGAGCGCCGCCAGGTGCCGCATCGCGCGCGTCTGTTCCGGCCCGGTGACGGAGATCGCGGCGGCGCGGCGCACGGTCACGATCGTGCGCGGCGCGTCGAGCGCGAGGCCGATGCTCGCGAAACGACGCGCTAGTCCGAAATTGAGATCGAGAAAGCCCAGATGCAGCCGCGCGCTGGTGCTCACCCGGACCTGCGCCGTCACGTCAGCGCGCATCCCGCCTTCCACCTTGCGTCGGGCATGACGCATGTTCCACCATGTCGGGACGCCTGGGCAACATGCCTGCAGGGAAACGTCCGACGCGGAAAAGGATCGCGGGATGGCCGCGCGCACGGAGCGCGTCTTCACCGACGCGGAAATCGAGGAGACGCTGCGAACGGAACTGCCGCATTGGCGGTTCGAGGGCGGCTGGATTCGCCGACGGTTCCGCACGCATTCGTGGAAGTCGACGCTGATGGTGATCAACGCGGTGGGCCACCTGGCGGAAGCCGCCTGGCATCATCCCGATATCACCGCGTCCTACGCCTGGGTCGAGGTGCGGCTGATGACGCACACCGCGAAGGGCATCACGGGCAAGGATTTCGCGCTCGCCAAGAAGATCGAGGAAGTGGTGTCCTGGCAGCCGGGCAAGGAGGAGGGCGGCGCGCTGGAGGGCACGCCGGAGGCCGACCAGCGCTTCGCCTACATCAAATACGACACCTGAGATGATGGCGGATGCGGTGGATCCGCGGCAGCGCCGTCGCGCGCGGCGTGGCGATCGGGGAGGCCGCGCGCATCCTGAGCGAGAGCCGCATGCCGGTGATCGCCGGCATGGGGACGGATGCGGCCGGCGCGGAAGCGGCCGTCGCGCTCGCCCGGCGCATCGGCGCCGCGATCGACCATGCAGCGGGCGCGGCGCTGATCGGCCTGCGCGACGCGATGATCGGCGTGACGGCCCTGCTGACCACACCGCCCGAGGCGCACGCCCGGGCCGATCTCCTGCTTCTCGTCGGACCGGGGCTTGCGGAAGCCTGGCCCGATATCTGGCAGCATCTTCGCCCGGAGCGTCCGCCAACGCTGTCCCCCGACACCGCGCGCCGCGTCATCCGGCTCTGCCCGGGCGACGAACCGGCGCCCGCGGGCGCTGGCGCAGACGATCGGGGGCGACGCCGCCGCGTTGCGCGCGCGGCTCGCGGTGCTGCGCGCATTCGTGAACGGCCATCGCGTGGCGCCCGGCGGCGCGTCGGCGGAATTGGAAGCCTGCGCCGCCGCGCTGAAGGCGGCGCGCTACGGCGTGGTGGTCTGGTCGCCCGCGATGCTCGACCCGCTCGAGACCGAGATGCTGCTCGGGCTGATCGAGGCCTGCAACGCGACGACGCGCTGCGCCGGATTGCCGCTCGCGCTCGCCGGCAATGCCGACGGCGTCGCGCAGGCCTGCACCTGGAGCGCCGGGTTCCCGACGCGGTTCGGCTTCGCCGGGGATGCGGTGCTGCACGATCCCTGGCGCTTCGACGCGGCGCGGCTGGTATCCTCGGGCGAAGCGGACGCCGTGCTCTGGATCGCCGATCATGCGCCCCCCTGGCCGCCCGGACCGCCCAGCATCGTGCTGGCCGGATCCGCGCTCGACTTCACGCCGCATGTGCAGATCGCGGTCGGCACACCGGGCCGCGATCACGCCGCGCTGCTGCATGCGCCCGAGCTCGGCGCGCTCGCGCATCGCGGCGGCGAGCCAGGCATCCGGTGCCGCAACCACGGCGGCGATCCTGCGCGACATTGCCGCCCGGGTCGCACCATGCTGACGCGCCTTGCCGGGGGGCGCGTCGTCGATCCCGCCAACAGCCGCGACGCGATCGGCGATCTCTGGTTCGAGGACGGCCGCATCGTCGCGCCGCCGCAGGGCCGCACGCCCGATGCCACGCGGCAGCTCGATGGCGCGATCGTGCTCGCCGGCGGCATCGACATCCACTCCCATATCGCCGGCGCCAACGTGAACACCGCGCGGCTGCTGCTGCCCGAACTGCGACGATCCGCCGGAACCGACATCCCGGATGATCGGGCGGCTCTATGCGGCGATGGGCTTCACCTCTGTCGTCGAGCCGGCGATCTCGCCCGAGGTCGCCGTCGCAGGCGCATGCCGAGCTGCGCGCGATTCCGTATATCGACACCGCCATCCTCACCGTGCTCGGCAATGAGCCCTATCTGCTTCGGCTGATGCGGGACCGCGAAGGCGAAAGCGCGATCGCCGATTACGCCGGGCGCCGGCTCGCCGGTGCGCACGGGCTCGGACTGAAAGTCATCAATCCCGGCGGCGCCGCCGCGTTCAAGGCGAACGCGCGGAGCTTCGGGCTCGATGACGAGGTGCCGGACACCGGCATCACCTCGCGCGCGATCATCCGCACCATGCAGGCGACGGCCGACCGGCTCGGCCTCGCGCATCCCGTGCATCTCCACTGCAACAATCTCGGCATTCCCGGCAATGTCGACACCGCGCTCGCCACCATCGCGGCGGCCGAGGGACGCCGGCTGCATCTGGCGCATCTGCAGTTCTACGCCTATGGCACGGACGGCCCGCGCGGCTTCTCCTCGGCGGCGCCGGCGCTCGCCGAGGCGGTGAACGCGAACGCGAACATCACCGCCGATATCGGCCAGGTGATGTTCGGCCAGACCGTCACCATCTCCTCCGACGTGCTGCGCCAGTTCGGCGCCCGCAATGCCGGGCGGCCACGCAAGGCGATCATCATCGAGAGCGAGGGCAATGGCGGCGGCATCGTGCCGTACAACTATCGTCGCACGGATTTCTTCAACGCTGTGCAGTTCGCCGCCGGACTCGAACTCTTCCTGCTGCTGGCCGATCCCTGGCGCACCTTCTTCACCACCGACCATCCGAACGGCGCCCCGTTCACCGCCTATCCCGATCTCTTCGCGCTGCTGATGCGGCGTGACTATCGCGCGCAATGGCTGGCGACGCTGCCGGAGGCGGCGCTCGGCTGCACCACGCTTGCCTCGATCACCCGCGAATATGATTGGAACGAGATCGCGATCATGACGCGCGCCGCACCCGCGCGCCTGCTCGGTCTTGCCGATCGCGGCCATCTCGCGCCCGGCGCGCGCGCCGACATCGCCGTCTATCGCCCGGAGCCGGAACCGGCGACGTTCCGCAACGCGCGGCTCGTGTTCAAGGACGGCGCGCTGATCGCCCGCGACGGCATGGTCTCCGAACCGCGCCAGGGGCGGGTGCTCAACGTCGCGCCGGGCTACGATGCCGCGATCGATCGCCGGTTGTCCGCGTGGTACGACGAGACCTACGGCATTCCGCACACCGCCTATGACGTTCCCGCGGATGCGGCCTTCGAGGTGGTGCCGTGCCGGGCCTGAGCCGCAACGGCGTCGCGGTGGATGACGATTTCGCCGAGGCGTTCGACATGCGCGCGACCGCGCTCGTCATCACCGCCGAGACGATGCACTGGGCGCGCCGGGCCGCAACCGCGATGACGGGGTTTGCCACCTCGATCATCGCCTGCGGCGTCGAGGCCGGCATCGATGCGGAGATGTTGCCCGAGCACACGCCGGACGGGCGCCCCGGCATCCGCGTTCTGCTGTTTGCGGGCTCCACCGGCGAATTGCAGAAGCAGCTGCAGAACCGTGTCGGCCAATGCGTGCTGACCAGCCCCGGCTCCGCCTGCTATGCCGGGCTCGACGGCGCCGAGACGCTGAAGCTCGGGGATGCACTGCGCTATTTCGGCGATGGCTGGCAGATCTCGAAGCGCATCGGCGGGCAGCGCTACTGGCGCGTGCCGGTGATGGATGGCGAGTTCGTCTGCCAGGCGACGACCGGGCTGACCAAGGGCGCGGTCGGCGGCGGCAACCTGATCCTGCTTGGTCGCAGTGCGGAGGCGACGTTGCGTGCGGCGGAAGCGGCGGCGGCGGCGATCGAGGCGGTGCCCGATGTGGTCGCGCCGTTTCCCGGCGGGATCGTCCGCTCCGGCTCCAAGGTCGGCTCGAAATACAAGGCGCTGCCCGCCTCCACCAACCACGTTTTCTGCCCGACCCTGCGCGGCAACGTCAACTCCGCGCTCGACCCGGACATCACCTCTGTTCTCGAAATTGTGATCGACGGGTTGACGCCTGATGCGGTCGCGAATGCGATGCGCGCCGGGCTCGCTGCCGCCGCTTCGCTCGGCCCGGAGCACGGCGCGGCGCGCATCACCGTCGGGAACTACGGCGGCAAGCTGGGCCGGCATCACTTCCATCTGCGGGAATTGCTGTGATCTTCACGCTGCGCGCGGCGCCGGACCAGCGCGTCGATCTTTCGGGGCTGACGCCGGACGGGCTGGCGGGGCTCGACCGCGGTGCGATCGAGCGGCTCGCGATCGGCACCACGCGCGCGAAGCTCGTGGTCGGCGACCTGTTCGGCATCACGGATGGTAGTGCCGACGAGATCGTGATCGAAGGTGGCTCCGCGCGCTTCGACGGCGTCGGCACCGGCATGACGCGCGGCGCGGTCCGGGTAAACGGCACGGTGGGTGCGCGGGCGGGGCGCGGCCTGCGGGGCGGCGCGCTCTCCGTCAGCGGCGATGCCGGACCGTTCGCCGCCTCGGGCATGCGCGGCGGCCGCATCGAGATCGCCGGCGATGCCGGGTCGTTTCTCGCCGCTCCGCTCCCGGGGGAACGCGCCGGGATGGCGGGCGGCCTGGTCGTTGTGCGCGGCAATGCCGGCGCGCGCGCGGCCGATCGCATGCGCCGCGGCGTGATCCTCGTCGAAGGAAGCGCGGGCGCCTGCGCCGGCAGCCGGATGATCGCCGGGACGCTCATCGCCTGCGGCGGTGCTGGCGCCGATGCGGGCATCCTGATGCGGCGCGGCACCCTGGTGTTCGGCAATGCGCTTTCGCCGTTGCCCACGTTCCGCGAAGCGGGGGCGCCGGCGCCGGTCTTCCCGCGCCTGTTCGCGCGGAGGCTCGAGTCCGAAAGCGCCCGCGCCGCCGCCCTCCTGCGCGGGATCGGCCGCCGCCTGGTGGGCGACATGGCGGCGCTCGGCAAGGGCGAGATTTTGTTGCCTGCCTGATCGCAATCGTTCTATCGGAGGCTCCGATGATCGACCTGATCGTGACGGTCTGCTCGCTGATGCAACCGATTTCTTGCCGGGACCAGCATCTGCTGTTCGACTGGGAATTGGCGACGCTGCGATCCTGCGTCATGCAGGCGCAGCCCTATATCGCGCAATGGGCGGGGGAGCATCCCGACCTGCGCGTCGTGCGCTATCACTGCGAGTGGCCGGAGCAGGAAAAGCAGGCGCTTTGACGCGCCCGTTTCGCCGGCGACGTTGACAGCGCTCCGGCCGGAGGGAAGATTTCCCCGCTGACTTAATCGACGGAGCGCCGCTCGGCTTCGTGCAAAGGGGGAAACATCATGCGTCACGCCGGCGCGGTGCTTGCATTCGCTCTTGCTGCCTTCACCTGGCTTCCCGCCCATGCCCAGAATGCCGGAAATGCGGCGGCGGGCGAGAAGGATTTCCTGATCTGCCGCGCCTGCCACCAGATCGGGCCGGGCGCGAAGAACGCGGTCGGGCCGGTGCTGAACGGCGTGGTCGGCCGGAAGGCCGGCACCTATCCCGGGTTTCAGTATTCCAGCGCGAACGAGAAGTCCGGCATCACCTGGACCGAGGACGAGCTGCAGAAATACCTCGCCGATCCGCAGAAGGTGGTGCCCGGCACCAAGATGATCTTCCCGGGCTTCCACGGCGACACCACGAAGATCAACGACGTGATCGCCTTCCTGAAGCAGTACAAGCCGGACGGCAGCAAGGTGCAGTAGTGGGGATTACCGCGGCGGCGGGGCTTCGGCCTCGCGCATGCCGCGGCTTGCCTCGTCGCGCAAATCGTTCCAGAGCGCGGCGACGATGCGGCCGAATTCCGGGCTGCCGACGACATCCGCGCTGCGCGGACGCGGCAGCGCGATCGGCACGATGCGCTTCACCCGGCCGGGCCGATAGGTCATCAGCACCACGCGATCGGAGAGCTGCACCGCCTCGCTCAGGCTATGCGTGATCAGGAGCGTGGTCTGCGCGAGCGATTGCTGGATCTGCAGCACCTTGTCGCCGACCAGCAGGCGCGTCTGCTCATCGAGCGCGCCGAACGGCTCGTCCATCAGCAGGATTTGAGGCTGGCTCGCGAGCGTGCGGGCGATCGCCACGCGCTGGCGCATGCCGCCCGAGAGCTCCGACGGGTAGTGCCGCTCGAACCCGGCGAGGCCGACAAGGGCCACGTAGTGGCGCGCTCGCTCGAGCCGCTCCTTGCGCCCGATGCCGGTCACTTCCAGCGGAAACGCGACATTGTCCTGGACGCTACGCCAGGGAAACGTCGATTCCTCCTGGAACACCATGCCGATGGATCCGTGCGGTCCGCGCAGCGTCTCGCCATCGACCGCGACGCGGCCGTCATCGAGCGCCGGTCAGTCCGCCGATGATGTGGAACAGCGTCGACTTGCCGCAGCCGGACGGGCCGACAATGGAGACGAACTCGCCCGGCGCGACATCGAAGGACACGTGATCGACCGCGGTGACGGCGCCGTAGCGCTTGGTCACCTCCTCGATTGCGAGCGCGGGACGCGCGGTGGCGCATTCAGCGCGCGCGGGCATGGCGCGCGAGATGTCCGAGGCCGGCATTGCCGAGTGCCGCGAGGACGAAGACGACGAGCAGCACGGCATAGGTCGCGGGAATGTCGAGCTGGTTGTAGTCCTGCATGGCGAGAAAGCCGAGTCCGGCACTGGACAGCTTCACCTCGGCGAGCAGGCAGCCGACCAGAGCGAGGCCAAGGGACAGCCGCAGTCCGATGACCAGTGGCGGCAGCAGGGCCGGGAGGACGATCTTGCGCAGCATCTGCGCGGTGGAGAGATTGAAGCTGCGGCCGACACGGAGCAGCACCGGATCGATGCCGCGCACCCCGGCAGCGACGCTCATCGCCATCGGAAAGAAGCAGGAGAGCGCGCCGAGCGCCACTTTCGACCCCGGCCCGACGCCGGCGAGCAGCATGATGACCGGAAGGAATACGATCTTCGGCGTGGGTGCAAGATAGTGCACATAGGGCTCGAGCGCCCGGCCGAGAAACGCGCTTGCGCCCAGCATGAGGCCGGCGGCAAGCCCGAGCACGCCGCCGATCGCGACCGCAGCGGCGACTTCGGCGAGGGTGACGCCGAGATGGTGGTAGAAGCTCGCACTCGCCAGCATCGCGGCAAGCGCGCGGAGGATCGTGAAGGACGAGGGCACGGCGCCGCGCCAGACGAGGCCGGATTGCGCGATGATCTCCCACGCGGCCCAGAGGCCGAGCAGTGTCGCGATCTGCACGCGGGCGGGCGTCAGCGCGCGCCGCGGCGCGGCGGCCGAGGCTATGTGCGCGTCAGCCATCGCTCGAGCCGTCGGGTCAGCGCGAAGAAGGCGACACTGGTCAGCACCACGAAAGCGATCGCGCCGAACATCTTCGGCAGCTCGAAGCGGTCGCCGAGCGCCGCGATCACCGCGCCCATGCCGCCGAAATTGATCAGAAACTCGATGCCCACCACGTTGATCAACGCGAAGGTGAGGCCGAGCCGCAGCCCGGTGCCGATCACCGGCGCGGCGGCGGGTAGCATGATCATGCCGAACTGCCGGGCCGGCGAGAGACGCAGGCTGCGTCCGACATCGATCAGCACGCGGCGCGTGCCGTCGAGCCCCTCCTTCGTCTTCAGCACGAGCGGCGGCAGCGCGCCGAGAAATCCCATGGCGACGATGGTGACCGCGTTACGTCCGAAGGCGACGAGGAACAGCGGATAGAGCAGCACGAGCGGGGCGGCGGCGATCCCGGCGATCCAGCTCTCATAGGCGCGCGCGGCCAGCCGCGAGTGGTGCAGCCACCAGCCGAAGGGGATGCCGATCACTGTCGCCAACGCCGCGGCGGCAAACGTTTCCGCGAAGGTCTGCACGAAGGCGGCGGGCAGGCCTTCGTCGCCGATCAGCGACGGAAAACTCGCGGCGATGTCGAGCGGCGGCGGCGCGGCGAACGGGCTGAGCGCGCCGGCATCGACCAGGAGCTGCCAGATCGCGAGTGCGAGCAGGACGCAGGCGAGGCCGAAGAGCGGCGCGGCAAGCCGCCGCATCCTATGGCTGCGCGGGCTTGCCGAGGAAATCAATCATGCCGGCGACGTCCTGCGGCGTCATCCTGCGCGGGGTGAACTTGAAGTCATAGGCCTGCTGCAGGACGGCGGCCTCATCGCCGATCGTGAACGGTGCCATCGCCGCCTTCGGGTAGAACTGCTCGCGCGCGGATTGCGCCAGCGTATGCGGCACCTTCATGCCCTCGGCGAAATAGTCGATCGCCTTTGGATCGCTGAAGGCCCAATCGAGCGACTTGACGTAGGCGCGACCCCATTTCTGCATCGCGTCGCGCTTGGTCTTGAGCGAGTTGGCGTTGGCGACGTTGACGCGGATCGTCTCGCCCCTGATCTCCGGGGCGTCATTGCCGTGCGCCACGATGACGAGCTTGCCGTCCTGCACCGATTGCAGGCTGGCCGGCGGCACCGACCAGCCGACATCGATCTGGCCCGACATCACCTGGGTGAGCGTTGCCGGAATGCCCCCCGTCGGCACCGGTCGCGCATTGCTGACGCCGGCGGCGCGCAGCAGCGCGCGCAGCACGAGATCGGTGGAGGAGCCGGGCTCGGAAAAGCCGATCGTCTTGCCGCCGGTGTCCTTGAGGCCGTGGATGTTCGATTCCGGCCGCGCGTACCAGAAGAGATCGGCGGCCCCGGTGGTTTCCGCCTGGATCACGCGCACCGGCGCGCCCTTCGCATAGGCGCCGAGCGTGCCGAGCAGGCCGGTGCCGATCCCGATATCGACGCTGCCGGAAATCACCGCCTGCAGCGTGGGCGCGCCGCCGGGCGTGTAGATCTCGTCGATGTCGAGTCCTTCCTGCCTGAAGAAGCCCTGCCTGATTCCATAGTCCATGATCGAGGTGTCCCAGTTGCCCTTCTGGCCAACCGCGACCTTCAGCGTTTCCGCCTGCGCGCCGCCGGCGATCGTGGTGGACAGCAGCATCAGCAGCGCAAGCTTGCGCATCACGTTTCCTCTCCGTTTGCGCGGGCGCGCTTCGTCGTGCGTGCCCGTTGCTCTTTGATCTTGCGCGCGCCGCCCACCAACCCGCGCGCAATACCAACGGCCATGAAGAGTGACCGCTGGTATCATTCCTTGCTCTCGCGCGTGAGCGCCAAGGCCATCGCCGGCGTATAGCCCGGCGCGACGCGCACATCGACCACCGCCACCGCACCGGCCTCGACCGCTGCGATCGCGTCGGCGGAAGGCGCCTTCCAGCTCGGCGGCGTCACGGAGCGGGCCGAATCCCGCGGCGCCCTGCGCGCGCGCGATCCCGGCGAGGTCGATTTCTGGGTCGGTCATGCGCTGGCCGATCCATTTGTTCTCGACCGGCCGGCCGCGCATGCGCGCCATCCGCTCCTGATGCACCTCGTCGTTGAAGAAGCTCTGATTGTTGGCGACGACGAGCAGCAGCGGAATGCGGTAATGCGAAGCGGTCCAGAGCGCGGTCGCGCCCATCAGGAAATCGCCGTCGCCGCAGATCGAGACCGGCAGCCGTCCCGAGCCGCGCAGCGCCAGCGCGGCGCCGACCGAGATGCCCGGACCGCCGCCGATGCCGCCGCCACCATCGCCGCCGAGGAAATCGAGCGGATGGCGGAACGGCCACAGCGCGCCGTCCCAGGAAAGCGGCAGATGCAGCAGCGAGACGGCGCGATCGCCGGTTGCCGCACGCAGCGCGCGCGCCATCTGCGGCACCGTGATCGGTCCGCTTTCCGCGGCGAAATGCGGCGCCGCTGCGCGCGGCGGCGGTTCCGGCGCCGCGCCATCCGGCCGCAGCACGGCGAGCATCGCCGCCGCCGCCGCGTCTGGATCGGCGGCGAGGAAGAGATCGACCGGCGGCAGGCCCTGATGGTCCATGCTCCAGCCATTGTGCAGATGGTGGTCGAGCGAGACCTGGATGACCCGCGCGCCGCTTGGTGCAGTGCCGCATGCCGCGCGCAGCGTGCCGGCGAGATCGACCCAGTCGAGGCTCAGCACCGCATCCGCCCCCGCGATCGCCCTTGCGGTTTCGGGCACCGCAAAAACGCCGGGCGCGCCCGCATGCAGCGGATGATCCGTCGGGAAAGCGGCACCGAGCTTGAGATCGGTCGCCACGCGCGCCTGCAGCGCCTCCGCCAGCGCGACGCGCGTCTGCCACGCGGCTTCGCTGCGCGACACGCGGCCCATCAGGATCACTGGCCGCTTCGCTTCCCGCAGTAGCGCGACCGCCCGCGCCGCGAGCCCGGGCGCGAGCTCGGCGGCCACCTTCGGCATGAACCGCGCGGCGTCGAGCGGGGGCAGCGGCTCGTCGAGCGGCGCTTCCTGCATCGCCGCGTCGAGATTGACATAGACAGGCGCGGCGGGCGCCGTCTCCGCGAGCCAGGCGGCGCGCAGCAGCGCCTCGCGCGCCGCCGCCGGCGAGGCGGGCTGGTCGTCCCACTTGACGAAATTGCGGATGATCGCGCCCTGGTCCCGCGCGGTGTGGATCCAGTCGATCCACGGGCGGCGCTGCGCTGCATCGACCGGGCCCGTCGCGCCGATGATCAGCACCGGCATGCGGTCGCACCAGGCGTTGAAGATCGCCATCGTGGCGTGGAACAGGCCGACATTGGAATGCACCGCGGCGGCGAGCGCGCGCCCGGTCACCTTGGCCCAGCCCTGCGCCAGGGCGACCGCGTGCTCCTCGTGCAGACAGAGCAGCATCTGCGGGCGCTCATTGCCGAGATGATTGACCAGGCTGTCGTGCAGGCCGCGATAGCTCGCGCCGGGATTGAGCGCGATATAGGGGATGCCGAGCGTCCGCAGCGCCTCCGCCACCGCATCGCTGCCGAACGCGGCATTGCCGGAGGCGGCGCGAGACGGCCGCTCCAGCCCGGCGGAATCCGTCCCTGCCGGCGCCAGATCCATGGCTGCGCTTCCTCCCGCCGTTCCCGCGATCCAAGCGCAGATGCCGCGCGCGTCAAGCCATAAATTCACCGTGTGTGGAGCCCGGCTTGCCGCGTCTGGGCATCAGGCCCGATAATTGCCGCCGGGAGGACGCTGCCATGGACGACGAGCCGATCATGGACGTGGCGCATCTCGGCCATCTCGAGCTGCTGACCCCGAAGCCGGACGAGAGTCTGCGCTTCTTCGTCGACGTGATGGGCATGACCGAGAGCGGACGGCGCGGCTCATCGGTGTTCCTGCGCGGCTGGGACGATTACGAGCGCACCTCGCTGCAGCTCACCGGCTCGCACACTTCGGGGCTGGGGCATGCCGCGTTTCGCGCGCGCAGTCCGCGGGCCCTGGCACGTCGCGTCGAGGCGCTGGAGGCGAGCGGGCAGGGCATCGGCTGGCACGAGGGCGCGTTCGGGCATGGCCCGGCCTATCGCTTCCGTGACCCCGACGGGCACATGCTCGAGCTCTATTACGAGACCGAGTGGTATCAGGCGCCCGAGGCGCTGCGGCCGGCGCTCAAGAACCAGGCGCAGCGCTTCCCCGCGCGCGGCGCGAACGTGCGCCGGCTCGATCATTTCAACTGCCTCGCCGTCGACATCGCCGCCAATCGCCGCTTCTTCGAGGCGACGCTCGGCTTCCGCCTCACCGAGCAGATCGTGCTCGATGACGGCACCGAGGCCGGCATGTGGATGACCTGCACCAACAAGAGCTACGATTTCGCCTACACGCGCGAGGCGCATGGCGTGCCGGGCCGGTTCCATCACGTCACCTACGCGCTCGACAGCCGCGAGGAAATCCTGCGCGCGGCCGACATCTTCCTCGAGAACGGCGTCCATATCGAGACCGGGCCGCACAAGCACGCGGTGCAGCAGACCTTCTTCCTTTACGTCTACGAGCCCGGCGGCAACCGCGTCGAGGTCGCGAATGCCGGCGCGCGACTCGTGCTCGCGCCCGACTGGAAGCCGATCCGCTGGAGCGAGGCGGAGCGCCGGAAGGGCCAGGCCTGGGGCCTGCAGACGATCGCGAGCTTCCACACGCACGGCACGCCGCCGCTGCCCGAACCTGCGGACGCGACGCGCAGCGGAAACGACGAACCCGCGGCATGAGCGCGACCATCCTGCGTGCGGCACTCGGGCGTTATCCGCATCGTCTCGTCGCTCGGCAACTCGCCGCTGCTGCGCCTCGACCGCGCCGACATTCCCGTGATCAGCCGCGCCTTCGCGCCGATGGTGCGCGAGTGCGCCTTCGACGTTTCCGAGATGGCGATTGCGACCTTCCTGATGGCGAAGGCCTACGGCAAGAAGCTTGTCCTGCTTCCCGTCACCATGGCGGCGCGATTCCAGGAGCGCGCACTGCTGTGCCGCGCGGATTCCGATCTCGCCGGCCCGGCGGCGCTCGCGGGCAAGCGCGTCGGCGTGCGCGCCTACAGCCAGACCACTGGCATGTGGCTGCGGGGCATCCTCGCGGACGAGTTCGGTCTCGCCGCCGACGCGATGCACTGGGTCACGTTCGAGGGCGCGCATGTCGCCGAATACGCCGATCCGCCCTGGAGCGAGCGCGCGTCCGCTGGCGCCGACATGATATCCATGCTGCGCGACGGGGCGCTCGACGCGGCGATCGTCGGCAACGACGTGCCCGATGATCCCGGCTTGCGAACCGTGTTCCCCGATCCCACAGTCGCCGCCGAGCGATTCCGGCAGCGCCACGGATTCATGCCGGTCAATCATCTCGTCGTGGTGCAGCGACGCCTCGCCGACACGCGCCCGGACCTCGTTGCTGAGCTGGTGCGGTTGTTCGATGCCGCCCGACCCGCCGATGCGGCGAAGCGGGACGCGCTGCCGTTCGGGCGTGACGCGCTCGCCCCGGCGATCGGCCTGGCGCTGCGCTTCATGCGGGAGCAGGCGCTGCTGCCGCGGCCGCTCGACCCGGCGGAGGTTTGGGAGGGGCTTCCCGCTTGCATCCGGTGAGCGCGATTCTCTCGCTCGACGCGGTGAACACGTATTACGGCAAGAGCCATATCCTGCGCGATGTGACGTTCGGCGCCGAACCGGGCGAGATCATTGCACTGCTCGGCCGCAACGGCGCCGGCAAGACGACGACGCTGCGCAGCATCATGGGACTGACGCGTGTGCGCACCGGCCGGATCACGCTGTTCGGCCAGGATGTGACGCGGCGCGCGCCGCACCGGATCGCCGCGATGGGTGTCGGCTACGTGCCGGAGGGGCGCCGCGTCTTCGGCGGCCTCACCGTCGAGGAGAACCTGCTCGTTCCGGTGACGCCGCGGCAGGGTGGCTGGAGCATCGCGCGCGTCTACGATCTTTTCCCGCGTCTGTTCGAGCGCCGCGCGGCCTGGGCGCGCACGCTCTCGGGCGGTGAGCAGGAGATGCTGGCGATCGCCCGGGCGCTGCTCGTCAGTCCGCGCCTGCTGCTGCTCGACGAGCCGAGCCAGGGGCTGGCGCCGATGGTCGTGCGCGACGTGTTCCGAACCGTGGGCGCCATGCGGGACGCGGGCATCACCGTCCTGCTGGTCGAGCAGAATGTGCGTGCCGCGGTCGCGATCGCGCAGCGTGCCTGCGTGATGGATGACGGCAGGATCGTCTGGTCGGGGCCGGCCGCGGATTTCGCCGCGGACGAGGTGCGAATGCGGGCGCTCGCCGGGGCGGGGTGATACCAACGCTCATCGAAGCCTACGGTTTGGCGCGTGCGCTCGCCTCGGCATCCGCCAGGATGCGCGTGACCGCCGCCCCGAAGCGCACATCGCATTCGTGCTCGGTCCTGCCCGCTTCCGCCAGCGTGATCAGCGCCTCGGCCGCGCGCGTGAACGCGTCGCGACGATGGCCCGGCGGCTCGGGCAGGCGGAATTCCCGCGTTGCCGATTGGAAATGATAGACATTCCCGGCCTCCTCCGGCGTGGCCCGCAGCGACACGGAGATGTCGGCGACCGCGCCGCCGCGATGCCTCGTGGAGAATCGCGTGACGCCGTCGCGCTCGCTTTCCGTGTCCACCTGCTCGACAGGGCCGAGCATCGGCAGCAGCATGGAGAGGACATGCGGTCCGATGTCCCACAGCGCGGCCCCCGGTGCCTGGCGCCAGATCGAGGCCGCATAGGGAGAATTCGGCCGCCAGCGCCGCGCCGTGCGCCCGGACGGTTGCGCGCGTCCAGGGGTGGTCGCGCTCCGCCGCGATCGACGCCGCGATTTCCGGCAGGAAGCGCCGGGTGAAGAACACGAGCCCCGCACGCTGCCGCGCCGCCATGGCATCGGCGATCGCGTCCGCTGCTTCCGGCCGCATCGCCAGCGGCTTCTCGAGAATGAGATGCTTGCCTGCCTCGGCGGCGGCAAGCCCGAGTTCCTCCTGCGCCTTCGGCGGCACCGCCATGGCGACCGCATCGACCTCGCCGAGCAGATCCTCGAAGCGCGGGAATGCCCTTATGTCGTGCTCGGCGGCAATCGCCTGCGCCGTTCCCGGCGTGCGTCCCCAGATGCCGACAACGCGCGCATCCGGTGCCCGCAGCAGGCCGGGAAGGTGCACGTCGCGCGCCCAGAACGCAGTGCCGACGACGCCGAAACGAAGACTCATCGCCCCCGGCACCTCATGATCGCCGCGACACTGCGATCGGGACAGGGCCGCGTCAAGCGTGCGGCTTGACGAGCACCCGCGGACTGGCTCCAGAATCCGGTGATCGGGAACGGAATCATTCGCATGGCGGGCACGCGACAGGAGCTCGAAGGGCGTTCGGTGGCGGCGGGGGGCGTGACCGTGCGGTCCGCCTCGTCCTGGTCGGAGCCGCGAACGATTTCCGGACGGCTCGGCCGCATCCTCGCGCTCGAGGATTTCGAGCCCGTGGCGCGCCGCCATCTGCCGCGGCCGATCTTCGGCTTCATCTCGGGCGGCGCGGAGACCAACACCTCACTGATCGGCAATCGCGCCGCGTTCGGTGACTATCGCTTCATCCCGCGGGCGCTGATCGATGCCGAAATCAGGAGCACGGAGACCGAACTCTTCGGCCGCCGCTACGCCGCGCCGTTCGGCATTCCGCCAATGGGCGCGAGCGCGCTCGTCGCCCATCGCGGCGACGAGGCGCTCGCGCGCGGCGCCGCGGCATCGGGAATTCCGTACGTCCTCAGCGCGTCGGCATTGATGCCGATGGAGGAGATCGCGCGTGCCAATCCGGAGGCGTGGTTCCAGGCCTATCTGCCGGGCGACGACGACCGCATCCTGGCGCAGGTCGACCGCGCCGGACGCGCCGGCTTCGGCACCTTCGTCCTCACCGTCGATCTGCCGGTGCCCGGCAATCGCGAGAACAACGTCCGCAACGGCTTCAGCCTGCCGCTGCGGCCGAGCCTGCGGCTTGCCTGCGACGGCATCACGCGGCCGCGCTGGCTGTTCGGCACCGCGGCGCGCACGCTGCTCGGCACCGGCATGCCGCATTTCGAGAATCTCGACGCCAAGCGCGGGCCGCCGATCCTCTCGCGCGAAGCGGTGCGCCAGACCGGCGCCCGGGCAGGGCTCGCCTGGGAGCATGTCGCGCTGATCCGTCGCCACTGGCCGGGGACGTTCGTGCTGAAGGGCATCCTCGCCGCGGAGGATGCGCGGCTCGCGCGCGAGCACGGCGTGAACGGCGTCGTGCTCTCCAATCACGGCGGGCGGCAGCTCGACGGTAGCATGGCCCCGCTGCACGCGCTCCCGGCGGTGGTGCCGCAGGCGGCGGGCATGACGGTGATGATCGATGGCGGCATCCGCCGCGGCACCGACGTGCTGAAGGCGCTGGCGCTCGGCGCGCATTTCGTCTGGGTCGGCCGCCCGTTCCTCTACGCCGCGGCGATCGGCGGCGAGGCGGGTGTGCGGCATGCGGCGACGCTGCTGGCGGAGGAAGTCGATCGCAATCTCGCGCTGCTTGGGATCAGCAGCCCGGCGGAGATGAAGGCCGACCTGCTCACGCCCGCGCGGCCGATCTAATCCGTCCCGCTTGCTGCGGCGACGTTCTCGCCCGTCGCTGACCGGCTGGCCCGGACACGAAAGACGGGCCTTGAAGGAGGCTGGTCTTCCCGGCTTCAATGCCGCGCGAGGAGAGGCTCGGAGGCCCCCATGAAACGCGTGTTGCTGCTTGCCGCGACGGGGTTGCTCACCAGCGGCGCGGCGCTGGCGCAGCAGGCCGGCGACGCCATCCGGCCGCTGACGGTGATTGCCGAATCGCAGGCGGCCGATCCGCAATCCTACCAGGCGGCGCAGATCATCGCCGATACCTGGCGCAAGCTCGGGCTCACCGTGAATGTCCGCCCGCTCCCCGGCCAGGAATACAACCAGATCGTCTGGTACGAGCGCCAACGCTGGGACATGACGACCTGGGTGATGGTCGGCCGCCCCGAGCGCAGCGACCCTGACGAGCTCACCTACAATCTTTTCGTCTCCGCCAACGCGGCGAACGGGTATGATTTCGTCGGCTACAACAATCCCGAATACGACAGGCTGGCGCAGGCGCAGCGCGAGGAGCTCGATCTCGACAAGCGTCGCGCCCTCATCGACCAGGCGCAGGAGCTGATCAACCAGGATCAGCCCTACGCCTTCGAGGTCTATCCCAAGAACATCGTGGCATACAACAAGACGGTGTGGGATCCGGCCAGCATGGTGGCGCAGTCGGGGATCGGCATCAGGAGCTTCTGGACCTGGATCAATCTGCGTCCGCTCGGGGCGCAGAAGACGGTGGTGCTGAACTCGGTGTCGCCGCCCACCAATCTCAACCCGTTCAACATCCCCGGCGCGCAGGGCTCGTGGGCGACCGAGCTGGTGTGGGACCGGCTGATGCGCGTCGGGCCGGATGGGCTGCCGAAACCCTGGGCCGCCGAGAAGGTCGAGCGCCCCGATCCGCTGACCGTCACCGTCACGCTGCGCAAGGGCATGAAGTGGAGCGACGGGCAGCCCGTCACCATCGAGGACGCGGCGTTCAGTCTCACCGCGCCCGGCGAGAGCGACAAATCGCCGATGTACAAGCCCTTCGTGCGCAACATCGCGGGCGTCGAGGTCACCGGCCCCGAGACGCTCACGATCAAGCTGCACCGGCCCGACGCCGCGTTCCTGATGAGCTCGCTTTCCAAGCTCAATCTCGCGCCGAAGCATGTGTGGCAGCCGATCCTCGAGGGACTCAAGGACAAGCCGCAGACGGCGGAGAGCGTGCAGGAGGAGCATCCGGTGAGCTCCGGCCCGTTCCGCATC
Organism: uncultured Alphaproteobacteria bacterium; assembly: GCA_963822815.1. GTDB lineage: Bacteria > Pseudomonadota > Alphaproteobacteria > Acetobacterales > Acetobacteraceae > CAWGJC01. The sequence continues at coordinate 209,904 of CAWGJC010000013.1, forward strand.
ACGCGGGCGAACCTCAACCAGGAGATCGATCTCGAGGTCAATCCGGATCACTGGTCGCATCCGAGGATCGACCGCTGGGTGATGCGGATCATGCCGAACATCTCGGCCTCGATCGGCGCACTGAAGAGCGGCGAGATCAACTTCCTCGCGGATTACACCGGCGATCCGCAATTGCTGACCGACCTGCCGAAATCCTCGCCAAACATCGCGGTCTCGGAGGCGCTTGACATCGGCTTCAAGTTCATCGGCTTCAACGAGCGCCGCCCGCCCTTCGACAATCGGGCGTTCCGCCGTGCGTTGTCGGGCGTGGTCGATCGCCAGTTGCTCGCCGACGATGCCTGGGGCGGCGCCGCCGAGCCCGCCAATTCGTGGATCTCGCCCGCGCTCGGCGTGTGGTATGACAAGGGAATTCTCGCCCGCATCCCGGATGACAATCTCGCCGCTGCGCAGAAGACGCTGAAGGATGCCGGCTTCGTTCTCGTCGGCGGCAAGCTGCATTATCCGGCGGGGGTGAAGGAATCGACGCCGGCTTTCCAGTGATGCCCTGATCGCGTGTTCCGCTTCGCGCTCGACCGGCTCTCCCACCTGGTGCTCGTGCTGTGGGTGGTGGCGAGCCTCTGTTTCCTGATGTTCCGGCTGATGCCCGGCGACCCGACGCTGAACTTCCTTTCACCCACCTTCAGCGAGGAGATGCGGGCGACGCTATTGCGCAGCTTCGGCCTCGACAAGCCGCTGTGGCAGCAATACCTGATCTATCTCGATCAGCTCCTGCACGGCAATTTCGGCGTGTCGTTCCTGCAGAATGAGCCGGTCGCGCGCATCATCTGGGCGGCGCTGCCGAACTCGATCGTCCTCACCTTCGTCTCGCTCTGCCTTGCCTATCTGTTCGGCATCCTGACCGGCGCGTTTCTCGCCTTCCGCCGCGGCACGCCGACCGAGGCGGTGATGATCCCGACCGTGCTCGCGACGCGCGCGGCCCCGGAATTCTGGCTTGGCATGCTGGTGCTCGCGCTGTTCGCCTTCTCGCTCGGATGGTTTCCGACCGACGGGGCGGTGAGCCCCGGCGCGCCGATGGGATCGCTCTGGCACCGGCTGCTGTCCGGTGATTACTGGTGGCATCTGTGCCTTCCGGTGCTCACGCTCACGATCTTCCTGCAGGGCCTGCCATTGCTGCTGATGCGCGCCACGATGCTCGAGATCCTCAACGAGGAGTTCATCGTGATGGCGCGCATGAAGGGTCTCTCGCGCTGGGCCATCGTGATGCGTCACGCGGCGCGCAACGCGCTGCTGCCGGTGGTCACCGCCTTCGCGCTCGGCCTCGGCGCCAGCATCGGCGGCAATGTGGTGACCGAGACGGTGTTCGCCTGGCCGGGCATCGGCCGCGTTCTCGTGCAGGCGGTGCAGGGTGCCGACTATCCCGTGGCCCAGGGCGCGTTCCTGGTGATCGCCTTCATGCTGGTGCTGATGAACACGCTTGCCGACCTCGCCTATGCACTTCTCGATCCGCGGGTCGCCGTTGGCGCGCGCCACTAGCTTCCTGCGCCGCGAGCCCTACGCGGCGGCGGGCGCCGCGATCTACGCCGCCATCATCGTGCTCGCCTGCTTCGCCCCGGTGCTGGCGCCCTATGATCCGCGGGCGCTGCTGCGCGATGGGCGGCGGATTGCCCGACTGCTTCCGTTGTCGTCCGCGCATTGGCTCGGCACCACGTCGGGCGGGCATGACATTCTGAGCCAGCTCATCTACGGCACGCGCGCCGCGCTCGAGGTCGGCCTCAGCGCCGCGCTCGCGGTGGTGGTGATCGGTACGCTGCTCGGCTTGCTCGCGGGCTATCTCGGCGGCTGGGTCGATCGGCTGATCAGCCGCCTGTCCGACGTCGTGCTCGGCCTGCCGTTCCTGCCGACGATGCTCGTGCTGGCGGCGCTCACCACGCCGGGCACGCGGACGGTGATCGCGACCGTCGCGGCGCTGCTCTGGCCCAACACCGCCCGCGTCATCCGCGCCCAGGTGCTGTCGATCCGCGAGCGCGCCTGGATCGATGCCGCCCGCATGACCGGCTGCTCGACCGCGCGCATCATGTTCGTGCACGTGCTGCCGCAGGTGCTGCCGCTTTCCGCGCTCTACGGCTCCGTTGCCATCGGCTGGGCGATCCTCGCCGAGGCCGCCGCAAGCTTTCTCGGTTTCGGCGATCCCGACACCATCAGCTGGGGCGTGATGTTGCAGGATGCCTATGCCAACCAGGCGCTCGGGCTCGGCGCGTGGAACTGGTTCGTGCCGCCCGGTATCGCGATCGTGCTGATGGTGCTTGCCGGCTTCCTGATCTCGCGCGGCTCGGAGAAGCTGCTGTTCCCGCGCCTGGCCGATCAATGATGGACGCACGGCCGGCCGCTGGAACGGCGCTGCTGTCGGTGCGGGACCTCACGGTCCATTATCGCACGGAGGGCGGCACGGTGCGCGCGATCGACGGTGCGGTGCTCGACGTGCCGGCAGGCAGCATCGTCGGCCTGGTCGGTGAGAGCGGTTGTGGCAAGTCGACGTTCGGCCGCGCGCTGATGGGCGTGCTGCCAGGAAACGGGCGAATCGTCGGCGGCAGCATCCGCTTCGACGGGCGCGAGCTCACGACGGCCTCGGCGCGGGAATGGCGGCAGGTACGCTGGCGGCGCATGGCATTCGTGCCCCAGACCGCGATGAACGCCCTCGATCCGGTGCAGCGGCTCGGCGTGCATCTGAGGGAGGTGCTGCGCGAACGCGGCGGATTGCGGCCGGCGGCGGCGCGGGCGCGTGCCGGGGCGCTGATGCGGCTGGTCGGCCTCGATCCGGCATCGCTCGCGCGCTATCCGCATCAGCTCAGCGGCGGCATGCGGCAGCGCGCGTCCATTGCGCTTGCCCTGGCGCTCGAGCCCGCGCTCGTCATCGCCGACGAGCCGGTGACCGCGCTCGATGTCATCGTGCAGCGCCAGGTGCTCGACGAGCTGCGCGATCTGCAACTCCATCTCGGGCTGGCGATGATCCTGATCACGCACGACATCGCGGTGGTCGCCTATGCCTGCGATCGCGCGGCGGTGATGTATGCCGGCAGGATCGTGGAATCGGGCCCCATCGCGGCGATCCTGGAGACGCCATGCCATCCCTACACGATGGGATTGACCCACGCATTCCCGGACATCCGCAGCGACACGATGGCACTGGTGCCGATCGAGGGCGCGCCGCCGTCGCTGCTTGATCCGCCGGCGGGATGCCGCTTCGCCGCGCGCTGTCCCTTCGTCGAGCCGCGTTGCCGGGACGCCGATCCGCCGCTCGTGCCGGTGGCACCGGGCCATCTCGCCGCGTGCTGGCGCAGCGGGGAAGCGATCGCCCTGCGCGAGCGGGCCGCGCGCCCCGCCACGTGGACGGGCGTCGCGACGTGAGCGGGACGGTTCCGGTCATCGCGGGCGAGGGACTCGGCAAGACGTTCCGCGTCCGCGGCGGGACCGTCGTGGCGGTGCATCAGGTGAACCTTGCCGTGGGCGCAGGCGAAGCGGTCGGCATCGTCGGCGAGTCCGGATGCGGCAAGACGACGACCGCGCGGCTTCTGCTGCGGCTCGAGAAAGCCAGCGCCGGCACCATTCGCTTCCTTGGCAAGGATATCGGTGCGGTTCGTGGGCGCGAGCTGCGCGCCTTCCGCGCGCGCGCGCAGCTCGTGTTCCAGAATCCGTTCGACGCCTTCAACCCGCGCTTCACGATCCGTCGCGCGCTCGCCGAACCGCTCGGCAATTTCGGCGTTCCCCGCGCGGAGCATCGCGACCGGATCGAGGCGGCGATGGCGCGCGTCCGGCTGCTGCCCACGGCCGCGTGGCTCGACCGCCGCCCGCACGAGCTGTCCGGCGGGCAGCTTCAGCGGGTGGTGCTGGCACGCGCGCTGCTGCCGGAGCCGCGGCTGATCATTGCCGACGAGCCCGTGTCGATGCTGGATGTGTCGGTGCGCGCCGGAATCCTCAACCTGCTGCGCGAGGCGCGCGATGCGCTTGGCCTGGCGGCGATCTATATCAGCCATGATCTGGCGCTGATCCGCTATGTCTGCGAGCGGACGCTGGTGATGTATCTCGGCCGCGTGGTCGAGCAGGGTCCGACTGCTGCGCTGATCGCGACGCCGCACCATCCCTACACGCGCGCGCTGGTGGTCGCGGTTCCGGTTCCGCGGGTGCAGCAGCGCCGCGATGCGCTGCCGATCCTGGGCGGCGTCAGCCAGGCGCAGGCGGGCGAGACCGGATGTGTCTTCCGTGCCCGCTGTCCGCACGCTTTCGAGCGCTGCGCGCACGAGCCGCCGGCGTTGCGCGAGACGGTCCCCGGCCGGCTCGTCGCGTGTCATCTCGAGGCGCCGGCGCATTGACGGTCCGTCCATACGGGCCGAACATCGGGAGATAAATCGCGGGAGTGAGTGGCGTGGCGATCAGCGCGAGCGAGCAGCGTTTTCTCGATGCGGTCAGCCTGGACATGCCGTGGTCGCTGGTGGAGAGCTTCGCGACCATGCCGCGCTGGCGGCCGGAAGACGTGAACCGCGCCGCCGACGTGATCGCCCAGCGTCTCGGCGGCGCCGGTGTTCCGGTCGAGCTGCACGAGCCGGAGATTTGCCTCTCAGTTCCACTGTCGGCATCCGTCGAGGCCGGAGGCGTGACCTATCGGGCGAAGCCGCCTTCCTCGGCACTTTCCGTGCCAATGGGTCGCACCGCCGAGCTCGTGCGCCTGCAGGCAAATCCGAAGGCGCTGCGCAGCTACAATCGTGACATCGCCACGCTGTTCGGCGGCAGCATCCGCTCGATCGAGGAAGTGCGCGAGAAGGTCGCCGGCAGGATCGTGATCATGTCCGGGTTCGGCAATCCGGCGCTGACCTCGCTGATCGAGGAATGGGGCGGCGTCGGGCTGATCGCCGTCAATCCCGGCATCGATATCCACTGGGGCACCTGCACGACGATTTGGGGCAGCCCCGATCTCGCCGACCTGCCGCGCAAGCCAAACATCCCCGTCGTCGCCGTCAACAATCCGGATGGGCGGACGCTGATGACGCTTGCCGAGTCCGGCGACGAGGCGACGATCCGCACCGAGATGCTCGAAGGCTGGTTCCCGCAGAAGATCCCGGTCGCCAGCATTCCCGGCAGGGTCGAACCGGAAAAGTTCGTGCTGGTGCACGGACATTATGACAGCTGGGATGTCGGCGTCGGCGACAATGCGACGGGAGATGCGACGCTGATGGAGCTCGCGCGCGTGCTGTGGCAGCACCGCGACGGGTTGCGCCGTTCGGTGAAGGTCGCGTGGTGGCCCGGTCACTCCACCGGCCGCTATGCCGGGTCGACCTGGTTCACTGACAGGTTCGCGATGGAGCTCGATCGTGACTGCGTTGCGCAGATCAACTGCGACAGCCCCGGCTGTCGCTGGGCCACCAGCTATCACGAGACACGTGCCTTCACCGAAAGTGCGCAGATCGCCGCCGAGGCGATCCGCGACCTGGTGCCCGATGCCGAGATCAGGACGATGCGTCCGCCGCAGGCCGGCGATTACTCGTTCAACAACATCGGCCTGCCGAGCTTCTTCATGCTGAGCTCGACCATGCCGGAGTCGCTGCGGAAGCAGAAGAACTACTACGACGTGTCTGGCTGCGGCGCCAACATCGCCTGGCACACCGAGAATGACACGCTCGAGATCGCCGATCGCGACATCCTGCTGAAGGACATGAAGATCTATCTTCTCTCGGTCCTCCGCGTCGCGAATGCAGAAATCCTGCCCTTCGACTGGATCGCGACCTGCGACGAATTTCTCGACACGATCGACAGATACGAGGGGGAATCGCACGGCCTTGCCGATCTCTCCCCGGCGCGCGAGGCGACGCGCGCGCTGAAGCAGGCATTGCAGCGTCTCGGCACGGCGCCGGCCGCGCGGCGCAACGCGGCGCTGCAGGAGCTCTCGCGCATCCTGGTGCCGATCAACACCACGCGCGAGCCGCGCTTCCGGCACGATCCGGCCTACACGGTCCCGCCGTTGCCGACGCTCGCGGTCGCGGCGGAGCTACCGGCTCTGGAGGGGGGACTGCGCAAAAGCGGCCAGGTCGAGCTGATGCGCGGGCAGAACCGCTATCTGGCCGCGATCGGGGCGGCGAAGCGGCTCGTCGAGTTCGGCGCTGGCGCCCTGAATTTCCGCCGACCTTCGCCAACCGCCGGAAGCTGGGGAGATGCATGATGCTGGTCCATGACGTGACGGTTCATCCGGAAGCGGATCGGCTGCCGCGCGAGGCGCAGCTTGCCTGGAAGATCGCCGCCGTTGCCGCCGATCCGGTTGCGGTCGAGGCCGAGGTCACGGAGATGATCATCAACCGCATCATCGATAACGCCGCAGTGGCGGTGGCGAGCCTCAACCGGCATCCGGTCGTCTCCGCGCGCGCGCAGGCGCTCGCGCATCCGCGGCCGGAAGGGGCGACGGTGTTCGGCTGCGATTCCACGCTCCGCGTGCATGCCGAGTGGGCGGCCTGGGCGAACGGCACCGCGGTGCGCGAGCTCGACTATCACGACACGTTCCTCGCGGCCGAGTACAGTCATCCGGGTGACAACATTCCGCCGATACTCGCGGTGGCGCAGCAGAAAAATCGATCCGGCGCCGAGCTCGTTCGCGGGATCGCCACCGGATACGAGATCCAGGTGGATCTGGTGCGCGCGATCTGCCTGCACAGGCACAAGATCGACCATGTCGCGCATCTCGGCCCGTCAGCCGCCGCCGGCATCGGCACGCTGATGGGGCTCGACACCGCGACGATCACTCAGGCGGTTGGGCAGGCGCTGCATGTCACCACGGCGACCCGGCAGAGCCGCAAGGGGGAGATCAGCAGCTGGAAGGCGTTCGCGCCGTCGCATGCGGGCAAGCTCGCGGTCGAGGCGGTGGATCGTGCGATGCGCGGCGAGGGCGCGCCGAGCCCGATCTACGAGGGCGAGGACAGCGTGATCGCCTGGATGCTCGACGGCAAGGACGCGCAGTACCGGGTGCCCCTCCCCGCGCCGGGCGAGCCGAAGCGCGCAATCCTCGACACCTACACGAAGGAGCATTCGGCCGAGTATCAGAGCCAGGCACTGATCGACCTTGCGTTTCGCATGGGCAAGCGGATCACGGACTGGGATGCGGTCACCGACGTGCTGATCGAGACGAGCCACCACACGCATTACGTGATCGGCACCGGCGCGAACGACCCGCAGAAATTCGACCCGAATGCCAGCCGCGAGACGCTCGACCACTCGATCATGTATATCTTCGCCGTCGCGCTGCAGGACGGCGAATGGCATCACGTGCGGAGCTATGCGCCCGAGCGGGCCAGGCGTCCCGACACCGTGGCGCTCTGGCGCAAGGTCCGCACGGTCGAGGATCCGCGGTGGACCGCTCGCTATCATGATGACGATCCGGCGGTGAAGGCGTTCGGCGGCCGCGTCATCATCACCATGAAGGATGGCAGCACGATCATCGATGAGCTCGCGGTCGCGAACGCGCACACGCTCGGCGCGACGCCGTGGAAGCGGGACGACTATGTCCGCAAGTTCCGCGTGCTGACCGAAGGAATTCTTGCGCGTGCGGAGGCGGAGCGGTTCCTCGACGCGGTCCAGCGCCTGCCCGGGCTTCGCGCCGACGAGCTTGCCGGGCTCACCGTTGCCGTGCCGAAGGATGCGCTCGAGACCGGAAAACCTGGCCTGTTTTGATCTGCGAGACGGAGGAGCCAAGATGTCCGAAGCAACTGCCGGACCGAAGCCGAAGAAGTCGGTGGCGCTGTCCGGCGTGCCCGCCGGCAACACCGCGCTCTGCACCGTCGGACGCACGGGCAACGACCTGCATTATCGTGGCTATGACATTCTGGAGATCGCCACTCGCTGCGAGTTCGAGGAGATCGCGCATCTGCTCGTGCATGGCGTGTTGCCGAACGCGGCGGAGCTCCGTGCCTACAAGGCGAAACTGCGCACGCTGCGCGGGATTCCGCGCCAGGTGAAGGCGGCGCTGCGCGAGATCCCGGCCGCCGCGCACCCGATGGACGTGATGCGCTCGGCGGTGTCCGCGCTTGGCTGCGTGCTGCCGGAACGCGACGATCACGCTTCGCCCGGCGCCCGCGACATCGCCGACCGCCTGATGGCCTCGCTCGGCTCGATGCTCCTCTACTGGCATCACTGGGCGCAGAACGGGCGGGAGATCGAGGTGGAGACCGATGACGACAGCATCGGCGGACATTTCCTGCATCTGCTGCACGGCAAGCCGCCTTCCGCCTCCTGGGTGCGGGCGATGCACACCTCGCTCAACCTCTATGCCGAGCACGAGTTCAACGCGAGCACCTTTGCCTGCCGCGTGATCGCCGGTACTGGCTCCGACATGTATTCGGCGATCGCCGGCGGCATCGGGGCGCTGCGCGGGCCGAAGCATGGCGGTGCCAACGAGTTCGCCTTCGAGGTGCAGAAGCGCTACGACACGGCGGAGGAAGCCGAGGCGGATATCCGGGCGCGGGTGGATCGCAAGGAAGTGGTGATCGGCTTTGGCCATCCCGTGTACACGATCGCCGATCCGCGCAATGCCATCATCAAGCAGGTGGCACACGACCTTTCCGCCGAGGCACGGTCGATGCGCATGTACGAGATCGCCGAGCGGATCGAGCGCGTGATGGCGGACACCAAGCGCATGTTCGCCAATCTCGATTGGTACAGCGCGATCTCCTACCACATGATGGGCGTGCCCACGGCGATGTTCACGCCGCTTTTCGTCATCGCGCGGATGAGCGGCTGGAGCGCGCACGTGATCGAGCAACGGATCGACGGCAAGATCATCCGCCCGGCCGCGAACTACACCGGGCCGGAGGATCAGCACTTCGTCCCGCTAGCCGAGCGGAACTGACGGACCGGTCAGGCGAGGGCCGGATCGGGCGTGCGGTAGAGCGTCCTGCCCTTCACGCGGATCTCGACCTCGACGAGGTAGCGCGCGATGGCGGTGGGATCGATCTCCATGCCGAGGCCCGGCGCGTCCGGCGCCGCTATCGCGCCATTCGCGTCCGGGGCGAGATGCGTGCGCGTCATCTCGAAGGAGAGCGGCTTGGGCGCGAACGGAAATTCGCAGAGACGATGCTCGGCGAGGCCGGCGAAGGGCTGCAGCGACGCGCTCAGCGCGAGATGCGACGTGAAGGTGTGGTTCACGTAGGTGATGCCGCGCGCGACCGCGAGGTCCGCGACCTGCTTCGCCGGGCCGATGCCGCCGATGCGGCCGGTGTCGATCTGGATGAAGCCGATCCCGCCGAACTCGATCAGTTGCCGTGCCATTCCCGCATTGTGCGCCGCCTCGCCGCCGGCGATCCGGATCGGCGATCGCCGATCCGCGAGCGCGCGATAGGCATCGAGCGCATCGGCGCGGAACGGCTCCTCGAGCCAGGTCGCGCGCGCCGCCTCGAGCGCCGGCAGTCGCGCCGCGGCGGCTTCGACGTCCTCGCCCCAGATCTGGCCCACATCGACGAGGAGGGTCGCGTCCGGCCCCAATCCGTCGCGTGCGGCGGCGAAATGCGCGGCGTCCAGCGCGAGCTCGGCCCCGACCGGCCCCCAGCCGAATTTCACCGCAGTAAATCCCTGTTGCCGCGCCGCCCGCCCGCGCGCGAGCGTCTCGGCGGGATCGTCGCCGAAGAGCTGCGAGGCATAGGGTGTTTTCGGTGCGGCGCCATCGTAGCCGAGCAACCGCCAGACCGGCTCCCCGCGTGCCTTGCCGAGCAGGTCCCAGAGCGCCATCTCGATGCCCGACCAGGTGTGCGCGGCCTGCAGAAGATCCATGCTGTCATAGGCGATGCGCGCCGCGATGCGCACGATGTCGGACGGCGTGTCGATCGTCGCGCCGAGCACCGATGCGCCGACCGGCCGGCAGACGCCGTGCGACATCGGGCAGACGAAGGCCGCGATGGAGGGAAGCGGTGCCGCCTCGCATTCGCCCCAGCCGACATGCGAGCCGGCGGCGACGCGCACCAGCAGCGCGTCCTGGCTGCCGTCCGCCTCGGTGGTGATTTCCGGCATCGCCAGGTAGAAGAAATCGACCGCCTCGATCCGCACCGTCGCCCTCCGTGGTTTGCAATGAAATCAGCTTCCTTCGAGCTCGCGGTCGGCGACGAGCGCTTCCTCGCGGATGGCGCGCCACAGCCGCTCATGCAGCGCCGCGATCCGGGCGCGTCCATCCGGCGTGTCGCGCTCCGCGCGCGGTACGTCGATCCCGACGATCTCGCGGATGCGGCCCGGTCGGCGGGTGAACACGGCGACGCGATCGGCGAGCTGCAGCGCCTCCGCGAGATTATGCGTGACATAGACGGCGGTGCGTGCGGTCGCGCGACCAGATGCGCAGGAAATCCTCCATCAGCAGGTCGCGCGTCTGCGCATCGAGCGCGGAGAGCGGCTCGTCGAGAAGCAGCACGGCCGGGCGCACGGCGAGCGCGCGGGCGATGCCGACACGTTGGCGCATACCGCCGGACAGTTGCCGCGGCAGCGCGCCGCGGAATTCCGTGAGGCCGATGCGCGCGAGGGCGTCGGCGACGCGCGCGTTCCGCTCGCCCGGCTTCATGCGGTGATGCTCGAGCGGCAGGCGCACGTTCTGCTCCGCGCTGCGCCAGGGCAGCAGGTTGAAGTCCTGAAACACATAGGCGATCTCGGTCAGGCAATCGGCGGGGCGCTCGCCCGTCACGGTCACCGTGCCCGCCACCGGCGCCAGCAGGCCGCCGAGGATCGCGAGCAGCGTCGACTTTCCGCAGCCCGACGGGCCGATGATGCCGAGCACCTCGCCATCGGCGACATGCAGGTTGACATCGTCGAGCACCTGCACGGAGCCGAAGCCGTGCCCGATGCCGCGCGCGATCAGTTCCATCCCGGTCGGGCAAGCCGTGCGCGCGCGGCTATTCGCCGGGCTTGATCTCGACGTCGCGCGCGCCGGAGGCACGCACGTGGAACTCGGCCGGCACCGCGCGCCCGACATCGGTGTAGGCGCGCCGCAGCGCCTCGACATTCGGGCCGAAGATGGTTCTGCGATTGCCGGATGCCCAGGCATAGCTGGCCTCGATGGTGTCGAGCGATTGCTGGAAGCGCGGCATCACCCAGCGCGCGAACAGCTCGTAGCTGCGCCAGGTCTGCTCGCGGTCGGCCCAGTCATGGGCGCGGAACAGGAAGCCGCCGAATCCGCCGCTCGCCTCGATCAGTCGCTCGATCCCGCGCGCCACCGTCTCCGGCGAGCCGACCAGCGTGTTGCCCGCCTGCACGCCATCGGTGAGCGGATCCTGGCTGCGGCCGGGCGGACGGCCGAGCGCATCCTCGAAATAGGTGACGGTCTCCAGCCGCTCGCCGATGCGCACCTCCTCGAGGGCGCGCTGATCCGTCTCGGCGACGTGCACGTTCATCACCATGCGCCAATCCGCGCGACGCGGGGTCGTGCCGTGCTTCGCCGCTTCCTCCTCGACGATGCGCCACTGGCCCGGCAGCGCCTCGATCCCGCCCGGCATGCCGGCGCCGAGCGAGAGCATGCCGACGCCGAACCGCCCGGCGGCGATCGGCCCCGACGGGGTCAGCGTGCTCGCCACCGCGATCGGGAAGTGCGGATCGCTGTACGGGCGGAGATGCAGCCGCGCCTCGTGCATCTCGAACCAGTCGGTCTTGCGCGTGATCGGCTCCTCGCAGCGGAGCAGCGCCATGATCGCTTCCAGCGCCTCGTCCATGCGCCGACGCTGCGTGGTGGGATCGATGCCGAGCATGTAGGCGTCCGAGACGAGCGCGCCGGGGCCGCAGCCGAGCATGGCGCGGCCGCGCGTCATGTGGTCGAGCTGCACGAAGCGCTGCGCGACCAGGAACGGGTGGTGGTAGGGCAGGCTGGTGACGCCGGTGCCCAGGCGGATGTGCTTCGTGCGTTCCGCCGCCGCCGCGATCACGAGTTCGGGCGAGGCGATGATCTCCCAGCCCGCGGAATGGTGCTCGCCGATCCACGCCTCGTCATAGCCGAGCTGGTCGAGCCACTCGAGCATGTCGATGTCCCGCGCGAGCGCGAGCGTCGGGTTGTCCCCGCGCCGGTGGAAGGGTGCGAGGAAGACGCCGAATGTGAGCCCGCGCCGTGCCATGGGTGGTTCCTTGCCGCGTCGCCGGATGCTGGACGAGGGCGGCGCGGAAGCCAAGCCCGGCACGGGACGCGGCCTGGACAGCCATCGGATCGCGCCGCTACGCTCGCCGGTCGAGACGTCGACTTTGCTGGAACGGCGCGCGCTTGACGGCAGCGTCGTCTGGCCGGACGCTCCTTGTCGCGCATGATGGCGAAGCGGGCGTCGGACGCCGGAACGGGCGGGAGGACGGCATGGAACAGCAGCGTGACATCGACCCGGTGGAGACGCGGGAATGGCGCGACGCGCTCGCTTCCGTGATCGCGATCGAGGGGGCGCAGCGCGCCGGCTTCCTGCTCGAGGCGCTGCGCGAGGAGGCGCAGCGTCACGGCGCGCCGGTGCCGTTCTCGGCGAACACGCCCTATATCAACACGATCCGCCCGGAGGAGGAGGCGCGGCACCCGGGCGACCGTGCGATCGAGCACCGCATCCGTTCTCTGGTGCGCTGGAACGCGCTCGCGACCGTGCTGCGCGCGAACAAGGAATTCCTCCGAGCTCGGCGGTCATATCGCGAGCTTCCAATCCGCCGCGCTGCTGTACGATACCGGCTTCATGCATTTCTGGCACGCCGAGACGGAGCGGCACGGCGGCGATCTCGTGTATCTGCAGGGCCATTCCTCGCCGGGCTTCTACGCGCGCGCCTTCATGGAAGGACGGATCAGCGAGCAACAGTATGCTGAATTTCCGTCAGGAGACGGGTGGCGAAGGGCTTTCCTCCTACCCGCATCCCTGGCTGATGCCGGAATTCTGGCAGTTCCCCACCGTCTCGATGGGGCTCGGGCCGCTGATGGCGATCTACCAGGCGCGCTTCCTGCGGTATCTGCACCACCGCGGATTGGCGAACACCGAGGGGCGGAAGGTCTGGGCCTTTCTCGGCGACGGCGAAACCGATGAACCGGAGAGCCTCGGCGCCATCTCGATGGCGGTGCGCGAGCGGCTCGACAACCTGATCTTCGTCATCAACTGCAATCTGCAGCGCCTGGATGGGCCGGTGCGCGGCAACGGCAAGATCATCCAGGAGCTCGAGGCGACGTTCCGCGGCGCTGGCTGGAACGTGATCAAGGTGATCTGGGGCGGCGGCTGGGACAGGCTGCTCGCGCGCGACAAGTCCGGCATGCTGCTCCGGCGCATGGAGGAATGCGTCGACGGCGAGTACCAGGATTTCAAGTCGAAGAACGGCGCCTATGTGCGCGAGAAGTTCTTCGGCAAATACGCGGAGACACGGGCGCTGGTCGCCGACATGAGCGACGACGAGATCTGGGCGCTCGCGCGTGGCGGCCACGATCCGAACAAGGTCTATGCGGCCTATGCGGCCGCCGTGGCGACCCGCGGCAGGCCGACCGTGGTCCTCGCCAAGACCGTCAAGGGCTACGGGATGGGCGAGGCGGGCGAGGGGCAGAACATCACCCATCAGCAGAAGAAGATGGGCGAGGCGCATCTGCGCGAGTTCCGCGACCGCTTCGGTCTCGAGATTGCCGATGACCGGCTCAAGGAGATTCCGTTCCTGCGCTGGCCGGAGAACAGTCCGGAGCAGCGCTACCTGATGGCGCGGCGCGCGGCGCTCGGCGGCTTCCTGCCGTCGCGGCGCGCGAAATCCGAGGCGTTGCAGGTGCCCGATCTCGCCGCGTTCGGCGCGCAGCTCAAGGCGACCGAGGGGCGCACGATCTCGACCACGATGGCGATGGTGCGCATCCTCAACATGCTGATGCGCGACAAGCAGATCGGCAAGCGCGTGGTGCCGATCGTGCCGGATGAGAGCCGCACTTTCGGCATGGAGGGCATGTTCCGGCAGTTCGGCATCTACAGCCAGGTCGGCCAGCTCTACCATCCGGAAGACGCCAACCAGCTGATGTTCTACAAGGAGGACCAGAAGGGACAACTGCTGCAGGAAGGGCTGAACGAGGCCGGCGGCATCGCGTCGTGGATCGCCGCGGCGACGTCCTACTCGAGCAGCAACTGCCCGATGATTCCGTTCTACATCTACTACTCGATGTTCGGCTTCCAGCGCGTCGGCGACTTCATCTGGGCCGCCGGCGACATGCGCGCGCGCGGCTTCCTGCTCGGCGCGACGGCGGGACGCACGACGCTGAACGGCGAGGGCCTGCAGCACGAGGACGGGCATAGCCACCTGCTCGCGGCGACGGTGCCGAACTGCGTCGCCTATGATCCGACCTTCTCCTATGAGGTCGCGGTGATCGTGCAGGACGGGCTCCGGCGAATGTACGCCGAGCAGGAGGACGTGTTCTATTACCTCACCCTGATGAACGAGAATTACGAGCATCCGGCGATGCCGGAGGGCGCCGAGCAGGGCATCCTGAAAGGCATGTACGAGCTGCGCGCCGGCGCCGCCGGGAGCGGGCCTCGCGTGCAGTTGCTCGGCAGCGGCACGATCCTGAACGAGGTGATCGCGGCGGCGGAGTTGCTCGAGGAATTCGGCGTCGCCGCCGATATCTGGAGCTGCCCGAGCTTCACCGAGCTGAAGCGCGAGGGGATCGACGCCGAGCGCTGGAACCTGCTGCATCCGGAGGCGCCGCCGCGCGTGCCGTATGTCGACGCAGTGCCTCACCGGGCGGCAGGGGCCGGTGATCGCCGCCACCGACTACATGCGCGGCCTTCGCCGAGCAGATCCGGCCCTACGTGCCCGGCCGCTACACGGTGCTTGGCACCGACGGATTCGGGCGCTCGGATTATCGCCGTCGGCTGCGCTCGTTCTTCGAGGTGGACCGGCATTTCGTGGCCCTCGCCGCGCTCAAGGCACTCGCGGATGACGGCGCGACTGCCGACGAGCGTTGCCGGCGGATGCGATCCGCAAGTTCGGCATCGATCCGGAAAGGCGCAACCCCACCCGTTCCTGAAGCGTCCTTCGCCGACACGAGAAAGGGAGAGCGCAAGTGGCGACGTCCGAGATCACGGTTCCGGATATCGGCGACTTCAAGGACATCCCGATCATCGAAATCCATGTGAAGGAAGGCCAATCCATCAACGCGGAGGACCCGATCCTCACGCTCGAATCCGACAAGGCGACGATGGACGTGCCATCGCCGCGCGGCGGCACGATCGAGGCGCTGCTGGTGAAAGTCGGTGATCGCGTCAGCGAAGGATCGCCGGTGATCAGGCTGCGCGGCAGCGACGCGGGCGCGATGAGCGAGCCGCCCTCTCTGCTGCCGCAGCAGGAGCCGCCGCCTGCCGCGCAGCCGACGCCGAGCCCGGCGCCGGAAGCGATCGCACCGCCCGCGGCGCCGGCGGGCGGCATTCCGGATTTCTCCGGCGTGCATGCGGGGCCGGGCGTGCGGCGCGCGGCGCGCGAGCTCGACGTCGATCTCAACAAGGTGAAGGGCAGCGGCGAGAAGGGGCGGATCACCAAGGAGGATCTGCTCGGCTTCCTGCGCGGCCCTGCGCCTGGCGCGGGAGGCGCGCGCAGCCCGGCGGCGGCGGCATTCCCGAAATCCCGGCGCAGGATTTCAGCAAGTTCGGGCCGGTCGAGGTGAAGCCGCTGTCGCGCATCAAGCGGCTGTCGGGGCCGCATCTGCATCGCGCCTGGCTCAACATCCCGCATGTCACGCAGCAGGACGAAGCCGATATCACCGAGCTCGACGCCTATCGCAAGGAGCTCGACACGGCGGCGCGCGACAAGGGCTATCGCGTCACGCTGCTCGCGTTCCTGCTGAAGGCGAGCGCCTCCTGCCTGCGGCAGTTCCCGGAGTTCAACGCCTCGCTCTCGCCGGAGAAGGACGCGCTGATCTACAAGAAATACGTCCATGTCGGCGTCGCGGTGGACACGCCGGACGGGCTCGTTGTGCCGGTGCTGCGCGATGTCGATCGCAAGGGCATCACCGAGCTGTCGCAGGAGCTCGGCGCGGTGTCGAAGAAGGCGCGCGACGGCAAGCTGCAGGCGGCCGACATGCAGGGCGCGAGCTTCACCATCTCCTCGCTCGGCGGGATCGGCGGCACGGGGTTCACGCCGATCGTCAATGCGCCCGAGGTCGCGATCCTCGGCGTGGTGCGCGCGAAGATGGCGCCGGTGTGGAACGGCAGCGAGTTCAGGCCGCGGCTGATGCTGCCGGTATCGCTCTCCTACGATCATCGCGTGATCGACGGCGCGCTCGGCGCGCGCTTCGCCCGGCAGCTCTGCCACATCCTCGAGGATGTGCGCCGGCTGGTACTGTAGGGGGCGGCGATGACGGTCGAGATCCGCGTTCCCGATATCGGCGATTTCAAGGACATCCCGATCATCGAGGTGCATGTCGCGCCGGGCCAGGCGGTGAATGCCGAGGACCCGCTGATCACGCTCGAATCCGACAAGGCGACGATGGACGTGCCGGCGCCGCGTGCCGGCACCGTCACCGAGCTGCGCGTGAAGCAGGGCGACCGGGTTTCCGAGGGCGACCTGATCCTGCTGCTCGAGGAGGCGGGCGCGGCGACGACGCCGCCGCGGCAGGTCGTGCGCGAGGATGCGTCGCCGCTTCCGGAGGGGCCGCCGCCGAGCTACGGCTCACCTTCCGGCGTGTACGACGAGATCGAGGTCGTGGTTCCCGATATCGGCGATTTCCACGACGTGCCGGTCATCGAGGTGCATGTCGCGCCGGGCTCCGCCGTGAAGGCGGAGGAGTCACTGATCACGCTCGAATCCGACAAGGCGAGCATGGATGTGCCGGCGCCGGTCGCGGGCGTCGTGGCGTCGGTGCTGGTGAAACCGGGCGATCGCGTGTCGATGGGCGATCGCATCTTGCGGTTGCGTGGTGAAGCATCGGCGGCGCCGTCCGGATCGCGCGCCCACGGCACCGCCCGCGCCGGCACCGCAGCCGCCTGCGCTCGCGAAGGGCGATCTGCACGCCGAGGTGCTGGTGCTCGGCGCCGGGCCGGGCGGCTACAGCGCCGCGTTCCGCGCCGCCGATCTCGGCAAGCAGGTGGTGCTGGTCGATCGCTGGGAAACGCTCGGCGGCGTGTGCCTCAATGTCGGCTGCATTCCGTCGAAGGCGCTGCTGCACGCGGCGAAAGTCATCGAGGACAGCCAGGACATGGGCGCGCACGGCATCGGCTTCGCGCGCGCCGGCGATCGACATCGACCGGCTGCGCGGCTGGAAGGACGGCGTGGTGAAGCGGCTGACCGGCGGGCTCGCCGGGCTCGCGCGCCAGCGCAAGGTGACGGTCGTTCGCGGCACCGGGCGCTTCCTGTCGCTGAACCAGCTCGAAGTGGAGGGCGCCGACCGTCGCAGCGTGGTGAGCTTCGAGCAGGCGATCATCGCCGCGGGCTCCGAGCCGGTGACGCTGCCCTTCATCCCGCATGACGATCCGCGCGTCATCGACAGCACCGGTGCGCTGGCGATGGACGGCGTTCCCGAGCGGCTGCTCGTGCTCGGCGGCGGCATCATCGGGCTCGAGATGGCGACGGTGTACCACGCGCTCGGCGCGCAGGTGACCGTGGTCGAGCTGATGGATCAGATCATTCCCGGCGCCGACCGCGACGTGGTGACGCCGCTGATGAAGCGGATCAGCGCGCGCTACGCCGCGATCCATTTGAAGACGAAGGTGACGAAGGTCGAGGCGACCGCATCGGCTCTCGTCGCGCATTTCGAGGGCGGCAACGCGCCGGCGACCGAGACGTTCGACAAGGTGCTGGTCGCGGTCGGCCGCCGCCCGAACGGCAGGCTGATCGGTGCCGAGAACGCCGGCGTGCGCGTGGACGAGCGCGGCTTCATCCCGGTCGATCGCCAGCTCCGCACCAACGTGCCGCATATCTTCGCGATCGGCGACATCGTCGGGCAGCCGATGCTCGCGCACAAGGCGGTGCATGAGGGCCATGTCGCGGCCGAAGTCGCCGCCGGCCACAAGGCGGCGTTCGACGCCCGCGTGATCCCCTCCGTCGCCTACACCGATCCGGAAGTCGCCTGGGCGGGGCTGACGGAAAACGAAGCCCGTGCCCGGAACATCCCGGTCGGCAAGGGCGTGTTTCCCTGGGCGGCGAGTGGTCGCTCGCTGTCGCTCGGGCGCGACGAAGGCATGACCAAGCTGCTGTTCGATCCCGCGACACACCGCCTGCTCGGCTGCGGCATCGTCGGGCCGAATGCCGGCGACCTCATTGCCGAGGCCGCGCTCGCGATCGAGATGGGCGCCGACGCGCAGGATATCGGGCTCACCATCCACCCGCATCCCACGCTGTCGGAAACCATCGCCATGGCGGCGGAGATGTTCGAGGGGACGATCACCGATCTCATCCCCCCGAAGCCGCGAAAGTAGTCAGTGCTTCGTCGTCGAGGCCTGGTAGATCTCGTCGATGGAGTGGCCGAGGGCGGCGTTGAACTGCTCGTCGCTCATCGACTGCTTGAGATCCTCGACCAGGGCGCGGGAGAAGCTCGCGATCATGCCGTGATTCTGCGCGAGCCGGCGGCAGGCGTCGTCGCGCGTGTAGCCGCCGGAGAGGGCGACGACGCGGGCAACGCCCGTGGTGCTCTGATCAGCGGCGCGTAGAGATCGGCGGTGTCGGGAATGGTGAGCTTCAGCATCACCCTGCGCCCTTCGGGGAGCGCGTCGAGGCGGGACTTGATCTCGTCGCGCAGGATCTCCTCGGCGGCGGATTTGTCCGGCGCCTTGATGGAGACCTCGGGTTCCAGGATCGGCACCAGGCCGTGCTTGGCGATCTGCTCGCCGATCTCGAATTGCTGGTGCACGATGGCGGCGATGCCGGATTTGTCGGCGTGCTCGATGACGGAGCGCATCTTGGTGCCCCAGACGCCGAGCTTCGCCGCGCGTCGAGCAGCGTGTCGAGCTCCGGCATCGGCTTCATCAGCCGCACGCCGCATCCTTCTCCGCCTCGAGCCCCTTGTCGACCTTGACGAACGGCACCACGCCCCGCTGTTCCCAGAGGAATGTCGGCACCGGCGTGCCGCGCACGTCGCCGTCCATCGTGCCCTCGAACAGGATGGCGCCGATCACCTTCTCGCCGGTGAAGGCGGGAGCGGTCATGATCCGCACGCGCATCTCATGCATCAGGCGGAACATCTCGGCGTCGCCGCTATAGGCGCTGTCCGGGATGCCGTAGAGCCTGCAGCGCGCCGGGGGTGGAGCCGCCGCTCTGGTCCAGCGCGGCGATGAACCCGCCCTTGCCGGACATCTGGGCCGCCATCTTCTCGTTGTCCATCACTCTGTTCCTCGCCTCGGATGGCGGATTGATAGCCTGCGATCCGGCCGGAGTGAAATCCGCCGCCGGATCGTATGCCTCGAGCTCGTCGGCGAGGGATGCGGCGAGGGCGAAGAAGCGGCGGCGCACGGCGGGGGCGTAGGGATTGGCGCGCTCGATGGCGTGAAACACCTCCGGCGCGTCGTGGCGCACCATGCCGATCGCCTGCATCAGCAGGTCGAAGCTCCGCGTCGTCATCCGGCGCGGCAGCGGCTCCATCTGCACCAGTACCTTGGCGATCAGATGGGTGAGGCCCTGCACGCGTCGCCGCCTCGCTGTCATGCGCCTCGGGCGTGGTGACGATGACCGCGAGGCCGAGCCGGCGGAGGAAGGCGGCGATGCGCCGCCAGGCCTCGCCGCGGATCGGGCAGACCGCGATCTTCAGGCCGGCGATGCCGTCGGCGGCGCTTTGCGGGCCGAACAGCGGGTGGGTGCCGATGATCTCGACACCATCGGGCAGGGTGCGGCGCATGATCGCGGCCGGGATCGATTTCACCGAGCCGACATCGAGCGACGATCGCGCCCGGGCGGAGATAGGGGGCGATCGCCGCCGTCACCTCCGCGAACCGGGCGACGGGTGCCGCGAGCACCACGATCGGGCAGGAGGCGGCCTCGGCGAGCGTGGTGATCGTGGCGTCGTCCTGGCCGGATGTCGGGCGAGGGCGGCAGCGCGGGATCGTAGGCGAGAAGAGGGAAATGCGGCGCGAGATGCCGCGCCATCAGCCGGCCGAAGGCGCCGAAGCCGATGATGCCGATCGTGGTGGTGGAATTGGGAAGAAACGACACGGTGCGACCTCTGGATCGGGCCGCGAGGTCGGCGGTTGGGAGTCGTCTCACCGCCGGCGACGCAGCGGTTGAGACGTGACAGGACGCTCCGCCGCTAGGGGGGCGGGGCGTAATACCGGCCGGAACGAGCGGCTGACAGCATCATGCCGCGGATGAAGCCCGGGTGGCGGGCCGGTGTCAATATGCGCGCGTCAGTCTTCGCGCCCGGCATGGCAGGAGAGCGCGCGCCTGATGGCGCCGAGCAGGGCGTCGTCGGTGCAGGGCTTGTGCAGCACGTCGGTCGCGCCCGCCTGCATCGCCTGGCGCGCGATGGCAGCATCGCAGCGGCCGCTGAGCAGGATCACCGGCAGATCGGGCGCCCGCGCGTGCAGCTGCGCCAGCAGTTCGAGGCCATCGAGCCCGGGCATGCGCAGATCGGTCACCACGCAGCCATGAGGGCGTCCGGCGAGCGTCTCCAGGAAGGCGGGCGCGGAGGCGTAGGTGATGGCGGCATAGCCGGCGGCGCGCAGCAGGAAGCCGAGCGAATCGCGGACACTGCGTCATCGTCGACGACCTGCACGATGTCCGTCATGGAGGTGCGTCGCCCGCCGCGCGCGGAAGGGTGAAGTGGAACACCGCGCCGCCGCCTTCGCGCGCCGTTGCCCAGATGCGGCCGCCATGCGACTCGACAATGGTGCGGCAGATCGCAAGCCCCATGCCCATCCCCTTCGGTCCCTTGGTGCTGGCGAAGGAATGGAACAGCCGGTCGGCGATCTCCGGACTGACTCCCGGGCCGGTATCGGCGATCGACACGTGCGCCATTTCCGGCGATTCGGCGGCGACCGCGATCTCAAGCTCGCGCCTGCGCTGCCCCGCCATCGCCTCGAGCGCGTTGCGGATGAGGTTCAGCATCACCTGCTGGATCTGCACACGGTCGACCAGGACGGCGTGCACCGACGGGTCGATCGTGGTGCGTACGGCAACACCGCGCTCCTCTGCGCCGAACAGGGCGAGCGCGCTCGCTTCCGCGACCAGCGCGGGAAGGTCCTCGACACCGTGTTGCGTCGCGCCGCCGGTCGCGAGCTCACGCAGCCGGGCGATCACCTCGCCGGCCCGCAGCGCCTCGGACGCCGCCTTGTCCATCGCCTCGGCGGCGCGGCTGCCGGGAAGCTCGCGCTCGAGCAGGCGTTGCGCGCCGCGCATGTAATTGGCGATCGCCGAAAGCGGCTGGTTGAGCTCGTGCGCGATGGAGCCCGCCAGTTCGCCGAGCGCGAGCGAACGCGAACTGTGCATCATCTCCGCATGCCGCTCGGTGTTCTCGCGCCGGCGGATCTCGGCCTGCAGCGCGCGCGCCCGCTCCTTGGTCGAGGCGAGCAGAAGTGCGAGCATCCGATTCTGCTGCGCGACACGCGAGAGGAAGAACAGGAACAGCATGCTGGCGGCGAAGATCCCGCTCAGCCGTCCCGCATACCATCCGATCGTGAACACGCTCCCGCCCGCCAGGATCAGCACGAGCTCGCCGGCGAAGCCGAGCAGGACGAGGGACATCCAGTTGTGGAGGGTGCTGCGGCCGCGCGTCAGCGCGAAGGCGATCAGGATCGCCCCGCCATGCATGGCGAGCGCGATCCCGAGCCAGGTCCTGAGCCAGCCGGAGTAATGACCCCCGAGATGGAAGGTCGCGGGCGGCAGATCGCCGCCCCATATCGAGATGAGCGCGATCGCCGTCGTGACGAGCCCCACGCGCGCCGCCCAGCACACCGCCTTCCGGTGCATCGTGCGGCGCGAGAGCCGGATCGTGTCGTCGAGATGACCGACGAGAACCACCGCGATGGTGCCGAGTGGAAAGCCGATCTTCCAGGCCAGGAACAGCAGCGTCGCCGTGTCGTGGGTGCCGATGACGATCTCGCCCGGCAGCAGCGCGCCGGGGAACGAGGCCGGATGCAGCGCGGCCATCGGTACCGAGAACAGGTAGGTGCAGCCGAGCGCGAGAATGGCGCGCGAGCCGCTGGCCAGGGCGAGGGTGAACAGCAGATAGGCGGTCGCCGCCGCGGTGACGAGCAGCGTCGCGCCATAGATGCTGGCGATGGCGGGCACGCTCGGCATCGGCTGGCGTGCGAACAGCGCGAGCGCCGCGACCGCGACGATGTAGAGCGCCGCCATCGCCAGCATGAGGGCGCGCGAGCGACGGCTGCTGCGCTCATCTTCGAGCGTCGCGGTGCGTGAGGCGCCGCGCCCGTCGTCGAGGGGTGCTTGCGGGGCGGCCGGCATGAAGAGCGGGACGGCCTGCACTGCGCTCTGACCAGGGTTGCTGCTGTGGCGCGGGCATGTTTAAGGGGCCTGCGTTTCCCGGCGCAGCGTTCTTTTCGCCGCGCCTGGCGGGCAGCGTCGGCGCCGGTATCAGTCGTAGAGTTTCGGGATCGCCGGATCGACCACGATTTCAAGAAGGTCCGGCCCGGCGGAGGCGAAGCTCCGCGCGAGCGCCGGGGCAAGCTCCGCGGCGCGCGTCACCTTGCGGCCGCGGCATCCCATGCCGGCGGCGAGGTGCACGAAATCGAGGCCCGGCAGGTCGATGCCGGGCGGGCTCCGCACCTGCATAACCTGGCTGAACGCGCGCATCGCGCCGTAGCCGCCATTGTTGATGACGATCACCGAGAGCGGCAGCGCGTGCTGCACCGCGGTCCACAGCGCCTGCGCCGAATACATCATCGAGCCATCGCCGATGAGGCAGATCACCCGCCGCGCGGGGCGGGCCAGCGCGACGCCGATGGCGGCCGGGAGCGCATAGCCGAGACCGCCGCTGGTCATCGTGTAGAAGCTGCCGAATTCGCCGCATCGGCAGGTATTCGTGCATGACCGGCCGGTGCGACGGCGCCTCCTCGACCACGATGGCTCCGGCCGGGCGCGCCTGGTCGATCGCGCGCATGAGGAAGGCGGCGGGAATCGGGTCGGCCGGCCACGGGCATCGGCGGCTGCGCGCGCGGCGGTGGCGTCACGCGCGTCGGCTGCAGCGGGAGCCGCGTCGCGAGCTCGGGAATCGCGAGCCGCAGGCTGGCGATGATCGCATTGCCCAGCCGGCGCGGCGGCGGCGATCTCGGGATCGCTGGTGATCTGCCAGATCGGCGACGCCGCTCGTGAACAGCGCGCAGCGGCCGGGGACGTGAAAAGTGAAGACCGGCGCGCCGAGCACGAGGATGAGGTCGTGCCCGGAGAGTTCCGCCGACACGGCTTCCGGCGCCGCGGTCAGGAAGCCGGCGAACAGCGCGTGGTCCTCGGGAAACACGGCGCGGGCGGCGAACGGGCTCGCCCACACCGGCGCGCGCAGCCGCTCGGCGAGCGCGACCGCCTCCGGGCCCGCGCCTTCCGCATCGACCTCCGGCCCGATCACCAGCGCCGGTCGGGCGGCGGCGGCCAGCGCCTGGGCGAGGTCGTGCAGCGGCGTGGGATCGGGGGCGATGTCGCGGCTGACGCGGCGTGGCGCGGCGCGGTCGGCCGCCGCGGTCCAGTCATCGACGGGGATCGAGACGAAGGTGGGGCCGCAGGGGCGTTGCATCGCGACGTGGGCCGCATGCGCGATCGCCGCCGGCACATCGGCGGCGCGCGCCGGCTCGATGCTCCATTTCACGTATGGTTTCGGGAATTGCGCCGCGTCGGTGGCCCCCAGGAACGGCAGCATCGGGAGCAGCGCGCGTGCCTGCTGCCCGGCGGTGATGACGACCGGCGCCTGGTTGCGGAAGGCGGTGAACACGTTGCCGAGCGCATGCCCGAGGCCGGCGGCGGAATGCAGGTTGCAGAGCGCGGCCCGGCCGGTCGCGCGCGCATACCCGTCCGCCATCGCCACCACCGAGGCCTCCTGCAGGCCGAGCACGTAGCGGAAATCGCCGGGCCATTCGTTCAAGAGCGGCAGTTCGGTCGAGCCCGGATTGCCGAACACCGTCGTCATGCCGAGGTCGCGCAGCAGCGCGAGAGTCGCCTCGCGAACGGTCGTGCCTGTCATCTCCCACCTCGTGCGCGTGCCGGGATCGTCGTCTGTCGGGTCCCGCCGCTCGCGTCAACCACTCTGCGCCGCCCGGAATTTGCGGTAGAGTGGGGAATGACCGGATTATTCGACCTGTTCCGCATCGGCATCGGCCCGTCGAGCTCGCACACGGTGGGGCCGATGCTGGCGGCGTCGCGCTTCATCGCGGAAATGCCGCGCGAGCCGCCGGCAACGGCGCTGCTGGTCGAGCTGTTCGGCTCGCTGGCGCTGACCGGGAAAGGGCACGGGACGGACACGGCGGTGGTGCTCGGGCTGCTCGGCGAGCGGCCGGACGCGGTCGATCCCGACGCGGTCCCGCGCCTGGTCGCCGCCGTCGCCGCGGCGAAGATGCTCGTGCTGGCGGATGGGCGCAGGATCGCCTTCGACCCGGCGCGCGACATCGTGTTCCGCCGCGGGGCGTCGTTGCCACGGCATCCGAACGCGCTGCGGCTCACCGCGCGCGGCCCGGGACGCGACGAGGGCCTCGAATTCGCGCGCACCTACTACTCGGTCGGCGGCGGCTTCATCGTGACCGGCGACGAGGAGGACAGGCCGGCGCAGGCCGCGCCGGTTCCGCATCCCTACACCACATCGGCGGAGCTGCTCGCGCTCGCCGCGCGCGCCGGCCTCACCATCGCCGAGCTGCAGCGCGCGAACGAGCGCGCGTTTCGCAGCGACGCCGAGATCAGCGCCGGGATCACCCGGATCTGGGCGGCGATGCGCGCCTGCGTCGCGCGGGGTCTGCAGCAGGAGGGCGAGCTGCCCGGCGGGCTGCGGGTGCGTCGCCGCGCGCCCGGGCTGCATGCGCGGCTCGCGGCGAATGCCGGCCGCAACGAGCAGGACGTGCTGCAGGGCATGGACTGGGTCAACCTCTATGCCCTCGCGGTGAACGAGGAGAACGCCGCCGGCGGGCGCGTCGTCACCGCGCCGACCAACGGCGCCGCCGGCATCGTCCCTGCGGTGCTCCACTATTACGAGCGCTTCGTGGCGGGTGCGACGCCGGCGGGGATCGAGACTTTCTTCCTCGCCGCGACCGCGATCGGCTCGCTGATCAAGCGCAACGCCTCGATCTCCGGCGCCGAGGTCGGGTGCCAGGGCGAGGTCGGCTCGGCCTCGGCGATGGCGGCGGCCGGGCTCGCGGCGGCGCTCGGCGGCAGCAACGCACAGATCGAGAATGCGGCCGAGATCGCGCTCGAGCACAATCTCGGCCTCACCTGCGATCCGATCGCCGGGCTCGTGCAGATTCCCTGCATCGAGCGCAACGCGCTGGCCTCGGTGAAGGCGATCAACGCCGCACGGCTGGCACTGCACGGCGACGGCACGCATTTCGTCAGCCTCGACCAGGTGATCCGCACCATGCGCGACACCGGCCGCGACATGCTGTCGAAATACAAGGAGACCTCCGAAGGCGGGCTCGCCGTCAACGCGATCGAGTGCTGATCGCACGGCGATGCGGAGGGAGTACGATTACGTCATCGTCGGCGCGGGCTCGGCCGGCTGCACGCTCGCCGCGCGCCTCACCGAAAACGCCGACACGCGCGTCCTGCTGCTCGAGGCCGGCGGCTGGGACCGCCATCCGCTGATCCACATCCCGATCGGCTGGGGCCGCATCTGCCGCGATCCGCGCTACGACTGGGGCTATGTCGGCGAGCTCATCGGAAGCGACCGTCGGGTCGACTGCCTGCGCGGCAAGACGATCGGCGGCTCGTCGTCCACCAATGCGATGGCCTATGTGCGCGGCAATCGCGTCGATTTCGATCGTCTGGCGGCGAGCGGGCTTGCCGGCTGGGGCCATGACGATGTGCTGCCGTGTTTCCGCCGCCAGGAAACTTGGGAGGACGGCGCGAGCGAATGGCGCGGCGGCGACGGACCGTTGCGGACGGAACGCTCGCGCTACCAGGATCCGCTGATCGACGCCTATGTGGCGGCGGCGCTGTCGCTCGGGCACCACTGGAACGACGACTACAACGGCCCCGTGCAGGACGGGTTTGCGCGCATGCAGCTCACCGTCGGCGGGGGCAGGCGCAGCAGCGCCGCGACCGCCTATCTGCGTCCGGCGCTGCATCGCCGCAATCTCACCGTTGCCGTGCGTGCGCTGGCGACGCGGGTGCTGATGGAGGGGCGCCGCGCCGTCGGCGTCGCGTTTCTCCGGCGCGGCAGGCCGCAGCGGGCGTTCGCCGCGCGCGAGGTGATCCTCTGCGGCGGCGCCTTCAACTCGCCGCTTCTGCTGATGCGATCCGGCATCGGCGATCCCGACGCGCTTGCCGCGCAGGGGATCGTGCCGGTGCTCGCGCGGCGCGGCGTCGGGCGCAATCTGCACGACCATGCCGGCACGTCGATCGTCTATGCGCGCCGTGCGCCGGGTCCGTTCCACGCCAATCTGCGCGCCGACCGCGCGGCGATCGGGCTTGCGCGCGCGCATCTGTCCGGCGGCGGCTTCGCCACGCACATGCCCGGCGGGCTCACGGCGTTCCTGAAGAGCACGCCGGCGGAGAGCGTGCCGGACATCCAGCTGCTGTTCCAGGCGGCGCCGCTCGATGCGCATCCTTATCTCGCGCCCTTCGTCGCGCCTTACCCGGATCGATTCGTCTGCCGCGTGGTGCTGCTGCGGCCGGAGAGCCGCGGCGAGGTCGGCCTCCCCTCGGCGGCGGCCGATGCGCCGCCGGTCATCCGGCAGAACCTGCTCGGCACGGCGGGTGATCTCTGCCGGGCGCGCGCGGGAATGCGGCAGTTCCGCGCCATCGGTCGCCGCGCGGAACTCGCCGGCTTCGTCGCGCGCGAGCTGCTCCCCGGGCCGGAATGCGCCGACGACGCCGCGCTCGACGCCTATCTGCGCGGCGCGGTGACCAGCTCCTACCATCCCGCCGGCACCTGCCGGATGGGAGCGGCCGAGGATGCGGACTCGGTGGTGGATGCCACGCTCGCGGTGATCGGGGCGGAGCGGCTGCGCATCGTCGATGCGTCGATCTTTCCGGCGCCGCTCGGCGGCAACATCAACGCGGCGGTGATCATGGCGGCGGAGAAGGCGGCCGACCTGATTGCGCCGGATCGCGCACGAGGCTATCCCGCGCGCTCCACCGCCGCAGCGGGGCCGCACGCGCGATGAGCTTCGTCTCCTACGCCCAGAATGCCGAGGACGTGATCCTGTTCCGCGCCCTCGGCGCCGTCGAGCGCGGAACCTATCTCGACGTCGGCGCCGCCGATCCGCTGGTGGACTCGGTGACGCGCGCCTTCTACGAGCGCGGCTGGCGCGGCATCAATGTCGAGCCGGATCCTATTCCGTTCGCGCGCCTGCAGCAGGACCGGCCGGAGGACATCAACCTGCATCTTGGCCTCGCCGATCAGCCCGGTGAGGCGAGCTTCTTCGTGATCAACGAGGGAAACGGGCTCTCCACCCTCGATCCCGCCATCGCCGCCTACCATGATGGGCGCGGCTTCTCCCGGCGCACCATCACGGTGCCGCTCAGCACGCTCGCGCAGATCTGCGAGGCGCATGTCCGTGGCCCCATCCATTTCCTGAAGGTCGATGTCGAGGGAAGCGAACGCGCGGTGCTGCAAGGCGCGGACTTCGCCCGCTGGCGGCCCTGGGTGGTGCTGGTGGAGGCGACCTATCCGAATTCGCAGCATCCGACCTGGCAGGAATGGGAGCCCCTGCTGCTGGCCGCCGGCTATGGGTTCGTCATGTTCGACGGCCTGAACCGATTCTATCTCGCCGACGAGCAGGGCGAGCGGCTGGGCGGCGCCTTCGCTTACCCGGTCTGCGTGTTCGATCAGCATGTCACCGCGCGCGAGCAGCAGAAGCGGGAGCGGGTGCTCGCGCTCGAGCGCCTGTCGACGGAGCGGGCGCAGGTCGCCGCGGCAGAGGCGGCGCGGCTGCACGCGGACATCGCCGAACGCGATCGCGGCGCCGCGGAGCTGAAGGAGCGCGTCAGCGAGCAGAATGCGCGGCTCGCCGCATTGGCGGAGAAGCTTGCCGAGCGCGAGGGCGCGATCGCAGCGCTGGAGCGGCAGCTCGCGGAGAAGGATCGCATCGCGACGGCGATGCGGCGCGAGCTCGCGACGCAGATCGAGACGCTGCGGCACCGGCTCGCGGATGTCTACGAGAGCCGCTCCTGGCGCGTCACCGCGCCGCTGCGCTGGGTGCGGCTGCGGCTGCCGGGGCGCTGATCGCGGGGGCCGGAGAGGCGTCCGTCTGCAGCATCTGCAGCGCCGTCTCGAACACGTAATCGGGCGTGATGAGCTCCATGCAGAGATGCTGGTTCGGGCAGTCCTCGAGGCGCTCCAGGCCGCAGGGCGAGCACGGCACCGGCGCCATCACGGCGCGCGCGGCGGGTCCACGCGGCCCACGAGAGGCTGGCGCGGATCGCGGGACAGCTCGGCCTGGTTTTGCGGCGCGGCTCCACGCTCTACGCCTTCGCGCGGCCGAGGCTGTCCGAGTTCGGGCGCAGGGCGGCGGAGCTGATCGGGCCCGCCTTCGGCGCGCTCCGCCTGTTCGCGCCGGAGCAGCAGGCGGGGGAGCGCGTGACATTCCCGAGCCGCGAGACCGTGTGGTGGCACAAGGTGCGCGAGACCGAGGGCGCCCGTCATCGCTGGACGGGCGGCGAGCAGGTGATGTGGCGCGCGCGCTGGCCCGAGCTTGCGCTGCTGCAGGTCCGCATCCCGTTCCTCGCCGAGGGCCGGCCCGGGCTCGCGGCCGGCTGCCGGCTGCGGCTCGGGGAGGTCGCACTGCCGGTCCGGCTCGATCGCGGCGAGCTGATGGCGGAATTCGCGGTGCAGGGCGCCGGCGAGGGGCTGATCACGCTGCACTTGCCGGCGGCGGACGAGCCACCTCGGGATGGGGAGGACGCCGGGGCGGCAGAACACGAGGGACTCGCGGTCCTGACGCGAAGCCCGGCTCAGGACGCCTTATAGACGTCCGGGTCAGTGCGTCTTGTCGAGCTGGAACCGGCTAACGAGCATTCCGAGCGAGCGTCGGTCCCCGTTCAGGCCGAGAAGGGCTGGCACGCGCGGGGAGTGGATCCCGAAACGCAGGGCGAGATGCCCGTCCGCCGCGAACAGGCCGCCCGGGACCGCGGCCTGATAGATCTGGGGATCGCCGCCAACCCGCCACTCCGCGATCTCCGTCCCGTTCGCCCGCACAGTGACAAGAGGCGGCGGCGCCGCGGGCGTGACAAGACTGCGAGCCATGATCGAAAAGGTCAGCGGACCGGCCACGGCATCTGTCGGGACGACCAGGTCGATTTCTGCCTCATCGCCGGCGGTCCAGGTCCCCCCGGCTTCAGCGTCGCTCCATCCGAAGCCGAGGTAATCCGCGGTCCCCTGGGATTCAAGACTGATGGGCCGGCCAAGCTGGATGGGAGCGAAGAAGGGATGGATATGCCAACGCATCGCGGCGAGATCGAGGGCGCAAAGGCCGGACTCGATGCCGTGGCGGCGGGCAATGTTGGCGACGCGCCGTGGATAGTCGGGACGCTGCACCCACAGGACCGCGTCGCCATACGGCCCAAATGAGGCGTCGCCGTTGATCGTGAAGCTCCGGCGGACCTCGGCGAGCAGCATCGCGTCGATGTTGGTTCGCAGCGCGGAGGTCAGAGATTGCGCGCCCCAGAGCACGCCGTTCCGCGCGAAGAAGCTGGTGCAGCCCGGTGGAACCGGCGGCACGGCCCCAAGTCGCGCCAGTTCCAGGTTGCGATCGAGGTATATGGGGCCGCCGCTGTTCATCTCCTCGAGCACGAGGACGGCGGCGATAGCGAGGGACAGCTTCGGCCGCGTCCTTCCATCGAGTTCGAGCAGGACCCGCATCGCAAGCAGGATCGCGGGAATGTTCAGGAACAGGAGATAGCGGCTCTCCGCCCGGATGACCTTCGCCCCGGGAACCAACCGGTACACGAGCAGCCAGGCCGAATGTCCACGCAGGTGAACCACGAGCAGGACCGAGAGTAGCGAGGCGAGGGACAGCGCACGCCAGAACACCCTGTCCGGGCCTTTCCGCGTCCAGGCGAGGGCACCTCCGACGATTGCCAGGAGCAGGAGGATCGGAGGGTAGCCCACCGTGTGCTCGTCCAGATCCGGAACTCCCGCTCGCAGGTTCAGCATCAGGAGCCGGTCGAGCCAGCCGAAGAGAACGTTGCCCTGCCCGACGTGCAGAAGGTCGAGCAGAGAGGGCGAGAAGAGCATCACTGACGAGACCGGATGCATGCCGGTCTCGCGCGCTTTCGGGAGATAGGCGATGATGAGCGGGATGAGCGCCAGGGCGAATAGCAGCAGCACCAGGAGCGCCGGCCAGATCATCCGGGGTCGGAGGGGCATGCCCTCGTCCCCGCCGGGGAGCGCGCCGTCGAACGCGCGTACCGCGAGCGCGCTCGCGGCCATCAGGACGGCGAACAGGGTCGTGAACCACAGCGTGTAGAAGGTGGTGACCGCCCAGGCGCCGTACAGCAGTGCCCCACCGCCGCCCAATAGGACCGTGCGCCCTGCCGCGCCGTCCCGGATGGCCTCTGCGCATGTCCACAGCAGGACGGCGAGCAGCGGCGCGAAGCAGATCGTGAAGAGCTGCACGTGCGTGGACTGGACGTAAAGTCCGTTGCAGAGCGTGACGAGGATGGAGCCGAGCAGACTGAGCGCGAAGGGCAGGCGGGCGACACGCCGGGCACCCAGAAAGAAGAGCAGGAAACCGACGAAGCGGATGGCGATGTTCGTGAGTTCGGTCGCCAGGAATACGTCGAACCCGGCGGCACGGAATACCGAGTACCGGGAGTCCGAACAGGAAGAAGCCCTCGTCGTAGGCGAGCCCGTCCGGTACGGGATAGAGGTACCGGACCGCATTCCAGGCCTCGAGCCCGCGCCAGAAGTTGAACCAGTGCTCGAGAATGGTCGTTACGATCCTTTCGTCGAACTCGTCGCCGGTCAGCATGCGCATCCCGCCGAGCACCGAGACCCTGAAGATGCAGAGCACCGAGAGCGCGTCCGCGAAGAGCACCATACAGGTCCTGATCACGAAAACGGTTGTCACCGGCGACATCGAACCTGTCGCCCGACTCGACTGCATCGTTCTTCGCTCCGCTGATCAGGGTATTCCGCGGTTCGCCGATCCGGCCGGTGCGTCGTGCCGTGTTGGCACGAACGCGGCGGCGACCAAATTTCTACGTCCGGCTCAGAAGCATGAAGAGGTTCGAGCTGAATGGGCCGAGGTGTATGCCTGTCCAGCCGATGCGCGCATTGGTGCTGGCGGGGCGAAGCGCCCTGAGACGCGCGCGCGTCATCAGGATGAGGTTCTGGGAATCGGACCACTCGCTCTTGCCGAGAAGGCGAGTCGAGAGCGCGAACAGCCCGGCATGCCAATGGAGGAAAGGCAGACCTGTGTGGTGCTCCACGGGGAAAAA
The DNA here is from genome assembly GCA_963822815.1 of uncultured Alphaproteobacteria bacterium. Taxonomy (GTDB): domain Bacteria; phylum Pseudomonadota; class Alphaproteobacteria; order Acetobacterales; family Acetobacteraceae; genus CAWGJC01. Next base: position 241,389 of record CAWGJC010000013.1, read on the forward strand.
CTTGTGCGGAACGGAGATGAAGGCGGTCTTTGCCACACGCATCAGTTCACGGATGAACTCGCGCTGCGCCACCTCGCTCCCGACATGTTCGAGGACCGCGTTGCTGGTCGCGATGTCGAAACTCCCGTCGGTAAAGGGCAGTCCGGCCCCCGGTTGGATCTGTCGGTAGGCGATCTCGGGAAACGTCTCCCGGAACTCCCGCGCTGAGCCCAGCCCGGCAGCGACGATCTGGCCCCGCCAGGGATGTTTCCGCTCGAGCACGTTGGCGGCCTCGCCGACCACGTCCGAAACGCCCACATCGACGATACTGGTGGCCGGACCGGGCGACGTGAGGCGCACAAAATCATCGTAGATCCGATCCCGCGCTTTGATGACCAGCCACTCCGCCAGGGAGCCCGGTGTCGCGATCCGATAATAGCGCTCATCGGCGCGCTGCTCCGTGGGACTTGCCTCGTTTGCCATTGGCCCCTCCTGCCGCGGATTCGGTCCCGGTCCAGGCTGCCATGATCGGAGAGTCACCGCGACCGGCGGAGCCTCCTAGGGTTCGCCATGCCCTGGCACCAGCATGGTCGGGGTCGCGCCAGAGAGGCGCTCCTTTCCGATGTTCATGGCCGGCCTCTCCGTCCCCCAGCGCCGGAGCAGCACCGGGATCCAGCCGCAGGCCAGGATGATCAGCAGCAGGCGGAAGGGCCCGATCACGCGGATCAGCGCAAGGAAGACGATGACGCCGAGAGCGATCGCGCCGATGAGCCAGGCGAGGGCGACCGGCAGGGACCGGCAGTAGGAGATCATGGGCTCTCTTTACCCTCTCCACCGGGCACGGTCATGCCCCGCGAACCCTCGGCATGGACTTCGGCCGGAATTCCTTGCCACCCTTCGATGCCGCAGATGTGATCGCGCGGCGTGTCCCATGGGAGGAGCGTCCATGCTCTGGCGACATTTATCGATCGCGGCCGCCGTGGCTCTCGCGGGCGCGGCCAGCTCCGCCAGCGCCGAGACCCCGCACAAGGTGCTGAAAGTGGTGCCGAGCGCCGATGTCGCCGAGCTCGACCCGACCCGGGCCGCCAACCAGATCGGCCGCATCTATTCGCAGATGGTGTTCGATTCGCTGTTCGCGCTCGACCACACGCTGTCGCCGAAGCCGATGATGGTGGAGAGCGAGACCGTCAGCAGCGACGGCCTCACCTATCGCTTCACGCTGCGCCCCGGCCTCAAGTTCCAGGACGGGACGAAGGTGACGACGCGCGACGTCATCGCCTCGCTGCAGCACTGGATGGAGGGCGGCTCGGTCGGCGGGCAGTTGAGGCAGCGCACGGCGTCGATGACCGCGGTGGATGACCGCACCTTCACGCTGGCGCTGAACCGCCGCTTCGGCCTGGTCGAGTTCGCGCTCGGCGGCGGCGGCGCGCCGATGGCGGCGATCATGCGCGAGGCCGACGCCAAGCGCCCCGCCGGCGTGGCGATCACCGACCCCATCGGTTCCGGCCCGTTCCGCTACGTCGCGAGCGAGCGCGTCAGCGGCCAGCGCGTCGTGTTCGACCGCAATCCCGACTACATCCCGCGCTCCGAACCACCCGACGGCGCCGCCGGCGCGAAGATCGTGAAGGTGGATCGCGTCGAATGGGACATCATCCCCGACCCCACCACCGCGGCGAACGCGCTGGTGAAGGGCGAGGTCGATTTCTGGGACACGGTGACGCCCGATCTGATCCCGTTCCTGAAGGATCACGGCATCATCGTCCGCCGTACCGCCTCGCTGCCGGCGACGGTGTGGATCCGGCCGAATTTCGAGCTGCCGCCCTTCGACAACGTGAAGGCGCGGCAGGCGCTTGCGCTGCTGTTCGACCAGAAGGAGTTCATGGAGGCGGTCGCGCCCGGCGCCGGCTGGTCGACCTGCTACAGCTTCAGCATCTGCGGCTCGACCTATGGCACGGAAATCGGCTCGGAACCCTACCGCAAGCCCGATCCCGCTCGCGCCAAGCAGCTGCTCGCCGAAGCCGGCTACAAAGGCGAGCCGATCGTCATCACCAGCACGCCGCAGCTCCCGATCATCGACACCGTCTCGCAGATCATGGCGCAGCGGCTGCGCGACATCGGCGCCAAGGTCGATCTGCAGGAGGGAGACTGGGCGACGATCTACAAGCGGGTGAACACGCCGCACCTGGCGATGGGGCATGGCGGCTGGAACATCGTCGGCACCTACTCGCTCGGCGGCACCTGGTTCAACCCGCTCACCAATGTCGCGCTCGACACGTCCTGCGGGCCGAGCGCGACCGCCTCGATGGGAATGCCCTGCGACCAGGAGGGCGAGACGCTCCGCCAGGCGGTGCTGGCCGCACCGGATGACGCCGCGCGCAAGGCCGCATTCGAGACGTTCCAGAAGCACGCATGGGACTTCATCCCGTACATCCCGGGCGGCCAGTTCGACATCAACAACGCCTACCGCAAGACCGTCTCCGGCGTGCTCGACGGCTACGTCATCAACTACTGGAACATGGCCAAGTCCGACTGACCGCCACTGACGCACGGGGAGCGAGAGAAGGAAGGCCAGGGCGCGGAGCTCCCTGGCCTCTCCATCCCCGGGCGCGTCAGTGCGTGTGGTAGGCGGCCATGGTCAGGATGGCGTTCTGCAGTTCGGTGATGGATTCGCGCATGGCGTGGCCGATGAGGTCGAGGCGGGCGATCTGCTGGATGCGGTCGCCGGCGCGCTCCAGTTCCTCGTGCGAGAACACGCGTTGCAGCACGCCGCAGACTTCGGCGAGCGAGATGATGATGATGTCGCGTGGTTCGGGGATTTCGTCGCTGAGCAGCAGGTTGGCGATGCGGCGTTTCACCTCCATCTGCTCGCGGCCGTCGATCAGCGGGTAACGCCGGGTTTCGAACACCCAGAGCAGGGTGCCTTTCTCCTCGCGCAGGATGCCGCGCGCGATCAGCCCTTCGATGGCCATGTCCTGCAGTTCCTGGCCGTGCTTCTGCAGGATGTCGAGCCAGTCCGACGGGCTGCGCTCGGCGGGATCGCGGGCGATCTGCTCGAGCGCGTGGTCGAGCAGGCGTTCGCCGGTGGGGTTGCGATCGAGCACGACCAGCTTGTGCAGGTCGGTGTCGATGCGATCGAGGATGGAGAGCTCCATCAGCACCGCGCCGGCGAGCGCGCGGTCGAGCACGACGCCTGGGATTTCGGTGAAATGGCGGCTCTGATTGTCGTGCGCGAGCAGGAACAGCTCTTCCGCGGCGGTCAGCATGGGTGGGGTCTCCGAGCTACGACCGGATGGCGGCGAGGGCGGCGCCGCGCGTGTCGTGCAGCTTGAGCAGGGTCGAGAAGCCGCTGACGTCGAACACCTCGCGCACTGCAGGGGAGGGGTTGCAGACGGCGAATTTCACCTTCGCGCTCTGCGCCTGCTTGGCCGCCTTCAGCAGCACGCGCAGGCCGGCGCTCGAGATGTAGTCGAGTGCGCCGAGGTCGAGCAGCACCGGCGTGCCGGCGCCGATCGCCGCTGCGAGCTCATGGTCGGCGGCGGGCGAGGTGGCGCTGTCCATGCGCCCGCTGAGCGTGACGACGGCGACGCCGTCCTCCGTGTTCGCGATGACCTGCATCCGCCCTGCCTCCGGCACCCCGGGCGGAGCGTTATCACGGCGCTGCGACCGAAGGCCAGCGGATCGTCCGATGCGCCCGGCGCTAATCCGGTGTGGCGGAGCGGGTGCCGTAGGGCAGCCGGGGCGCGCGCTCGTCATGCGCCGGCGGGAGGGCGGGCGCCGGGGAGGGCTGCTTCCACGGTGCCGCCTTGAACCAGGCGACGAGCTGTCCGACCAGGATCAGCGCGGTGAAGCAGGCGAAATTGACCAGCGCCTGCGCGGCCGCGCCGGTGCCCATGCAAGTCGAAGGCGATGCCGCCGATATCGGCCAGCACGCACGGTGCCGAGGAACACCGAGAGCGATTGCTGGCCCGCGGTGACGAACAGCCCCGGCGCGAACCGGTGCAGCCAGTGCTGCCGTCCGTGCATGAAATGCGCGACGAGATAGGCGACGGCCAGGAAGTGCAGGTATTCCAGCGGATCGAGCGTCGTCTTGTTGATCTGCGCCAGGCTGAGATCGTGCAGCACCTTGAGCCCGGGGATGTTCTCGTAGAACAGGCTCACTCGCAGCATGAGCGAGAACACGAGCACGGCGCCGGCCAGCGCCTCGAGCCAGCGCGACCGCGTCGGCGCATGCAGCCAGCCCATGCCGAGGCTGAAACCGGTGAAGAACAGGAACTGCCAGGTGAACGGGTCGAAGAACCACGGCCGGCCCGCCGTCGGGATCTGCCGGCAGGTTCCAGTGGAACACGCGCGCCGCCGCCCACAGCGCGGCGGAGGCGACGATGACGAGCCGCGGATTGACGCGCGCGATCATCACCGCGAGCGGGATCATCGCCATCATCACGACATAGACGGGCAGGATGTCGAGATAGGCGGGCACGTAGGTCAGGGTGACGAGGCCCCAGATCGCGTCGATCGGGTCGATGAACAGATAGTCGAGCTTCAGCACCGAGGCGTAGCCGTCGGTGCCGAAGAGGTGGCGGGTGATGCCGGGGATCGAGGCCACGACCACGCACACCGCGATCTGCGCGATATAGAGCTGCCAGACGCGCAGCGCCACGCGCGCGGTGGCGGAGAGCCAGGTGGTGCGCCCGTAGAGGCTGCCGAAGGCGAGCGCCGCGGTGTAGCCGGAGATGAAGATGAAGATGCAGGCAGCGTCGCTGAAGCCGAAATGGCCGGGCGTCCAGTTGCCCAGCGTGTTCCCGCGCATGTGATCGATCAGGATGATGAACAGCGATATCCCGCGAAAGAAATCGAGGCGAAGATCGCGCTGCTTCCCTTTGGTGACGGAACTCATCGGAGCCAGCCCTTCAGGCCGACATTACGGCCAGCGGCCCGAGCGGGACCATGCTATGCGCGTCAACGCCGCGTCATCACAAGGCAAGGCTTTGTGAAAAATCTTTGCGGCGGTCGCGGCATGCGTCCCCGATGTAAGGACGCCGCGGCCCGGTTCGGGATTGTCGCTCACGCGCCTGTGTTCGCACCCATGCGACCGGCGCGTGACTGAGGCGCGCTCATGGCGGTTGCCGCGGCGTGGCTCCGGCGGACCCCGGTCGCCATCACCGGCCTTCGTCGTTGACGGAGATGGGCACGCCGGGTTTCATGCTGGCCCGAGGGCCGATGCGGCCCGTGGCCGGGGTGTCCAGAATGCATCAGACTGACAGCCATCGCCGCCGTCTGCGCGGCGCCGCTTGCTGCTCTCCGCCGGCGCCAGGCGCCGCCAGGCCGAAGGACGACCTGGTGATCGGGGTCGCGCAGTTCCCTTCCAGCCTGCATCCGGACGTCGATGCCGAGGTGGTCAAGGCCTATGTGAACGACTTCGTCATCCGGCCGATCACCGCCTACGACCCGAGCTGGAAGAATTCCTGCCTGCTCTGCACCGAGCTGCCGACGGTCGAGAACGGTCTCGCGAAGATCGAGGACGCGGCGGGCGGCGGCAAGGGCATGGCGGTCACGATCAAGCTGAAGCCCGACCTCAAATGGGGCGACGGCCAGCCGGTCACCACCAAGGACCTCGTCTTCACCTGGAAGGTCGGCAGCGATCCCGGATCCGGCTTCAGCAACCCCAATCCCTGGAACCGCGCCAGCAGCATCGACGTCATCGACGATCATACCGCGGTCCTGCACCTCAAGCGGGTCGACGTCTCCTACAACCAGTGGGACCAGATCCTGCCCGAGCACATCGAGGGGCCGATCTACGCCACGGCGCAGCAGCCGGGCGACTACATCCAGCAGACCGCCTTCAACCGCGCAGCCGACGAACGCCCGGCCTCTATGACGGGCCCTACGTGATCACCAACTACCAGTCGGGCAGCCAGGTCGTGTTCGAGCCCGAACCCGAACTGGGCCGGCACCAAGCCCGGCTTCAAGCGCATCGTCATCAAATACATCGAGAACACCGCGGCGCTGCAGGCCAACCTGCTCTCGGGCGACGTCGACATGGTGGCGGGCGAGGGCGATCGGGCTCACCATCGACCAGGCGATCGAGCTCAAGAACAAGCATCCGGACCAGTTCACCTACATCTTCAAGCCGAGCCTCACCTACGAGCATCTCGACGTGCAGAAGGACAATCCGGTCTTCGCCGATGTCCGCACCCGCCGCGCGCTGCTGATGGCGCTCGACCGGCAGACGCTGGTGAAGAAGCTGTTCAACGGGCTGCAGCCGGTCGCCGATACCTGGGTGAACCCGCTCGACCCGAATTACGACGAGGGCGCGCCGCAATATCCGCTATGACCTCGCCAAGGCGAAGGCGCTGCTCGCGGAGGCCGGCTGGAAGCCCGGGTCCGGACGGCATCTGCCGCAACGACAAGGGCGAGCGGCTCTCGCTTCGAGATGAGCACCACCGCCGGCAACCGGCTGCGCGAGCTGACCGAGCAGGTGCTGCAGAGCATGTGGAAGGCGGCCTGCGTCGAGACCACGATCAAGAACGAGCCGGCCCGCACCTTCTTCGGCGAGACGGTGAAGCAGCGCAAATACCAGGGCCTGGCGATGTATGCCTGGACGAGCGCCGCCGAACGAGAGCCCCGAGCGCACGCTCGGCTCGGACCGAGATCCCGACCGAGGCGAACAATTGGGGCGGCGCCAACTACATCGCCTTCAGCAATCCGCAGATGGACGCCGACATCGCGAAGGCGAGCAGCGAGCTCGATCCGGCGAAGCGCAAGGCGATCTGGGCCGACATGCAGAAGATCTACGCGACCGAGCTGCCGGTGCTGCCGCTGTTCTTCCGCGCCGAGCCGCATGTCGTGCCGAAATGGCTGCAGGGCTACACGCCGACCGGGCACGGGCGACATGAGCCCGCTGTGGAGCGAGAACTGGCACGCGGGCTGAACGCGGCCGAAGCGGGCTGCGCGACCGGGGCGACCGGCGCCCGGCGACGGGCGCGGCGCCGATCCTCGCGGTGCGCGACCTCACCGTCTCCTTCACCGTCGACGGCCGCGAGCGGCGCGTGGTCGCCGGCATCGGCTACGACATCGCGCCCGGCCGCACGCTCGGCGTGGTCGGCGAGAGCGGCTGCGGCAAGTCGATGACGGCGCTCGCGCTGATGGGCCTGGTGCCGCCGCCGGGCCGCGTCGCCGGCTCGATCCGCTTCGAGGGGCGCGAGCTCGTCGGCCAGGACGAGGCCGAATGGCGCAAGCTGCGCGGCGACCGCATCGCCATGGTGTTCCAGGAGCCGATGACCGCGCTCAACCCGGTGATGCCGGTCGGGCCGGCAGATCGCCGAGGTGCTGGTGCTGCACCAGGACCTCTCCTGGCGCGACGCCGGCGAGCAGGCGGTCGAGATGCTGCAATCGGTCGGCATCCCGTCGCCGCGCCGCGGCGCGCGCCGGACTATCCGCACCAGCTCTCGGGCGGGCAGCGCCAGCGCGCGATGATCGCCATGGCGCTCGCCTGCCGCCCGGCGCTGCTGGTCGCCGACGAGCCGACCACCGCGCTCGACGTGACGATCCAGGCGCAGATCCTCGACCTCATGCTCGACCTGCAGGAGCGGATCGGCACGGCGGTGCAGTTCATCAGCCACAATCTCGCGGTGATCTCGGAGATCGCGCACGAGATCATCGTGATGTATGCCGGCCGCATCGTCGAGCGCGCGCCGGCCGAGGCGCTGTTCGCCGACGCCGCTGCATCCCTACACGCAGGGCCTGATCGCGACCCTGCCCGACCCCGGCAAGCGGGTCGAGCGCCTGCCGGTGATCGCCGGCGGCGTGCCCGATCTCGACGCCGGCATTCCAGGGCTGCCGCTTCGCCGATCGCTGCCCGCGCGGCGATGCCGGCTGCCGCGCCGCCGAGCCGCCGCTCGAGGAGCTGGCGCCCGGCCATTTCGTCGCCTGCTTCAAGGCGCGGGCGTGAATCGCGATGTCCGCTCGCTGATCGCGCTCGAGCATGTCAGCGTGCACTTCCCGGTCGGCGGCGGCCTGTTCGGCGCCGCGCCAGGTGCTGCGCGCGGTCGAGGATGTCAGCATCGGCATCGCGCGAGGGCGAGACGCTCGCGCTGGTCGGCGAAAGCGGCAGCGGCAAGACGACGCTCGGCCATGTCGTCGCCGGGCTGCGCGAGCCGACCGCGGGCGACGTGCGCTTCCGCGGCACGGCACTCGACCGCGCGCACGCGCCGCACCGCGCGGCGCAGCATCCAGACCGTGTTCCAGGACCCGTTCGGCGCGCTCAATCCGCGCATGCCGGTCTCCGCCATCATCGCCGAGCCGCTGCGCATCAACCGCATCGGCAGCAGCGCCGAACGCCGCGAGCGCGCCGCCGCGCTGGTGCAGCAGGTCGGGCTGCCGCGCGACGCGCTCAACCGCTACCCGCACGAATTCTCGGGCGGCCAGCGCCAGCGCATCGCCATCGCCCGCGCGCTCGCGCCGGACCCCGCGCTGATCATCGCCGACGAGCCGCTCTCCGCGCTCGACGTTTCGATCCAGAGCCAGATCCTCAACCTGATGAAGTCGATCCAGGAGGAGCGCAAGCTCTCCTACCTCTTCATCAGCCACGACCTCGCCGTCGTGCACCACCTCGTCGACCGCGTCGCCGTGCTCTATCTCGGCCGCCTCGTCGAGCTCGCGCCGCGCGACGATCTGTTCGACCGCCCGTCGCACCCCTACACCCAGGCGCTGCTCGAAGCGGTGCCGCGCATCGGCCGCCTGCGCGGGCGGCGCCAGCGCGCGATCCAGGGCGAGATGCCGAGCCCGCTCGCGCCGCCGCCCGGCTGCGTCTTCCACACGCGCTGCCCGAAGGCGCAGGATATCTGCCGCGTCGAGCCGCCGCGCTTGCTGCCCGCGCCCGGCCGGCCCGCGCAGCGCGCCGCCTGCCATTTCAAGGACTGAGCGGTGTGCCCGCTTCATCCCTCGCGCGTCGCGCAGACCCTGATCGTGCTGCTGGTCATGTCCTTCGTCATCTACGGGCTGATCGGGCTGATGCCGGGCGATCCGCTCGACGAGATGATCGCGAGCACGCCGGGCGCGACGCCGGAGGTGATCGCCCATCTGCGCGCGATCTACGGCCTCGATCAGCCGCTGATGCTCCGCTACTGGCACTGGCTGCTCGCCGCGCTGCACGGCGATTTCGGCTTCTCCCGCTCGCATTCGCAGCCGGTGCTCGAGGTGCTGCTGCCGGCGCTCTGGGTCACCTGCAAGCTGATGCTGACGAGCTTCGTGCTGAGCGTCGTGCATCGCGATGGTGCTCGGCATCGTCGCCGCGCTCCGGCCGGGCGGCTGGGTCGACGGCGCGATCAGCCTCGCCGCCTTCGCCGGCATCTCCGTGCCCGTGTTCTGGCTCGCGCTGGTGATGATCCTGTCTTCGCGGTCGCAACTGCACTGGCTGCCGGCGAGCGGCACGCAGACGGTGGGGCAGGGCGGCTTCGTGCGATCAGGTTCGCCACCTGGTGATGCCGGTGATCACGCTCGCGCTGTTCTACACCGGCCAGTTCACGCGCTTCGTGCGCGCCGCGATGATCGAGACGCTGCGCATGGACCATATCCGCACCGCGCGCGCGAAGGGCGCCGGCTACTGGCGCGTCGTGCTCGTCCACGCGCTGCGCAACGCGCTGATCCCCGTCGTCACGGTGATGGCGCTGTCCTTCGGCACGCTGTTCTCCGGCGCGCTCGTCACCGAGACGATGTTCGCGCAGCCCGGCATGGGCAAGATGATCTACGACGCGATCCTCGGCAACGACTACAACCTCGCGCTCACCGGCCTGCTGTTCGCGACCCTGGTCACGCTGCTCAGCAACCTCGCCGCCGACCTCGCCTATGGCTGGCTCGATCCGCGGATCTCGCTGCAATGAGCGACGCCACGCTCGACGCCGCACCCGGCATCGATGCCGCCGTCGGCAGCTGGCGGCTGCGCTGGCGCCGCTTCCGCCATCACCGGCTCGCGGTGGCCAGCCTCGTTCGTGCTGCTGCTGCTGGTGCTGTTCGTGCTCTCCGCCTGGCCGCTCGAATGGCTGGAAGGGCATCGACCCCGACGCCGACCGACCTGCTCTCGCGCTTCGATCCGCCCTCCGCGCAGCACTGGCTCGGCACCGATGATGCCGGGCGCGACGAGCTGGTGCGGCTGATGATCGGCGGCCAGATCTCGCTGCTCGTCGGCCTGGTCGCGACGCTGGTGGGCGGCGTGATCGGCCTCGTCGGTCGGCATCACGCGCCGGGCTATTTCGGCGGCCGGCTCGACGGCTTCCTGATGCGCTTCACCGACGGCATGATCGCGCTGCCGCTGCTGCCGCTGCTCATCGTGCTCGGCGCGCTCGATCTCACCAAGCTCGGCTTCAGCCAGGAATTCGCCCATTCCGGCGCGGCGAGCTTCTGGCGCATCGTCGTCATCATCTCGATCGTCGACTGGACGGCGATGGCGCGGCTGGTGCGCGCCGCGACGCTCGCGCATCAAGGACCGCGACTACGTGCACGCCGCGCAGGCGAGCGGCGCCGGCGCGCTCTACGTGATGGTCACGCATATCCTGCCGAACATCGCGACGCCGATCATCGTCGCCGTCACGCTCACCGTCGGCCGCGTCATCCTGTTCGAATCGGTGCTGAGCTTCCTCGGCTTCGGCATCGTCCCGCCGACGCCCTCCTGGGGCAACATGCTGAACAACGCGCAGGAGCTGGTGACGACCGCGCCGGCGCTCGCGATCTATCCCGGGCTGCTGATCTTCATCACCGTGATCGCCGTGAATTTCCTCGGCGACGGCTTGCAGCACGCCTTCGACCCGCGCTCGGAGAAATAGATGCCCCGTCTGCCGGATGAGCTCTGGGCGCGCGCCGAGCGCTTCCTGCCCGACGAAGCTGCGCCCGCTGATCCGCAACGCCGAACTGCGCCCGCATTGGCTCGACGAGCGCCGCTTCTGGTACGAGCAGCGACGACCGGCTGCGTGCTGGTCGATGCCGAGACCGGCGCGCGCGAGGCGATCGCGCGGCCCGAGACGCCGCCGCATCGCGAGGGCGTGCGGCGTCTCGCCGGACGGCAAGCGCGAGCTCTTCGCGCGCGACGCACGATCTCTGGCTGCGCGACATCGCGACCGGCGCGGAACGCCGGCTGACGCAGGACGGCGCGCCGCTGGCACGCCTACGGCAAATCCGCCGACATGAACCTCACCACCATCACGCTGCAGCGCGCGCGGGCATCGCCCTGCCGCCCGGCGGCGCTGTGGTCGCCCGATTCGCACGCGCATCCTCACCTTCCGGCTCGACGAGCGCGCGCTCGGCGATTTCGGCATGGTGCAGCACGTGCCGGAGGATGGCAGCGCGCGCCCGCTCTACTGGCCGCTGAAGCTCGCGCTCGCCGGCGATGCGGTTCTGCCGACGCTCGAATACGTCGTGATCGAGGCCGCCATCCGGCGCGATCACGCCGATGCAGGGGGCCCGCTCGCTCGGCAGCGTGGCGAGCGCGATCGAGCGCGGCGAGGCCTGGTGGAGCGCCGACTGCGCGCCGCGCCTTCCTGCTCGACCGCGACCGCCACTCGCGCCGCGCTCACGCTGCGTCGAATACGACGCCGCACCGGCGCGCGCCGCGACGTGCTGACCGAGACCGCCGCCACCTTCATCGACGTCAACCTCTCGGTCACCGGCCTGCCGAACATCGCCGTGCTCGACCGCAGCGACGAGCTGGTCTGGTTCTCGCAGCGCGACGGCTACGCGCATCTCTATCTGCACGACCTCGCCACCGGCGCGCTGAAGAACCGCATCACCGCGGGCGAATGGATGGTGCGCGACATCGTCCGCATCGACGAGGACCGGCGCGAGATCTGGTTCCTCGCCGGCGGCATCGATCCGGCGATCAACCCGACCTACCGCACGCTCTGCCGGATCGGCCTCGACGGCATCGGGCTTCACCGTGCTCACGCCCGAGCCCGAGGAGCATTCCGTCGCCATGCCGGAGCTCCGCACGCCGCGCGATCATGCGCGCCCGTTCGTCGATCCGGGGCAGGGGATCTCGCCCGATTTCCGCTTCTTCATCCACACGCATTCCACGCTCGGAACGCGCGCCCGTCTCGACGCTGCGGCGCGCGCGACGGCAGCCTGGTCGCCGAGCTCGAGCGCGCAAGCGATCCGGCGCTCGCAGACTGGCGCTTGCCCAAGACATTCTCGGTCAAGGCCGCGGATGGCGAGACCGATCTCTACGGCGCGATGTGGTTCCCGACCGATTTCGATCCGTCGCGCCGCTACCCCGTGCTCGACTGGATCTATCCCGGCCCGCAGCGCGGCCAGACGCCGAACGTGCTGCTGACGGACGGGCCGGAGCTGTTCCGCTCCGCCATGCCGCAAGCCTATGCCGAGATCGGCTGCATCGTCGTCAACGTGGATGGCCGCGGCACGCCGCTGCGCTCGAAGGCGTTCCACGATCGCAGCTACGGCAATCTCGCGCAATCCCGGCTGCCTCGAGGACCATATCGCCTGCCTGCGCCAGCTCGCGCGAGCGGCATGATTTCATCACGCTCGACCGCGTCGCCATCATGGGCCATTCCGCCGGCGGCTACGCGACGGTGCGCGCGCTCGCGGCGCATCCCGATTTCTTCCATGTCGGCGTGTCGAGCGCCGGCAACCACGACCAGCGCGGCTATCGGCTTCGTCTGGACGGAGAAGCACCAGGGGCCGGTCGAGCGAGAGCGATTACGATGCCGCCGCCAACAAGAACTTCGTCGCGCGCCATCACCGGCAAGCTGCTGCTCGCCATCGGCGAGATGGACGACAACGTGCATCCCGCGCTGAGCTACCAGCTCATCGACGCGCTGATCAAGGCCGACAAGGATTTCGAGCTCATCGTGCTGCCGAACGAGAACCACGGCACGATGACCTCGCACCCCTATTTCCTGCGCCGCGCGATGGGCTTCCTGCACGAGCACCTGCCTCGTTCAGGCATGCGCGAGCCGATAGGCGGCGCCCAGCAGGTCGAGCAGATCGAGTCAGCCGCGCGACATACTGGTCGCGCAGCGTGAAGGCCGGCGCGCGCGGGTCGAGCATCTGCCGCTCGAGCGCATCGAGCATGCGGAGCAGGCGCCGCTGGTGCAGGCCGAGGCGGCGCTGCACGGGATCGGTGACGATGCCGGCGAAGGCGGCGAGGCTCGCGGCGCCGAGCATCAGCCCGCCGGTGAGGCCGCGTCACGAGCAGCGCCGAGGGCGCGGCGGGGAACCAGCCGTACCAGAGGCCGCCAAGCCCGGCGCCGAGCGGGAACGAGGCGATCGCCGCCTGCTGCGCCATCGACCGCGGCGAGCGAGGGCCCGAGCGTCACCACGCCGGGCGTGAGCTGCTTCAGCGTGAGCGCGCCGGCGCCGAGCGTGACGAGCGAGGTCGCGATCTCCGCCGCCGCGGCGCGCGATGCCGGCATAGGCGAGCAGCGCCTGCTCGAGCCGCGCGCGGAACGCCGGGTCATCGCCGCGGCGCCCGACGCTCTCGAGCGTCTGCGCGCACGGTCTGCACGAGCCGCGGATCGGCGAGGATGGTCTCGGCGAGCGCATCGCGCGATCGCGATCGCGACTCGCCCTGGCGGAACGGCACCTCCAGCAGCTCGGTCGCGATCAGCCAGTCGATCTCGCGCGACACCGCGGTGCGGCAGCAGCAGATGCCGGCGAAGGCGGCGCGCGCGCGCGTCGCGCGCGTCGCAAGCCGTCGCCAGGCGCAGCGCAACTTCCGGCACGCGCGAGCGTGATGTTCGCGGGCGCCTTCAGCATGTCCCAGCCGAGCGCCGCCCGATGCAGCCGGGCCGCGCCGCGCAGCGAGAAATGCGCGATCGACGAAGCCGGGCACGCGGGCCCGGCGGCTCGCGAAGTAGCGCGGATGCCGTCCTCGACGGCGTCGCGTCGCGCAGCGATCGGGCGATGCGGCGCCGGCACGGCATCACCCGCCGCCATCAGGCGTTCACACCCGCATCGGCTCGGGCGGCGGGTCCCGCGGCACCGGGACGGGCCCGGCGGGTCCTCGCACCGGCACCGGGCCGTCGGGATCGGGCGACCGGCTCGGGCGGGCGGCCCGGCGGCGGCGGCGGGTCGGATGCGCGATGGTGGATGGCATCGGGCTCCATCCTCCGTCCAACACGGCACGGCCCGGCGGGTTCCGGTTACAGACTTGCCGCCACCTCGCAGCGCGGGTTGCTCGGCGCCGCGTCGCCCGTCGCGCCAGAGCCAGTAATTGTTGCTGCCATCCCCGTTCACCGCCACGGCGCGGTGATTGTCCCTGGTGTCGATCGCATGGATGGTGATGCGGCTGATCAGCCCGCCCTTCAGCGCCGCGCATGTCGTTGATCGCCTCGTCGACCGCGTCGTGCACGCTCATGCCCATCTTCATGTAGAGCACGACCGAGCGCGCGGTCTGGCAGCGGATCGCCATCTCGCCGGCGCCGGTGCAGGCGCAGGCGCCGTAGCGCGTATCGGCATAGGAGCCGGCGCCGATGATCGGCGTGTCGCCGAGCCGGCCGGGATATTTCCACTGCCAGCCGGACGTGCTGGTGCCCGAGGCGATGCCGCCATCCCGCGCCGCGCGCGATGAACACGGTGGTGCCGCGCGCCATCGTCGCCGGGATCTGCGCGTTCACATGCTCGATCAGCGGCGCGTTCGCCCAGTCCGCGCGATCCGCGGCGGAGACATTCGCCGCGAACCAGCTCCTGCCAGGCCTCGCGCGCATGCGGCAGGACGTTGTCGGTGGTCTCCGCGCCGATCTCGCGCGCGAAGCGCTCCGCGCCGGTGCCGACCAGGAATTCGTGCGGCAGGCGCTCCAGCACCGCGCGCGCGATGGAGACCGGATGCAGGAAGCCCTGCACCGCGCCGACCGCGCCGGTGCGCAGCGTGCTGCCGTCCATCATCGCGGCGTCGAGCTCGACCTCGCCCAGGATGTTCGCCCAGCCGCCGCGCCCGACGGTGCGCACGCGCTCGTCCTGCTCGACGAGGCGGATGCCGGCCTCGATCGCATCGAGCGGCGCCGCGCCTTCGCGCGAGCATCGACGCGGTGGTCGGCGCGCCGGGATAGCCCTCGTTGTTGGTGACCAGGATCATGGGCGCTCTCCGACGCTTGGGGTCACGGCGAGGGCGCCGGGATCAGGCGGCGCGGCGGGAGGCGAGCGCCGAGGGCAGGCCGGTGATGGCGCGGTCGATGATGCCGGCATCCGCCTCCGGCGTGAGCGTGTGCGCGATGATCTGCTCGGCGGCGCGCGCGGCGATGTCGGCCGCGGCGAGGCGGACCTCGGTCACGGCCGCCTTCTCGGCGCTCGCGATCCGGTCATGGGCCATCTGCTCGCGCCGACTAGCCGCCGACTCGGCCTCGGTGCGCGCCGCCTCGGCCACGCGCTTCGCCTCGGCGGCCGCCGACTGCGAGCAGCGACTTCGCGTCCTTCAGCGCGTCCTCGCGGCGCTTGCGCGCATCGACGAGCATCGCCTCGGCCTCGCGGCGCAGCTTCTGCGCCTCGTCGAGCTCGGCGCGGATGCGGGCGATGCGGGCATCGAGAAGCCCGGCGATCACCGTCCACAGCTTGCGCCCGAACAGCACGAAGAAGATGACGAACGCGACCGCGACCCAGAAACGCGGCTCGGTCCAGACGCTCTGTTCCATCGCGCGATCTCCGTCAGGCCGATTGCGTGCGCGCCGTGACCAGCGCACCGACGGCGGCATCCACGGTCTGCGGCGGCGGCGTCTGGCCGGTGAGGCGCGTCACCACGGTCGCCGCGGTCTCCGCCGCAACCTGGCGCAGCGCGCCCATCGCGCTCTGCCGCGCCGCCTGGATCTGCTGCTCGGCCTGGTGAAGCTGGGCATCGAGGCGCGCGTTCATCGCCTCGGCCTGCTTCGCCGCCGCCGCCTTCGCCTCGGCGAGCGAGGCGGCGATCTGCGCCTGCGCGTCGGCATGCGCCTTGCGGGTCGCCTGGGTCAGCTCCTCCACCGCCGCATCGGCATCCGCCTTCGCGCGCCGCGCGGTCTCCAGATCGCCCTCGATGGTGCCGGCGCGCCGCTCGACCACCTCGCCCACCATCGGCAGGCCCCAGCGCGAGAGCAGCAGATAGAGCACGACGAAGATGATCACCAGCCAGACGACCTGGCTGGTGGTCAGCGGGTTGCGGAAGTCGAGCTGCGGCATCCCCCCGCTCGGCGGCCCTTCCTGCGCGAACGCGGTCGCGGGCGCGAACAGCAGCGCGACGCCGATTGCCCGGCGCGCGGGTTGGCGGGCGGCGCGCGCAAAGCGAAGGAGATACCGCGCGCCGAGATGATGCATCCACGAGTCGGGCATCGGGCGCGCCGGTATCAGCCGCATCGGAGCCGGCCGCCGATCAGGTGAAGAGGATAAGGAAGGCGATCAGCAGCGCGTAGAGCGCCACCGCCTCGGTCAGCGCGAAGCCCAGGATCGCGAGGCCGAACACGCGCTCGCGCGCCGCCGGGATTGCGCGCAACGCTGCTCACCAGGGCGGCGAAGATGTTGCCGATGCCGATGCCCACGCCCGAGAGCGCGATCACCGCGGCGCCGGCGCCGAGATTCTTGAAGGCCGTGATGAAGGCGGCTGGCTCCATGGTCGAGGTCCTTTCGTTCGATCGGTTTGGTGACGTGCCGGCTCAGTGCAGGTGCACGGCGTCGTGGAGGTAGATGCAGGTCAGGATCGCGAACACGTAGGCCTGCAGGAAGGCGACCAGGAATTCGAAGCCGATCAGCACCACGTTGATCGCGAGCGACGCGCCGGCCGGAACCCAGCCGATCCAGCCCGGCCGCGCCGAGCATCACCACGAAGGCGGCGAACACTTCCAGCATCACGTGGCCCGCCACCATGTTGGCGAAGAGACGCACGGAGAGCGAAATCAGCCGCGACAGGTAGGAGAGGATCTCGATCGGCACCAGCAGGGGCGACAGCGCCACCGGCGCGCCCTGCGGGAAGAAGTAGCTGAAGAAATGCCAGCCATGGATGGCGATGCCGACGATCGTCACCAGCACCACGACGAAGATCGTGAGTGCGCCGGTCACCGCGATGTGGCTCGTGAAGGTGAAGGCGTACGGGCCAGACGCCCATCAGGTTGCCGAGCAGGATGAAGAAGAACAGCGTGAAGATCAGCGGAAAGAATTTGCCGCCCCTCGGGGCCGATCGTGTCGACGCACATCGACATGATCCCCTCGTAGGACATCTCCGCCAGCGCCTGCAGCCGGCCCGGCACCATCGCCCGCGGGCGCATGCCGAAATAGAGCAGCGCCAGGATCACGATGCCGGCGATCACCATCATCAGGTTGGACTGGGTGAAATTCACCGACGCGCCGACCGGCCCCAGCGCGGTCGTCAGCCTGAACTGGCTCAGCGCGTCGATCGTGTGCGAGGCCGCCACTGCACCATCCCCTCACACCCCGCCGGTCTGCCGGCAGGGTCCGCATGTCAAAAGGCGTCTCGGATGCCTTACCGCCGCGGCGCGAACAGGCGCCAGACGTTGAGAACCCCAGCCGCGCCCCCCAGCAGGACGAAGATCGCAAGGAAAATCGGCCTGGTCCCGAGCCAGCGATCCAGCACCCAGCCGATGCCCACGCCCACCACGAGCGCGACCACCAACTCCATGCCCACCCGAAGCCCGATCCCCCAGGGCGACATGCCGACCTCCGCCGGCGTATCCCCCTTCGAAACCGAACCCCCAAGCCCCCGCTTCGCTCGGGCTGCACGCAACCGCTCCTCGAAGGAGTGGCCGGCCCCGCCCTCATTCTCGCTCATTCTCCGCCCCAACAAGTCGCCTTGCCGGAAAGCGTGCGCTTGCTACCGGCGCCCGGCAGGTGCCGTCAAGAGCGGGGGCGTTGGGGTTCAGGGAAAGAAGGCCAGGGGGCTCTGCCCCTGGACTCCGCCAAAGGCGGAGCCTTTGGAATCCTCAACTGGTTTGTTGAAGAGGGTGGGCGGACCCGGACCCGTCAACGACCTCGTTGGCCACCCTCTTCAACAAACCCGCCGGGTTTCCAAGGGCTCCGCCTTGCGGGGTCGAGCGCGAAGCGGATCGACGGGCAGAGCCCCTGGCCTTCCTTTCTCTAAACCGCGATCCCCTCCGGCTCTTGCCGGAACCCGCCGGACTGGCGGCGCCAGAGAGCGGCGTAGGGGCCGCCTTTGGCGAGCAGGGTGCTGTGGGTGCCTTGTTCGACGATGCGGCCTTCGTCGAGCACGATGAGGCGGTCCATCTGGGCGATCGTGGAGAGGCGGTGGGCGATGGCGATCACCGTGCGGCCCTCCATCAGCCCGGTGAGCTGTTCCTGGATGGCGGCTTCCACCTCCGAAGTCGAGGGCGGAGGTGGCCTCGTCGAGCACCAGGATGGGGGCGTCCTTCAGGATCACGCGGGCGATGGCGATGCGCTGGCGCTGGCCGCCGGAGAGCTTCACCCCGCGCTCGCCGACATGGGCGTCGAAGCCGGGGCGGCCGTTCCAGTCCTCCAGCGACTCGATGAAGTCGAGCGCGTGCGCCTGCGCGGCGGCGGCGCGGATCTCGTCCTCGCTGGCCTCGGGGCGGCCGTAGCGGATGTTGTCGCGGATCGAGCGGTGCAGCAGGGAGGTGTCCTGCGTCACCATGCCGATCTGCGCGCGCAGGCTCTCCTGGGTGACGGTGGTGATGTCCTGCCCGTCGATCAGGATGCGGCCGCGCTCGGGGGCGTGGAAATGCAGCAGCAGGTTGACCAGCGTGGACTTGCCGGCGCCGGAGCGGCCGACCACGCCGACGCGCTCGCCGGGCGCGATCGCCAGGTCGAAATCGTGCAGCACGCCGCCGCGCCGGGGCGAGCGGATGCGGCCGTAATCGAAGCCGACATGCTCGAAGCGGATGGCGCCGTCGGTGAGGCGGAGCGTGCCGGCGCCGGGCGCGTCGGGCATCTGGCGGGGGACGGAGATCGAGCGCATGCCGTCCTGCACGACGCCGATATTCTCGAAGATCGCGGTGACGTTCTGCGCCACCCAGCCGGCCATGTTGGCGATCTGCCAGGCCATCGGCAGCGCGGTGGCGACGATGCCGACCGGGACGCGGCCGGTCGCCCAGAGCGCGATCGCGGTGCCGCCGGTGCCGACCACCATGCAGGCGTTCAGCGCCGCGAGGGTGAAGACGAAGCCGGTCAGCATGCGGAGCTGGCGGCGGTAGAGAGCGGTGTGGTCGTCGAGCGCCTCGCGCACGAAACCGTCCTCGTCGCGCGCGCGGGCGAACAGCTTGACCGTCAGGATGTTGGTGTAGCTGTCGACCACGCGCCCGGTGAGCGTCGAGCGTGCCTCCGAGACGCGGCGCGAGCGCTCGCGCATGCGCGGGACGAAGAAGCGCAGGAACAGCGCGTAGCAGGCGAACCAGGCGGCGATCGGGCTGGCGAGCCGCCAGTCCGAGCGGCCGAGCAGGATGATGGCGCTGGTGCCGTAGACCAGGATGTACCAGACCGCGTTGGTGGCGGAGACCACGCTCTCGCGCAAGTGACGGCCCGACCTGCATCACGCGGTTGGCGATGCGGCCGGCGAAATCGTTCTGGAAGAAGGTCCAGCTCTGCCGCACCACGTGCCAGTGGTTCTGCCAGCGGATCAGGTTGGAGAGGCCGGGCGCGAGCGCCTGGTTGGTGACGAGATACTGCGCGAGGATCGCGAGCGGGCGCAGGAACAGCAGCACGCAGGCCATCAGGATGAGCTGCGGCATCGCCTCGCGCAGCAATTCGTGCGGCTGGTGCGCGCTGATCAGCGTGACGACGCGGCCGAGGAAGAGCGGGATGGTGGTGTCGAGCAGCGCGACCGCGAGCCCGGCCGCGAACAGGCCGAGGATGAGGCCGCGCGCCTGGCGCACGTAATGCCAGTAGAAGCGCGGCAGGCTTTCCGGCGGCGCGCCTGGCGGCACCGGGCGGGTGGGCTCCAGCAGGCGCTCGAAGACCCGGAACAGCATCGCGCCGCGATGGACCCGCGCGGCGCCGGCGGTCAAACGAAATTGCTGTCAGTCAGGGCAGGGATGAGCGGGTTGCTTGGCTGCGTCCGGGCGGCGCGATAGGCTGCGCGGCATGAGCGGGAACGGCGCCGATCTGGGCCACGTCGTGGCGATGCTGCACGGCCCGGTCGAGGGCCAGGAGGAGATCAAGCGGGAAGTCCGCGAGCTGCGTGCCGATCACGGCCGCCAGCTCCGCGAGGTTCGATCGGAGCTTGGCGCGCTTCGGCAGGCCGTCACCGAGTACCACGCCTCCGTTCTTGGCCACGGCGTCCTGATCAGCGAGCTCGAGGCGCGGCTCCGCCGCGTCGAGCAGCACCTGAATCTGCCCCCGACCGCCTGACGCGCTACTCCGCCGCCATGCGCGGCGGCTCGACCATCTCCGCCGCCTGCTGCAGATCGACGGACAGCAGGCGCGAGACGCCGCGCTCCTGCATCGTCACGCCGTAGAGCCGGTCCATTCGCGCCATCGTCAGCGGATGGTGCGTCACCACCAGGAAGCGCGTGCCGGTCTCGCGCACCATGTCGTCGAGCAGCATGCAGAAGCGCTCGACATTGGCGTCGTCGAGCGGCGCATCGACCTCGTCGAGCACAGAGACCGGCGCCGGATTGCAGCGGAACACGGCGAAGATCAAGCGAGAGCGCGGTGAGCGCCTGCTCGCCGCCGGACAGCAGCGACAGCGTCGAGAGTTTCTTCCCCGGTGGCTGCGCATAGATCTCGAGCCCGGCCGTGAGTGGATCGTCCGAGCCGACCATCGCGAGATGCGCACGGCCGCCGCCGAACATGCGGGTGAACAGCGCCTGGAAGTGGCGGTCCACCTGCTCGAAGACCTCGGCCGAGCCGCTCGCGCCCCTCGCGGTTGAGATGGCCGATCGAGCCGCGCAGCTTGGCGATCGCGGTGGCGAGTTCCTCGCGCTCGGCGGCGAGGCCGTTGAGCCGCGTCTCCACCTCATCCGCCTCGATGTCCGCGCGCAAATTCACCGGCCCCATCTCGTCGCGCTCCTTCTGCAGGCGCTCGAGCTTGCGGCGGGATTTCTCCAGGGCGTCGGACGAGAGGTCGGCGGGGGCGGCGGGCAGCGCGTCGGTGGCGCCGAGGCGTTCGAGGATGCGCTCGGTCACCTGCCCCCAATCACGGTTGGCCTGGGTGAGTTCGGCCTCGGCGCGCACGCCGTGCTCGCGGGCGGCGGCGAGCGCGTTCTCGGCGGCGCGGGCGGCGCGATCGGCGCGGGCGGCGTGCTCCGTCGCCGCGGTGAGCGCGCGCGCCGCCGCACCGTGCGCGGCGTCGGCAGCGCGCAACGCGTCCGCCACCGCCGCGCGACGCCCGGCGAGATCGGCGGGGGAGGCGGCGAGCGCGGCGAGAGCTTGCCTCCGCCTCGGCACGGCGTGCGGCGAGGTCGGCGAGGCGGCCGGCGGCGTCCTCCGCGCGCAGCGACCAGTCCGCGCGCTCGCGCAGGATCACCTGGCGCCGCCTGGTGCGAGCGGCTTCGTCGCGGTCGAGCTCAGCGACCGCGGCGCGCGCCGCGGCATCGCGCTGACGGGCGGCGGCGAGGGCGGCGCGGGCACGTTCGACTTCGGTGCGCAGCGCCGTTTCGTCGGGCAGCTCCGCGCGGCGAGTGCGGGCCGCGGCGAGCGCGGCTTCGGCCTCGTCCCGCTCGGGGATCAGCGCGGCGAGCGGCTCCTCCAGCGCGGCGAAGCGGGCGGCGGCGGCGGTCGCCTGGGCGCGCAGCGAGGCGGCGGCCGCGCGGGTGCGCTCGAGACGCTGCTCGGCGGCGCGCTGCGCGGCCCGCGCCTGCTGCTCCGCCGCGGCGGACTCGCGTTCCGCCTGCGTGGCGGCGTCGCGTTCGCTCCTGGCCTGCGCGAGCGCCAACTCGGCCTCGGCGAGCGACACAAGGAGCACCGCCAGTCGGTTGCGCTGCTGCAGGCGGATCGCCGCTGCCGTCGGCGTGCCGGCGCGGATCGTGTAGCCGTCCCAGCGCCAGACCGCGCCCTCGCGCGACACCAGCACCTGGCCCGGCCCGAGCGCCGCCTGCCCGGCCTCGCCCGCGGCCTCGCCTTCCACGAGCCCGATCGCCTGCAGCGCGCGGCCGAGCACGCCGGGGCCCTGCACCAGCGCAGCGAGCGGCGTGGCGCCTGCGGGCAAGCCGGCCTCGGGCAGATCCGGCAGCTCGCGCCAGTGGCGGGCGGCCTCGCGATCCGCGGCGGCGTTCAGCTCCTCGCCGAGCGCCGCGCCGAGCGCGGTCTCGAGGCCGGATGGAACCGCGAGCGCATCGACCATCGGCGGCCATTTTTCCCCGTCCTTGACCCCCAGCACCTCGGCGAGCGCCTGGGTCTCGGCGGCGAGGCGGGAGCGGGCGGTCTCGGCGGCGTGCAGCCGGTCGCTCGCCGCCCTTGCCGCGGCGAGAGCGGCGGCGCGGCTTGCTTCCGCCGCGTCCTGCCCGGCGCGCGCCTCGACGAGCTGCGCCTCGGCGGCGGCGTGCTCCGCCTCGGCAGTGGCGAGGCGACCCGGATCGATGCGGGCAGCGGCAGCACGGCCGTGCTCCTCCTGCACCCGCGCGAGCTGCTCGCCGGCCCGGCGGGCGCGCTGCTCGGCCTGGGCGAGAAGCTGGGTCAGCGCCTGGGTCGTGGCGGCGAGCTCCGCCGCAGCTTCGGTCGCGCGATTGGCGGCTGCCTCCGCCTCCCGCACCGCTTCCTCGGCCGCGCGCATTTCCGTGGTGGCGGCCTCGCGACGGGCCGGGATTTCCGCCTCGGCGGCGGCGAGGCCGGTCTCCTCCTCCGCCAGGCGCGAGCCGGCGCGGGAAGCGTCCTCGGCAAGCTGGCCGGCATGGGAGAAGTCGCCCGCGATCTGGCGCGCCCGCGCCTCCGCGTCGGCCAGCGCCGCACGGGCGCGCCGCTCCTCCGCCGCGACCTGCTCCTGCTGCATGCGGGCGCGTTCGAGCGCGGTGCGCGCCTCCGCCTCGGCTCCGCGCAGCGGCGGCAGGGCTTCGTTCGCCTGCGCGGCGGATGCGGCGGCTTCGGTGACGGCGGCGGTTGCGGTCGCCACGGCCGCCACCGCCGCCCGCAGGGTTTCGCTCGCCGCCGCGCGCGCGGCCTCCGCCCGGGCGCGCTGCAGCGACAGCAGCTCGCCCTCCGCGGCGCGGATCAGGCCGGAGATGTTGCGGTAGCGGCTGGCCTGCCGCGCCTGGCGCTTCAGCCCGGCGAGCTGGTTCTCGAGCTGCGCGCGCAGATCCTCCGAGCGCGCCATGTTCGCCTCGGCGGCGCGCAGCTTCAGCTCCGCCTCGTGCCGGCGCGCATGCAGGCCGGTGATGCCGGCTGCCTCCTCGAGGATGCTCCGCCGGTCCTCCGGGCGCGCCGCGACCACCGCGCCGATCCGGCCCTGGCTCACCATCGCCGAGGAATGCGCGCCGCTGGCGAGATCGGCGAACAGCGTCTGCACGTCGCGGGCGCGGACCTCGCGGCCGTTCACGCGATAGGCGCTGCCCGACCCGCGCTCGATCCGCCGGCTCACCTGCAACTCGGGCTGGTCGTGGAAGGGTGGCGGCGCCGCGCCCTCGGTCTCGTCGAGCGTCAGCACCACCTCGGCAAGGTTGCGCGACGGCCGCGCGGCGGTGCCGGCGAAGATCACGTCGTCCATCTCGCCGCCGCGCAGCGAGCGCGCGGAGTTCTCGCCCATCGCCCAGCGCAGCGCCTCGACCACGTTCGACTTGCCGCACCCGTTGGGGCCGACGATTCCCGTCAGCCCCGGCCGGATCTCGACGGTCGCCGCCTCGGCGAAGCTCTTGAACCCGGCGATGCGGAGGCGGGAAAAGGCGATCGGCACGATCCGTGCGACCTATCCCGCGGCCGCCTGAATGACCTTGGCGAACGCGTCGTACGACATCTCGCCGGGGTGCAGCCCGTCCTTCTCCTTCGGGCCGTTGACGATGAAGCTCGGCGTGCTGTCGATCTTGTAGCGGCTCTGTCCCTCATCCTCCTCGGCGACGATCGCCTTGCGGAGATTGTCGTCGCCGATGGTCGCATCGAAGGTCGCGCGCGGCATGCCGGCGAGCGCCGCCATCTTCGCCAGCTCCTCGGTCGAGTTGACGCCGCGGGCGAAGGCCCAGCGATCCTGCGTGGCGAACAGGGAGAGGATGAACGGCTCGTAGCGCTCCGGCGGCAGCGCGCGCGCCACCATCGCGGCGGTGAGCGCCACCTGGTCCAGCGGGAAGTCGCGGAAGATGTAGAACAGCTTGCCGGTGCGCGATCAGGTTGGTCTTCACCTGCGGATAGGTCTCGCGCGGCGAAGGCGGCGCAGTGGGTGCAGGTGAGGGAGAAGTACTCCATCACCTGGACCGGCGCCTTGGGGTCGCCCTCCGCGCGCTGGCTCATCCGCGGATCGGGCACCTGCGCGCGCGCTCCGCTCCCCGCGGCCAGGACGCCCACACCCAGCGGCGCCGACAACACCTCGCCTGCTCAGGAGCATTTCGACCTCAATTCGTCGGACTGCCTGTCGTCAGGACGGCCGATCCCAAGGCCTGCAGCGCCTCCCGCACGCGGCCCATGCGGTACTCCCTCGAGCGCCGAGTCGGCCAGGGCGAGGCTTCGACCGCTTCGCGGCGCCGCGGTCGCGACCGGCGCGGCGGCGCAGTCCTGCACGAAGCGCAGCCGCTCCACCGTGACGCGCCCGAGATGGGCGTTGATCCGCGCCATCAGCTCGGCTGCCGAGGTGCTGCAACTCGAGCGCGATCGGGCCGGAGCAGCCGATCGCGAGCGTGCCGCCAACGAGCCGGCGCGGCGTCGTCACCGCGGCGATCGCCGGCCCGACGATCGCGGGCCAGTCCGCCATCAGCTGCGCCGCCGCCGGGGCGCGGCGGCGGAACGCGGGCCGCGTCACCCCGGGCAGCAGCGCGCCGAGCGGCCGCGGGCCATAGACATGTCGCTGGTTGTCGCCCTTCGGATCTCCCGCCATAGAGGCTCCCTGTGACCGCTCTCCCTCCCGGCGGCCTCGGGCGCCGCCTTGCTCGCCTGGTACGACCGGCACCGCCGCGACCTGCCCTGGCGCGCCCGGCCGGGCGAAACCGCCGATCCGTACCGGGTCTGGCTGAGCGAGATCATGCTCCAGCAGACCACTGTGCAAGCGGTCATACCCTATTACGGCAGATTCCTCGACCGATTTCCGAACCTCGCGGCGCTCGCCGCCGCGCCCGCCGAGGAGGTGATGGCGGCCTGGGCCGGCCTCGGCTACTACGCCCGCGCCCGCAACCTGCACGCCTGCGCCAAGGCGGTCGCCGCCGGCGGGATTCCCGCGCACGCATCGAGGGGCTGCGCGCGCTGCCGGGCATCGGCGCCTACACCGCCGCCGCGATCGGCGCCATCGCCTTCGGCCTGCCGGTGGTGCCGGTGGACGGCAATGTCGAGCGGGTGGTCGCGCGGCTCTTCGCCGTCACCGAGCCGCTGCCCGCCGGCAAGGCCGCGATCGCCGACGCGGCCGCGCGACTCGGCGCCGATCCGGTCGCCGCGGCGCGGCCCTCCGATTTCGCCCAGGCCTTGTTCGATCTCGGCGCCACGATCTGCACCCCCGCCCGCCCGGCCTGCGCGCTCTGCCCGTGGCGCGAGGACTGTGCCGGGCGCCGCGCCGGCATCGCCGAGGAGCTTCCGGCAAGGCGGAGAAGGCCGCGCGGCCGGTGCGTTTCGGCGCGCATTTCTTCCTCACGGACGAGGTCGGCCAGGTCCTCCTCCGCCGCCGGCCGCCGCGCGGACTGTTCGGCGGCATGACTGAGCTCCCCGGCACCGAATGGCGCGCCGCGAGCTGGGGGCACGGCGAGGCGCTCGCCGCGCGCACCGATGCGCGCCTGCTGGCGGCCATGCGGCGAGGTCCGCCACGGCCTCACCCATTTCGAGCTGCCGCCTCGCCGTCTATGCGGCGGTCGTCCGCACCATCACGGCCGACGGGTTCCTCCGTCCCGCCGACGCGCTGGCCGCCGAGGCGCTGCCCTCGCTGATGCGCAAATGCGTGCGGCTGGCCCGCAGCTAAAGCATGACCGGTTCCCTTCCGGTCACCGGCCTGCTTTAGCCAACTGTTCCAGCGAGTGATTCACGTTCCAGGCCGACTCGGCCTGAAACGATCACGCGCTAGCTGTTGCCGAATTCACGCTCTGGC
>CAWGJC010000014.1:0-24269 GCA_963822815.1 uncultured Alphaproteobacteria bacterium
GCGGGCCGCCGCGCTTCGCTTTCCGCGCACCCGTCGTCCAAGCCGTCGCCGCGGCGCGCGTAAGCCGGCTGGCGGCGTTAACCATTCGGCAGGGTCCCGTACGGGAAAATCCGCCCCAGCGGCGCGCCCATCCTGACGCGCCAGTTTCGGAGCGGAGCGAACATGGCCAGCAACACGGCCCCGATAAGACCAACAGTGCAGCCGACCATGCTGATGGGCTGCACCAACAACGTCATCACCTTTCGGGCCGCCGGCCACGAGACGGTCTGCCTGCAGGCGCCGCAACACGGCGTGCAGGTTCTCGCGAATTTCGACCCGGCCAACGGCGACGTCATCGGGCTCGACGACATTCTCGAGAAGACGACCGCCAGCACGGACCTTTCCGACCTGAACAAATATCTGACCGCGGTGGTCGCAAACGGCAACACCACCCTCTACTTCGACCCGACCGGCAGCGGCGTCGCCGGCGCCGGCACCGCGGTGGCCGAGCTGCTCGGGGTGCAGACGAGCGTCGCGAGCCTGATCGCCGAGGGGGGCGTCGCCTACGTCCCGGACCGCGTCACCGTCATCCCGAGCTTCGACACGCCGCTCACCCTCCGGCCCTCCGGTCTCGAGACGGTCGAGCTCCGCGCCCCCGCCAACGGCATCGGCCCCGAGCAGCTCAACGGCTTCGACCCGACCAAGGCGGACGTGCTGGAGCTCGGCTTCGTGCTCGGCAAGACCGGCGCGAGCACCGATCTCTCCAACATCCAGAACTACATCACCGCCACGGTGTCGAACGGCAACACCATCCTCTCGGTCGACACCACCGGGACCGGCAAGGCGGGTACCGCCTTCGCGCAGCTCAACGGCGTCAGCCTCACGCTGAACCAGCTGCTCGCCGACAACGCGCTCAGCTTCACGGCCGGGCTCACCGCGCCGGCGAACGTGCCGCTTCCGACGCCGGCGACGGGGCCGGCGCCGTCCGCCGGCACCATCATGCGCATGGGCTGCGTCAACCAGACGATCACCTTCCGCCCGGCCGGCCGGGAGATCGTCTGCCTGCAGGCGCCGCAATACGGCGTGCAGTCGCTGGCGAATTTCGACCCGAGCAAGGGCGACGTGCTCGGCCTCGACAACCTCCTCCAGAAGACCACCGCCTCGACCAGCCTGTCCGATATCGGCAAGTGGATCAGCGCGGTCGTGGCGAACGGCAACACCACGCTCTATTTCGACCCGGCCGGCAGCGGTCACGCCGGTGCCGGCACCCCCTTCGCGGTGCTGCTCGGCGTGCAGACCAGCGTCGCGGCGCTGGTGGCGAGCGGTGGCATGGCGTACGTGCCGGACCAGATCAGCATGACGCCGCAGTTCAACACGCCGCTCACGCTGCGCGCGGCCGGCCTCACCACGGTCGATCTGCGCGGGCCGGCGAACGGGATCGCGCCGCAGCAGATCTTCGGCTTCGACCCGACCAAGGCGGACACGCTCGAACTGAACGGCGTCCTGAACGCAACCACCGCCAACCCGAACCTGTCCGATCTGCAGAACTACGTCAGCGTCACCAACTCGGGCGGCAACACCACGCTCGCGCTCGACAAGACCGGCACCGGCCAGGCCGGCACGCCGTTCGCGGTGCTCGAAGGGACGACGCTCACCCTGAACCAGCTGCTCGCCGACAATGCGATCTCGTTCACGCCGACGGCGGTGACGGTCGCCCCAAATCCGGCGCAGGTCTTCGCCTTCCGTCCCGAGGGCCAGGAGCAGGCGACCCTCAACCCGTCGCCACACTCCCCGGCGCAGCAGATCCAGGACTTTTCGCTGACCAATGGCGACGTGATCGACTTCGCGAAGGTATTCGCCAACGCGAACGTCCACACCGACATGACGCAGATCGCAAACTACGTGACCGCAACGCAGTCCGGCACCTCGACCGTGCTGTCGCTCGACCCGACCGGCGGCGGCCATGTCGGCGCCGCCTTCGCGGTGCTGCAGCAGACCAGCACGACGGTATCGGCGTTGCTGTCGCACAATTCACTCAGCTTAGCCTAATTTTTATCTCGAGCGGTCGCCCCCCCCTGGCGGTCGCTCGCCTTTTCAGAGCTTGCCGGGACCTCCGCGGAACTTTTGCCAGAACTGCCTCGACTGATCTTTCCAGAAGGCGTTGTCTGCTCTCGGGATGCTGTCAAACCAGTTCCGGAATACTTGATCGCAGTCGTAAGTGCCATACTCGACGTTGATGGCCTTCTTCGTCCTGTCCTTCGGACGAATACTCCAGCTCGGCCAATAGCCGTAGGGCAGCCACCACCTAGCTCCGATCTCCTGGTATTCGAGTCGCCAGCTTCGCAGCAACCCCACTGTTTCAATCCCATCCGCGTCCAGTATCAAGTGCTTCCGAAAGGCGGAGGCTACCAGGTAGACGGCGAAAAACATACCGAACAGACAAAATGCCGACCTAGCCAGTCTTTGCGCAAGAGTGGACGTGACTGCGGGCTTTAATTGAACCCAACCCCACGTGTCCGCAAGAAGCAGCGGGCAGCCGAGAAAGATGGCAAGTCCAACAGCGATCACTGCACAGATCAAGGCGCCTTTCACCCGATAGACATGTGGAAACGGGCCGGGAGGAGGAGGGCACACGACTTTTTCCCGGACTACTTCGCCCGGAACCGGTACGGGTACGCCTCGCCGAAGCCGAGCGAGCGGTAGAGTGCGAGCGCGGCGGTGTTGGCGGCGGGGAGCTGCAGCCAGGCGGTGCGGGCGCCGCGCCCGGCGGCGGCGGTCATCAATTCGAACATGATCTGGCGCGCGAGCCCGGCCCGGCGTGCCGACGGGATCGTCGAGATGTCAAAATCCCCGCATAGCGCCCGTCGATCGTCACCCGCACCGCGCAGGCCGGTGCGCCCTCGTGCCGCAGCACCGGATAGAACGACGGAAGCGCCAGCAAGGCGATCAATTCGCGGATCTCGTCGAGGCGCTGCGGCGTCATCGTGGTGCTCACCACATCGAACCATTCCGATGCGGGCTGGTCGGCAAACCCGTCCTTCAGCGCGCGCAACGGCGGGGTCAGCTCGGCGCGCAGCACGATGCGCTCGTCCTCCGCCGGATAGCCGCGCTCGGTCAGCGCGGCGTCGAGCGCCGGTGGCGTCAGCGGGGTCACGCGGAACATCGCCGGCAAATGGAAACGGCGGTA
Organism: uncultured Alphaproteobacteria bacterium; assembly: GCA_963822815.1. Taxonomy (GTDB): domain Bacteria; phylum Pseudomonadota; class Alphaproteobacteria; order Acetobacterales; family Acetobacteraceae; genus CAWGJC01. The sequence continues at coordinate 3,167 of CAWGJC010000014.1, forward strand.
GATGGCCTCGATCCACGCGATCCGCGCCGACACGTCATCGCCATCGTCGGGGTCGAGGCAGGTCACCGAGTTCGCGCGCTTCATGCTGCCACCGCCCGTCCCGCGCGCGATGCGCACGATCCAGGACCGATCGAACACCGTCCGCAGCGAGGGCAGCGCGTTGAATTCCAGTCCGCTCGAAGCGGAGCACCTGGGCGAGCGGCAGGGCGGTGGTCGGGCTCATGCGCGGACATGAGCACGGCGGACGCACGGGGCATAGCGGGTTTGCGCGATATGGTCGTTCGGATATAGCGTGGCTCGCCCTTGCCGCCGGAGCCGTGATGCCAGCCCGTTTCCGCGTCCTCGCCTGTCTCGCCGTGCTCCTCCTGCCCCTTGCCGCCCATGCGCAGGGGGTGACGGTGTTCGCGGCGGCGAGCCTCACCGACGTGATGAAGGACATCGCGACGGCGTGGCAGGCTGAGGGCCATCCCGCGCCCCGCTTCTCCTTCGCTGCCAGCTCGACCCTGGCACGGCAGGTCGAGCAGGGGGCGCCCGCCAACCTGTTCGCCTCCGCCGACGAGCAGTGGATGGACTACCTCGCCAGGCGCGACCTGATCGTGCCGGCAACGCGGCACGACCTGCTGCGCAACGATCTGGTCCTGGTGGTGCCGGCAAACCGGAAGGAGCACGTGGAGATCGGCCCGGGCTTCGACCTGGCCCGGCTGCTCGGCGCCGATGGGCGGCTGGCAGTCGGCGATCCCGCCCATGTTCCCGCCGGCATCTACGCGAAGCAGGCGCTGACCAGGCTCGGGATCTGGGATTCCGTCGCGCAGCATCTCGCGCCGGCCGGGGACGTGCGCGGGGCGCTGCTGCTGGTCGAGCGGGGCGAGGCACCGGCCGGCATCGTCTATGCGACCGACGCGGCGGCGAGCCCCGGCGTCGCCATCGCCGGCACCTTCCCCGCCGCCAGCCACGACCCGATCGTCTATCCGTTCGCCGTCACCAAATCCGGGGACACCACGGAGGCGCGCGACTTCCTCGCCTTCCTGCAGGGGCCGGCGGCCGAGCAGGCGTTCGAGAAGCGCGGCTTCGGGGTGGAGTAGCGCGATCCCGCCGGCCGACTGGTTGTCGCCGGCCGAGTGGGAGGCGGTCCGGCTGAGCCTCGCGGTGGCGGCGCGCGCGGTGGGCTTCGGCCTGCCGCTCGCGATCGTCGCCGCCTTCGTGCTCGCGCGCTGCCGGTTCTGGGGCCGCGGGGCGCTCAACGCGCTCGTGCATCTGCCGATGGTGCTGCCGCCCGTCGTGGTCGGCTGGCTGCTGCTGCTGCTGTTCGGCGTGCGCGGCCCGGTCGGCGCGCTGCTGTTCGCCTGGTTCGGCGTCCGCCTCGCCTTCACCACCGCGGGCGCGGCGCTCGCCTGCGCGACCATGTCGTTTCCGCTGATGGTCCGTGCGATCCGGCTGTCGCTCGACCAGGTCGATCCCGGCATCGAGCAGGCGGCGCGGAGCCTCGGCGCCGGCCGGCTCGACCGGCTCGCCACGATCACCCTGCCGCTCGCCGCGCCCGGCATCCTGGTCGGCGCGATCGTCGCCTTCGCAGCAAGCCTCGGCGAATTCGGCGCCGTCATCACCTTTGCCGCCAACATTCCCGGCGCCACGCAGACGCTGCCGCTCGCGATCTACTCGGCGCTGCAGGCACCCGGCGGCGAGGACGCGGCGGCGCGGCTGTCGCTCGTCTCGATGATGCTGGCGGTGGTCGGGCTCGGCCTGGCCGAGATCGCGGGCGTGCAGCTCGCCCGCGCGCTCGGCCAGGCGGGCGCACGCTGATGCAATTGTCGGTCGCGCTTCGCCACCGCTTTCGCGGCTTCACCCTCGACGCGGAATTCGCGGTTCCCGCCGCCGGCGTGACCGCGCTGTTCGGGTCGTCGGGTTCGGGCAAGAGCACCATCATCGCGGCGATTGCCGGGCTGCTGCGGCCCGATGCCGGCCGGATCGCGATCGGCGACACCGTGCTGATCGACACCGCGTCCGGCCGGTTGCTGCCGCCGGAGCGCCGCCGCGTCGGCCTCGTGTTCCAGGATGCGCGCCTGTTCCCGCACATGCGGGTCGCCACCAACCTGCGCTACGGCACGCGCCGCGTCCCGCCGGGGCCGATCCGCTTCGACGAGGTGGTGGCGCTGCTCGGCATCGAACGCCTGCTCGACCGCCGCCCGCGGACACTCTCCGGCGGCGAGCGCCAGCGCGTCGCGATCGGCCGCGCGCTGCTGGCGCAGCCGCAACTCCTGCTCATGGACGAACCGCTCGCAAGCCTCGATGCCGCGCGCAAGGCGGAGATCCTGCCCTATCTCGCGCGGCTGCGCACCGCGCTCGAATTGCCGATCCTTTATGTGACGCACGCGCTCGACGAGGTGGTGCGCCTCGCCGACACGCTGGTGCTGATCGAGGCCGGTCGCGTGCTCGCCGCCGGGCCGGTCACCGAGATCGCCGCGCGCGCCGATCTGCCGCTCGCACAACGCGACGATGCCGCCGCGGTGCTCGACTGCCGCATCGCCGCGCATGACACGGCGCGGCGCCTGACGCGGCTCGATGCGGCCGGCACGACGGTGCTGGTGGCGCTGCTCGAAGCCCCACCGGGCGCGAGGCTCCGCCTGCTGGTGCCGGCGCGCGAGGTGATCCTCGCCCGCGCGGCGCCGGAGGCGATCAGCGTGCAGAACGTGCTGTCCGGCCGCGTGCGCGCGCTGGTCGACGAGCCGGCGCATCGCGCGGTGCTGGTCGAGGTGGTGATCGGGTCCAGCGCGCTGCTCGCCCGGCTGACGCCGGACGCGGTGGAGCGGCTCGAGCTTCGCGCGGGCGAGCCGGTCTTCGCGCTGTTCAAGTCGATGGGCGTGGAAATCCTGGATCAGTGAGTCAGTAGAGCCGCGTCCGATACGCCACTTCGAGGTTCCGATCGGCCTCCTCCGCGCTGACCAGGTTCGTCTGGTCGGCGATGATGCGGCCGAGCGTCGGGAAGCTCCCGCGCTCCACCTGCGTCTCCCGCTTCCAGAGGCCCGCGCGCTTCACCGCCTTGCCGCAGTGGAAATAGACCTCGTCGATATCGACGATCATCCCGCCGCGCGGCGGCCTGCCGGCCACCTCGCTCGCCGCCAGGCGTGGATCGTCGAGCGCAAGACGGGCCCTTCCGTTCACGCGCAGGCTCTCATCGATGCCCGGCACCAGGAACAGGATGCCGATGCCCGGCCGCGCCAGGAGATTGCTGTAGGTGTCGAGCCGGTTGTTGCCCGGCCGGTCGGGGATCAGCAGCGTCGCGTCGTCGAGCACGCGCACGAAGCCGGGCGGATCGCCGCGCGGGCTCGCGTCGCTGCCGCCGTCGGGATCGGCCGTCGCCACGACGATGAAGGGCGAGAGGGCGATGAAGGCGCGCGCATGCCGATCGAGCCGCCTCAGCACCTTCCGCTGCACGATCGCGCTCTGCGGCCCGTAGCGCTCCCGCAATGCGGCCTCGCCGAAATCCCCGTCCATCAGCCCGCTCCCTCAGCCCCGTCCCGTAGAATAGCGCCGCGGCCGGCTTCAGCGGAACCCACCGGCCGCCAGCGCCAGCACCCCGCAGCTGCCGAGCACGATCAGCGGGTTGAGCTCGGTCATCGCCAGCGCCGCGGTCGAGCCCGCGATCATCGCCCAGGGCAGCCAACCATGCACGGTCGCCTGCGCCACCGCGAGCCCGCTGCCGTAGGAAAGCCCGACCGCTACCGGCGCGAGCGCGCGTTCCAGGACCTGACGCCAGTTCGCCCGCTCGAAGCGCCGCCACAGCCGCGCCGCGCCGTACACGAGCAGACAGGAGGGCGCATACATCGACACCATCGCGACCAGGGCGCCGGCGAGCCCCGCCGCCTTCTGCCCGACCAGCACCACGATCAGGCTGCCCGGCCCCGGTGCCGCGCGCGAGATCGCGAACAGGTCGAGGAACTCGCGCGAACTCATCCAGTGATGCACGTCGACCGCCTCGTGCTGCATCGCCGGGACGATGCCGTTGCCGCCGCCCACGGCGAGCAGCGACAAGAGGCCGAACAGCCCGGCAACCTGCAGCAGCGTCGCGGTCATCGCGCGCGCCCGTTCAGCAGCAGGCTCACCGCGATCATCGCCGCCAGCACCGGCAGCAGCTTGAAGCGGAGCACGCCGATCAGGATCGCGGTCGCCGCCGTCACCGCGCCCTCGCGCCAGCCCCGCACGCCGCGCCTTGTCATGCGGATCGCGGTCGCGAGCGTCAATCCGATCGCCCCGGCGCCAAGCCCGCCGAGCACCGCCTCGACGCCGGGCAGCGCGCGATGACGCAGGTAGACCGCGCCGAGCGCGAGGATGATCACCACCGGCAGCGCCATCATGCCCGCGAAGGCGGCGATCGCGCCGCGGCCGCCGCGCAGCGTGGTGCCGATGAACACCGCGAGGTTGACCGCATTGGCCCCGGGCGCGATCTGCGCGACGGCGAGGCCGGAGAGGAACGGACGCTCCTCCACCCAGCCCCGCTTCTGCACGATCTCGCGCCGGATCCAGCCGGAGAGCCCGCCGCCAAAACTCTGCATGCCGATGCGCGAGAAGGTGGTGAACAGGGTGGCGAGCGAGGGTGGCGGCAAGAACGGCGCTCCGGCGGGATGCGCATGATCGCACGGCCGCGATGGCGCGGCGACCCGCGCCGCGATGCTCGCTATGCTCGGGCGATGCAGCCCCTGTTCCTCGCCGATGATCCGATCGGCGGCGTCGCGCACCTGATCCAGACCGCGCTCACGCCGGTGTTCCTGCTCTCCGGCATCGGCGTGCTGCTCAGCCTGTTCAATACCCGGCTGGCCCGCGTCTCCGACGAGATCATCCACCTGTCCGACCTGCGCGCCGGTGACATCCCCGCCGGAGGAGGACGCACGGCTGCTGCGCCATCTGCGGCGGCTCGGGCATCGGATGTGGCTGCTCGACGCCAGCATCCTGTTCGGCGCGGTGGGCGGCGCCTCGACCTGCGCCTCGGCCTTCGTGCTGTTCCTCGGCAGCCTGCGGCAGTCGGGCGTGGCGGGGGCGCTGATCGGCACTTTCGCGCTGGCGCTGTTCTGCACCGTGGTGGCGCTGATCGTGTTCCTCTGCGACAGCGTGCTGGCCTGGCGCGGCCTGCGCGAGGAAGGCCCGCTGCCGCGCTCGATCAAGCCACCCTAGACCCAAATCGCTCCGACTGTGGTCGGGGCGGTCCGGGTCCCTGTATCTTCGGCCTGCCGATTCACGCCTGGCTGATTCCAGTCAGGGCGATCGGAGGCTAAAGCATGACCGGTTCCCTTCCGGTCACCGGCCTGCTTTATCGAGTTGTTCGAGCGAGTGATTCACGTTTCAGGCCAACTCGGCCTGAAACGATCACGCGCTAATCCGCCAGCATCGCCTCGATCCGGATCAGCTCGCCGAGCGACCAGGCCTGGAACGGGCAGCCGCCGGGGGTGTGCGGCGGGTCGCCGTCGGCCACTTCCGAGACATGACCGAGCCCGGCGACGCCGAGATGCGCATGCAGCGGCGGCAGGAAGCGGGCGCGGCCCTCGGCGCGGCTGCCGCCGGCGGCGAGCCAGGCGGCGACGAAGGGGCCGAGCAGCCAGGGCCACACCGTGCCCTGGTGATAGGCTCCGTCCCGCTCCGCCGGGCCGCCCCGGTAATGCGCGCGGTATTCCGGATGGTCGGGGCTCAGACTGCGCAGACCGAGCGGCGTCAGCAGCGTACGCTCGGCAACCGCGACCACGCCGGCGGCCTGCGCCGGAGTGAGCACGGGGAATGGCAGCCCGCCGGCGGCGATCACCTGGTTCGGTCGGATGCGCCGGTCGCGCCCGCCCGCCACGCCGTCCGCGTCCAGCACGTCGATGAGCCCGCCGGTGTCGGGATCGGCGAAGCGCGCCCGGATGCTCCCGCCCGCTCGCGCCGCCGCCTGCGCCCAACGCGCGCCGCCGGGCCAGGCGCCGGCGATGGTCAGCGCATTGAACCACAGCGCCTGCACCTCGACCGGCTTGCCGATGCGCGGCGTGACCACGTGCTCGCCGGTCTTCGCGTCCATCCAGGTGAGCTGCACGCCGGGAACGCCGGCGCGCAGCAACCCGTCCGCCGGATCGGCGCCGATGCCGAAGCGGGTGCCGGCGCTCATGCCTTCGAGGATCGCGATCACCGCGGCGCGCAGCAGCCCGGCCTCGGCGCCGGACGCGCCGCCGGCCGCGATGAGCTCGTGCACCGCGACCGCGTACCAGAGGGAGGCATCGACCGCGTTGTATTCCGGCGCCTCGCCGGAATCCGGAAAGCGGTTGGGCAGCATGCCCTCGCTGACATGCTCCGCCCAGGCGAGCAGGATCGACGCCGCCTCGGCGAGCCGTCCGCGCGCGAGCAGCAGGCCGCGCAGCGCGATGAAAGTGTCGCGGCCCCAATCGGTGAACCAGGGAAACCCCGCGAGCACCGTGCCGCCACTGCCGCGCGTCGCCAGATAGGCGTCGGCCGCCACGTCACGGGCGGCCCGCGCTCGGCGCTGCCGCTCGGCGGCTTCGAGCGTCACGGCGCTGACGTTACCGGGGGCATCCGCGCGCAGGATCAGCAGCGCCGATCGAGCCGCCTCCCAGGTGAAGAGCCCGGGGGAAGCCAGGTCCTCGCCGTCGTCGAGCCCGCGTGCCCGCTCTTCGGCATAGCTGAACCGGCGATACCAGTCGGACGTGTCGCTCCAGGCGAAGTCGCCGCGCGCGGTGATCGCGGGCACGCCCGGATAGGGGCGCCAGACCAACGCCTCGCCCTCGCGGCGGGTGGTGAAGTCGAAGCCCGGATTCTCGTGATGCAGGGCGTGGTAGTCGCGCCCGGAGAGCAGCGCGCGGACGATCAGCCGCACCGGCCGGTCCGCCGTCCAGCGCAGCACGACGTCGCCGGCCCCGCGCGCGGTGAACAGCGTGTGGGTGATGGCCGTGCCGTCCGGCAGCACGAAGCCCCAGCTCGGCCAGGGATCGGCCGCGAAATCGCGCAGATGGTCACGTCCATCAGGAAAGATGGTACCGCCGGCATAGGCCTGGCTCGAGAGGGCGAAGCGCCCGGACGGGGTCTCCACCCAGGCCTCGAGCCCGTTCACCAGCACGAAGCGGCCGGTGGGCGGGGTCGCGGCGGCCAGCAGCAGCGCATGGTAGCGGCGGGTGCGGATCAGTCCGACCGTCCCGGAGGCAAAGCCGCCGCGTCCGTCCGCCTCCAGCCATTCCGCGTCGCGGTCCATCGCTAGAGCCCGGCCAGGTCGGCGACACCCACCACCCCGGCATCGGCGCCGAGCAGCGCCGGGACCAGCCCGGGCCGCAGCCGCTCGGGGCAGCGGGAGAGCGCGGCGCGGACTCGGTCGAGATACCCCTCCGCCAGCCCGACGCCGCCGCCGATCACGACGCGCTCGGGATCGACGATCGCCTGCAGCCCGCCGAGCGCCTCGGCAAGTGCCGCCGCGGCCTCGTCGAGCACGCGCTCGGCCCACCCCGCCCCTTCGCGTGCCGCCGCGAACACCGCCCGTGCGTCGCCCGGATGCCCGGCCGAGCGCGCGGCGGCGGCGATCGCGAACCCCGAGGCGCGGGATTCCAGCCGGTCGCCGCCGGCGGGAAGCTGGCCCAGGCTGCCGGCGAGCCCACGCGCCCCGCGCAGCAGCCGGCCGCCGGCAACGATGCCGCCACCGATCCCGCTCGAGACGGTCAGGAAGACGAGGTCGCGCCCCTGCCCCGCGCCGTGCCGATACTCGCCCCAGGCCGCCGCCTGCGCGTCGTTGACCGCGACCACGGGCATCCCGAGCGCATCGGCGAGACGGTCGCGAAGCGCGAACCCGGCGGGAATGTCGAGCACCGCTCGATTGAGCGCCGACCAGCATCCCTCGTCGAGCAGGCCGGTCGCGGCAATGCCGGCGGCGGTGTAGCGCCCGGACCAACCGCACGCCATGCCGGCGAGCGACGCAATCCAGCCGGGCGCGCCGACCTCCCGCGCGGTCGGCGCCAGCCGGCGCTCGAGCACCGTCCCTCCCTGCACCAGCGCAGCCAGCGTCTTGCTGCCGCCGACATCGAACGCGAGCACCGGCCCGGCGCCCGCGGCGGCCTCGACCGCCTCGCGGAACCAGGCGGTGACGTGCTCGGGCCGGGTGATCGCCGAGCCGACCACCACCGCGGTCGCGCCGGCCCGGATCGCCTCCGCCGCCAGCGCCGGCGTGTTGTAGCGGCCCTCCGCCAGCACCGGGACACCCAGCCCCCGCAGCCACCGCACCAGGCCGAGATCGGGCGCGGCCGGGACCGGGCCGCCGGCATAGCCGGCCATGGTTGAGCCGACCCAGTCCGCCCCGGCCGCGATCGCGGCGCGTGCATCGTCGAGCGTCGCGCAATCCGCCATCGCCACCCGCCCGCCGGCGCGGATCGCCGCCAGGAGATCGGCCACCGGCACCGGACGCGGGCGCCGGGTCGCATCGATCGCGATGATCGCGGCGCCGGCCGCGGCGAGATCGGCCACGTCGCGGAGCAGCGGCGTGATCCGCACGTCGCTGTCGGCGAGGTCGCGCTTCACCAGCCCGATCACCGGCAGCGAGCAGGAGGCCGCCACCGCCGCCACATTGGCGATCCCTTCAATGCGCAGCCCGCGGGCGCCCGACGCCTCGGCGGCGCGGGCGAAGGCGACGACGCCGTCCGGATTATCGAACGGGCTGTCCGGCACCGGTTGGCAGGAGACGATCAGCCCCCCGGCGAGCCGGGCCAGGAGGTCGGCGGCGAGCATCAGCGCAGCTCGACCGCGACCTCGCGCCGCTCCGCCGCCGCGCGCGCCGCCGCCTCCAGGCAGGCGATCAGGTGCAGGCCCGCCGCACCATCCGCCGGCACCGCTGCGCCGTCGCGGATCGCCGCGAGGAAGGCGCGCCACTCGCGCCCGATGCCGCGCGGCAGCCACTCCGGCTCGGCCGAATCGGGCACCGCCTGCCAAGCGTCGTCCCGCCCGATCGACACCCCCCGCTCCATGTCGATCCGCAGCACGCCGCTCTCGCAATGGATTTCCGCGTCGTTCAGCACCGTCGCCTCGCGCGCGCCGACGCTCGCGACCTGCCCCAGCATGCCGTCGGCGAAGCGCAGCAACAGCAGGTCGGAATCGGGCACCGCCTGGTCGTGGAAGAGCGTGCCGCTCATCGCGGAGACCGCGGCGACCGGCTGGTCCAGCAGCCAGACCAGCCGGTCGAGCGCGTGGATGCCGGCGGTGAGCAGCATGCCGCCGCCGCTCTCCTGCCGCAGGTGCCAGTCCTGGCGGTTCGCCTCCATCCAGCGCTTGATGAAGCGGCTGGTGGCGAAGCGCGGCCGGCCCAGCCCGCCGGCCGCAAGGATCTCCTTCGCGCGCAGGCACGGCAGCACCGTGCGCATCACCTGGCCGACCATCAGCACGACGCCGGCCCGGCGCGCCGCGGCGATCATCGCCCTGCAGTCGGCGGCGCGTGGCGCCATCGGCTTCTCGACCAGCACGTGCCGCCCGGCCTCCGCGGCGGCGATCGCGATCTCCGCATGCAGGTCGTGCGGCGTCGCGATCACCACCGCCGCGACCGCCCTGTCGTCGAGCACGCGGCGCCAATCGGCGTAGGGCGTGCCGCCGTGACGCGCGGCGAAGGTCACGGTCGTTTCCGGTTCGCGGGCGCAAACCGCCGCCAGTCGGAGTCCCGGCACCTGCGCGATCGCCTGCGCGTGCACCGCGCCGAAGTGGCCGGCGCCGATCAACCCGATGCCGAGGGCGCTCATGCCGCCTGCGCCTGCCGCGACGCCGCCTCGTAGATGCGGTCGATCAGCCGCATCGCCCGCAGATAGTCGCCGAGCCCGGCCGGCGGCGCCGTCCCGCGCCGCAGCGCGGCCAGCGTCTCCACCAGGAAGGCGCGATAGCGATGCGCCGCCGGCAGCGGCGTCAGGGCGGTTTCCGCCTGGTCGTCGCGCGTCGCGACGATGCAGGACTCGCCGCGGTCGAGCAGCGTGGCGTTGGCGCTGACCACCCGCCACGCGGCGTCGGTGCCGGCGCGCAACGCATGGGTGTAGCCGGCTTCGATCGTCACCACCGCGCCGTCCGGCAGCCCGAGCATCGCGGTCGCGTAGCCTTCCACCCTCTCACCGGCGAGATCCGGCCGCGTCGCCGCCGCGAGCACCGCAGGCTCGGCACCCCCGGCAAGGGCGAAGGCGGCATCGACCGGATGGATGCCGAGATTGCGCAGCGCCCCGCCCCCGGCCACCGCCGGATCGAGCGCCCATGCCACGCCGTCCCTTCGGTAGCGGTCCGTCGGGCCGTTGATGATGCGGAAATGCGCGTGCGCGAGCCGCCCGAGCCGCCCGGCGACGCGCAGCCGCTCCATCTCGGCCCAGATCGGACCGCAGCGATTGGGCAGCGGCATCGCGACGAAAGCATCACCGGCCAGCCTGGTCAGAGCAGCGAGACCGGCGCTGTCGGAGGCGGCGGGCTTCTCCAGCATCACCGGCAATCCGGCGGCAAGCACCGAGGCGAAATCCTCCCCGACCGTCGCCGGATGTCCCATCAGCACCACGAGATCGGGCCGCGCGGCGAGCAGTTCGGGCAGCGGGAACGCGCGCGTCCCGCTGCGGGCGGCAAATTCGGCGGCGGCGGCGGCATCGCGGTCGGCCACGCCCGACAGCGTGACGCCGGCATGGCGGATCGCATCGAGATGAATGGCCGCGTGCCAATGCGTCACCCCGACCAGCGCCACCCGCATCGGCATCCTCCGCATCCGTTCCCGCGTGGATACGCTGGATCAGTGCGACGGTCAGCCCGGGATCTGCGTCACCAGATCAGCCAGGCATAGGCGGTGGTCAGCAGAACTGCCGCGACGCAGCTGATGACGGCGTAATAGAGGTCGCTGCGCAGGGATCGGTCTCCTCCTTGCGATCCAGGGATGCTGAGCGGGTTCGGTTGAGCCTGGGTTAACCGCGCGCGGTTTGTCGGCAAAACCCATCCCGGCCTATGAACCACTTCAGCCGAGGAGAAATTCGCAGTGAGCTTTTCGAGCCTGTTCGCGCGCGGCGTGGCGCTGGTTGGGGCGACGGCGGTCGCGGTGCGGCGGCAGCGCGACGGGGAGCCTGCCCCGGCCTGGGGCAGCGCCCCGGACATTCCGCCGCCCAGATCGCAGGGCGCCATCCCGACCTTGAAGATGCCGACGGCACACGGATGGAGCGAAGGCCGGAAGCCGATCGCCGCGCCGGGACTGGCAGTGAACGCCTTCGCGACCGGCCTCGCCCATCCGCGCTGGATCGAGGTCCTGCCCAACGGCGACGTGCTCGTTGCGGAATCGGCCACCCTGCCGCGCGAGGCCATGCGCAGCCTGTTCGACTACGCGATGACCACCACGATGCGGCGCGCCGGCGCGGTCGGCCCGAGCGCCAACCGCATCACGCGGCTGCGCGATGCGGATGGCGATGGCGTCGCGGAGACGCGGACCAGCTTCCTCGAGGGCCTGAACCAGCCCTTCGGCATGGCGCTGATCGGCGACCAGTTCCATGTCGGCAACACCGACGGCGTGGTCGCCTTCCCCTACGAGCCCGGTGCCGCGCGGATCACCGCGCCGGGGCGGCGGATCGCCAGCTTCAAGCCCGGCGGGCACTGGACGCGCAGCCTGCTCGCGAGCCCGGACGGGCGGAAGCTCTATGTCGGCGTGGGCTCGTCCAGCAATATCGGCGATGACGGCCTGGCGGCGGAGGAGGGCCGCGCCGCGATCCACGAGCTCGATCTCGCCTCCGGCACCGGCCGCATCTTCGCCGGCGGCCTGCGCAATCCCGTGGGCTTGGCCTGGGAGCCCGCCACCGGCACGCTGTGGACGGTGGTGAACGAGCGCGACGGCATCGGCGACGAGACCCCGCCCGACTATCTCACCTCCGTGCGGGAGGGCGGCTTCTATGGCTGGCCCTACTGCTACTGGGGGCAGACGGTGGACGCGCGCGTGCGGCAGGACCCGGAGGCCGTCGCGCGTGCGATCATGCCGGATTACGCGCTCGGCGGGCACACGGCGTCGCTCGGCCTGTGCTGGGTTCCGGCCGGGCTGCTGCCGGGGTTTCCCGAGGGCATGGCGATCGGTCAGCACGGCTCCTGGAACCGCAGCGTGCTGTCCGGCTACAAGCTGGTGTTCGTGCCGTTCGCGAATGGCAAGCCCTCGGGACCGGCGCGCGACCTGCTCTCGGGCTTCCTCTCGCCGGACGAGAAACTGTCGTGCACGGACGGCCGGTCGGGGTGGCCATCGGCCCGGACAATGCGTCGCTGCTGATGGCGGACGATGTGGGCGACGTGATCTGGCGCGTCACCGGCGCCTGACGCGACCCGCGCGCCGGAGCGCGCGGGTCGATCGGCAAGGCTTATGCCAACGGTCATTCTGGATGACCGTTGGCATGGCGCGCGGGCTAAAGCATGACCGGTTCCCTTCCGGTCACCGGCCTGCTTTAGCGAATTGTTCGAGCGAGTGATTCACGTTGCAGGCCGAACTCGGCCTGAAACGATCACGCGCTAGTGGGCCGCGCGCGCCAAACCAAGGCTCATACCGCGCGCCGAGGTGGTCTCGACGCGCCACGATCTGAGCGCGCTGGTGTTACTGGATCGTCACCGCGACCGGCGCCGAGGCGATGCCGTTCGCGACCACTTCGAGCTTGCTGGCACCGGCATCGATGCCGGCCGGCACGTCGAAATGCGTGGACACGATGGCGCTGCCGGTGGCGACCGCCATCGTGCTGTGGTCATGCGTCCGGGCGTAGAACACGTGACCCGACCCATTGTTGGTGATGCGGACCAGCGGGTAGTTGGTCGGCGTCGGGAACTCGTCCCCGAAATTCGCCGCCTGCGACAAGCCGTTGAACTGCGTTCCGGTGATCACGTAGCTCGAGCCCGCCTGCAGCGACTTCTGGACCGCCTTGATGGTCGGCGCCCAGGCCCGGCTCGGGGCGCCGGTCGACGTATAGACACCGAGATCGCCGAGCAGCGTCTGCCCGGTCGGCAGCACGATCATCGACAGCGAGTTGCCGCAGGTGAGCACCTCCGGCTGCTCGAGGGTGAAGTTGGTGCCGTCGAACTCGTAGAGATGGTAGGTCTCCTGCGTGCCACCGGTGCCGCAGCCGGAAGCCTGCGGACCCGCGGCCTCGGCATCACGCGTCGATGCGCGGGTCGCGTTCGGCAGCAGCCCCTGCAGCCGCTGCTCGAGACGCCTGGCGCGCGCGGTGATCGTGTTGTCGTCATCGATGCCGTTGGTGTTGGCCTCGACGAGCACATTGCCGTTCGGCAGCAGCACCGCGAACTCGTCTCCCGCGTCGTCGCCGGGCTGGAAGTCGGGGCCGGCGGTCCAGGTGCCGCTCTTCCAGACCGCGGTGTGCGCGATGTTGGAGCCGAGCGGCAAGGCGCCGCTCTGGAACACGCTGCCATCCGGCCGCAGGATCGCCGGCCCGATCTCGCCCGCCGGCGTGTAGTATTCGCCCGGCCCATATTTCTTCGGCTGCGCCTCCGATCCGGTCCAGGTGAACTTCAGGTTGACGGGCGTGTCGCCCGCGCTCGCCCAGGCGCCGCCCGAACCGGACCCCTGCGTGAAAATCTCCGTGTTCGGCGAATCCGTCACATCGACGGTGAGAAGCTGCCCGTCCGGCAGCAGCGTCCAGCCTTCCTCGGCATTCTCGTCTTCCTTCCCGGCAACCGTCGCCGCGACCCATTTGTTGGTCGTCGGGTCGAAGGTCACGAAGTTCGTGCTGGTCACCTTCTCGCCCAGGAAGAACGAGCCGTCCGCGCGTACATAGCCGGGCGAATCGCCGATCGCCTTCCAGCCTGCCGGCGGAGCGACCATCGTCCATTTGTTGGTGAGCGGATCATAGATCGCGCTCTTGGTGGTGAGCGTGAATAGCAGCTTGAGGCCGAGCTTCGACAGCGTGTACTCGCCACCGACAAGCAGCGTGCGCCCGTCCGGCAGCACCGCACCCGTGGTCGCGTACGGACCGTATCCGGCCGGCAGGCTCGCGACCTTGGTCCAGGTGCCGTTCACGTAGCTGCCCTTCGCGTCCGGCGCGAATTTATACCAGTCGGTCACGCCACCGCCCTGGAACAGCACGGTGCCGTCGGTCTGCAGATAGCCGTAGATCACGCCGTCGGACGGCGGCTTGTTGGCCAGTGGCGTGATGGTCTGCGCCAGCGCGAAGCCGGGCAGCAGCGCCATCGCCATGGCGGTCAGGCAGGCTCTGGTTGACATGCACGATCTCTCCGGTGAGGCGTCCCCTCGGGAGCGAGCGGGTTCGCCAGCGAACGCAAGCGTGGCACGGAAGAATGTGTCTGCGCAACGATACGGCCGCGGACGAAAGCCGCGCGTGCCGGGCAAGCCTTGGCCGGACCATCGCTGAAGAACGCGTGAGCAGGACAGAAACGACGCTCAGATGTAACTCCGTTTATGCTTATCTCCGGCGACGTGATGGGAGGAAACGGGCAATGAACCCGAGCGACAAGCAGCATGCCAACAAGCCGGGCTCGGCCGGAACCGGCGGACCCGCGAAGCAGGGGACGACCGACAAGCCGACCCAGTCCGGCCAGCACGCCCAGCACGGCGGCGCCGGTACGAGCAATCCGGGCGCGCAGCCGCGCCAGGGCGACAGGCAGCCGCAACCTGGGCATTCGCCCGGTGACAAGCACCGCTGATCTCCCTGGACTGACACTTCGCGGCGGCCTCCGGGCCGCCGTTTTTTTCAGTCCACCAGCGCCGAGTAGGTCAGGACCCTGAGCTCGCGCCGGATCGGGTAGCTCGAGGACGGCATGAGCTGCGTGAACAGCACCACCGCCATGTCCTCGGCCGGATCGATCCAGAAGGCGGTGCTCGCGGCGCCGCCCCAGGCATATTCCCCGGGCGTCCCCACGATCTGCGCGCGCGCCGGATCCAGCATCACCGAGAAGCCGAGTCCGAAGCCGATCCCCTCATAGCTGCTCTCGCTGAAGCGCGGCATGCCCATGGCCGCCATGTCGCCGCGCAGGTGGTTGGTGGTCATCAGCTCGATCGCCTTCCGCCCGAGCAGCCGCGCCCCATCGAGCTCGCCGCCATCCAGCATGAACCGGCAGAAGCGCAGGTAGTCACCGATGGTGGAGACGAGCCCACCGCCCCCCGAGGCGATCCTGCGCGGCGCAAGGAAAACACCCTGATCGTCGATCGGCGCGCACCTGCCCTCGGCGCCCCGCCCATAGAGGGCGGCGAAGCGCGCGTGGTTCTCCTGCGGAACGTGGAACCCGGTGTCGCGCATGCCGAGCGGCGCCAGCACGCGGCGCGCCAGGAAATCGCCGAACTCTTCCCCGGAGATCACCGCGACCAGATGGCCGAGCACGTCGGTCGCGACGCTGTAGTTCCATTCCGCGCCGGGCTGGGCGATCAGCGGGATTTTGGCCAGCCGCTCGACCAGCTCCCCGAGCGTCGCCTCCGAGGTCTGGAAGTCGATGCCGTCATCGCGATAACGCGCATCGACATTGCCCGACTGCATGAACCCGTAGGTGAGGCCGGAGGTGTGCGTGAGCAGGTCGCGGAAGGTGATGTCGCGCGCGGCGGGAACGCTGTCGATCTTGCCGCGCTGCCCGCCGGTGGCGACGCGCATGCCGGCAAAACACGGCAGGAAGCGCGTGATCGGATCGTCGAGCTGGAAATGCCCCTCCTCGTACAGCATCATGATCGCGACCGAAGTGAGCGGCTTCGTCATCGAGTAGATGCGCAGGATCGCGCCCGGGTCCATGGCGCGGCCGGCGGCGAGATCGGCCATGCCGCAACTGTGCAGATGGGCGACGCGGCCGTGCCGCATCACCGCCGTCGTGAGGCCCGCGAGCCTGCCGTCATCGACCAGGCGCTGCGCCCAATCCGCGACGCGCCGCAGCCGCTTCGAGCAGAGCCCGACCTCTTCCGGCGCCGTCTGCATCGTCGCATCCATCACGCGCTCCTTTTCATCCGCGGCTCGGCAATGCCCGGCGGCAGCAGGCCGAGCGCATGCAGGAAGCAGAGCATGTAGTAGGTCGCCTTGAAGGCGAGCACGGGGTATCGCGCGCGCCAGGTATCGGCGCCCTGGCCGGCGAGGATCGCGACCAGCCCCTCGCGCATCCCGAAGCGGTTGGAGGGCGACATGAACATGCCGCGCAGCACCGGCGTGTCGATGCGGTGGATGAGCCAGGAGAAGCGGTCGAGCGTGCGCCGCGTGCGCGCCTCGGTCCGCCGCGCGAGTTCGCGCCCGGCTGCCGGATCGTCGAGCCAGGCATTGGCCACCGCGGCACCGTGCTCGCCCGCCGTCATGGCGAGCAGCACGCCGCTCGAGAACAGCGGGTCGAGGAAGGCGAAGGCATCGCCGATCAGGGCGTAGCCCTCGCCCCAGGAGGCGCGGCAGCGATAGGAGTAGTTGCCGGTCGCGATCACGTCGGAAATGCGCTCGGCGTTTTCCATGCGCGGCGCGACCGTCGGGCTGGCCGCGATCCGCCCTTCGAAGAACTGCACGAGATCGCCGCGCCGCCCCTTCCAGGCGTCCTGGTTGCCGACGAAGCCGACGCTCATCACGCCGTCGCGCAGCGGGATCATCCAGAACCAGCCGTTCTCGGCGAGATGCGCGGTGATGTAGCCCTCGCGATCGCCGGTGCGCCGCTCGACGTTGCGGAAATGCGCATAGACCGCCGCGGTGCTGTTGTGCTTGTCGGATTCCTTCAGGCGGAAATTATTGGCGAGGAACGTGTCGCGGCCGGAGGCATCGAGCACGAACCGCGCGGCAAAGCGCTGCGTGCGGCCTTCCGCGCTCGCCGCCACCGCGCCTTCGGGGTGCGCCACCACCACCGCGCCATCGGGAGCGAACTCGATCGTGGTGACGCGCGTCGCCTCGCGCACATCGGCACCCTTGCGGCGCGCATTCTCGATCAGCAACTGGTCGAACTCCGACCGCCGCACCTGGTAGGCGTGGCCGTAGGTGCGGTCGCGCGCCTCGTCGAAGGCATAGGCGACCGTGCTCCCGGTGCGGTCCGAGGCAAATTCCGCGCCGGGCTTCCTGACGCCGATGCGAGCGATGTCGTCGAGCAGCCCGAGCCGCTCGAAGATGCAGAGGTTGTGCGGCAGCAGCGACTCGCCGATATGGAAGCGCGGATGCCGGTCCTTCTCCAGCACGATCACGCGCCGGCCGCGCTCCGCGAGCAGCGCCGCTGCCGTCGACCCGGCCGGGCCGCCGCCGACGATCAGCACGTCGCAGGTTTCGGTACCGTCACTCATCGCGCCTTCCCTCGTTGCGCGACCAGGATGCCGGTCCGGGCCGGCGGTGTCACCTATAACACCTTGCCCGGGTTCAGGATTCCTTTCGGATCAAGGCTCTGCTTGAGGAGTCGCATGACGCCGAGTTCCGCCGCGCTGCGGGTCATCGCGAGATAGGGTTGCTTGACCGTGCCGATGCCGTGTTCGGCCGAGACCGACGCCCCGGCGACCGCACCGACCCGGCCATACACCGCTGCCTCGATTCCGGCCCGGTCGAGCACCCCGCCATCGAGCCGTCCGATCACCAGATGCAGGTTGGCGTCGGCGACATGGCCATAGAAGAGCGCCGTCGCCTCCGGCCATCGCGCCGCCAGCACCGCCTCCAGTCCGG
The DNA here is from genome assembly GCA_963822815.1 of uncultured Alphaproteobacteria bacterium. GTDB lineage: Bacteria > Pseudomonadota > Alphaproteobacteria > Acetobacterales > Acetobacteraceae > CAWGJC01. The sequence continues at coordinate 20,758 of CAWGJC010000014.1, forward strand.
CGACTGTCGCCGCCATCCGGGCGAGCGGGATCGAAACGTCGAAGGCGGCGAGGCCGTTCCGGAAATGCGCCGCATACTCCGCCGGCACCTCGCGAATCGCCCATAGCCGGCGCCGTTCCGCCTCCGAGCGCGCGAGCACCGCATCGGCGATCGTGTCCTCCTCCAGCAGCGCACCCATGACGGTCTCGAGCGCGACGTCGTCGTCGAGGTCGGTCTCGATCAGCAGGTAAAGCGGATGATCCGCCGCGATCGGCGGGGTGCAGCGGCAGGGTCCGGTCGCGAACCGGTAGAAGCCGCGCCACAGCGCCTCGAAGGCGACGATGCGACCGGGCACCGCCCGCTCGAGCCGGCGCAGCACCGCGAGCGCGCCGCCGAAATCGGCGACCGCGCACAGCGCGGTCTGCCGATGCGGCAGCAGCGGATGAAGCGCCAGGACCACGCGGGTGATCACGCCGAGCGTCCCCTCCGAGCCGATGAAGAGCTGGGTCCAGTCATAGCCCGCGTTGTTCTTCGTCAGCGTGTTGAGCGAACACAGGGTGGTGCCGTCGGCCAGCACCACCTCGAGCCCGCGCACGCTCGCCCGTGTCATGCCGTAGCGGATCACGTTCACGCCGCCGGCATTGGTGGCGACATTGCCGCCGATCTGGCAGCTTCCGCGCGCGCCGAGATCGATGCCGAGCGTGAAGCCCTGCGCCGCGGCGGCCTCCTGCGCGACCTGCAGGGGCGTGCCGGCCAGCACCGTCATGGTCGCGCCGGCGGCGTCGATTTCCTCGATGCCGGCGAGGCGTTCGAGCGAAAGCGCGAGATCGGAGGGGCGCGGATGCGCGCCGCCGGCGAGACCGGTGAGGCCGCCCTGCACGGTCACGCTCTGCCCCGCCGCGTGACAGCGCCGCAGCATGCGGGAGAGGGCGTCCGTGCCGTCCGGAAGCAGCACGGCACGCGGCGGCGTGGGCGGCAGCCCGGCCCAGTCCTGCGCATGGCGCGCGTCGATGGCGGCGCCGGTCCGCACCCGGGCGTTCCCGAACTCCGCCACCAGCATGTCGAGCAGGGCATCCATGGCGGCGGATTTACCGGCGCCGCGCGCGGCCGGCAAACATTGGCAGAAGCTGCGTCGTCCGCCATCATCGTGACGGGTGGTAGTGTCTCAGTTCAAGTCGGCACCGGCCCTCTCCCCCACCCGGCCACCCAACGGAAGTATACTCGCGTGGCCGGGTGGGGGAGAGGGCCGGTGCCGACTTGAACTGAGACACTACCGACGGGTGTCACGGGGGAGCGCGCAGCCATGACGAAGGGTGTCGGCGGATCGACGATCGCGGCGGAACTCGCGCGCATCTCCTCGCGGCGCGACGCCGCCGCGCCGATCACGCCCGAGGAGATGCGGGCCCGCGTCGCCCGCGTGCAGGCGATGATGCGGGAGAAGGGCATCGCCGCGCTCTATCTCGACGCCTCGACCAGCAATTTCTACTTCACCGGCCTGCGCATCCGCGGCTCCGAGCGGCTGCACGGCACGCTGATCCCCGCCGAGGGCGAGCTCGCCTATCTCTGCCCCGCCTTCGAGGAGGCGAAGCTCCGCACCATGATCGCGCTGCCCGGCGGCGTGCATTGCTGGCAGGAGCACGAGGACCCTACCGCCCTGGTGATCGACGCCGCCGCTTCCCTCGGCGCAACGCAGGGCACCATCGCGGTCGACCCGGCAACACCGTTCTTCACCTTCGACGGCCTCCGCCGCGCCGGCAACAAGTACGATTTCATCAACGGCAACGACGTCATCAGCGCCTGCCGGATGGTGAAGTCGCCGGCGGAGATCGCGCTGATCCAGCAGGCGATGGACATCACGCTGGAGGTGCATCGCGCCGCGGCGCGCGTCCTCGCCGAGGGCATCACCACGACCGAGATCGAGAACTTCATCGGCGCCGCGCATGCGAAATTCGGCACCGACCCGATCGCGAAATTCGGCATCGTGCTGTTCGGCGAAGCGACCGCCTATCCGCACGGCGTGCCCTATCCGCAGGTCCTGAAGCCGGGCGACATGGTGCTGATCGACACCGGTGCGACGCTGCACGGCTACCAGTCGGACATCACCCGCAGCTACGTGTTCGGCGAGCCGAGCGCGCGGCAGCGGGAGGTATGGGATCTCGAGAAGCGTGCGACCGAGGCGGTGTTCGCCGCGGCGCAGCCGGGCACGCCCTGCGCGGCGCTCGACCACGCCGCGCGATCGGTGATCGAGGGCGGCGGCTTCGGCCCGGGCTACGCGCTGCCCGGGCTGCCGCACCGCACCGGCCACGGGCTCGGACTCGACGTGCATGAGGACCCCTACCTCGTGCAGGGCGATACGCGCGTGCTGGAGCCCGGCATGTGCTTCTCGAACGAGCCGACGATCTGCATCTACGGCGAGTTCGGCGTGCGCCTCGAGGACCACATCCACATCACCGAGACCGGCCCGTGCTGGTTCACCCGGCCCTCGCCGTCGATCGACGACCCGTTCGGCTGATCCGGCGCTGCAAGAACCCTCGTCCGAGCGCGTGTTTCAGGCGTTCGGCCAATTCCGGCTCGGGCGATCACGCGCTACCTCAGCTGGCTGTCCTTGTTCCCCCGGCGGTTGAACAGGGCGTGTGCCGGCTGCCGATCCCGTGCCGACTGACACGCGATGCAGGTGCGGACCCCGGGCAGCGCGCGACGCCGCGGCTCGGGGATGTCCTCGCCGCATTCCACGCAGCGGGTCGCCCCGGCGCCGGTCGGCATGCGCGCCCTCGCCTCTCTCACCGCATCGGCGACCGTGTCGTCGATCTGATCCTGCACCGCTCCGTCGGGAGCCCACCCGGTCGCCATCATCGCCCTCCGCCCGTCCGCTGCCCAGAATAGGCCGACCCCGACCGTGGTTCCACGCCGCGATGGTCCCCGCGACTAGTGGTAGAATCCGACGGAAAGAACCGTCGGATTATCCACTAGCTGGTGATTCGGTGGAGCGATTCACCGACGCTCGGTAGCGAGCGTCAGGATCGCACCACTACGACAGCGAGCAGACGCCGGCCGCCGATTGGTGCGGGTGCCGCCCCGGCAGCGGCTGCAGCTGGATGTGCTCGAACGCCGGCTCCTCCGTGGTCGGGAACGCCGTGCCGCCGGCCGGATAACAGTTCGAGGCGAGCAGGAACGCGATCACGTCGGCATATTCCGAGGGGGACAACGTCCCGCCCGCATTCAGCGGCATCATCTCGGTCACCAGATAGCGGATGATCTTCAGGTTCCAGCCGTTCTTCAGCGCGGTCGCCAGAAAATCGGTTCCGGCGAGCGCCGGCGCGGCCACGCCCTGCAGCGCCTGGCCGTGACAGGAGGCGCAATGCTGGAGGAAAAGCCCCTCGCCGCGCAGCGCCTGCTCCTCGGTGTAGAGCGCGGGCGCGGCGGCGCTGCCGTGGCCCGGGATTCCGGCAGCCGCGTGGCGCGCTGCGCAGCGTTCCGCGATCACCGGCGCCGCGGGCGTGTGCAGCAGCAGCACGCCGTCCTGCACGGTGACG
>CAWGJC010000015.1:0-145786 GCA_963822815.1 uncultured Alphaproteobacteria bacterium
TTCTCGACGCCGATCGCCATCGCGGCGGTGCGGTGCGGGACCTGGTCGCGGTCGACGCGGGCCATCACCGGCTCGAAGGCGCGCTCCAGCACGTGGTTGAGCTTGCCGACCACCTCGCTCTCGTCCCAGAAGAAGCGCTGCAGATCCTGGATCCACTCGAAATAGCTGACGATCACGCCGCCCGCGTTGCAGAGGATGTCGGGGATGACGAAGATCTCGTCGCGGCGCTGGTCGAGCACGCGGTCGGCCTCCGGCGTGGTCGGGCCGTTGGCGCCTTCGGCGAGCACGCGGCAGCGCAGGTTCGGCGCGTTCGCCGCGGTGATGACGCGCTCCAGCGCCGCGGGCACCAGCACGTCGCATTCCTGCTCGAGCAGCGCTGCGGGATCGAAGGCGAGCTCGGTCGAGAAGCCGGCGAGCGCGCGATGCTGCGCGGCGTGGCGCACAGCGCCGGCACGTCGAGCCCGCTCTGCGGTCGAAATAGCAGGCGGTGTGGTCGCTGACGCCGATCACCTTCGCGCCGCGCTCGGCGAGCGTCTGCGCGGCGACCGAGCCGACATTGCCGAAGCCCTGCACGATCGCGGTCGCGCCGTCGAGGCGCCGGTTGAGCCGGGCCAGCGCGCGCTCGACGAGGAACACGACGCCGCGCCCGGTCGCCTCGCGCCGCCCCACCGTGCCGCCGGAGCCCGACCGGCTTGCCGGTGACGATCTCGGTCACCGTCTGGCCCTGGTACATGGAGTAGGTGTCCATGAACCAGGCCATGATCTGCTCGTCCGTGCCCATGTCGGGCGCCATCACGTCGGTCTGCGGGCCGACGAAGGGGATCATCTCCTGCATGTAGCGGCGCGCGACGTTCTCGAGCTCGCGCGCGGAGAGCCGGCGCGGATCGACCGCGACGCCGCCCTTCGCCCCGCCATAGGGCAGGCCGGCGAGCGCGCATTTCCAGCTCATCCAGATCGCGAGCGCGGCCACCTCGCCCATCTCGAGATCGGGCGAGAAGCGCGTGCCGCCCTTGGTCGGGCCCATCGTCAGATGGTGCTGCACGCGATAGCCCTGGAACACCGCCGTGGTGCCGTCGTCGCGATGGATCGGGCAGGAGACGGCGATGGCGCGCTTCGGGTAGAGCAGGCGGTCCCGCTCGTCCTCGGGGATGCCGACATGGTCGGCGATGACCTGGAATTGCTGCCGCGCCATCTCGAAGACGGGGCCGGTAGTAGATGTTCATCGGATGTTTCCTCTGGCCGGCTCTTGTGGTCCGTACGTAGGACGATAGCACGTAGCCCTTCGCCCTCCATGCATTTGCGGATCTCCTGCCGCCGCACGATCGGGTAGGAAACCGGATAGCTCAGGAACAGGTAGCCGAATGCCTTGGTCCGCTTGTCGGCCGCCGCGGTGCCGTCCTTCTCGCAGGTGGCGAGATCGGCCTGGTATTGCGGCGGAGCGGTGGTCGGCGCGCATCGGCGGGTCATAGGCGCAGGCGGCGAGCGGCGAGCATCGCCGGGAGGGCGAGCAAGCTTCGTCATGGCCGTCGCATCGTGTGCCGCTCCGCTACCAAGCCGCGCCGCTATCGATACAGGCAGGCGCGCGCGGCACCAAATCGCGGCCGGGAGAGCGGTTCTGAGCCGGCATCACGCAGGTGCTGGCGATCGACGCCGGCGGCACCGGCACGCGGGCGGAGCTGCGCCGCCTCGACGGCGCGCTGCTCGGGCGGGCGGAGGCGGGGCCGGGCAATCTGTTCCAGAACCGCGCACGGCGCGCTTGCCGCGACGCTCGCCTGCCTGGCGGGCAAGCTGCGCGGCGGCGGGGCTCGACCCGGAGGCTGCCGCCGCCGCGACCTGCTGAGCGCGGGCTATGCCGGGCATCGAGCGCAGCCGGGCGCGGCGGCGGCGTTGCGGGCGGCCTGCGCCGGGTTCGCGCGCGTCGAGCTGTCGAGCGATGCCTATACCGCGCTGATCGGCGCCTTCGAAGGCGGGCCGGGCGCGCTGCTGGTGATCGGCACCGGCAGCGTCGGCTGCGTGCTCGACCGGGACGGCAGCTCGCGCCAGCTCGGCGGCTGGGGATTTCCCGCCGGCGATGGCGGCAGCGGCGCCTGGATCGGGCTGCGGCTCCTCGGCGCCTGGCTCGAGTTCCGCGACGGCATCGGCGAGGACAGCCTGCTCTGTCCCGGCGTCTCCGCCGCGCTGCCGCAGGAGCGCGCCGCCATTCTCGACTGGATGCGCGCGCGCCCGGTCGGTCGATTACGCGGCGCTCGCCCGGCCGGTGCCGGAGGCCGCCGCGGAGGGGGATCCGCTCGCCGCGGCGCTGCTGGATCGTGCCGACCGTGCACCTGCTGCGCCTCGCCCGCGGCCTGACCGCGGTGCCCGGCACGCGCCTCGCGCTCGCCGGCGGCCTGGCGCCGGTGTTCGCGCCCGGGCTCGCAGCCGCGCTCGGCCCCCGCGTGCTCGCGTCGGAGCTGCGGCCCTCGGCGCTGCACGGCGCCTTCCTGATCGGCGCCGGCCGCGCCCGGCCCGAACTCGCGCCCTACTGAACCCGGGGGGAATTGCGCCCATATAGCGGGGGAATACCCGCAGGAGAGGTCCCGTCCATGTGGTTCAGCAATCCCGCCAAGCTCCGGATGCCGACCGCCGACCAGGCGCTGCCCGGCCGCAAGGAGCCGATCCCGGTGCCGCCGCGGCACTTCGTCAACGGTCATTCCCTGCAGCCGCCTTTTCCCGCGGGCACCGAGCAGGCGATTTTCGGCCTCGGCTGCTTCTGGGGCGCCGAGCGGCTGTTCTGGGAAATGCCGGGCGTCCATTCGACAGCGGTCGGCTATGCCGGCGGCTTCACGCCGAACCCGAGCTACGAGGAGGTGTGCAGCGGCCGCACCGGGCATGCGGAGGTCGTGCTGGTCGCCTTCGACCCGTCAGCGCCTCTCCTACGAGGGGCTGCTCAAGCGGTTCTGGGAGAATCACGACCCGACGCAGGGCATGCGGCAGGGCAATGACACGGGCACCCAGTACCGCTCGGCGATCTACGCCACGACGCCGGAGCAGCGTCGTGCCGCCGAGGCGAGCCGCGACGCCTTCGCCGCCGCGCTGAAACGCGCGGGCCACGGCGCGGTCACCACCGAAATCGCCGATGCGCCGAATTTCTACTATGCCGAGGACTACCACCAGCAGTACCTGGCGAAGAACCCGAACGGCTATTGCGGCCTCGCCGGCACCGGCGTGAGCTGCCCGATCGGCGCCGGCATTCCGGCGAACGCCCCCGCGCCCGCCTGAGCGCAATTGAATCGGCCCGCCATACCAACGGGAATGCACAATGACCGTTGGTATCAACCAACGATCATGGCGACGGAAGCGGCAGCCATGATCGCGGCGCCCATCCAGCCAAGCGTGCGCAGCCAGAGCGGCAGGACGAGATCGCCCATCACCCGCCGCATCGAGCCGAGCACGACCATCACCACGATGATCGGCCCGGCGGCGACGCCGTTGATCACGGCGGAGTAGACGAGCGCCTTCATCGGGTCGATCGGCGCGAGCGCGATGCCGAGGCCGACCAGGGTCGAGAGGGTGAGTGCGGCGTAGAAGGCGCGCGCCTCGCCCGCGTCGCGACCGAGCCCCTCGGCCCAGCCCATCGTGCCCGCGAGCGCATAGGCCGAGGCGCCGGCCAGCACCGGGACGGCGAGCAGGCCGGTGCCGAAAATCCCGAGCGCGAACAGCCATTCCGCCATCCCGCCGGCGATCGGCCGCAACGCGGAGGCGGCCTGCTCGGCGGTATCGACGCTGGTGATGTGATGCGCGTGCAGCGTGGCGCCGGCGCCGATGATGACCGCGAGGCCGATCAGGTTGGAAAAGATCATCCCCGTCCAGGTGTCGAACTGGATGCGCGCGATCTGTCCGGGCGCCTCGCGCGGGGCGACACGCAGCGGGTGCGCGTCGGGATCGATGCGCATCTCTTCGACCTCCTCCGCGCATTGCCAGAAGAACAGGTAGGGGCTGATGGTGGTGCCGAACACCGCGACGAGCATCATCAGCCCCTGGTGGTCGAGCTCGAGATGCGGGACGAAGATGCCCTCGAGCACCTGGCCCGCCGGCAGGTGCACCACGAACAGCAGCGCCACATAGGCGAACAGGCAGAGCGTCAGGACCTTCAGCCCGCCGGCGTAGCGGCGATAGGGGATCGCCACCTCCGCCACGGCGCAGAACACGGCGACCGCGATCGCCCAGCCGGCGGCGGGGCCGCCGATCACGAGCCTTGCGCTCTCGCCCATCGCGGCGATGTCGGCGCCGATATTGATGACGTTGGCCACCAGCAGCAGCCCGACGGTCGCGATCACCACCCAGCGCGGCGCGAATTTGCGCAGCGTCACCGCAAGCCCCACCCCGGAGACGCGGCCGAGCCGCGCCGCGATCTCCTGCACGGCGGCCATGAACGGCAGGGTGATGACGATGCTCCAGCCGAAGGCGAACCCGTAGGCGGCGCCCGCCTGGCTGTAGGTGACGATGCCGCTCGGATCGTCGTCGGCGGCGCCGGTGACGAGGCCGGGCCCGAGCCTGAACAGCCCGCGCCGGCGCAGGCGCGGGGCCAATTCCGGCGCCGCGAGCGGGTCGAGGCCGATGCCTGTCACGCCGGGATCGGACATCGCTCCCCCCGCCACGCGGTGTGCGCGGTCAGCCGGTCTTGCGCGGTCTTCGCGCGCGTTTTCTCGGCATGGGCGTCTGCGGGTGCTCGCCCTGATCCGCCACGCGGTCGGGGAACTCGCCGAGATTTTCCTGGATCTCCGCCTCTTCCACCGGCTGGTCGCCGGTCGGTGGCGGCTCCGGGCCGGGATTCGGGAGCTGCGCGGTCTGCCCGCTGTCGGCGATCCCCTGCAACTCCCGCGCCCGCTCCCAGTATTCCAGATCGCGACCCTCCGGCCGCCCGTCCTCCAGCCAGAGATGATAGGCGCGCTCGCGAATGCGCCGCTCCTGCTCCGGCGTGGTCTCGAGAGGATTGTCCGCCATTCCTGCCCTCCTTGCGGCAGGAGCGCGTGAGCGCCCGTCCGGTTCGCAGCCGGTGCGGAAGCGCCGTCATTCCTGCACGCCGAAGGGGTAGGGCCCCGGGAACCGCTCCACCATCGCCGTATGCGTCACGAATCCATGCGAGGGCGACCACAGATGCAGCTGGAATTGCGGCGGCTCCAGCAGGAACGCGCTCGGCGCATCGGGCGAGAGGTCGAGCTCCGTCTGGTGCGCGACCGACGGGCAGATCGAGGCGATCGCATGCCCGAACGACGCCGTGATCGGGCGGTGATGGTGCCCGCAGATGATCCGCTGCACCTGCTCGTGACGCGCGAGCACCGCGGCGAAACGGTCGGCCTCGCGCAGGTTGATCCCATCCATGTTGCCGAGGCCGCAGACGAAGGGCGGGTGGTGCATGCCGATCAGCGTCGGCCGGTCCGGCCGTTCGGCGAGGGTGCGGTCGAGCCAGGCGAGCTGTGCCGCCGTGAGGATGCCGTGCGGTTCCCCGGGGACCACGGTGTCGAGCATGACGATGCGGACCGGGAAATCCTCGATCGCGTACTGGATGAACCCGTCGGTCCGTCGCGGCCCCGCCCGATCCGGCAGCATCATCGCGTCCAGCTGCGCGAGCATCACCTCGCGGCGGTCGTGATTGCCCGGGATCACGAACACCGGCAGGTGTGACAGCGTGCGGCGCAGGATCTCGTGCAGCAGCGCGTATTCCTCCTCGCTGCCGTCCTCGGTGAGGTCGCCGGTGATCAGCACGAGGTCGGGCGCCGGACGGAACGCGCCGACGGCGCGGCAGGCGCGCTCGGTGAGCGCGTTGGTCTCGACGACGCGGTAGCAGGCCCGCCCGCGCGGCCGCAGATGGAAGTCGCTGAGCTGGGCGATCAGCATGAGGCGGCCGCCACCATGCGGGGGATCATCGTGCGCCTCCGTCGTCTCGTCGCATCACTTTCGCATCCGGATCGATTCGCCGGTAGTCCCAAAAGCCGGCGGCGCCCCATTGACAGCCCGGCGCCGCGCCCGCCACCGTCCGGCTTTCGCGGCGCAGCCATGGTGGCATTCACAGCAACCCTGCCTGGAGACCGGCTCGCCCCAAGGCTTGCTCGTGGCGGCGAGCGCTCGCTGCTGGTCCTGCTGCTGCTCTGCGGCGGATTGCTGGTGCTCGTGCCCCTCCTGCTCACGCTCTATCTCAGCGTCTTCGACGAGACGCTGATCGTTTTCCCGCCGCGCGGCTACACGCTGCGCTGGTATGGCGCCATCATCCCGCAATTCGGGGGCGCGGTCGCGACCAGCCTCGAGGTCGCGCTCGCCGCGGTCGCGCTCTCCCTGCTGCTCGGCGATTCCGGCCGGCATCGGGCTCAGCCGCTACCGGTTCCGCTGCCGCGGCGCGGTCAGCATCCTGCTGCTCGCCCCGCTCACCGTGCCGGGCGTCGCGATCGGGCTCGGCATCTACTGCCTGGCCGTGCTGATCGAGGAGAACACCGGCGCGCCGCTCACCGGCGGCATGGGCCTGCTGATCGCCGCGCATGTGCTGGTGACGCTGCCCTGGGTGGTGCGGCTCTGCCTCGCCGGCCTCACCAATCACGAGCGCGCCGCGGAGGAGGCGGCGTCGAGCCTCGGCGCCGGCCCGCTCGCGGTGATCTGGCGCGTCACCCTGCCGGCGATGCGACCGGGGATCGTCGCCGCCGCGCTGTTCGCCTTCATCATCTCCTTCGAGAACCTGGAGATGACGGTGTTCCTGGTGAGCCCGGGCGTCACCACGCTGCCGATCGCGGTGCTGCTCTACTTGCAATATCACGTCGATCCGCTGGTCGCGGCGCTCGCGGTGGCGCAGATCGTGGTCATCGGCGCGGCGCTGCTGCTCGCCGATCGCGTCGTGCGGGTGGCGGCGGTGGTGCGATGACAGCGGCGGTCATCCTGCATGACCGCCGCTGTCGCGCGCGGGTTGGCGGGCGGAGCTGGCCAAGGTTCCACCCGCGCACGTGGATGGAATGCCAGCGGAGGGGGCGCGCGCGAACAACAGATGCGAATACCACGCGCCGAGACGATGTCTCGGCAAGTCGATCATTGGGCGCGCTGGTATGAGCGACCTGGCCTTGCGCGAACTGACGCGCCGTTACGGCGTGCCAGGCGGCGGTCGATGCGCGTCACGCTCGACGTGCCGCAGCGGGGAGATGGTGGTGCTGCTCGGTCCGTCCGGCTGCGGCAAGACGACGACGCTGCGCATGATCGGCGGCTTCGTGCCGGCGAGTTCGGCGGCGACATCCTGCTCGACGGGCGCAGCATCCTCGACCTGCCCGCGCATCGCCGCGAGATGGGCATCGTGTTCCAGAGCTACGCGCTGTTCCCGCACCTCACGGTCGCGCGCAACATCGCCTTCGGGCTGGAGATGCGGCGCCGGGACCGGCGCGCGCGATCGCTGCCCGCGTCGCCGAGATGCTTCGATCTCGTCAAGCTCGACGGCTTCGCCGACCGGCTGCCGCGGCAGCTCTCGGGCGGGCAGCAGCAGCGCGTGGCGCTCGCCCGCGCGCTGGCGATCCGGCCCAAGGTGCTGCTGCTCGACGAGCCGCTCTCCAATCTCGACGCCGCGCTGCGCCAGGAGGTCGCGCGCGAAATCCGCATCCTGCAGCGCGGCGGCACGCTCACCGCGATCATGGTCACGCACGACCAGGACGAGGCGATGGCGATGGCCGACCGGCTGGTGGTGATGCGCGACGGCAGCGTGCAGCAGATCGGCACGCAGGAAGATCTCTACGAGCGCCCGGCCAATCCGTTCGTCGCCCGCTTCATCGGCCACAGCAACATGCTGTCGGGCCGGCTCGCCGACCGCAGCACCTTCCTGCTCGCCGATGGCGGGCGCGTCGCGCCTCGCCGGCGCCTATGCGGCGCGGTGGCGCGGCGACGGTTGCGCTGCGTCCCGAGCGCCTCGCGCTCTGCGCCATCGATGCGCCGGCGGCGCGTCTCCGCGGCGCGATCGAGCTCTCCACCTATCTTGGCGCGACGATCGAGCATGTCGTCGCCGTCGCGCCCGAGTGCCGCCTGATCGTGCGCGACAGCCGGCGCCCCGCATCGCCTGGCGCGCGCCGGCGAGGCGGTCGCCGTCACCTGGACCGCAGACCGGCGAACGCCTCTTCGACGCGGCCGACGCGCCGCTTCCCTCCGCCGCTTCCGCCGACGCCGTTGCAGCAGACAGGATCAGCCACCATGCATGAGCTTCCGCCTCCCGCGCCGTCATCTCCTCGCGGGCCGCCGCCGCCCTCGCGCTGCCCGCCGTCGCGCGCTCCGCGCGGGCGGAGACGAGCCGCGTCGATCATCGAGACCTGGGGCGGCGACTACGCCAACCTGCTGCACCAGAATGTCGAGGCGCCGATCCTGCGCGCAAGGACGGCATCGAGGTGGTGCAGGACGCGAATGACGAGCCGCCGCGCATCGCCAGGCTGTTCGCGCAACGCCGGCTGCCGCGCGGCACGTCGGACGTCGATTGCCTGCAGGCGGTCGGCCGCCTACCAGGTGGACGACGGCCGGACTGGTCGAGCCGATCGACGCGAGCAACGTGCCGAACCTCGCGCATGTGCGGCCCGACCTGCGCCATCGCCGGCTTCGCCGCCGCATATCTGGAGCCCGCAGGTGCTGATCTACAACCCGGATCGCGTGAAGGAGCCGCCGACCAGCTTCGCCGATCTGCTCGACCCGAAATACAAGGGCAGCGTCGGCTTCCCCGACGTCAACGCCTTCTACGTGATGATGGCGGCCTCGCTCTATGCGAGCGGCACCTCGACCGATTTCGACAAGGCGAAGGAGCTGATGCAGAAGCTCAACGCCAACGGCGCTGCATCTCTACCCTCGACCGATGCCGGCGGGCCGCCGTTCAAGACCGGCGAGATCGATGTCGGCGTGATGTGGCTCGCGCGCGTCAACATGTGGCAGAACGCCGGCATCCCGGTGAAGGCGTCGTTCCCGAAGGAAGGCTGCATCCTCTACGTCTCCGGCATGGTGGTGCCGAAGAACGCGCCCAACAAGGAAGGGCGCCTTCGCCTATCTCAACGCGATGCTGGAGCCCTCCGCGCAGCAGGCGTTCGCGGCGAAGATGGGCTACCTGCCGACGGTCGACAACGCACCGCTCACCGGCAAGCGTCGCCGAGCAGCTCGCGCTGCCGAACCCGCCGCCGAAGATGGTGGTGCCGGACTACGCCGTCACCAGCAAGGTCCAGGCCGAGATGCAGGATTGGTGGAAGAAGACGGCGCACGGCGCCTGAGATGGCCGTCGCCGCGCGGCGCTGACCGAGGAGGAGGCGCGGCCGGGTGCGGCGGCGGTGTTCCTCGGGCCGGCGACGCTCGTCGTGCTGCTGATGCTGGTCGCGCCGCTGCTGCTGATCGCGCGCTACAGCGTCAACCGCTTCGACCCGACCGAGCTGATGATCGCGGCGGCGACGCCGCGCAACTACCTCACGCTTCTTCACCGACCCGTTCTATCTCTCGGTGATGCGCACGACCGATCGTTCGTCGCGGTCACGGTGACGCTGCTCTGCCTGCTCTTCGGCCTGCCGATCGCCGCCCGGCTCGCGCGCCTGCCGCCGGCGCTGGAAGCCGGTCGCGCTGCTGCTCGTCATCCTGCCGCTCTTCGTCGGCAGCACCGTGCGCACGGTCGGCTGGCTGATCCTGTTCACCCGCGGCGGCATGCTCGACATCCTGGCCGCGCGGCTGTTCGGCCACGGCAGTCGACCTGATGTACAGCGAGCCGGCGGTGATCGCCGCGATCGTCTCGGTGAACCTGCCCTTCACCATCCTGACGCTGCAAAGCGTGTTCGAAGGGATCGACACGCGGCTCGAGGAGGCGGCGCGCGGCCTCGGCGCGGCGCCGGCGCGCGCCTTCTTCCGCATCACCTGGCCGCTGGCGCTGCCCGGCATCCTGATCGCCGCGATCCTCTGCTTCATCCTGGCGATGAACGCCTACGCGACGCCGCTGCTGGTCGGCGGCCCGCGCTTCGCAGATGATGGCGCCGATCATCTACTACGAGTTCGCGACCAACAATGACTGGCCGCTCGCCGCCGCGCTGGCGATCATCCTGATGGCGACGACGCTGGTGCTCGCGACCGTCGCCAACCGGGTAATCGGGCGGGCAGAGCCCGCCCTGATCCTACTTCACGGTGATGTAGCGGTACGGGAAGTAGTCGTCCGCCATCTGGGCGAGGTCGATGTTGGACTTCGCCGCCCAGACGATCACCTGCTGGTGCAGCGGGATGTCGGCTACGTCGTCCTGCACGATCTTGGCCGCCTGGTCGATCATCGCGTTGCGCTTGGCCTGGTCGGTCTCGACGCCGATCTTGTCGATCAGCGCGTCGAGCTCGGGATTCGAGTAGCCGCCGTCATTGACCTCGCCGCGCTTGCCGTTGCGGGTGCCGAGCAGCGTCGTACAGCGCGTTGTGCGCGTCATAGGTCGCCGGGCGTCCAGCCGAGCAGGTAGAAGTCGGTGTGGAAGTTGGGCGTGTTGATCAGGCCGAAATGCTGCGTCTTGGTCTGCGCGTTCAGCGTCACCTTGACGCCGATGCGCGCGAGCATCGGCACGATCGCGGTGCAGATCGCCTCGTCATCGACGTAGCGGTCGTTCGGGCAGTCGAGCTGGATGCCGAAGCCGTCCGGGTAGCCGGCCTCGGCGAGCAGCTTCTTGGCCTCGCGGGATCGACCGTCGGCCGCACGTCGAGCTTCGGGTCGTAGCCGTTGATGCCGGGCCCCCACATCAGCCAGGTCGGATGCGCCTGGCCGCGCATCACGCGCTCGGCGATCGCGTTCTCGTCGATCGCGAGCGCGAAGGCGCGGCGCACGCGCACGTCCTTCAGCGGGTTCTTGCCCTTGACGTTGGAGGTCAGCAGCTCGTCGCCGGCTCTCGTCGATGCCGAGGAAGATCGTGCGCAGCTCGGGCGTCTGCAGCAGCTTGAGCCCGGTCGGTGTGCGCGATCCGCGGTCCATGTCCTGCGGCGGCACGGTGTAGATCATGTCGACGCGCGCCCGAGAGCAGCGCCGCGACGCGCGTCGGACGCGTTGCCGATGACGTCGAACTCGACCCGGTCGGCATTGCCCTGCGGCTTGTCCCACCAGAGGGGGTTCTTCTCGACCACGGTGCGGCGGTCCGGCTCGCGCAGCGTCGAGCTTGAACGGCCCGGTGCCCATCGCGTTGCGGACGGCGAAGTTCTCGTCCTTGGAGGCGTCGATCAGCACCGGCTCGGTCGCGTTGTGCGCCTCGCACCAGGCTTTCGACATGATGCAGGAAGTTGGTCTGCTCCTGCAGGAGGATCGGGTCGCGGCTGGTCGGTCTCGAAATCGACGGTGAGGTCGTCGATCTTGCGGGCCTCCTTCACCGAGGCCATCGGCGCGCGCATCACCGAGCGTCTTGGCGAGGATGCGCTGCAGCGAGAACACCACGTCGTCGGCGGTGAAGGGCGAGCCGTCCTGCCACTTGACGTCGGGGCGGAGATGGAAGCGCCAGACGGTCGGGCTGGTCTGCTCCCAGCTCGCCGCGAGCGCGGGCTCGAGCTTGAGCTCGCGGTTCCAGCGCGCCAGCGGCTCGTAGATGTTCGACAGGAAGGAGAGCTGCACCGTCTCCTGCCGCGTATAGGGGTCCATCGCCCCGACATCGCCGTCATTCGCCCATTTGAAATCGGCGGCCGAGGCCGGGGCGGCCGCTGCCGCCGACGAGCAGGGCGCCCAGCCAGCGACGATGTCCGACGGAGTTTCACGTGCACTTCCGCCTCACATTAACGTGCATTTCACGATCGCTATAACGTGCCGCGGTTGCATGCAACCAAGCGCATTGCCGCTCGAATTGCCGCGGCCTGCCGTCGGCGGCTGCCATCCTGCGCCGGCCAGCGTAACGGAGAGAGGCACAAAATGGCATCCTTCATCTTCACCGGCGGGCGATTCCTCGACCCGCGGCAGGATGCGCTGCGCGACGGGATGGAGGTGCTGGTCGAGGACGGCATCGTGCGGGAGGTGTCGGACCGGCCGATCACCGCGGCAGCGGCGACGCGCATCGCGCTCGGCGGCCGCACGCTGATGCCGGGGCTGATCGACGCGCATATCCATGTCGTGCTCACCGAGGTGAATCGTCGCGCTGCTCGCGGACATGCCGCTCACCCTGCTCGCCGCCAAGGGCTCGGTCGCGATGCGGGCGATGCTGCGGCGCGGCTTCACCACGCTGCGCGACACCGGCGGCGCCGATTTCGGCATGAAGGAGGCGGTGACGAAGGGGTATTTCCGCGGTCCGCGCCTGTTCATCGCCGGCCAGCCGATCAGCCAGACCGGCGGCCACGGCGATTTCCGGCACGCGCACGCAGGCGACGATCACCTGCTCCTGCTGCAACGGGCTGTTCTACACCGCGCGCGTCGCCGACGGCGTTCCCGAGGTGGTCAAGGCGGTGCGCGAGGAGCTGCAGCAAGGGCGCCGACCACATCAAGATCATGGTCTCGGGCGGCGTCGCCTCGCAGGCCGATCCGCTCGAGAGCCTGCAATACCGCGTGGACGAGATCGAGGCCGCGGTCGAGGAGGCGACGCGCTGGGGCAGCTATGTCTGCGCCCATGCCTACAGCGCCAAGGCGATCGAGCGCGCGGTGCGCGCCGGCGTGCGCATGCATCGAGCACGGCAACCTGATCGACGCGCCGACCGCGGCGCTGATGGCGGAGACGCGGCGCCTATGTCGTGCCGACGCTCGTCGCCTATGATTCGCTGAAGAAGCGCGGCACGCGGTTCGGGCTGTCGCAATACAGCCAGGCGAAGAACGAGAAGGTGCTGGAGGCCGGGCGTGCGCTCGCTCGAGATCTTCCGCGATGCCGGGGTGAAGATCGGCTTCGGCAGCGACCTGCTCGGGCAGTTGCAGAACGACCATTGCAACGAGTTCGCCATCCGCGCGCAGGTGATGTCGCCGCAGCGAGATCATCCGCTCGGCGACGCTCGTGAATGCGGAGATCGTGCGGCAGGAGGGCAGGCTCGGCGAGCTCGTGCCCGGGCGCGCATGCCGACCTGCTGGTGGTGGACGGCGATCCGTATCAAGGATCTCGGCGTGTTCCGCAACGACGGGCGCAACATCCGCGCGATCATGACCGGCGGCCGCTTCTTCCTCAACCGGCTGCACGAGGCGGCGTGATGACGCGATGCACACCTTCCAGTGCATCGACGGGCATACCTGCGGCAATCCGGTGCGCCTCGTCGCCGGCGGCGGTCCGATCCTCGCCGGCGCGACGATGAGCGAGAAGCGGCAGGATTTCCTCGCGCGTTTCGACTGGATCCGCCGCGCGCTGATGTTCGAGCCGCGCGGCCATGACGTGATGTCGGGCTCGATCCTCTACCCGCCGACGCGGGCGGATTGCGACATCGCGATCCTGTTCATCGAGGTCTCCGGCTGCCTGCCGATGTGCGGCCACGGCACGATCGGCACGGTGACGATGGCGGTCGAGAACGGGCTGCTCGCCGTGCGCGAGGACGGCACGGTCGCGCTCGATGCGCCGGCGGGGCGCGTCGTCGCGGAGATCAGGCGCGACGGGCGGTTCGTCGAGAGCGTGCGCATCCACAACGTGCGCGTCCTACCTCGCGGCGACGGATGTGCGGATCGACGTGCCCGAACTGGGCGAGATCGTGCTCGACGTCGCCTATGGCGGCAATTTCTACGCCATCATCGAGAAGCAGAGGAATTATCCCGGGCTCGAGGCGATGTCGGCCGACACCATCCTGCGGCTCTCCCCGGTCGTGCGGCGGCTCGTCAACGCAGGCGGTCACGCTCGCGCATCCCGAGGATCCGACGATATCGGGCGTGAGCCACGTGCAATGGACCGGCGCGCCGCGCGACAAGCGCGCGCATGCGCGCAACGCGGTGTTCTATGGCGAGCGCGCGATCGACCGCTCGCCCTGCGGCACCGGCACCTCGGCGCGCATGGCGCAGCTCGCCGGGCGCGGCAAGCTCGAAGCCGGGCGACGATTTCGTGCACGAGAGCATCATCGGCAGCCTGTTCGAGGGCCGCGTCGAGAGCGGCGACCACCGTCGGCAACCACGCCGCGATCCGCCCGAGCATCGCCGGCTGGGCGCGCATGCACGGCTACAACACGATCTTCGTCGATCCGCGCGATCCGTTCTGCCACGGGTTCCAGCTGGCGTGACCGCCATTAGGAGATGTTGGTCGGGACGCATCGGAGCAGCCCGCCGTCGCTGCCATCAACAACTTGTGATTGCAAGCCAGGCCCTCTGACTCGCGGAAATGCGGCGCGGGCGGGTCTGGACGGGTCTCGGAGCGTGTGCGCACGGCTGATCGCCGCCGGCGTGATCGGTGGATGCCGAAACCATGCGGCCCGGATCGTCAGCCGCCGGGCGGCACAATCAACCGCGCGGTATTCCGGGCGAAAAATGAGGGAGGAAAGATCATGTCGCTTGCATCGAGACTGCTTGCCGTCTGTGCGCCATGCGCATTGGCGATCGGCGCTTCGGCATGCGTTCGCGCAGTCGGCGCCGACAGCCGACGACTATCTCAATGCCGCCAGCAACAACGCCGACTGGGTGCTTCCCGCGAAGACCTACTCGGACAACCGCTATGTCACGTCCACGGGAATCACGCCGGAGAATGTCGGCGGCCTGAAACCGGCCTGGACCTTCAAGCTGGATGACGACGGACCGATGGAAACCGCGCCGATCGTCTGGCACGGAACCATGTACGTCACTTCGGCGCACAACCACGTCTATGCGCTCGATGCGGCAACGGGCAAGGCGAAGTGGAGCTTCGCGGACAACCCGCACGTGATTTCCTTCGCCGCCAATCGCGGCGTCGGATTGATGGACGGGAACGTCTATATGGGGACGCTGGATGGTCACCTGGTGGCGTTGAACGCCGATACGGGGGAGAAGGTCTGGGACAAGGTGACGGTGGATGACACCGCCAACTCGTTCTACACGATGGCGCCGGTTCCCTACCACAATCCCTCGACCAATCAGGACATGCTGCTGCTCGGCGTCTCCGACGGCGATTGGGGCGGCATCGGCAACATCTCCGCGTTCGATCCGAAGGACGGGCATCGCATCTGGCAATGGAACACGGTGCCGGGCCCCGGCGAGCCCGGGCACGACAGCTGGAGCGGCGATTCCTGGAAGCGCGGCGGCGCTGCCGTGTGGAGCGGGCTGGCGATCGATCCGAAATCGCAGACGCTGTACCTCGACCTCGGCAATCCGCAGCCCGACTTCCTGGCCACGGTCCGACAGGGCGATAATCTCTACAGCGACTCGATCGTCGCGCTCGATATCTCCGGCAGCCAGCCGAAGCTCAAATGGTATCACCAGTTCATCAAGCAGGACACGCATGACTGGGATCCGGCGATGCCGCCGGTGCTGTTCCAGGGCAAGCGCGGCAACCAGACCGTCAATCTGGTGGCCGCCGGCGACAAGGCCGGCAATTTCTGGCTGCTCAACGCCGATAACGGCGACCTCGTCGATCATACGGTGGTGAGCTTCCAGCACGGTCAGGAGACGGCGCCGAACATCGAGGGCAATGTCGCCTGCCCCAACACCAATGGCGGCATCGAGTGGAATGGCGGCGCGTACGATCCCGACAGCAACCAGTTCTTCGTGCCCTCGGTGAACGAATGCGGGTTCTGGAAATCGACGCATGACGTCGTCTACATCGCCGGGCAGTTCTATCTCGGCGGCGTGTTCCCGACCTTCGTCGGGCCCAACACCGGCAATTTCAACGCGATCAACGTCTCGACCGGCGTGTTCGACTGGCGGAAGAACTACGACCTGCCGGCCGTCGGTGGCGCGCTGGTGACCAAGGCGGGACTCGTGTTCTCCGGCGAGCTGAGCGGCAAGTTTGACGCCTACGAGATCAAGACCGGCAAGCTCGACTTCAGCTACGATACCGGCTCGCCGATCCTGGGGGCGCCGACATCGTACGAGGATGGCGGTAAGCAATATGTCGCCGTCGCGTCCGGTGAGGCCGGCAACCAGAAGATTCCGGAGCTGCCGAAGCAGAGCAAGGGGGCGATGGTCACGGCCTTCACGGTGCAGTAAGCCGCACGCATGATCGCACGCTTCTGGTCCGTCTTCGGGTCGGCCCGCATCATCGGGCCGACCCTTGCGCGTTGCCATGCTGGTGATCGGTGGCACGCCCTCACCCGCCGCCGCTGCCGACGACCACGCCGAGGCGCTCGCGGCGCTTGTCGACATCAAGGCGGCGATTGGCGCGCTGGTGCAGGCAGACAAGAGCTATTCGACGGACAGGGACAGCTATCACACGGCCGCGCGGCATGCCGTCGATTCGATCGTGGGCGGCCGCGATCCGGCCTATGGCGGCCACCCCGCTGCGGGCGCCGACGAGGTGGGCGCGCTCGGCCATATCGACTTGCTGCTCGACCGCACGGCGACGCCGGTCTGGGCCGAGGCGCTGCGCGGCGCGGACGCCAATCTGCGCGGGCGCGGTGGAGCAGCTGGCCGACGCGCAGCACGCGCGTGAGCTGATGGATTATCAGATCGCCGTCTCGCACGCGATCGCCGATCTCGAAATGGCGCGCGGGCGGGCGACCGACATGGGCGTGCTCGGCGGCATCGAGGGCGCGCTCGCCACCACGGTGCTGGGCGTGCCGGCCGGGGCGGCGCAGTTCGACGCCTGTGCCGTGCCGGCGGGAGCGTCCGGTTTCGGCGTGCATGACGGGCTGCTTGCCGTGGTCGCGCTCGCCGCCGGCGGCGCGGCGCACGCGCTGGGGAACGACTACGGCGCCACCGACGTCACCATGCAGGACGGCGTGGTGCTGCTGCACACGCCCGCGGCGCCGGTGGTCGCGGAACGCTGCGCAGCGCGCCACGCGGCTGCCGGAGGACCCGGGCCCCGGCAGCGGGCCGCCGCGCCCGCGCTCTACACCGAGGAGCAGGCGCTGCGCGGCGAGGGGCTTTTCCTCCAGCATTGCGCCTCCTGTCACGGCCAGGCGCTGCAGGGCGTGGCCGCGCCGGCGCTCGCCGGGAACCGATTTTCTGGCGACCGCGCTGAAGAACGGCTGGAACCTGAAGATCATCCGCTATCTGGTGACCGAGATGATGCCGCTGAATGCGGGCGGAACGTTGTCCCCCCGGAATATGCCGACGTGATCGCGTTCCTGCTCGCCTCGAACTGTTATCCGGCCGGCGGCACGGCGTTCCCGACCACGGAGGAGCCGGCGTTCGAGCACATCCAGCTGCAGCCGCTGCCGGGGCGGCACCCGCACAATCGGCGGCCGGCGTCTGCTCGCTGTCGTAGTGGTGCGATCCTGACGCTCGCTACCCGAGCGTCGGGTGAATCGCTCCACCAAATCACCAGCTAGTGGATAATCCGACGGTTCTTTCCGTCGGATTCTACCACTAGTCGCGGGGACCATCGCGGCGTGGAACCACGGTCGGGGTCGGCCTATTCTGGGCAGCGGGACGGGCGGAGGGCGATGATGGCGACCGGGTGGGCTCCCGACGGAGCGGTGCAGGATCAGATCGACGACACGGTCGCCGATGCGGTGAGAGAGGCGAGGGCGCGCATGCCGACCGGCGCCGGGGCGACCCGCTGCGTGGAATGCGGCGAGGACATCCCCGAGCCGCGGCGTCGCGCGCTGCCCGGGGTCCGCACCTGCATCGCGTGTCAGTCGGCGCGGGATCGGCAGCCGGCACACGCCCTGTTCAACCGCCGGGGGAACAAGGACAGCCAGCTGAGGTAGCGCGTGATCGCCCGAGCCGGAATTGGCCGAACGCCTGAAACACGCGCTCGGACGAGGGTTCTTGCAGCGGCGGATCAGCCGAACGGGTCGTCGATCGAGGGCGAGGGCCGGGTGAACCAGCACGGGCCGGTCTCGGTGATGTGGATGTGGTCCTCGAGGCGCACGCCAAACTCGCCATAGATGCAGATCGTGGGCTCGTTCGAGAAGCACATGCCGGGCTCCAGCACGCGCGTGTCGCCCTGCACGAGGTAGGGGTCCTCGTGCACGTCGAGTCCGAGCCCGTGGCCGGTGCGGTGCGGCAGCCCGGGCAGCGCGTAGCCCGGGCCGAAGCCGCCGCCCTCGATCACCGATCGCGCGGCGCGGTCGAGCGCCTCGCAGGGCGTGCCCGGCTGCGCCGCGGCGAACACCGCCTCGGTCGCACGCTTCTCGAGATCCCATACCTCCCGCTGCCGCGCGCTCGGCTCGCCGAACACGTAGCTGCGGGTGATGTCGGACTGGTAGCCGTGCAGCGTCGCACCGGTGTCGATCAGCACCATGTCGCCCGGCTTCAGCACCTGCGGATAGGGCACGCCGTGCGGATAGGCGGTCGCTTCGCCGAACAGCACGATGCCGAATTTCGCGATCGGGTCGGTGCCGAATTTCGCATGCGCGGCGCCGATGAAATTCTCGACTTCGGTCGTGGTGATGCCCTCGGCGAGGACGCGCGCCGCGGCGCGATGCACCTCCAGCGTGATGTCCATCGCCTGCTGGATCAGCGCGATCTCCGCCGGCGACTTCACCATCCGGCAGGCGCTGATGACGCCGTTGCCGTTGACGAAATCATACCTGTTGCCGGCGCGGCGCAGCCCGTCGAAGGTGAAGAACGGTGTTGCCGGGTCGACCGCGATGGTGCCCCGGTGACGCGAGTTCGCGCCGAGCGAAGCGGCGGCGTCGATCACCAGTGCGGTAGGGTCCTCATGCTCCTGCCAGCAATGCACGCTGCCGGGCAGCGCGATCATGGTGCGGAGCTTCGCCTCCTCGAAGGCGGGGCAGAGATAGGCGAGCTCGCCCTCGGCGGGGATCAGCGTGCCGTGCAGCCGCTCGGAGCCGCGCAGCCGCAGGCCGGTGAAGTAGAAATTGCTGGTGGAGGCGTCGAGATAGAGCGCGGCGATGCCCTTCTCCCGCATCGTCGCCTGCACGCGCGCGACGCGGTCGCGCATCTCCTCGGGCGTGATCGGCGTGGCGGCGTCGCGCCGCGATTAGATGCGCGCGAGTTCCGCCGCGATCGTCGATCCGCCGACACCCTTCGTCATGCTGTGCGCTCCCCCGTGACACCCGTCGGCACGATGATGGCGGGCGAGGCAGGTTCTGCCAATATTTGCCGGCCGCGCGATGCGCCGGTAAATCCCCCGCCATGGATGCGGGGTGCAGCAACTGCTCGATATGCTGGTGGCGGAGTTCGGGAGCGCGCAGGTGCGGACCGGCGCGGCCATCGACGCGCGCCATGCGCAGGACTGGGCCGGGCTGCCGCCCACGCCGCCGCGCGCGGTGCTGCTTCCCGACGGCACGGAGGCGCTCTCCCGCATGCTGCGGCGCTGCCACGCGGCGGGGCAGAGCGTGACCGTGCAGGGCGGCCTCACCGGTCTCGCCGGCGGCGCGCATCCGCGCCCCTCCGATCTCGCGCTCTCGCTCGAACGCCTCGCCGGCATCGAGGAAATCGACGCCGCCGGCGCGACCATGACGGTGCTGGCCGGCACGCCCCTGCAGGTCGCGCAGGAGGCCGCCGCGGCGCAGGGCTTCACGCTCGGCATCGATCTCGGCGCGCGCGGGAGCTGCCAGATCGGCGGCAATGTCGCCACCAATGCCGGCGGCGTGAACGTGATCCGCTACGGCATGACACGGGCGAGCGTGCGCGGGCTCGAGGTGGTGCTGGCCGACGGCACCACCCTGCGTTCGCTCAACACACTGACGAAGAACAACGCGGGCTATGACTGGACCCAGCTCTTCATCGGCTCGGAGGGCACGCTCGGCGTGATCACCCGCGTGGTCCTGGCGCTTCATCCGCTGCTGCCGCATCGGCAGACCGCGTTGTGCGCGTCGCCGATTTCGCCGGCGCGCTCGCGGTGCTGCGCCGGCTCGAGCGGGCGGTGCCCGGCCGCATCCTCGCCTTCGAGGCGCTGTGGCGCGGCTTCTACCGGTTCGCGACCGGACCCTGCCGCTGCACGCCGCCGATCGCGGCGGATCATCCGCTTTACCTGCTGATCGAGACCGACCTCGACGACGAGGTCGCGCTCGAGACGGCATGGAGTGCGCTGCTGGAGGAGGGCACGATCGCCGATGCGGTGCTCGCGCGCTCGGAGGCGGAGCGGCGCAGGCTATGGGCGATTCGCGAGGTGCCGGCGGAATATGACGGCGCATTTCCGGAGCGGCCTCGCCGCCTTCGACGTTTCGATCCCGCTCGCGCGGATGGCGGCGGCAGTCGCCGGACTGGAGGCGGTGCTGGCGGCGCGATGGCCGGAGGCGACGCCGCTCTTCTATGGCCATGTCGCCGACGCCAACCTGCATCTGGTGATCGGCCGGCCCGATGGCGGGACGCTCGACAAGGCCGGGATCGAGGCCGCGGTCTATGCACGGGTCGGTGCCATCGCCGGGGCGTCGGTCTCGGCCGAGCACGGGATCGGCACGGTCAAGCAGCCCTATCTCGCGATGACCCGCAGCGCGGAGGAACTCGGCCTCATGCGCCTCCTCAAGCAGAGCCTTGATCCGAAAGGAATTCTGAACCCGGGCAAGGTGTTATAGGTGACACCGGCGGCGCGGACCGGCATCTGCGGCCGGAACAAGGGAAGGCGGGATGAGCGACGGAATGGAAGCCTGTGACGTGCTGATCGTCGGCGGGGGCCCGGCGGGATCGACGGCGGCGGCGCTGCTCGCCGAGCGCGGCCGGCGCGTGATCCTGCTGGAGAAGGACCGGCATCCGCGCTTCCATATCGGCGAGTCGCTGCTGCCGCACAACCTCTGCATCTTCGAGCGGCTCGGCCTGCTCGACGACATCGCCCGCATCGGCGTCAGGAAGCCCGGTGCGGAATTCGCCTCCGACCGCACCGGCACCACGGTCGCCTATGCCTTCGACGAGGCGCGCGACCGCACCTACGGCCATGCCTACCAGGTGCGGCGGTCGGAGTTCGACCAGCTGCTGATCGACAATGCGCGCCGCAAGGGCGCGCGACGTGCGGGAAGCGACGCGCGTCACCGCGATCGATTTTCCGCGCGGGCGGCGCGCACAGTGACGGCGCGTCGCGGCGAGACGGCCCAGCGACAGTTCCGCGCCCGCTTCGTGCTCGATGCCTCCGGCCGCGACACGTTCCTCGCCAACAATTTCCGCCTGAAGGAATCCGACAAGAGCAACAGCACCGCGGCGGTCTATGCGCATTTCCGCAACGTCGAGCGGCGCACCGGCGATCGCGAGGGCTACATCACCGCGCATCTCGCGGAGAACGGCTGGTTCTGGATGATCCCGCTGCGCGACGGCGTGATGAGCGTCGGCTTCGTCGGCAACCAGGAGGCGTGGAAGGGCGCGGCGCGGCGATCTCGTGCAGTTCTTCGAGGAGCGGATCGCGGCAGCCCGACGGTCGCGCCGCGCATGGCGGAGGCCGAGCGCATCTCCGACGGTGATCGCGACCGGCAACTACTCCTATCGCTGCCGCGCCTCCTGGGGCGAGGGCTACTTCCTGATCGGCGATGCCTTCGCCTTCATCGACCCGCTGTTCTCGAGCGGCGTGATGCTGGCGATGACCGCGGGTGAGCAGGGCGCCGCGGTCGCCGATGCCTGGCTCGACGATCCGGCGGCGGGGCGGGAACTGGCGCGGCGGACCGAGGGCCGCACGCGGCGCACGCTCGACCGCTTCTCCTGGCTGATCTACCGCATCAACACGCCGGTGCTGCGCGGCATGTTCATGTCGCCCTCCAACCGGTTCGGGATGCGCGAGGGGCTGGTCGCGATCCTCGCCGGTCAGGGCGCCGATACCTGGCGCGCGCGCTAGCCGGTGATCGCCTTCAAGGCGACCTACTACATGCTCTGCTTCCTGCATGCGCTCGGCCTGCTGCCGCCGGGCGTCGCCGAGCCGCGGATGAAAAGGAGCGCGTGATGGATGCGATGGTGCAGGCGGCGCCGGAAGAGGTCGGGCTCTGCTCGAAGCGGCTGCGGCGCGTCGCGGATTGGGCGCGGCGCCTGGTCGATGACGGCAGGCTCGCCGGCCTCACGACGGCGGTGATGCGGCACGGGCGCGTTGCCCATCTGCACAGTTGCGGCATGGCCGATCTCGCCGCCGGCCGCGCGATGGACGCGGACGCGATCCTGCGCATCTACTCGATGACGAAGCCGCTCACCTCGGTCGCGATCATGATGCTGTACGAGGAGGGGCATTTCCAGCTCGACGATCCGATCACGCGCTTCCTGCCGTGTTTCGCCGACATGCGCGTCGCTACCGGCGGGAAGCGCGGCAAGATCGACACCGTGCCCGCCGCGCGCGACATCACCTTCCGCGACCTGCTGACGCACACCTCGGGCCTGACCTACGGGTTCATGCAGTCGGGCAACGTCGATGCGCGCTATCGCGACGACGGCATCGACTTCCAGACCTCGGAGGCGACGCTCGGCGAGCTGGTCGAGCGGCTGGCGAAGATCCCGCTGATCGCGCAGCCCGGCGCGGAATGGAACTACAGCGTCGCGACCGACGTGCTCGGCCATCTCGTCGCGGTGATCTCCGGCGAGGCGTTCGGCGATTTCCTGGCGCGCCGCGTGCTGGCGCCGCTCGGCATGAGCGATACCGGCTTCCATGTTCCGGGCGAGAAGCAGGCGCGATTCGCCGCGCTCTACGGGCGTGGCGCGCGATGGCCGGCTGGCGCCGATCGACACCGGGGCGCTCTATCTCGGCCCGCGCCGGATCGCCTCGGGGGGCGGCGGGCTCGTCTCCACCGTCGGCGACTACCTGCGCTTCTGCCAGTTCATGCTGAATGGCGGCGAGCTCGAGGGCGTGCGGCTGCTCGGGCGCAAGGCGGTCGAGCTGATGACCACCAACCATCTGCGCGGCGACATGGCGGCGATGGGCATGCCGCGCTTCAGCGAGAGCAGCTACGAGGGGATCGGCTTCGGGCTCGGCTTCTCGGTGATGCTCGATCCGGCGCGCGCGCAGATCGTCGGGACGCCCGGGAGAATATGCCTGGGGTGGGGCCGCGAGCACCGCGTTCTGGATCGATCCGGCCGAGGACATGGCGGTGGTGCTGTTCACCCAGCTCATGCCGTCCTCGACCTACCCGATCCGGCGGGAGCTCCGGGTGCTGACCTATTCGGCGCTGGTGGATTAAAAAGCGGCGGCCCGGAGGCCGCCGCGAAGTGTCAGTCCAGGGAGATCAGCGGTGCTTGTCACCGGGCGGATGCCCGGGTTGCGGCTGCCTGTCGCCCTGGCGCGGCTGTGCGCCCGGATTGCTCGTGCCGGCGCCGCCGTGCTGGGCGTGCTGGCCGGACTGGGTCGGCTTGTCGGTCGTCCCCTGCTTCGCGGGTCCGCCGGTTCCGGCCGAGCCCGGCTTGTTGGCATGCTGCTTGTCGCTCGGGTTCATTGCCCGTTTCCTCCCATCAGCGCCGGCCAGATAAGCATGAAAGAAATTACACCGAGTGCCGTATTCGGCGCCGTTCACGCGTTCTTCAGCGCCGGACCGGGGCGTGGATTTGTCCGCCCTCGTATCGTTGCACAGACACATTCTTCCGTGCCACGCTCCCCGCCTGCCTGGCGAGCCCGCTCGCCCCTCGAGGGGACGCCGACCGGAGAGATCATCCATGTCGACCAGAGCCTGCCTGACCGCCATCGCGATGGCGCTGTTGCCCGGCTTCGCGCTGGCGCAGACCATCACGCCACTGGCCAACAAGCCGCCGTCCGACGGCGTCATCTACGGCTATCTGCAGACCGACGGCACCGTGTTGTTCCAGGGCGGCGGCGTCACCGACTGGTCCAAGCTCGCGCCGGATGTCGAATGGCAGCTACGTCAACGGGACCTGGACCAAGGTGGCGAGCCTGCCGCTCCGGCTATGGACCGTACGCGACCGCCGGCGCGGTGCTGCCGGATGGGCGCACGCTGCTCGCCGGCGGCGAGTACACGCTGGGCGCCCGCTCGACCTCAAGCTGCTGGGTCACGTTGACCACCAAGAGCGCGATCTATGATCCGGTCGAAGAACAGATGGACGATGATCGCGCCGCCTGCAGGCTGGCTCGCGATCGGCAATTCGCCCGGGTTCGTCCGCGCGGACGGCACACTTCATGCTGGGCGAGAAGATCGACAGCAGCGAATTTCGGCGATCTTCAATCCGACGGGCAATGCCTGGGAGGAGATGACCGGTCACCGGCAAGGAGGACGAGAATGCCGAGGAAGGCTGGACGCTGCTGCCCGACGGCCACTCTCCTCGCGGCGCCGACGTGGTCGATGCGCCGAACTCCGAGCTGTTCACCCCCGCCTCGGACCCTGACCGGAAGCTGGGCGAGCGCCGGCGAGCACCGCGCGGTCCTGCTCAAGTTCACCTGGACCGGCGAGAACGCGCAGCCGAAGAAATACGGGCCCGGTGAATACTACACTCCGGCCGGTGGGCGAGATCGGCCCGGCGATCCTGCGGCCGGACGGCAGCGTGTTCCAAGCCGGCGCACTGCCGCTGCATCAGACCGCACGCGCACACCGCGATCTACTCGGCCTCCGGCCTGGTGGAGCGCCAGTCCCGACTTCCAGGGAATCGACGATGCGGGCGATGAATATGCGGTGCTGCTGCCGAACGGCAATGTCCTGGTGGAGGCGAACACCGCCGGGTGCAGGATGACGACAACAACAGCCTGACGGCTGCGCGCGCGCCCGCATCGAGCAGCGGCTGCAGGGCGTGCTGCTCGAAGCCCTCGCGGGGCGCGACGACCCGCGATGCCGAGGCGGCGAATGCGCAACCCGCCGCCTCCGCGGGGCGCGAGTTCGAGCAGGAGACCTACCATCTCTACGAATTCGACGGGACGAACTTCACCCTCGAGCAGCCGGAGGTGGTCACCTGCGGCAATTCGCCCTCGATCAACCCGCTGCCCAACGGCCAGGCGCTGCTCGGCGATAGATCGGCGTCTATACCTCGCCCGGCACGGCCGGGATCCGAGCTGGGCGGCCGACCATACAATCGGTGCAGAAGACGTTGTCGCCGGAGCTCGACCTATACGATCACCGGCACGCGGTTCAACGGCCTGTCGCAGGCGGCGGATTTCGGCGACGAGTTCGCGACGCCCACCAACTATCCGCTGGTGCGCATCACCAACAGCGCGTCGGGTCACGTGTTCTACGCGCGGGACGCATGACCACAGCAGGGATGGCGGTCTGCCACCGGCAGCGCCACCGTGTCCACGCATTTCGACGTGCCGGCCGGCATCGACACCGGCGCGAGCAAGCTCGAAGCGGTCGCGAACGGCATCGCCTCGAGGCCGGTCGCCGTCACCATTCAATAAGCCCTGACTGCCGGCCCGCGCGCTTCCCGGCGCGCGGGCCAATTCATGCCGCCGCGACGCGCCAGATCACGTCGCCGACGTCGTCGGCCATCAGCAAGCGAGCCGTCCGGGCCGATCGTCACGCCGACCGGACGGCCGTAGGACTCCCGCTCGTCGGGCGCGAGGAAGCCGGACAGGATGTCGCGCGGCGGTCCGGACGGGCGGCCGTTCGCGAAGGGCACGAAGACCAGCTTGTAGCCGCTGAGCGTGCTGCGGTTCCAGGAGCCGTGCTGGCCGATCGCCATGCCGTCGGGAAAGCCGGGCAGCGTGCCGGCCGGCAGCCAGCAGAGGCCGAGCGAGGCGGTATGGCCGCCGAGCGCGTAATCCGGCGTGATCGCCTTGGCGACCATGGCCGGATCCTGCGGCACGCGGTCATCGACCGTCTGGCCCCAGTAGCAATAGGGCCAGCCGTAGAAGCCGCCATCGCGCACCGAGGTCAGGTAATCGGGCGGCGTCTCGTCGCCGAGGCCGTCGCGCTCGTTGACCACCGTCCAGAGCGCGCCGGTCGTGGGCTCCCACGCCAGGCCGACGGGGTTGCGCAGGCCGGAGGCGAAGATGCGGCTGCGTGCCGCTGGCGAGATCGAGCTCGTAGATCGCGGCGCGGCCCTCCTCGACCGCCATGCCGTCGTCGCCGATGTTGCTGAGCGAGCCGACGCCGGCATAGAGCTTCGTGCCGTCGGGGCTCGGCAGCAGGCTGCGCGTCCAGTGCCCGCCGGGCTTGAACGTGGTCGAGCTTCCGCCCGCGGCGCGGTGATGCGGGTCGCGCCCGGCGACGTAGGGGAAGGCGACCACGCCGTCGGTGTTGCCGACATAGAACGTGTCGCCGAGCAGCGCCATGCCGAACGGCTGGTTCAGCCCTTCCAGGAACACGTCCGCGGTCTCCGCGACGCCGTCGCCGTCCGCGTCGCGCAGCAGCGTGATGCGGTTGGGGCTGACGCCGACGGCGCCGGCGCGCCGCATCGTGGTGGCCATGGCGTAGTCGAAGACGCTGCGCATGGCGGTCGCCGCGGCACGCTGGTCGCCTCGGCGACCAGCACGTCGCCGTTGGGCAGCACGTGGATCCAGCGCGGATGTTTGAGCCCGGCCGCGAACGCGTTGACCTTGAGCCCGGGCGCGGCGATCGGCTTCTGGCCCGTCCCCACCCCTGCGCCGTCGGCATCTTCAGCGTCGGGATGGCGCCCTGCGGCTTCGCCGCCGGGATTGCGGGCGCGCTGCCCCAGGCCGGCTCGTGGCGCGCCCGTCCCGCAGCCGCCGCACCCGCAGCGCCGCCGCCGCCGACCAGCGCGACGCCGCGCGCGAACATGCTCGAAAAGCTCACTGCCATTTCTCCTCGGCTGAAGCGGGTCATAGGCCCGGATGGGTTTTGCCGCCCAAACCGCGCGCGGTTAACCGGGGCTCAACCGAAACCGCTCAACCTCCCCGGATCGCAAGGAGGAGATCGATCCCTGCGCAGCGACCTCTGGTACGCTCTCCTGAGTTGCCTGACCGCGATTCTGCTGACGACCGCGTATGCCTGGTTGATCTGGTGACGCGCAGGGCAGGCTGACCAGCGCACCGATCCGGCGTATCCACGCAGGCGGCGGATGCGGATGCGGATGCGGGTGGCGCTGGTCGGGGTGACGCATTGGCATGCGGCCATCCATCTCGATGCGATCCGCTATGCCGCGGTCACGCTCTTGGGCGTGGCGGACCGCGATGCCACCGCCGCCGCCGAATTTGCCGCGCGCAATGCGACGCGCGCGCTCCCGCTGCCCGAACTGCTCGCCGAGCGCCCGGATCTCGTGGTGCTGATGGGGCATCCGGCGACGGTCGGGGAGGATTTCGCGTCGGTGCTCGCGGCCGGGCTGCCGATGATGCTCGAGAAACCCGCCGCCATCTCCACCGAGCCACTCGCCGATCGCGCCAGGCGGCACGGATGCCGCTTCGTCGCCGTGCCGCTCGCCAATCGTTGCAGCCCGCTCTGGGGCGAGCTCGGCCGATTGCGCCGGATCGGTCGGTCGGCGCGTTTCGCACGCGCATTTCCGCGTCGTGAACGGGCCGCCGGAGCGCTATCGCGCGACGGCGTGCCCTGGCTGCTCGACCCCGCGATGGGCGGCGGTGGGGCGCTGCGCAATCTCGGGCTGCACGCCGTCGACGCCGCGCTCGCGCTGCTGGGCGAGGGCGGGCCGGCCTTCTCGGCGCGAGCGGTCGAACACGGCCCATGGCGAGGCGGTCGAGGACTACGCGGTCGCCATCCTGGCCGCCGGCGGCGCGATGATCACGGTCGAGGCCGGATACACCTATGCCTCCATGGCGGCGGGGGGCGATTTCGAATGGCGGGTGGCCGCTGCGGGCGCGACGCTGATCGACCGCGGCGATGCCTGTTCGGTGGCCACGCTGGATGACGGCGCCACGCGTATGCTCGAACCGGTGCCGGCCGGGGCGCGCTATCGCGCATTCATGGCGGACACGCTCGCGCGCCTGCGCCGCGGTGCTGCGCCGCTCGCGGGTTCGACGACTACCTGCGCGCCATGCGCGTCGTGGACCGCATCTATGAGGAGGCACGGCGATGATCGGAATCGGCATCGCCGGGGCGGGGTATTTCGCCGCCCAGCACGTCCGCGCCCTCGCCTCCTTCCCCGATCTGCGCCTGGTCGCGGTTGCCGCCGCGAGGACGCCGCTTCCGCCGGCGCTTTCGCCGCATGCATGGCGGCACGCCCTGCGACGACTGGCGCCGCCTGCTCGACGATCGGGCGTTGACGTGGTGCTCTGACGGACGCCCCATCATCTGCACGCCCCGATCGCGATCGCCGCCGCCCAGGCGGGCAAGCACGTGCTGGT
Source organism: uncultured Alphaproteobacteria bacterium (assembly GCA_963822815.1). GTDB lineage: Bacteria > Pseudomonadota > Alphaproteobacteria > Acetobacterales > Acetobacteraceae > CAWGJC01. Next base: position 28,047 of record CAWGJC010000015.1, read on the forward strand.
CGAGAAGCCGATGGCGCCCACTTCGCCGACTGCGTCGCTCAGGCGCCGCCGCGGCGAGCAGGGGGCGTGCGTGATGGTCGCCCATGTCATGCGCTTCGTGCTGCCGTGCCTCGCCGCGCGGGAGGCGCTCCGGCCGGGCGCTCGGCCGCCCGCTCTTCGGGCGCAGCGCCATGATGAAGCGCTGGATGGAGGAGAACCGGCGCGCCTGGCACCTCTCGGCCGAACCGGCGGCGGCATGCTGCTCACCGCCGGGATCCATGCGCTCGACCGGCTGGTCTGGCTGATGGACGCGCCGGTCGCAGCGTCGCTGCCATGTCCGGCCGGCTCTTCCACGACCAGCCGGTGCCGGATGCCGATCTGCTGCTGCTGCGTTTCGCCGGGGGCGCGCTGGGGCAGGTTGGCAAGCGTCGGCTACCGGGACTCACGATGGTCAACGACACGGAGATCGCCTGCGAGGGCGGCTGCTGCGGCTCGACATCGAGCGGGGCGTGACGCTCGGGCGCGATGGGCGCTGGGCGCCGGTGCCGGGTTCGGCGAGCCCGAATGGCTGCTGCGTGGCGTCGAGCGCGAGTGGCGGGCGATGCGCGCGGCGATCCGCGACGGCGCGCCCCCGCCGGACGGCGCGGCCGAGGCCGCGCCCTGATCGCCTGCATCGAGGCGGCGCAGGCCGCCGCTGCAGAGCGCCGCGAGATCGAGGTGGCGCATGGCCCGCTATGGCGCGGGGACATCTGTCGACCGGCTTCCGGCGGGCTGGTCGTCTCCTGCCAGCCGGTCCCGGGGGCCCGTTCGACAGCGTGGACGGGGTGGTCGCCTTCGCCCGCGCCGCCGCAGTCCGCCGGCGCGCGCGGGCTGCGCATCGAGGGGGTCCGCGAATGTCGCGGCCGTGGTGCGGGCCTCGACCTGCCGGTGATCGGGCTGGTCAAGCGCGACCTGCCGGACAGCCCGGTCCGCATCACCCAATGCTCGACGACGTGGCGGCCTGGCGGCGGCCGGGGCCGCGATCGTCGCGGTGGATGCCACCGGCGGCCGCGGCCGGTGCCGGTCGCCGAGCTACTCGGCGGCGTCCGCGGCGGCGGCGCGCTGGCGATGGCGGATTGCGCGACGCTCGCCGAGGCCGGGCGGCCCTCGCCGCCGGCGCCGACATCGTCGGCTCGACCATGTCGGGCTACACCGGCGGGCCGGTTCCGGCGCCGCCCGACCTCGACTGGTCCGGGCGCTGCGCGGCTCGGCGTGCCGGTGCTGGCGGAAGGCCGCTACAACACGCCGGCGCTGGCGGCCGAAGCCATCCGCGCCGGCGCCACCGCCGTCGTGGTCGGCTCGGCGATCACCCGGCCCGAGCACGTCACCGCCTGGTTCCGCGCCGCGGTCGACGCCGCTGCGCGACGGCCGGCCCGGTGCTGGCCTTCGATATCGGCGGCACGAAGACGCTGGCCGCGCTGGTCCGGGGCCGCGAGGTGCTGGAGCGTCGGCAGGTGCCGACCACCGGGAGGTGGGCGCCCCGGGCTGGACGCGTGGCGTCGCGGCCCTGGCGCGGACTGGTCCGGCCGCTACGCCGCGCCGCCGTCGCCGCCACCGGCCTGATCGCGGCGGCGCCTGGTCGTCCCTCAATCCCGACGTGCTCGAATTCCCGACGGGTTCGCGCTGGCGACGACTCGCTGACGCGCTCGGCGTGCCCGTGGTCGCAGTCAACGACGCGCAGGCTGCCGCCTGGGGCGAGTACCGGCACGGCGCGGGGCAGGGACGCGACCTCCTGTTCCTCACCGTCTCGAGCGGGATCGGCGGCGGCATGGTCGCCGGCGGACGTCTGCTGCACGGCGCGCGCGGTCTCGCCGGCAGCCTGGGACAGATCCCTGGGCGGCGAGGCGGGCCGGCTGGAAGAGCTCGCCTCGGGCTTCGGCATCGCGGCGGCGCGCGCGGGCGCCGGGATACGATGGACGCGCGGGCGTGTTCGCGGCGGCGCGCGGGGGGCGGCCTGGGCCGAGCCCGTGCTCGCCGATCGGCGGCGGCGCTCGCCGCGGCCCTCGTCGGGCTACAGGCGCTGCTCGATCCGGAGCGCGTGGTGATCGGCGGCGGCGTCGGGCTGGCGGAGGGGTATCTCGACCGAGTCCGCACCGCGCTCTCCCGCCACCCCGAGCGGCTGCGGCCCGCGCTGGTTGCCGCCCGGCTCGGCGCCGATGCCGGGGTGGTCGGCGTCGCCGATCTGGCCGGGTCGTAGCCGTTGGAGTGCGAGGCGGAGTGGCTGGAGGCGGACGGCACGCGGCGGCTTCGCCTCCGGCACCGTCGGCCTGCTGCGCACGCGCCGCTATCACGCGCTGCTGCTGGCCGCGGCCAGCCCGCCCACCGGCCGCTTCGTGCTGGTGAACGGGCTCGAGGCGTGGGCGGAAACCGCCTCCGGCCGCTTCGCCCTCTCGAGCCAGGCCTATGCCGGCGGCACGGTGTTTCCGGAGGGGCGCGACCATCTGCGGGACTTCGACCCCGAACCCTGGCCGACCTGGCGCTTCGTGCTGCCGGACGGCACAGCGATCGCCCATTCCCTGTTCGTGGCCCGCGGCTCCGGCGACGTGGTGCTGCGCTGGACGGCGGACCGGCCGGTCCGGCTGATCGTCCGCCCGCTGCTCTCCGGCCGCGACTACCACGCGCTGCATCACGAGAACCCGGGGTTCGACTTCGCCACGCGCCGCGAGGGCGAGGCGCTGGTCTGGCGCCCGTATCAAGGCGTGCCCGCCACCACCGCGCGCGGCGATTTCGCCTGGACCGACGCGCCCGACTGGTATCGCCGTTTCAGCTACGCCGAAGAGCGCGCGCGCGGACTCGATGACGGTGAGGACTTGGCCTCTCCCGGGCTGTTCACCTGGGAGGCCGCGCGATCGGCGCTGCTGATCCTGCGCGCCGAGGCGCCGGGCACCGCGCGCGCGGGCGCTCTCGAAGCCGCCGAGCGCCAGCGCCGGGCGCGGCCCGCCCGCGACGTGGCGGCCGACGCCTATCTGGCGACGCGCGGCAGCGGCGGCACGGTGCTCGCGGGGTTCCCGTGGTTCACCGATTGGGGACGCGACACGTTCATCGCGCTGCGCGGCCTGCTGCTCGCGCGCGGTCGCCTCGCCGAGGCGGCCTCGATCCTGCTCGCCTGGGCGGAGCATGTCAGCCAGGGCATGCTGCCCAACCGCTTTCCCGATTCCGGCGAGGCGCCGGAATACAACGCGGTCGACGCCGCGCTCTGGTACACGATCGCGGTGCACGAGCTCATCGCGGCGGGCGGCGCCTCCGGCGCGGAGGCCGGGCAGCTGCGCGCCGCGGTGCTCGCGATCCTGGAAGGCATGACCGAAGGCACGCGCTTCGGCATCGGCGCCGACCCCGCAGATGGGCTGCTGCGCGCCGGCGTTCCCGGGGTGCAGCTCACCTGGATGGACGCGAAAACAGGCGATCACGTGGTGACGCCGCGCATCGGCAAGCCGGTCGAGGTGCAGGCGCTCTGGTTCAACGCGCTGACCATCGCCGGGGCCTGGCCCGGCGGCGACCGCTGGGCGCGGGCGGCGGAGCGGGCGGGCGAGAGCATCCGGAGATTGTTCCCGGACCCGGAAACCGGCGGGCTGATCGACGTGCTCGACGCCGACGGCGTTATGGACGGGCGCGACCGGCGGGTGCGCCCGAACCAGGTGATCGCGGCGGGCGGGCTGCCCTTCCCCGTGCTGACGCCGGCGCAGGTGGCCGGCGTGGTCGCGCTGGCCAAGCGCGCCCTGCTCACCCCGCTCGGCCTGCGCAGCCTCGCCCCCGACGATCCCGACTACTGCCCGCACTATCGCGGCGGCCCTGCGGAACGGGACGGCGCCTATCACCAGGGGACGGTGTGGCCTTGGCTGCTCGGCCCGTTCGTCGCCGCCTGGCTTGAGGCCGGCGGAAGCCGCGCCGAGGGCCGCGCCCGCTTCCTGCCGCCGCTGCACGCCCATCTCGCGACCGCGGGGCTCGGCCACGTCTCGGAAGTGGCCGACGGCGCGCCGCCGCACCTGCCGGGCGGCTGCCCATTCCAGGCCTGGTCGCTCGGCGAGCTGATCCGGATCGAGGCGATGCTCGCGGGTTAGAGCGTGGTTCAGACTTCCGGCGATTCCGCCCCCGGTCATCACGCTCCGTTTGCGAGCGTGATTCAGACCTCCGGCGATTCCGCCTCCAGTCATCACACTCTGATATCCGAATCGCCCTGACTGTGGTCAGCGCGATTTGGGTCAGCGTATTTCTGGCCTGCCGATTCACCCCTGACTGATTCCAGTCAGGGCGATCGGAGGCTAGGTTTCCTTCGGCGTGTCGCGGACGGAGCGCGGCAGCGGGCCTTCCTCGCGCAGGCTCCGCCAGGCGAGGATGCTGTCGCAGAGGAACACGATCAGCGCCACCACGGTGCAGAACAGCGCCAGCGCGAAGGTGCCGATCAGCGCACCCGCCACCGCCGATTGCCGCAGGCTGCCGAGGAACAGCACGAACGCCGCCGCGCAGGTCGAGGCGCCGCCCACCGCGCCGAACAGGATGCTGGCGTCGAGCAGCCACATCCGGTGCCCGAGCTGGCGCAGGTGGCGCAGCAGGCGCGCATCGTCCTCCGGCGCAATATCGCCGTCGCGCAGGTCGGCGACGTGGATGATCTGGTCCGCAACGCGCGCGAGCCGGGTGTTGAACAGGTTGAGCAGCACGCCGATGCCGGAGAGCAGGAACACCGGGGTCAGCGCGATCTGGATCAGATGCGCGATGCCACCGATCGGATCGTCGCCGATGAACAGGTTCTGCATGACGGATCAGGCGCCGGTCATCATCGGGAGGTCCATCCGCGATCGCTGAACGACGCAAACGAACCGCGGCGTTGCCGGGTTGCCCGGCGAGCAGTCGCGGGATCAGCGGGCCCATGCGATCATGCGGACCCCGCCGGAGCGTCGTTCGTGCCGCAGCCCCCATCGCTCGCCACGCTGTTCACCACCTTCTCGCGCATCGGCATGCAGAGCTTCGGCGGCGGGCTGTCCGGCTGGATCCGGCGCGAGATCGTGCAGGGCCGGCGCTGGCTCGAGGAGCGGCCGTTCCTCTCCGGGCTCGCGTCGCGCAGATCGCGCCCGGCGCCAATGCGGTCAACCTGGCGGTGTTCATCGGCACCACGCTGCGCGGCGGGCGCGGCGCGATTGCCGCCTTCGCCGGGATGATGGCGCTGCCGGTGGTGATCATCTCCGCTCGGCGCGATCTATATGCGCCATCACGCGCTGCCCGGCGTGGAGACGGTGCTGGGCGGCGTCGGCGCCGGGGGCGATCGGCCTCACGCTCGCGACCGCGATGCGGATGACCCGGCGCGGCGTGCGCGGCTGGCGCGAGGCGGGTGGTGACGGCGGCGACCGCGACCCTGATCGGCGTGTTCCGCCTCGACCTGCTGGCGGTGCTCGCGGCGATGATTGCGGCGAGCCTCGTGCTGAACGGCCGCGCGCGGTGACCGCGACCCTGCTGCAGGTCGCCGGGCTGTTCGGCATCTTGTCGCTGCTGGCGGTGGGCGGCGGCAACGGCATCATCCCGGCGATGCAGCACGAGGCGGTGGACGTGCATCACTGGATGACGTCGCGCGAGTTCCTCGACCTGTTCGCGATCTCACGCGCGGCGCCCGGGCCCGGGCAGCCTGATCGTCGTGCTGATCGGGCAGAAGCGCGGCGGGGCTCGCCGGCGCGCTGATGGCGATGGTGGCGATGTACGCGCCGTCCTGCCTGCTGGTCTATGGCGCGGCGCGGCTGTGGCGGCGGTTCGAGCAGGCGAGCTGGCGCAGGGGCTGGAGCGCGCGCTGGCGCCGGTGGCGGTCGGGCTCACCTATGGCAGCGGGCTCGCGGTGGCGCAGGCGACGGTGCATGGCTGGCTGCCCTGGGCGATGATCGCGGGCTCGACCGCGGCGCTGGCGGCGACCGAGCTCAATCCGCTGATCGTGCTCGGCTGCTGCGGCGTGCTGTCGCTGGCCGCTGGCGGGTTCCGCTGAGGCGCCGCGCGGCGCTATTGTGGACGGGATTCCGGAGGCGGCGGGAATGGACGGGGATTTCGGCGAGGCGGGGCTGCGGGAGCGCTACGGGCCGCAGAGTGCCATCGTGCAGCGGAAGGTGCTGACGCCGACTCGATCGCCATGCGCGCGCCTTCATCGCCCTCTCGCCCTTCATCGTGGTGGCGACGGCCGATCCCGAGGGTGGCAGCGATGCGAGCCCGCGCGGCGATCCGCCGGGCTTCGTCCGCGTGCTCGACGATGCGACGCTGCTGATCCCCGACCGGCCCGGCAACAACCGGCTCGACACCTACAGCAACCTGATGACGCGGCGGGGCATCGGCATCCTGTTCCTGGTGCCGGGGATCGACGAGAGGCTGCGGGTGAACGGCCGCGCCCGCGTGGTGCTCGACGATCCGCGCCTGGCGGAGAGCGAGATCGCGGGAAAGCCGCCACGCGGCGGGCTGATCGTCGCGATCGAGCAGGTCTATTTCCATTGCGGCAAGGCGGTGAAGCGCGCGGGGCTCTGGAAGGCGGAGACGCAGGTGCCGCGCGGCGCCTTCCCGACCCTCGGCCGCATCATCGCCGAGCAGACCAGGTCGTGGGCGCGGAAGAGGCCGACAGGGCATCGAGGCGGCATACCGGACACGGCTCTACTGATCACCGATCGAGGATCTCCACGCCCATCGACTTGAACAGCGCGAAGACCGGCTGCCCCACGCGGAGCCCAGCCGCTCCACCGCATCCGGCGTGAGCCGGCCACCAGCGCGTTGACCCGATCGCCACCTCGACCAGCACCGCGCGATGCGTCGGCTCCGTCGACCAGCGCGCGCACGCGGCCGGCCAGCACGTTCTGCACGCTGATCGCGCCGGCGCCGCGCCCGCCAGGATCACCTCGCGCGCCGGCACCCGCAGGCGGAGCGCCGCGCCGGGCGGCGCGTCCAGCAGCGGCACCAGCACGGCGTGCCGCCCGCGTCGAGCCGGGTCAGGCGCCGCGCCGCGTCGTGCGCGGCGATCCGGCAGTCCAGCACCGCGCGCGGCATCGTCGCGGCTGCGCGAGCGGCAGGTCGGCGCGCGCGGCGATCTCCGCCACCGGGCCGGCGGCGAGCACGCGCCCGGCCTCGATCAGCACCAGCGTGTCGGCGAGCCGCGCGACCTCGTCGAGCGCGTGCGTCACGTAGAGGATCGGCAGCGCGAGCGCGGTGCGCAGCCGCGGCGAGATAGGGCAGGATCTCCGCCTTGCGGGCGGCGTCGAGGCTCGCCAGCGGCTCGTCCATCAGCAGCAGGCGCGGCTGCGCAAGCAGCGCGCGGCCGATCGCGACGCGCTGGCGCTCGCCGCCGGAGAGCGTGCGCGGCCGGCGGTCGAGCAGCGCGCCGATGCCGAGCAGCGCCACCACCTCGTCGAAGCGGATCGGCCCGCCCGGCGGGGCGCGGCGCATGCCGTAGCGCAGGTTGGTCGCGACGCGCATGTGCGGGAACAGCCGCGCGTCCTGGAACACGAGGCCGACGCGGCGGCGCTCGGGCGGCAGGAACAGGCCGGCCGCGGTATCGGTCAGCACGGCCTCGCCGATCGCGATCCGGCCGGCATCGGGCCGCAGCAGCCCGGCGGTGGCGGCGATGATCGTGCTCTTGCCCGAGCCCGACGGCCCGAACAGCGCCGTCACGCCGGCGGCGGGCGCCGCGAAATCGGCGTCGAGCGGGAAGCCGCGCGAAAGCGGTGGCGCAGCGCGACCGCCAACTGCATCAGCTCCGCGCGCCTGGCCGAGCGCGCGGGCAGCTGCACGCCGGCGATCTCGCGCGGCCGAGCCCGACCACCGCCAGCGCCATCGAGACGAGCGACAGCCGCGCCGCCGCGTCCTCGCCGCCCGGCGCCTGCAGCGCCGAGTAGATCGCGAGCGGCAGCGTCTGCGTCGCGCCCGGGATGTTGGCGGCGAAGGTGATGACGGCGCCGAATTCGCCGAGGCTCGCGGCGAAGGCGACGATCGCGCCGACCAGGATGCCGGGCGCGGCGAGCGGCAGGGTGATGGTGGCGAGCCGGTCGAGCCGGCCGCGCCGAGGCTCCGCGCCGCCTGCTCGATGCCGGGGTCGACCTGGTCGAGCGACAGCCGGATCGCGCGGACCATCAGCGGGAACGACATGGTGGCGCAGGCGAGCGCCGCGCCCGCGGTGGTGAAGGCGAGGCGGATGCCGAACCAGGCGAGCAGCAGCGCGCCGACCGGGCCGCGCACGCCGAACACCAGCAGCAGCAGCCAGCCGACCACGACGGGCGGCAGCACCATCGGCAGATGCACGAGCGCGTTGAGCGCGCCGCGGCCCCAGAACCGGCAGCGCGCGAGCACGAAGGCGGCGACGATCGCGAGCGGCAGGCCGAAGCCGACCGCGCGCGCCGCCACCGCGAGGCTCAGCCGGACCGCCTCCCACTCGGCGGGCGTCAGCCAGTCAGCGCGATCGCGCTACTCCACCCCGAAGCCGCGCTTCTCGAACGCCTGCTCGGCCGCCGGACCCTCCAGGAAGGCGAGGAAGTCGCGCGCCTCCTGGGTGTCGCCCGACTTGGTCACGGCGAACGGATAGACGATCGGGTCGTGGCTGGCGGCGGGGAAGGTGCCGGCGATGGCGACGCCGGGCTCGCCGCCGCGTCGGTCGCATAGACGATGCCGGCCGGGGCCTCGCCGCGCTCGACCAGCAGCAGCGCGCCGCGCACGTCCTCGGCCGGCGCGAGATGCTGCGCGACGGATCCCAGATCCCGAGCTTCGTCAGCGCCTGCTTCGCATAGATGCCGGCGGGCACATGGGCGGGATCGCCGACGGCGAGCCGCCCGTCGGGGCCGAGCAGCCCGGCCAGGTCGAAGCCCGGGCCGATCTCCACATGCTTCTTCCGGTTCGCCGGCACCACCAGGACCAGATCGTTGCGCAGCAGGTCGTGCCGCGTGCCGGCACGATCAGGTCGCGCCTGGCGAGGTAGTCCATCCACTGCTCGTCGGCGGAGGCGAACAGGTTGGCGGGCGCGCCCTGCTCGATCTGCCGCGCCAGCGTCGAGCTCGCGGCGAAGGAGAAGCGGGGCGCGGGATGGCCCTGCGCCTGCCACGCTTTCGCGATGTCCTTCATCACGTCGGTGAGGCTCGCCGCCGCGAACACCGTCACCCCCTGCGCATGGGCGGCGAGGGGCAGGAGGAGCGCGGCGAGGCAGGCGAGGCGCGCGGAACGGGCTGGCATCACGGCTCCGGCGGCGGGCGAGGCCACGCTATATCCAAACGACCATATCGCGCAAACCGCGGGGGGCGCCGGCGTCACCAAGAGACCTCACGCTATCGCGCCCTGCGCCGGCGTGCTCATGTCCGCGCATGAGCCAGACCGACCACCCTGCCGCTCGCCCAGGTGCTCCGCTTCGAGCGGACCGGCATCAACGCGCTGCCCTCGCTGCGGACGGTGTTCGATCGCTCCTGGATCGTGCGCATCGCGCGCGGGACCGGCGGGGCGAGCATGAAGCGCGCGAACTCGGTGACCTGCCTCGACCCCGACGATGGCGACGACGTGCCGGCGCGGATCGCCTGGATCGAGGCCATCTACCGGCGCTTCCATCTGCCGGCGATGTTCCGCGTGACCCCGCTGACGCCGCCGGCGCTGGACGCCGCGCTGACCGAGCGCGGCTACCCGGCGGAGGACGAGCGCATCGTGCTGCGCGCCGAGCTCACCCCGCCGCTGCGCGCGCTGAAGGACGGGTTTGCCGACCAGCCCGCCGTCGGAATGGTTCGAGTGGTGGCGCACCACGATGACGCCGCAGCGCCTCGACGAGATCCGCGAATTGATCGCGTTGCTGGCGCTTCCCGTCGTTCTATCCGGTGCTGCGGCACGAGGGCGCCCCGCCTGCGCGGTGCGGGTGACGATCGACGGGCGCTATGCCGGGATTTTCGACATCTCGACGATCCCGCGGCGCGCCGGGCCGGGCTCGCGCGGCAGATCATGTTCGAGTCGATGACCGCCGCCGCCTCGCGCGGCGCCCGCACCGCCTGGCTGCAGCTCCCCGCCGCCAACACCGCCGCGCTCGCGCTCTACCGCTCGCTCGGCTTCGGCGAGGCGTACCGCTACCGGTTCCGGGCGAAGTAAGTTGGCGGTAGTTGCCTGCGCCCGCCGTTCAATTCGAGCGTATCCGCCTTGGTCGGGTCGGCGCGTGGCCGGCGCGATCAGGACGTCGACCTGGCGCGGCGATGCTTCCGCCGGGCGGGCCTCGATCGGTGGCGAGGGCAGCGGCCGCTCGCCCGCCCGGGGCCACGCTGAGCTGCCGATCCGCGCCGGCATCGGGGGCGAGCCGCAGCGACATCGGCGCCGCGAGCAGCGCGATCAGGCCGACGAACAGGAACGACCAGCTGTAATCGGCGAGCGAGGGCAGATGCGTGGCCCGAGAGCGTCGTCGCGATCAGCAGCGCGCCGCGCCGAGCGAGATGCCGAGCGTCTGCGCGAGCTGCTGCTGGGTCGAATAGAGGCTGGTCGCGGCACTCATCCGCGCGCGCGGGATGTCGGCATAGGCGACGCTGTTGTAGGCGGTGAATTGCAGCGAGCGGAAGAAGCCGCCGGTCAGCAGCACGGCGTAGATCGCGGCCAGCGGCCAGGACGGGCGGAAGCCGGCGATCGCCGCGAGCAGCAGGCCGGAGACGATGCCGTTCCACCACAGCACGTTGCGGAACCCGAAGCGGCGGAGCGCGAACTGCGTCGCCGGCTTCATCACCAGCGCGCCGGCGGAGCTCGCGAAGGTGATCATGCCGCTCTGCGCCGGCGACAGGCCGAAGCCGAGCTGCAGCATCAGCGGCAGCAGGAACGGGATCGCGCCGATGCCGATGCGGAACAGCAGCGCCGCGTCGATGGTGAGGCCGAAGGTCGGGATCTTCATCAGCGTGAAGTCGATCAGCGGCCTCGGATGCCGGCGCGCGTGCCAGGCGTAGAGCGCGCAGGCGGCGAGCCCCATGCGCGATCATCGCCGACCGTCGCCAGCGGCGCGACGATGCCGCGCCCCGACCGTCTCGAAGCCGAACATCAGGCCCGGACAGCGCGAGGCCGGAGAAGACGAGGCCGGTCACATCGAGCCGGCCGACATCGGGCTCGCGCACGTCCTCGACGAACAGCGTGACCAGCAGGATGCCGAGCACGCCGATCGGCACGTTGATGTAGAAGATCCAGCGCCAGGAGAAATAGGTGACGATGAAGCCGCCGAGCGGCGGCCCGACCACCGGCCCGACCAGCGCCGGCACGGTGAGCCAGGACATCGCCGCCACCAGCTCGGATTTCGCGACCGAGCGCAGCAGCACGAGCCGCCCGACCGGCACCATCATCGCCCCGCCCACGCCCTGCAGGATGCGCGCGGCGACCAGGAAGGCGAGGTCGTCGGCGCGCCCGCACAGGATCGAGCCCACCGTGAACACGGCGATCGCGGCGCGGAACACGGTGCGGGTGCCGAACCGGTCGGCCATCCAGCCGCTCGCCGGGATGAACACGGCGAGGCTCAGCAGGTAGGAGGTGAGCGCCACGTTCATGTGCAGCGGATCGGCGCCGAAGGCGCGCGCCATGCGCGGCAGCGCGGTCGCGATCACCGTCGAATCGAGGTTCTGCATGAACAGCGCCGTCGCCACGATCAGCGCGGTGAGCCGGGTGCGCCGGCTGGTGCCGCGGCGGCGCGCGGAAGCTGGCGCGGGTCGGGATTGCGGGACGGGCGGACGCGGATGGCCGAAGGGCACGATCAGTCTTCTATGGCACGTCGCCGCCCTAGGGCAGCAGCACCGTGCTGCCGGTGGTCTTGCCGCGATTCGAGCGCGATGTGCGACTGCGCCGGCGTCGCGCAGGGGGAAGGTCTGGTTGACGCGGATCTTCACCACGCCGCTCTGCACGACCTCGAACAGCTCCTTCGCGGTGCGCCTCGAGATCGGCGCGCTTGCTGGTGTAGCTCGCGAGGCTCGGGCGGGTGAGGAACAGGCTGCCCTTGGCGCCGAGCAGCCCGACATCGACCGCGCCGACCGGGCCGGAAGCGTTGCCGTAGCTCACCATCATGCCGAGCGGCGCCAGGCTGTCGAGGCTCGCCATGAACGTGTCCTTGCCGATGCTGTCATAGGCGACCGCCGCCATGGCGCCATGGGTGAGCGCTTCACCTCGGCCGCCAGGTTGCCGTGGCCGACGATCACGTGCTCGGCGCCGTGCGCGCGGGCGAGCTCCGCCTTCGCCTCGGTGGAGACGACGCCGATCACCTGCGCGCCGAGATGCTTGCCCCACTGGCAGAGGATGAGCCCGACGCCGCCGGCGGCGGCGTGCACCAGGATGGTGTCGCCGGGCTTCACCCGGTAGGTGCGGCGGAGCAGGTATTGCGCCGTCATCCCCTGCAGCATCATCGCCGCGCGCGGTGCGGAAGTCGATGTCGTCCGGGCAGCTTGACCAGCCGGTCCGCCTTCATCGCGCGGTCGGTCGCGTAGGCGCCGATCGGGGCGGAGGCATAGGCGACGCGGTCGCCCACCTGCACCTCGGTGACATCCGGCCCGACCGCGGTGACGGTGCCGGCGCCCTCCATGCCGAGGATCGCGCGGGAAGGACGGGCGTCTTGTAGAGGCCGGTGCGGAAATAGACGTCGATGTAGTTGAGGCCGATCGCCTCGTGATGGACCACGGCCTCGCCCGGGCCGGCCTCGGGCGCGGGCACGTCCTCCCACTGCATCACCTCCGGTCCGCCGGGGGCGTGGATGCGGATGGCCTTGGTCATGCTTGGTTCTCCGTCGGGCGATCAGACGCCCGCGTCGGGCGGCAGCGCGGGAGTCGGCGGCGAACAGGTCGGCGCGTTCGAGGGCGAGCAGGAACTGCTTGGTCGCGATGCCCTCGCCGCCGGAATAGCCGCCGATCCCGGCGCTGGCCAGGACCCGGTGGCAGGGGATCAGGATGGGGATCGGGTTGCGGCCATTGGCCTGGCCGACCGAGCGCGCGACGCCGCCCGTCGCCGCCGGCGATCTGCCAGTAGGAGCGCGTCTCGCCATAGGGGATGCGGCAGAGCGCGTCCCACACGCGGCGCTGATAGGGCGTGCCGGCGGGCGCGAGCGGCAGGTCGAAGCGGGTGAGCGTGCGGTCGAAATAGCGCGTCGAGCTGGTCACGGGCCTGGCGCAGCAGGCTGGTTTCGGTCTGGTCGCGTCCCCAACCCCAATCGATCGCGACGATCGCGCCGTCTTCCTCGGAGATGGTGAGGTCGCCCACCGGGCTGTGCAAGGAAAGTTGGGGCAACGCTTGCGGTCCGTAACTGCCGGCCGGATGCCAGACCCGGCGGGCGTCCCTGTCAAGCTGGCCAGGAATCGGAAGTGCGTCACTCTGAAGTCGGCACCGGCCCTCTCCCCCGCCCGGCCACCCAACGGAAGTATACTCGCGTGGGTGGCCAGGTGGGGGAGCGGTCCGGTGCCGACCTAAACTGAGACACTACCAGGAATCGGAAGTGTCGCTTCAGCCGACACCACCACCAGGAATTGCTTGCAGCGACGCCGCCGAAGCGCGACGTTAAGGACTGTCCGAAACCAACTGAAAGGAGGTGATCCAGTGTCTCATTGTCTGTCGCCGATGCGTGGGACGACCTGGATGACCGTCCGCGGGCTTTCGCTCGCCGGCTGAACAAGGCGCCAGGTCGACCGCCCTCGGCGGTCACGCAATGGGGAGGCTCCGGCCTTGGCCGGGGCCTCCTGCGCGTACGGGCCCGAATTGGCGACTTGCCCTTCCGTCCCATGGCCGTCATACCCTGCTGTCCCGGAGAAACAGGGCGAGGCGGGACATGGCACCGACGGTCTGGACGCGGTTGCTGACGCTGGCGCTGATGGGCGGTCTGCTCGCCCCCGGGATCGCCGCCGCGCAGCAGCCCTCGCAGGCGCAGCAGAATGCGATTCGCCAGTCCTGCCGCTCGGATTTCCAGTCCTACTGCACCGGCGTGACGCCGGGCGGACGCGCGGCGCTCAACTGCCTGCAGGAGAACATGACCTCACTGTCGCCGGCCTGCCAGACGGCGCTGGAGGCGATCGGCCCGGCGCCGAAATCGGCGCAGCAGGCGGCGCCGCCATCCGTGACCGTGCAGGGCGGCTCGGCCGCTCCGCCCCCTGGAAGCCAGACCGGGCCGGCGAACCCCACCTATGCGCCGCCACCTGCGGCGCGCCCGGCGGTGCCGATCACTCGGGCCTGCGGCGCGGATTTTCGCGCCCTCTGCCACGGCGTGCGTCCGGGCAACGGCAATTTCCTGGCCTGCCTGCGCTCGAACGAGGCGAGTCTTTCGACCACCTGCAAGCAGGCGCTCGCGACCCTGCGGCGATAGGCTCGCCGCCACGTGTTGTCGTTGCGCCGCGCCGCCGCGGGTGGCAGCGTGAGGGCGAGAGCGGCGGAGGAAGGTCGGTGAGGAAAGTCTACCCGGACGCACGTGCGGCGCTCGAGGGCGTGCTGCGCGACGGCATGATGGTCATGTCCGGCGGCTTCGGCCTGTGCGGCATCCCGAGCACGCTGATCGCGGCGATCCGCGAGTCCCGGGCGAAGGACCTGACCGTCGTCTCCAACAATGCCGGGATCGACGGCGCCGGCCTCGGCCTGCTGCTGGAGACCCGGCAGATCCGGAAGATGATCAGCTCCTATGTCGGGGAGAACGCCACCTTCGCGCGCCAGTATCTCGCCGGGGAGCTGGAGATCGAGTTCAACCCGCAGGGCACGCTCGCCGAGCGCATCCGCGCCGGGGGCGCCGGCATCCCCGCCTTCTTCACCCGCACTGGCGCCGGCACCGAGGTCGCGAAGGGCAAGGAGGAGCGCGAGTTCGACGGCAGGCGCTACGTGATGGAGCGCTCGTTGTTTGCCGATCTCGCGATCATTCACGCCTGGAAGGCGGACACCGAGGGCAACCTCGTCTTCCGCAAGACCGCGCGGAACTTCAACCCGATCATGGCGACGGCGGCGCACGTCACCATCGTCGAGGTCGAGGAGCTGGTCGAGCCCGGCCGGATTGATCCGGACCACATCGTCACGCCGGGCATCTTCGTCCATCGCGTCGTCAAGCTCGACCGGGTGACGAAGCAGATCGAGCAGCGGACGGTGCGCAAGCGCGCCGCCTGAGTGGCGCGTGATCGCCGGAGCCGGAACGGCGAAGGCGTGAATCACTCGCCGAGACGAGTGGCGCGTGATCGCCGGAGCCGGAACGGCGAAGGCGTGAAATCACTCGCCCAGACGAGTGGCGCGTGATCGCCGGAGCCGGAACGGTGAAGGCGTGAATCAAGCGCCCAGACGAGCGCCGGAGCCGGAACGGTGAAGGCGTGAATCAAGCGCCGAAAAGACAGGAGCGAGACATCATGGGTTGGACCCGCGACCAGATGGCCGCCCGCGCCGCGCAGGAACTGCAGGACGGGTTCTACGTCAATCTCGGCATCGGCATCCCGACGCTGGTCGCCAACCACATTCCCGCCGGCATATCGATCCAGCTGCACAGCGAGAACGGCATGCTCGGCATGGGCCCGTTCCCCTACGAGGGCGAGGAGGACGCCGATCTCATCAACGCCGGCAAGCAGACGGTGACGGAGCTGCCGACCACGAGCTTCTTTGACAGCGCGGCCTCGTTCGGGATGGTGCGTGGCGGCCATATCCAGCTCTCGATCCTCGGCGCGCTGCAGGTGGCGGAGAACGGCGATCTCGCCAACTGGATGATTCCCGGCAAGATGGTGAAGGGGATGGGCGGCGCGATGGACCTGGTCGCCGGCGTGCCGCGCGTGGTCGTGCTGATGGAGCACACCGCGAAGGATGGGACTCCCAAGATCCTGAAGCGCTGCACGCTGCCGCTGACCGGCGCCGGGGTGGTGAGCCTGATCGTGAGCGACCTCGCCGTTTTCGACATCGATTCCGCGCAAGGGCTGATCCTGGTGGAGATGGCGCCCGCGGTGACGGAGGAGGAACTGCGCGCCAAGACCGAGGCCGGCTTCACCCTGCACCCCGACCTGAAGCGCGCCGCCGCCTGAGACTTGATCGCCGGCGGCCGGCGGCTCTATATGCCGCCTCCCGACCCGGCGATGGGGCCATAGCTCAGTTGGGAGAGCGCCTGAATGGCATTCAGGAGGTCGGGGGTTCGATTCCCCCTGGCTCCACCAACGAGATGCTGGCGGATTTCTCGGCTCGGTCGTGTCCGGATCAGCCCGCAGACGACGCCGGAGGGACGGCGGTTCCGGACCGGCATGCGGGATCGCCCTATGGCGCGGTGCCGGCCTCCGGCGCGGGGTAGAACAGGCGCATCACCCGCCCGATCGTCAGCCCCTGCACGATGATCGTGAACACGACGATCGCGTAGCACACCGACAGCAGCTCCTCCCGGAACGGCGTCGCCGGCAGGGTCAGCGCCATCGCGACCGAGATGCCGCCACGCAAGCCTCCCCAGGTCAGCACCGCGATGGCGCCCGTCCTGTTGGGCGCGCGGAAATGCAGGAACGTCGAGGAAACCACGATGCTGACCACGCGCACGCAGAGCGCGAGCGGGATCGCCGCGAGCGCCGCGACCAGGCTGTAGCCGTGAAACTCGACCGCAACGATCTCGAAGCCGATCAGCAGGAACAGCAACGCGTTCAGGATTTCGTCCACCAGCGACCAGAACCCGTGCAGGTGCCGCCGCGTCGTCTCGCTCATCGCATGCGCCGTTCCCTTGCTGCCGATGAGCAACCCGGCCACCACCACCGCGATCGGCCCCGAGAGGCCGAACCCGTTGGCGAGGCTGTAGGTGCCGGTCGCGAGCGCGAGCGAGATCATCAGCTCGAGCCGATATTCGTCGATCTGCCGCATCGCGAGATAGGCGATCCAGCCGGTGGCAAGCCCGAGCAGCGCGCCGCCGGCCGCCTGCAGCAGGAAGGCGCCGACCACCGGCCCGGGCGCCACGCCGCCGCTGGTCCCGAGCGCCACGCCGAGCGTGACGGTGAACAGCACCACGCCGACGCCGTCATTGAACAGGCTCTCGCCCACGATCACCGCCTCGAGCGTCGGCGGCAGGCCGACATTGCGGAGAATGCCGGCGACCGCCACCGGATCGGTCGGCGCCATGATCGCGCCGAGCACGAGGCACCAGGCAAGCGGCACCCGATGTCCGGTGAGCGCGAACACTGCGCAGATGCCGACGGCGAACAGCAACGTCGCGATCACCGTGCCCCCGGTCGCGAGCGCGAGCACGGTCCATTTGCGGTGACGGAGCTCGTCGAGATCGACATGCAGGGCACCCGCGAACAGCAGGAAGGCGAGCGCGCTGTCGAGCAGGGTCCGCGGCAGGTCCTGCGCGCCGAGGAAGCCGCGCACCCAGCGGCGCAGGTCGATGCCGCCGACCAGCGGATCGATTGCGATCACGCCGAGCGAGAGGATGAGCGCGACCGCCAGCATGCCGATCGCGCTCGGCAGCCGCAGGAAGCGGTAGTTCACGAATCCGACGGTTGAGGCGGCGCAGAGCAGCACCGCCGCGAACGAGAACGAGGACATCTCAGGGCGGCACGGCCTGGCCCGTCCGCGCATGCCACTCGGCGATCAACTCCTCGGGATAGCGCCCGAACCGCTTGTCGCGCCGCCCGCTCTCCACCTCGATCCAGCCCGGCTTGAAGTCGAGCATCAGATGCGTGTGCTCGACCGGCACCGGCAGCTCGGTATCGATCGCCGAGGCGAAGGGGTGCACGAGTTCCGGCCATTCCGGGCTGAAGAGCCAGAGCGCGCTGCCGCAGGTCGCGCAGAAGTGCCGCTCCGCGGTGCTGGTATGGGCGCGCCTGTCCTCGGGGTTGCGGAACCGGGCGTGGTAGATCCTGATGTGCTCACGCCCGGTCACCCTGAGCGTCGCGGCGTCGCCCGCCAGGTTGATCGCATACCCCCCGCCGCCCTGGGTCTTGCGGCAGACGCCGCAATAGCAGCGCTGATACGGCACCGGATGCGCCGAGCGCAGCCGGAACTTCACCGCGCCGCAATGGCAGGACCCTTTCAGCTCCATCGTCTTGGCCTCCTTGTCGCACCCGCGATCCGATAACCCGCCCGGACGTTGTGCGTTCTGCACGAACTCACCGGGAGCCCACCCTGCACGATTTTCAGCCGTTGCTGGACCAGATCTCCTTCTGGATCGAGCGCCACGTCCTGCTGTGGAGCACCTTCGCCCAGCTCTGCGTGGCGCTGGTGCTGTTCTTCGCGGCCCGGCTCGCCGGTCCCCGGGCGAGCGGGATGCTGCGCGGTCGGATCGCGCGCATGCACCCGGGGCCGTTGCATCGGGTGGCGAACGCGCTTGCCGAGATCGCGCCCTGGATCGGCCTGCTGCTCTTCGTCTGGTTCGCCGAGGTCGCCTTCCGCGCCGCGCGCCAGCCCGACGACGTGCTGCGCCTGCTCGAGAGCTTCGCGCTCGCCTGGGTGCTGATCCGGCTCAGCGCCAATCTGGTGCGCAACCCGCGCCTGGCCCGCGCGATCGCGGTGGTCGCCTTCGTCGTCGCGGCGCTCAACATCGCGAGGCTGCTCGGCCCCACCGCCGGCCTGCTGGATGCGATGGCGATCACGATCGGCACGCTGCGGCTCTCCGCGCTGCTGGCGCTCAAGGGAATCGCGCTGCTGGTGGTGCTGCTCTGGGCGGCGAACCTGATCGCGCGGGTCATCGAGCAGCGGCTGGGCAGCTTTCCCGGCATCACGCCGACCATGCACGTGCTGGCCGCCAAGCTCGCGCGCATCGTGCTGCTGACGCTCGCGGTGGTGCTCGCGCTGGGCGCGGTCGGAATCGATCTCACCGCGTTTGCGGTGTTCTCGGGTGCGATTGGCGTCGGTGTCGGCTTCGGACTGCAGAAGGTCGTCTCCAACCTGGTGAGCGGCGTCATCCTGCTGGTCGATCGCTCGATCAAGCCGGGAGACGTGATCGAGATCGACGGCACCTACGGATGGATCAGCCGGATGAACGCCCGCTACGTCTCGGTGGTGACGCGCAACGGCACCGAGTTCCTGATCCCGAACGAGGACCTGATCACGCAGCGGGTCACCAACTGGACCTATTCGAACGATCTGGTCCGCCTGCACGTGCCCGTCGGCGTCGGCTATGACAGCGACCTCCGGCAGGCGATCGCGCTGGCGATCGAGGCGGCGGGCGCGGTCGAGCGCGTGCTCCACGAGCCGCGGCCCGCCTGCCTGGTGACCGGGTTCGGCGACAGCACCGTCAACCTCGATCTCCGCGTCTGGATCGCCGATCCGCGCGCCGGCACGGCCAACGTGCGGAGCGAGGTGCTGCTCCAGCTGTGGGACCGCTTCCGCGCGCACGGCATCACGCTGCCTTTCCCGCAGCGCGATCTCAACATCCGCGACCCGGGCGAACTCGGCCGAATGCTGGCCGAGGCGATCGGCGGGACCGGGCCGGGCGAAGCCGCCCGCGTGCGGCCGGTCCGATAGAAGTGCGGGCATGACGCTGCACCAGGCGGAAGCCTTCGCGATCGTGGCCGGCATGCTCGCGCTGTTCGTCTCCGACCGGCTGCGCTACGACCTGGTCGGCGCGCTCGCGCTCTCGGCCGCGATGCTGCTCGGCGTGGTCCCGGCGGCGCACGCCTTCACCGGCTTCGCCAATCCGGTGATCATCGTGATCGCCGCGGTACTGGTGATCGGCCGCGCGATCGCGATCTCCGGCACGATCGAGAACGTGATGCGCCCGGTGCTGCGCTGGCTGCGCGGCACCACGAAGCAGGTGGCCGCGCTCACCGCCGCGGTCACCTTCCTGTCCGCGTTCATGAAGAACGTGGGCGCGCTCGGCATCTTCCTGCCGATCGCGGTGCAGACCGCGGATCGCAGCAAGCAGCCGGTGTCGCGCTACCTGATGCCGCTCTCCTTCGGCTCGCTGATCGGCGGCACCATCACCGAGATCGGCACCTCGCCCAACCTGCTGATCTCCTCGGTGCGCCAGGAAGTGCTGGGGAAGCCCTATCACCTGTTCGACTACGTGCCCGTCGGGCTGCCGCTCTCCGTCCTCGCGGTGGTGCTGCTTAGCCTCGCCTGGCGGCTCACGCCGAAGCGGCAGGGCCAGGCCCCGGCGGAAAAGCGATTCACCGTCGAGGAATACACGAGCGAGGCGCGGCTGCCGCCGGGCAGCCCGATCGCGGGCAGGACGGTGGCCGATTTCGAGGCGCTCGGGGAGGGTGACGTGACGATCGGCGCGATCATCCGCGAGGGCGAGCGGCGCTACATCCCGTCCGGACACTGGGTGCTGTTCGAGAACGATGTGCTGGTGCTGCAGGCCGATCCGGTGGCGCTCAAGCCGGTGCTCGACCATGCCGGGCTGGAGCTCCTGGGCGCCGCCGCGATGGCGGAATCGAAGCGGCGCGACAAGGACGACGAGATCGAGGCGGTGGAGGCGGTGGTGCTCGCCGACTCGCATCTGATCGACCGCACGCCGGAGGATATCCGCATGCGCCAGCGCTACGAGGTGAACGTGCTGGCGGTCAGCCGTGGCGGCCGCCGGGTGCAGACGCGGCTCCGGCAGACCAGGTTCCGGCTCGGCGACATCATCGTGCTGCAGGGGCGGCGTTCGCTGCTCGGGGAGACGCTGACGCGGCTCGGCTGCCTGCCGCTCGCCGAGCGCAATCTGGCCATCGCGCGGCCGCGGGCCCGCTACTGGCCGGTCGTCATCCTGTTCGCGGCGATGGCGCTCGTCTCCGTCGGCGTGCTCAGGGTGGAGGTCGCGTTCTTCGTTGCCGCGACCGCGATCGTGCTGTCCGGCATGCTGACGCCGCGCGAGGCGTACGAGGCGATCGAGTGGCCGATCATCGTCATGCTCGGCTGCCTCATTCCCGTGGGCGAGTCGCTGCGCGAGACGGGGGCGACCGAACTGATCGCCGCCGGCCTGCATCACCTCGCGGTGGGACTGCCGGGCATCTGGGCGGTGGGGCTGATCCTCGTCGTCTCGATGCTGGTGACGCCGTTCATGCACCATGCGGCGGCGGTGCTGGTGATGGGCCCGGTCGCCGCGGCGGTCGCGCACGGCCTCGGGTTTGCGCCGGATGCGTTCCTGATGGCGGTCGCGCTCGGCGCGTCGAGCGATTTCCTGACGCCGATCGGGCACCAGAACAACACGCTGGTGATGGGGCCGGGCGGCTACCGCTTCGGCGATTACTGGCGCCTCGGCCTGCCGCTCTCCTGCCTGGTCGCGATCGTCGGCACCGTGCTGATCGTGCACGCCTGGCCGCTGCATTGAACGGGTGCCGTCAGCGCCCGACCGTCGACCAGAGCAGCACGCCGAAGGTCGCGACGAACAGCACGAGCAGCACGGTCAGCGCGATCTCGCCGCGCACCCCGCCGGTGCGGTGCGTCTCCTCGCGCTCGATCTCGTGCGAGGTCCTGATGAAGCGGAACGTCGCCAGTGCGAGCATGATGCAGCCGGTGGCGCCAAGTCCGAGCCCGACCCAGGCATTCAGTCCGCGCGGGAAGAATTCGAACTTGATGATCGCGAGGCCGAAGCCGACCACCGCAAGCGACGTGCGCACCCAGGCGAGATAGGTGCGCTCATTGGCCGCGTGGTCCGAGAAGTTGCGGATCACCGCTGCGCCGGTTCCGGCAACGGGGCCGGGGAGTGCGGCAGGATCTGCTCCAGGCGACACTGTTTCGGCGCCTTGTCGGGCCGGAAGCGCAGCAGCGTGGTGCCGTGACGGAAGCGTCCGCCCGAGACGTGGTCGTATTTCACCTCGACCACCAGCTTCGGGCGCAGCGGGTTCCAGTCCGCCGTCTTCTCCGTGCTCCAGCGGCTCGGCCCGCCGGGCGCGCGGCCGGTGAATGCCGACGGCCCGGCGAGCGCCTGCAGCCGCCGGGTCAGCGTCGGTCGCTCCTCGCGCGGGATGGTGGAGGTGAAGCCGACATGGTCGAGCCTGCCGTCGGCATCATAGAGGCCGAGCAGGAGCGAGCCGACGAGCGTCTGGCCCTTGAGGAAGCGCCAACCGCCGACGACGCAATCGGCGGTGCGGATGCGCTTGATCTTCACCATCGCATCGCGCTTGCCGGGGCGATACGGCGCGTCCAGGCGCTTTGCCATCACGCCGTCGCGGCCGGTGCCGCGCTCGTCGAGCCAGGCCCGCGCCGCCGCGATGTCGGTGCTGACCGGGGAGAGCAGCACCGACGGGCTTGCCAGCACCGGCATCATCGCCTCCAACGCCGGCGCGGCGATCGCGCAGCGGCGACGCGGTGAGATCGTGCCCGCTTCGCATCGGCGAGCAGGTCGAACAGGCAGTACCGCGCCGGATGCGCGGCGGCGAGCTTCGCCACCCGGCTCGCCGCTGGATGCAGCCGGAGCTGCAGCTCCTCGAAGGAGGGAACGCCATCGACCGGGATGATGATCTCGCCATCGAGCACGAAGCGCGGCGCCGCCACCTCGTGCAGCGCGGCGACGAGATCGGGGAAGTAGCGGCCGAGCGGCTGGCCCGATTTCGATCGCAGCTCGACCGTCTTGCCGTCGCGGAAGGCGAGGCAGCGAAACCCGTCCCATTTCGGCTCGTACTGCCAGCCGGCGCCCTCCGGGATCGCTTCGAGGCTCTCGGCCTCCATCGGCGGCGTGGTCGGATCGAGCGGCAGCGCCATGGCGCCGGAACGACCAGGCCCCGCTGCGGGTTTCAGGCGAGGCCGGCGAGCCGGGCGGGCAGGGCGCCGAGCGCCTCGGCGTCGATATTGGCGAAGGCGACGCGCAGATGCCGCTCCTGCGCCGGGCCCGAAGCAGCTTCCCGGCAGGCAGAGCACGCCGCGCTCGGCGGCGAGCCTCTCCGCGACCGCTGCCGCCGGCCCCGCGAAGGGGTGGCGCAGATAGGCGAAATAGGCGCCCACGGAATCGAGCCGCCAGTCCGGACAGTGCGCGAGCGCGCGGCGCAGCGCGTCGGCGCGGCGGTTGATTTCCTCGCGGTTCCCGTCGCGCCAGGCGCCGAGCGCGCCAATCGCCCAGATGACGGCGGATTGCGCCGCGCGCTGCGGGCAGATCTGCGCGCAATCCAGCACCTTGGCGATCTCCGGAACCAGCGCTGCGGGGCGCGGTGAGCGCGCCGAGCCGGTGGCCCGGGATGCAATAGGCCTTCGAGAAACTGTAGAGCTGCACGAGGTTGTCGGGCCACGGGCCACCGGAGAGCAGTTCGTGCGGGCGGTCGGCGCCGCGCGGCAGGAAGTCGCGATAGGTCTCGTCGAGCACCAGCCACATGCCGCGGCTGGCACAGAGTTCCTGGAATTGCGCGATGATCTCGGGCGGATACACCGCGCCGGTCGGGTTGTTGGGCGTGACCAGCACGATCGCCCGCACCCGCTCGTCGATCAGCGCCGCGGCGCGCACGGGATCGGGCACGAATCCTGCTTCGGCATCGCAGGGGAGCGGAAGCGGCGCGATGCCGAACATCCGGCAGACCATCTCGTAGTTGAAATACCAGGGCGTCGGCAGCAGCACCGCGTCGCCGGCGCGGGCGAGCGTCAGCATCGCAACGAGGAAGGCGAGATTGCAGCCGGCGGTGATCGTCACCTGTGCCGGATCGATCGCGCCGCCATAGCGCGCCGAGAGGTGCGCGGCATAGGCCTCGCGCAGCGCGGGGTCGCCGGTGATCGGGCCGTATTTCGCCGCCTCTGGGCTTCCCGCCGCTTCGGCCAGATGCGCGAGCATGTCGGGATGCGGCGAATAGCCCGGCACCGCCTGGCAAAGATCGAGCAGCGGACCGAGCGCGCCATCATAGCGCCGCGCCCATTCCTGCGCAGCGGGGATCGGCGGCGTCGCCGTGTCGCGGACGAGGGGGTTGGGCATCATTCGCGGCGTCATAACAGACGCGGCGGCGCCGGTCAGGTGGCGGCGATGCGCACCTTGATGCGGGTGTCGAGAGTGCCGAGGGCGGGGATGTCGGCGGTGACGATCGCAGCGCGATGTCTATATAGCGTATTGACGTGCCGCACCGGGCCGTTGCCCGCGACTTCGTCCTTCAGGACGATGACGCTGTGGTCGGCGAGTGGACGAAGGCGGGAGACCGCATCGCGTAGCGCGGCGTCGTTGTGCGACCAACCGATCGTTGTCACGGCCGCACGGAACGTACGGAGGTCGCTGGCGCTCATCTGGAGCGGCAGGAATTTGTTCCGAAACGCAGCGGGCGACATGCCGAACGCGGCTTGCCAAGGGGCCACCGCGCGCTTCAATCCTATGCGCTGTCCCGGGGTGAGGGTCGAAGCAGGCTTCGGTCTGGTCGGCCCCGTGCCGTGACCGAACCAGCCATGCGCCTGCCGCCCCTGATCCAGTCAGCTCATCCACCGCAATCCATCCCGATCGCGATGTCGTATCCGGGCCCCGGTTTGCCGGCCAAAACGGATGGACCGGCGGTCAGGCGGCGAGCCGGCGCTCCGCCACCTGTGCCTTCATCGATTTCTGCAGCTTCTCGAAGGCGCGCACCTCGATCTGGCGGATGCGCTCGCGGGAGACGCCGTATTCGGCGGCGAGCGATTCCAGCGTCGAGGGCTCGTCCTTCAGCCGCCGCTCGGTGAGGATGTGCTTCTCGCGGTCGTTGAGCGTCTTCGAGCGCGTTGGCGAGCAGCGCCTTGCGGCCGGAGAGCTCCTCGCGCTCGGCGAGCGCGCTCTCCTGGCTCTCGGTCTCGTCGACCAGCCAGTCCTGCCACTCGCCCTCGCTGTCGGCGCGCACCGGCGCGTTCAGGCTGTGATCGGGCGCGGCGAGGCGGCGGTTCATGCTGACCACGTCCTGCTCGGGAACGCCGAGCATGGTCGCGACCTCGGTCACCTGCTCGGGCTTGAGGTCGCCCTCGTCGATCGCCTGCATCTGGCCCTTGAGCCGGCGCAGGTTGAAGAACAGCTTCTTCTGCGCCGCCGTGGTGCCCATCTTCACCAGCGACCAGGAGTGCAGGATGTATTCCTGGATCGCCGCGCGGATCCACCACATGGCGTAGGTGGCGAGGCGGAAGCCGCGATCGGGGTCGAAGCGCTTGACCGCCTGCATCATGCCGACATTGCCCTCGGAGATGAGCTCGCCGACCGGCAGGCCGTAGCCGCGATAGCCCATGGCGATCTTGGCGACGAGGCGCAGATGGGAGGTGACAAGCTTGTGTGCCGCCGCCATATCCTCGTGGTCGCGCCAGGCGTGCGAGAGGCGCAGCTCCTCCTCGGGAGAGAGCATCGGAAACTTGCGGATCTCCTGCAGGTAGCGGGAGAGATTGCCCTCGGGGGCGAGGTCGAGTCACGATGGCAGGCCAAGGGAGGCTCCTTTCCGGACCGCCGAAGGTCCGATGCCGGCGAGCCGGCGGAGGCGGCGGGACATCCCCGTCGTCGAGAGCGTGGAACGCATATTGCACCTGCGAAATCCCGCGACAATCGCGCGGCTCGCGTATAAGTCATGCTCGCGGAGTATGAGCTCCGGCGGTAACGGCGAGTTCGCCGGAATTGCGGGATTGGTGGACGCGCACGCCCTATATCGCTGGAGCGAGCCAGGAAGTTACGTGAACGAATATCTGGCCCGCCTGAATCCGGAGCAGCGCGAGGCGGTGGAGACGGTGGACGGGCCGCTGCTCGTCCTCGCCGGCGCCGGCACCGGCAAGACCCGGGTGCTGACCACGCGCTTCGCCCATATCCTGCTCACCGGAAAGGCGTTTCCCGGCCAGGTGCTGGCGGTCACCTTCACCAACAAGGCGGCGCGGGAGATGCGCGAGCGGGTCGCGGCGATCCTCGGCCGGCCGGTCGGAGGGGCTGTGGCTCGGCACCTTCCACGCGCTCTGCGCCCGGATGCTGCGCCGGCATGCGCCGCTCGCCGGGCTGACCTCCGGGCTTCACCATCCTCGATGCCGACGACCAGCTCCGCCTGCTGAAGCAGGTGATGGAGGCGGCCAATCTCGACACCAAGCGCTGGGCGCCGCCGGCGCTGATGGGCGTGATCCAGCGCTGGAAGGATCGCGGCCTCACCCCGCCGCGCGTGACGGCGGCGAGAGGAGAGCGAGTTCGCCAATGGCCGCGCGCGCGATCTCTACGCCGCCTACCAGGCGCGGCTGCGCTCGCTGAACGCGGCGGATTTCGGCGACCTGCTGCTCGAGGTGACGGAGATCCTGCGCACCCATCCCGAGGTGCTGGCGGAGTATCACCGCTGTTCCGCTACGTGCTGGTGGACGAGTACCAGGACACCAATCTCGTGCAGTATCTCTGGCTGCGGCTGCTCGCGCAGGAGCGGCAGAACATCTGCTGCGTCGGCGACGACGACCAGAGCATCTATTCCTGGCGCGGCGCGGAGGTGGAGAACATCCTGCGCTTCGAGAAGGACTTTCCCGGGCGCGCGCATCGTGCGGCTGGAGCGCAACTACCGCTCGACGGCGCCGATCCTCGCCGCCGCCGCGGCGCTGATCGCGAACAACGAGGGACGGCTCGGCAAGACGCTGCGGCCGGGCCGCAACGATGCCGCCGGCGAGGCGGTGAGCGTGGTCGCGCTGTGGGATTCCGACGAGGAGGCCCGCATGGTGGGCGAGCGCATGGAGCGCCTGCGGCGGGACGAACGATGCGCTCGCCGAGATGGCGGTGCTGGTGCGCACCGGCGCGCAGACCCGCGCCTTCGAGGAGCGGCTGATCACGCTCGGCATCCCCTATCGCGTGGTCGGCGGGCTGCGCTTCTACGAGCGCGCCGAGATCCGCGACGCGATCGCCTATATGCGCGTGCTGAACCAGCCGGCGGACGACCTCGCCTTCGAGCGCATCGTCAACGTGCCGCGGCGCGGCGTCGGCGATGCGGCGCTGCGCGTCGATGCACGCGCTTCGCGCGCGAGCAGGGGGTCCCGCTCGCGGCCGCGGCGGCGATCGCTGGTGCAGAGTGGCGGGCTCAAGGGCCGCGTGCGCGAGAGCGTGGCGACGCTGCTCGCCGCGCTTCCAGCGCTGGCGCGAGATGCTGCCGCGCGAGGGCCATGTCGTCACCGTCGGCGACGCTGCTCGACGAGAGCGGCTACACGGACATGTGGAAGCAGGACAAATCGCCGGAAGCGCCGGGGCGGCTCGACAACCTGAAGGAGCTCGTGCGCGCGCTCGCCGATTTCGACACGCTCGCCGGCTTCCTCGACCATGTCGCGCTGGTGATGGAGAACGACGAGAGCGCCGAGGGCGACCGCGTCAGCCTGATGACGCTGCATGCCGCCAAGGGGCTCGAATTCGACACCGTGTTCCTGCCGGGCTGGGAGGAGGGGCTGTTTCCCAACCAGCGCGCGCTCGACGAGAGCGGGCTGAAGGGGCTCGAGGAGGAGCGGCGCCTCGCCTATGTCGGGCTGACGCGGGCGCGGCGGCGCGCGATCGTCAGCCACGCGGCGAACCGGCGCATCTACGCGAACTGGCAGACCAGCATCCCGAGCCGCTTCATCGAGGAATTGCCGGACGCGCATGTGCAGCGCGTCGGCGCCGCCTCGCTCGCGCGCGAGAGCGCGGCTCGCGCCGCCATCCGTGTTCGCCGGCCAGTTCCCGCTGGCGGCGCGGCGGCCGAAGGTGATCGAGGCCTGGGAGCAGCCGGCGCGGCCGGCGCGCGCGGATGCGATCCCGGTCGGCGCGCGCGTGTTCCACCAGAAATTCGGCTACGGCACGGTGACGCGGGCGGAGGACGACCGGCTCGACATCGAGTTCGACAAGGCCGGCGCGAAGCGCGTGCTCGACCGTTTCGTGGAGCGCACAGCCGTGACGGCGCATCGCCATGCGACGCGGCTCGAGACCGTCGCCGTGGACGTGCCGGAAGAGGCGGTCGAGGCCTATGAGGCGGCGTTGCGCACCGCCTGCGGCACGGTCGGGTTCTTCCGCGACGAGGCGACGCGGGCTGTGGCGCGTCGAGGGCGTGAAGGATGCCGGGGAAGGGCGAGGCGGCGCTGGCCACCGGGCTCGCGCTGGCGGCGGCGGCGAGCGGCGTCGCCGCGCCGCCCGAACGCAGTCGAGACGCCGAGCGAGGGCTGGCTCGCCCGCACCTATGAGAGCTTCCCCGAGCAGGCGATCGGGCGGCGCTTCGCCGTGCGCGGCACGCATCTCGGCGGGTCCGCCGGCAGCCGGGCGGCTGACGCTGACGCTCGATGCCGGCATCGCCTTCGGCTCGGGCGAGCACGGCTCGACCCGCGGCTGCCTGCGCGCGCTGGAGCTGGTCGCGCATCGCCGGCCGCGCCGCATCCTCGATCTCGGCACCGGCTCGGGCATCCTGGCGATGGCGGCGGCGCGGCTGCTGCACCGGCCCGTGCTCGCGGTCGATATCGAGCCGTGGTCGGTGCGGGTCGCGGGGCAGAACGCCGCGCTGAACGGGCTCGGGCGCCTGGTGCGCACGGCGCCGGCGAATGGGTGGCGAAGCCGGGCGGTGCGGCGCGATCCGCGCCCTACGACCTGGTGTTCGCCAACATCCTCGCGCGCCCGCTCTGCGCCATGGCGCGCGACCTCGCCGACGCATCTCGCGCCCGGCGGCACCGCGATCCTTGCCGGGCCTGCTCGGCGCGCAGGCGGCGATGGTGCTGGCCGCGCATCGCCGCGCCGGGCTCCGCCTCGAGCGGCGCCTCGACGAGGGGCGCTGGGCGACGCTGATGCTGCGGCGGGGCTGATCGGAACCGACCACGGTCACGAATTCTTGTGCCGCCGATCGCGACGGGCCGCGACCATGTCCGATCATCCGCCAGTTGGCGTGCTTCCGAGCGGAGGTCGGGCATGAAGCGCGCTGCGGTCGCGGTCGTCCTGCTGCTCTCTGATCGGGCGTCCGGCGCCGGATGCCAGGCCGCCCGAGAACGCCGATCCGGCGCTGGCGCCGTGGTTCCAGGGGCTGCGCAGCCCGGCACCGGCATTTCCTGCTGCTCGATCGCGGATTGCCGGCAGACCGACTACCGCGCCGCCGGCGATCATTACGAGGCGCTGGTCCAGGGACGCTGGATCAGCGTGCCGCCGGAGAAGGTGCTGGACCGGACCGACAACCCGACCGGTCGCGGCGGTGGTGTGCTGGACGCCGGCCACCGGCATCATGTGCTTCGTCCGCGGCCCGGAAATCTGACGCGCCTGCCTGATCTCGGTTGCGCTTCCGCTAGAGCAAGACCGGTTCCTTCCGGTCACCGGCCTGGTTCAGCTAATTGTCCCAGCGAGTGATTCACGTTCCAGGCCGACCCGGCCTGAACCGATCACGCGCTAGAGCCTGGCCGACGGTGACAGGCGCGGCATCATGCTTCGGCTCGTTGCCTGCGCGCGCGATTCCCGCCCGCGACCGATTCCGATTCAGGCGATTACGCGCTAAAGCACGGACGCACGATCGACGTCGGGGCCCAACTTGGGAGAGCAGCACGCTCCAAACGACGGACGGGCGAGCCCGAGGGCCCGCCCGTTCATGTCGCGGCGCAGGAGCGCCGGTCGGTCAGCCGAGGGTGTAGGCGCCGAAAGCCCGGCCGGTGCCGTCGCGCTGCTCCTCGCGCATCTCCGCGAAGGCGCGGTCGAACACGATGCGGGACGTCGCCGCGGGACCAGGCCGATATCGGCGAGCTCGCGGTCGTTGAGCTGGGACAGCTCGTCGATCACGGCGCGGCGCTCGCGCGTGCTGGCGGAGCCAGGCGGCGGCGCGGGCGAACAGGCTCGGGCGGGCGGTGCGGCCTGCGCGCCGCCGAAGATGGCAGCTCGGTGCGGCTGAAGCCGGTGGTGAGGAGGACCATCTCCTCCTCTGGCGGCGTGTGCGTTCATGGTCTTACCCCTCGAAGTTCATCTGGCTCGCGCGTGGAGACGCCTCGGCCGCTTGCCGCGCCGTTTCTTGTCGCAGTGCAATATGCGCGCTTCCGGTCGCGGGAGAATGCCCGGAGAGCTGCGTCCAGCCATGCTTGGAGTGCATGGTATATAGTGGAAAGCTATGACAAAACGGTTAACCTGCCGGCGAAGGGAACTCGATGAAGCAGCGGCTGGACGCGGTGCGGGCGCGAGCTGGCCCGCCAGGGCCTCGACGGCTTCCTGGTGCCGCGGGCGGACGAGCATCTCGGCGAATACGTGCCCGGCCGGCGCGGAGCGCCTGGCCTGGCTCACCGGGTTCACCGGCAGCGCGGGGCTTGCAATCGTGCTGCGCGACCGCGCCGCCGTGTTCACCGATGGGCGCTACACGCTGCAGCTCGCGGCGCAGACGGATCCGGCGCTCTGGGAGCGCCACCACATCACGGAGGAGCCGCCGCTGCCTGGCTGGCGGCCGCCGCGCCGGGCGGCGCGGATCGGCTACGATCCCTGGCTGATCGCCGAGGAGGCGCTCGCCCGCTATGCCGGCGTGACGCTCGTGCCGGTGGAGCGCAACCCGCGTCGATGTCGCCTGGACCGACCGGCCCGCGCCGCCCGCCGCGCCCGCCGTGCCGCACCCGCTCGCGCTCGCCGGCAGGAGCGCGGAGGAGAAGCGGCAGGAGGTGGCCGCGATCCTGCGTGCGGCGCAGCAGGATGCGGCCGTGATCACCGACCCGGCCTCGCTCGCCTGGCTGCTCAACCTGCGCGGCGGCGACGTGCCGTTCACGCCCTTCGCGCTCGGCTTCGTGCTGCTGCATCAGGACGGCGCGGCGGAGCTGTTCATGGCGGGGGAGAAGCTCTCCGCCGAGACGCGATCCTGGCTCGGCAACGCGGTCTCGGTCGCCGAGCGCGCGGCGCTGCCCGATGCGCTGGCGCGGCTCGCCGGCAAGCGGGTGCGGGTCGATCCCGCCGGCTCGCCCGCCTGGTTCGCGCAGCGCCTGCGCGCGCGCCGGGGCCGAGGTGGTGGCGGCGCCCGATCCGTGCCTGCTGCCGAAGGCGTGCAAGAACCCGGTCGGAGCAGGAGAATGCCCGCCGCGCGCATCCGGCGCGACGCGGTCGCGGTCTGCCGCTTCCTGCATTTCCTCGCCGAGGCCGGCCCGCTCGGGCGCGAGACGGAGATGTCCGCCGCCGCCCGGCTGCTCGCCTTCCGCCAGGAGCTCGAAGGGTTCCGCGGCGAGAGCTTCCCCGCCATCTCCGGCGCCGGCGAGCACGGCGCCATCATCCATTACCGCGTGACCGAGGAGACCGACCGGCCGCTCAATCCCGACGAGCTCTATCTCTGCGATTCCGGCGCGCAGTTCCCGGAAGGCACGACCGATATCACCCGCACGGTCTGGACCGGGCCGGGCGCGCCGCCCGCCGCTCGTGCAGGACCGCTATACCCGCGTGCTGCAGGGGCTGATCGCGCTCGCGACGCTCGTCTTTCCGCAGGGCGTCGCCGGCCCGCATCTCGACGCCTTCGCCCGCCGCGCGCTGTGGGCCGCCGGGGCTCGATTTCGACCACGGCACCGGGCACGGCGTCGGCAGCTATCTCTCCGTGCACGAGGGGCCGGTGAGCTTCTCGCGCGCTGGCCAAGCCGGTGCCGATCGCGCGCCGGCATGATCCTCTCCGACGAGCCCGGCTATTACCTGCCGGGCGAATACGGCATCCGCATCGAGAACCTGCTGCTCGTGCAGCCGGCCGAGCTGCCGGGCGCGCTCGAAGCCGTTCCTCCGCTTCGAGACGCTGACGCTCGCGCCCGTTCGACCGCCGCCTGATCGACCTCGCCATGCTGACCCGTGCCGAGCGCAACTGGATCGACGCGTACCATGCGCGCGTGCTGCGCGGAGGTCGGGCCGAACCTGCCGGGCGGATGCGCGCGAATGGCTCGCCGCCGCATGTGCGAGAGGCTCGCATGAGCATCGCACGGCTCGGCGGGCGCCCGCGTTCCGCGGGGCCCTGGCGCCAGGCGGTCGGGCTCAACCCCGCGCGTATCGGCGGCGCGGCGCCATACATCCACCGCTTCCGCATCGGCATCTTCGATGCGGCGATCGTCTCCGACGGCCCGCTGATCCTGTCGCCGCTGGAGGAGATCTATCCCGGCATGGCGGGCGCCGCGCTCGATGCAATCCGCGCGGCGGAATTCCTCCCCGGCGGCGCGGTGCGAGCCGAGCAGAACGTGCTGCTGCTCGATATCGGCGGTCATCTCGTGCTGTTCGACAACGGCATGGGATATTCGAACCGGTTCGGCCCGCATGCCGGCCGCCTGCCGAGGAGCCTCGGCGAGGCCGGGCTCGCGGCCCGAGCAGATCGACGCGCTGGTCTTCAGCCACGCGCATCCCGATCATTGCTGGGGCACGGTGCACGAGGACGGCACGCCGGTGTTTCCGAACGCGCAGATCTATATCAGCGAGACGGAGCTCTCCTTCTGGGAGAACTGCACCGAGCCCGGCTACACGCCCGCGCGAAGCAGGGCGTCGAGCGCAATCTTCTCGCGCTGCGCGAGCGCATCGTGTTCTTCCGCGACGACGAGGAATTCCTCCCCGGCATCCACGCGCTCGCCGCACCAGGCCACACGCCGGGGCATTTCGTGTTCGTCATCGCCTCGGCGGAAGAGGAGGCCTGCGTGACGGCGGACGTCGCCTTCCACCACGTGCTCTCCTTCGCGCATCCCGACGCGGCGAGCGCATACGACCAGGACAAGGCGCAGGGCGCGGCGACGCGCCGGCACCTGCTCGGCCGGCTCGCGGACGAGCGGATGAGGATCATCGGCTACCATCTGCCCTGGCCCGGGCATCGGCCATGTCGCGCGGCAGGGCGACGCGTTCCGCTACATGCCCGCGCCGATCGAGATCGGACCGGGTGACGCCCGATGAGTGCGAGCACGGTCTTCGCGCCCGCGCGCGAGGCCGTCGAAGCCGGCCGCATCCCCGGCGCGACGCTCGGCGTGGTCACCGCCGCCGGCGGGCGCGCCGTGCTGTGCGCCGGGCTGGCGCAGCGCGAACCGGAGCCGGTGCCGCTCACGCGCGCGCATCTCTTCGATCTCGCGAGCCTCACCAAGGTGATCCTCACCACGACGGAGATCCTGCGCCTGCTCGAGGCCGGGCGCGCTCGATCTCGACGATCCGCTCGCGCGGCACATCCCCGATTTCTTCCAGTACGATCGCCGCGCACCGGCTGCGGCGCATCACCATCCGCCAATGCCTGACGCACCAGACCGGCCTGCCCGCGGTCGAGCCGATCTACAGCTGGGGGAGCGATGCCGAGACGCTGAAGGCGCTCGTGCTGCAGAAGGAATGGCGGCTCGGGCGCGACGTCTATTCCGACATCAACTTCATCCTGCTCGGCATGCTGCTCGAGCGCCTGCACGGGCGCCCGCTCGCGCGAATTCCCGCTGCCGGACGGGTTCGCGATCGCGCCCGGCCCCGACCGCGCCGTCGCGACCGAGCGCTGCCAATGGCGCGGGCGCGTGATGCGCGGCGCGGTGCATGACGAGAACGCCTTCGCGCTCGGCGGCATCGCCGGCCATGCCGGGCTGTTCGGCACCGTGGATGGCGTGCTCGATTTCGCCCACGGGCTGCTCGACCGGCACGCTGCTCTCGCCCGCCGCCATCGCGCTGCTGCGCCGCCCGGCTCCGCCGACGCGCACGATCGGCTGGCAGTGCGCGCATCCCGGCTGGTCCGGCGGCAGCCTCTGCTCGCCCGAGACGATCGGCCATACCGGCTTCACCGGCACCGGCCTGTGGGTCGATTTCGCGCGCGGCCATGGCCTGGACCCTGCTCACCAACCGCGTGCATCCGAGCCGGCACGCCGAGACCGGCATCGCCGCGCTGCGCCAGGCGGTCGGCAACCGCGATCGCAGCTGCGAGTTCGATCCGATAACTTATTGACGGGTAACCTTTCGTTGCTTTTCGGCGAGATTGCCGACATGCCTTCGACACATCGGGCCGCCTACCCTCTCCCCGCACGGCAAAGGAGCAGTCGCATGGCCTCGTTGCTCTTCATCCCGCTCGGCTTCGCGGTCTGGCTGCTCTGCTACGGCCCTGCCGTTCCGGGACGCAGCGCGCGGAGTGAGGATCTATGGCAGCAGACCACCGAGACCGGCTCCAGGGCGGAGCATGACCTCGCGGCGCTCCTCCAGGTCCCCGATCCCGACCCCGAGGACACGCGGCGGGAGGGTTGAGGCGAGGTTCGCGCGAACGGCGGCGATCAGGCGGATCTCGCTCCAGTGGAGCAAGCTCGACCGCACGCCGGAACTGTCGTCGCAGTGGCCGATCACCCCATCCCGGCGAGCGCGCGCCACTCCTCTTCGCTCACCGTGCGCACGCCCAGTTCCGCGGCGCGCTTCGCCTTCGAGCCGGCATCGGCGCCGACGACGACGAGATCGGTCTTCTTCGAGACGCTGTCGGTCACGCGGGCGCCGAGGGTTTCGGCGCGGGCTTTCGCCTCGGGGCGCGTCATGGTTTCGAGGCTGCCGGTGAAGACGATGATCTGGCCGGCAAGCGGCGTGTCATCGGCGATCTTTTCCGCGTCCTCGATCGTCAGCATGGCGGCGAGTTCGTCGAGTGCCGCGACGTTGCGCGCCTCGGCGAAGAACGCGGTCAACTCGGCGGCGATGGCGGGACCGATGCCGAGGATGCTGTCGAGCGCGGCGCGGGCTTCGGATCCGTCGTCCACGGCGGCGAGCATCTGCGCGCGCCAGGTGGCGAAGTCGCCGTAATGCCGCGCGAGCAGCCGCGCATTGGTCTCGCCGATGCGGCGGATGCCGAGCGCGTAGATGAAGCGGGCGAGGGGGATGCGCCGTCGCGCCGCGATCGCGCGCGCGAGATTGCGGGCCGAAATCTTGCCCCAGCCCTCGCGCTCGGCGATGGCGGCCTCGTGCCGCGGCAGGTTGAAGATGTCGGCGGGCGTTTTGAGCAGGCCTTCGGCGAAGAATTCCTGGATCGTCTTCTCGCCGAGCCCGTCGATGTCGAAGGCGGCGCGGGAGACGAAATGGATCAGCCGCTCGACCCGCTGCGCCGGACAGATGAGGCCTCCGGTGCAGCGCCTGACCGCCTCGCCCTCCGCCCGCACCGCATGGCTGCCGCAGGCGGGGCAGCGATCGGGAAAGACGTAGGGTTCAGCGCCCTTCTGGCGCTTCTCGGTGATGACAGCGACGATCTGCGGGATCACGTCGCCGGCGCGCTGCAGCCGCACCGTGTCGCCGATGCGGATGTCCTTGCGCGCGATCTCGTCCTCGTTGTGCAGGGTCGCGCGCGTCACCAGCACGCCGCCGACATTGACCGGCATCAGTGCAGCGACCGGCGTCAGCGCGCCGGTGCGGCCGACCTGGATGCGGATGTCCTCGAGCACCGTGACCGCCTGCTCGGCGGGGAACTTCCACGCGATCGCCCAGCGCGGCGCGCGGCCGACGAAGCCGAGGCGGCGCTGCAGCGCGAGATGGTCGACCTTGTAGACCACGCCGTCGATATCGTAATCGAGACCGGCGCGGGCGGCGCCCATCTCCTCCTGGAACTGCGCCGCCGCGTCCTCGCCTTCGAGCCGGCGCGACAGCGGGTTGACGGTGAAGCCCCATTTCTT
The DNA here is from genome assembly GCA_963822815.1 of uncultured Alphaproteobacteria bacterium. Taxonomy (GTDB): domain Bacteria; phylum Pseudomonadota; class Alphaproteobacteria; order Acetobacterales; family Acetobacteraceae; genus CAWGJC01. Next base: position 63,309 of record CAWGJC010000015.1, read on the forward strand.
GAGCCGTTCGAGATAGTGCGCGTGGGTGTCGGCGACCGGTTCGCTTGCTTCGCCCATCGCATAGGCGAACAGCGACAGCGGGCGTGACGCGGTGATCGTGCTGTCGAGCTGGCGCAGCGACCCGGCGGCGGCGTTGCGCGGATTGGCGAATACCTTCCCCCCGGCCTTCGCCTGCGCGGCGTTGAGCGCGAGGAAATCCTGCTTGCCGAGAAACACCTCGCCGCGAATCTCGATCAGATCGGGCGCCTTGCCTTTCAGCTTGTTCGGCACCGCCTTCATCGTCCGGAGATTGGCGGTGACGTCCTCGCCGACCGCACCGTCGCCGCGCGTGGCGCCGCGCACGAATTTCCCGCCCTCGTAGGTGAGGGAGATCGAGAGGCCATCGATCTTCGGCTCGGCGACGAGTGCCAGGGGTGCGTCCGGCTTGAGGCCGAGGAAGCGGCGCGCGCGGGCGCAGAACTCGGCGAAGTCGCCGGCATCGAATGCGTTGTCGAGCGACAGCATCGGCACGCGATGGCGGATCTTGGCGAAGCCCCCCTCGGGTGCCGCGCCGACGCGCTTCGAGGGGCTGTCCGCGCGGATCAGCGCGGGGAAGCGCGCCTCGATCGCGGCGTTGCGACGGCGGAGCGCGTCGTATTCCGCGTCGGAAATCTCCGGCGCGTCGCGCTCGTGGTAGAGCAGGTCGTGATGCGCGATCTCGCGCGCGAGATGCGCGAGCTCGGCCGCCGCTTCCTGCTCGGTCAGCGCGTCGATTGCGGTCCCGCTCATGCCGCCGTGCCGAGCAGGCTGTCGGCGGCGGCGCGGGCAGCCTCGGTGATCTTCTCGCCGGCGAGCATGCGCGCGATCTCCTCGCGCCGCGCGGCGCCGGCGAGCGGCGCGACCCGCGTCTCGGTGTGCGCCCGCGCGGTGGTCTTGACGACGCGCAGATGGGCGCCGCCGCGCGCCGCGACCTGCGGGCTGTGCGTCACCACCAGCACCTGCACGTCCTCGGCGACGCGCGCCAGGCGCTCGCCGACCGCCGCCGCGGTCGCGCCGCCAATGCCGGAATCGACCTCGTCGAAGACGAGCGTCGGCACCGCGGAGCCGCGGGTCAGCACCACTTTCAGCGCCAGCATCAGCCGCGACAGCTCGCCGCCGGAGGCGACGCGGTCAAGCGGTCCGGGCGGCTGGCCCGGATTGGCGGAGACGAGAAAGCGCACCGCATCGGCCCCGTGCGCGCCCCAGCTTCCGTCGGGGAGCGCGGTCACCTCGACCACGAAGCGCGCCTTGTCGAGCCGGAGCGGCGGCAGCTCGCGGCCGATCGCGCGCTCGAGCCGGCGGGCGGCCAGCCCGCGGGCCTCGGAGAGCGCGCGGGCGGCGTCGCCGTAGGATGCGCGGGCCAAGGCGTCCCGCCGCTCGAGGGCGGCAATCACCGCCGTCCCGGTATCGAGCGCGGCGAGCCGTTCGGACAATTGGGCCAGCAGGGCAGGGAGCTCGACCACGGCGACGCCGTGCTTGCGCGCCGCGGCGCGCAGCGCGAACAGCCGCTCCTCGGCCGCTTCCAGCCGGCGCGGATCGGCCTCCGCCTCGGCGCCCAGCCGGTCGAGCAGGCTTTCGGCCTCCGCGACCGCTTCCTCGGCCCGGGCGATCGCGGTGGCGGCGGTCTCGACCGCGACCCCAGGCGGCAGCTTCGCCAGCGCCCGCGCGGCGGCCCGCAACGCGGCACCGGGGCCGACGTTGCGGCGGTCGCGCGGCGCGATCTCGGCGAGCGCGGCGCCGATCGCCTCGGCTCGCCGCTCGCTCTGCATCAGGTCCTGGCGCTCGGCGACCAGTCGGTCCTCCTCGCCCTCCTCGGGCGCGAGCGCCGCCAGTTCGTGCACGGAATGGCGGAGCCACTCCTCGTCCCGCTGCGCCACGGCGATCGCGGCCTTCGCGGCCCCCAACGCCTCGCCGGCCCGCCGCCATTCGGCCCAGGCGTCGGCGACCGCCGCGCGCAGGCCGGCGGGGACGCCGAACGCGTCGAGCAGCCCGGCATGGGTGGCGGGATCGGCGAGGCCCATCTGCTCGTGCTGGCCCTGCACTTCGACCAGCAGCGCGCCGACCCGACGCAGCAGGGCGACGCCGACCGGCTGGTCGTTCAGGAAGGCGCGCGAACGCCCGTCGCCCGTCACCAGGCGGCGGAGCACGAGTTCGTCGCCGGCCTCGATTCCCTGCTCGGCCAGCACGGCGGCGGCCGGATGGCCCGGCGGCAGCGAGAAGGCGGCGGCGACGCTCGCCTGGCCCGCGCCGGCGCGCAGCAACCCGGCCTCGGCGCGCGCGCCGAGCGCGAGGCCCAGGCTGTCGAGCAGGATCGACTTTCCGGCGCCGGTTTCGCCGGTGAGCACGGTGAGGCCGGGGCCGAAGACGAGATCAAGCCGCTCGATCAGCACCACGTCGCGGATCGACAGGGCGGTGAGCATCGCCCGCGGATGCGCTAGCGGAGGTCCGGTGCTGATCGACGCACCGGCCTCGCTCCAGCTCTTGGTTCGAGCGCGTGATTCACGCTTCCGCCGTGCCCCTTCAGGCGATCACGCGCTAGAAAATCCAGTCGAAGCTGCGGGAGACGAAATTGCCGTCCGATTTGGGCGCGACGCCCTTCACCGGCGGCGCTTGGCCATCGACCACGAGCTGGCGGTAGCTGTCCCGGTACCAGGAACTTCCGGGATAGTTGTAGCCGAGCACAGCCGCCGTGCGCCGCGCCTCGTTCACCATGCCGAGCCGCAGGTAGATGGCGGTCAGGCGATAGAGCGCCTCCGGCACGTGATTGGTGGTCTGGAAGTCGTCGACGACGCGCTGGAAGCGGTTGATTGCCGCGGTATAGAGATGCTGCTTCTCGTACCAGCGCCCGACCTCCATCTCCTTGCCGGCCAGGTGGTCGACGCAGAGATCGATCTTCAGCCTGGCATCGCGGCCATAGGCGCTGTCGGGGAAGCGATTGACCACCTCCTGCAGCGCGCTCATCGCCAGCACGGTGTCCTTCTGGTCGCGCTCGATATCGGCGATCTGCTCATAATAGCAGAGTGCCCGCAGGTAATAGGCATAGGCGATGTCGCGATGCGTCGGGTGCAGCTGGATGAAGCGGTCGAGGGCGCCAATCGCCTCGGTGTAGCGGTTCTGCAGATACTCGGCATAGCCCTCCATGAGCTGCGCGTTCACCGCCCAGGAGGAATAGGGATAGGACCTGCTCGACCAGGTTGAACTGCTGCGCTGCGAGCGTGTAGCGATGCTGGTTCAGCGCGTCGACGCCGTTGTTGTAGAGCTGCTCCACCGGAATCGTGGACGGGTCGGCCTTGCTGGTCAGCGCAGTGGGATCGCTGTTCCAGGGCACGATCGAGTTCAGCGTCTGGCAGCCGGCGAGCAGCGGAATGACCGCGAGCACAAGCGGGAATCGGGGCAGTCGCATCGTCTCCATCACGCGCCTCATGGGACCCGATCTATAGCAATGGGACGTGAGGAAGCGAAGTCGCCTGTCTTCAAAGGCGCCCTCGGGGCGCGTTTGCGTGCGCGTTTGCGAGCGCGTGCTCAGGCGGCGGAGGTCCGCGGGAAGGCCGCGCCGGACCAGAAGTCCCGGCCGGGGAGCGCCACCGGCGCCCAGGCGGCAAGCGTCGGCGAACAGCGCCCGCAGGAGCTGGTTGTTGAGTTCATGGCCGGAACGGTGGCCGATGAAGCGGCCGCGGATCAGCGCACCGGCGAGGGCCAGATCGCCGACCGCGTCCAGCATCTTGTGGCGGACGAACTCGTCCCGCATGCGCAGCCCCGCCGGATTCAGCACCCGGTCCTGGTCCACGACCACCGCATTCTCCAGGCTGCCGCCGCGGGCGAGGCCCGCTTCCCGCAGCCGCTCGACCTCCTGGCGCAGGGTGAAGGTGCGCGCGGCGGCAAGTTCGGCGCGGAAGGCAGCGTCGGTGAGCTCGAGCGTCAGCGCCTGCCGGCCGATCGCCCGCGCCTCGAAGTCGATCGACAGGGCGAGGGTGAGCCCGGTCTCGCCGGGACGCGCCGGGCGAAACTCGGCGAAGGCGTCGCCCTGCTGCACGCGCACCCGGCGGCGCACCGCGACCACCGGCCGCCTCGCCTCCTGCGCCACCGTGCCGGCGCAGTCGAGCAGGAACAGGAAGGGCGCCGCCGAGCCGTCGAGCACCGGGACTTCCGGCCCGTCCACCTCGATCACGGCATTGGTGATGCCGGCCCCGACCACCGCCGCCATCAGGTGCTCGATCGTGCCGATCCGCGCCTCCGGATAGTCCGGCAGGCCGATCATGGTGCAGAGGCGGGTATCGACCACGTGATCGAATCGCGCCGGGATGGTGATGCCGCCGAGATCGGCACGGCGAAACACGATGCCGGTATCGACCGCGGCGGGATGGATCGAGAGCGCCACCCTGCTGCCGGAATGCAGGCCGACGCCGACGCAGCCGATCGGCGCGTTCAGCGTCCGCTGCCGGTGGCTGGTCGCGTCCGGCTGCCCGGCTTCGAACCTGCCCCGGGTTTCCAGCTTGCCGGCTTCGAGAATGAGGGTTTCGGGAAGACCGTCCATCCGGATCGCGTTCTCTCGTGTGCGCTGTGTGACCACGCGTCAGAACGCAAGCTACGGTTGTCGCGGCACCGTCGCCAATCAATGATTGTTGCCGTATATTTCCGCCTGAAGTCCTCTCACTTTGCAGCAAATGTTGCGGAATGAAACGCACCGCCGCGAGCGCCGCGAAGGGCCGCGGCGCCCGCCGGAACATCAGGATGACTGGCGGCGGAGAAAGGCCGGAATGTCGAGCCCCATCTCCTCGTTTCCGGCAACGCGGACCGATGCCGCCGGTTCGATCCGCGGCGAAGCGGCAAGTCCGGGTTCGGTCCGCGGCGGCTCCGGCAGCGGCGCTGCCGCGCCGGCCGGAAGGGTCCGGCGGATCGCCCCGGTGACGGCGCGGAACAGGTTTCGCGGCGGCACCGCCGGCGCGGCTTGAGCCTCTGCCGGTGCCGCTTCCGGCTGCACCGCCTCGTTGAACAGCCCGCCGCCCCGGGCCGGCGGCGGCGCCATCCGCGGCCCCGGCGCCTGCATCGGGTGCGACGCCGGCATGGGCTGCGGCGCGAAGGAGGCCGGCGCCTCGGCGTAATGCATCGCCGTCGCGGCCATCCCGGTCGGCTGCGGCATCATCGGCATCGGCGCCCGCATCTGCTCCATCATCTCGGGCGCCGGGGTCATCGTCACCATCGCCGGCATCGGCAGCTGCGTGCCGCCCACCGCGACGAGCTTCGGCCGCGGCGGCTCGGCTTCCGCCGAAGCCTGCTCCGGAGTGTCGATGCCGGTCGCGACCACCGAGACGCGAACGCGTCCGGAGAGGCTGTCATCCACCGCCGAGCCGAAGATGATGTTCGCATCCTCCGCCACTTCCTCGCGGATGCGGTTCGCGGCGGCGTCGACCTCGAACAGCGTCATGTCCTCGCCGCCGGTGATGTTGATCAGCAGCCCGCGCGCGCCCGACATGCTGGTGTCTTCGAGCAGCGGATTGCTGATCGCCGCCTCGGCGGCGCGGATGGCGCGGTTCTCGCCCTCCGCCTCGCCGGTGCCCATCATCGCCTTGCCCATCTCCGCCATCACGGTGCGGATGTCCGCGAAGTCGAGATTGACCAGGCCGGGCGCGACCATCAGGTCGGTGACGCCGCGCACGCCCATGTAGAGCACGTGATCGGCCATCTTGAACGCCTCCTTCCAGCCGGTGCGCTCGTTGGCGAGCCGGAAGAGGTTCTGGTTCGGGATGACGATCAGCGTGTCGACGTATTGCTGCAGCTCGGCGATGCCGTGATCGGCGGCCTTGGCGCGTCGGATGCCCTCGAAGGTGAACGGCTTGGTCACCACGCCGACGGTGAGGATGCCGCGCTCGCGCGCCATCCGCGCGATCACCGGCGCCGCGCCGGTGCCGGTGCCGCCGCCCATGCCGGCGGTGATGAACACCATGTGCGCGCCGTCGAGATGGCGCGCCAGCTCATCCGCCGCCTCCTCCGCCGCGGCACGCCCGATCTCGGGTTTCGCACCGGCGCCTAGTCCCTGCGTCAGATGCGGGCCGAGCTGGATGCGCCGGTCCGACTTGCTGTGCATGAGCTGCTGCGCGTCGGTGTTGGCGACCACGAAATCGACGCCCTGCAGGTTGAGCGCGATCATGTTGTCGACGGCGTTGGTGCCGCCGCCGCCGACGCCGATCACCGTGATGCGGGGCGTGAAATCCGTGTGCAGCGTCTGCGGGATGGTGAGGTTCAGGGTCATTGGGTTGAGCTCCCCCCAGAAATGTCTGCGCCAGAGACGGGTGTTGCAGCGGCGAGCGCGCGGGGCATCACACGCGCTCCTTCAGAAAGGCGACGATCTTGTGCAGCAGGCCGCGCGGCGCATCCGGCGCGCCGAGATCGATGTCGATCAGCGTGCGTCCTTCGCCGGCGGCCCAGGCCAGCAGCCCCGCGGCGGTCGCGAAGGCGGGCGACGATGCCGCTTCCGGCAGGTTCCTGAGCCCGGTCGGCCGGCCGGCGCGCACCTGGCGATCGAGAATTCTCTGCGCGAGTTCGCGCGCGCCGACCAGCTGGCTCGCGCCGCCGGTCAGCACGATGCGCGTGCTCGCCGCGCGCCCGAGCCCGGCGCCCTCCAGCCGGTCGCGCACCAGCTCGAACGTTTCCTCGAGTCGCGGACGGATGATGTTCACCACCATGCTGCGCGGGATGCGCGCGTACTGGTGCTCCTCCTCGCCGACCAGCGGCACCGGCAGGATCTCGCGCTCGTCGTCCGGGCTCGGCTGCGCGTTGCCGTACAGCGTCTTCAGCCGCTCCGCCGCGGCGCGCGTCGTGGAGAGCACGCGCGCGAGATCGCTGGTCACGTGCTCGCCGCCGATCGGCAGCGCCGCCGCGTGCAGCATCTGCCCCTCGGCGAACACGCCGAGGCTGGTGGTGCCGCCGCCCATGTCGATCACGATCGAACCCAGTTCGCGCTCGTCATCCACCAGCGAGGCGAGCCCGGCCGCGAGCGGCGCCGAGACCAGCTCGGCGATGTCGAGGTCGCAGCGGGCGACCGTCATGGAAAGATTGCGCAGCGCGGTGGCCGCCGCATCGAGAATGTGCAGCCGCGCGGTGAGCGTTTCACAATGCAGTCCGCGCGGATCGGAGACGCCGGAGGTCTCGTCCAGCGCGAAGCTGAGTGGCAGCGCGTGGATCGTCTCGCGCCCGTCGCCGATCGCGCGCGCGCGGCCTTCCTGCACCACGCGCTTCACGTCGGCTTCGGTCACCGCGCGGCCGCCCACCGGCCATTGCACGTTGAACAGCCGGCTCTCCGGCGCGCCGCAGGAGAGATTGACCGTCACCGCGCGCAGATGCTGGTCGGCCATGTCCTCGGCCTGCGCGACCGCGGCGCGGATCGCGCGCTCGGCCTCCTCGACATCGGTGATGCCGCCGCCGCGCACGCCGCGTCCCTTCTGCCAGCCGAAGCCGAGCACGCGCACGCGACCGTCGCCGTCGGTGCGACCGATCAGGCAGGCGATCTTGGTGGTGCCGATATCGAGCACGCCAAACGGCCCGCTGCGCAGCGCGCGGTGGCGCGGCGGCGCTGCCTCCTCGGGCGGCGGCAACGCGGTGCGCCGCGCCGGGACGGGCGTTGAAAGATCGTTCATGTCGGCCGCTTCACGCCGGTGCCGGCCGCCGGCGCCGGTTCCGAGTGCGGGCGCAGCACCAGCCGGTCCGGCAGCCGCAAATCGACCACCGCGAGCGGGCGATCGAGCAGCGCATGCGCCGATTCGAGCTCGGCGAGCCGGGCGATTGCCGCCGGCTCGGCACCTTCCGGCAGCAGCACCTCGGTGCCGTTCTTCAGATCGAGATTCCAGCGCCGGTCGCCGACCCGCACCATCGCCACCACGCGCGACTGGATCGCCGGCCGCGTCGCCAGCAGGTCGAGCAGCGAAGCGGCATGCGCGGGCGCGCCGTCGCCGACCACCAGCGGCAATCCGGCGTAGTTCGCCAGGCTCTGATCCGCGACGACCTGCCCGTCGCGGCCGATGAGTTGGAACTTTCCGTCATGCTGCCACACCGCGAACGGCCGGCGCTCGGTGAGCGCGACCACGATCGTGCCGGGCAGGCGGCGCTCGACCGAGACGTGCTCGACGGAGGAGAGCGTTTCGATCCGCTGCCGCGCCTGGCGCACCGAGAAGCCGAGGATCGGATCGCCCCTGGAGACGCCGAGGGCCGCGCGCAGCAGGGGTTCCGGCGTGTTCGCCCGACCCTCGATCATGATGTCAGAAACGCGCATATCGGCGGCGCGGCCGAGCCGCTCGCGCAGGCCGGAAAGCGTGCTGCCCGGGCGGACCTCATGCACGAGCGAGGTCGCGGCGAGCACCACGGCAAAGCCCGCGACGCCCCAGGCGAGCGGCCGCAGCAGCCGCTTCTGCCGGCGCAGCAGCAGCCGCCACGCGGGCGGCCGCCGCTCGACGGTGCGCGGGGATTTCACGCGCGGCATTGCGCGTTCTCCACCATCCAGGCGCAGAGCGCCGGGAAGTCCATGCCGAGATGCGCCGCCTGCTCGGGCAGCAGCGAGGTCGGCGTGAGGCCGGGCTGCGTGTTCACCTCCAGCAGCACCAGCCGTCCGGGCTCGCCCTCGGTGTCGTCGTAGCGGAAATCGGCGCGCGAGGCGCCGCGGCAGCCGAGCACGCGATGCGCGGCGAGCGCCACGTCGAGCGCGCGGTCGCGCGTCTGCCGGATGCACGCGCGCCGGCAGCACGTGCTGCGAGCCGCCATCGGCGTATTTCGCCTCGTAATCGTAGAAGCCGACCGACGGCATGATCTCGGTGACCAGCAGCGGCCTCTCGCCCATAACGCCGACGGTGAGCTCGCGCCCGGGCACGTATTCCTCGACCAGCGCGTGCTTGCCGAAGCGCCAGGTGCGCGCCACCTCGGCGCGGCGGTTGCCGCCCTCGCGCATGATCTCGACGCCGACCGACGAGCCCTCGTTGAATGGCTTGATGACATAGGGCAGCGGCAGCGGATCGGCTGCTTCGAGCTCCACCATGTCCACGAGCCGGCCATGCGCGACCGGCAGCCCGGCCTCGCGGAACAGCGCCTTCGCCGCGATCTTGTCGATCGCGAGTGCCGAGGCGCGCACGCCCGAATGCGTGTACGGGATGCCGAGCCAGTCGAGCAGGCCCTGGATCGTGCCGTCCTCGCCGAACCGCCCGTGCAGCGCGTTGAACACCGCATCCGGCGGCGGCACGAGCGCGCGCAGCACGGCGCCGATGTCCGCGCCCACTTCGATCGGCATCACCTCATAGCCCGCCGCGCGCAGCGCGGCGATCACCTGGGCGCCGGACGACAGCGACACCTCGCGCTCGGCCGAGATGCCGCCGTAGAGCACCGCGACGCGGGTCATTCGACCACCTCCGGCCGCGCTCCGGGAACGCCGATGCGGCGGATCTCCCATTCGAGCGCCACGCCGGTCCGCGCGTGCACGCGGCGCCGCACCTCCTCGCCTAACCCCTCGATGTCGGCCGCCGTGGCCCCGCCGGTGTTGATCAGGAAGTTGCAGTGCTTCTCGCTCACCTGCGCGGCCCCGCGGGTGAGGCCGCGGCAGCCGGCGGCCTCGATCAGCTCCCAGGCCTTCATGGTGTCGGGATTGCGGAAGGTGGAGCCGCCGGTCCGCGCGCGCACCGGCTGCGTCGCCTCGCGCGCGGCGCGGATCTCGGCCATCCGCGCGGCGATCATGCGCGCCTCGCCCGGTTGCGCACGGAACCGCGCACGCACCGCGATGCTGCCCGCCGGCAGCATCGCATGGCGATAGGCGAAGCCGAGTTCCTTCGTCGTCAGCCGCACGATCTCGCCCGAACGGGTCACGATCTCCGCCCAGTCCAGGCAATGCGCGATGTCGCCGCCATAGGCGCCGGCATTCATCGCGACCGCGCCGCCGACGGTGCCGGGAACGCCGCACAGGAACTCGATGCCGGCGAGCCCCGCCGCCGCCGCGTGCTCGGCGACGGTCGCATCAAGCGCGCCGGCCCCGGCGATCACGCCATCCGGCTCGAGATGCACATCGCCGAACCCGCGCGCGAGCCTGATCACCACGCCCTGCACGCCGCCATCGCGCACGATCAGGTTGGACGCGGCGCCGATCGCCGTCACCGGCACTTCCAGCGGCAGCGCGGCCAGGAACTGCGCAAGATCCGCGGCATCCGCGGGCCGCACCAGCAACTCGGCGGGTCCGCCGACGCGGAACCAGGTGAACGGCGCGAGCGGCGCCCGCTCCTGCACGCGGCCGCGCAGCTCCGGCAGCACGATGCCGAACGCGCGCGCCGCCATCATCGCCCGGCCCCCGCGGCACGCCGCATCCCGCTTTGCAGCTCGGCGAGCTGCGCCGGCAGGGCGGCGGCCCAGGCCGTGATGTTGCCGGCGCCGAGGCAGATCACGAAATCTCCCGGCCGGGCGATCGCATGCACCATCTCGGCGAGATGCTCGGGCCCCGGCAGCGGCACCACGCTGCGATGCCCGCGCGTGCGCAAGCCCTCGACGAGCGCATCGCGCGTCACGCCTGGGATCGGCGCCTCGCCGGCGGCATAGACATCCGCCACGATGACCGTGCCCGCATCGTTCATGCAGGCGCAGAACTCGGGGAACAGCGATTGCAGCCGCGTATAGCGATGCGGCTGCACCACCGCGATCACGTCGCGCGCGCCGGCCTGGCGCGCCGCCTTCAGCACGGCGGCGATTTCCACCGGATGGTGGCCGTAATCGTCGATCACGGTGATGCCGCCCGTCTCGCCGGTCTTGGTGAAGCGTCGCTTCACGCCGCGGAATCCGGCGAAGGCGCTGCGCAGGGTGTCGTTGGCGATATCCATCTCGACGCCGACCGCGACCGCCGCCAGCGCGTTCTGCACGTTGTGCTGGCCGAACATCGGCAGCCGGAACGGACCGAGCCGGCGCACGCGGCCGCGCGCGCGATCGGTCACCGCGACCTCGAAGGTGGAGCCCAGCTTGTCCGCGATCACCCGCTCCGCCCGCACATCCGCCTGCGGCGAGAACCCGTAGGTGACGATGCGCCGGTCGGAGAGGCGCGGGATCATCTGCTGCACCGCCGGATGGTCGATGCAGAGCACGGCGAAGCCGTAGAACGGCACGTTGGCGACGAACTGGTCGTAGCCCGCGACCATCGCCTCCGCCGAGCCCCAATGGTCGAGATGCTCGGGGTCCATGTTGGTGACCACCGCGATCACCGCCGGCAGGCGCAGGAAGCTGCCGTCGCTCTCATCCGCCTCGACCACCATCCAGTCGCCGGCGCCGAGCCGCGTGTTGGTGTTGTAGGCGTTGATGATGCCGCCATTGATCACCGTCGGATCGAGCCGGGCCGCTTCGAGCACGGTCGCGATCAGGCTCGTCGTCGTGGTCTTGCCGTGCGTGCCGCCGATCGCCACCGACCATTTGAGCCGCATCAGTTCCGCCAGCATCTCGGCGCGCCGCACCACCGGGATGAGATGGCGCCCGCGCCGCCGTCACTTCCGGATTGTCGCGCTTCACCGCCGTCGAGACGACCACCACCTGCGCGTCGCGCAGATTCGCCGCCGCGTGCCCGATGGCGACCGGGATGCCGGCCTCGCGCAGCCGGCGCACATTGGCGCCGTCGGCGATGTCGCTGCCCTGCACGGAATAGCCGAGATTGTGCAGCACCTCGGCGATGCCCGACATGCCGATGCCGCCGATGCCGACGAAATGGATCGTGCCGATCGCTGATCGGAAGCGCCCTCATCGCGGCGCCTCCTGCCCGATGCGGAGTTCGACCAGGTTCGGCGAGCAGCGCAGCGGCATCGGGCTTGCCCAGCCGTCGCGCCGCCCGCGCCGCGCTCGTCGAGCATTTCCGGCGAGCCGAGCATGACGGCGAGCCGCGAGGCGAGCTCGTCGGGCGTCACGCTCTCCTGCCGCAGCAGCGAGGCCGCGCCCGCTTCCGCCAGCGCGCGCGCGTTCTCGCCCTGGTCGTGGCCGATCGAAACCGGCAGCGGGATGAAGATCGCGGGCCGCCCGGCGACCGCAATCTCCGCCACCGTGCTCGCGCCGGCGCGCGCGATCACCAGATGCGCCGCGGCCGAGCCGCTCGGCGACATCGGCGAAGAACGGCGCGATCTCCGCCAGCGATGCCGCTCGCCGCATGGGCCGCGCTGCACGCGGTCGATGATCCTCGGCGCGCACCTGCTGCGTCAGCGCGATCCGCGCCGCGCATCGCGTCCGGCAGCAGCGGCAAGCGCCGGTGGCACGAGGTCGCTCAGCGCCCGCGCGCCGAGCGAGCCGCCGAGCACGAGCAGTTCGATCCGCTCCGCCGGCGGCACGTAGTCCCGCTCGGCCAGCGCGCGGATCGCCGGCCGCACCGGATTGCCGGTGACCGCGGTGCGCGCCCCTTCCGGCACGCCCCTGGTCTCGGCGAAGCTCAGCGCCAGCACGTCGGCGCGCGTCGCGAGGAACGCATTGGCACGACCGAGCACCGCGTTCTGCTCGTGCAGGATGACCGCGGGCCGGCGCCGCAGCAGCCGCGCCGCCAGCACCGGCGCGACCGAGGGATAGCCGCCGAACCCCACCACCACGGCGGGATCGAGCCGCCCGAGGATGCGCCGCGCGGCGAGCGTGCCAAGCGCCAGCGACGCCGCGCCGCGCGCCTTGCGCACGAGGCCGCCGCCGACCATGCCGCTGCCGTGCAGGACGAAGCGCTCGCGCCCCTCGAACACCGGGCTCGACAATGCGCCGGAGCGCGCATCCGTCATCAGCCCGATGCGGTGCCCGCGCGCGGCGAGCTCGCTCGCGAGCGCTTCCGCCGGGAACAGATGCCCGCCCGTGCCGCCGGCCGCGATCACGATGGGGCGCACCGCCGGGCCCCTCACAGCGCCGCTCCGTGCCGCCGTCGCGTCAGCGCCAGCAGCATGCCGATGCCGAGCGCGATCGCGAGCACGGAGGACCCGCCATAGGAGATGAACGGCAGCGTCATGCCCTTGGTCGGGATCAGATGCAGCGTCGAGGCCATGTTGACGAAGGCCTGCAACCCGAAGCTGGTGACGAGCCCGGTCGAGGCCAGCACGACGAAGATGTCCGCCTCGGCGAGCAGCCGCAGCAGGCCGCGCAGCACGATGAAGGCGAACAGGCCGAGGATCAGCAGGCAGACGAGCATGCCGAACTCTTCGCCGGCAACCGCATAGATGAAATCCGCATGCGCGTCCGGGAGGATGTCCTTCACGCGCCCCTCGCCGGGCCCGCGACCGAACAGCCCGCCATTGCCGAACGCCTGCAGCGCCGTCATCACCTGGTAGTTGTCGCCGGCATTCGGGATGGATGAAGCGCAGCACGCGGCTCCGCACATGCTCGAACATCATGTAGGCGCCGACGCCGCCGGCGCCCATCAGCGCGACGCCGATGCCGACGAAGACGAAGTTCATCCCGGCCACGTAGAGCTGCGCGAAGAACGCGGCGCTCACCACCGCGAGCATGCCGATATCGGGCTGCGACTTCAGCAGCAGCAGGATCAGCGCGAACAGGCCGAAGGCGATCAGCATGCCGGGGAAGCCGCGCGTCCGCCGGCCTTCGGCGATCAGCCAGGCGGTGACGACGGCGAAGCAGGGCTTCAGGAACTCCGATGGCTGGATCGACATGCCCGGCAGCGCGATCCAGCGCCGCGCACCCTTGATCTCGACGCCCTTCACCAGCGTGAGCGCGGTGAGCGCGAGCGCGATGGCGCAGCCGACCAGCGCCAGCCGCCGGATGCCGCGCGGCGACAGCATCGAGGTCGCGACCACGATCATGCCCGGCGACGACCAGGAAGCCGAGCTGCTTGACGATGAACACGTCGCGCGGCGCGCCGATGCGCTCGGCGACCGAGGGCGAGGCGGCGAGCATCAGCACGTAGCCGAAGCCGATCAGCGCCGCGACCGCGATCAGGGTCCAGCGATCGACCGTCCACCACCAGCGGCCGAGCAGCGAATTGTCGGCGCGGGAGAGCGTCGGCATCAGGCAGCCCTCCCTTCCTGCCGGCCGAGCGCGGCGACCAGCGCGGCGAAGCGCTCGCCGCGCGCCTCGAAGCCGCTGAACTGATCGAAGCTCGCCGCTGCCGGCGACAGCAGCACGACCGGCGCGCCGGTCTCGCGCGCGCGGCGCGCCGCTTCCGGGACTGCCGCGCTCGAGCGTGCCGGCGACGCTGTGCGGGACGCCGGCGGCGGCAAGCGTCGCCGCGAAGTCTTCCCCGTCGCGCCCGATCAGCAGCGCATGCGCGAGGCGCGGGAAGTAGGGCGCGAGCGGCGCGATGCCGCCCGCCTTGGCGATCCCGCCGGCGATCCAGATCAGCCGGCCGTAGCAGCCGAGCGCGCGCGCCGTCGCGTCCGCATTGGTCCCCTTGCTGTCATTGACGAAGGCGACGCCATCGATCGTGGCGATGCGCTGCTGCCGGTGCGGCAGGCCGGGATAGGTCGCGATCACCGCGCGCGATCGCGCCGCGCTCGACACCGAGGGCGCGCGCGATCGCGGCGGCGGCGGCGGCGTTCTGCGCATTGTGCGCCCCCGGCAGCGCCGGCGCCTCGCGCAGGTCCAGGATCGCGCCATCCGCATCCCGCAGCACGCCCTCGGCGCAGAACACATCCGCTGCACTCTCGCCCGAGACCGTCACCACGCCGCCCCGGCATGCCGCAGAGGCCCGCAGCCATCGCGCGCGAATGCGCATCGTCGATGCCGATCACCGCCGTGTCGCCGCCCTCTGTCGCGCGAAGATCCCGCGCTTCGCCGCGACGTAGCCCTCCATGCCGCCATGACGGTCGAGGTGGTCGGGCGAGAGGTTGAGCATCGCCGCGACATCGAAGCGGAGTGCGCAATTCGCTCCAACATGTAGGAGGAGATTTCCAGACGTACACAGCATCTTGGGTGTCGAGCAAAGGAAGCGCGAGCGCCGCCGGGCCGAGATTCGCGCCCGCCGCAACGGGCAATCCCGCAATCTTCAGAATATGGGTGAGCAGCGCGGTGGTGGTCGACTTCCCGTTGGTCCCGGTGATGCCGACGAAGCGCGCCGGTGAGCCGGCCCGGCGCGCCGCGCGATAGAGCAGCTCGACATCCGACAGCACGGGGATGCCCGCCGCGATCGCCGCCGCCGCGGTGCGGTGCGGCGCCGGCAGGCGGTGCGGAATGCCGGGCGACAGCACGAGCGCATCGAAGCCCGCGATCTCGTCCGTCGGATCGCGCAGCACGATTCCGGTGGCCGCCTCGCGCGCCGACGCGGTGTCGTCCCAGGCGATCACGTCGGCGCCCATCGAAGCGAGCGCGCGCGCCGCCGGCAGTCCGTTGCGGCCGAGTCCGACCACGGCGAAGCGCGAGCCCGCGAACAGATCGAGGGGAAAGCCGCTCATCGGATCTTCAGCGTCGCCAGCCCGGCGAGCGCCAGGATCATCGAGATGATCCAGAAGCGGATCACGATGGTCGGCTCCGCCCAGCCCTTCTTCTCGAAATGGTGGTGCAGCGGCGCCATCAGGAACACGCGCTTGCCGGTGCGCTGGTACCAGAACACCTGCACGATCACGGAAACCGTCTCCACCACGAACAGGCCACCGACGATGGCGAGCACGATCTCGTGCTTGGTCGCGACCGCGACCGCGCCAAGCGCGCCGCCGAGTGCCAGGCTCCCGGTGTCGCCCATGAACACCGCGGCCGGCGGCGCGTTGAACCAGAGGAAGCCGAGCCCGGCGCCGACCAGCGCCGAGCAGAACACCGCGAGCTCGCTCACCCGCGGCACCGGATGCAGCTGCAGGTAGTCGGCGAAGATGCGGTTGCCGACCAGATAGGCGATCAGCGCGAACACCCCGGCGGCGATCATCGTTGGCACGATCGCGAGCCCGTCCAGCCCGTCGGTGAGGTTCACGGCGTTCGACGCGCCGAGCATCACCAGCATCCCGACCACCGGGAAGAACGCGCCGAGCCGGATCAGCACGTCCTTGAACACCGGCACGGTGAGGCTGGTGCCGAGCACGCCGCGGGTGAGGGCGGAGAGCCAGATCGCCGCGATCAGCCCGATGACGATCTGGATGACGAGCTTGCCGTTGGCCGAGACGCCCTTGTGGCTGCGCTTGGTGAGCTTCAGGTAGTCGTCCTGGAAGCCGAGCGCGCCGTAGCCGAGCGTCACGAACAGCACCGCCCAGATGTAGGGGTTGCGCAGATCGACCCAGAGGACGGTGGAGACGCAGACCGCGAGCAGGATCAGCACGCCGCCCATGGTGGGCGTGCCCTTCTTCTCGAGCAGGTGGCGCTCCGGCCCGTCCGCGCGGATCGGCTGGCCCTCGCGCTGGATGCGCTTGAGCGTGCGGATCACCGAGGGCCCGAGAAGCGAGGCTCACCAGCAGCGCGGTGAGGCAGGCGGCGCCCGACCGGAAGGTCACGTAGCGGACCAGGTTGAACAGGATGAACTGGTCTGCGAGCGGCCGCGCGAGGTTGTAGAGCATCAGGCCCCCAAATGACGGTGCGGCGGAGCCATGGCCCCGCCGGCCCGTTCGAGTGCCTGGACAACGAGCTTCATGCGGCTCCCGAGGCTGCCCTTCACCAGGACGGCGTCGCCCGGGCGGACCGAAGCGGCGACCACCGGGGCGAGTGCCGCGGAATCCGGCAGATGCCGGCCGCGCAGGGCAGGGGGGATGGCGGCGAAGAGATGCCCCATCTCCGGGCCGCACGCATAGAGGATGTCGGCCGCCGCCGCCACCGCCGGGGCGAGGCCGGCATGGGCGGCCTCGGCATGGGGGCCGAGCTCGCGCATGTCGCCCAGAACCGCGACCCGGCGCCCGGCGGGGAGCAGCCGCAGGACCTCGAGCGCCGCGCGCATCGCGACCGGTGAGGCGTTGTAGCTCTCGTCCAGCAGCGTCGCCTGGCCGCCGAGAATCGGGCGCTGCCCGCCCCGCCCGGCCATTGGCGCGAACCCGGCGAGCGCCGCGGCGGCGGCCTCTGGCGCCACCCCGAGCGCATGCGCCACCGCGATCGCGCCCACCGCGTTGATCGCCATGTGCCGCCCCGGCGCGGGGAGCCGGAACGCGACGCGCCGCCCGGCGGCCTCCGCGACGATCGCCGATGCCGAGGCATCGCCCTCCACGGAAACCAGCCGGAAGTCGCCAGCGCGCGCCCCGAAGGTGACGCTCCGCGCCTTGCCCGCGGCGTGGCGGAGTCGCGGCAGGAGCGGGCTGTCGGCCGGCAGCACGGCGATCCCGTCTCCGGCAAGGCCCTGAAAGATGGCGCCTTTCTCGTCGGCGATCGCTTCCAGGCTGCCCATGTATCCGATATGCGCGGCCTCGATATTGGTGATGATCGCGACATCCGGGCGCGCCAGGCGCGCCAGCGGCGCGATCTCGCCCGGATGGTTCATGCCGATCTCGGCGACGCAGAACGCGGCGCCCGCCGGCAGCCGCGCCAGCGTCAGCGGCAGGCCCCAATGGTTGTTGTGCGACGCCTCCGCCGCATGGGTCGGCCCGATCGCGGCGAAGATCGTGCGCAGCATTTCCTTCGTCGTGGTCTTGCCGACGCTGCCGGTGACCGCCGCCAGCCGGCCCCTGTAACGGGCCCGGCCGGCGGCGGCCAGATCGCGCAGCCCCTCGAGCGTGTCCCCCACCGTGAGGAGCGGCGCGTGTTCGGGAAGTGTCGAGCGGATGATGAACCATCGCGCCGGCGCCGCCGCGGGCGAGCGCATCGGCGACGTAAGCGTGCCCGTCGCCGTTCTCGCCGACCAGGGCGACGAAGAGGTCGCCCGGGCGCAGCGTGCGGGTGTCGATCGAGACGCCGCTCGCCGCGAAGTCGCGGGTGATCCGGCCGCCGGTGGCCGCCGCCATCGCCTCGGCCGTCCAGAGCGCGGTCACAGGACCCCCAGCAGCCGGCGGATCACGCTCGCATCGTCGAAGGGCAGCACCTCGGCCCCGATCGTCTGCCCCTGCTCGTGCCCCTTGCCGGCGACCGCCAGCACGTCGCCCGGCCCGAGGCCGTCCAGCCCCGCCGCGATCGCCTTCGCGCGATCGCCGATCTCGGTGGCACAAGGGCAGCTGGCAAGAACGGCGGCGCGGATCGCGGCCGGATTCTCGCGGCGCGGATTGTCGTCGGTGACGATCGCGACCGTCCGCGAGCCGCGCGACGGCCTCGCCCATCAGCGGGCGCTTGCCGGGGTCGCGGTCGCCGCCGGCGCCGAACACCACGTGCAGCCGTCCAGCGGTGTGCGGCCGCAGTGCCGTCAGCAGCCGTTCGAGGGCGTCCGGCGTGTGGGCGTAGTCGACATAGGCCGCCGCCCCGTTCGGCAGCGTCGCCGCGAGCTCCATCCGCCCGCGCACGCCGGCGAGGCCCGGCAGCAGCGCCAGCGGATCGGGCGCGCCCAGCGCCTCCGCCAGCGCCGCCGCGAGCAGCGCGTTGTCGGCCTGGAACCGCCCCGGCAGGTTCACCACCACCTCCCGCCGCCCGTCGCCCGCCGCGATGTCCAGCATCTGTCCGTGCGGAAGCGGCACGGCGCGCAGCAGCCGCATCGCCTCGCCGCCCTCGCCGACAAGGCGGAGCGCGAGCCGGCGTCGCCGGGCGATCTCCCGCAGCGCGGCGAGCGTTTCCACCTCCGTCCCGGCGATCACCGCCGCCGGCGCGCCGACCGGCAGCAGCTCGCCGAACAGCCGGAGCTTGGCCGCCCGGTACGCGGCCATCGTGCCGTGATAATCGAGATGGTCCCGCGTCAGGTTGGCGAAGCCGGCGGCGGCGAGCCGCACGCCCTCCAGCCGGAACTGGTGGAGCCCGTGCGACGAGGCCTCCATCGCCGCCCGCTCGATCCCGGCCGCCTTGAGCGCCGCCAGCGTCTCGGCGAGCACGACCGGGTCGGGGGTGGTGAGGCCCGGCCCGGCCGGGAAGCCCGGTGCATTCAGCCCGAGCGTGCCGAGGCTGGCCGCGCGAGCGCCGCCGAGCGCCCAGATCTGGCGCAGGAACTCGACCGTGCTGGTCTTGCCGTTGGTGCCGGTGACCGCGACCACCGTCTCGGGCTGCGCGCCGGCATGGGCCGCGGCGAGATGGGCGAGCAGCCGGCGCGGCTCGACCGCCTCGATCAGCGGTCGCCGCGTCACCCCCTCCGGCCAGCGCGTGCCCTTCGGCGCCAGCACCGCGGCGGCCCCGCGCGCCACCGCGTCGGCGATGAAGGCGCGGCCGTCGGCGCGAAGGCCGGGCAGGGCGGCGAACAGGAAGCCGGGCCCGACGCGCCGGCTGTCGGCGGTCAGGCCGGTGAATGCGGTCTCGTCGCCGATGGGCCAGATCGGGGGAGGGGGCGGGGCGGTGGGCATCCCGTTCGCGCGTCGCGAGCCGCATGTCATTGCGCCGCGGCGGGGGCGGCGGCAACCGGCTCGCGCGCGCTCACCTCGTGGCGCAGCGACCGGTAGAGCGGCACCGCCGCTTCGCGCGCGTGGGGCGCGCGCGGCCCGGCCGCGACCGGCGTGCCGGCCTCGCCCGGAGGTGGCGGCGGGGGCGAGCCCGGACCGAGCGCGCGCACGCCCGGCGGGCGCGCCGGCTGCAGCGGAATGGAGAGCGAGGCCTCGATCGCCGCCTTGTCCTGCGTGTCCGGAAACAGGCCGAGCATCGGCGCGATGCGCGCGATCACCCGCCCGGCCCCCGGCGCGCTCACCGCGCCCGCGGTCGAGAACCCGCCCGTGCTCTTGTTGCCGTGCGGGCTGTCAAGCATGAAATAGACCGCGTAGTGCGGCGCGTTCATCGGAAACACCGAGATGAAGGCGCTGACATTGGTGTGCTTCTCGTAGACGCCGTGACCGACCTTCTCGGCGGTGCCGGTCTTGCCGCCGACATAGTAGCCCGGCACGTCGGCGGGCTTGCCGTAGCCCTCGGTGACGACCAGCCGCATCAGCTTGCGGATGATGTCGGAGGTCGCCGGCTGCATCACCCGCTCGCCTTCCGGCGGCGGATCGCCGGGCTTCACCGCGAGAATGGTCGGGGTCTCCTCGATGCCGCCATTGGCGACCGCGGCGGTGCCGCGCACCACGTGCAGCGGCGAGACGGCGATGCCGTGGCCGAAGCCGACCGTCATCGTGGTCAGCTCCTTCCAGTTGGCGGCCGGCGGCACGATCGGCAGGCCGGCCTCGGGAAGCTGGATGCCGACCCGGCTGAACATGCCGAGCTTCTGCAGCCAGGCGCGCTGGCGTTCGGTCCCGGCGGTGACCGCGATATGCGCGGCGCCGAGATTGGAGGAATAGGCCAGCACCTCCGGCAGATAGAGCCAGCGGTGCTTGCCCTCGAAATCCGTGATGGTGAACCGCCCGACATGGATCGCGTGCGCCGCGTCGAACATGTCCCAGATGTGCACCGCGCCGGAATCGAGCGCCATCGCCGCGGTCTGCAGCTTGAACGTGCTGCCCGGCTCGTACATGCCGGTGACCGCGCGGTTGAAGCGATCCTCCGGCGGCGCGCGGCCGAACTGGTTGGCGTCGTAGTCCGGCAGGCTCACCATGGCGATCACCTCGCCGGTGCGCACGTCCATGACGATGCCGCAGGCGCCGATCGCCTGGAACTCGTCCATCGACTTCGACAATTCGTCGTGCATCACCGCCTGCACGCGCACGTCGAGCGACAGCCGGAGCGGCGTCGCGTCGCTCTTCAGCCGTTTGTCGAAGGCGCGCTCGACGCCGGCGACGCCGTTGCTGTCGACATCCACGCCGCCGAGCACCTGCGCGGCGACGCGGCCGAGCGGATAGCGGCGGATTTCCGTCGGTTCGAACGAGACGCCCGGGATGCCGAGATTGTTGATGGCGAGCTCGTCGCGCGGCGTGATCTGGCGCGCGAGATAGACGAAATCCTTCTTCTCCGCCGCCAGGCGCTGCGCCGCCTGCGGCTCGTCGAGGGTCGGCAGCACCGTCTTCAGCTGCTGCGCGACCTTCTCCGGGTCCATGATCTGCCTGGGATCGGCGATCAGCGCCGCGGTCGGCAGCGAGATCGCCAGGATCTCGCCGTTGCGGTCGGTGATGGTGGCGCGGACATGATGGGTCGGGTCGGGCCGGACCTGGTCGGTGGCGTCGGCGGCGGCATCGCCGGGGCCGGGCGGCGGCGGGAGCGCCAGCTCGTGCGCGGGCTTGGGCAGGCTCGGGAACAGCACGGTCGCCGCGGCGAGCTTGGCGGCAACGGCGCCGAACAGCAGCGCGAAGCCACCCGCGGCGCAGACCAGCCGACTGCGCGTCTTCTCCATCGCCGCGCGGCGGGCAAGATCGGGCGCGGTGACGCGCACGGTCTCCATCCGCGGCACCGCGCCGGCGCGCGGCGTTCCGGCCGGGCGCGCCGGGGGCGGGGCGTCGGGAGAGGGCGCGTCGGTCATCGAGTGCCCGATCGCACGCAAGCCCGATGCCAGCGCGCCCGACGACCGGCCCGTCGGGAGATCGCCTCGGCGCGCGGCATCCGGTTGACTTCGCGCCCACCGCCTCCGCTGGCATTCCACCCGCCGACGCGGGTGGAACCTTGGCCAGCTCCCCCTCCGCTGGCATTCCACCCGCTGCCGCGGGCGGAACCTTGGCCAGCCCCCCCTCCGCTGGCATTCCACCCCCTGGCGCGGGCGGAACCTTGGCCAGCTCCCCCTCCGCTGGCATTCCACCCGCTGCCGCGGGCGGAACCTTGGCCAGCTCCGCCCACCAGCCCGCGCGCCATGCCGGCGGTCATGAAAAATGACCGCCGGCATGATTCACTTCGAACCGGGCCGGAGTGCGTAAATCGGCCACCCAACCAGCGAGCAACCCGCCGGCT
The DNA here is from genome assembly GCA_963822815.1 of uncultured Alphaproteobacteria bacterium. GTDB lineage: Bacteria > Pseudomonadota > Alphaproteobacteria > Acetobacterales > Acetobacteraceae > CAWGJC01. Next base: position 85,068 of record CAWGJC010000015.1, read on the forward strand.
TTTCATGAAAGCTGGCATCAGCCGCCGCCGCCGAACGGCACCGGCGGCGCCAGCATCGGCCGGCCGCCGCCGAGCACCGAGCCGGTCATCACCGGCGCCACGGCCTCGGCGCGCTGCATCGTCGCCGGCCGGTTGATCTGCATCGGCCGCGGGATCGCGAAGGCATCGACGATGGGCGCCATCACCTGGCGGGTCGGAAGCGGCCGGGGCTGGGCGGAGGGGCCGGTCTGGAAGCCGGCGGCGACCACCGGCTTCCGGCGCGGGTTCGCCTCGTGCGGCGGCGTCGGCCTGGCCGACCGGGCCGGCGGGCCGACCACCGCATCCGCCATCCGCACGGCGGGCGCGGCAGCCGCGGTGCCGGGATCGGTGGCCGGGGCGGCGACGCCACGATCGGGCGTCACGGCGGCCACGGCCATCGGCGCCGGGGCAGGCAAGGACGGCGGGGGCATCGCCTCGGCGACCGCCGGGCTCGCCTCCTCGGGCGGCGCGGCCGGCGGCTGCGGGACCGGTGGCAGGCGGCCGTCGAGCGCGGCGATCTGCACGAATTGCGACGGGGCCATCGGCTGCAACTGCGTCAGGTAGCGCGCGGCCAGTTCCTGCAGCCGCTCCGGCTCGTTCAGCAGCGTCCATTCTGCCCGCAGCATGCCGGTGCGCTCGCGCGCCGCGTCCGCCGCCTTCACCACCTGCGCGATCTGTCGGTCGAGCACGGAGGCGCGGTGCTTCTCGTGGTAGAGATAGAGGCCCGAACCGGCCGCGAGCAGCGCGCAGAGAACGGTGAACGGTCGGATCATGCCGGCATCCTCGGGACGTCACGCGTGGATCGGGGGTGCGTTCCGGCGCCGAGGGCCTCGATCGCCCGCAGCCGGGCGCTGCGGGCGCGCGGATTGGCGGCGAGCTCGGTGGCGCCGGGACGCAGCGCCTTCGGCGTGAGCAGGCGGAAGCGGGGTTCGCGCGAGGACGGCGCCAGTCCGCGTGGATCATGCCGCGACGGCGCCGGCGCGCGGCCGGCGGCATCCTGCATGAACCGCTTCACCAGCCGGTCCTCGAGCGAGTGGAAGGCGACGACGACCAGCCGCCCGCCGGGCGCCAGCAGGCCGGCGGCTTGGCCGAGCGCGCGCTCGATCTCCCCCAGTTCGTCGTTCACGCGGATGCGCAGCGCCTGGAAGCTGCGGGTCGCCGGGTCGATGCCGGAGCGGTCGGGCGGCACCACGCGGCGGATGATGCCGGCGAGGCGGAGCGTGGTGGTGATCGGCGCCTCCGCACGCGCGGCGACGATCGCCCGCGCGATGCGGCGGGACCGCCGCTCCTCGCCGAACCGGTGGAGCAGGTCGGCGATTTCGGCTTCGGGGAGCGTGTTCACCAGATCGGCGGCGGTCTCGCCGCTGCGCGCCATCCGCATGTCGAGCGCGCCGTCGGCCCGGAAGCTCATTCCGCGCGCGGGATCGTCGAGTTGATAGGAGGAGACGCCAAGATCCAGCACGATACCGTCCAGCGCGCTATCCAGCACGACGCCATCCAGCGCGTTTACGCCGCGATTCGCCAGCAGGCGGAGCATGTCGCCGAACGCGCCTTCGATCAGATGCAGCCGGCCCGGATGGCTCGCGACCAGCGCCGCCCCGCGGGCGATCGCCGCCGGATCGCGGTCGATCGCCCAGAGCGTGCAGGCGGCGCGGGAGAGGATCGCCTCGGCGTAGCCGCCGCCGCCGAAGGTGCCGTCGAGATAGACGCCGCCATCACGCGGCGCGAGCGCTTCGAGCGCTTCCGCCAGCATCACCGGGACATGTCCGCTCATGCCGGACCTCCCGCCATCGCCGGCGCCGAGGCGAGCGTGAGCCGGCGGGCGCGGGTGCGTTCGACCGCTTCCGCACGGCGCCGCTCGGCCGCTTGCGGCTCCCAGATCTGGAACCGCGAGCCGAGCCCCATGAAGGTGACGGCGGCGGTGATCCCGGCATGGGCGAGCAGCACCTCGGGCAGCACGATGCGGCCCTCCTTGTCGGATTCCACCGCAAAGGCCCCGGCATAGAGCGCGGTCTCGATGTCCTCCTGGTCCTCGCTGAAGGTGTCGTAGCGCTGCTGCACCGGCCCGGCGAGCGCGGCGAAGGAAGCGGGCGGCCATGCCTCGATGCAGGGATGGTTGTGCGAGGAGCGGAGCACCAGCGCGACGCCCCCGGATTCGGCCTCGGCGCCGTGCGCGCGCAGGAGAGTGCGGAACGGCGCCGGAACCGACACCCGGCCCTTGGAATCCAGCCGGTTCTGGTGCGTGCCCAGAAATTGGCTCATCCGCCCCGGCCGCCCTTTCCTTGCCCACGCCACACCAACGGCAGGCCCCCCCGCCTTGGGACGACAGTGGGTTAACATGGGGTAACTTGGGCCGTCCAGGAGATTCGCGGCAAAGCCCGCAGGAACAGCCGTCACCGGCGATTCCCGGGCACCGGCGACGATCACTGACGGCTGAAGTGCCAGACGGCCTGTAAGCCGGGTTCTGTCCGCCTCGCGGCGGGACGATCATTCCTCTGGGACGCGCCTCGCGGCGCGCCTCGCGCGACCAACCCGGGCGACGGGCCGGAGACGCCCTGGCGCGCAGTCAGGTGGGAACCCGTCTGCCGCCGGCCGCCCCTATTCGGTCTTGCTCCCGGTGGGGTTTGCCGTGCCGTCCCCGTTGCCGGGGGCGCGGTGCGCTCTTGCCGCCCCGTTTCACCCTTGCCGACGGCGCGACGGTTGCCCATCTCGCGGCCGGCGGTCTGTTCTCTGTGGCACTTTCCCTGGGGTCGCCCCCGCCGGCTGTTGGCCGGCACCGTCTCTCCGTGGAGCCCGGACTTTCCTCCAGCGGGCGAGCCCGCCAGCGATCGTCCGGCCGTCTGGCGCGGTGGAGATGCCGGGGACCGGCCGCGGCGTCAAGCGGCTCCGGATTTCAAACCGCAGATCATAAGTGTTCTCATCATAAGTCGCGTTATCGTTTGCGCCCCGCGGGACCAGATTGCGGGCAGCGATGAGGCGGGCCCACCGAAGGGCGAGCCAAGGATCGCTCGAAGACGCCGGCCCGGATGCCGGGCAACGGCGGAAGACAAGGAGTAGGACGATGAAGAAGATTTTCCTGGCCGGCCTGATCGCCGTGGGCTTCGCGGTTTCCAGCGGCCTGTTCGCGGCGGCCAATGCCTCCAACCTCGGCGGGAACGGCTATCCGCAGTCGGGCCCCTACGAGAACGCGACCGGCGCCCAGGGCTGACACCCCACCGCTGACGCGGAACCGACGAACCTCGGAAGAGGCCGGCCTCCGGGCCGGCCTCTTCTGCGGTACGCGTGTCCGAGATCGGGACTACAGGCCGCGCTCGCGCTTGATGCGGTCCCAGGCCGCGTTGATGCGGGCGACCTTGTCGTTGGCGCGGGCGATGAACTCCTCCGGCACGCCGCGCGCGGCCAGGCTGTCCGGATGGTTCTCCCGCATCAGCCGCTTCCAGGCGGCGCGCAGATCCGCCTCGCTGGCATGACGCGAGACGCCGAGCACCGCGTAGGCGTCCTCCTCCGTCGCCTGCGAGAATCGGCTCGCGCCGCTGTTCGCTCGCTCCCAGCTCGACGGATCAAGGCCGAAGCCGCGATGCACCCGGTACAGGAACTCGGTTTCCCGCCGGTTGATCGGTCCGTCGGCGCGGGCGATGCCGAACAGCGCGTTCAGCACGTCCTCGAGCACGCCGCGATTGTCGTGGAACGCCTCGCCGAGCTCGTCGGCGTACGTGGCGAACCCTTCCGGACTGTCGCGCGCCTCGTCGAACAGCCTTCCGATGTCGCGCACCGATTGCGGCGGGATGCGGAAGACGCGCTTGAACGCATCGATCTCCGCGCGCTGGACGGGCCCGTCGCATTTCGCGAGCTTGGCGGCGAGCACCACGACGGCGATCGCGAAGAGCTGCTCGCGCCGGCCGAGCAGCGCCGCGATCCGCGCCGGCCCGAGCGGCCCGCGGGCCAGGCCGCCGCCGAGATTGCCGAGACTCCCGAGCAGGTTCTGCGGCATGTTGATGGCGCCCTGGTCGGCCGCATGGCCGAGCGCCGCGCCCACGACCGCGCCGAACGGGCCGCCGACCGCAAACCCGGCGACGCCGCCGATCACCTTGCCCCAATATCCCATGCCGCCCTGTAGCACGCGGAGGTTGACGGTTCCAAAACGCGGTCGGCTCCAATTCGGCACCGGCCCGCACCCCCACCCGGCCACCCGATCGACCCCCGCGGCCGGTGCGGGTGCGGGCCGGTGCGGGTGCGGGCCGGTGCCGACCTGGCACGCAGATACCTCGCCGGCTTGTCGCATTTTCGGGGCGCCCCCATGCTCGCGCGGCAGCGGGGGCGGGCATGGGCTGGCAGTTCTGGATCGATCGCGGCGGCACCTTCACCGACATCGTGGCGCGCGACCCCGCGGGGAACCTCTCCACCCGCAAGCTGCTGAGCGAAAACCCCGGCCGCTACCGCGACGCGGCGCTCGCCGGCATTCGCGCGGTGCTCGGCCTCGCCCCCGACGCACCGATCCCGCGCGGCACGATCGACGCGGTGAAGATGGGCACCACCGTCGCGACCAACGCGCTGCTCGAGCGCCGCGGCGAGCGCACGCTGCTGGTCGTCAATCCGGGCTTCGCCGATGCGCTCAGGATCGGCAACCAGGCGCGCCCGCGGCTGTTCGACCTCGCGATCCGGCTTCCCTCCATGCTCCACGAACGGGTGGTCGAGATCGGCGGCCGGATCGGCGCGGACGGGGCCGAGATCGCGCCGCTCGACGAGGACGCGGCGCGCGAGGCGTTCGCCGCGGCGCGGGCGGATGGCATCGTCGCCTGCGCGATCGTGCTGATGCATGCGTGGAAATACCCGGCGCATGAGCAACGTCTGGCCGCGCTGGCGCGCGCGGCCGGCTTCGCGCAGGTCTCGGCGAGCCATGCGGTCTCGCCGCTGCTGCGCCTGGTGCCGCGCGGCGACACCACCGTGGTCGGATGCCTATCTCTCGCCGATCCTGCGCCGCTACGTCGATCGCGTCGCCGCCGAGCTCGCGGACGTGCGGCTCTATTTCATGCAGTCGAGCGGCGGGCTCGCCGAGGCCGCGCGGTTCCAGGGCAAGGACGCGATCCTGTCCGGCCCTGCCGGCGGCATCGTCGGCGCCGCGCGCACCGCGGCGATGGCGGGGATCGAGCGCATCATCGGCTTCGACATGGGCGGCACCTCGACCGATGTCGCGCTCTATGCGGGATCGTTCGAGCGCACCTTCGAGACCGAGATCGCCGGCGTGCGCATGCGCGCCCCGATGATGGCGATCAACACGGTCGCTGCCGGGGGCGGCTCGATCCTCTCTTTCGATGGCGCGCGGCTCCGCGTCGGCCCGGATTCCGCCGGCGCCGCTCCCGGCCCCGCCTGCTATCGCAATGGCGGCCCGCTCACCGTCACCGACGCCAATCTCTGCGTCGGCAAGATCCAGCCCGCGCATTTCCCGGCGATCTTCGGCCCCGCGGGAGACCAGCCGCTCGACGCCGAGGTCGTGCGGCAGGAATTCGCCGCGCTCGCCGACGCGATCGCGAAAGCGACGGGCGAGCATCGCGACATCCGCGACGTCGCCGAGGGGTTCCTGCGCATCGCGGTCGCCAACATGGCGAACGCGATCAAGCAGGTCTCGGTGCAGAAGGGCCATGACGCCACGCGCTTCGCCTTGCAATGCTTCGGCGGCGCCGGCGGCCAGCACGCCTGCCTGGTCGCCGACGAGCTCGGCATGGAGACCGTGTTCATCCATCCCTTCGCCGGCGTGCTTTCCGCCTATGGCATGGGACTCGCCGATCAGAGCGTGCTGCGCGAGCAGGCGGTGGAAACCGCCTTCGACACCGGCTCGCTCGGCGCGCTGGGCACGCTCGCCGACCGGCTTGCCGCGGAGGCCGCCGCCTCACTCGCGGAGCAGGGCGCCGCGCCCGAGCGCATCGCCACCGCCCGCATGCTGCATCTGCGCTACGCCGGCACGGAAGCGGCGCTGATCGTGCCGCTCGACGACGCATGAAGGCGTGCGCGAGCGCTTCACCGCGGCGCATCGCGCACGGTTCGGCTTCGCGACGCCCGAGCGGCCGCTCGTGGTCGAAGCGGTCGGCGTGGAGGCGGTCGCGGCGGGCGAGCGCATCGAGGAAGCGATCATCCCGCAGCGCGTGGCCGGCGCGCCCACGCCGATCGATCGCGTGTCGATGTGGAGCGGCGGCGGTGCGCATGCGACGCCGGTGTTCGACCGCGCCGATCTGCGCGCGGGGGATCGCATCGGCGGTCCGGCGCTGATCCGCGAGGCGAACGCGACGACGGTGGTGGAGCCCGGCTGGACCGCGGAACTCACGGATCGCGACCACCTGCTGCTGCGCCGCACGACGCCGCGCGAGACGCGCGTCGCCGCCGGCACCGGGCGCGCCGATCCCGTCCTGCTGGAGCTCTTCAACAACCTGTTCATGAACGTCGCCGAGCAGACCGGCGCGGTGCTGCAGAACACCTCGATGAGCGTGAACATCAAGGAGCGGCTCGACTTCTCCTGCGCGATCTTCGACGCGCTCGGCAGTCTCGTCGCCAACGCGCCGCACGTGCCGGTGCATCTCGGCGCCATGGGCGAGAGCGTGAAGACCGTGCTCGCGCACCGCCGCGACACGCTGCGGCCGGGCGACGTCGTCGCGCTCAACAACCCGTTCAACGGCGGCACGCACCTTCCCGACATCACCGTCATCACGCCGGTGTTCGACGAGGCGGGCGAGCGGATTCGCTTCTTCGTCGGCTCGCGCGGGCACCACGCCGATATCGGCGGCATCACGCCGGGATCGACGCCGCCCGCCTCGCGCACGCTGGAGGAGGAGGGCGTGGTGATCGACGATTTCCTGCTCGTCGATGCCGGGCATTTCCGCGAGGCCGAGTTCCGCTCGTTGCTCACGTCCGCGCGCTATCCCGCGCGCAGCCCGGACGTGAACGTCGCCGACATCAAGGCGCAGGTGGCGGCGAACGAGAAGGGCGTGCAGGAGCTGGCGCGCGTCGTTTCGCAGTTCGGCTGGGAGACCGTCGCCGCCTACATGCGCCATGTCATGGACAATGCCGAGGAGAGCGTGCGGCGGGTGATCGACCGCATCGGGGACGGGCGCGTTCGACTACCGGATGGATAACGGTTCGCCGCTCTCGTGTCGGTCTCCGTCGATCGCGCGACGCGCAGCGCCACCGTCGATTTCACCGGCACCGGCGCGCAGCATGCCGACAATTTCAACGCGCCGCCGGCGGTGACGCGCGCCGCCGTGCTCTACGTGTTCCGCTGCCTGGTCGGCGACGAGATCCCGCTCAACGACGGCTGCCTGAAGCCGATCCGCCTGGTCATCCCGCCCGGCACCTTCCTCTCGCCGGCGCCGGGCGCGGCGGTGGTCGCCGGCAATACGGAGGTCTCGCAGGCGGTGTGCAACGCGCTGTTCGGCGCGCTCGGCGCGATCGCGTGCAGCCAGGCAACGATGAACAATTTCCTGTTCGGCGACGCAAAACATCAATACTACGAAACGATCTGCGGCGGGACCGGCGCCGGACCCGGCTTCGATGGAACCTCTTCGGTGCAGACGCACATGACCAACACGCGGATGACCGATCCGGAAGTGCTGGAGCTCCGCTATCCCGTGCGGCTGGAACGTTTCGCGATCCGCCGCTTCTCGGGTGGGCCGGCGAATGGCGCGGCGGCGACGGCGCGGTGCGGCGGCTCCGCTTTCTCGCGCCGATGACGGCGGTGATCGTCGCCTCCCGCCGCAACGTCGCGCCGTTCGGGCTGGCGGCCGGCGAGGACGGCGCGCCGGGACGGCAATGGGTCGAGCGGGCGGACGGGCGGGTGGAGAGGCTCGGGGGCACGGACCGCGCCGAGCTCGCGCCGGGCGATGCGTTCGTGATCGAGACGCCGGGCGGCGGCGGCTACGGCCCGGCCCGGAAGCCGTCTTGACATGCGGGGCGCGCGCCTGCTCGCGGCCGCGCTCGCCTCCCTGCTGGTGCTCGCGGCCGCGGCGGCGGCGATCGTGCCGCCGATGCTGGACTGGAACCGCTATCGCGGCGCGATCGCTTCCCTCGCCGCCTCGGCGATCGGGCATCCGGTGCGGATCGACGGTCCGGTCAGCCTCAGCCTGCTGCCGGAGCCGGTGCTGACCGCATCGCGGATCGGCGTCGCCGATGAGGCCGGGCATTTCGCGCTGACCGCCCGCGCGCTGCGCCTGCGGGTGGCGCTCGGGCCGCTGCTCGGCGGGCGCATCGATGCACGTGACCTCACGCTGACCGGCGCCGCGCTATGGCTCGCCTGGCCGCTCGGCTTCCGCCCCGACGTCGCGCGGCTGCCGGCCTGGCTCACCGGGCTCGCGGCGAGGGTCGAGGACGGCCGCCTGCTGATCGGCGGGTTTTCGCTCACCGGCATCGACGCGACGCTCGCGCGCGATCCGCTCACCGGCACGCTCGCCGCGGCCGGGATCGCCACGCTCTACGGACGGAGCTGGCGCTTCACCGCGCATCTCTCGCCGCCGGGCGGCGATGGCAGCGCGGCGCTTGCGCTCACCCTCGACGGCGAGGGGGCGCTCGCCGGCACCGGCGGGCGGTTCTCCGGCCAGATGGCGGCGGACGGGTCGTTCGCCGGACGGGTGAGCGGTCGCGGCGGCGATCTCTCGCTTCTGCTGCCGGCGCCGGTGATGGCTTGGCAGGCGGAGGGGCGGCTCTCGCTCGCCGCCGGTCTCCTGGTGGCGGACGATCTGTCGCTCGCGCTCGGCGGCGCGCCGGCGCGCGGCGCGGTGGCGTTCCGCGTCTCCCCGGCGCCGCGGCTCGACCTTGCACTGGCGGCGACGCGGCTCGACCTCGATCGCTGGCTGCCGGTGCTGCTGCGAGGTGGCGAGGTGGTGCCGACCGGCATCGACCTTTCGGCCGAGGCGGCGACGCTCGCCGGCGGCACGCTGCGGCACCTGCGCGCGGCCTTCGACGTCACCCCGGCCGCGCTCGGCGTGCGCGAGGCCACGGCGACCCTGCCGGGCGATGCCAGTTTTCGCCTGGACGGCCGCCTGCTGCGCGCGGCGGGCGTGTCTCCCGAATTCGATGGCGATGTGCGGCTGGCCGCCCCCGATCTGCCGACCACGCTGCGCTGGCTCGCCGGGCTCGGGCGGATTCCGCTCGGCGCGTTCCCGGCGCAGGCGATGCGGAGCGCGGATCTCGCGGGGCGGCTCGCGCTGCGCGCCGGGCGGGCGACGCTCGCCGGGATCAGCGGCACGCTGGATGGCGGGGCGCTGAGCGGGAAGCTCGACCTGCGCGGCGGCGATCGGCCGGCGATCAGCGCCGGCATCAGCCTCGATCGCCTCGATCTCGATCCGTGGCTGCGCGGCGTGGATCCCGCTGCCACGACCTGGGCAGGGGGGCTGGGCGATTTCGACCTCGATCTCCGGTTGCACGCCCGCCGGGCGGTGTGGCACGGCGCCGCCGTCGCCCCGTTCACCCTCGATGCCGCCTTCAGCCCGGGCAAGCTCACGCTGCAACGGGCCGAGGGCAGCCTGGACGGGGTGCACGCGCAGGCGGAATTCGCGCTGGCGGACGGGCGGCTCGACGGCGCGCGCCTGGACCTCGCGACCGACGACCTCGCCGCCGCGTCCCGGCTGATCCCGGCCGGCTGGCAGGTGCCGGCGGGGCTCATGCACGGTCCGGCGCGGCTCGCCGTGACCGCGTCCGGGCGGCCGGAGGCGCTGAACCTGCAGCTCGGGCTCGATCTCGGTGACGCCCATCTGGAGGCGGCGCCGACGCTCGACCTGGCGAGTCTCGCCTGGAGCGGGCCGCTCGCCCTCCGCCATCCCGGCGCGCCGCGGCTGCTGCGCATGCTCGGGCTGCCGCATGCCGCGAACTGGATCGGCGACGGCTCGCTTGCGCTGCGCACCGATCTCGCGGGCACGCCGACCAGCCTGACCGCGGAGGACATCGACCTCACCGCCGGGATGATGCATCTCGCCGGCCGGCTCGCCGTGCGGCCCGGCCCGGTGCTCGCCGGTCGCATCCGTGCCGAGCGGCTGCCGATTCCGCTTGCCGCGGGCGCACGGGACCGATCCGCTGCCCGTTCTCGACTGGCTCGCCGCCATGCCCGGCTGGAAGGGTTCGCTCGGCATCGAGGCCGGGCAGGTGCTGGTCGGCGATCGGCCGCTCCTGCGCGCAGGCAAGGGCGACCCTTGTCCTCGATGGCGCGATGGCGCGGCTCGACGGGTTCGCCGCCACGCTCGGGACCGGGACGCTCACCGGCGCGGTGGCGCTCGACGCGGCCCGCGATCCGCCGGCCGTCCACGCCGAAGGGAAGCTGAGCGGGCTCATCCTTGACGGGCCGCTTTTCGGCCTGCCGCTCGATCTGGAAGCCGGCACGCTCGATCTCACGGCAAAGCTCGCTGCCTCCGGCCACAGTCCGGCGGCGCTGCTGGCGACGCTGTCGGGAACCGCCAGCGGCGTGCTCACGGATGGGCGGCTATCGGGCTTCGACCTGCCGGGGCTGCGTCAGGCGCTGGCAGCGCAGGACCGGACGAATATCGGGCCGACGGTGCGCGCCGTCCTCGCCGGCGGCACGTCACCGGTGCGACGTCTCGCCCTCGCGGGACGGATCGCCGGCGGGGAGCTCACCCTCACCGACGCGACGATGCAGGCGGATGCGGGGGACGCGCAGGCGACCGGCACCGTCGACCTCGCCGGCCAACTGTTCGATCTCGAACTTGCGCTGCACCCCGGCGCGGGAGCCCCCGGGATCGGCGTGCTGGTGGCGGGCTCCTTCGCGGCGCCCCGGCGCGTGCCGGAACTCGCGGGCCTCACCGCCTGGCTCGCGCGGCGCCCCGTCAACGCCGACGCGCGGCCCTGAGGGTCACTGCCCTGCAGGTCATTGGGCGTTCGGGCCGTTGTCCCAGATCGCGTTGGCGAGGTGCACGAGGCGGTCGGCGGTGACGACGAAGCCGCTGCGGTCGGCCTCCTTGGCGAGCGTGATCAGCCGGTCGGCAAGGACCAGCGGGCTCAGCACCACGGACGCAGCGGGCTCGGCGGGGGAGAAGGCGGCGAGAGCGAAATTCATCGGGCGATCCCTTCGGTCGGCGGTTTTGCCGTGGCCCGATGTTTCCGCGATCAGGCTTACCCGATGGTTAATTTCGGCCCGGCGGCGAGCGCGAGCACGCGCAGCCGCGAGGCGAGCGGCTGGGCGGGGTCGCGGTCGGCGTCGGTCTCGGCGACCAGGCCGGAAAGCGTGCGGCCGCGCGATGCGGCGAGCGCCGCCAGCACCGTCCAGAACTCCGGCTCGAGCGCGACACTGGTGCGGTGGCCGGCGAGGGAGAAGCTCTTCTTGACCAGCATCAGCCGGCAAGCCGCAGGCACGCCCAGGCGGCGGCCTCGGCGACCACCGGGTCGGGATCGGCGGTGAGGCGCGCGGCGTGCGGGCGCAGCCGCGCATCGCCGGAATTGCCGATCGCGATCATCACGTTGCGCAGGAAGCGGCCGCGGCCGATGCGCTTGACCGGAGAACCGGCGAAGCGGGCGCGGAAGGCGGCATCGTCGAGCGACGCGAGTTCCGCGAGGTCGGGCGCGACGAGATCGGGGCGGGCGCGGAGTTTCGCCTCCGCGGTCGCGCGCGCGAAGCGGTTCCACGGGCAGACGGCGAGGCAGTCGTCGCAGCCATAGATGCGGTTGCCGATCGCGGCGCGAAACTCGTGCGGGATCGGACCGCGATGCTCGATCGTGAGATAGGAGATGCAGCGCGTCGCATCGAGCCGGTACGGCGCCGGGAACGCGTTGGTGGGGCAGACGACCTGGCAGCGCGTGCAGGTGCCGCAGCGGTCCGCGTGCGCCTCGTCGGGGGCGAGCGCCAGGCTCGTGTAGATCTCGCCAAGGAACAGCCAGGAGCCGTGCGCGCGCGAGACGAGGTTGGTGTGCTTGCCCTGCCAGCCGATCCCGGCGCGCGCGGCGAGCGGCTTCTCCATCACCGGCGCGGTGTCGACGAACACTTTCGCGCCCGGCCCGAAGCGGGAGACGATGAACTGCGCGAGGTGCTTGAGCCGGCCCTTCACCACGTCGTGGTAGTCGCGGTTGCGGGCATAGACCGAGATGTTGCCGCGATCCGGCCGGGCGAGCGTCGCCAGCGGATCGTCCGCGGGTGCGTAGGAGAGGCCGAGCGCGATCACGCTCCGTGCCTCCGGCCAGAGCACGCGCGGATCGGCGCGCGCTTCGGTGCGCTCCGCCATCCAGCCCATGTCGCCATGCTGGCCGGCGGCGAGGAAATCGGCGAGGCGGGCGCGGGCTTCCGGACCGAGCGCTGCCTGCGCAAAACCGACCGCATCGAAGCCGAGGGCAAGCGCCTTCTGGCGGATCAGCGGTTTCGGGTCAGCTCCGGCCACGATAGGGCGCGACCTCCTGCGCCGGCAGCCACACGCCGTCGGGCGGCGCGCCGGTCTGCCAGAACACGTCAATCGGCATGCCGCCGCGCGGATACCAGTAGCCGCCGATGCGGAGCCAGCGCGGCGCGAGCGTGTCGCGGAGCCGACGCCCGATCGCGAGCGTCGTCGCTTCGTGGAAGCCGCCGTGGTTGCGGAAGCTGCCGAGATAGAGCTTCAGCGACTTGCTTTCCACCAGCCATTCGCCTGGCACGTAGTCGATCACGAGATGCGCGAAATCCGGCTGGCCGGTGATCGGGCAGAGGCAGGTGAACTCCGGCGCGGTGAAGCGGACGAGATAGGCGAGATCGGGTTCCGGCGAGGGAATGCGCTCGAGATCCGCCTCCCCGGGGCTGGCGGGGAGTGCGGTCGGGCGCCCGAGCTGGGTGAGCTTTTCCATCAGATCACGTTGCGCGGGCGCAAGGGCGCAGGGATGCGCGGGATCGCCGGTCTCCACCTGCACGGTGGTGTGGCCGATGCGGAAGCGATGGTGCAGCGTCGCGCGGACCTCGTGCAGGAAGTGGTCGTCGATGCCGGCGCCGGGGCGGACGAGATGCGCGGTGAGCGCGGTTTCGGTCGTGCTCAGGCCCCAGATATGCAGGTCGTGGACCTCGATGACCCCGGGAAGGGCGGCGAGATACGCCTCGACATCGGCGCGGTCGATGCTCACCGGCACCGTGTCCATCGCCAGATCGAGCGATTCGGTCAGCAGGTTCCAGGTCCCCACGGTGATGACGGTCGGCTATGACGAGGCTGATCGCCGGGTCGAGCCAGGTCCAGCCGGTGAAATGGATCAGCAGCGCCGCGACCACCACGGCGAAGGAGACGAGCGCGTCGCTCGCCATGTGCAGGAAGGCGCCGCGGATGTTCACGTCGTTGCCCGCGGCCGCGCATGAAGAGGTAGGCAGTGGACCCGTTGACCAGGATCGCCGCCAGCGCGACCCACATCACGGTGAGCCCGGCGACCGGGGCCGGGGAGAGAAGGCGCCGGATGGCTTCCAGCACGATCGCGCCGACACCGATCAGCAGCACCACCGCATTGGCCAGCGCGGCGAGGATCGAGGAGCGGCCGAACCCGTAGGTGCGGCGCTCCGTCGGCGGGCGGCGGCCGAGAACGGCGGCGACCCAGGCAAGGACGAGCCCGAGCACGTCGCCGAGATTGTGGCCGGCATCGGCGATCAGCGCGAGCGAGCCGGCGAGCAGGCCGAACACGACCTGGCCGATGACGAGGGCGAGGTTGAGCGAGACGCCGATCGCGAAGGCGGTGTCGTAGCGGGCCGGCGGGTGCCCGTGATCATGCTGGTGGTCGTGCTCGCCGTGCGGCATGTGCGGGCTCCTCAGCCGGCCGGCGCGCTGCCCCAGCCGGCGCGCAGCGCGGCGCTGTGCTCGGCGAGCCCGCCGGCGACGATGGCCGCGCGCAGCCCGCGCATCAGCGCCTGATAGTAGTGGAGGTTGTGCCAGGTCAAAAGCATCGGGCCGAGCATCTCCCCGGCACGGAAGAGGTGGTGCAGATAGCCGGCCGGGTGGCGCGTGCAGGCGGGGCAGGCGCAGTCGGGGTCGAGCGGGCCCCGTTCGCTGGCGAAGCGGGCATTGCGCAGGTTCAGCACGCCACGCGAGGTGTAGGCGCGGGCGGTGCGGCCGGCGCGGGTCGGGATCACGCAGTCGAACATGTCCACGCCGCGCGCGACCGCGCCGATCATGTCGTCGGGCGTGCCGACGCCCATCAGGTAGCGCGGCCTGGTCGGCCGGAAGGGCGGGGACGGTTACGTCGAGCACGTCGAACATCGCGGCCTGGCCTTCGCCCACCGCGAGTCCGCCGATCGCATAGCCGTCGAAGCCGATCGCGGTCAGCGCGTCGGCGGAGGCGCGGCGCAGCTCGCGGATAGGTGCCGCCCTGCACGATGCCGAACAGCGCGTAGCCGGGACGCGCGATGAAGGCGGTGCGGCAGCGCGCGGCCCAGCGCATCGAGCGCTCCATCGAGGCGCGCGCCTCCGCCTCGGTCGCGGGAAACGGCGTGCACTCGTCGAGCACCATCGTGATGGTGGCATCGAGCAGATGCTGGATCTCGGTCGCGCGCTCCGGCGTCAGGCGAGTGGGGGGTGCCGTCGAGATGGCTCTGGAAGGTGACGCCGTCCTCGTCGAGCCGGCGCAGCTTGGCGAGCGACATCACCTGGAACCCGCCGGAATCGGTGAGGATCGGGCCGGGCCAGTCCATCATCCGGTGCAGCCCGCCGAATTCCGCGACGCGGCCGGCGCCCGGGCGCAGCATCAGATGGTAGGTGTTGCCGAGCACGATCCTGGCGCCGGTCGCGCGCACCGCCTCCGCGGTCATCGCCTTCACCGTCGCCGCGGTGCCGACCGGCATGAACACCGGCGTTTCCACGGTTCCGTGCGCGGTTGTCAGCGTGCCGGCGCGCGCGGCGCCGTCGGTCGCGTCGCAATGCCAGCGGAAGCTCATGCGCGTTCCAGCAAGGTCGCGTCGCCATAGGAGTAGAAGCGGTAGCCCGCATCGATCGCATGCGCGTAGGCCGCGCGGATGCGCTCGCTCCCGGCAAAGGCGGAGACCAGCATCAGCAGCGTCGAGCGCGGCAGGTGAAAATTGGTGAGCAGCAGATCGACGGTGCGGAAGCGATAGCCGGGCAGGATGAAGAGGTCGGTGGTGCCGGCGAAGGGACGCAGCACGCCGGCTTCGTCGGTGGCGGTTTCAAGAATGCGGAGCGTCGTGGTGCCGATCGCGAGCACGCGCCCGCCGGCCTGACGCGCTTCCGCGATCGCGCACACGGTTGCTGCGGTGACTTCGCCGCGCTCGCGGTGCATCCGGTGCTGCGTCACGTCGTCGGCGCGGACGGGGAGGAAGGTGCCGGCGCCGACATGCAGCGTCACGGTCGTGCGGCGGATGCCGGCGCAATCGAGCGCGACGAGCAGGTCGGGCGTGAAATGCAGCCCGGCGGTCGGCGCGGCGACCGCGCCCTCCCGGGTGGCGAAGACCGTCTGGTAATCGCTGCGATCGGCCTCCGTCGGGCCTTTCGGGCGGTCGATGTAGGGTGGCAGCGCGAGCGCGCCGGCCGCGTGCAAAGCGTCGCCGAACGCCGCGCCACCGCTATCGAAGCGCAGCGTGACGCCGCCGTCCGGGTCGCGCGTCAGCACCTCCGCGGCGAGACCGCCGGCGAAACGCAGCGTGTCCCCCGGCGCGATCCGGCGCGCGTTGCGCGCGAGCGCGTGCCAGGACCCGTCGGCGAGCGGCTGATCGAGCGTGATGCCGATCCGCGCTTCGCCACGGCGCGCTTCGAGCTGCGCCGGGATCACGCGCGTGTCGTTGGCGACCAGGATGTCGCCGGCGCGGAGCAGCACGGGCAGCTCGCGCATGCTGCGGTCCTGCAGCGTCTCGCCGACGACGAGCAGGCGCGCCGCGTCGCGCGGCCGCGCGGGGTGCTGCGCGATCCGGTCCGGTGGCAGATCGTAGTCGAACTCGGAGAGTTTCACGCAGGCGACGGGGCCAGCCGACGCAGCAGGCGGATCAGCGGCACGCTCACCAGTACCGCCCAGGCCTTGCCGACGATCTGGCCGGGCAGGAAGGCGAGGCTGCCGAAGGCGAGTGCCAGGAAGACGACCGAATCCATGACGAGACCGAGCGCCGCGGAGGCGATCACCGCGAGCACGAGCCCGCGCCGCTGCAACGGGGTGTAGACCGCGAAATCGGCGAGCTCGCTGACCAGGAACGCCACTGCCGAGGCGAACACCAGGGCGGCGGGGGCGACCAGCGCCGAGAGCGCGGCGCCGGCGAACACCGCGGCCAGTCCCCAGGCGAGCCCGAGGCAGCGCTGCACCACGTCGCGCAGCACGAGCGCGAATCCGGCCATCAGCACGCCCGAGGGCGCCATCAGCGCGCCATGCGGCAGCGGCGCCACCGGGATCACGCACGGCGCGTTCGCGGCGCAGAACCCGACATGATAGATCATCCAGTTGGCGAGCGGGATCGAGGCGAGATAGCAGGCGAACGCCGCCAGGCCGAGAGTCGATGGCGCCAGGTAGGAGGCGATCTCAACCAGCGTGCCGTCCGGGTCGCGGCAGTAGATCGACTTCATCGGCCCGAGCGCACCGATGCGCGGCACCGGGCCTCCCTCGATCATCACCCCGCAATCGTGCAGATGCGCGGCCACCTCGTCCCAGCCGACGGTGGTGATGAAGCAGAGATCGCCCGATCCGGCGCCGGTGTTCGCGGCCCCGATCCACTTCGCGGGATCGGCATCCGCCGGCCGCAGGTTGATCTTCTGCCCGCCGAATTTCAGCGCGGTGCGCCGCTCCTCGCCGAACACCTCGCGCTCCATGCCGAGCACGCGCTGGTACCAGGACGCGGTGATCTCGACGTCCCGGCAGTTCAGCACGACATGGTCGATGCGATCGACGGTGAACCGCATCAGCCCAAACCCTCGTAGAAATCATTGCCCTTGTCATCGATGATGATGAAAGCAGGGAAATTCTCGACGCGGATGCGCCACACCGCCTCCATGCCGAGCTCGGGATATTCCAGCACCTCGACATGGCGGATGCAGTCGCGCGCGAGCTTCGCCGCGGCGCCGCCGATGCTGCCAAGATAGAAGCCGCCGTGCTCCTTGCAGGCGTCGCGCACCGCGCGCGAGCGGTTGCCTTTCGCCAGCATGACCATCGAGCCCCCCGCTGCCTGGAACCCGGCGACGTAGCTGTCCATGCGCCCGGCCGTGGTCGGGCCGAAGCTGCCGGTGGCATAGCCCTCCGGCGTTTTCGCGGGGCCGGCGTAATACACCGGGTGATCCCTGATGTAGGCGGGCAATCCCTCGCCGCGATCGAGCCGTTCCTTGAGCTTCGCGTGCGCGATGTCGCGCGCCACCACCATCGTGCCGGTGAGGGCAACGCGCGTGCGGATCGGATGTGCCGAGAGCTGGGCACGGATATCCGCCATCGGACGATCGAGATCGATCGCGACCACCTCGCCGCCAAGCGATTCGCTCGAGGTCTCCGGCAGGTATTTCGCCGGCTCGGTCTCCAGCCGCTCGAGGAACACGCCGTCGGGCGTGATCTTCGCGCGCACCTGGCGATCGGCGCTGCAGGAGACGCCGATGCCGATCGGCAGGCTGGCACCGTGCCGCGGCAGCCGGATCACCCGCACGTCGTGGCAGAAGTATTTTCCCCCGAACTGCGCGCCGATGCCGAGCTCGCGGGTCAGCGCGAGCACCTGGTCCTCCAGTGCCTGGTCGCGGATCGCATGACCGGCGCGGCTGCCGCTCTCCGGCAGCGCGTCGAGCCAGCGCGTCGAGGCGAGCTTCACCGTCTTCAGCGTCTGCTCGGCCGAGAGGCCGCCGATCACGATCGCGAGGTGATAGGGCGGGCAGGCCGAGGTGCCCAGGGTGAGGATCTTCTCCTTGAGGAAGGCGATCAGCTTCACCGGGTTGAGGATCGCGGGCGTCGCCTGGAACAGGAAGCGTCTTGTTCGCCGAGCCGCCGCCCTTGGCGACGAACATCAGGTGGAACTCGTCCGCGTGGTCCTCGCCCGGCGCGGCCATGATGTCGAACTGCACCGGCAGGTTGTTGCCGGTGTTGACCTCCTGGAAAGTCCCGAGCGGCGCCATCTGCGAGTAGCGGAGATTGGTCTCGGTGTAGGTGCGGTGAACGCCGCGCGCGATCGCCTCCTCCTCGTTGCCCTCCACCCAGACGCGCTGGCCCTTCTTGCCGAACACGATCGCGGTGCCGGTGTCCTGGCACATCGGCAGCACGCCGGCGGCCGCGATGTTGGCGTTCTTCAGGAGGTCGAGCGCCACGAAACGGTCGTTCTCCGACGCCTCGGGATCGTCGAGGATGCGGCGGAGCTGGGCGAGATGGCCGGGCCGCAGCAGGTGCGAGACCTCGTGGAAGCCCTGGAAGGCGAGCGCAGTGAGCGCCGCGGGGGCGATGCGCAACACGCTTCGGCCGTCGCACGCCGCGAGGCGCATGCCGGCGATGTCGAGCCGCTTCCACTCGATGGGCTCGTGGCCGAGCGGGAACATCGGCGCGTAGAGGAAGTCGGATGGGCGGGGGCCGGGGACGGTCATGGCGGGCTCCCGTCAGCTCTTCGGCGGCGGACGGCGGCGGAAGGCGTCGAGGCTCACCACCTGCGGAGTTTCCGGCTTCTCCTCCGCCGCCGGGGCGGGCACGTCGTCGCGCTCGGGAGGAACCAGTGCCACCGGGCCGGCCGACGGCGCGGGCAGGCTCTCCGCCGGCTCCACGGGGCGGAAGCGCAGGCCGAGCCGGACATGCGGATCGGCGAACTGCACCACCGCGTCGAGCGGGACCACGAGCGTCGCCGGCACGCCGCCGAAGGAGAGGCCGACGCTGAACTGCCGCGCGGCCTCGTCGATCTTCAGGTCCCAGAACTGGTGCTGCAGGACGATCGTCATCTCTTCCGGATACTGCGCGAGCAGGCGCGGCGGGATCTGCACGCCGGGATAGGTGGTACGGAAGGTGATGTAGAAATGATGCTCGCCCGGCAGGCCGTTATGGCCCGCGAAGGCGAGGGCGCGCACCATCACCTGGCGCAGCGCCGCCTCGGTCCATTCGTCATAGGGCAGCAGGCTTTCCGCCGCCTTGTCCTCGGCCATTCCGCTCACTCGCTCAAACCGGGGCTTCCCATACCGCGTGCCCCCGAGATGGGGAAAGGGCCGAGGCGGCACAACCATCCGCGCCGCCAGCCGTTCCTTCCCTTGCCCAGCTGAGAAGGGACGCACGCATGACCTCGCATCTTCCGCCGGTTCCGCCGGAACAGCAGAGCCGGAAGGGGCCACAAACCTCGCCACACCATCCCGAGACCGCGGAGAAGGGCCGGACGCAGGATCGCGACCGCAATCTTGCCGAGCAGGGCCGGCAGGGGAACGTCAAGCAGAACACCACCAACAAGGGCTTGCAGCAGGACCGCTGATCATGAGCACGAAGCACCCCGACACCGAGCGCTTCGGCGGCCCGGGCAGCAGCCATCAGGACCGCGAGCACCCAGGCAAGAACCGGCAGGAGACCGGCCACAAGGGCGATGGCGGTGATGCCGGACCGACCCCGGGCGAGCCCACCAATCCGGACCGCAGCCGGGTCTCCGGCGGCGGCGGCGAGCGCGACACCCACCACACCCATACCGGCCGCCGCTCGTGACGGGGTTTACCCCGCCTTAAACCGGCGGGGCTATTCGGGAACCCCGCGGAGCCCGGCCCCAGCCCCATGTCGCGATCCACCGACGACGTCAAGAACTGGATGAACATGTTCCGCTGGATCGTGAAGCTGATCCGCGACGATTTCGGCATCGAGGAAGCGCGCCTCGTGCGCCACGCCCAACTCGAGACCGAGCTCGGACTGTCCCTCGAGCAGGTCGAACAGGTGGTCGAGGCGGTCGCCGACGCCTTCCGCATCCGCTTTCCCGAGCAGGTGCTGAACGAGGTGCTGCGGCTCGAGGAGCTCTGCATGGTGGCGAGCTGGATCGCCGGCCTCTACAAGCGGCCGCAATTCGTCTCCGACGGCTTCGACCAGCGCTGCCGCGCGCTCAATCCGGGTCTCGCCTGATCCTTCCGCCTGTTAACGGGCCGGCAAGGATTCTCCGCCACCCTGCCGGTCGCCACGTCAGGGGACCGCCGTAGCGGGCATCGCGGATCAGGCCGACACGCGACTTCGCCAAGCGGAACGGGGCCGCCTCCTCCCGGGGCGGTCCCGGCCTGGCGTGGCGCCCTTCGGCGGTTCGGCGCGCGGGGGCCCCCTTGTGCGGCGCGGCCTGGGCAGCCGGACCGATGCCGGTCCGGCCGATATCGCCCTACGAAGCGAGCGCTCCCAGCTCCTTCACGCTGGAGATGATGCGGTCCAGCATGCCGTATGCCATCGCTTCCTCGGCGCTCATCCAGTAGTTCCGGTCGGTATCCAGCTCGACCTTCTCGAGCGATTGCCCGGTCTCGCGCGCGATCAGCACGTTGAGCCGCTCGCGCATCTTGATGATCTCGCGCGCCTCGATGTCGATGTCGACCGCCGGCCCGCGCACGCCGCCCATCGGCTGGTGCAGCAGGAAGCGCGTGTTGGGCAGGCAGAAGCGACGGTCGCGCGCGCCGCCGAGGAAGATCAGCGCCCCGGCGCTCGCCACCCAGCCGGTGCCGATCACCCGCACCGGCGCGATCGGATCGACGAAGCGGATCATGTCGTGGATGGTGTCGCCGCTCTCCACGTGCCCGCCGGGCGAGTTGATGTAGACGTCGATCGGCGCCTCGGAGCTGCCGGCAAGCGCCAGCAGCCGGCCGGTGACGTCGCGCGCCACGCGGTCGTTGATCGCGCCGAAGATCAGCACCTTGCGCTGGTTGAAGAGCCGGCTCTCGAGCTCGTTGATCGGCGAGGCGAGGGTGCGGTTGTCGTCCGGCTCCTTCGGTTCCGGGCCCTGCGGCTCGGGCACATCGGGAGTCTCCGGATCGGGCTCGGGATCGTCCGAGAAGGTCGTGCGGGAGGGGCGGGAAGACTCGGTCATGGCGGATCCCAGGACGGAACGGAGAGTGCCGGGCAGCGGCCGGCGGCGCGGCGCGGGTTGGTGGCAGCCTTCCCGCCCGGCGTCAACTTGGGCGCCGGCCGACGATCACGGAAGGGTGCGGCCACGCCGTTCCCGCCCGCGCCGGGCCCGGGGGTCGGCCCGTTTGCGGTGCGAGACAATGGCGCCGGCTTCGACATCGCCTATGCTGACGAGCGGTTCGGCGTCCTCCGGCGCCCGCGCATGGACGAGAAGGCGCCGGCATCGGGCTCGCGAAGGTGCGGCGCATTGTCGTGCGGCACGGCGGCACCACCTCGGCGAAGGGTTCCCCTGGCAAGGGCGCCGGCCTGTTTTTCTCCTTCCCCGCCGCCGGCGGGGAGACAACGCGACGGGCGGAGCGACGGGGTAGGCATGTCGGATGCGCCGCACGCGATCCTTCCGGTCGGGGACGACCCGAGCGATGTGGAACTCGAGCCGGGGGCGTCCGGCGATGCCGGCATGACCGGCGGTTCGACCTCGCGTCGGGGGGCGCGTCCCGGACCATCCGCGGGCGTGGCCTCGTGACCGAGATCGCCGCCGGTGTGGCCGGACGCAGCGATGCCCCCGTCACCTCCGGCACGCGCATCCTGCATCTCGAGGACAGCGCGGTCGATGCCGAGCTCGTCGCCGAATACCTGCGCTCGACGGCGATCCCGTTCACGCTGCATCGGGTCACCACGCGCGAGGAATTCGTCGCGGCGCTGGAGGCGGGCGATTATCACCTGATCCTCGCCGACTATGCGCTGCCGAGCTTCGACGGCGTGCAGGCCCTCGCGATCGCGCGCCAGCGCGTGCCGGCGACGCCGTTCATCTTCGTTTCCGGCGTGCTCGGGGAGGACAACGCGGTCGAGTGCCTGAAGCAGGGCGCGACCGACTACGTGCTCAAGCAGCGCCTGCGCAAGCTGCCGATGGCGGTGACGCGCGCCCTCGCCGAGGCGCGCGAGCGGCAGGAGCGCGAGCGGGTCGAGCGCGCGCTGCAATCGAGCTACCGCGCGCTCCGCGACAGCGAGGAGCGCCTCCGGATCCTGATGGGCGCGACCGGCTCGATCATGTGGACGGCGGACGCGGTGGGCCGGTTCCGCGACCATCAGCCCGGCTTCGAGCACCTCACCGGCGCGCCGTTCGCGGCGTATCGGGGCTGGAACTGGCTCGGCTTCGTCCATCCCGCGGACCGCGACCGCATGCGCGCCGCCTGGCGCGAGGCGGCGGTGGGCAAGAGCCTGCTCGAGCTGGAGCATCGCGTGCGGATGGGCGACGGCGAATACCGCACCATGCTGACGCGCGGGGTGCCGATCCTCGGGCCGGAGGAGGATGGCGAGCCCGGTCGACTCCTGAGCTGGGTCGGCACCACGGCCGACATCGACACCCGGACGCGCGCCGAGCAGGCGCTGCAGCGCCTGAACGAGACGCTCGAGCGGCGCGTGATCGAGCGCACCGCCGAGCTCGCCGAGCTGAACCGTCAGCTCCTGCGCCAGATCGAGGAGCGCGCGCGCGCCGAGGAGGCGCTGCGCCACGCCCAGAAGATGGAGGCGGTCGGCCAGCTCACCGGCGGCGTCGCGCACGACTTCAACAACCTGCTGACCGTGGTGATGGGCGGGCTCGACATCATCCAGCGTCAGGTCGCGCGCCCCGAAGGGCCGTCGCCCGAGCGCATCCGCAGCGCGGCCGAGAATGCGATGCAGGGCGCCCGCCGGGCGGCGACGCTGACCCAGCGGCTGCTCGCCTTCTCCCGCCGGCAGTCGCTCGACCCGAAGCCGATCGACGCCAACCGCCTGGTCTCCGGCATGTCGGACATGCTGCGGCGGACGCTCGGCGAGAAGGTGGCGCTGCGGCTCGATCTGGCGCCGGATCTCTGTGTCACCGAGGCCGATCCGAACCAGCTCGAGAACGCCGTGATCAACCTTGCGGTCAACGCCCGTGACGCGATGGAGAGCGGCGGCCGGCTGGTCATCAGCACCGCCAACCGCGAGCTCGCGGAAGCCGAGGGGGGCAGCTCGCCCTATGTGATGATCGCGGTCGCCGATACCGGCAGCGGGATGGATGCGGTCACCATCGAGCGTGCCTTCGAGCCGTTCTTCACCACCAAGGATGTGGGCCACGGCACCGGCCTCGGCCTGTCCCAGGTCTACGGCTTCGTCCGGCAGTCGAGGGGGCATGTGCGGATCGACAGCACGCAGGGGGAGGGCACGACGGTGCGCATCTACCTGCCGCGCCGCAATCCCGCCACGTCCGTCGCCGATGCCGCGCCCGCCCATGCCGCGACGCCCCCGCGGGCGGACGGCCATCATGGGCTGCGCGCTTCCGGCCATGATGAACTGCGCGCCGCCGGCCGTGATGAACTGCGCGCCGCCGGCCATGATGAACTGCGCGCCGCCGGCGCGACCGTGCTGGTGGTGGAGGACGATGCCGCGGTGCGCGCGCACAGCACGCGATCGATGCGCGAGCTCGGCTATGCGGTGGTCGAGGCGGCGGACGGCGCGGCGGCCCTCGACCAGCTCGACCGCAATCCGGATGTCGGCCTGCTGTTCACCGATGTGGGCCTGCCCGGCGGAATGAACGGGCGCGAGCTCGCCGCCGCGGCGCTGCGCCGGCGGCCGGGCCTGCGCGTCCTGTTCACCTCCGGCTACGCGCTCGCGGCGTTTCCCGCCGCCGAGGCCCCGCAGCACCTGCTGCTGGCCAAGCCGTTCACCGCCGCCGATCTCGCGGCCAAGCTGCGCGAGGTGCTGAGCCGGTAGAAGCCGGCTGGAAATGCGCCCCTCGCGCATTCGGTGCGGCGCCCCCGGGCTGTTTCCATCTTGCATCGGAAAGCCGTGCGGGCGATGGAGGGCGGCACCGCCCTCAGCCCCGCATGGAGGCCTGCCATGACCCCGACCCCCCGCCTCACCGCCTCGCGCCGCACGCTGCTCCGCCTGGCGCTCACCGGCACCGCCGCGCTCGGCGGGGTCGGGCTCGCGAGCCGGCGCGCCCTCGCCGACACGCTCGCCGACGTCAAGCAGCGCGGCGAGCTCGTGGTCGCGACCGAGATGCAGTTCCCGCCGTTCGACTATGTCGAGAACGGCGTCTATCGCGGCGTCGATCGCGACCTGATCGACGAGGTCGGCAAGGAGCTCGGCGTCAAGGTCAAGTACATCGACCTGCCCTGGACCAGCATCCTGCCCGGGCTGGACGCGAAGAAGTTCGATTTCTGCATCGCCCCGGTGACAATCACGCAGGAACGCATGAAGCGCTACGCGTTCACCGTGCCGATCGCCGAGGCGACCGCCGCGCTGATGAAGCGGGCGAACGATGCGAGTGTCCAGAAGCCGCAGGACGTCGCCGGCAAGAATGTGGGCGGCCAGAAGGGCACCGCGCAGCTCCAGCAGTTCAAGGAATTCGCCGCCACCCTGCCGAAGCCGCCGGTGATCAAGGAGTACATCGACAACAACCAGTCCTACGCCGATCTCGCCGCCGGCCGGCTCGACGCCTCGATCAACTCGCTGCCCAACCTCGCCTATGCTGCGCAGCAGCGCCCCGACACCTTCGCCGTCGTGCTGCCGCCGTTCGGCAAGCCCACCTATTTCTCCTGGGTCGGCCGGCTCGGCGATGACGACAAGTCGCTCGTCGAGGCGATCAGCGCCGCGCTGGTGAAGCTCGACAATGACGGACGCATGGCCGCGATCGAGAAGAAGTGGCTCGGCCAGACCGGCAAGCTCCCCACCACGGTGCCGCAGCCCTCGATCTGAGAGCGCCGTCCGGCGCCCGCGCGCATGCGGCTCAAGGTCGTCCTCAACGCGCTGCCCTACCTTCTGGCGGCGGCGGGGACGACGCTCTGGGTCTCGCTGCTCGGAATCGCGCTCGGCCTCGTTCTCGGCGTCGTGGTCTGCGCCTGCCGCCTGTCGTCGCGGCGCCTGCTCGGCCGGATCGGCGCCACCTATGTCAGCTTCTTCCGCGGCGTGCCGCTGCTCGTCCAACTGCTGCTGATCTATGATTTCCTGCCGCTGATCGGGCTCAACCTGCCGGCGCTGGTTTCGGCGGTGGCGGCGCTCGGCCTCGCCTCGGGCGCCTATGTCTCCGAGATCTTGCGCGGCGCGCTCGGCGCCGTGCCGCGCGGCCAGGCGGAGGCGGCGGAATCGCTCGGCTTCCCGGGCGTCGCGATCTGGCGCCGCATCCTGCTGCCGCAGGCGCTCCGCACCGCGCTGCCGCCGCTCTTCAGCGAATTCATCCTGCTGCTGAAGGCGTCGTCGCTGATTTCCGTGGTGGGCGTCGCCGAACTCACCCGCGTCAGCATGAACATCGCCTCCTCGACCTATCGCCCGCTCGAGATCTATCTCGCCTGCGCCGCGCTCTACCTCGTGCTCAGCAGCGCGATCGCGTTTCTCGGCGGCCGGGTCGAGCGCCGGCTCGCGCTCGCCTGATGGATTTCCCGCTGTTCCGCCATTACGGGCCGCTGCTCGCCTCGGGGTTCGGCGTCACCGTGCTGTGCTGGGGCGCCGGCGCGCTGATCGGCGTCGCGCTCGGCTTCGCGATCGCGCTCATGCAGCGCATTCCCCTGCCGCCGCTGCGCTGGCTGCTGCGCGCCTATGTCGAGGTCCTGCGCGGCACGCCGTTTCTCGTGCAGCTCTTCCTGCTCTATGCCGGCGGTCCCGCGATCGGGCTGCGGCTCGACGCGATCACCGCCGGCATCGTCGGTCTCGGGCTCTACAGCAGCGCCTATTTCGCCGAGATCTTCCGCGGCGGCTTCCGTGCGGTGGCGCCGGGCCAGATCGAGGCGGCGATCTCGCTCGGCATGACGCCGCTCGCCGTGCTTCGCCGCATCGCGGTGCCGGCGATGCTGGTCGCGATCGTGCCGGCGCTCGTCAACATGCTGATCGTGCTCACCAAGGAGACGGTGGTGCTCTCCATCATCACCGTCCCCGAACTCATGTACCAGATGCAGACCATGGCCGCCGAGACCTTCGCCGCGTTTCAGGCGATCCTCGCGATGGCGCTGTTCTACTGGCTGCTGGTCGAGCTGATCGCCTGGGGCGGCCGCGCCGCCGAGCGCCGCGTCACCGCGTTTCTCACCGCGGACGCGCATTGATGGTGCGCATCACCGGCCTGCGCAAGCGATTCGGCGCCAACGAGGTGCTGCGCGGCATCGACCTCGCGGTGCAGCGCTCGGAAGTGGTGTGCCTGATCGGGCCGAGCGGATCCGGCAAGAGCACGCTGCTGCGCTGCATCAATTTCCTCGAGCCCTACGACGAAGGGCGAGATCCGCATCGAGGGAAAGCTGGTGGGCTATCTCGATGCGGGCGGCGGCCGGCGGATGCGGGCGCGCGACCTGCGCGCGTTGCGCCGCCGGATCGGCATGGTGTTCCAGCACTTCAATCTCTGGCCGCACATGACGGCGCTGCAGAACGTCGCCGAGGCGCTGGTGCAGGTGCGCCGCATGCCGTCGCGCGGAGGCGGAGCGCCGCGCGCACGAGGTGCTGGCGCGGGTCGGCCTCGCCGACAAGGCGGGCGCGCATCCGGCGCGCCTCTCCGGCGGCCAGCAGCAGCGCGTCGCGATCGCGCGCGCGCTCGCGATGGAGCCCGATCTCATGCTGTTCGACGAGCCGACCTCGGCGCTCGATCCCGAGCTCGTCGGCGAGGTGCTGCAGGTGATGCGCGACCTTGCCGCCTCGGGCATGACGATGATGGTGGTGACGCACGAGATGGGCTTTGCCGCCAAGGTGGCGGACACGATCGCCTTCCTCGACGGCGGCCGCATCGCCGATCACGGAGCGCCGCGTCACGTCTTCCACGAGAGCGCCAACAAGCGCGTGCGGCAGTTCCTGCAGACCTATCACGAGCGCAACAGCTTCTGACGCCGCTACGGCGCGGAGGTCGGCGCGGCCTTCAGCAGCTTCAGGAAATCGTCGTCCGGCGTCAGCACCAGTCGCGTGCTGCCGGTGGCGAGCGAGTCCCGGTACGCCTGCAGCGTGCGCCAGATCGCGAAGAATTGCGGGTCCTTCTGGAACGCCGCCGCGTAGGTCTGGATCGCCTGGTGCTCGCCCTCGCCGCGCAGCTTGTCCGCCTGCGCGCGCGCATTGGCGAGCAGCACCGTGCGGTCGCGATCGGCGTCGGCATGGATCTTCGCCGCCGCCTCGGCACCCTCGGCGCGCGCCTGCCGCGCCACCCGCTCGCGTTCGGACTGCATGCGCGAGAGGATCGCCTCGGTGTTCTCCTGCGGCAGATCGGCGCGGCGGATGCGCACGTCGACGACCTGCACGCCGAACGCCGTCATCTCGTTGTTCACCTGGGAACGGATCTGCTGCATGATTCCGTCGCGCTTGGTGGAGAGCACGTTGAGCAGCGTCTCGCCGCCGAGCACGCGGCGCAGGCTCGAGCTCACCACCGAATCGAGCCGCGCGCGGATGCCTTGCTCGGACGCGCCCACCGCCTGGTAGTAGCGCAGCGGGTCGGTGATGCGGAACCGCGCGAAGGCATCGACGATCAGCCGGCGCTCCTCGCCGAGGATCACTTCCTCGCCCGGCATGTTGTAGTCGAGCAGCCGGCGGTCGAACAGGATCACGGTCTGCACGAACGGCGTCTTGACGTGCAGGCCGGGATGCTGGATCAGCCGGATCGGTTGGCCGAACTGGGTGATCAGCGCCTGCTCCGTCTGGTCGACGGTGAACAGCGACGAGCCGGCAAGGACCATCAGCACGAAGACGGCGGCGATGGCGATGATGGTGGGGCGGTTCATCGTGCTGCTCCGGGAGCGGGCGCCGGAGAAGCTGCGGCGGGCGCCGGGGGCGCGGTCAGGCCATTGAGCGGCAGCAACGGCAGCAGGCCCTTGGTGTTGTCGTCCAGCACCAGCGTCTGCGCCTTCGACAGCACCGCCTGCATGGTCTCGATATAGAGCCGCCGCAGCGTCACGTCCTTGGCGGTGTCGTAGGCGCTGAGCACCGAGAGGAAGCGCTGCGATTCGCCCGTTGCCTGGGCGATGCTGGCCTGCCGGTCGGCGTCCGCTTGCGCCACGATCACCGCCGCGTCGCCGCGGGCGCGGGGGACGATGTCGTTGCGGTAGGACTGCGCCTCGTTGCGCATGCGCTCGGCATCGGTGTTGGCGCGCTGCACGTCGCGGAAGCTGTCGATCACCGCGGCCGGCGGATCGACGCGCTGCAGCTGCACCTGGGTCACTTCCACGCCGGTGCCGTACTGGTTCAGGATCGACTGCATGCCGTCCTTCACCTGCTGCTCGATGCTGGCGCGCGCGCCGGTGAGCGCCGGCTCGATCGGCGTGCGGCCGATCACCTCGCGCATCTCGCTCTCGGCGACGTCCTTCACGGTCTGATCCGGATTGCGCGTGTTGAACAGGTAATCGGGTGCGCTGCTGATGTGCCAGAACACGCTGAAATTGATGTCGATGATGTTCTCGTCGCCGGTCAGCATCAGGCTTTCCGCCGGCACGTCGCGCCCGGCGAGGTCGCGCGCCCCGGTGGCAGCCTCGCTGGCGCCGGGGCCGCGATAGCCGATATCGACCCGGTTGACGCGGGTGACGGCGGGCAACTCCACCGTTTCGATCGGCCAGGGGAGGTGGTAGGCGAGCCCGGGCGGCACGAGACGGGTGAAGGCGCCGAAACGCAGCACCACGCCCTGCTCGTCCGGCTGCACGTGATAGACGCCGCTCGCGATCCAGAGCGCGACCACCACCAGGACCGCCACGCCGACCAATCCCCGCCGTCCGGGCGAGCCGCCAGGCAGCAGGCCGCGCAGCCAGGCCTGCAGCCGCGCGATGATCGCATCGACATCGTTCGCCCGGCCGCCGCTCCAGCCGCCACGCGGGGAGTCCGGCCGTCCGGGCCGGCGGCCGCCACCCCACGGATCATGTCCGTGCTCGTCGCCGGGATTGCCGTTGTTCCAGGGCATTGCTGACCGTCCGCTGCTTGCTGTCTGCCCCTTGCGGGGCGGGGCCGTCGGGCCTTCTCGGGGCGGGACGCGCGCGGCGGGGTGCATAGGACGGCGGAGACTGGTAATGCAAGCCGATGGCCCAGCCCGACCCCGACGCGCTCCGTGCCGCGCTCGCCACCATCCGCGATCCGGCCACCGGGAAGGACCTCGTCGCCGCCGGCCTGGTCGAGGGGGTGCAGGTGCACGGCGGCCTGGTGCAGGCGAGCCTGCGCACCGACCGGGCGCACGCAAGCGCGATGGAGGCGGTGGCGCGCGAGGCCGAGCGCGTGCTGGCGCGCGAACCGGGCGTCACCAACGCCTCGGTGGTGCTGACCGCGCATCGCGCGCCGCCCGCGCCGGAGCCGCCGACCGCGCGCGGCCAGGCGGCGCGGCTGCTGCCCGATGTTGGCGCGATCGTCGCCGTCGCCTCGGGCAAGGGCGGCGTCGGCAAGTCGACCGTTGCGGTCAATCTCGCCGTCGCGCTGGCGGCGCAGGGCGCGCGCGTGGGCCTGCTCGATGCCGACATCTACGGCCCGAGCCTGCCGCGCATGCTGGGCCTCGCGAGGAGGCCGGAGGCGCGCGGCGACCGGCTGCTCCCGCTCGAGGCCTGGGGGCTGAAGGCGATGTCCATCGGCTTCCTGGTCGATGCGGATACCGCGATGATCTGGCGCGGCCCGATGGTGATGGGCGCGCTCGAGCAGATGATGGGCCAGGTCGAGTGGGGGAAGCTCGACATCATGATCGTCGACATGCCGCCCGGCACCGGCGATGCGCAGCTCACCATGGCGCAGCGGGTGACGCTCGCCGGCGCGGTGATCGTCTCGACGCCGCAGGACGTGGCGCTCGCCGACGCGCGCCGCGGCGTGCGCATGTTCGAGAAGACGCATGTGCCGGTGTTCGGGCTGGTCGAGAACATGAGCTGGTTCTGCTGCCCGAACTGCAACCACCGCGCCGAGATTTTCGGCCATGGCGGCGCGCGGGCCGAGGCGGCGCGGCTCGGCGTGCCGTTCCTCGGCGAGATCCCGCTGCTGCTCGAGGTCCGCTCCTCGGGCGATGCCGGCACGCCGATCACGGTTGCGGCCCCCGAGAGCGCCGCGGCGAAGGCATTCGGCGAACTGGCGCGGCGCGTGCGGGAGCGGGTGGCGGGCGGCCAGCAGGCCGGGCCGCGCTTTGTCGTGAGCTGAACGACGCCTGCGGCCGGACGATGCCGGCCGCAGGACGGGGTGCCGCTACTTCGATGCGACGGCTGTCGGAAGCGTCAGCGAGCGCAGATAGATGTTGGTGAGGCTCGGGCCGACCGCCTGGCCGAACACCGTGTAGATCGTCTGTCCGACCGACTTCATCGACATGTAATCGCCGAGGAACACGCCCGAGGTGGTGAGCGGCGCCTGGTTCCAGTCGAAGGAGTGGTTGGTCATCCGCACCTCGTTGCTCCGGTCCGAATTGCCCTGGCAGTTGTCCGCCGAGGTCAGCGGATTGCAGATCACGGCCCAGAAATCGGTCGCATCGGTGGAGGCACCGGGCCGGTCGTTGCGGAAATCATAGTAGGTCACGACGACGGTGCCGTCCGCGGCCACCGCGACGGTCGGGATCAACGCCTGATGGGACAGGGCGCGAGCGGGTTGCGCGGGTCTGGTTGATGCGCACCGCCGCCGTCCATTCGAAGCCGCCATCCGGCGAGGCCGCGAAGAGCGGCGGAACGACACGGTGCGGCGTCGATCCATTGCGATCGGGCGGGCAATCAATCCCAAAACCGACGCGGCTGGCGCGATTTGAAAATCGGTCCATTGCGGAATGCCACGACGGCATCAATCCTGGAGGAGCCGTGCGCTCGCTCGTGCGGATCGTCGCAGTTCGCTGGGTTGGCGCCGGTAGGTTGCCGAGAACACCGCGTTGAAGCGGCGCAGGCTGCCAAATCCCGCGACGAGTGCGATCTCCGAAATCGGCAGGCCTGTGGTGTCCAGAAGCCGTTTGGCGCGCTGCACCCGCGCGGTGCGCGCGACGGCGGCCGGCGAGGCGCCCCAATGGCGGGCAAAGAGGCGACGCAAGTGGCGGCCGGTGATGCCGAGCCGCTCGGCGAGCGCCTCGACGGAGCCATTCTCCCGGTCGAGCGCACCGTCGTCGATGATCAGCCGCGCCGCGCGCTCGACTGTCGTCAGACTTCCCTTCCAAGCCGGGCAGAACGGCGCCGTCTCGGGTCGGCAGCGCAGGCACGGGCGGAATCCGGCGTCCTCGGCGGCGGCGGCGCTCGGCAGGAAGGTGATGTTCCGGCGGAACGGCAGCCGCACCGGGCAGACGCAGCGGCAATAGACGCCGGTGGTCCGGACGCCGACGAAGAACCGGCCGTCGAAGGCGGGATCGCGCGCGAGCCACGCCCGCTCGAATGTCGTCACCTGATCGCGGTTCATGCCCCAACGTAACATGCGCTCGAGGTTCGCAGAGGATGAGGTCCGGTTTCGGCCAGACCGGTCACGGAGCAGACCCCATCCTGGTCCGCGCAACGAGGCGGGTCTTCGATGGGCAGGGAAACGACCATGTCGCGCACCGAGTGGGCGCTGCTGCTGCTGCTTTCCGTGCTGTGGGGCGGGTCGTTCTTCTTCTCCAAGATCGCGATCGCCGGCCTTCCGCCGCTGACCATCGTCTTTCTGCGCTTCGCGGCGGCCGCCCTGCTGATCTACGCCTACCTCCGCGCGCAGCGCATCGCGATTCCGGCCGATCGGCGGAGCTGGACTGCGTTCGGCGGCATGGGCCTGCTCAACAACCTGATCCCGGCCGGCCTGATCGTCTGGGGACAGACGATGATTTCGAGCGGGCTCGCCTCGGTCATCATCGCCACCACGCCGATCTTTTCGATCCTCGGCATCCGCGTGACCAGCGCCGACGAGACCCTGACGGCGGGAAAGATCGCCGGCATGGCACTGGCGCTGGTCGGGGTCGGCGTGCTGTTTCGCCTCGGCGCGACGGATGCGGGGAGCGCCTCGCTCACGGGGATGCTGGCCTGCCTCGGCGCGGCAATGTCCTATGGCGGCGCGAATGCGCTGGGGAAGCGGTTCCGGACGCTCGGGATTCCGCCCACCGTCGGCGCGTTCGGGCAGATGGCGACCACCGCCGTCATGGTGCTTCCGCTCATGCTCGCGGTCGACGCGCCCTGGAACGATGCCGCTCCGACCGCCGAGATCTGGCTGGCGATGGCCGGCCTGGTCGTGCTCTCGACCGCGCTCGGCTATGTCGTGTTCTTCCGCATCCTCGCGACCGCGGGCGCGACCAACATCTCGCTCGTCACCCTCCTGATCCCCGTCAGCGCCGTGCTGCTCGGCAGCGTCGTGCTGGGCGAGCGGGTCGCATCGGTTCAGCTCCTCGGCATGCTGTTGGTGGCGCTGGGGCTGGTGATGATCGACGGGCGGGCCGGCGGGTGGATCGCCTCGCGGCGTCGCTTGGGTGCGGTCGCCGCGCGCGATCAGTCCTGAACCTCCGGCTCGGACGAGGTCGCTTGCGGCGACTTGTCGAGCAGCCCGTCGGTCTCGACGCGCGTCGGCAGGCTCGCCTGGGTGCCGACGCGGGTGCAGCAGAGTGCGCCGGCGAGATTGGCGCGACGGAGCGCGGCGGGGAAGGCGAGGCCGCGGTCAAGCGCGGCGGCCAGGACGCCGGTGAAGCAGTCGCCGGCGGCGGTGGTGTCGGCCGACATCCACTTCATGCGCCTCGATCATCAGCCGTCCCTCGCGCGCCGCGTATTCCGAGCCCTGGACGCCGCGCGTGACGAGCACCGCGACGCCGAGCGCCTCGTGCAGCGATCCGGCATTGAAGCCGCTGCCGAGCCGTGCGCCGAGCCAGGCCGCCTCGCCGGCATTGGCGACCAGGAGATCGACCTGGCGCAGCGCATCCGCGTCGATCGGCCCCGCCGGGGCGAGGTTGAGGATGATGCGCGCATCGGCGCGGCGCGCGCGGCGGATCAGCGCGGCGGTCTCTTCCGCGGCCACTTCCATCTGCAGCAGGAGCGTGGTCTCGGGGCCGAGCAGCGAATCCTCCACCTGAACCGCGCGCGCGTGCAGGTTGGCGCCGGAGGCGACCGCGATCTGGTTCTGCCCGTTGCGATCGACGCAGATCGCGGCGCAGCCGGTGGTCGCGTCGGCGCGGATGACGCGGGCGAGATCGACGCCGGCGCCGGCGAGCCCGGCGAGCGCCGCGTCGGCAAGCGGATCGCGTCCGACCGCGCCGGCCATGACCACGCTCGCGCCGTCGCGGGCGGCGGCGCAGGCCTGGTTCCCGCCCTTGCCGCCGGGCTCGAGCCGCGCCATCGGCGAGAGCAGCGTCTCGCCGGGTCCGGGCAGCGTGTCCACCGGGAAGATCAGGTCGAGATTGATCGAGCCGAAGCAGACGATCATGCAGGGCGACCCAGTGCCGTCATCATCTCGGCCCACTCCCGTTTCGAGAGCCCGCTCTCCTTCTGCTCGACCGGCTCGCCCTCGAGCATGCGCCGCAGCACGGCCAGCATGCCGACGGAGAACTGCACGGCGCCGAGCCGGTAATCCGCGAACGCGGCGAAGGTCGCCGGCACCCACGCGCGCACCGTTTCGAGCATCGCCTCGGCATAGGTGCGGATCTCGAACTGCGCATGCGCGTCCGCGCGCAGCGAGAGGAAATTCAGCAGGTTGTGCAGGTCGGTCTTCCAGTACCACTGGGTGTAGGTGTTGAGCGTCAGGTTCATGCGCGCGAGCTCGCGGGCGAGGCCCTGCCGCGTCGGGTCGCCGTCCTCGTTCAGCATCGCCGCGTAGTCGTCATAGGCCTGCGCCGCGTCGCGGCGCAGGAGCCCGAGCACGAACTCGGCTTCCTGCCCCGCGAGCACCGCGCCGCGGCCCTGCCGGTTGGATGCCGATTGCGCGGCGAGGTGCTCGGGGGCGGGGATGTAGAACTCGCGGTCGAGGATCGAGTAGCGGGCGGAGTACTCGTTCACGTTGGCGGTGCGGTGTCGGATCCACTGCCGGGCGACGAAGATCGGCAGCTTCACGTGGTACTTGATCTCGCACATCTCGAACGGGGTCGAGTGGCGGTGGCGCATGAGGTAGCGGATCAGCCCGGCGTCCTCGGAGACGCGCCTGGTGCCGCGGCCGTAGGAGACGCGCGCCGCCTGCACCACGGCGGCATCGTCGCCCATGTAGTCGATCACCCGGAGGAAGCCGTGATCGAGCACCTGGATCGGGCGGTAGAGCATCTCCTCGAGCGCGGGGACGGTGGCGCGGCGCGTGGGCACGCTCGCCCCGCGCAGCGACTCGATTTCTTCCTGTTGCTCCGGCGTGAGGGGCATGGTCCCCCCTACCGCATCGCCGCGGGAATGCCTATATTGGCCCTGCCGGCTTGCCGGCTATGGCGATAAACGGTGCGTGGAATAAGCGTTGTGGACCCGGGGGCAGTACCCGGCGCCTCCACCATCTCCGGATGGACAAGGGGGGCGAAACAGGCTCGACACGCGCGGTAAAGACCCACCTTTTGCCCGGCATGATACCGCCGTTATCGGGTCAACACACAAGTGCCAACGATAACATCGAGGCGCTCGCTGTCGCTGCATAAGCGATAAGCGCGGTACGGGAGGGCACCGGGCAACAGAAGCCCTCCCACTTTCCTTTGCCGTTGCAAAACCCACGATGCCGGCCGTCTGGCGGCGTTCTGCTGTGCTCCGGTGCTCACGGCGCTCGTGGCCCGCTCCGCTCCGGTGCTCGCATAACGCCGCCATACGACTCGGCCTCGCGGGTTTTGAACGGCAAAGTGCCGCTTGAAACCCGCTATGCGCCGGCGCCGCCTTGCCCTGTGGGCGGGCCTGTCGATAGTCGCCGCCAACCGGAGGGGTCGGGGCGATGCAGGAGATGCGCGCGGCCGGCGGATCGGATGCTGCGCGGGGCCGGTCGGCAGGCGGGTCGAGATCCTGCGGGATCGGGCGGGGGTGCCGCATGTCTATGCGGAGACGACCCAGGACCTCTATTTCGGCCTCGGCGTCGCCATGGCGGAGGATCGGCTGTGGCAGATCGACCGGCTGCGCCGCCGTGCGCTCGGGCGGCAGGCGGAGATCATGGGGCCGGCCTATCTCGCGAGCGACATCGCCCATCGCACCGTCGGCATTCCCGCCATCGCGGCCCGTGAGGCGGGCGCGATGGATCGAGTCGACCGCAGGCCATCGCCGCCGCCATGGTCGCCGGCATCAATTTCGGCATCGAGATCGATGCGCGGCGCGCTGCCGCCGGAGTTCGGCCTGCTCGGCTACGCGCCGGAGCCCTTCACCGTCGCCGATCTGGTGGCGATCGGGCGCGGCATCTGGTGGTCGCTGAACGGCCGCATCGACCGCATCTCCGCCGCCGAATGCGCCCGCTTCCTGCCCGACGAGCGGCTGCGCAACTTCTTCCTCACGCCGGAGGGGTCGGAGAACCTGATCGTCCCCGACGAGGGCGCCGCCCCGCCGCACCCCGCCGGCACCGACGACGCGACCGGCAGCAACAACTGGGCGCTGCGGCCCGAGCGCACCGGCACCGGTGGCCCGATCCTCTGCGGCGACCCGCACCAGCCCTTCTGGGTGCCGTCGAGCTGGTACGAGTTCGCGCTGCACGGGCCGGAGGACGACGCCGCCGGCGCCGGGCATCCCGGAATGCCCGGCATGTGGTGGGGCAGCAACGGCACGCTCGCCTGGTCGATCACCAACAACGCCGCCTCCACCCGCGACCTCTATCGCGAGGAGATCGACGGCGATCGCTATCGCGAGAACGGCGGCTGGCGTCCGCTCGAGATCCGCGAGGAGACGATCGCGGTCCGCGGCGCGAGCCCGCGAAAAGCTCACCGTGCGCGCGACGTGCGCGGCCCGATCGTCAACGCGCTGATCCCGAAGGTCGCGGCCGAGGGCGATCCGCCGCTCTCGCTGCGCTGGGTCGGCGCCGAGCATATCGACGATTTCCGCGCCGCCATCGCGGTCGGCCGGGCGAAGGACCGCGACGGCATCCGCGCCGCGCTGCAAGGACTGGGCGATCGCCGTGTTCAACTTCGTCTATGCCGATCGCAGCGGCAATATCGGCTACCAGATGGCCGGCCGGGTGCCGATCCGCGGCACGCATGGCGCGCGGCTTCCGCGACGCCGCCAATCCTGCGGACGCCTGGCAGGGCACCATCGACTTCGACGACCTGCCGCAGAGCTTCAACCCGGCGCGAGGCTATGTCGCGAGCGCCAACCAGCGGGTGATCGCGCCCGACGCGAAGCGCCCGCTCTACGGCGCCTATTCGCAGGGCCATCGCGGCGTGCGCATCGACCAGGTGCTCGCGCCGCCGGCGCACGCTCGACCGCGCCGCCAACATCCGCGTTCCAGAACGACGTGAGGAACGCGCGCGCCGAGCGGATGGTGCCGCATATCCTGCGGCCATCTCGCCGGCGCCGACGACGCCGAGGTGGCGGCCTTCGCCGCGCTGCTGCGAAGGCTGGGATTTCGGCTACGGCGTGGAGAGCGCCGCGCCGACCGCGTTCGAGACGTTCATGAACCGCTGGCAGCGCGTCGTGCTCGGCGCGCGCATGCCCGAGCACGTGCTCGACCTCGCCGTGCAGCAGACCGGGCTCGGGGTCGCCGTGCTGGAAGGCGAGGTGCCGGATTATTTCTCCGAGGGCACCGCGGCGCAGGCTCGCGCGGTCGCGCGCTGGTCGATGCAGCATCTGCGCGAGACGCTCGGCCCGGACCCGAAATCCTGGAACTGGGGCCGGCTGCACCTCGCGCATTGGCGCCATCCGCTGCGCGGCGCAGGCGGGCGCGGACTGGGACATCGGCCCGGCGCCGGTGCATGGCGGCTCGCACACCGTGCGCAACACCGGCGGCGAGCTGCCGCCGCACACCGCCTCCTCCGGCGCCGAATACCGGATCGTGGTCGATTTCGCCGATCCCGAGCGCTTCCTCGCGGTGCAGAACATCGGCAACTCCGGCGTGCCCGGCAGCCCGCATTACCGCGACCAGTTCGAGCCCTGGATGCGCGGCGAATATCACACCGTCGAGCTGACCCGCGCCGGCGTCGAGGCCGACTGCGAATCCCGCACCATCATCGAGCCGGGAGCCACCCGCATGACCATCGCCCCGCGCCTGCTCGCAACTCTCGCCCTGCTCGGCGCGCTCGGCGCCGCGCCGCTGCGGGCGGAGACCGTGCTGCACGTGGTGCCGCAATCCGACATCAGCGTGCTCGATCCGCACATCACCATGGCGACCGTCACCCGCATGTTCGGGATGATGATCTACGATCGCTCTACTCGCTCGACGCCGAACCTCCAGCCGCAGCCGCAGATGGTCGGCGCGGAGAAGGTCTCGGACGACAGGCTGACCTACGACTTCACCCTGCGCGACGGGCTGAAATGGAACAGCGGCGAGCCCGTCACCGGCGCCGATGCGGTCGCCTCCATCGCCCGCGCCGGCAAGCAGGACCCGCTGCTGCAGCTGATGCTCCGGCGCAAGGCCGCGCTCGAGGCGACCGGGCGAGAACAGCTTCCGCATCCGCTTCGCCAAGCCGTTCCCCTATGTCGAGCAGGCGCTCGCGGAGCCCAACGCGCTGATCCTGCGCGCGCAGGACATCAAGGCCGCGGGCGACGCGCCGCTGAAGACGACCGACGGCTCCGGCCCGTTCCGCTTCCTGCCGAAGGAGTACAATGCCGGCGCCAAGCTGGTGTTCGAGCGCAATCCGGACTACCTGCCGCGCAGCGAGAAGGCGAGCGGGTTCGCCGGCGGCAAGCGCGTGCTGGTGGATCGCGTCGAGTGGGACATCATCCCGGATCTGCAGACGCGCATCGCCGCGCTGGAACGGGGCGAGGTCGATCTGCTCGACCAGCTGCCGCATGACGGCATCGCGCAGCTCCGCGGGCGCAAGGACATCGCGGTCGCCGAGCTGTCGCGCTACGGCGACACCGCGTTCCTGCGCATGAACGAGTTGCAGCCGCCGTTCAACGACGTCCGCGCGCGCGCAGGCGATGGCGTCGCTGATCAACCAGTCCGACTTCCTCTCCGCCGCCTTCACCACCGACCGGACCTGGTGGAAGGAGTGCTTCTCCTTCTTCGGCTGCGACACGCCGCACGCGACCGATGCCGGCAGCGAGGCGTATCACACGCCCGATGTCGCCCGCGCCAAGCGGCTGTTCGCGGAAGCCGGGTACAAGGGCGAGAAGATCGTGCTGCTGACGACGACCGAGATCCCGCTGATCGACGCGCTGGCCGAGGTCGCGGCCGACGAGCTGAAGCAGGCCGGCATGAATGTCGATGTGGTGGCGAGCGACTGGGGCACGCTGGTGAAGCGGCGCATGCAGCAGGGACCGGCGGCGCAGGGCGGCTGGAACATCTTCGTCTCCGGCCTCGACACGCCGGTGCTGGCGCAGCCGGCGACCAACATCCTGATCGACGCGCGCTGCGACCGGAACAACTACAATGGCTGGCCGTGCTCGGAGCAGCTGGAGGCGCTGCGCGCGGCGACGATCGACGATCCCGCGCAGGCGAATTTCGACGCCTACAGCCGGGCGCTCTGGCAGCAATTCCCCTCGATCCTGCTCGGCCAGTACAAGCAGCCGATCGCCTGGCGCACCAACGTGAGCGGCATCCCGCATGACGGCTACAACCTGGTGTTCTGGAACATCAGCAAGCGGTAGCAATCCACCCGGCTTCGCCGCGCCGGAACAAGCGGCGTCGCGAAGGCGCCGGCGACCGGGATCGTCGCGTCCCAGCCGTCGCGCCAGCGCTCCGTCTGCAGCATCAGCGCCGCCGCGCCGACGGGTGCGAGGCCGGCGGCGCGCGAGCAGGTCGCGGCCGGCGCGCATCGAGCGGCCGGTGCTGATCACGTCATCGGCGAGCAGCACCCGCCTGCCCGCGAGCCGCGGCAGCATGCGCGGGTCGAGCCACATGCGCCGTCCGGCCATCGGCGAGGTGATCGAGGCGGCCGGAACTGACAGCGCCTCCTCGTACCAGAGCTTGCGCGAGAACCCGGCCGCCACCCAGTTCGGATGGCCGAGCGCGCGGGCGAGCATCGGGGCGACCGCATGGCCGAGCGTCGGCAGTCCGACGACGATCTCGGGCGCGAACCGCGTGACGCGCTCGGCGAGCCAGGCGACCAGCCGGTCCAGCACGCGGAACGAGGCCTGGTTGGCGATCAGCCCGGCGATCGCCGTCTCGCCGAGGTCGCGCAGCGGCATGCAGCAGCGTGCTGCCGTCCGGCATCGGGGCGGCGTAGCTCGCATCCCAGGCCGGCGGGGGCGGCGCGGGTGGGGAGAAATCCTGCCAGTATCTCCATCACGTCCCCGTGTTGCATTCCCGTTGCACCGCAGCAAGCACGGGTCTATTGCCGCCCGGCGAGGCGGAGGAGTGCGGGATGGATTCTCGGCGCCAATTTTCCGGATGTGGTGGCGCTCCGCCGCACGCTGCACGGCCACCCGGAGCTCGGCTTCCTCGAATACCGCACCGCCGCGCTCGCCGCCGAGCGCCTTGCCGGGCTTGGCTTCGCGGTGAAGGTCGGCCCCGAGGTGATGCGGCAGGAGGCCATGATGGGCGTTCCCGCGCCCGCCGCGATCGAGGCCGCGCGGCGCGACGCGCTGGCCGCCGGCGCGCCCGCCGCCTGGGTCGAGCGGATGCCGGGCGGGCAGACCGGCGTGGTCGCCGAGCTTCGCCGCGGCGAGGGGCCGGTGCTCGCCTTCCGCTTCGACATGGATGCGCTGCCGGTGCCGGAGACCGCGAAGCCGGGGCACGCGCCGAACCGCGAGGGCTACCGCTCCACCCGGCCGGGCCTCATGCATGCCTGCGGCCATGACGGCCACACCGCGATCGGCCTCGGCGTCGCCGAGCGCCTGGCCGACCCCGCCACCGCCTGGCGGGCACGGTGAAGCTGATCTTCCAGCCCGCCGAGGAAGGCGGCCGCGGCGCCAAGCCGATGGTCGCGGCCGGCGTGGTCGACGATGTCGACTGCTTCTTCGCCGGCCATCTCGGCTGCAACCTGCCGAGCGGCAGGCTGGCGGCGCGGGCGACCGGGTTCCTGTTCTCGCGCAAGATCGACGTGACCTTCCACGGCCGCGCCGCGCATGCCGCGATGGGGCCGCATGAGGGCCGCAACGCGCTGCTCGCCGCCGCCGCGGCCGCGCTCGGCCTGCACGGCATCGCGCGCCACGCCGAGGAGACCACGCATGTCAATGTCGGGAAGCTCGAGGCCGGTACCGGACGCAACATCATCGCCGATCGCGCGGAGATGCTGATCGAGGTGCGCGGCGCCTCGCAGGCGACGCTCGACTACATGACCGAGCGGGCGCGGGCGAGGTGCTGCAGGGCGCCGCCGCGATGCAGGGCGTCACGGTGGAGACGACGCTGCAGGGCGAGACGATCGGCGGCGCGGCGAGCGAGGCGGCGGCGCGCATCGTCGAGGAAGCCGGAGCGGGGCTGCTCGATGTCGTCCCGGAGTGGTCGATCGGCGGCGGCGACGACGCGATGTTCATGGTGCAGCGCGTGCAGCAGCGCGGCGGCGAGGCGGTCTACTTCATCCTCGGCAGCGACATTCCGGCGGTGCATCACGCGACCGATTTCGATATCGACGAGACATCGCTCGATCACGGCGTGCGGCTGTTCACCGCGATCGCCGACCCGCGTGCTCGGAGGCGCGGGCATGACCATCACGCGACGCGCGCTCGGCCTGGCCGGGCTCGGCGTGCTGGCGCGTCCGGCGTTGGCGGCGGAGCAATCGATGGCGGTGCTCGGCATCGACGCCGATCCGCCGACGCTGAACCCCGCCATGTCCACCGACTACGCGACCGGCGACGTCGCGGCGAAGATCATGGAGGGGCTCGTCTGGCTCGACCGCGACTACGCGCCGCAGCCCTCGCTCGCGACCGCATGGAGCTTCACCCCCGACGGCAAATCCTACCGGTTCACGCTGCGCCAGGGCGTGAAATGGCATGACGGGCAGGATTTCACCGCGGACGACGTCGTCTTCACCTTCACCGAGATCCTGGCGAAATACCATCCGCGCACCGGGGCCGTGCTGCGCCAGCTCGGCGCCAAGGTGGCGGCGCCGGATCCGGCGACGGTCGGTGTTCACCCTGCAGAAGGGCTATGCGCCGTTCCTGACGCAGATGTCGGTGTTCGACGCCCCGATCCTGCCGAAGCATCTCTACGCGACCGGCGACGCGACCGGCAATCCGGCGAACCAGGCGCCGATCGGCACCGGCCCGTACCGCTTCAAGAGCTGGTCGCGCGGCAGCACCATCCGCGTCGAGCGCAATCCCGCCTGGTGGGGCGGCAGGTCCGGGCTGGACGCGATGATCTTCCAGATCGTGCCGCAGCCCGCCAACCGCGCGAGCGGGCTCGAGACCGGCGAGATCGATGCGGTGGTCGATTTCTACCTGGCGAAATCCGACGAGCTCCGGCTGATGCGCGAGGCCTCGCTGCAATACCGCAAGGGCATCAACATCCCCGCGATCTACTTCCTGATGTTCAATCTCAAGCGGCCGGCCTTCGCCGACAAGCGCGCGCGCCAGGCGCTGGCCTGCGCGATCGATCGTAAGCGCCTGGTCGCGCAGGTGATGAACGGGCTGGCGCGGCCAGGCTACGGCGCGTTCGGCGACGGGTTCCGCTGGCTGCTCGACGCGGAGGACAGCTACGACAAGCTCTACCCGCTCGATCCCGCGCGCGGCGAAGTCGCTGCTCGCCGAGCGCGGGATACAACGGCGATCCGGTGTCGCTCGTCTATGACGCGGCGCGGCCGCAGCTCCGCGCCGCCGCGCAGATCATCCGCGACAACCTGCACGGCATCGGCATGGCGGTGGACATCCAGGCGCTGGAGCGTTCGGTGGAGATGGACCGCGTGTTCGCCAAGCGCGATTTCGACCTCACGCTGCAATCCTACTTCTCGGCCGGCGATCCGGCGATCGGCTATCACCGGATGTATCTCACCAACACGGCGGGAACGCCGCTCACCAACGCGTCGGGCTACTCCGATCCGACCGTCGACGCGCTGCTCGCCGAGGCGGCGACGGCGCCGGATCGCGAGCAGCGCGCCGCGATCTATCGCAAGCTGCAGAAGATCCTGAACGTCGATCTGCCGTCCCTCGTTCTGTTCGACGAGGAGACCGTGGATTTCGCCACCAGGAAGCTCACCGGGCTGTGGCCGGCGATCGACGCGCGCGATCAGTGGGGCGGCGTGCATCCGGCGTGATGCGGGGCTTCGGTCTTCCGGCGTTCATTCTTCGCCGGCTGCTGCACGCGATTCCGCTGCTGCTCGCGGTGGCGGTGCTGAACTATGCGCTGATCGCGAGCACGCCCGGTGATCCGGTCACCGTTCTGGTGGGCGATTTCCCGCCCCGCCCGACTACATCGCGCAAGTGCGCCATCTTTACGGGCTCGACCGCCCGGTCTCGGTGCAGGTGCTGCGCTATCTCGGGCGCGTGCTGCACGGCGATCTCGGCTACTCCTTCGCCAATCGCCAGCCCGTGCTGTCGCTGATCGCGCGATCGCTTGCTGGCGACGGTCGAGCTGACCGGCACCGCGCTCGGCTTCGCGGTGATTTCCGGGATCGTGCTCGGCGTGCTGTCGGCGCGTCGCGCCGGCGGCCCGTTCGATCGCGCGGTGCGCGCGCTGGCGACGGCGGGATACGCGCTGCCGGAATTCTGGGTCGGGCAGCTGCTGATCCTCGCCTTCGCGATCCGGCTCGGCTGGCTGCCGTCGCAGGGCAATCATTCCGTCCGCGGGGCGCCGCCGGGCTGGGCCGGGTTCGTCGAGAGCCTGCGCTATCTCGTGCTGCCCGCGTTCGCGCTCTCGCTCCGCTACATCGCGCTGATCGC
Source organism: uncultured Alphaproteobacteria bacterium (assembly GCA_963822815.1). GTDB lineage: Bacteria > Pseudomonadota > Alphaproteobacteria > Acetobacterales > Acetobacteraceae > CAWGJC01. Next base: position 127,715 of record CAWGJC010000015.1, read on the forward strand.
CCGCATCACCCGGAGCGCGATGCTGGAAGTGCTCGGCGCCGAGTTCGTGCTGGCGGCGCGGCTGCGCGGCGCGAGCGAGCGCGCGGTGCTGCTCGGCCACGTGCTGCGCAACGCGGCGGCGCCCGTGATCACGGTGATCGGCTACAATCTCGGCTTCATCCTGGCCGGTTCGGCGCTGATCGAGACGGTGTTCGGCTGGCCGGGCATCGGCCGGCTGCTGTTCGACAGCATCGGCAGCCGCGACTATCCGACGATGATGGGCATCCTGCTGCTGGTCTCGGTCACCGTCGTGCTCGCCAATCTCGCGACCGACATCGTGCACCGGCTGCTCGATCCGCGGCGTGCGATGAGGCGCCTGCGTCCCGGCGCGGCCATCGCGCTCGGCTTCCTGGTCCTCGTGCTGCTGACGGCGATCTTTGCCCCCGTCGTCGCCGGGCACGATCCCTATGCCGGCGGCGAGGACGCGCTGCTGCCGCCGCTGTCGCCCGGACATGTCCTCGGCACCGACGATCTCGGCCGCGACATCTGGGCGGAGACCGCGTACGGCACGCGCGTCTCGCTCGCGGTCGGCATCTCGACCGCGCTCGCCGGCGCGCTGATCGGCGTCGCGGTGGGCGCCGCCTCGGGGTGGCGCGGCGGCGCGGCCGATACGGTGCTGATGCGCGTCACCGAGTTCTTCCAGACGCTGCCGCGCTTCGTGCTGGCGCTGATCGTGGTGGCGCTGTTCGGGCCGGGCATCCTGAAGGTGATCCTGGTGATCGCGATCCTGGCCTGGCCGCAGACCGCGCGCGTGGTGCGCGCCTCGGTCGCGAGCCTCCGCACCGCGCCGTTCGTCGATGCGGCGCGGCTCGGCGGCATGCCGGCCCGCGCGCTGGTGCTGCGCGAGATCCTGCCGAATGTCGCCGCGCCGGTGATCGTGCTCGCCTCGCTCGATGTCGCGACCGCGATCCTGCTGGAGGCGGGGCTCGGCTTCTTCGGGCTCGGCGATCCCAATTTCGTCTCCTGGGGCAGCATGCTGAACGAGGCGCAGCAATATCTGCGCAGCGCCTGGTGGATGGCGGTGTTCCCCGGCGTCGCGATCGCGGCGACGGTGCTCGCCTTCAACACGCTGGGCGACGCGCTCAACGCCGCCGCCAATCCGCGCGGCGAGCGATGATGTCGGCGGGCATTCTTGTCGACCCTTGGCATCGCGCGCGGGCTGGTGGGCGGCGCGCGCGAGACCAGGAGCGTACCGCGCACCGCGGCGACTTCTGGACGAGTCGGTCCTCGGGCAGGCTGGTATGACGCCGCTCGCTGGAGCTTCGCGATCTGACGGTCGCGCTGCGGGACGGCACGGTGCTGGTCGATCGCGTGTCGCTCGCGGTCGCGCCCGGCGAGACCGTCGGACTGGTCGGCGAATCCGGATCGGGCAAGTCGATGACGGCCTATGCGGTGATGGGGCTGTTTCCGACCGCTTCGGCGCGGATCGCCGGCGGCGCGGTGCGGCTGGACGGGCGCGATCTCACCGGGCTTTCGCCGGCGGAGTGGCGCCGCGTGCGTGGCGCGCGGATCGGCATGGTGTTCCAGGACCCGACCGGGTTCCTCGATCCGCTGCTGCCGGCCGGGCGGCAGATCGCGGAGGCGCTGGTCGCGCATGGCGCGAAGGGACCGCACGCGCCGCGGGTGCGCGAGCTGCTCGCGCTGGTCGAGCTGCCGGAGGACGTCGCCGCGCGCTATCCGCATGAGCTCTCGGGCGGGCAGCGCCAGCGCGTGCTGATCGCCGCCGCCCTCGCGCTGCGTCCGGCGCTGCTGATCGCCGACGAGCCGACCACCGCGCTCGACGTCACCGTGCAGGCCGGCATCCTCGCGCTGCTGCGGCGGCTGCAGCGCGAACTGCGGACTCGGCGTGCTGCTGATCACCCATGACCTCGGCGTGATCGCCGAGACCTGCCAGCGCGTGGCGGTGATGTATGCCGGTCAGATCGTCGAGCGGAACGATGTGCGCGCGGCTGTTCCGCGCGCCGCGGCATCCCTACACGCAGGGGCTGCTCGGCAGCGTGCTCGGCGCCGATGCGCGGCCGGAGACGCTGTTCTCGATCCCGGGCAGCGCCGCCCCGCCGCGCGAATGGCCCGCGGGCTGCCGCTTCCATCCGCGCTGCCCGCTTGCGCTGCCCGATCCCTGCGTCGCGCGCGCGCCGGCCGCTGATGGCGCGCGACACGGGGGGCGAGGATCGCTGCTGGCGGGCGGAGGAGCCGGCGGCGCGCGATGCCTGGGGGCGGACATGCCGCCGCCGCTGATCGAGGCGGATCGCGTGTCGCGGAGCTTCCCGCTGCGCAGCGCCCCGCTTTTCGCGCGGCGGCGGGAAGTGCGCGCGGTCGATGCGGCAAGCCTCACCATCGCGCCGGGCGCGATGGTGGCGCTGGTCGGCGAGAGCGGCAGCGGCAAGTCGACGCTCGGCCGCATGCTGCTCGGCCTGCTGCCGCCCGATGCCGGCGTGATCCGCTATCGCGGCGCGCCGATCGCGTGCGCTGCGGGGAGCGGGGCCGGTCGCGCTTCCGCTCGGAGGTGCAGGCGGTGTTCCAGGATACCGGCGCCGCGCTCAACCCGCGCCGCACCGTCGCGCAGAGCATCGCGGTGCCGCTGCGCTGGAATCGCGGCCTGCGCGGCGGCGCCGCGATGCGCGCGGCGGATGCGCTGCTCGATCAGGTCGGCCTGGCGCCGGCTTCGTTCCGCGACCGGCTGCCGCACATGCTCTCGGGCGGCCAGCGCCAGCGCGTCGGCATCGCCCGCGCGCTCGCCTCCGAGCCGGCGCTGATCGTCGCCGACGAGCCGGTCTCCGCGCTCGACGTGTCGGTGCGCGCGCAGATCCTGCGCCTGCTCGGCGAGCTGCAGCGCGAGCGCGGCCTCGCCTGCCTGTTCATCACGCATGATCTCGGGGCGGTGCGGGCGATCGCCGACCGCGTGCTGGTGATGCGGCGCGGCGTCATCGTCGAGCAGGGCGCGGCCGATGACGTGTTCCGCGCGCCGGTTCACGACTACACGCGCGCCCTGCTGGCGGCGACGCCGGTGCCCGATCCGGATTTCGCGCGGGCCGGGTGACAATCACCGTTTGCGGCTCTTCGGGGCGGTCCGGCTTGAGGCGGTAGGCGGCGACGAAGCTGTCGCCCTTCACGAGCTCGAGCCGGCGGCTCAGCAGCAGCGCGCGGCCGACGCCGAAGCGCACCGCGCTGCCGTCGCGGCTGAGCGGCGCCGAGGCGACGATGAAGACCCGCTTGTCGGGGCCGGCGAAGCAGTTGAGATAGCCCCTGCGGCGGATCGCCCGCAGCGCGCCGGTCTCGGTCAGGATGCGCCCCATCGTCCTCGGCCCTCATCGTCCGGTGGCAGGCTGATTGAAGCGGAGGCGGGCGGCCCGGCGGAAGCGCAAACTTGGCGCGGTCCCGGAGACCTACCCGGCGGCGTCATCCGGGCGCGCGGCAATCTCCTGTTCGCCGGAGAGCTTCCGCGGCGGCCTCGCAGCGATCGCGGAACAGAATTCGGCGCTCCCATCATCGCAACTCCACTCCGGCCGGACCGCGGTCGAGTTCATGGAAAGACAGGAGTGAATTCTGAAATCAGGACATCAAGCTGCAATGCAAGCTACAATAAAGACTCGGGACTAATACTGTGGGCATCGATCGGCAGGTTGATCCGGGCCGGCGCGCGTGCCTCAAATTTTTGTGCTTGATCTTCGTCCCCGGCCTCGGCCTGAATGGGCCGGCATTCAGGCTCGACTGTCGTTCGGGGAGGAACACAGTCGGCCCGGCAGCGCGCCCTCGCCGCAACGGCGAGGGTTTCCGCGTGGTCGGGCCTCTCAGTGGGGGATACAGGACCATGCTCGCCTATGCGCGCAGTGCGTCGCTGGTGGCGCTCGCCATCGGGATGATTTCAACGCCACCGCAGGCCCGGGCCAATCCGCTGGTGAAGACCCTCGAGGTCGGCCAGGCCTCCTGGTACGGGGGCTGGCACAACGGGAGACGCACCAGCAGCGGGGAGGTTTTCAACGACCGCAAGCTCACCGCGGCGCATCCGGACCTGCCGCTCGGCATGCATGTGCGGGTGACCTCGCTGAACACCGGGGAATTGGTCATCGTCACCATCAACGACCGCCAGCCGCCGCACGGCGCGCGGGTGATCGACCTGTCGCGCGCGGCGGCGGCGCAGATCGGCATGCTCGGGCAGCGGCACCGCCCCGGTGACGCTCACCCGGGTGACGCCGGAGGAGCTCGCGGTCGGACGCCTCGGCGGCGGCCGTCCGACCCGCCGGAGGAGGTGGCGGAGGCGCCTAGCGGCGCCGGGACACGTGGTCGGCCACATACGCGCCGCGCCGTCCGAGCGGCTTCGGCGGCCCGGACGTGCTGTCACGCACCGTCTGCAGCTCCAGCTCGGCATTGAGCTCGGCGCCGGCGAGCACGACATAGGCGCTCACCCAGAACCACATCATCACGCCGATGACGGCGCCGAGCGGGCCGTAGGTCGCGTCGTAGCTCGCGACATGGCCGACATAGAAGGAGAACGCGGCCGAGGCGATCAGCCACAGCACGGTGGCGAGCGCCGAGCCCGGCGTCACCCAGTGCCATTTCGCCTGGTGGCGTGACGGCCCGAACCGGTAGAGGACGGACAGCGCGAGCATCACGAAGGCGACCAGCACCAGCAGGCTCAGGAGCTGGATCACGCCCTTCTGGTTCGCCGGCAGGCCGAGGAAGGTGAGCGTCGCGGGCAGGAACAGCAGCAGGGCGAGGCCGATCACGGCGCTCAGGATCGCCGCGATGGTGAACACGAAGCCGGTCACCTGGAAGCGGATGAAGCTGCGGGCCTCGTTCTCCTCATAGGCGAGGTTGAGCGCCGACAGCATCGACTTGGTGCCGGTCGCCGAGCTCCACAGCGTGATCAGGGTGCTGACGATCAGGCTGAAGCCGAGGGCGCCCGGCTTCTGCGCGACCAGCGTGTGCACGCGATCGGCGATCAGGCTGAACCCGGCCGGCGGCAGGAGATGGCGGAGCACCTGGAGCTGCGGCTCCACGGTCGCCGGGTTGAAGACCAGCCCGTAGATCGAGATCAGCATGCTGATCGCCGGGAACAGGGCGAGCATCGCGTAGAACGCGCAGCCGGCGGCGACCAGCGAGATCTTGTCGGAGATGATCTCCCGGAAGGTGCGGCCAAGCACCGCGCGCCAGCCGCGCCAGGGGATTTCCGCGGGCGAATCGGCCTCGCGGCCGAGCGCCACCGCTTCGGGCTCGTGGGCGACCTCGACCGCGGCGATGCCGGAGGCGGCATCGTCCCGCTCGCCACCCGGCGGCTTCTCGGCTTCGTTCTGGGCAGTTCCGGCTTGATCGGCCACGGCATCCTCCGGCCGCGCAACGTTCCGCGGCGGCACAAGTTTGGCGCGGAGCCGGTTATGGCGGTTCAGGAATTCTTTAGCTCCGGCGGATATTTTTGCTTGCGCCGGGGGGGTAGGGGTCCTATCTGCCTCCCCCACGCAGCAACGCACGTGCCTCTGGCCCTAAGCGGTTACGCAACGACGTCAAGCGTTCTGGCAATCCGGCGCCCCCGCGCGAGCGGTGGGGCCGTTCTTGGTCGCTGGTTCGTTCGACCGTTTCGTCAACTGCGCCCGTCGCGTTCGATCAGGCGGGCGTCTCATTGGGGAAGGCCGGGTGCGATGACCCCGAAGATCGCCCGTTTTCTCGCGTCGGCGCAGCCGGCGACGCCCTGCCTCGTGGTCGATGTCGACCGCGTCGAGGAGAATTTCCGCACGCTGCGGCGGGCGATGCCGCTCGCGCAGATCTACTACGCGGTGAAGGCCAATCCGGCCGCGCCGGTGCTCGAGCGGCTGGCCGCGCTCGGCAGCCGCTTCGATGCCGCTGGCATCGAGGAGATCGAGGCCTGCCTCGCCGCCGGCGCGCCGGCGGCGCGGATCAGCTTCGGCAACACGATCAAGAAGGCGACCGCGATCGCCCGCGCGCACGCGGCGGGCGTGTTCATGTATGCGTTCGACTCCCAGGAGGAGCTGGCGAAGCTCGCGCGCTTCGCCCCGGGATCGCGCGTCTATTGCCGCATCCTGGTCGAGAATGTCGGCGCCGACTGGCCGCTCTCGCGCAAGTTCGGCACCACGGTCGAGATGGCGCGCGAGCTGATGCTGCGGGCGGGCGAGATGGGGCTCGATCCGTACGGGCTCTCCTTCCATGTCGGCAGCCAGCAGACCACGACGGCGAGCTACGAGGCGGCGATCGGCAGGGTGGCGATGCTGTTCACCGATCTGCGCGACGCCGGGGTCGATCTGCGCATGGTCAATCTCGGCGGCGGCTTCCCGGTGCGCTACCGCGACGAGGTGCCGGAGATCGATGCGTTCGGCGACGCCATCATGCGGGCGATGACCGAGGCGTTCGGCAATGCGCTGCCGGAGATGGTGATCGAGCCCGGCCGCTTCGTGGTGGCGGACGCCGGCGCGGTCAGCAGCGAGGTCGTGCTGGTCAGCCGCAAGATGAAGGATGATCCGGTGCGCTGGGTCTATCTCGACATCGGCCGCTTCGGCGGCCTGGCGGAGACCGAGGGCGAGGCGATCAAGTACCGCTTCCGGACGCCGCATGACGGCGGCGCGACCGGGCCGGTGACGATCGCGGGCCCGACCTGCGACGGCGTCGACATCCTGTACGAGAAGTCGAACTACCGCCTGCCCCTGGCGCTGGGCTGCGGCGACCGCGTCGAGCTGCTCGCGACCGGGGCCTATGTCAGCACCTATGCGAGCCAGCGCTTCAACGGGTTCGCGCCGCTCGCGGAGCATTATCTCTGAGCGTCTTGACGTATCCGTGCCGCAACGTTCGCGTGCAGCAACGGACCAGTTGACATACCGCTGATCGCTGGACGTCCGCTCCGGCGGCCGCGAAGCTGTGGCACCTCCTGGGGAAGGTGCGGCAAGCATGGGACGGCAGCGGAGTTTTCCGGCGCTTGGCGCCGCGTTCGGGCTGGCGCTCGGGTTCCTGCCGCTCGGGGCGGGCGCGCAGATGCTGATCACCGGCCACCAGTTCAGCGGCGGCACCGATGGCGGCAACCCGAATCGGGGCCTCACCCTCGATCCGCGCGCCGGCGGCCGGGCGTTCGGCACCTCCTTCTATGGCGGCACCGACTGCCCCGACTCCTACCAGTATGCGGGGGTCGGCTGCGGGGTCCTGTGGGAGATCGATGCCGGCGGCCACGTGACGCCGCTGGTCACCTTCCTCGGCGCCTCGAACGGGGCCGATCCCGACAGCGACCTGACGCTGAAGGGCAACACGCTCTACGGCGTGACCTATGCCGGCGGCGCCGACAATCAGGGCACGCTGTTCAGCGTCAACGTGAGCGGGACGGGCTTCAGGACGATCTACAGCTTCACCGGCCCTGACGGCGAGCATCCCGAACTCGATCCCGCGTCTCGATGCGAACGGCAACATCTGGGCGATCGCGTCCTATGGCGGCCCGGGCTACGTGCAGGGCCAGGACAAGTCCGGCTTCGGCGTGCTGTTCGAGATCACGACCGCCGGCACCTATGTCCCGCAGCACGATTTCAGCGGCGGCGCGGATGGCGGCGAGCCCGGCCGCATCTTCTTCGATGCTTCCGGCAACATCTATGGCGGCACGGCGATCGGCGGCTCATGCACCGGGACCGGCCTGCCCGCTGCGGGGTGCGGCACGGTGTACCAGTTCGTGCCCTCGACCGGGCAGTTCAACGTTCTCTACACCTTCACCGGCACCACCGACGGCTACGAGCCCGCGCTCGGCGGCTTCGATTCCCGGGGCATTCTCTACGGGGCGACCGAGTTCGGCGGCGCCAACGGCTACGGCACGCTGTTCAAGCTGGTGCCCAACCCGAAGACCGGCGGCTACGCCTACGTCCATCTCTACGACTTCACCGGCGGATCCGACGGCGGCGACCCGGTCAACCCGTTCGTGCAGCCGAACGGCACGCTGGTCGGCGGCACCACGATCGGGCCGGTGGTCAGCAGCGACGATCAGGGTGCCGGCGTCCTCTACAAGTTCACGCCCGGAACGTCGCAGTTCCAGACGCTCTACACCTTCACCAACAATGCGCATGGCGGCTACCCGTTCGGCACGCCGACCGTTAACCCGGCAACCGGCATCATCTATGGCACGACGACCTATGGCGGCGTGGTTCCGTGCAGCACCACGGGCGGGACGCTGATCTCCTCCTTTGGCTGCGGGACGGTATTCGAGTTCAAGCCCTGAGCCGGACGCTGGCGCCGCACTCCGTGCGCGGTGCGGCGTTCAGTCGGGTTTTGGCACCGGGCTCAGGATCTCGTCCGGCCGCGCCGGCGCGCGGGCCGGCTCGCCGGGGCGGCGGAGCATCACCCGGGCTTCGCCCGGGCCGGCCGCCCGGCCATCATGCCAGCAGCCGAAGGCGACCGCGATCGCGTAGAGGCCGGGTTGGAGGATGAATTCCGCCGGCGCGTATTGGCGGCGTGTGCCGCCGGCCAGGTTGACCTCGTGATCGCCGGAGACGCGCTGGTTCGCGAGTTCCCAGCCGCACCAGGCAATCGGCGGGCGGCCCGGCCGCGCGGTCGAGCCGCATCGCGAGTGCGTAGGTCCCGCCGGTCCGGATCGCGAGCAGCGCGGTGGCGACGCCGACGAAGGGGCGCGAATTGGGGGCGGCGGCCGCGAGCAGGCGGTCCATGTCGATGGTCGGCGCGTCGAGGGCGAGGCTCGCGACCGGCGTCGGGGCGATGGTGACGTCAAGCGTTGGGCTGACCTCGATGGGCCGGATGCGGATGCGCCATCCCGGCCGTAGGCCGGCAAGCGCGCCGTCCGGGCCCGCCGGGGGTAACGGGGCGGTGGGTTCGACGGCGCGCGGTGCCTCGCTGGCGGTGGCCGGGTGATCGAGATGCGCCCAGGGCGGAGGGGCGGTCGGGCGCGGCACGGCGTGCAGCGCGGTCCAGAGCGCGGCGGCGATGGCGCAGCCGAGCAGCGGCGGCGGCCCGAGCAGCACGGCGGCGCGGTAGGTGGGGTCGCGTTCCCACAGCCGGCGGTGGATGAAGGCGAGCTTTGCCGCGCGCCTCACGGCCGGCCCGCAATGGCGGCGGCGAAATCGGCTGCGGTCAGCAGGGTCAAATCCGCGCCTCGCCCGAGCAGCGGGCCCAGCCGCAACGCCTGCGCCTCGCGGGCGCGTTCGAGCAGGGTGCGGGCGGTGCGGGCATTGGCGAAATCGGGGCGGGTCCAGGCCAGCCGGAAGTGACGAAGCAGCAGGTCCTCGCTGTCGGGCTCGATCCGCAGCCCCTCCGCGGCGGCCATGCCGCGCGCGATGGCGATCAGCTCGGTCGCGGAATAGGTCTCGAAGTGAATTGTCTTGGTGAAGCGCGAGGGTAGGCCGGGATTGCTGGCCAGAAGTCGCTGCATCGGCTCGGGATAGCCGGCGGCGATCACCACCAGACAGTCGCGATGGTCCTCCATCGCCTTCACCAGCGTGTCGATCGCTTCCTGGCCGTAGCTGTCGCCCGGACCCCGCGGCGCGAGGGTGTAGGCCTCGTCAATGAACAGGATGCCGTCGAGGGCCTCCGCGATCCGTGCCTGGGTCTTGATCGCGGTCTGCCCGGTATAGCCTCCAACCAGCCCGGCGCGGTCGGTCTCGACCAGATGGCCTTTCTCCAGCACGCCGAGATCGCGCAGGATCGCGCCGTAGAGCCGGGCGACCACGGTCTTGCCGACGCCCGGCGGGCCGGCGAACACCATGTGCAGCGAGATCGGCGCCACGGGAAAACCGGCCTCGCGCCGCGCCGCCTCAACGCGGAGCCGCTCGACCAGCGTCGTCATCTCCGCCTTCACCGCGGCGAGCCCGATCATGCCGGAGAGCTCCGCCATGCTGTCGTTGGTCCCGGTTGGTCGCTTCGGTATCACGCGGAACCCGCCCGGCAGCGTGCCAGCCACGCGCGGCCACAGCGCGATGACGCGGGATGCCGCATAGGCGTTCGCGAGCAGCACGAGGAGGCCGATTGCGGCGGGGCCGATCCAGGGCGGCGCATGCGGCGGCGTGATGCGAAGGAACGACAGGATCGCGATGCCCGTCATCGCTATCATCGACAGCCCCGCAGCGGGCGCGGGACCGAGCTGCCGCCGCAGCCAGCCGGCGAATTCAATCACCGGCGGCGGGGCAGTGGATGGAGGTGCGCCAGGTGACGACTCGTTTCGCGTCGCCGGGCGCCGGCGGGAGATTCCAGGCCGGGGTCAGGGCGATCGTTCCACCGCCGTCGTGCAGCACTTCGAGCGTGCCGCGTCCGGCCGCATAGGGGCCGGGAAACGGGATCGCGACGCGAAAGGGCGCCGCGGCGAGCGCAAATTCGGGCGAGATATAGGCGCCGGAGCGCAGCCGGACCGCGCCTGCTGCGCCACCCCGGGGAGCAAGCGCCACCCAGGCCAGATGCTGACCGCAGCGCCGCTCCCCGCCCCGGAACTGAGCCAGAACACCGGCGGAATTGGCCATGGTCCCGAGCGCGGCCGGAATGTCGGCGGGCGCCACCTCGGCGAGGTCGCTCGCGATCGCCGCCGGCGCGGGCCGGCGCGCTGCGTCGACGGCCGGCAGCAAGGCGAACCAGGAGGCCAGCCCCGCCAGCACCGCGACGAGGGTGGCGGCGGCTAGTCCGGGCACCGCCCGGGCGGTGCGCACGCCGCGCCGTTCCGCCGCTTCGGTCCGGATTGCCCCCGCCATGCGCCTCCCGCGGCGCCCCGGGAATCGCGGGCGCCGTAGCCGGATGATCGCATGAACGGGCGTGACGCGCACCGGGTCCGGCGCCTGCAGCCGGCGCAGTTTGTTGCCCCGATCATCGATGCCGGTCGCGCGGAAGCGCTCGACGGTCTCGGTCGGGATCGGGACGCAACGGAAGCCCGTCGTCTCGTTCCTCCTGGGGATGTGCCCGGGTTCTGATCCTCGCCGGCGAGGCGCGCGCCTTCCTTGCGTTGGCTCCCTGCGCATTCTCGCGCTCGCAACCGGCCGCTATGCTGGCCGGCGACGCGGTGGAGGGAAGGCGGATGGCGACGATCAGGGTCAAGGCGAGCGACGGGTCCGGCACGTTTGAGGCGCTGGTCGAGGAGCCGGTGAAGCAGCCGGCGGGCGCGGTGGTGCTGATCCAGGAGATTTTCGGCGTCAACGACGCCATGCGGGCGACGGCAAAGGCGGTCGCCGATCTCGGTTTCTTCGCCGTCTGCCCCGATCTGTTCTGGCGACTTCGAACCCGGCGTCGACATCACCGACAAATCCGAGGCGGAGTGGCAGAAGGCGTTCGACCTGATGAAGCGGTTCGACCAGGCAAAGGGGGTCGAGGACCTGAAGGCGACGCTCGCCGCCGCGCGCACCCTGCCGGGCTGCAACGGGCGGGTCGGCACGATGGGGTTCTGCCTCGGCGGCCGCCTCGCCTTCATGATGGCCGAGGAGTTGGATGCCGAGGTCAACATTTCGTATTACGGGGTGGGGCTCGACGGCCTGCTCGGCGGCATCGGGCGGGTCCGGGCGCCGCTGATCCTGCACATCGCCGACGAGGACGAGTTCTTCCCGCCGGAGGGCCGGCAGAAGGTGGTCGCGACGGTGCAGGACCATCCGCAGATCCGCGCCCACACCTATAAAGGGGCGAATCACGCCTTCGCGCGGGTCGGCGGCGTGCACTGGAACGGCCGCGCCGCCACCATCGCCAACGGGAGGAGCGCCGAGGCGCTGGTCGAGGCCCTCGGCTGAGGGATGCGGGTCCCCACACCGGACCTGTGGCGGGATTGTCGCGTGGCGGGCGGCGCGGACACGCAGGGGTTGCCGCGCCGGGACTGAGGCGTTACCCCGATTGATCCAACCGATCGGAGACTGCGGCTCGATGCCGGACGACATCGCCGCCCTGTCCTTCGAGGACGCCCTCGCCGAGCTCGAACGCATCGTGCGGGGCCTCGAGGGCGGGCAGCAGAAGCTGGAGGAGGCGATATCCGCCTATGAACGCGGCGCCCTTCTGCGCCGGCATTGCGAGGCCAAGCTCGCCGAGGCCGAGACGCGGGTGCAGGCGATCGTGGAGCGCGCCGACGGGTCGCTCGCGCTGCGGCCGGCCGATTGAGCCGCCCGGTGTCGGACAGTGTGACCCAGGACCCGCGCGCGAACGCGGTGGCCGGCGCGCTACGCCGGGCGGCCCAGGTGATCGAGGCGGAGCTCGACGTGCTGCTGCCGGAGGCCGAGGGGCTGGAGGCCAGGCTCTCCGAGGCGATGCGCTACGCGACGCTCGGCGGCGGCAAGCGGCTGCGGGGCTTTCTGGTGATGGAGGTGGCGGGCCTGTTCGGGGTGGCCGAGACCTGCGCCGCGCGTGTCGCCGCCTCGGTCGAGATGCTGCACGCCTATTCGCTCGTGCATGACGACCTGCCGGCGATGGACGACGACGACCTCCGCCGCGGCAAGCCCTCCACCCACCGGCAATTCGACGAGGCGACCGCGATCCTCGCCGGCGACGCGCTGCAGTCGCGCGCCTTCGAGGTGCTGGCCGAGCCGGACACGCATTCCGATCCGCTCGCCCGCTGCGAGCTGGTGGCGGCGCTGGCGCTCGCCGCCGGCGCGCGCGGCATGGCGGGCGGGCAGATGATGGACATCGAGGCGGAGGGCCGTACCCTCTCCGGCCCCGAGGTCGCCCGGCTGCAGGCACTGAAGACCGGGCGGCTGATCCAGTACAGCGCCGAGGCGGGCGCCATCCTCGGCCGCGCCGCGGCGGAGCTGCGGGCGCAGATCCTGGCCTTCGGACGCGATCTCGGCGCCGCGTTCCAGATCGCCGACGATCTGCTCGACGCCCTCGGCACCACCGAGGAGACCGGCAAGACCGCCGGCAAGGATGCGGCCTCGGGAAAGGCGACACTGGTTGCCCTGCTGGGCGTTGAACGCGCAGCGGTGCAGGCCCGCATCCTGTCGGAGCAGGCGGCGGCGCATCTCGACGCGTTCGGCCCCGAGGCGGATCGGCTGCGCGAGCTCGCCGCCTATGTCGTATCGCGCAGGAGCTGAGTGGATGAGTGCGATGAGGACGAGCGGCTTGCAGACACCGACGCTGGACCGGATCCGGGTTCCCGCCGATCTCCGCAACTTCTCCGCCGAGCAGTTGCGCGAGCTGGCCGGCGAGCTGCGGGCCGAGCTGATCGATGCGGTTTCCGTCACCGGCGGCCATCTGGGCGCCTCGCTCGGCGTGGTGGAACTCACCGTCGCGCTGCATGCGGTGTTCGACACGCCGCGCGACCGGCTGATCTGGGATGTCGGCCACCAGGCCTACCCGCACAAGATCCTGACCGGGCGGCGCGACCGCATCCGCACGCTGCGCCAGGCCGGCGGGCTCTCGGGCTTCACGCGGCGGGTGGAGAGCGAATACGACCCGTTCGGCGCCGCGCACTCGTCCACCTCGATCTCCTCCGGCCTCGGCATGGCGGTGGCGCGCGACCTCAAGGTGGCGGCGGGCGATGCCGCGGAGGCCGATCGCCGCGTGGTCGCGGTGATCGGCGACGGCGCGATGAGCGCCGGCATGGCCTACGAGGCGATGAACAATGCGGGCGCGATGCACTCCCGCCTCGTCGTCGTGCTGAACGACAACGACATGTCGATCGCGCCGCCGGTAGGCGCGATGAGCGCCTATCTCTCGCGCCTGATGTCCTCGCGCAGCTTCCTGTCGCTGCGCGATCTCGCGGTGCGGATGGCGAAGCGCTTCCCGCGCGGGATCGAGCGGACGGCGCGCCGCGCGGAGGAGTTCGCGCGCGGCATGCTCACCGGCGGCACGCTGTTCGAGGAGCTGGGCTTCTACTATGTGGGCCCGATCGACGGCCACAATCTGGATCACCTGCTGCCGGTGCTTCGTAACGTGCGCGACGCCGAGGAGGCCGGCCCGATCCTGGTCCATGTCATCACCAAGAAGGGCAAGGGCTATCCGCTCGCCGAACAGTCGGCCGACAAGCTGCACAGCGTCTCGCGCTTCAACGTGGTCACCGGCGAGCAGGCCAAGGCGCCGCCGGGGCCGCCGAGCTACACGAAGGTGTTCGCGGACGCGCTGATCGCGGAGGCGGAGCGGGACAAGCGGATCGTCGCCATCACCGCGGCGATGCCCTCCGGCACCGGGCTCGACAAGTTCGCCAAGCGCTTCCCCGAGCGCACCTTCGATGTCGGCATCGCCGAGCAGCACGCGGTCACCTTCGCCGCGGGCCTGGCGACGGAAGGGATGCGGCCATTCTGCGCGATCTACTCGACCTTCCTGCAGCGCGCCTACGACCAGGTCGTGCACGACGTGGCGATCCAGAAGCTGCCCGTCCGCTTCGCGCTCGACCGCGCGGGGCTGGTCGGTGCCGACGGCGCGACCCATGCCGGCAGCTTCGACCTCGCCTATCTCGGCTGCCTGCCCGGCTTCGTGCTGATGGCGGCGGCCGACGAGGCGGAGCTCGTGCATATGGTCGCGACCCAGGCGGCGATCGACGATCGGCCGTCGGCGCTCCGCTATCCGCGCGGCGAGGGCGTGGGCGCGGCGCTTCCGGCGCGCGGCGAGGTGCTGGAGATCGGCAAGGGCCGTCTGCTGCGCCAGGGCGGCACGGTGGCGCTGGTGACGCTCGGGCCGCGGCTTGCGGACGCGCTGAAGGCGGCCGACGAGCTCGCCGCGCGCGGCCTGCCGGCGACCGTGGTCGATGCCCGCTTCGCCAAGCCGTTCGACGCCGCGCTGATCGAGCAGCTCGCCCGGCACCATGAGGTGCTGGTGACGGTGGAGGAGGGCGCGGTCGGTGGCTTCGGCAGCGCGGTCGCGCACCATCTCGCGCATCAGGGCCTGTTCGATCACGGGCTGAAGTTCCGCCCGATGACGCTGCCCGACCGCTTCATCGACCATGCCGCGCCGGCGGCGCAGCTCGCCGAGGCCGGGCTCACGCAGAAGGGCATCGTGGCAACGGTGCTGCGCGCGCTCGGCATTGCCGACAGCAGCGCCGGGATTTCCGCCGCCTCCGCATAGCCGCATGGCGGCGCGGCGCCGCGTCGACCAGCTCCTGGTCGAACGCGGCCTGGTGGAGAGCCGCACCCGCGCGCAGGCGCTGATCCTGGCCGGCCAGGTGTTCAGCGGCACGCGCCGCATCGACAAGGCCGGTGACCTGCTGGCCGAGGATGCGCCGCTTGCGCTGCGCGGGCAGGACCATCCCTGGGTGTCGCGCGGCGGCTTGAAGCTCGCCCATGCCCTCGCGCAGTTCGGCCTCGCTCCGGAGGGGCGCGTCTGCCTCGATGTCGGCGCTTCGACCGGCGGCTTCACCGATGTTCTGCTCGCGCATCGGGCGCTGCGCGTGCACGCAGTGGATGTCGGCCACGGGCAGCTCGCCTGGAAGCTCCGCAACGATCCGCGCGTCGTTGTCCACGAGCGGACCAATGCCCGCTATCTCGATCGGAGGCAGGTGGCCGACCCGGTCGAGGCGCTGGTCTGCGATGCGAGCTTCATCGGGCTCGCCACCCTGCTGCCGGCGCCACTCGCGCTCTGCGCCGTCGGCGCCTGGGCGGTCGCGCTGATCAAGCCGCAATTCGAGGCCGGTCCGGGCGCGGTGGGCGCACGGGGCGTGGTGCGCGAGCGCGCGGTGCACGAGGCGGTCTGCGCCCGCGTGACCGCATGGTGGGGGGCGCTTCCCGGCTGGTCGGTGCTCGGCCTTGCCGAGAGCCCGATCACCGGGCCGGAGGGAAACCGCGAATTTCTGATCGCCGCATCCCGAGATGCCTAGCGCGTGATCGTTTCAGGCCGAGTCGGCCTGAAACGTGAATCACTCGCTCGAACAATTCGCTAGAGCAGGCCGGTGACCGGAGGGGAACCGGTCATGCTTTAGCGCGTGATCGTTTCAGGCCGAGTTGGCCTGAAACGTGAATCACTCGCTCGAACAATTCGCTAGAGCAGGCCGGTGACCGGAGGGGAACCGGTCATGCTTTAGCGGATAGAATCCGACGGGAAGAACCGTCGAAGTATCCACTAGCCGTTGAATTGGCGGAGCGATTTACCCGACGCGCGGGTAGCGAGCCTCAGGATCGCACCACCAAGTTCATGCGGCGGGGTAGATGGTCCGGTCGGGTGCCGCCTCCAGCCTGCTGTCGTGGCCGAGCGCCAGCACGATGCCGGTGGCGATGATGCCGCAGGCCGCGAGCACCAGCAGGCCGGCATTGAAGTCGCCGGTCGCATCCTTCAGCCAGCCCATGACGAACGGGCCCGAAGAAGCCGGCCAGGTTGCCGATGGAGTTGATGATCGCGATCCCGCCCGCCGCCGCGGCGCCGGACAGGAAGGCGGTCGGCAGCGTCCAGAACACCGGCAGGCAGGCGAAGATGCCGAAGCCCGAGACCGACAGCAGCACCATCTTGAGCGTCGGATCGGCGATTGCCGTCGAGGCCGCGATGGCGACCGCCGCGACCGCGAGCGCGAAGCCGCAATGGCCCTTGCGCTCGCGCCTGCTGTCCGAGCGCCGCCCCCACCAGACCATGCTGATGGTCCCGACCACGTAGGGGATCGCGGTGACGAAGCCGGTCTGGGCGTTCGACAATCCGAACGCCTTGACGATCTGCGGCAGGAAGAAGCTGAGCCCGTAATTCAGCGCGACCGCGCCGAAATAGACGAGCGCCAGCGCCAGCACCTTCGGGTTCACCAACGCCTGCGCCACCGTGAAGTGCTGCGCCGCCTCGCGCTGTTGCTGCTCCTGCGCGAGCCGGTTCACCAGCCAGTCGCGCTCATCGGCGGCGAGGAAGGTCGCCTCCGCCGGCCGGTCCGGCAGGGTGAAGAACACCACCGCCGCGAGGATGATCGCCGGCACCGCCTCGATGATGAAGAGCCATTGCCAACCCTGCAGTCCGCCCGCCCCGTGCACCCCGAGGATGAGGCCGGAGACCGGCGCGCCGATCACCGAGGAGAGCGGGATCGCCGCCATGAAGTAGCCGACGATCCGCGCGCGATAGGTCGCCGGAAACCAGAGTGTCAGGTAGAAGATGATGCCGGGAAAGAACCCGGCCTCCGCGGCGCCGAGCAGCAGGCGGACGATGTAGAAGCTGGTCGCGCCCGAGACCGCGGCGGTGCAGCCCGAGATGATGCCCCAGCTCAGCATGATGCGCGCGATCCACTTGCGCGCGCCGAAGCGCTCCAGCGCGAGGTTCGAGGGCACTTCGAAGACGAAGTAGGTGAAGAAGAAGATGCCGGCGCCGAGCCCGTAGGCGAAGGCGGAGAGGCCGATATCCTTGTTCATGGTGAGCGCGGCGAAGCCCACGTTCACCCGGTCGAGATAGGCCGCGAAGTAGCAGATGATCAGCACCGGCACGAGCCGCGCGCTCACCCGTCGGATGGTGCGGGTCTCCAGATCCATGACGCCCCCTCGCGCGGCCGAATTGCCGCGGCTGCGCCAGGATTAGAGCATTCTCGACCATCCTGGATTTATGCGCCGTCCTGGCCCTTGCGACGGCTGGCGGCCGGGTCAGGCGCGGGGAGGTTGGCGAGCGTCTGGCCGAACAGCGCCAGGGCGCCGCCTGCGGGCGCGACCAACGTTCGCCCCCGTTGAGGACGGGGACGTGTCGACCGAGATACGCCGACCACGCATCGACCGTCGCGTTGCGTCCGATCGCGTAGGATCGATGCCAGGTGTCGGTGATGGTGGTGGACATGCTCGGTGCCCTCTTTTTGATGAGGGGAGTTTCGGCGCGGCCGGGGCGAAGGCAGTGAACCATTTCAGGGCTCGATCGCGGCGGGCACGGCCGGGCGGATCAGCCGGGCACGCGCTCGCCCGCGAGCGACTCGGCGGTGTCGAAGTCGCGCAGCACCGCGTTGTCGGCCATCTCGATCTCGGCGACCGCGTCGAGATGACGGCCGAGCAGGTGGCGGGCGCCGGTATCGCCGGTGATCGTCAGGATTTCCGGGAAGTAGCGGCGGTCCCACAGCATCGGGTTGCCCTGCTTGCCGCGGAAGGTCGGGAGCACGATGGTCCGGCCCTCCTCCGGGTCTAGGCCGGGAGCAGCCGATCGAGCATGCGCGGCGCGACCAGCGGCATGTCGCCGAGGCAGACCAGCGCGGCCGCGGCCTCCGGCGGCACCGCGCGG
>CAWGJC010000016.1:0-25044 GCA_963822815.1 uncultured Alphaproteobacteria bacterium
GAGCTCGGATGCAACGTGATCACCGAGAAGCCGATCACGATCGACGCGGAATCCTGCCAGCGCCTGATCGCGGCGCGCCGCGGCACGGGCCGTTCCATCACCGTCGGCTTCAACTACCGCTACTCGCCGGTGCGCACGCTGCTCAAGCAGGTGCTGATGTCGGGCATCATCGGCCATGTCGCGGGCGGCACGTTCGAGTGGCTGCTCGACACGCATCACGGCGCGGATTACTTCCGCCGCTGGCATCGCGGCAAGGAGAACAGCGGCGGGCTGTTCGTTCACAAGGCCACGCATCATTTCGACCTGCTGAACTGGTGGCTCGCCGGCGTGCCGCAACGCGTGACCGCGCTCGGCAGCCGCGTTTTTTATCGCCCGGAGATCGCGGATGCGCTTGGCTTGCAGCCCCGCGCGGATCGTTGCACCGATTGCCCCGTGTTCGACCGCTGCGGCGTGCGCCTCGACATCGACAAGAGCGCCCATCTGCACGCGCTCTATCGCGAGAACGAGGAATATGACGGCTACTTTCGCGATCGCTGCGTGTTCGACCCCTCGATCGACATCGAGGATTCCATGCACGCCCTCATCGAATACGAGGGCGGCATCCGCATCAACTACCGGCTCACCGCCTTCTCGCCCTGGGAAGGCTATCGCGTGGTGTTCGACGGCACGCGCGGGCGCGTGGAGCTCACCAATGTCGAGCGCCCCTACGTGCAGCCCGATGGCAGCCTGGTCTCGCCGCCTTTCGAGGAGGAGAACCGCATCGTCGTGCAGCCGCATTTCAGCCGCGCCTTCGAGCTCAGGCTGCCGGAGGGACGCGGGCTGCATGGCGGCGGCGACACGGTGATGCTGGGCGGAGCTGTTCGGCAACCGGCCGAACGACCAGTATGGCCGCGTCGCGGATGAGCGTGCGGGCGTGTTGTCGGCGATGGTCGGCGCGGCGGCGAACGCGTCGCTGGCCGCCCGCGGGCCGGTGATCCTGACCGACCTGCTGCCCGACCTGCCCGTGCCCGATTACCCCGCAAGGCCGTTCGGGCCGGACGCGATCTGGCAGCATTTCGATCCCGCCGCCTATCCGTTCCTCGAGGGCGCGCGCATGCTGTAGCGGATCGGCACCCGTCGCGCCGCGGAGATGCGCGGACCCCGCCGAAAAGCGGTATGCACAAGGCGCATGTCGCATGTGAATGACGGGATTTCGCCGCGGTTCTCACCCGCCGGGGCGGCTGCCCGCCCAAGGGAAACGTGATGCAGGACCTCACGACCGATGCCGTCACCGGGATCGCCGGGCTCGACGACATCCTCGGCGGCGGGCTCGACGCGCGGCCGGGTGTTCCTGCTCGAGGGCAGCCCGGCACCGGCAAGACGACGATCGCCACGCAATTCCTGATCGAGCCGGCGCGGCGCACGGCGAGCGACTGCCTCTACATCACCCTGTCCGAAACCGAGGAGGAACTGCGCGCGAGCGCCGCGTCGCATGGCTGGACGCTCGACGGGGATCGAGATCTTCGAGCTGGTCCCGCCCGAAAGCCTGCTCGACGAGGAGCAGCAGCAAAGCCTGCTCTATTCCTCCGACCTCGAACTGGGCGAAGACGACCAGGCGCATTTTCGAGGTGTTCGAACGCGTCAAGCCCGAGCGCGTCGTGCTCGACAGCCTGTCCGAGATCCGGCTGCTGGCGCAAAGCTCGCTGCGCTATCGCCGCCAGATCCTGGCGCTCAAGCACTATTTCGCGCGGCAGAGCGCCACCGTCCTGATGCTCGACGATCTGACCGCCGAGCCAGACGACAAGACGGTGCACAGCGTCGCCCACGGCGTGATCCGGCTGGAGGAGCTTGCGCCCGAATACGGCGCCGAACGCCGGCGGCTGCGGGTCATCAAATATCGCGGCCAGCAGATATCGCGGCGGCTACCACGACTTCATCATCGAGACCGGCGGCGTCCGCGTGTTCCCGCGGCTGGTCTCGGCCGAGCACAGGAGCGAGTTCTGCGCGAGATCATCGACGACGGGCATCGCCGGAACTGGACGCGCTGCTGGGCGGCGGCGTCGAGCGCGGATCGAGCACGCTGATCCTGGGCCCGGCCGGCACGGGCAAGTCGCTGCTCGCGCTCAGCTTCGTCCAGGCGGCGATCGGGCGCGGCGAACAGGCGGCGATGTTCGTCTTCGACGAGGAACTGGGCCTGCTGTTCGATCGCGCGAAGGGCCTGGGCATCGACCTGCAGGCGATGGTCGACAGCGGCGAGCTGGTGATCGAGCAGGTCGATGCCGCCGAACTGACGCCGGGCGAGTTTTCCGAGCGCGTGCGCGACGCTGCGTCGAGATCAACGGCGCCCGCACCGTCGTGATCGACAGCCTCAACGGCTACCAGGCGGCGATGCCGGAGGAGCAGGCGCTGATCCTGCACATGCACGAGCTGCTGCAATATCTGAACCGCCAGGGCGCCACGACCTTCCTGACCGTCGCGCAGCATGGCCTGGTCGGCGACATGCAAGGCGCCGGTCGACGTCACCTATCTGGCCGACACCGTGATCCTGCTGCGCTATTTCGAGGCGCTCGGGCGGGTGCGCCGCGCGATCTCGGTCGTCAAGAAGCGGACCGGGGCGCACGAGGACACGATCCGCGAATATCACGATCGACAAGCGCGGCATCACGTCGGCGAGCCGCTCACGAACTTCCAGGGCGTGCTGCGCGGCGTGCCGAGCTGGTCGGCGGCGCCGGGACTGCATGAAGCGCGAGGGCGCGTGAAGCGCCACCACCGTCTCCGAACGGGCGCTGGTGCTGGCGCCGCACGGCCGCGACGGCGCGATCGCGCGCGCGATGCTGGCGGAGGCGGGCATGGCAGGCGTACGGTCTGTCCCGACTCTGTCGCGCGCTGGTCGACGAGCTGGAGACGGGCGCGGGTTCGTGATCGTCACCGAGGAGGCGCTCGCCACGGCCGACCTCACCGGCCCTGGCCGCCTGGATCGACGCGCAGGAGCGAATGGTCGGACTTGCCCTTCATCTGCTGACCCATCGCGGCGGCGGGCTGGAGCGCAACCCGGCCGCGGCCCGGCATCTGGAGATGCTCGGCAACGTCACTTTCCTCGAACGGCCGTTCCATCCGACGACGCTGATCAGCCTCGCGCGGTCGGCGCTGCGCGCGCGCCGGCGGCAATATGAGGCGCGGAGCGGCCTGACGCATTGCGCGAGAGCGAGGACCGCTACCGGACCCTGTTCGAGACGATGGACGAGGGCTTTTGCGTTATCGAGTTCCTCGACGACAGCACGGGGCCTCGACCGATTAGGTTCACGTGCAGGTGAACCCGGCCTACGAGCGACAAACGGGCAATTCCCGACGCGGTTGGCCGACGCGTACGGGAGCTGGCGCCCGAGGAGGAGGAAGGCTGGATGGAGATCTACGGTCGTGTCGCTGCTGACCGGCGAGGCGATCCGCTTCGAGCGCGAACTGGTCGCCACGCGCGCTATCTGGAGCTCGCCGCCTTCAGGGTCGAGCCGGCGAGCCGGCGGGAGGTCGCGGTCATGTTCAAGGACATCACCGAACGCCGACGCATCGAGTTGGCATTGCGCGAACTGAACGAGACGCTGGAGCGGCGCGTGGAGGACGCCGCGGCGGAGCGGGAACGCGCGATGGCGCAACTGCACGAGGCGCAGAAGCTCGAGACGCTCGGCCAGCTGACCGGCGGCGTGGCGCACGATTTCAACAATCTGCTGACGCCGATCACCGGCGCGCTCGACCTGCTGAACCGCAGCGCTACGGCGGGCAGGATCCGCGGGCGGCGCGCCTGATCGGCGGCGCGCTGCAATCGGCGGAACGCGCCAAGATCCTGGTGCAGCGCCTGCTCGGCTTCGCGCGTCGACAGGCCCTGCAGACGCGCGCGGTCGATCTCGCCGAGCTCCTCGACGGCATGCGAGATCTGATCGCGAGCTCGGTGGGCCCGCGATCGAGATCCATGGTGCCGGCCCAGGATATGCCGGCGGCGCTCGCCGATCCCAACCAGCTCGAGCTCGCTGTGCTCAACTTTGCGTCAACGCGCGGGACGCGATGCCGAAGGCGGGGGTTTGCTGACGATCGCGGCCGAGCACGCGGTGCTCGGGCCCGGGACGGCCGCGAGCTGGCGCCGGGCGCTTACGTGAGGCTGTCGGTGATAGACACCGGCGCCGGGATGGACGAAGCGACGCTGGCGCGGGCGATCGAGCCGTTCTTCTCGACCAAGGAAATGGGGCGGGGTACCGGGCTGGGGCTATCGATGGTGCATGGCCTGGCGGCACAGCTGGGCGGCGCATTCGCGCTGACAAGCGTGCCGGGCGAGGGCACGCGGGCGGATCTGCTATCTGCCCGTCGCTCACGCCCCGGCGGCGCCTGTGCAGAAAGCGCATGCGGGGCCTGCTGCCGCCAGCCGATCCCTCTCGCTGCTGCTCGTCGATGACGAGGACCTGGTGCGGCGCGGGACCGCCGAGATGCTGCGCGATCTCGGGCACACGGTGCAGGAGGCCGAGGGCGGCGCGGAAGCGCTGGCCAGGTTGCGGGCCGGGCTCGCGGTCGAAGTGGTGATGACCGATTACATGATGCCGAGGATGAACGGTTCGGAGCTCGCCGATCGGCTGCGGCAATCATACCCTGGCCTGCCGGTGCTCGTCGTGACCGGCTATGCGGGGGGTGATCTGCAGCTCGGCTTCCCGCAGCTCGCGAAGCCGTTCCGACAGGCAGAGCTGGCGGCGGCGCTCGAGGGGCTTGTGGGCGTGCCGGAGAGCGACGTTCCAGGGAGCAATGTCGTAGCCATGCCGCGGCCGATGCGATAAGCGGCCCATGAGGGCGCAAACCTGCCGGGGAGCCCTTCTCCAGCCGGCGCGTATTTCCTATATCGTGAGTAACGCCCGCTCCGATTCGGGTTCATTGATCATCAAGGCGTCGCCCGGCTCGCCACGGCATGAGCGTCGTGCGGGCTGGCTGCGCGTCGGGGGACATCATCATGGTCAAGCGTGTGAAGGTCCAGGACATGGCCGGCGTCATCGAGTTCGCGGGCCGAACCAAGGAAGACCCTGAGTTCGTCAGCTGGCTGGAGGAGCACCGGGCCCGGAATGGCGGCAAGCTCCGGGTGAGCCAGGGCGGCACGGGCGTGCGGGTGGCCTTGAGCGATGCCGGCGACATGGCCTGGTGGAAGGCGAAGGATCCGCAGAACCGCCGCGGCCAACCGCGCTGAGGCCGGAAACGGCCTGGCGTCTCTCCTGAATTGATGCGGCCGCCAGAGGTGGCGGAGAGAGTGGGATTCGAACCCACGGTACGCTGTTAACGTACACACGCTTTCCAAGCGTGCGCCTTAAGCCGCTCGGCCATCTCTCCAGCGGGGGCGGACCATTAATCCGGCCGTTCCCGGAAATCCAGATCGGGAGACGCCCGATCAGGCGTCCATCTTGAGCGCGGCCAGGAAGGCGGATTGGGGGATCTCCACCTTGCCGAACTGGCGCATGCGCTTCTTGCCTTCCTTCTGCTTTTCCAGCAGCTTGCGCTTGCGGCGTGATGTCGCCGCCATAGCACTTCGCGGTCACATCCTTGGACAGCGCGCCGATCGTCTCGCGGGCGATCACGCGGCCGCCGATCGCCGCCTGGATCGCGATCTTGAAGAGCTGGCGGGGGATCAGGTCCTTCAGCCGGGCGCAGATGGCGCGGCCGCGGTTCTCGGCCTGGCTGCGATGGGCGATGAAGGAGAGCGCGTCCACCGGGTCCTGGTTCACCAGGATCGAGATGCGGACGAGCTCGCCCTCCTCGTAGCCGTCCATCGCGTAGTCGAAGCTCGCATAGCCGCGGGAGACGGATTTCAGGCGGTCGTAGAAGTCGAACACCACCTCGTTGAGCGGCAGGCGATACACCGCCATCGCGCGGTTGCCGACATAGGTGAGATCGGCCTGCTGGCCGCGGCGCTCGTTGCAGAGGGTGAGCACGGCGCCGAGATAGTCGTCCGGCACCATGATGGTGGCGCGGATCCAGGGCTCCTCGATGTGGTCGATCACGCTGCCATCCGGCATGTCGGCCGGGTTGTGCAGCTCCTCCATCGTGCCGTTCGTCCGGTGGACGCGGTAGACGACCGAGGGGGCGGTCGCGATCAGGTCGAGGTCGAACTCGCGGGTCAGGCGCTCCTGCACGATCTCGAGATGCAGCAGGCCGAGGAAGCCGCAGCGGAAGCCGAAGCCGAGCGCGGCCGAGGTCTCGGGCTCGTAATGGAAGCTCGCATCGTTGAGGCGCAGCCTGCCGAGGCTTTCGCGCAGCTTCTCGAAATCGTCGGCATCCACCGGGATAGAGGCCGCACCAGACCACCGGGACGGAGGGCTTGAAGCCGGGCAGGGGCTCGGCGGCGGGCGTGCGGTCGTCGGTGATGGTGTCGCCGACATTGCAATCGGCCACCGTCTTGATGGCGGCGGTGATGTAGCCGATCTCGCCCGGCCCGAGATCGTCGGTGGGGATCATCTTGGGGCTGAACACGCCGACCTGCTCGACCGCGTGCACCGCGCCGGTCGACATCATGCGGATGCGCTGCCCGCGCTTGAGCCGCCCGTCCTTGACGCGGACCAGGATGACCACGCCGAGATAGGCGTCGTACCAGCTATCGACCAGCAGCGCCTTGAGCGGCGCGTTGGCGTCGCCCTTGGGCGGCGGCAGGCGGGTGACCAGCGCCTCGAGCACGCCCTCGATGTTGAGGCCGGTCTTGGCGCTGATCATCACGGCGTCGTCGGCCGGGATGCCGATCACGTCCTCGATCTGCTGCTTCACCCGCTCGGGCTCGGCGGCGGGCAGGTCGATCTTGTTCAGCACGGGGACGATCTCGTGGTTGGCCTCGATCGCCTGGTAGACGTTCGCCAGCGTCTGCGCCTCGACGCCCTGGGAGGCGTCGACCACGAGGAGCGAGCCCTCGCAGGCGGCGAGGCTGCGGCTCACCTCATAGGCGAAGTCGACATGGCCGGGCGTGTCCATCAGGTTGAGCTCATAGACCTGGCCGTTCTTCGCCTTGTAGGCGAGGCGGACGGTCTGCGCCTTGATGGTGATGCCCCGCTCGCGCTCGAGCTCCATGTTGTCGAGGACCTGGTTGGTCATCTCGCGGTCGGAGAGCGCGCCGGTCGCCTGGATCAGCCGGTCGGCCAGGGTGGATTTCCCGTGGTCGATATGGGCGATGATCGAGAAGTTGCGGATGTGGTCGAGCGGCGTGTCAGTCATGGCGGGTAGATAGGGGCGTTTGCCCCGCCTGTCAGCTTCGGTGTTGAACCGATCTGGCCCGGAGGCTCCCCAGGATGCCGGCGGGGAAGAAATAGACGATCAGCACGAACAGCAGCCCGAGCCAGAGCAGCCAGCGGTCCGGGTGGAGGAGCGCCGGCAGGACCGGCAGGCCGGCGGCGGCGTCCGAGAGCGGCCTGCAGCGCGGTCTGCAGGTAGTATCTGCGCGAGCACGATGAGCGCCGCGCCGAGCGCCGGGCCGTAGAGCGTGCCCATGCCGCCGATCACCACCATCAGCAGCACATCGACCATGATCGAGAAGGAGAGGGTGGCGTCCGGCCCGTTATAGCGGAGCAGCAGCGCCATCAGCGCGCCGGCGAGCGCGGCGATCGCGGCCGAGATGGCGGAGGCGACGCGTGCGATAGACGACGACGCGATAGCCCAGCGCCTCGGCCCGGAACGCGTTCTCCCGGATCGCCTGCAGCACCCGGCCGAAGGGCGAGTTCACGATCCGCAGCATGAGCAGGAACAGCACGAGCGCGACGAGCGAGCACCAGATAGTAGGTGAGCACCGTGCCGTTGATGCGCACGCCCGAGCACCGGGTCGCGGCAACAGGCGGAAGGCGGGGGCGAGCGCGCGCGGGCACGGAGAAGGTGAGCCCGTCCTCGCCGCCGGTGAGGTCGCGGAGCTGGGTCGCGAGGAGCTGGGCGAAGCTCGCGACCGCGAGCGTGATCATGGAGAAGAAGATCGCCCGCACGCGCAGGCTGAGCAGGCCGATCAGCGCGGCGAGGACGGCGGAGAGCACGACGCCGACCAGCGCGCCGGCCAGCACCGCGTCCCAGCCGACCCATCCGCGCGCGAGCGGGATCGCGACCGCATAGGCGCCGATGCCGAAGAACATGGTGTGGGCGAAGGAGACGATGCCGGTATAGCCGAGCAGGATGTCGTAGCTCGCCGCGAGCACGATGAAGATGCAGATGCGCGAGGCGGCCGCGAGCGAGCGCGTGCCGGGGAAGAGGAACGGCGCGAAGACGAGCGCCACCAGCAGCACGAGCAGCAGCGCCGTCGCCGACCGGATGCCCGGGCCGGTCGCCCGAGATGATGCGCGCAAGCCTCACTGCTTCGCCACCGGGAACAGCCCGCGCGGCCGCCAGAGCAGCACCGCCGACCATCAGCGCGATGTTCGACCCGAGCGCGAGCTTGGGCGCCAGGAACCCGGCATAGTTCGCGACGAGCCCGACCAGCACCGCGGCGGCGAAGCAGCCCGCGACCGAGCCCAGCCCGCCGATGATGACGACGATGAAGACGAGGATCGTCATGTCCGACCCGATCGACGGCGTCACCTGCTCCTGATACCCCGCCCAGGTGACGCCGCCGATGCCGGCGAGCGCCGTGCCCGCGACGAACACGCCGACGAACAGGCGGCGGATGTGGAAGCCGAGCGCCTCCACCATCTCGCGGTTCTCGACCCCGGCGCGCACCAGCAGGCCGATGCGCGTGCGGTTCAGCACGAGCGAGATCGCGGCGAAGAGCACGAGCCCGAGCACCACGACGGCGATGCGATAGGTCTCGATCGCCGCCCCGGCGACGACGACGCTGCCGCGCAGCATCGCCGGTTTCGCGACGGTGAGCGGTTCCGCGCCCCAGGCCGCGATGACGAGCTGCTCGGCGATGATGAGCCCGCCCACCGTGATCAGGATCTGGCGCAGATGCGAGCCGTACACCCGGCGGATGATGATGCGCTCGAACAGCGCGCCCGCCGCGCCGCTCGCAACGGCCGCGACGAGGATCGCGACGCCGAGTGCGGCGAGGTTGAGCCCGAGATCGCTGCGCCGACACCCAGCCCGACAATCCGCCCAGCACGCTCACCGCGATGAACGCGCCCGAGCGTGATGAACGCGCCATGCGCGAAATTCAGCACGTCCATCAGGCCGAAGATCAGCGTCAGGCCGGAGGCCATGAGGAACAGCATCATCCCCATCGCCGCGCCCGCGACGGTGAGCGTGAGCCAGGTGGAGAAGCTCATGCTCGGCAGCGCCAGCAGCGCGATCACCGGCACGATGAGCAGCGCCGCCCAATCGGAGCGCGCCCTCATTGATGGCTCGCCAGGCTGAGGCCGAGCAGGCGCGTCTGCATGGCCTCGTCCGCCGCGAGATCGGCCATCAGCCCGTGATGCACGATGCGCCCGTCATCCATCACCGCGACATCGTCGCCGAGCGAGCGCGCCATGTGGAAGTTCTGCTCGACGAGCAGGATCGTGGTGCGCGTCGCCTTGAGCCGCTGGAACGCGGCGATCATGTGCTGGATGACGGCCGGCGCGAGGCCCTTGGTCGGCTCGTCCACCACGAGCAGCCGGCGCTCCTCGATGATGGCGCGGCTGACGGCGAGCATCTGCTTCTGCCCGCCCGAGAGCGAGCCCGCCGGCTGGTGCCATTTCTCGCGCAGGATCGGGAAGGTGGCGAACACCGAGTCGAGCCGCGCCTCCTCGAACCGCCCGCGCGCGGTCGCGAGCACCATGTTCTCGCGCACGGTGAGCGAGCCGAAGATGCCCATCGCCTCCGGCACATAGGCGATGCCGCGCCGCGCGATGTCCGGCGTCGCCGCCGCGGTGATCGGCGCGCCGTCGAAGCGTGATCGTCCCGGCGCTCGCGTGCCACAGCCCCATGATGGTGCGCAGCGTCGTCGTCTTCCCCGCGCCGTTGCGCCCGAGCAGCATGGTGAGCCGCCCCGCGCGCACGGCGAGATCGACGCCGTGCAGGATGTGGTAGTGGCCGATATGCGTGTGCACGCCCTCGAGGCGCAGCAGCGGCTGTCGTCAGGCATCCGGCGCCACGCCGAGATAGGCCTGCTGCACGATCGGCGAGGCGATGACCTCCGCCGGGCGCGCCATCCGCGACCAGCGCGCCGTCATGCAGCACGATGATGCGGTCGGCGAGCCGGCGCACCACGTCCATCTTGTGCTCGACGAGCAGGATGGTGGCGCGTGCCGGTCTGCTTGATCTCCTCGATCAGGTCGAGGACGACCGGCACCTCATCGACGCTCATGCCGGCCGTCGGCTCGTCGAACATGAAGATCGCCGGTTCCAGCGCGAGCAGGATCGCCACCTCGAGCTTGCGCTGGTCGCCATGGCTCAGCGCGGCGGCGTGCGTGCGTGCGCGGGGCAGCAGGCGCACGCGCTCCAGACAGGCCGCGGCACGATCGGTGAGGTCCGTGCGCGATTCCGCCATGCCGAAGAAGGAGAGCCCGACGCCGGCGCGCGCCTGCACGGCGAGGCGCACATTCTCCAGCACCGAGAGATCGGGGAACAGGTTGGTCAACTGGAACGCGCGCCCCAGCCCGCGCCGCGCCCGCATGCGGCGCGGAGAGATGGGTGATGCGCTCGCCGCGCAGCAACACGTCGCCCGCGCTCGCGCGAAGCTGGCCGGAGATCAGGTTGAAATAGGTCGTCTTCCCCGCGCCGTTCGGCCCGACGATCGCCGTCAGCGTGCCGGGCTCGAAGGCGCAGGAGACGTCGTTCACCGCGGCCTGGCCGCCGAAGCGGACGGTCAGGCCGCGTGTCTCGAGCAGGCTCACCGCTTGTTCTGGATCGGCACCTGCATGTCGTCGATGGTGATCTCGCGCGTGAGCTCGGGGATCGCCCAGGCGACGTTGGGATCGACCTTGATCTTGAAGCCGTACATCGATTGCAGCGCCTGGTGGTCCTCCTTGCGGAAGATCATCTTGCCCTTCGGCGTCTCGAAGTTCATCCCCTCCATGGCGGAGATCAGCGTCTCGGTGTCGGTCTTGCCGCCGGTCTTCTCGAGCGCGGCCACCACCGCCATCGCCGCGCTCATGCCGCCGGCGGTGAAGAAATCGGGCGGCGCGTGGAAGCGCTTCTCGTGCTCGCGCGACGAGCCAGTCGTTCACCGGGTTCTTCGGGATGCCATAGTAATAGTAGGTGGCGCCCTGCATCCCGGGGAACGCCTTGTAGGAGGCGAGCACCGGCAGGATGTTGCCGCCGCTCGCGACCTGGATGCCGAGCCGCTCGGGGTTCGAGCGCCTTGAGCTTGGCGAACGGATCGCCGCCCGCCCAGATCACGAAGATCATCTTCTCGCCGCTCTCGCCCTTGAGCGCGTCGAAGATGCGCTGCGCCGGCGCGGTGAGGTCGGTCGCGTTGGGCGGCGCGTATTCCTCGTGCACGAGCTTGGCGCCGGTCTTCGCCGAGCGCCGCCTTGAACGCCGCCACGCCGTCATGGCCGAAGGCGTAATCCTGCGCGAGCGTCGCGATCGAGAGACCCGGCTTGCCGACCGCGAGCGCGTTCGCGATCGCATCCTGCGAGGAGTTGCGCGCGGTGCGGAAGATGTAGCGGTTCCACTTGTCGCCGGTGATGGAATCCGCGACCGCGGGCTCGACGATCAGGATCTTCTTGTTGTCCTGCGCCACCGGCAGCATGGCGAGCGCCACCGCCGAGCTCGTGCCGCCGACGGCGATATCCGCGTCATCGTCGCCATAGGCCTCGGCCAGCAGGTTGCGCCCGACATCCGGCTTGGTCTGGCTGTCCTTCTCGATCACCTCGATCTTGCGGCCGGCGACGGTGTTGGTGCCGTGCGTGGCATATTCGAGCCCGAGCCTGAACCCGGTGAGCGACTGCTTGGCATAGGCTTCGAGCGGCCCGGTCTGATCCTCGATGATCGCGATCTTCACCGGCTTCTGCTGCGCCCATGCCGGCAGGGCAACCGCCAGCACCGATGCCGCGATGCAGCCACGCGCGAATACGCATGGTCCGTCCTCCCTGTTTCGTTGTCGTCATGAGTTCTCGCCGGTTTCCAGGCCGCGGGCAAGCGCGATCACGCCTGCAGCGAGGCGAAGCCCTTGCCCGCATCCGCGAGCCGGTCGAGCAGCGCCGCGGGCGCAGGCTCTCATCCCCCGTCTGCGCCGCGAGCGCGTTCAGCCGGTCCCGCACATGCGGCGAGCCCGAGCTGGTCGGCGTAGAACATCGGCCCGCCGCGATGCGCGGGCCAGCCATAGCCGTAGATCCAGATGACATCGACATCGCCCGGCCGCGACGCGATGCCCTCCTCCAGGATGCGCGCCGCCTCGTTGATCATCGGCAGCAGCATGCGGTCGAGGATCTCTTCCGGCGCGATCCGCCGCCGCGCGACCGCCCTCCTTCGCCGATGCCTCGACCACGATGCGCTCCACCTCCGGATCGGGCAGCGGCGTGCGCGAGCCCGGCTCGTAGCGGAAATAGCCGGCATTCGTCTTCTGCCCGAACCGCCCTGCCTCGCACAGCGCGTCCGAGACCGCCGCGCGCGTGCCGCGGCCCTTGCGGATGCGCCAGCCGACATCGAGCCCGGCGAGATCGCTCATCGCGAACGGCCCCATCGGGAAGCCGAACCCCGTGACCGCCGCATCCACCTCCTGCGGCAACGCGCCCTTCGAGCAGCAATTTCTCCGCCTGCGCCGAGCGCCGATGCAACATGCGGTTGCCGACGAAGCCGTCGCACACGCCCACCACCGCCGTCACCTTGCCGATCCTGCGCCCGACCGCGAGCGCCGTCGCCAGCACGTCGAACGCCGTCTCCTTCCCGCGCACGATCTCGAGCAGCTTCATCACATTGGCCGGGCTGAAGAAATGCATGCCCAGCACGTCCTGCGGCCGCTTCGTCGCGCGCGCGATCTCGTTCACGTCGAGCGTCGAGGTGTTCGTCGCCAGCACCGCGCCCGGCTTCGCGACGCGGTCGAGCTCGCCGAAGATCTTGAGCTTGATCGGCATCTCCTCGAACACCGCCTCGATGACGATGTCGGCCTCGGCGAGATCGGCGAAATTCGTGCTCGGCGTGATCAGCGCCATGCGCTTCTCGGGCTCGCCCGCGGCCAGGCTGCCGCGCTTCACGGCCGTCTCGTAATTGCCGCGCACCCGATCGAGCCCGCGATCGAGCGCCGCCTGCTCCGCCTCGATCACCGTCACCGGAATGCCGGCATTGGCGAAGCACATGGCGATGCCGCCGCCCATCGTGCCGGCGCCGATCACCGCCGCCCGCTTCACCTCCCGCGGCGTGACGCCCGCCGGCATGTCCGGCACCTTCTGCGCCTCGCGCTCGGCGAAGAACACGTGGCGCTGCGCCTTCGATTCGTCGCTCGCCAGCAATTCCTGGAAGGTCTGCAGCTCGTGCTTCGACCCTTCCTCGACCCCATGCTCCAGCCCATGGCGGATCGCGCGCACCGCCGCCTCCGGCGCCTTCGCCCCGCGCGCCCGCCGCAGCATCGGCGCCGCGAGCTTCTCCAGCTCGGCCGAATCGAAACCCGCGACCTTGTCGTCCCGCTTGCGCGCAAGCGGCAGCGCCGTCGCATGCGCGCGCGCCCAGGCGATCGCCGCCTCGGGATACGCGCCGTCGAGCACCGCATCGACGAGCCCGTCCGCCGCGGCGGTCTCCGCCGCGATCGGATCGCCCGAGAGGATCATCGGCAGCGCCTTCGCCACGCCGACGAGGCGCGGCAGCAATTGCGTGCCGCCCGCGCCCGGGATCAGCCCGAGCTTGATCTCCGGCAGGCCGAGCCGCGCGCCCTTCCACGCGACCCGGTAATGGCAGCCGAGCGCGAGCTCGAGCCCGCCGCCGAGCGCAAGGCCGTGGATCGCGGCCACGACCGGCTTGCCCATCGCCTCGATCGTCGCGATCAGGTCGATCAGCGAAGGCGCGCATGCGCGGCTTGCCGAACTCGGTGATGTCGGCGCCCGCGGAGAAGGCGCGCTCGCTCCCGGCCAGCACCACGGCGCGCACGCCGCCATCGTCCCGCGCTCTGCGCGAGCGCCTGCATCACGCCCTCGCGCAGCGCATGGCGGAGCGCGTTGACCGGCGGGTTCTCGCAGCGTGATCAGCGCGACGTCGCCGTCCCGCCGGTAATCCACCGACCTCGTTGATGCTGCCCATCGCGCGCCCCCGCCGTTTCTCCGCCGCAATGCAGCATGATCCGGGCGGGCAGGAAAGCGGCCGTCAGCCGGCGAGCCGCTCCGCCGCGCCCAGGAAGGCGTCCACCTCCTCCGGCCGGGTCGCCCAGGAGGTGACGAGCCGCACCACGCTGCCGCTTTCGCCCTGCCGGTGCGGGCCAGGGATAGAAATCGAAACCCTCCGCGAGCAGCCCGTCGATCACCGCCTGCGGCAGCGCCGCGAACACCTCGTTCGCCTCGCGCGGGCTGCACGAGATGCGCCCCCGCGCACCCGCGCGAGCCCCTGCGCGATCCGCGCCGCCATCCGGTTCGCCGCCGCGCCGTGCCGCAGCCAGAGATCGTCCTCGAGCATCGCGAGCAGTTGCGCGCTCATGTAGCGGAGCTTCGACCAGAGCTGCCCCGCCCGCTTGCGCCGCCGCTCGAACCCGGCCGCCAGCGCAGGGTCGAAGAAGATCACCGCCTCCGCCGCGAGCGCGCCGTTCTTGGTCGCGCCGAAGGAGAGCACGTCCACCCCCGCCTGCCAGGTCGCCTCGGCCGGCGTGCAGCCGAGATGCGCGACCGCGTTCGCGAGCCGCGCGCCGTCCATGTGCAGTCGCAGCCCGTGCTCCCGTCCCGCATCCGCCAGCGCACGGATCTCCGCGGGGCGTGTACACCGTGCCCCATTCCGTCGATTGCGTGATGCTGATCGCCGCCGGCGCCACGGAATGCACGCCCATCGCCTCGGCGTGCCGCATGATCGGCGCGATCTGCTCCGGCCTGATCTTGCCGTCCCGCCCGGGCAGCGTGATCAGCTTGGCGCCGCCCGGTGTAGAATTCCGGCGCGCCGCATTCATCGGTGTTGATATGCGCGCCCTCGATGGCAGAGCACCGCGCCATAGGGCGGCACCAGCGTCGCGAGCGCCAGCGCGTTGGCGGCCGTGCCGGTCGCGACCGGGAAGATCGCGAGCTCGCGTCCCGAACACGGCACGGGCGCGTTCGCCGAGCGCCTTCGTCCAGGGGTCGTCCCCATAGGAATGCACCATGCCCTGATTGGCCGCCGAGAGGGCGGCGAGCACCTCCGGGCGCGGCCGGGGCCGCGTTGTCGCTTGCGAAGCTGATCATGCCTCCTCTCTGCCCGCCCTGACCCCGCCCCGCAACCCGTCTCCACCGTCCTCGCTCTCGGAATCGTGAACGCGCACGCACCCCGCGATGGCATCCGGGCAATGTCGGCGCGCACCACATTCTGCTGAATTGACGTGATCGTTATCAGTGAGCCTGGAGAGAGCCTGGTCCGGCATGCGCGTGACGCCTCGCCTTCTCCTGCCGGTCCATGCCGGCCGCTCGTCGCCCTGACAGGCAGCGTCATGAGCGAGGAGGGCGGAGCTCGATCTGCAGGGGCCTGCGGGTCCTCGTGCTCGAGGACGAGATGATCGTGGGCATGCTGGTCGAGGACATGCTGACCGATCTGGGCTGCATCGTGATCGGCCCCGCCGCGACGGTCTCGGCGGCGCTGCGCCTGGTCGCCGACGGAGCCGCTCGACGCCGCGCTCCTCGACGTCAATCTCGGCCAGGGCGCGAGCGGCTATCCGGTCGCGACGGAACTCGCCGCGCGCGGGCTGCCCTTCGCCTTCGTGACGGGATACGGCGCCGACGGGCTGCCGGAAGCCTGGCGCGGCCGCCCCACGCTGCAGAAGCCGTTCCAGATGGCGGCGCTGCGCGACGTCGTCGCGGAGCTCGCCCGCGCCCGCCGCACAGCGAGGCTGCTGAACTCAGCCTTCGTCCGTCACCCGGTTGCGCAGCAGGCCGATCCCCGGCACCTCCACCTCCACCACATCGCCCGGCACGAGGTATCGCGGCGGATCGAAGCGCGCGCCGGCGCCGGTGGGCGTGCCGGTCACGATGAGGTCGCCCGGCGCAAGCGTCGTGAAGGTGCTGATATAGGCGATGAGCTTCGCGAAGGAGAAGATGAGCCGGGCCGTGCTGTCCTGCTGCCGGATCTCGCCGTTGACGCGCGTCGTCAGCGCGAGCGGCGCGGCGAGGTCGATCGCGTCGGCGGTCACGAGGGCGGGCCCCATGCTGCCCGAGCGGTCGAAATTCTTCCCCTGCGTCACGTTGAACTTGCCGTGCCGCAGCCAGTCCCGCACGCTGCCCTCGTTGCAGAGCGTCACGCCCGCGACATGCGACAGCGCCGCCGCCTCGGCGATGTGCCGGCCCGCCTTGCCGATGACGAGCACGATCTCGCCTTCGTAATCGAATTGCGACGACACGCGCGGCCGCTCGATCGGCTGCTCATGTCCCACGAAGGAGCCGGGAACCCGCAGGAACAGGCTCGGATATGGCGGCGCGGCGGACGCGTCCTTGTATTCCTCGTTCCGCTCGGGATAGTTCACGCCGACGCAGAAGCATTTCTCCGGGTCCGGCACCGGCGGCAGCAGCGCGACGGCATCGACCT
Source organism: uncultured Alphaproteobacteria bacterium (assembly GCA_963822815.1). Taxonomy (GTDB): domain Bacteria; phylum Pseudomonadota; class Alphaproteobacteria; order Acetobacterales; family Acetobacteraceae; genus CAWGJC01. The sequence goes on from CAWGJC010000016.1 coordinate 16,561, forward strand.
GGTGGCTCGCCGCGGCATTTTCGGCGGCCCGCCGCAGCGCATCGAACGCGCCGGCACGGAAGACGCCGCCGAGCGTCGCCTGGCCCGCGAATCCGGTGAGATCGGCAATTTCCGCCTCGCGCAGCACGCCATAACGCGCGCCGCCCTCCGTCCGGAAGCTCACGAGCCGCATCGCCCCGCCCTTGACCGTTCCCCGCGCATCTCCTTAACACGGGAGCGCGCCGCGGCAACCTTGGCGCGCGCCGGTCGTTACCGTGCGGCCCGCGGGCAAGGAGGATATGGTTGGGCAAGCTCCGGGTCGCCATCGTCGGCGTCGGCAATTGCGCGTCGTCGCTCGTGCAGGGCGTGCATTTCTATCGCGACGCCGATCCCGCCGAGACGGTGCCGGGCCTCATGCATGTCGAGCTCGGCGGCTATCATGTGCGCGACATCGAGTTCTGCGCCGCGTTCGACGTCTCGGCCGCAAAGGTCGGCACGCGATCTCGCCGAGGCGATCTTCGCCGAGCCGAACAACACGCATGTCTTCGCCCGCGGCCAGCGCATCGGCGTGACCGTCGAGCGCGGACCGACGCTCGACGGCATCGGGAAATATCTCGAGGATGTCGTGCCGGAATCGGATGCGGCGCCGGTCGATGTCGCGCGCAGCCTGCGCGAGAGCGGGGCGGAGATCCTCGTCTCCTACCTGCCGGTCGGCTCGGAGGCGGCGACGCGCTGGTACGCCGAGCGCGCGCTCGAAGCGGGCTGCGCCTTCGTCAATTGCATTCCCGCCTTCATCGCATCCGACCCGGGCTGGGCCGCGCGCTTCGCGGAGAAGCGGCTGCCCATCATCGGCGACGACATCAAGTCGCAGGTCGGCGCGACGATCGTGCACCGCATGCTCGCCAATCTGTTCCGCGAACGCGGCGTGCGGCTCGACCGCACCTACCAGCTCAATTTCGGCGGCAACACCGATTTCCAGAACATGCTGGAACGCGAGCGCCTGCATTCCAAGAAGATCTCCAAGACGCGCGCCGTGCAGAGCCAGCTCGCCGTGCCGCTCGCGGAGGAGAATGCGCATGTCGGCCCGAGCGATCACGTGCCGTGGCTCGAAGACCGCAAATGGTGCTATATCCGCATGGAGGGCACGACGTTCGGAAACGTGCCGCTCAATTGCGAGCTCAAGCTCGAAGTCTGGGATTCGCCGAATTCCGCCGGCGTGGTGATCGATGCCGTGCGCTGCGCGAAGCTCGCGCTCGATCGCGGCATCGGCGGCGCGCTGATCGGGCCGTCGAGCTATTTCATGAAGAGCCCGCCGCAACAATTCACCGACCACGAGGCCCGCGAGCGCACCGAGGCGTTCATCCGCGGCGATGAGTAGCGCGACCACCTTCCATCTCATTCGCCACGCGAGCTACGGGCTGCTCGACCACACGCTCGGCGGCCGCTCGCCCGGGCATTCGCTGAACGCGCAGGGCCGCGCGGAAGCGGAGCGCCTCGCCGATGAGCATGGCGGCGACGAAACTCGCCGCCGTCGTCGCGAGCCCGCTCGAACGCGCGCAGGAGACCGGCTCCGCCATCGCCGCGCGGCACGGACTTGCCGTCGCGACCGATCCCGATCTCTCCGAAATCGATTTCGGCGATTGGACCGGCGCCGATTTCCGCAGCCTGCATGCGGGCCAGGCCTGGCGCGCCTTCAACAGCTTCCGCAGCACCGCGCGCATTCCCGGCGGCGAGACCATGCTCGGCCGCGCAGGCGCGCATGATCGACGCAATGCTGCGGCTGCAAGCCGCCTGGCGCGACCGCGAGATCGCGGTGGTGAGCCATGCCGATCCGATCAAGGCGGTGCTCGCGCATTTCCTCGGCACGCCGCTCGACCTGCTGCGCCGCATCGAGATCGCGCCGGCCTCGCGCAGCGTCGATCGTGCTCTATGACGAGGACGCGAAGATCCTGGCGCGTCAACCTGCCGCCCGGCTGAGCACGAAGGCGGCGCCGTCCCAGAGCCGGAACGGGTGTTCTCCGTTGCAGCGCAGATCGTAGCCGTAGCCGCGCCGCCCATTCGGCGGCGCGCGCGGGATCCCCGGAATAGGACAGGTTGAGGATGACGAGCGCGCCGCCGGCACCGAGCAGGTCGCGCGCCTCGCGCACATGGCGCTCGGCGAGCGCGGGATCGGCCTGCATGAGATAGGGGAAGCTGTCCACCGCGAGCACGAGCGCGAACCGGCGCGGCTGCAGATGCGCGAGCCCGGTCCCGTCCGTCACGGCGAAGCGCAGATTGGGATCGCCTCCATGCCGGCGCTGCGCCTCGGCGATCATCGCGGGCGAGACGTCGATCCCGAGGACCGCGCGCATATGCGGCGCCAGCGCCGCCGCGACGCGGCCGATCCCGCAACCGATATCGAGCGCGTCGCCATCGGCGTCGAGCAGGTTCATGCCGGCGAGCCAGGCCACGATCTCCTCGCGTCGCGCGCGCGAGCGTGGCGGGGTCGCCCAGCGAATAGGCGGCGACGCTCGCCTCCGGCGAATGCCGCACCGCCGTCGTCGAACATCGCGCGGATGCGCGCGACCGAGAGCCCTCCGCATGGTCGGCGCCGGAATGCCGCAGCATCGCCTGCATGCGCGCAAGCTCCTCTCGCCGCGCTTCGAACAGGCGCAGCAACGGCGCCGCGTCCGGCGCAACCGCGAGCTCGGCGGCGATCCGGTCGAGATCACCGCCATCCAGCACGAGCCGTGCGAGCGCCACTTCGGCCGAGATGCGTCCGGCGCGCCATTCCGCGATGCTCACCGCCGGAACCGCCGCACGGCGTTGCGCCGGTCACGCGCGCCCCAGGCATATTTATAGGCCTCGCTCCCGCGCAGGAAATGCAGCTCCTGCGCGCCCTCCGCGGCGGACTGCTCCAGCATCGCGCCGATCAGGATCGTGCCCGGGCTGATGAAGGCATGCGCCGGATCGAAGCCGCCGAGATGCAGGAACAGCGTGCCGCGCGCATCGCGCAGCGCATGCACGACGGCGATGATCTCGCCCGCCAGCCGGAGCATCATAAGACGGAGCAGCCCCGCCTCGTGCAGCAGCGGCGCAGCCTCCGCATGGAATGCGCGCACCCGCGCATCGGCGAACACGCCCTCGCCTCCGCCAGCGCCCGTCGTTCAGCCGCATCAGCGCAGCAAGCGCGTCCGGCAGCGTCTCCTCGCGTGCTCGCCTCGATCGCCCATCTGCCCGCGCGATCAGCGCGATGCCGGTTCATCCGCAGCTTGCGCCGCATGCGCGCGGGCACCGCATCCTCATCGCAGCGCGAGCACGGGGCAGGTTTCGCCCTCCGTCCAGCTCCGCCCGCCAACCCGCGCGGCGCGGGCACCATCCGCAGCGCCGAACTCGGCGGCAATTCGGTCAGGTCGCATTGCTCCGCGCCGGCGCCGTCGAGCGCGCAGGCGAGCAGCCGTTCCGCGGCATCGCCGGGCGCATCAGGCGCGATCAGCGCGTCCAGATAATCGGAAATCCCGATGCCGATCGGCAGCAGCTTCGGCTCGCCGCCGTCGCGCAGCACGTAGAGCGGCAGCATGCCGAGCAGCACGCCGCCGTCGCGCAGCACCGCGATGCGGGGTTCCGCCGTGCCGAACTGCCGCCACCAGGGCAGCAGCCAGTGCGGCGACTGGAACGGCGTCGCGTCCGGACAGCGTCGCCACAAATCCTGCCAATCCCGCCGCAGCGACGGCAGCGCGGCGGGGTCGCAGCAGCATTTCGAGCGTCAGCGTGCTCACGGCGCGCAGCGCCGGCATCCGCGCGAGCCGGGCATAGAGGGCGAGATAGCGATCGGTCATCCGGGCCAGCGAGAAGCGTGCGCGCGCGGCGTCGCGGCAGGTGTTCGGGATCGATGGTCCCGGCATGCCGCGATCGCCGCCGCCATCTCCCGCGCATTCTCGACGAGGAAACCCGTCCGGCCATCCTCCACCACATCCGCGAGCGCGCCGTTCGGGAAGGCGATCACCGGCGTGCCGCAGGCCAGCGCTTCCATCGCGACGAGCGATGCGGTTTCCGCGCGAGGCTCGGGACGAGCAGGCATCGCGCGGCGGCGAGCAGGCGACGCTTGCGCGCGAAGCCGACGGGGCCGAGAAAGCGCCGGCGCCGATCGAGGCGCGGCACCAGCTCGGCCTGCGAAATAGTCCTGATGCGCCTTGTAGGGGAAGACCGTGCCGCCGATGAGGAGCGCGATGTCCGCCGCGTGCGCCGCGTCGAGCGCGATATCCTGGCCCTTCTCCGGGCAGATCCGCCCGAGCATCAGCGCGAAATCGCGCCGCGTGAGCCGGAGCGCGCCGAGCTCATCCACGGCGACGCCGTTCGGCACGGGCGGCAGCAGGCGGACGCCCGGCGGCGCCGTGCGATGCTGGGATTCGGAGACGGCGTGCAACCAGGTATGCGGCCGCGCCGGCGAGAGAGCATCCGGCGCATACCAATCCAGCGGCAGATGCAGCGTGACGAGCACCGGTGCGCCTGGCGGCGGCAGGTAATCCGCGAAATCGAGCCCATGCAGATGAACGAGATCCGGGCTGCTCGTCCCGCATCACGCGTGAGAGCGCATCCCGCAACGCCGCTTGCGCGCGCGCACGGGCGCGATCGTCGATCTCGGCGGGCACTGGCGGCGTCGCGACGAGCTCTCCCGCAACCGCCGAGCCGGCCGGCGCGATCACGATGGAGCGATGCCCGCGCCGCGACGAGCGCGCGATCGAGCGCGGAAAGCACCTGCTCCGATCCGCCGACCGCGTCGGGCCCGGCGGGCGGCGAGCGGGTAGCCGACGCTCAGCACGGTCAGCACGCGAGCGCATCCTTCGCGAGAGCCACGCCAGCGCGCGCCCGTCATGCCCCAATCGTAGCGCTCGTAATGCAGCGTGCCGTGATGCGGCGGCTGCGTGTAATCGTAGCGCGGCGCGGGGCGGAACGCCTCATGCGTGGTGCCGAAAGGCGCCGAGCGTCGCGCGTTGCGTCTCGAACCGATCCAGCATCGCTCGCTTGCGCGCCTGCTCCGCGGGATCGAGCAGGATGGTGATGGCCTCGGCGCCGTTCGGCAGGAAGCAGCCGGTCGCGATGCCGCCATCCTCGGCCGGCGTGATAGGACGCCATCTCGAGCACGGGAATGCTGCCGCAGCGCCGCGCGGCCGCCTGCGCGATCAGCGATGTCGCATCGTGATCGGGATGGCCGCCTTCATAGGGCTGCGTGATCACCGCGCGCGCTCCATGCTCGCGCAAGCAATCCGGCGAGCTGACCGATGAGCGGCTTGAGCGCGAGCGAGGCCTGCTGGTCCGCCGCGCCCGAGCTCGGCGAGCTCCGGCGTCGGCGCCGGACACGGCGCAGCGCCGCCGCGAGTTCCGCCCGGCGTGCGGCGGCATAGGACGCGGCGTCGGCGAAGCCGTATGCCCGCGCATCCGCGAGATTGCGCGGCGCGCCATCGGTGACATGCACCAGCAGCAGGTTGCGGAAGAGATGAAGCGAGGCGCCGGCGCCGATCGTCTCGTCGTCGGGATGCGCCACGACCAGCGCGACCGGCTCCTCGATCGCGCGTGCGGCGAGCAAGCCGATCGAGCAGCGCGGCGGCTTCCATCTGCGTCAGCCCGCCGGCAGCGTCTCGCTCGCGGTGACGCGGCCCGGTGCGTAGCGGCGGATCATCGCGGCGCAGAACTCGGCGAATTCCGCCGGCTCGCGCGGCGGCGCGGTGTAATGCTCCCAGACGCCCTTGTCCTCCGGCGTGAAGCAGAAGGTGACCGTCACGTCGAAAGGTTCGAGCGCGCGCATCTGCCGGTCGAACCAGGCTTCCGCATTCGGCCGATACCAATCCGCCCAGCTCAGCCCGGTGCGGATATAGGTGACGCCGAGATCCTTGAACCAGCGCACCGCGTCATCGAGCCGATGGTCCTCGAAATGGAACCATTGGCAGATGCCGAGCGCCGGCGCGAATTGCGGGAAGCTGCGCGCGGCGCGCTTCGGGTTGCCGTTCTCGTCGAGCAGGCCCATGTGGAAATGCCGGTAATAGGACGAGCCCTCCGCCTCCCTGTGCCGCGTCGTCGCGGGCCAGGCGGCGGGCAGGTCGTAGAGGCTGTACCAATGGATGCGCGGGCGCGAGGCCGGTGATCAGCTCGGCGGTGCGGCGCAACCCCCATTCCTGCACCTCCTCCGCGCCGAAGGTGGAGACGCCGACTTCGGAGACCCAGACCGGATGATGCGTCGCCGCCCGGATCGTCTCGATCTTGGCCGGCCACTCGTCGATCATCCAGTGGTTCCAGTCGAGCGGGAAGCCGTGCACGGCGACCGCATCGACATCGTCCATCACGCCGTAGGAGGCGAGCAGGCGCACGAAATCCGGGTCGATCGGCGACATGCCGCCGAGCACGCGCGGCAAGCCCGGCGCTTCCGCCGCGATCGCCTGGCCGGCAAGCCGCGCCATGCGCGCGAAGCCTTCCCAGTTCGGGTCGGCCTCGAGATCCCAATGCGACTTGTTGTTGGGCTCGTTCCAGATCATCGCCGCTTCGATCATGGCTCGCTCCTCATCCGCGCGCGGGATAGACGGCGCCGTAGCCGTTATCCGGCGCGCGCTCGACATGGCGGCAGATGAACACTTCCTCCTCCGGATGGCTCACGATCGCGTAGCCCGCGCTTCGCAGCATCGCCTCCGAGCAGGCGCGGTTCGGCGCCCACCAGTTCGTCGGGTCATGCGCGTAGCTCTGCTCGATGAAATGGAGCTTGGGATAGCCCGGATCGTCGAAGATCCCGCTCTCCCAGAACTCGTAATCCGGCGCGAGCGCGGTGATGTTGCTGCTGCCGCGCTGCATGGATTGGAAGATCAGCAGGTCCTTCGAGACATGCTCGTGGATCAGGTCGAGCGCAAGCAGCGGATGGCGCAGATGGTAGAGCACGCCGATGAAGAACACGACGTCGAACCGTTCGCGCAGCTCGGCCACGTCATAGACCGAGAGCTGGCGGAACTCGATGTCGAGCCCTTCCACCTCGGCGGCGAAGCGCGCCTGGGCGAGGTAATCCTCGTCGAAATCGACGCCGATGCACGCGCGCCGCGCCGCGCCGCTTCATCTCCATCGAATAGAAGCCGGCGTTGCAGCCGATGTCGAGCACGGTCTTGCCGGTGAGATCGGCCGGGATATGCGCCGCGAAGCGCTGCCATTTCACCATCGGGTAGTCGCCGAGGAAATGTTCGGGCGCGGTGCGCACGCCGCCGAGCTCCATGTTGTGGAACCAGGGGCCGAGCGCCTGCACGCGCTCGCGGATGCGCTCCTCGGTCCATTCGGTGCGGGGCTTCACGTCCGACATTGTCAGCTCCGGGAAAGGCGTGGGCCGCCGGCGCGCTTCGCCGGCACGATATCGGGGCGCGCAATCGCCCGCATCGCCGAGCAGGCGCATCGCCTCGCGATATCCGTTCAGCGTGCCGACATCGACATAGCTCTCTCCCGCGCGCACGCCGAGCGCATCGCCGCCGCGCTGCAGCCAGGCATTGACGAGCGTGCCGATATACTCGTCCTGCCGGTCGCGCTGCACCCAGAGCGCGCGCAACTCGTGCAGCACGGCGCCCGGCATCTTGAACGCGCCCCAGATCCAGTCCGTGCGCGGCCTCGCGCGATTTCACCTGGATCTCGAGCACGCGGTCCTCCGCGTCGGTGCGCACGGCATCGAACAATTCGGGGCGCTCGACCTGGAAGAGCAGGAAGGAGAGACGGTCATCCGGCAGGGCGGCCAGCGCGTCCTCGGGGAACCAGATCGTGTCGGGCAGGCCGATCATCACCGGCTCGTCCCGCGCGATGACGGGCAGCGCGCGGAAGATCGCGTCGCACAATCCTTCGGGCCGGTCCTGCACGACATAGGCGATCTCGGTCGCGCCGATCGCGCCGCCGTAATACTGGATGATGTCGGATTTCCACGGCGAGATGACGAAGCAGATCTTGCGCGCGCCGGCCCGCGTCATGCGCTCGACGAGGTATTCGCTGACCGCGCGCGGGCGCTCCACGCCGTTGTCGAGCCGGCTGCCGACGGGCAGCAATTCCTTCGAGAAGGCGAGGGGTTGGATGCGGGTGCCGTTGCCGGCGGCGGGGATGATGCCCCACATGGGTCAGGCCTCCTGGGTGATGCCGCAATCGGCGAAGGCGGCGAGCATGGTGCGCGCGCGGTGCGCGGCGGTGTGTTCCGCCAGCATGCGCTCGCGCGCGCGCTGCCCGATCGCGCGCAGCGTTTCGGGCGAGCGGTCGAGCGCGGCGAGCGCGTCATCGGTGTCGTGCGCGATGAGGATCTCGCGGTCCGGCTCGAAGAAGCTGTCGAGCCCATCCCACCAGTCGCTCAGCGCGGGCACGCCGCACGCCGCGGCCTCGAAGAGCCGGCCGGACGGGCACCAGCCCATGCGCGCCATCGCCGCGCGCGTCACGTTCAGCGTCAGCGCGGAGGAACAATAGAACGCCGCATGCTCGGGCGGGGGCAGGTGGCGGACGAAGTAGATGTTGTCCGTCCAGGGAAAG
>CAWGJC010000017.1:0-75487 GCA_963822815.1 uncultured Alphaproteobacteria bacterium
GCCCGAACTCGCGTCGTAGGTCAGGCCCGCCATCGGGATGGTGCCGTCGGTGCCGCCAGCGAAATTGTGCAGGGTCTCGAAGCTGCGGGCGGTCGAGCCGGTCGCCTGGCGTGAACTGTAGATCGTCCCCACGCCGTACTGGAAACGAGTGCTCATGACCGGGACCGCCATACTCGGTGGTCCCGTACAGATTGCCCTGTCCGTCCGAGACCGGCTTCCAGATGACGGAGGCCCCGTCGTCGCCGTTGAAGTGGAACATGGTGGTGAGCGTCTGCGCGCGCGCCTGCGCGCCGAAAGCCACCAGCGCCAGGAGCCCGAGAAACAATGTTCGCATCGTCGTTCCTCCACTTCGTTTGTTGTTGGACTGCGCGGACCGACGGTCGGCCCGCGCGCAGTCGTCAGCCTCCGCTCAGGAAGCGGGGAACTTGAACAGCGTGCCGCAGCCGTTGTTGTATTGGCGGCCCGGGATGGGGCTGTGGGTGGTGTGATAGCCGTTGGTCTCGCCGTAGAGCTGGCCGAGGCTGACCAGATGCCGTCGCTCGGGTAGCCCGCATCGGCGCCGCCGGTGAAGGGTGCAGCACGGCGAACCCGCTGCCGTCCGGGTTTTCTGAAATAGCGTTCCGATGTCGTACGTCCCGCCCAGGTAGGCCGTCCCGTAGAGGACCTTCTTCGTGCTGTCATAAGTGAGAGGGGCCTGGAAGTCTCTCCCGGAGACATTGTTCGTATAGGCGTCGAAGGTGAACAAGGTCGAGACGGTGTAGGGGCCGTCGACATTTGGCGTCAGCTTGACGATCGTTCCGCTGCGGTCCTTGCCGCCGGCGCGCGTGGTCACATACAGGTTCTCGTCGCCATCGACGGTCAACCTCACGGATCTACCTGTGAGGTGAATGGTAGATCACCTCACCCCGCCGCTCACGGGATCGAGCCTATAAACAGTCCCGTTTCCTGCTCCCGGTCCGGGGTTTTTGCCGCCGTAATCCATCAGGCCGAACAGCTTGCCGGCTTTGCCGAAGACGAGCGAGCCGGTGGCAGCGAATCCTTCAGGGTTGGTGGAGACATGCAGGCTGGTGAATTCTGTGCCTGGATCGAACTTGAACGCGATGAAGCAGGTGGGGTGCGGCGCGCAGGGCGATGGGATTCATCGTCGTCGACGGCGCCATAGAGCTCGCCGTCGGTGCCAAGAGTGACAGGGCCGGCGGAATACGGACTTCTCCCCCGGCGCCACCGGGGAAAGCATAAAGGGTTGTGTAGGCGCCCGTCGTGGGGTTGAATGAGAAGATCGTCCCGCACCCCTGCGACTCGTCGCAGGAGGCGCCGATCACCCCACCGTACCACGTCGTCCCGTAGAGCATCCCCCCGCTGTCGTCGTAGGTCAGGCCCGCCATCGGCGTGGCGCCGTCGGTGCCACCGGCGAAATTGTGCAGTGTCTCCAATGTCCGCGAAACACCGGGTGTGAACCTGTAGACCGTTCCAAAGCCGCCGGTTCCGCCGCTTTCTGCGGTCCCGTACAGGTTTCCTTGCCCGTCCGAGACGGGCTTCCAGATGTTTTCCGATCCATTGGAATAGTTGAAGCGGAACATCGTCGTCAGCGTCTGCGCTCGCGCCTGTGTGCCGAGCGCCACCAGCGCCAGGAGCCCGAGACATAATTTTCGCATCGTCCTTGTCCCCCCTGACTGCAGCCAGTTTGTAATCGGAACAATCAATTCCAACTCCCCGAGCGTCCTGCCAATCGCCTCCCCCGCTCAGAAGCGCGGATACTTGAAGAGTGAGCCGCAACCGTAATTGTCGCATTCCGGCGAGTGCTGCGACGGGAGACTGCCGCTGGCGCCGCCGTCGAGCTGTCCGAGGTTGATCAGGACTCCACTCTGCGGCGACTGGCCATCGGCGCCGCCGGTGAAGCTGTGCAGCAGGGAAAATGCGCCGCTGCTCGGGTCGAGCTGATACAGCGTGCCGTGACCGTCCGCCCCGCCGGCGTAAGTCGTTCCGTAAAGAACGTTCCTGCTGCTGTCGAAGGCAACGGCACCGAGGGGCGATTGGCCCGAGAGGTTGCTGCCGCTCGGGTCGAAGCTGAACAAGGTCGAGACGGTGTAGGGTCCGCCGACATTCGGAACCAGCTTGATGATCGCCCCGGTTCCGTTGGCGCCGCCCGTCACCGCCGTCACGTACAGATTGTTGTCGGTGTCCACGGCCAGCGCGTTCGGTGTCGCGACGTCGGTGAATTTGTACAGAACGGTGACCGCGCCGGTGACCGGATCGAGCCGGAAGACGACCCCCAAGCCGCCGGGATTGTCGGGCTGGTCAACATGGCCCCCGGCCTGCGCCACGCCGAACAGCTTGCCGGCCTTGCCGAAGACCAGCGGGCCGGTCGGCTCAGCTCCGTCCGAGAAGACGAAGGTGTGGATGGTCGTGAACGACCCCGTGCTCGGGTCGTATTTGAACGCGGTGCCGCAGGTATTTTGCTGGAGCTGAGCACAGGTGGTCGTGCAGCCGTGCGGCCCGCAGCTGACCGCTCCGGCCCCGCCCGTGGTTCCGTAGAGAATGCCGTCGCTGCCGAGCGTCAGGGGTCCAAGCGGGAAGCCCTGGTCCGCTCCGCCGGAGAACGCATAGAGCGTGGCATAGGCACCCGTCGCGGGGTTCAGCGAGAAGATCGTCCCGCACCCCTGCAAGACCTGGCAATCGACCGTATTTCCCCCGTAGCCGGTCGTCCCATAAAGCATGCCCGAATTCTTGTCGTAGGTCAGGCCCGCGGTTGGCAGGGCGCCATCGGTGGGCACGGGGCCGTCACTGCCGCCGGCGAAACTGTGCAGGACCTGGAACGCGCGGGTCGACGGCGTGAACGCGTAGACCGTCCCCATGCCGTTGCCGAACTGGTCGGAGACATTGGCCCCGCCGTTCTCCGTGGTCCCGTACAGATTGCCCTGCCCGTCCGCCACCGGCTTCCAGATCGCCGCCGCCCCGTCGGGGCCGTGGAAGCGCACCATCGTCGTGAGCGACTGCGCGCTGGCTCCGCGCGAGGCGACCATTCCGCCGAGAACCGCGAGGGCGAGCAGCCCGAGAATGACCGTCGCAGCATCGTTCCCCCCAAGCGATTATAATAACTGGTCAGCATAGGAGCGAACGATCCGCGGGCAATCCGTACCCGGCCTGGGGGCATCAGGAGTTGAGTCACGATATTGTTCCCGCGTCACGGCCCGGCAGTCGGCGCGGGCCGGCGCGGGTCGGAAATGCGCAGGCGTGGTGTGGTGGATGTTCCGGCCGGGGAGACCGGGCGCGCGTATCAGCCTCGCGCGGCGCGCCTGGGAGACGTTCTGCGAGCTTCTATTTCAGGAACGAACCATGCGTCCTTCTTCGACGCTCAGGGCTGGGCGGCGGCCACCGCGTCGCAGTTGAGCTGGGCGGCGAGCAGGCAGTCCTCCACCACCGCCTTGGCGTGCAGCTCGCGGATCAGGAACACGCCGATCACCACGAAGGCGAGCGCGAGCGCCAAGCCGGCGAGGCTCGACGTCTGCCGGTCGGCCTCCTCCTGCTCGCGTTCCCGTTCGAGCCAACGGTCGGTGTGCCACGCCATGGGGTGCGCCTCCGCGGACCGGCGTTGGACGCCGTCGCCACGTCGCCTGTAACATCCCGCAATACGCCCAGCGGTGCAAGTCGAACCTGTTCCTTGCTACCGCAGGAACCCGTCCACGATCGCGACGAAGCCGTCCGGGTTGTCGGCATGCACCCAATGTCCCGCATTCTTCAGCGTGACGAAGCGCGCGGCGGGGAATGCCGCGCGGATCGCCGGACGGTGCTCGGGGCGGATGTAGTCGGAGCGCGCACCGGCGACGAACAGCGTCGGGCCGTCGAAGCGGCCGGTGACCTGCCAGGCCTCGATCGCCGGCAGCGCGGCGGCGATCTCGGCGAGGCCGATGCGCCAAGGAGACGCGGCATGTGGCGATGCGCCCGGCCGGAAATTCTGCAGCAGGAACGCGCGGATGCGCGGATCCGGCACCGTCGCGGCGAGCGCGGCATCGGCGTCGGCGCGGCTCGCGCCCGGCGATATCGCGAGCATCGCCGCGGCGAACGGCCGGAAGGCGGGCGCGGTCGGCGCCGGCGCGATGTCGACGACGACCAGCGCCGAGACCGCGTCGGGCCGCGCGAGCGCCGCCGCCATCGCCACCTTGCCGCCCATCGAATGGCCGACCAGCGCGGCGGGCCAGGCGGCGCGGTCGCGCAGCGTCGCCAGCACGTCCTCGGCCATGGCCGAGTAGTCCATCGCCGGCGCGTGCGGGCTGGCTCCGTGGTTGCGCAGATCGAGCGCGATCACCCGGAAGCGCGCTGCCAGCCGCCGCTGGACGGCGCCGAAATTGCCGGACGCACCGAACAGCCCGTGCAGCAGCACGAGCGGCTTGCCCTGCCCCTCCTCGCGCCCAAAGAGAATGCGATCATTCGCAGAACTCATCGGCGCGCCGGCCAGGCGGCGACGCCGACGCCGGCGAGGATCAGCGTGGTTCCCCCCAGCAGGTCGGGTCCCAGCGTCTCGCCGAGCATCGCGCTCGACAGCAGCAGCCCGGCCGCCGGCGTGGCGAGAAACCCGACCGAGGCGACCACCGCCGGCAGCCGCGCCGTCGCCTGCATGACGCAGAGCGTGCCGAACGGCCCGGCGACGAATTCGATGAACCCCATCGCTGCGATCGCGCGTGCTGGCCAGTGCCCGACCGGCTCGGTCAGCACCAGCGGCAGCAGCGCGACCGCGGCGACCAGGAAGCACCAGGGCAGCAGTTCCAGCATGGTGAGACGAGGCACGAACCGCCGCAGCGTCACCATCGCGATCGACCAGGCGAGCCCCGCCCCGAGCAGGAACGCGTTGCCGATCAGCACCTCGCGCGAATGCCAGTCGATCGCCCACGGTCCCATCAGCACCGCGATGCCGGCAAGGCCGAGCCCGGCCGCGACCCAGCGCCGCGCCGGCACCCTCTCGTGCAGCACGAGGATGGAGAGCGGCACCATCCAGATCGTCGTCACGTTGGCGAGCACCGCGGTGCGGCCCGCCGAGACGAAGGCGAGCGCCGCATGGCCGAGGGCGTAGAAGCCGGCGAGCTGGAACAGCCCGATGGCGACGATCGCCGGCCAGTCGCGCCGGCCCGGGCAGCCGCAGCCGCCCGAGCGCCGCCACCACCACCGTTCCGGTCAGGCCGGCGAACACCGCTCGGCCCTCGGCGAACCAGAGCGGCCCGGCTCCGGCCGCGATCCCGAGCTTGGTCACCGGCCAGCTCGCGCCCAGCAGCAGCACCGAGACCGCGAGCGCGGTCAGGCCGGGCCGGTCGAGCCCCTCCGCGGGCGCCCGATCGACGAGCTGCGCCGCCTCAGCCAAATTCGGCGCGGATCGCGGCGGAATGCTCGCCCACCGAAGGCACCGGGCCGAGCTCCCGCGCCGCCCCGCCGACGATCGCCGGCGGCGCGGCGAGGCTCACCGTCCCGTTCGGGGTCCCCACCGTGACGCGCCGCAGCGCCGGATGCGCGACGAATTCCGGGACGCCGTTGACGAAGCCGTAGGCGGTGTTGGCGCGCCGCAGCTTGGCCGCCGCCTCGTCGCGGGTGAGCGCGGCAAACATGACCGCGACGTGGGAATCGACCATCGGCCGGTTGGCAACGCGGATCACGTTGGTCTCGAAGCCGGGCCGCGTCGGCAGGTCGGGCTCCTCGAGGAATTTGGCGCAGAATTCCGCCCATTCCCGCTCGTTCTGGATCGAGATCAGCACCAGCGATCCGTCGCGCGTCGGGAAGGCGCCGTACGGGCAGATGGTCGGATGCGCGAGGCCGATGCGCGGCGGGACTTTTCCCGTGTGCTCGTAGAGCTGCAGCGGGACGTTCATCCAGTCCGCCATGCCGTCGAACAGGCTGACCGCGAGGCCGGTGCCCTGGCCGGTGATGCCGCGACCGATCAGCGCCTCCAGCACCGCGGCGTGCGCCGCCATGCCGCAGGCAATGTCGCAGACCGAGACGCCGACGCGGCCGGGCCCCGCGGGGTGGCCGGTGATCGAGCACAGCCCGCTCTCGGCCTGCACCAGCAGGTCGTACGCCTTCATCGTCGCGTAGTCGCCGCTCTCGCCATAGCCCGAGATGTCGGCGGTGATCAGCCTCGGATGCTTCGCCCTGAGTTCCACCGAGCCGAACCCGGCGCGTGCCGCCGCACCGGGCGCCAGGTTCTGGATGAACACGTCGGCGCGCTCGATGATGCGATGGAGCAGCGCCGCGTCGTCCGGCTTCTTGATGTCGGCGGTGAGGCTATGCTTGCCGCGGTTCAGCCAGACGAAGTAGCTCGATTGCCCATGCACCGCGGTGTCGTAGGCGCGGGCGAAATCGCCCTCCGCGCGTTCGACCTTGATCACCCGCGCGCCGGCATCGGAGAGGCGCGAGCTGCAATAGGGCGCGGCCACCGCCTGTTCCAGTGACAGCACCAGCAGACCGTCGAGCGGGCCGGGCATTCAGTAGCTCCGGGGAAGACCGAGAACGTGCTCGGCGAGGTAGGAGAGGATCAGGTTCGTGCTGATCGGCGCCACCTGGTAGAGCCTGGTCTCGCGATACTTGCGTTCCACGTCGTATTCCTCGGCAAAGCCGAACCCGCCATGCGTCTGCAGGCAGGCCTCGGCGGCGGCCCAGGATGCGTCGGCGGCGAGCAGCTTCGCCATGTTCGCTTCCTCCCCGCAATTCTGCCCGGCCTCGAATTTCGCGCAGCCCTCGCGCAGCAGCAGCGCGGCGGCGCGCGATTGCGCGTAGGCGCGGGCAATGGGGAACTGGACGCCCTGATTCTGCCCGATCGGCCGGTCGAACACGCGCCGCTCCTTCGCGTAGGCGACCGATCGCCGGGTGAACCAGCGCGCATCGCCGATGCATTCCGACGCGATCAGCAGCCGCTCGGCGTTCATCCCGTCGAGAATGTTGCGGAAACCGCGCCCCTCCTCGCCGACCAGGTTCGCGGCCGATACCACCATGTTGTCGAAGAAGAGCTCGCAGGAATTGTGGTTCATCATGGTGCGGATCGGCCGGATGGTGAGCCCGTTGCCGAGCGCCGCCCGCATGTCGACGATGAAGGTGGAGAGCCCGTCGGTCTTGCGCGCGATCTCGGTCCGCGGCGTGGTGCGGGCGAGCAGCAGCATCAGGTCGGAATGCTCGGCGCGGCTCGTCCAGACCTTCTGGCCGTTGACGACGTAGTTCTCGCCCTCGCGGCGGGCGACGGTGCGGAGCGCGGTGGTGTCGGTGCCGCTGGTCGGCTCGGTGACGCCGAAGGCCTGGAGGCGCAGTTCGCCGGTCGCGATCTTCGGCAGATACGCCTGCTTCTGCGCCGCCGATCCGTGCCGCAGGATCGTGCCCATGATGTACATCTGGGCGTGGCAGGCGGCGCCGTTGCAGCCCTCGGCATGCACCGTCTCCAGGATCGCCGCCGCGGCCGAAAGCCCGAGCCCGGAGCCGCCATATTCCTCCGGGATCAGCACCGAGAGGTAGCCCGCCTCGGTGAGCGCGCGGACGAACTCGGTCGGATAGCCACGCACGCGATCGAGTTCGCGCCAGTAGGGATCGGGGAACCGCGCGCAGAGCTTCGCCACTTCCTCCCGGATCTCGAGATGTGCCTCGCCCTCGGCCACCGCTTCGCTCCTGGTCCGCGCGATTCGGATACGGGGCGGCGGGAGCGGACGCAAGCCCGGGGCGGCTCCGGCGGATGCCGCTCGCGGTACTTACCGCCCTCGCGTCCCATCACGCCCGAGCAACCAGGTAAAGGCCCGGCGCACGACGGCGGCTCCATCTCCCGCTGGCAGATCTCCATGCGCGATCAGCACCCGCTCAATCGGCCAGGCGAGAACCTTGTCGAGCGAGGCCCGCGCCGCGCGGCGGTCGAGGAAGCTCGCCCGCCAATCACCCGGTGTGCCGGGATTGGGGGCCACGATCCCGCCGTGCCGAGCGAGGACTCCGCGCCACCCCTTGAACCAGTCGCGCGGAAAATTCTGGATCAGGTCGGCGAACAGGGCCGTGCGGGTGCCACGGTGGAAGAACACGACCTCGGTGAGCGCGAAGCTTCCGCGCAGGACGACCTGCTCGATGTCAGCCGCCCATCCGGGCTCGGGAGCATCGCCGAGCTCCGCATCGAAACCGAGGTCCTGGCGCTTGCGTCGCAGCCGTGGCGAGCCGTAGAGGCGTGCCGCGGGATAGGCGGACTTCCACTCCGCAAGAAACAGGTGATGCAGTGCGTTCGGCGAGACGAGGTGGCGGACCGGGCCGAGTGTGTCGAGCGATGCGCCCAGCCGGTCCGACAGCGCAACCGGCGACCAGACGAACAGGCTTCCGTCGGACAGCCGGATCACCGCCATCCGCGTTGGATACGGAAAGCCGTGAAACGGCGTCACGGGACCGTCGGCGATCCAGATCTCGGGTCCGAATCGCAGCAGCGGCTCACTCACCCGTCCGCGCTGGTCGTTCATGCGGGAGGCGAGCAGGTGCGGTCGAATGGCCCGGTTGCCGCTGAGCTTCTCGAGGGTCCAGTCACGGATTTCCGTGGCCGGTGGCGTCGGAGCCTCGTCGCAAATCGGCCATTTCGTACAGCGGCCGGATCTCAATCGCGCTCGGGCCGGGCATCGGGTTGGGGCAGCGCTCGCGGGTCTCGGCAAAAGGCCCGTCGATCACGGTACGGCCGGGACCGTCGAACGCGATGCGCTTCCCGTGCGAGGAGGGCTTGAGGCCGTCGGCGGCGCGCATGATGCCGGCGTTGACCAGCTCCTCATTGTACCGGCCCATCGCCTCCAACATCCCGGTCGTGGGGAGAACGCCCGCTTCGCTGTCGTCGGTCGCCTTCACGAGCACCATCACGCGCATCGTCTCGCTCCTTGCTTCAGCCAGGCCCGTCGGCTCCGAATCGAAACGGCCGACGCGGATTCCGAAGGCGGGCACCGCCCCGCAATCTACCCGGTCGGGGCACAGGGCGCCAATTGGCCGCTGCCAGTCGGGGATCGCGGCGCGACAATGAACTTGATAGCCCGACCGGGTGCGGCGGCGCTCCTTGCCGCGAACGGAGGCAGCTCTTTCTCTCCTGTCCGCGGCAGGGCAGCATCCGGCGGGACCGGAGGGAGCCGATGACGGAGACACGCTGGCAGGATCAGGTGTTCGCCGCGTTGCGCGCCGCCGGCATCCGGCAGGTGGGATACGTCCCGGATGCCGGGCACGCGCGGCTGATCGAGCGGGCGCATGCCGAACCGTCCATGCGCGCCGTGGTGCTGACCACCGAGGAGGAGGGGATCGCGCTCGCTGCCGGCGCCTGGCTCGGGGGCGAGCGGGCGGTGCTGCTGATGCAATCCTCGGGGGTCGGCAACTGCATCAATATGCTCAGCCTGCCGACGAACTGCCGCATGCCGTTCCTGACCCTCGTCACCATGCGGGGCGAGTGGGGCGAGTTCAATCCGTGGCAGGTGCCGATGGGCAGCGCGACGCCGGACGTGCTCGCCCGCATGGGCGTCCATGTCCGCCGCGCCGACCGGCCGGACGAGGTGGCCGAGATGGTCGCGGCCTCGGCGTCGCTCGCTTTCGACAGCCTGGTCCCGGTCGCGGTCCTGTTCTCGCAGCGGCTGATCGGCGCCAAGGTGTTCGTGAAGTGAGCGAGGGTCTGGACCGGCGCGCCGCCGTCGCAACGCTGCTCGCCGATCCCGGCGACCTGCTGGTGGTCACCGGCCTCGGCTCGGCCACCTACGATGCCGGCGCCGCCGGCGACCGGCCGCGCAATTTCTATCTCTGGGGCGCGATGGGCGGCGCGGCGATGATCGGGCTTGGACTTGCGTTCGCGCGCCCCCGCGACCGGGTGCTGGTGCTCACCGGGGATGGCGAGATGCTGATGGGGCTCGGCGCGCTGGCGACCATTGCCGCGGCGGCGCCGCCCAACCTCGCGATCGCGGTGCTGGACAATCGCCGCTTCGGCGAGACCGGCAACCAGGCGAGCCATACCGGGCTCGGCACCGACCTCGCGGGGGTGGCGCTCGCCTGCGGCTGGGCGTCCGCCTGCACGGTGGCTCGCGAGGACGAGCTGCCGGCCCTGCGCGACCGGCTGCGCCGGGAGCCGCTGTTCGCGGTGATCCGGATCAGCGACGCCGAGGTCTCGCGCTTCCTGCCGCCGCGGGACGGGGCGCTGCTCACCACCCGTTTTCGCGGCGCCCTCTCGCTCTGACCTCGTGGTGCGGCGCGGAATGCCCGCTGGCCTGCGGCCGTGACCTTGGCGCAGATCAAGGCCGGAATCTGAGGATTTGTTCATCTTGCGGCGATAGGCTTGGGCCCCGGCGGAGCTATCCTCATTTTCGCCGACGGTGCGGTCCGGATTTGGGGGTCGAAAGAGGTGGTCCTGATGCTCTGGGCTCGGCGCGTGGCGCCCTGGATCGTTGCTGCGGCCGTCGTCGCCGGCGGTGCCGGCATCGTGCTCGCCCAGAAGAGTCTCGCCCAGAGCAGCCCGCCCGCGAGCCAGGCGCCGCGCGCGCCCGACGCAATTCCCGTGCAGATCAGCCCGACGAAGCGCCAGAACGTTCCCGTGATGCTCGAGAACATCGGTGCGGTGCAGGCGTATCAGTCGGTGCTGGTGCGGGCGCGGGTGGACGGCACCCTCACCCAGGTCTTCTTCAAGGAGGGCCAGATGGTGAAGGCGGGCGACCGCCTGGCCGAGATCGACCCGCGCCCCTATGCGGCCGCGGTGGCGCAGGCGATGGCGAAGAAGGCCGCCGACACCGCCATGCTGGAGACCGCGCAGAAGGACCTCTCGCGCTATTCGAGCCTCGCTCGCGACCAGTTCGGCTCGCGCCAGAGCGTCGATCAGCAGATGGGCCAGGTCGGCCAGCTCCAGGCCGCGCTGCAGGGGGATGACGCCGCCATCGCCACCGCAAGGCTCAACCTGGAATTCTGCAACATCACCTCGCCGATCACCGGGCGCACCGGGCTCAGGCTGGTCGATCCCGGCAACCTGATCCACAGCTCGGATTCGACGGGCATCGTCACCATCACCCAGCTCCAGCCGATCGCGGTGCTGTTCACGCTGCCGCAGGACGACCTGCCGGCGATCCATGACGCAATGCATGCCGGCGCCGTTCCGGTCTTCGCCTACACCGCCGACGACCGCACCGAGCTCGACCGGGGGAAGCTGCTGACGATCGACAACCAGATCGACCAGGCGACCGGGACGATCCGCCTGAAAGCCGAGTTCCCCAACACCGACGACCGGCTCTGGCCGGGCCAGTTCGTCAATGTCCGCATGCAGACGCAAGTGCTGGCGAACGCGCTCACCGTGCCGTCCGGCGCGATCCAACGCGGGCCGAAGGGGCTCTATGTCTATGTGGTCAAGCCGGACCAGACCGTCGCGATGCAACCGGTGGAGGTGCGGCAGGACGACGGCACCACCACGGTGATCGCGAAGGGCCTCGATGACGGCGTGCAGGTGGTGGTGAACGGCCAGTCCCGGCTGCAGGCCGGCAGCCGCGTCACCGCTGCAACGCCTGCCGCCGCCGGCTAGAGTGGTTCCACTCCAGCTCATATTTCGCGAGCAATTTCATCGACCTGGAATTGCTTCGCGATTCCGGTCAGGTCGACATTGCTCTACGCGCGGCATGCGCAACCAACCGGCCGGGACGACGCACGCGGCATGAGCATCTCCACCCCCTTCATCAAGCGCCCGATCGCCACCTCGCTGGTGATGGCGGCGATCCTGCTGGTCGGCATCGCCGCCTTCCCGCTGCTCCCGGTGGCGCCGCTGCCGAACGTCGATTTCCCGACCATCCAGGTCACCGGCAAGCTGCCGGGCGCCAGCCCCGACACCATCGCCGCGACCGTCGCGCAGCCGCTCGAGCGGCAATTCGCCGAGATCCCCGGCGTGTCGCAGATGACCTCGACGAGCGCGCTCGGCGAGACGCAGATCGTCGTGCAGTTCGACCTCAACCGCAACATCGATGCCGCGGCGCAGGACGTCCAGGCCGCGATCAATGCCGCCTCCGGCCAGTTGCCCGCGAGCCTTCCGAGTCCCGCCGGGCTACCGCAAGGTCAACCCTTCCGACAGCCCCATCCTGATCCTTGCCGTGCAGTCGGACGCGATGCCGCTGATCGAGGTCGATGATTACGCGGACAACATCCTCTCGCAGCAGATCTCGCAGATCCCGGGTGTGGCGCAGGTCTCGATCGGCGGCGAGCAGAAGCGCGCCGTGCGCATCCAGGTCGATCCCGCGCGCCTCGCCGCGATGGGGCTCACGCTCGAAGACGTGCGCTCCATGCTGGTCAACGCGACCGTCAACAACCCGAAGGGCAACATCGACGGGAGCCGCACCAGCTTCACGATCTACGACAACGACCAGCTCACCCGCGCGAGCGAGTTCGACAACGTGGTGCTCGCCTACCGCAACGGCGCGCCGGTGCGCGTCAAGGATATCGGCCGCGCCATCGACGCGCCGGAGAATGACCGCGAGGCCGGCTGGCAGAGCGGCCATCGCGGGATCCAGCTCGTCATCTTCAAGCAGCCCGATGCCAACGTGATCGCGACGGTCGATCGCATCAAGGCGGCGCTGCCGCGGCTGGTGGCCTCGATCCCGCCCTCGGTCCATGTGCAGACGGTGATGGACCGCACGCTCACCATCCGCGCCTCGGTGAGGGACGTGCAGTTCACCCTCACGCTGTCGGTCGCGCTGGTGGTGATGGTGATCTTCCTGTTCCTGCGCAATGCCTGGGCCACCATCATCCCGAGCGTCACCGTGCCCCTGGCGCTGGTCGGCACCTTCGCGGTGATGTATCTGCTGAGCTACAGCCTCGACAATCTCTCGCTGATGGCGCTCACGATCGCCGTCGGCTTCGTGGTCGACGATGCGATCGTCATGCTCGAGAACATCTACCGCCACATCGAGGAGGGCATGAAGCCGATGGAGGCGGCGCTCAAGGGCGCCGGCGAGATCGGCTTCACCATCATCTCGATCAGCTTCTCGCTGGTCGCGGTGTTCATTCCGCTGCTGCTGATGGGCGGCATCGTCGGGCGGCTGTTCCGCGAATTCGCGATGACGGTCGCGATCGCGGTGATGGTCTCGGCGGTGGTGTCGCTCACGCTGACGCCGATGATGTGCTCGCGCTTCCTGCGCCATCAGAGCTCGCACGGGAAGCTCTACCGCATCATCGAGCGCATGTTCGAGGCGATGATCGGCTTCTATCGCCGCACGCTCGAGATCGCGCTGCGGTTCCAGTTCGTCACCCTGCTGGTGTTCCTGGCCACCCTGTCGGTGACGGTGGTGCTCTATGTCGTCATCCCGAAGGGCTTCTTTCCCGAACAGGACACCGGCGTCATCATGGGCCTCTCCGAAGCAGGCCAGGATGCCTCGTTCCAGGAGATGGCAAGCCGGCAGGAGGCGCTGGCGCGCGTGCTGGAGCAGGATCCCGATGTCGAAGCCTATTCCTCGAGCATCGGCGCCGGGCTCGGCGCGCAGACCGAGAATGACGGCCGCTTCTACATCGCGCTCAAGCCGTTCGACGAGCGCCACGCCACCGCGCAGCAGATCATCGCCCGCCTCCGCCCGAAACTCGCCAAGGTCCAGGGCGCTCAGCTCTTCCTGCAGGCGGCGCAGGACATCCGCGTCGGCGGCCGCCTCTCGAAGACGCAGTACCAGGTACACGCTGCAGGATGCTGACACCGCCGAGCTCTATAGTTGGGCGCCGAAGGTGCTCGACAAGCTGCATACGCTACCGATGCTGCGTGATCTCGGGACCGATCAGCAGATGTCCGGCCCGACCGCGACGCTCACCATCGACCGCGACGCCGCCGCGCGCTTCGGCATCCAGCCGGCGACGATCGACGCCATCCTCTACGACGCGTTCGGCCAGCGCGAGATCACGCAGTACTTCTCGCAGGTGAACTCCTATCACCTGATCCTCGAAGTGCCGCCCGGCGATGCAGGGCGATCTTGCGACGCTCGGCAAGCTCTATGTGAAATCCGCTTCCGGCCAGGCGGTGCCGCTCTCGACCTTCGTCAAGGTCGATACGAAGAAAGTCTCCCCCCTGGCGGTCAACCACCAGGGCCAGTTCCCCGCGGTCACGCTGTCCTTCAACCTGGCACCCGGCGCGGCGCTCGGCGACGCGGTCACCGCGATCAATCGCGCGATGGCGCAGATCGGCGCGCCGGCCGCGCTGCAGGGCACCTTCCAGGGCACCGCGCAGGCGTTCCAGTCCTCGCTCAACAGCCAGCCCTACCTGATCGCCGCCGCCATCGTCGCCGTCTACATCATTCTCGGCATCCTCTACGAAAGCTACATCCTGCCGCTCACCATCCTCTCGACGCTGCCTTCCGCCGGCGTCGGCGCGCTCCTGATGCTGATGGCGTTCCACTACGACCTCAGCGTGATCGCGCTGATCGGCGTCATCCTGCTGATCGGCATCGTGAAGAAGAACGGCATCATGATGGTGGACTTCGCCATCACCGCCGAGCGCCGCGACGGCGAGACCCCGCTCGCCGCGATCCGCCAGGCCTGCCTCTTGCGCTTCCGCCCGATCCTGATGACGACGATGGCGGCGCTGCTCTCCGGCCTGCCGCTGATGCTCGGTCACGGCGCCGGGTCGGAACTCCGCCGCCCGCTCGGCTTCGCGATGGTCGGCGGGCTCATCTTCAGCCAGGCGCTGACGCTCTACACGACGCCGGTGATCTATCTCTATCTCGACCGCCTGCAGCGCTGGCTCGCCCCCCGCCGCGCCTCCCGCATGCCTGCGCTCGCCGAAAAAATGGGCCACGCCGCCGCTTCGGCCGGCACCCAACCGGTGCCCGCGCCCGAGTAAGCTCAGGCCCGGCGGCCGGCGGCCGCCTTCACGCGGAGCGCGTCCGCGCGCTTCTCGGGCTTGAGCACCGCCGTCTCGGATCGACCCCACAGCGCGCGCCAGGCGGCGAGCTCCTCCGCCATGTCCGGCACGGCGGGGATTCCGGCGGCCAGGCGGTCCCAGAGTCCGGGATCGGCCAGGCATTCCGCCATGCGGTCGGAAAGCGCGCCGCCATCCCCGGGCGGGAACAACAGGCCGCTGATGCCGTCCTGCACGCGCTCGGAAAGGCCGCCGGCATCGCTGCCCAGGACCGGACGCCCGGAGAGGAAGGCTTGTTCCACCTCGGGCGGCGCGCTCTCGGGCAGGAGTGTCGGCACGATGGCCCAGTCCACCGTCTCGGGTCCGCTCCGGGCACCCGCGGCGACGCGGAGCTGCGGCGATGCGGCCGCCATCTCGTCCAGCCGCCTGCGGAGCGCCGGCGAGGCTTCGCGCAGGGAGCCGCCGACCGTCAGCACGAAATCGTCGAGGTCCCGTGCGAGCAGCGATTGCACCGCGTCGAGCGTCACGGCGAGCCCGCGCTCCTCCGCGAGCGCACCGAACAGCCCGAACCGGTTCCGTCGCGGCGACGGCGGCGCGGGCGCGACGCGGCGATCCGGCAATCCCGGCCGGATCACTGCAATCCGCTCTGCCGGCAGGCCCCACTCGCTGTGGCGCGCCCGCGCGAATTCGCTGGTGGCGACGAAGCCATCGACCCAGCCGAGATGGGCGCGCAGCCACTCGGCCCGCAATGCGATTTCCGCCGGCCCGCGGTCGGCGAAGCCGAGCGCCGCCTCTGCCGCCGTCGCCGGCGGTTCGCGCGCGCTGCTTCCGATCGGGGTCGGCAGGGAGAGATCGCGCAGGGTCAGGAATACCCGCGCCGCCGGGCAGGCGACGCGGACGGCCCGGATCACCTCGGCGCCAAGATCGACGAGCGAGGCGAACAGCACGACATCCGGTCGCAGCGCCGCGAGCGTCGCGATCACCTGCCGCCACCCCGCCTCATGCTGGCCGGTGTTGCTCAGCCAGAACGGATCGAAGCCGCGCACCGTGAACAGGAACTCGTCGGGCCGTCCGGCATGGGCCCAGATCGCCCCCTCGGGCTTCACCAGTTGCGGCGTGAGGTAGTGCTGGACCCCCGCCAGGAAGAACGCGTCGAGGTCCGGTGCGGCGCGCATCGCGCCGAACAGCGCATGCGCCGCCGATTGCGCATCGCCGGGAACGAGATCGGGGTGGTGGCTGGCGATCGTCAGCACACGGTGCGGCGCCACGCTCGGTTTTCCTTCCGGTAAAGGCGGTGATCAGGCTTCGGCGAGCACCGCGCCCCAGAGCTCGTTGAAGCGGGCGTGGTTGAGCCGTGCCGCACCCTCGGCGGATTTTCCGCTCGGCGGCGCGCCGACCGGCAGGCGGCGGAAGAGGAGGCGCGGATCGACCAGCACCGGGGCATCGGCATCGAGCACCCGCTGGCACAAATCGAGTCCGCCGCCGCCGAGGAGGAAATCCGCGCTGAAGCCACCGAGTTCGCGGAAGAACGATGCCGGCACCAGCATCGCATCGGCGGCGACCGCGTCGGCCGGCCGCGATTCCTCGGGGAGGAACGCACGCGGCAAGCCGGCGAGCGGGGATTCGGCCCGGAACAGGCCGGTCCGCGGGTCGCGGGCGAGGCGGACGCCACAGCCGACGATGGCATCGTCCTCGTCCAGCAAGGCGGCACCCGCCAACCCCCTTCCGCTCAGCGAATCCGCCGCGGCGAGCGCGCGGTCGAGCCAGTCGGGGGCGGTCGGGATGCAGGCCGGGGAGAGGAACAGCAGATGCGCGCCGCGGGCCACCCCCGCCCCCTCGTTGCGCCCCCGCGCCAGGCCCGGCGGCGCGGCGGGACAGAGGGCGGTGGCGTCGAGCCCGTAGAGAACGTTCGCCGTCTCGACCTGCGCCGCGAAAATGCCGGGCGGTCCTCGCCCGGCCTCGACGAAGATGAACTCCGCCCGCCCGACCCCTTCGGTCGCGGCGAAGAACGCGGCCTGGCGCTGCGGCGCGCCCGGGCCGACGACGACGATGCTGAGTGCCGGCTGCGCATCGCTGGGACCGAACCGGATCCGAGCCGTCGGTCCGGCGCCCTGCCAGGCCGATTGGTCGAGGCGTCGCGCCAACGGACCGGCGATGTCGCCGAGCTCGGGATCCGGGAGCGGTCGATTGGCACCCAGCGCGATCATCTCAAGCACCCGGTTGCGCAGCTCCTCCGGGCCGATGCGGCGCGCCGGCAGGTGCCGGCTCGCCGCCCGGCCGCTGGCGAACCGGATCGCCAGCTGCGCGCCGAGCGGTGGCAGCCCGGGTGCAACCGGGTCGAGCGGAATGGCGATGCCGTAATCGAAGGCGTTCGAGGGGACGCCCAGCATCTCCGCAACGTCGTCGCGCCGGTGGCGGATCAGCCGGGGCAGGAGATCGGCGGGAGGGCCGAAATAGGGCTGCAGGATCAGCTCCGTCACCGCATCGCTGCGATTGTCGAGCCAGCCGAGGATCAGCCCGCCGCCTTCGGCGACGAGGAACTCGTCCCAGGAGAAGAGCGTGCCCGGTGTCGCTTCGTTCGCCTGCTCCAGCAGCGCCAGGATGCGCGGGTCGTAAGGATGCCGGCCTTCGGCACGGCCATGCTCGACATAATGCTGCCGGCCGGTGGGATGCCGGCCGAGCGCCACCGCCTCGGCAATGTCGGCGTAGTTGCGGATATACCAGGTCTCGTCGAACGACTCTTCGGGATCGAATGTCTGGGGTGCCTCAGCCATCTCTGCCGCGGCCCTGGCGGCCGGATTGTTTCAGCTCGACTTCTAACACGCCGCCCGTTCGCGCGGAACCAAGCTGCCGGCTTGACGGCAACCAGCCCTGCTACAACCATGCTGCCGGGCATCCGGGAGGAGCGGGCGATGCGGATCATGTGCGTCGTCGGCACCCGGCCCGAGGTCATCAAGATGGCGCCGGTGATCCATGCCCTGCGGCGGCAGGACTGGGCGCAGGTCTCGGTTCTATCGACGGCGCAGCATCGCGATCTTGTCGCCCCGCTGCTCGCCTTCTTCGGCATCAGTGCCGATCACGATCTCGACGCGATGACCGCGGATCAGGGGCTCGCCGGGCTCACCAGCCGCCTGCTCGAGCGGGTCGGGGCGTTGCTCGCCGCCGAGCGGCCGGAGCTCGTGCTGGCACAGGGCGACACCACCACCGTGATGGCGACCGCGCTCGCCTGCTTCTATGCCGGCATCCGTTTCGCCCATGTGGAGGCGGGCCTGCGCACCGGCGATCTGCGGGCGCCGTTTCCGGAGGAGTTCAACCGGATCGTGGCGGGCCGCCTCGCCGCGCTCAACTTCGCGCCGACCCGGCGGGCGCAGGAAAATCTGCTGCGCGAGGGGGCGGATCCGGCGGCCGTGTTCGTGACCGGCAACACGGTGATCGACGCGCTGTTCTGGACCGTCGCGCGCACCGGCCCGCCCCCGATTGCCCCGTTGCCGGGGCAGCGGCTGCTGCTGCTGACGCTGCATCGCCGCGAGAACTTCGGTGCGCCGATCCGTGCCGTGCTGCAGGCAATGCGCCGCCTGGTCGCCGCGAATCCTGACCTGCTCCTGCTCTATCCCGTGCACCCCAATCCGAATGTCCGCGGCCCGGCGGGGGCGATCCTCGGCGGGGTTGATCGCGTGCATCTCGTCCCACCGCTCGAGTATCCGGCGCTGATCGCGGCGATGCGGGTGGCGACGCTCGTGGTGACCGACAGCGGCGGCATCCAGGAGGAGGCGCCGGCGCTCGGCAAGCCGGTGCTGGTCGCCCGCGAGACGACCGAGCGGCCGGAAGCGGTGGAGGCGGGCGTGGCGGTGCTGGTCGGCACCGATCCGGCCCGGATCGAGGCCAATGTGCAGCGCCTGCTCGACGACACGGCCGCCTATGCGGCGATGAGCAAGGGCGCCTCGCCCTATGGCGACGGCCGCGCCGCCGGCAGGATCGTCGGCATCATTGCCGGTCTCGCCGGCACGCGGCTGGTGAGCGCCGCGTGAGCGGAAGTGCGGCCGAGCTTGCGGTGGTGGTCGGCATGCATCGCAGCGGCACCTCGCTCTGCGCCCACATGCTGAGCCTGATGGGCATCGAGATGAGCGACGCGATCGCCGCCGATGGCAGCAACGCCAGGGGCCATTGGGAGCAGCCGGCCCTGGTCGCCCTGCATGACGAGATCCTGCGCCTGTTCGGTCGCGACTGGTACGATGAGCGGCACGGTTTCGCGCTGCCGGCGGGGTGGTGGGCCGATCCGCGGGTGCGCGGCGATCCGTGACCGCATCATCGCCTGGCTGGAGCCCCGGCTCGCCCGCAGCCCGACGTCACCTTCCGGCGCGGGCCGCCCCCGGATCGGGTTCAAGGACCCTCGGGCGGCGCGACTGCTGCCGATGTGGCACGAGATCGCCGAGCGGCTCGGGGTGGGGCTGCGCTTCGTGCTCTGCATCCGCGATCCCGCGCAGGTGGTGCGCTCGCTGGCCGCGCGCGACGAGATCGAGCCGGCGGATTCCGAATATCGCTGGGTCGCCTACAACGCGCACGCCGTCGAGGGCATCGGCGACCGGCCGGCGATCGTGCTGCCCTATGAGGATTGGTTTCCCGCGCCCGCGCGCAACCTGTCCCGGCTGATCCGTCATTTCGGCCTGGCCCGCGATCCCGACGATCCGATCCTCGCGCGGGCCGCGCACGAGATCGCCGATCCCGAGCTGCGGCACGATGCGGCCGGGGCGCTCGGACGGACGCAGCCGGCGACCCGGCATCTGCACGAATTGCTGGCGGCGCGGGCGGGGGAAGGCTTCGATGCCGGGCTGCGCGGGGCGGCGAGCCTGTTCATCGGGTTCGAGCAGCTGACCGTCCCGGTGCAGCACGCGGCGGAGCGGCTGCCGGGCCTGCAACGCCAGCTCGCGGCAGCGGAAGCCGCCCTCGCGGCATCGCGCGCCCGGCAGCAGGAGCTCGAGGCGGCGCTGGTCGCGGCCCTCTCGCCGAGCCCGCCCCCCTCACAGCAATAGCGCCCCGCCGCCGCGCAGGATCCGATCCGCCGCCGCAGTGAAGCGGTCGCCCAGATGCAGGACGAGCCCCGGCGACAGGCGGAGCGGTCCCCGCCCGCCCTTCACCCATCGGACCAGCACGAGCTTCGCCGGGCGATCGGCCTTCGGCCAGAGCGGGAACAACGAAGGGGAACCGCAGGCGGCGCGATCGGCAGCGGCGAGCGCCTCCGGCACCGCCGCCGCCGCCAGCACCAGGGTCAGCGTGCCGCGCGGGCGCAGCATCGCCGCCATCGCCTCGGTCCACGCCGCGACCAATCCCGGCCGGCCGCGCTTCGCCCGCTCCCGCGCCGCCGACGGCGACCGCGTGCCTCCGGACGCATGGTAGGGCGGGTTGGCGAAAGCATGGTCGAAACCGGCGTCGCGCGGCTGCTCCAGCAGATCCCCGGCGACGATCGCGACGTCGGCGATGGCATTGGCGGCAAGATTGGTGACGGCGAGATCCGCCATTGCAGGATCGATCTCGACCCCGGTGCCGGCGAGGCCCTTCACGCGATCCGCAAGGCAGAGCAGCCCGGCGCCGGCGCCGGTCCCGGCCTCCAGCACGCGCTCGCCGGGCCGCGCGGGCACGGAGGCCGCCAGCAGCACGGGCTCGACGCCGGTGCGGAATCCCTCCGCGGGCTGTCGATAGACCAGCCGACCGCCGAGCAGCGTGCCCTCGGTGGTCGGGATCACGCTTCGCCGGCTTCCTCCAGCACGCGCCGCGCGCGCGATGCATCCGCCTCGGCCACCGCGAGCCGCCGCGGCACCGCGCCGATGCTGCCATCGACCGAGCTCGCATGCGCATCCAGCACGATGCTGGCGATGCCGGCATCCCGCAGCAGCGCCGCCAGGAAGCTGAGGCGCACCAGGTCGTTGGACTTCACCAGGGTGTGCATGGCACCGCGCCGGTCGTCTCTCCGCTTGCTGCCGACACCGATGCCCCCTCGCCTTGACCCTGATTTCGAACGCGCCGATATGGTGCCCGGCTGCGCAGCGGGATCAAGTCGGGAGACATCGTGGGCGTCGTGGCCGGCACGAGGGAGGCAGCGCCACGAGCGCATCCGGCCGGCGAGGACGCGCTTTCGGTGCTCGCTGCGCTGGTCGAGGACGATCTCGTCGCCTGCAACCGCGCCATCGTCGCCCGCATGGAAAGCCCGGTGGCGCTCATCCCGCAGCTCGCCGCGCATATCGTCGCGGCCGGCGGCAAGCGGCTCCGGCCGCTGCTCACCCTCGCTGCCGCGCGGATGTGCGGCGCCCCGCCGGGCGGGCCGGCATGTCGAGCTCGCCGCCTGCGTCGAGTTCATCCACACCGCGACTCTGCTGCATGACGACGTGGTGGACGAGAGCCGGCTCCGCCGCGGCCTCGCCAGCGCGAATGCCGTGTTCGGCAACAAGGCCTCGGTGCTGGTCGGCGATTTTCTCTTCGCCCGCGCCTTCCAGCTCATGGTAGCGGACGGCTCGCTCTCCGTGCTCGCCATCCTGTCGCGGGCGGCAGCGACGATCGCCGAGGGGGAGGTGCTGCAGCTCGTCACCCAGAACGACCTGGCAACCCCCGAGGCGCGCTATCTCGACGTGATCCGCGGCAAGACGGCGGCCCTGTTCGCCGCCGCCTGCCAGGTGGGGGCCGTGGTCGCCGGCCGTCCGGAGGCCGAGGAGCAGGCGCTCGCGCGCTACGGGCTCGATCTCGGCATGGCGTTCCAGCTCGTGGATGACGCGCTCGACTATGCGGCCGACCAGGAGCAGCTCGGCAAGACGGTGGGCGACGATTTCCGCGAGGGGAAGGTGACGCTGCCGGTGCTGATCGCGCACGGAGCCGGGGACGCGGCGGAACGCGCCTTCTGGGAACGCACCATCGAGGCGAGCGAGCAGCGCGAGGCGGATCTCGCCGAGGCGTTGCGGCTGATGGCGCGGCGCGGCGCGATCGGCCAGACGCTGGCCCGCGCGGCCGCGTTCGCGGCGAGCGCCAAGGCGGCGCTGGCACCGTTCCCGGACGCGCCCTATCGCCGCGCGCTGCTGGATGTCGCCGACTTCACGGTGAGCCGCGCCTCCTGACTTGACCGCGGGCGAGAAAGCCCTATGACGCGCGCCCCCAGACTGCTCCAGAAGGCCGGAGCCGGCCTGGCTCCTTGTCTTCACGCGGCTGCTCACGCGAGAATCGCTGCGCGATTCGGACTGGCGTGAGGCCGCTCAGTGCGAGCCCGGACATGACAACGTCACGCCCCGTGATCGGCATCGATTTCGGCACCACCAACAGCGTGCTCACCCTGCTCGACGCGGAAGGGCGGCCGCAGACCGCGCGCTTCGCGCTTGGCGGCGAAAGCCACGACGTGTTCCGCTCGGTGCTCTGCTACTGGCAGGAGCAGATTGCCGGGAAGATCATCGACCACCACGAAGCCGGCCCCTGGGCGATCCGCGCCTATCTCGAGGATTCGCTCGAACTCGCGACTGATCATGTCGATGAAGACCTATCTGGCGCAGAAGAGCTTCCGCGAGACCCGCATCTACGGCCGGCCGACCACGCTCGAAACCATGATCGCGACCTTCCTCCGTGCGATGTTCGCCCGTTCGGGCGCCGCGATCGGTGCCGGCTTCCGCGGCCGCGCCGTGGTCGGTCGTCCGGTGCGCTTCGCCGGCGAGCGTGCCGACAGCGCGCTCGCGGAGGAGCGGTTGCGCGCCGCCTATCGCGAAGCCGGGCTCGACGGGATCGACGTCGCGTTGGAACCGGAGGGGGCCGGCTACCGGTATGCGCGCGGGTTCAACGGCGCGGGAACCGTGCTGGTCGCGGATTTCGGGGGCGGCACCAGCGATTTCTCGCTGATCCACTTCGACTTCGAGGCTGGCCGCCCGCGCGCGCATCCGCTCGGCAGCGCCGGCATCGGCATTGCCGGCGACACGTTCGACTACCGCATCATCGACCATCTGATCGCGCCCGCGCTCGGCAAGGGCGAGACCTACCGGATCATGGGCAAGGATCTTTTCATCCCGCAGGAATATTACAGTGACTTCGCGCGCTGGCATAAGCTCTCGATGCTGCGCACGCCGAAGACGCTGCGCGACCTGCGCGAGATCGCGCGACTGTCGAGCGCGCCCGACAAGCTCGCACATCTGATCGCGATCATCGAGCGCGAGCTCGGCTTCCAGCTCTATCAGTCGGTCTCCCGTGCCAAGGCCGCGCTCTCCGACGCCGAGGAAACTCATGTCCGCTTCTGCGCCGGCGAGCTCGCGATCGAGGCAAGACTCACGCGGCGCGACTTCGAATCCTGGATCGCACCCGATCTCGCGCGCATCGCGACAACGATCGACCAGGCGATGGCAACCGCCGGCCTCGCCGATCACGAGGTGGACCGCGTGTTCCTCACCGGCGGCACATCCTTCGTGCCGGCGATCCGCCGCGCTGTTCGAGGACCGCTTCGGCCCCGACCGCCTCTCCGCCGGCGGCGAATTCGTCTCCGTCGCCGAAGGCCTCGCCCTGATCGGACGCGACATGGAACTCGCCGCGAACTGATGCGGCGTTCGGTCGGTCGGTGTTGAAGAAGAAGGCCAGGGACGGAGCCCCTGGCCTTCTTTTCTCCGATGCCCGCCAAACCGGCCGTCGGGTCAGCTCACCACGCGCGATCTGCTCGCGGCGGAGCTGCGACCGTCAGCGCGTCGAGCGCCTTGCCGATGCGGTCGAGCATCTCGTCGATTTCGCTCTCGGTGATGATCAGCGGCGGGCTGAAGGCGAGCGCGTCGCCGACCGAGATGCGCACCAGCACGCCCTGCTCCTCGCAGAGCTTGCCGAGCCGCGCGCCGATCTTCAGCGCCGGATCGAAATTCTGCTGCGCCGCCTTGTCGGCGACGAGCTCGATCGCCGCGATCAGCCCGACGCCGCGCACCTCGCCCACCAGCGGGATGGTCGGCGAAGCGGCGGCGGAGCTCCGACTGCAAATGCGGGCCGACCGCGCGCACGTGGTCGAGCGATCTTGATCTCGTCGTAGATCTTCAGCGTCTCGACCGCGACCGCGGCGGAGACCGGGTGGCCCGAATAGGTGAAGCCGTGCCCGAACGTGCCGATCTTGTGGCTCTCCTCGGCGAGGCCCCTGGAACACCCGCTCGTTCACCATCACCGCGCTGATCGGCAGGTAGGAGGAGGAGAGCGCCTTGGCGCAGGAGAGGATGTCGGGCTCGATGTCGAGCGTCTGGCTGCCCCAGTAATTGCCGGTGCGCCCGAAGCCGCAGATCACCTCGTCGGCGACGAACAGCACGTCGTATTTGCGGCAGACCGCCTGGATCTTCTCGGAATAGGTGCGCGGCGGCACGATCACGCCGCCGGCGCCCATGATCGGCTCGGCGAACATCGCGGCCACGGTGTCCGGGTCCTCGGCGAGGATCAGCTTCTCGAGCTCATCGGCGCAGCGCGTGGCGAAGGCCTCCTCGCTCTCGCCCGCCTCGGCGCCGTGGTAGTGATGCGGCGTCATCGTGTGGATGAAGCCGGGCAGCGGCACGTCGAAGCTGCGATGGTTGTCGGCCAGGCCGGTGATCGAGGCGGAGGCGAGGGTGATGCCGTGATAGCCCTTGATGCGGCCGATGATCTTCTTCTTCTTCGGCCGGCCGACCGCGTTGTTGAAATACCAGACCATCTTGATCGCGCTGTCATTCGCCTCGGAGCCGGAATTGGCGAAGAACACCTTGCTCATCGGCACCGGCGCGCGCTGGATCAGCATCTCGGCGAGATCGATCATCGGCAGATGCGACTTGGCGGCGAAGGAATGGTAGAAGGGCAGCTTGCGGAGCTGGTCGTAGGCCGCCTTCGCCAGGCGCTCGTTGTCGAAGCCGAGCGAGGCGCACCAGAGGCCGGCGACGCCTCGATGTAGTCCTTGCCGTTCTCGTCCAACACCCGCACGCCCTTGCCGTGGGTGACGACCAGCGGCCCGGTCTCGAGATGCGCCTTGAGGTCGGTATAGGGATGCAGCGCGTTGGCGATGTCGCGGGCAGCGGCCGAATTGGCGCGGGGCGGGGTCATCGGGCTCTCCTGACGGGGACGGGTTCGCCCCACTTCTAGACCCGCCAGGCCCCGAGCGGGAACCCCGCTTGCCGGAATGGCCGGCAATGCGAGCAATTAGGCGGCATGAACCAGCTCGTTCCGCACGCCGCCCATTGGGGCGCCTTCACCGCCGAGACGAGCGACGGGCGGCTGACGCGGCGTCCGTCCCTTCCCCGCCGATCCGGCGCCGCCGCCGCTGCTCGCAGGCGATGCCCGACATCGCGCACGCGCCCTGCCGGATCGACCGGCCCTATGTGCGGGAGGGCTGGCTCCGCGGCGACCGCGCCGGCGGCACGATCCGCGGCGCGGAGGAGTTCGTGCCGGTCGGCTGGGACGACGGCGATCCGGCTGGTCGCGGGCGAGCTCGCCGCGCGTGCGCGCGGAGCACGGCTCGGCCAGCATCTTCGGCGGCAGCTATGGCTGGTCCTCGGCCGGGCGCTTCCACCATGCGCGCACGCAGCTGCACCGCATGCTGGCGGTCTCCGGCGGCTTCACCGGCCAGGTGCAGAACTACTCCTTCGCCGCGGGCATGACGCTGCTGCCGCATCTGCTCGGCGACACCGATGCGGTGAACGGGCCGGTGGTGGACTGGCGGGCGATCTGCCGGCACGCGACGCTGCTGGTCTGCTTCGGCGGCATCCTGACGCGCAACGGCCAGGTCGCCTCGGGCGGCGCCGGCGCGCACGAGATGGCGCACTGGGTGCGCGAGGCCAGGCGCGCGCGGCGTGCGCATCCTCAACATCTCGCCGATGCGCGCCGACATGCAGGCGGATGCCGGCGCCGAATGGCTGCCGATCCGGCCCGGCACCGACACCGCGCTGATGCTCGCGATGATGCACGTGCTGCTGACCGAAGGGCTCGCCGATCGCGACTTCCTGGCGCGCTGCACGGTCGGGCTCGACCGCGTGGAGGCGGAGGTGCTCGGCAATGCGCGCACGCCGGAATGGGCGGCGGCGATCACCGGCATTCCCGGCCGAGACCATCGCCGCCCTCGCCCGCGACTGCGCGCGGCAGCCGACGATGCTGACCGCGACCTGGTCGCTGCAGCGGGCCGAGTTCGGCGAGCAGCCCTACTGGGCGATGGTCGCGCTCGCCGCCATGCTCGGCCAGATCGGCCGGCCCGGCACCGGCTTCGGCTTCGGCCATGGCAGCATGGGCGGCATGGGCAATCCGCGCGCGGAGATCCCATCGGTCGGCATGAGCGTGCCGCCGAACCCCGCCCACAGCTTCATCCCCGTCGCGCGCCTGACCGAGATGCTGGAGCGGCCGGGCGAGGAGTATGAGTTCAACGGCCGCCGCCATCGCTACCCAGACGCGCGGCTGATCTACTGGGCCGGCGGCAACCCGTTCCATCATCACCAGGACCTCAACCGGCTGCAGCCGCGCCTGGGCGCGGGCGGAGACGGTGGTGGTGCACGAGCCCTGGTGGACGGCGGTCGCCCGCCGCGCCGACATCGTGCTGCCGGCGACCACCACGCTGGAGCGCGACGATATCGGCTCGGCCGCGCGCGACCGCTTCATCCTGGCGATGAAGCAGGCGATCCCGCCGCAGGCCCAGGCGCGCGACGATTTCGCGATCTTCGCCGACATCGCCGACGCGCTCGGGGTGCGCGACCGCTTCACCGAGCAGCGCGACATCCCGGCCTGGCTGCGCGCGATCTATGAGCGCGGGCGCCGCGCCGCCGCCACACAGGATGTCGAGCTCCCGGATTTCGATGCGTTCTGGGCCAAGGGCCATGTCGAGGTGCTCGCCGCCGGAGACCGACTTCGTACCGCTCGCCGCCTTCGTCGAGAACCCGGAGGCGAACAAGCTGCGCACGCCGTCCGGCCGGATCGAGATCGGCAGCGAGACGATCGCCGGCTTCGGCTATGACGACTGTCCCGGCCAGCCGGTGTGGCGCGCGCCACGCGAGTATCTCGGTGCGCGCGCTCGCCGCGCGTTTCCCGCTGCATCTCCTGAGCGTGCAGCCGGAGACGCGGCTGCACTGGCAGCTCGACCAGGGCCGCGTCGCCGCGGCGAGCAAGATCGATGGCCGCGAGCCGATCACGCTGCACGCGGACGACGCCGCCGCGCGCGGCATCGCCGCGGGCGACATCGTGCGGGTGTTCAACGATCGCGGCACCTGCCTCGCCGGCGTGCGCCTCACGCGCGACATCCTGCCGGGCGTCGCGGTGCTGGCGACCGGCGCCTGGCTCGACCCGCTCGATCCCGGCGCCCCCGGCAGCCTCTGCGTGCACGGCAATCCCAACGTGCTGACCCAGGATGTCGGCACCTCGCGCCTGGCGCAGGGTCCCTCCGCGCAGAGCTGCCTGGTCGAGGTCGAGCGCTGGGAGGGCCCGCTCCCGCCGATCACGGTGCACGCGCCGCCGGCCATCGCCTGACGCGTGCTGCTGTCGGTCCTGCTGGCGGTCGCGGCCGGCTGGGTCGATACGGTCGTGTTCTTCGCCCTGGGCCTGTTCACCGCGCATGTGACGGGCAACATCGTGCTCGTCTTCGACGCGCTGCGACGCTCGAGCCCCAACGTGCTGATCGGCGCGCTTGCGGTGCCGGTCTTCGTCGCCGTGGCGTTCCTCGCCGCCTGGCTCGGCCAGGTGCTCGGGCCGCGGCGGACGCGCACGCTGCGGCTATTGTTCGCGCTGGAGGCGCTGCTGCTCGCGCTCTGCCTCGCCGTCGGCATCCGCCTCGGCGATCGCGGCGACCGCGCTTCGCTCGGGTCGCTGATCACCGGCATGCTCGGCAGTGGCGGCGATGGCGGTGCAGAACGCGACCAACCGGCTCCTGCCGCGCCTGCCCTCCACCGCGGTGATGACCAGCAATGTCAGCCAGATGGTGGTGGACCTGGCGGCGATGACCCGCCCCGACGCGGATCGCGGCGAACATCGCGCCGCGGCTCCGGCGAACCCTCGCCGCCGTGCTGGCCTTCGCCGCCGGCTGCGCCCTCGCCGCCGGCGCCTTCGCGCTTGCCGGCTTCTGGTCCCTGGCCGGGCCGGTGCTGCTGCTGGCGGCGGTGGCCGCGCTCGCCCGGCCCGAGCCCCGGCGTGACTTGAACCCCCGCCGATCCGGCCGGACAATGCAGGGATCGACGGCAACGAAAGTC
This sequence comes from uncultured Alphaproteobacteria bacterium, assembly GCA_963822815.1. Lineage (GTDB taxonomy): Bacteria > Pseudomonadota > Alphaproteobacteria > Acetobacterales > Acetobacteraceae > CAWGJC01. Next base: position 27,985 of record CAWGJC010000017.1, read on the forward strand.
CCGAGAGCATGAGCGACGCAGTGGTGGCCCGGCTGGAACGCGAGCACGACGCGGTGCTCGAGCGCCTGAAATCGCTGCTCCGGCTGCCGAGCGTGAGCGCCGACCCGGCCTACGCGCAGGGCATGCACGACACCCGCGAATTCCTGCTGACCCGCCTCCGCGCGCTCGGCCTCGCCGACGTGCAGCTCCTCGACGGCGGCGGCCAGCCGGCGATCTACGCCGCCTGGACCGGCGCGCCCGGCAAACCCACGCTCATCGTCTACGGCCATTACGACGTGCAGCCGCCCGACCCGCTCGACCTCTGGACAATCCCCGCCCTTCGAGCCCGCCATCCGCGACAATCGCCTCTATGCCCGCGGCGCCTCGGACGTGAAGGGCACCACACTGATCGCCGTCGAGACGATCGGCGCCTTCCTCGCCGAGCACGGCACATGCCCGGTCAACATCAAGTTCTTCCTCGAAGGCGAGGAGGAAACCGGCAGCCCCTCGCTCATCCCGATCGTCGAGCGCTACCGCGACCTGCTCTCCGCCGACGCCGTGCTCTCCGCCGATGGCGGCCGCCAGAGCGCCGAGATCCCCGCCATCAACGTCGGCGCCCGCGGCATCGCCAAGCTGGAGCTCACCCTTCGCACCGCAAGGAAGGACCTGCATTCCGGCCGCTTCGGCGGCGCCACCCGCAACGCGCTGCACGAGATCGCCGCCCTCATCGCGTCGCTGCACGATGCCGAGGGGCGCATCGCCGTCCCCGGCTTCCTCGACGACGCGATGGCGCTCACCAACGCCCAGCGCGTCGAGACCGCCGCCTTCCCCTTCGACGAGGCCGCGTTCTACGCCTCCTTCGGCGGCAGCAAGCTCGGCGAGCCCGAATACACCGTGCCCGAGCGCCTGACGCTCCGCCCGACGCTCGAGGTGAACGGACTCTGGGGCGGCTACACCGCGCCCGGCAGCAAGACCGTGATCCCCTGCGAGGCGCACGCCAAATTCACCATGCGGCTGGTGCCGGGGCAGGACCCCGACCGCGTCGCGCAGACCGTCATCGATTTCCTCCGCGCCCGCGCGCCCGAGGGCGTCACGCTCGATTTTGCGAAACACGGCGGCGGCTCACCCGCTTCGTTCCTGCCTCAGGACCATCCGCTGCTGCTCGCCTGCGAGCGCGTGCTGGACGCAGACGACCGGCAAGCGCCCGATCCGCGTGCGCATCGGCGGCACCTTGCCGATCACCGCGATCTTCTCGGACAATGCTCGGCATCGACACGGTGATGTTCGGCTTCGCCACCGCCGACGAGGACATCCATGCCCCCAACGAATTCTTCCGCCTGACCTCGCTCGCCGAGGGCCTGCGCGCCTGGCCCATGCTGCTGACCGAACTCGGCAAGCTCTCCGCCGCCGATTTCGCCCCGTTCCGCAAGGAAGGCGCCGCGCGATGACGCCGCCATCCAGATCGAGCGCGTGACCGCGCCCCACCGACGAGGTGCGCACGCTCGATCACCGAGCTTGAAGCCGATGCTCTCCGCCGAATATCCGCCCGAGCAGCGCCACGGGTTGAAGCTCGACGCGCTCTTCCAGCCGAACATCCGCTTCTTCGTGGCGCGCGTGGACGGGAGGCGATGGGTTGCGGCGGCGTCGCGCTGTTCGACAATTCGCCGAGGTGAAGCGCATGTATGTGCGCGAATCCGCGCGCGGGACCGGCGTGGCGGACGCGATCATGGCGCGACTGGAGGAGGAGACGGCGGAAGCCGGGCTGTCGGTGCTGCGACTGGAAACCGGCACGCGACAGCACGCGGCGCTGCGCTTCTATGAGCGCGTCGGCTTCCGGCGCTGCGAGGTGTTCGGGGACTACGCCGCGCTGCCGGCGCCTGCGATCGAAGGGAGCATCTTCTGCGAGAAGCCGCTGGCGCGCGCCGCCTGACTGCGTCCGGGGGAAGTTGACAGTCGCGGAATCCGGCCCATAGGCTGCCCGCTCGCGCCGCATCCGCGCAACGAGACGCGCACGGGAGGAAGCAATGTCCTGGCGAACCAGATTGTCCCGGGGAGCCGCGCTGGCGGCAATCGTCGCCGGTGCGGGATTGCTCGCGCAGCCGGCGCGCGCGGCCGACAAGACCTACACGGTCGGCTACAGCGTGGCCACGCTTGCCAACCCGTTCTTCCAGGGCATGACCAAGGGCGTGGTGGACGGCATCAGGAAACACCCCGACCTCAAGCTCATCAACACGAGCGCGAACGGGGACGCCAACACGCAGGCGAACCAGGTCCTCGATCTCATCAACCAGAACGTCGCCGCCCTCATCCTCAACCCGATCAACGCGGACGCGATCGTCCCGGTGGTGAAGCAGGCGAACAGGAAGGGCATCCCCGTCTTCACGCTCGACCGCGGCGCCGCCTGCGGCGATTGCCAGGTGAACTTCCTCGAGACCGACAACGAGGCGCTCGGCCGCGAGGGCGCCGACTTCATCGCCGACCAGCTCAAGCACCGCACCGGCTCGATCAAGGGCAACGTGGTCGACCTCGAAGGGCTGCGCGGCACGACGGCGGGAGACGAGCGCGAGAAGGGCTTCTCCGACGAGTTCGACAAGCTCGCCAAGGCAAACTCCGGCCTCAAGCTGGTGGCCCGGCAGGCGGCGGATTTTGACGCCGAGAAAGGCTTCAACATCATGACGCAGCTGCTCGCCGCGCATGCCGATATCGACGCCGTGTTCAACGGCAACGACGACAACGCCGTCGGCGCCATGCGCGCGATCCGTCAGGTCAATCGCTTCCGCCCGATCGGTGATCCGAAGCACATCATCATCATCGGCATCGACGGCACCGAGCAGGGGCTGACCGCGATCCGCAACGGCCAGATGGACGCGACGCTGTCGCAGAATCCGCTCACCATGGCGGCGCAGTCGGTCGCCTATGTCGAGGAGTATTTGCACGGGCAGAAGGCGAAGATCCCGGCGCACCAGTTCTGGCCGCACATGCTGATCACCAAGGCGAACATCGACAGCGCGGCGGTGAAGCAGTACGGCCTCTGGGGCGACGACGTCACCAAGGGGAAGTGACTTCGGAGGCTCACCCGCTCCTCGAGATGCGGCACATCTCGAGGAGCTTCCCCGGCGTGCGCGCGCTCGACGATGTGAGCCTCACCCTCGCCGCCGGCGAGGTGCTCGGGATCGTCGGCGAGAACGGGGCCGGCAAGTCGACACTGATGAAGGTGCTGGCCGGCGTTTACCCGGCCGAAGCGGGCGACATCCGGCTCGACGGCGCCTCCTTCGCGCCGCGCCGCCCGAAGGACGCGCTCGATCAGGGCATCGTCGTCATCCACCAGGAATTGAGCCTGGTGCCGGACCGCTCCATCGCCGAGAACATCTTCCTCGGCAACCTGCCGCGCAACGCCGCCGGGCTGGTGCGTCGGCGCGCGCTCGAACGCGCGGCGGCGGACATCATGGGACGCATCGGCCTCAGCCTGCCGCCGGGCATGCCGGTGCGCCGGCTCGGTATCGCGCAGCAGCAGCTGGTCGAGATCGCGCGCGCGCTGTCGCGCCAGGCGCGCATCATCGTCATGGACGAGCCGAGCGCCACGCTCACCGAGAGCGAGCTCGCGATCCTGTTCCAGACGATCGCCGGGCTGAAGCAGGCGGGGGTCGGGATCATCTACATCAGCCATCATCTGGAAGAAGTGTTCGCGATCTGCGACCGGGTGACGGTGATGCGCGACGGCCACACCGTCGAGACGCGCCCGACCGCCGCCTGGACGCAGGACAGCCTGGTGCAGGCGATGGTCAACCGCCCGATCACCGCCTTCTTCCCGAAGCGCGACGTGACGATCGGCGAGGTGCTGCTCGAAGTGGACGGGCTCACCCGTCCCGGCCGCTTCGAGAACGTCTCGCTGCGCCTGCGCGCCGGCGAAATCCTCGGCATCGCCGGGCTGGTCGGCGCCGGACGGACCGAAGTCCTGAAGGCGATCTACGGCGCGCTCCCGGGCGGCGCGGGCCGCGTGCGCGCGGCGGGCCGCGAAATCCGCATCCGCTCGCCGCGCGACGCGATCGCCGCCGGCATCGCGCTGGTCCCGGAGGACCGCAAGGCGGAGGGGCTCATCCTCCCGTTCTCCGTGCAGCGCAACGTCGCGCTCTCGACGCTCGACACGCTCTCCTGGCTCCGCACCTTCCCGCGCGCCGCAAAGCTGGAGGCGCAGGCGCGCCAGTCGGTGCGCGAGCTCGGCATCCGCACGACGGGCATCCACCAGGCGGTGATGCGCCTCTCGGGCGGCAACCAGCAGAAGGTGGTGCTCGCCCGCGGCCTCACCACGCGCCCGCGCATCTTCCTGCTCGACGAGCCGACGCGCGGCATCGACGTCGCCGCCAAGGTGGACGTCTATCGCCTGATCGGCGACCTCGCCGCCTCCGGCAGCGGCGTGCTGGTCGTCTCGTCGGAGATGCTGGAACTGCTCGGCCTCTGCGACCGCATCCTGGTCATGCGCACGGGCCGGCTCGCCGGCGAGATCGCGCGCGCCGATTTCAGCCAGGAGCGCGTGATGGCGCTCGCCGCCTATGGCTGATCCTTCTTCCGGACATCCGATGAGCGTCTCCGACTCCGCCGCGCCCAGCCGCCGACGCACCGGGATGACGGCGCTCGGCCAGCTCCTCAACGAGCTGACGATCGTCGTCGCCTTCGTGGCGATCGCCGCCTATCTCGCCGCCACCACGCCGCAATTCCTGAGCACCGCCAACCTGCTCTCGATCCTGCTCGCGACCTCGCTCATCGGCATCGTCTCGGTGGGCGAGACCTTCGTCATCATGACCGGCGGGATCGACCTCTCGCCGGGATCGGTGGTCGCCTTCACCGGCGTCTCGACCGGGCTGCTGCTGCACGCCGGCGCGGGCGTCGCGGGCTCCGTGCTCGGCGGCGTCGGCGCTCGGCGCCGCCTGCGGGCTGTTCAACGGGCTCGCCGTCACCGTGCTCAACATGAACCCGTTCATCGTCACGCTGGCCGTGCTGGCGATGGCGCGCGGGCTCGCCTTCATCATCACCGACGGCAACACGGTGTTCGGCTTCGCCGACGCGTTCGACAATATCGGCGGCGGCAATCTCGGCCCGTTCCCGATCGCGGCGCTGATCACGCTCGGCGTGTTCCTGCTCGCCTGGATCGTGCTCGCCCGCACCGTGTTCGGCGCCGACGTCTATGCGGTCGGCGGCAACCGCGAGGCCGCGCGCCTCGCCGGCATCCCGGTCGCCCGCACGCTGGTCATCGTCTACGTGATCGCCGGCGCGCTCGCCGGCCTCGGCGGCGTGGTGCTGACCGGCCGCCTCGACAGCGCCCAGCCGATCGCCGCCGTCGGCCTGGAACTGAACGCCATCGCCGCCGTGGTGATCGGCGGCGCCTCCCTGTTCGGCGGCAAGGGCAGCATGGTCGGCACGCTGCTCGGCGTGCTGATCATCGGCCTGATCAACAACGGCCTGACGCTCAAGAACGTGCAGCCCTTCTGGGTGCAGTTCATCCAGGGCGCGGTGATTTTCGGCGCGGTGCTGGTGGATAGTCTCAACCAGAAGCGGCGGGGGCTGTGAGTGCCTTTGAAACTCTAACTGCGCTGGCCGTCTGACGCGAGTTCTACGCCGCGGCGGTTACTTACCTCCGTCAGGCGACGAGGACAACGGCCAGAGGATTACCGCCAATTTGAACAACGCGGCGCCACGTGCCTGAATCTCGGTCTCGTCCCAGGTTTCTGTCGCGGTGAGCTCTTTGTTCATCACAAGCAAGGAGCCAAATTCCGGATTTTCGAGGATTGCTCGCTTCTGCGACCAGTCGGCATGGCTCTGCTTACTGTTCAGGTGCTGCGTGAGTAAGGTCAGGTTACCGATATTGTGCTTTAGTCGATTTCTTCGTACTATCTGGCCGACCACGCCCTCGTCCTCGTTGACCGACCATGTGGCTTGCAAAATCTGGCCTGTGCTGGGCGTTATCCCGCTTCCCAATGGCCAATTCTGGCGCCATTCGTTCGGGAGTATGTGCTCAACCGTGAGATCAGCTCTCAGATCCTCGACCTCATGGTACTTATTACGCTTTGCCCGCTCTAGTTGCTCCAGAATAGCGCGCGTACGGGTGGGACCGAGTTGCGCGTAAGTTGGACTAGTAGTCCAGAATCTCTCAAATTCGTTATCACGCGGCCACCGTCCGGAATCAGCAGTTTGACGCATGAGGAAAGCACATAGGTTGTGCGGATGCCACCCATGCTGATTAAGCTCGCCCACGGCGGCGAGAAATAGCTTATTATAGTTTTCGGGTGTTAGACCGCAAATAGCCCGTCGCACGATAAAGGATTGCAATTGCCTCAGCATCTTCTCTTTATACTCGTCGGCGAGAGCGTTCTGAGCCCAGAGCTGGATAACGAGCGGGAAAACGGTCGTGACATCCCAAGGTATCAGTCTCGCAGAAATCGCCCTAGCGTCGTCCCCGGGTTTCGTTCAACCAGGGTGCGATATATGCTCCCAAAATGAGCCAGTTCTGCAAGCTCTTCTTCCACGTTACGAAATTTACCAAGTCTTAGGAAGGCCTTGTATTCGCTGAATAACTTGGTGATTGTAACATCAGCAGCTATCTGAGCAGCGATGTAATTGGCGAAGAAAAACTCTATTCTTTTCTTCTTGTAACGACCCTGCTTTTCCTCGAAGCCCCAAAACTCATCTTCAAATCCCGTCCAGTATTTTCGAAAGATCTGTTCCGCCCCTTTTCGATCCTGTTCTTCTGCTCGGTGAAAAATATTGTTCCTAACTAAGTCAGCCGCTAGGAGAGGCTCACCTCTTTCGTTTAGGGTCTCGAATATAACCTGAGCATCGTCGCCCTCTTCGAGGACGATTTCTACCATTTTCAAATTCCTCGACCAAAGACTGCCATATGGCGTCGAGTTTGGTTTCGCGGGGAAGGGTCGAACCTCCATCTTCTGAGCCCAAGCCACGACTGACCTCATCGGAAGTGGGCTCGACTAACTCCTCCCGGAGGAGTCTTTCTCGACAGCTTCACGGATCCGATCATAAAAATATCCATATGCGGCTAGCAGCCTTGGCGTGGTCGCGTAGTTGTGTATCTCATCGCGGCGAGCGAAGAAATGCTGGCCGTATTTCTTCCTTAGCTCTTCGCGTCCCAATTTTATTATGGCCCTAAAAACATCTCTGTTCTGCTCGGTCGGCCAGACCTTATACTCTTCAATGTCGGGGTCTTCCATTAGATGTCGATCTTCGTTCAGGAGGTAGCGATCGAGATTTTGTCGTGCGCTGTCGTGTCCAATCGCGAAAGCATAATCGCGTGCCGCCGCGAGGAATAGCTGGAAAGTTGTAAGCCGCTGCTGACCATCGACGATCTGCGAAGCGGGCACATGCCGCGCCGAATAGCCACCGCGTGATTCGAGAACGACCGCTCCCATGTAATGAGAAAACCGGCGTTCGCGCCCAGCTAGTCTTTCCGTCGCCTTAGTTCTCACATCACTCCAAAACGGCTCCCACTGCCGATCCTTTGTCCATACGTAGGTGCGCTGATAAATCGGCACTTTGTACCGTGCCCGATGCTGCAGCAGTTGCCCGATTACAACGGGACCAGCCTTCATCCCTACCTCTCGATGCAGATTAATACGCTTGCTAACCGATCCATCTGAGGGCCATTTGCGTTCAGGTCGTTAATTCAAGTTCCACCACCTTCCCCCAAGCACCGCCCCCTTCGCTCACGAACCGCTGCTTCCCCGTCATCTTCTCCCCCAGCACATCGACGAACGTGAACTCCCCCTCCTCTACCGTCAGCAGCGTCGCGTCCCCGAGCATCCCCGGCGCCAGCGTCCCGCGATCCTCCAGCCGCGCCGCGCGGGCGGCGTTGATCGTGCTGGCGCGGATGATCTCGCGGAGGGGGACGCCGAGGGCGAGAAATTTCGACATCGTGTGGACGAGATTGTAGGCCGGGCCGTCGATCGAGAGCGCGTGCACGTCGGAGGAAATGACGTCGGGCAGGAAGTCGCTCTTCAGCATGCCCATCGCCGTCTCGAAGCCGAACGAGCCGGCGCCGTGGCCGATGTCGAAGATCACGCCGCGCTCGCGCGCCGCGATCACGTCCTCCTGCACGCGGCCGTCCGGCTTCACCGGCGCGTTCGGGAACGGGCGGAAGCAATGGGTGAGGATGTCGCCGCTGCGGAGCCGCGCCATCACCTCCGGGCGATAGGGCGGCGGATAGTCGAGATGCGTCATCAGCGGCAGGCCGGTGTACTCCGCCGCCTCCAGCGCCATGTCCATCGCCGCGATGCCCGATGTGCCCGACCCGGTCATGCCGAGCCGCACCTTGATGCCGACCACCAGGTCCTCGTGGTCGCGCGCCGCCTCGATGCAGGCGCGCGCGTTGAGCAGCCGCAGATCGCCGGATTCGCCGACATGCAGATACTTGCTGAGCGCGAAGATGCCGGGAAACGAGATGTGCAGGAACGGGCGGATGCGCACCTCGGCGCGCTCGATCACGTGCCGGCGGAACCCCGCGATGTTGCCCGGCCCCGCCGAGCCCGCATCCACCACCGTGGTGATCCCGCACGGCTTCGCATACGCGTCCGCATCGACGCCGAGCGACGTGCCGCCCCAATAGACATGCGTGTGCAGGTCGATCAGCCCCGGCACCACGATCAGGCCGGAGACGTCGCGCTGCGCGCGCGCCTCGCCGAGCGCGGGCCCGACCGCGGCAACCTTGCCGTCGGTGAAGGCCACATCGGCGATTTCGTCGCGGTCCTGCGCGGGATCGAGCACGCGGCCGCCCCGCAGCACCAGATCGAACATGCGTTTCCCCCCGCGAGACCGCCCCGGCTTCCCTCAGCGGGGCTCGCGGGAGCATGATCGCCCATCACGGGACAGCCGCAGCATGCAGGTCAAGGGGCTCGACATGGCAACGACGCTGGAAGACACCCGCACCAATTCCCGCATCGTCGCGGCGTATCGCGAGCGCACGCGCCGCTCCGCCGAGCTCGCGCGCGAGGCCGCCGAGCTGCTGCCGAGCGGCGTCACCCATGATGCGCGCTATCTCGACCCGTACGGCGTCTACATCGCCCGCGCGCAGGGCCCGCACAAATGGGACGTGGACGGCAACCGCTACGTCGATTTCTTCGGCGGCCACGGCGCGCTGATCCTCGGCCACCGCCATCCCGTCGTGGTCGAGGCGACCACCGCGGCGCTCGAGACCGGCACGCAGTTCGGCGCCAGCCACCCGGCCGAGATCGCCTGGGCGCGCGCGATCCAGGCGCTCGTGCCCTCGGCCGAGAAGGTGCGCTTCACCTCCTCCGGCACCGAGGCGACGCTGATGGCGCTCCGGCTCGCGCGCGCCGCCACCGGGCGCGGCACGATCCTGCGCTTCCGCGGCCATTTCCACGGCTGGCACGACCACATGACCGCGGGCTGGACCAACCATTTCGACGGCACGCCGACGCCCGGCGTGATCGAGGGCATCACCGCGAAGACCGTGCTGGTCGATCCCGGCGACCTCGACGGCGTGCGGCAGGCGCTCGACACCAACACCGACATCGCCGCGGTGATCCTGGAACCCACCGGGTCGAGCTTCGGCCAGGTGCCGATCCGCCCGGAATTCCTGCACGAGCTCCGCCGCCTCACCGCGGCGCATGGCGTGATCCTGATCTTCGACGAGGTGGTCACCGGCTTCCGCACCTCGCGCGGCGGCGCGCAGGTCGCGTTCGGCATCCGGCCCGATCTGTCGAGCTTCGCGAAGATCGTCGCCGGCGGCATGCCGGGCGCCGCCGTCGCCGGCCGGCGCGACCTGCTCGACCTGCTCGATTTCGCCGCGACCCGCGCCGCCGGCCGCGAGAAGATCGCGCATCCCGGCACGTTCAACGCGAACCCGGTCTCCGCCGCCGCGGGCACCGCGGCACTCGGCGTGATCGCGAAGGAGGACATCAACGGCCAGGCCGACGCCGTCGCGAAATCGCTGCGCGATTCGCTCAACGCGGTGCTCAAGGAGGAAGGCGTCAACTGGGCGATCTACGGCACGTCGTCCGGCTTCCATCTGTTCATGAACCCGCGCAACCGCGCCATCGATCCCGCGACGTTCGATCCGCATGCGATGACGCTGGAGGAGCTGAAGACGATGCCGGAGGCGATGGTGCGCAAGATGCGGATCGCGCTGCTGGTCAACGGCGTCGACGTGAACGGCAGGATCGGCGGCTTCCTCTCGGTGACGCACGGCGCGCAGGAAGTGGCGGACACCACCGCCGCCTTCCGCGAATCGCTCCGCATGCTGAAGCAGGAAGGCGAGATCGGCTGACGTGGGTCGCCTCCAGGCCGCCGTCATCCCGGTCACCGGATTCCAGCAGAACTGCACGATCCTGTGGGACGAGGGGACGAAGCGGGGCGCGGTGATCGACCCCGGCGGCGAGGTGCCGCGCATCCTCGACGCGCTGGCGAAGCTCGGGGTACGGGCCGAAAAGATCGTGCTCACGCACGGCCATCTCGATCACGCGAGCGGCGCCGCCGGGCTCAAATCCGCACTGGAAGCGGAGGGTGCGAGGGTGCCCATCGAGGGACCGGATTCGCGCGACAAATTCCTGCTCGATGGGTTGGAGGAGCAGGGGCGGTCGATGGGGATCGCGGACGCGCAGAACGTGACGCCCGACCGGTTCCTCACCGAGGGCGAGACGATCCGCATTGCGGGGAACGATTTCGAGGTGCTGCACTGCCCCGGCCACACGCCCGGCCATCTCGTCTATGTCAACCGGCCGAACGCCTTCGCGCTGGTCGGCGACGTGCTGTTCCGCGGCTCGATCGGCCGCACCGATTTCCCTATGGCGACACCGACGCGCTGCTGCGCTCCATTCGCGACAAGCTCCTGCCGCTCGCGGACAACTTCGCCTTCATCTGCGGACATGGACCGGGCTCCACCATCGGCATGGAGCGGAACGCCAATCCGTTCCTGAACGGCACCGCCGGCTGATTACGCGCGGGTGAGCGTGCGCCGAACTGCCTCCCGCCAGGCGGCGTAGCGGCGCGCGCGTTCGTCCTCGTTCATCGTCGGCGTGAAGCGCCGGTCGAGCCGCCAGCCATCGGCGAACGAAGCAGGCGCCGGACACACGCCGGCCGCGTATCCCGCGAGATAGGCCGCGCCGAGCGCGGTCGTCTCCAGGACGGTCGGCCGGTCCACCGGCGCGGCGAGCGTATCGGCGAGGAAGCGCATCGCCCAGTCGGACGCGACCATCCCGCCATCGACGCGCAGCACCGTGTCGGCACGGCCGGGGGCATCCGCATGCATCGCGTCCACCAGATCGCGCGTCTGGTAGGCGACGCTTTCGAGCGCCGCGCGCGCGAGCTCCGCCGGGCCGGTGTTGCGCGTCAGCCCGAACAGCGCGCCGCGCGCCTCCGGGTCCCAGTGCGGCGCTCCGAGGCCGGTGAAGGCCGGAACCAAGGTGACGTGCTGCTCCGGGTCCGCGCGCGAGGCGAGCGGCCCCAACTCGGCTGCATCCTTGAGCACGCCCAGCCCATCGCGCAGCCACTGCACCGCCGCGCCGGCGACGAAAATGGCGCCCTCCAGCGCGTAGGTGCGCTCACCGCCGAGCTGATAGGCGATCGTCGTCAGCAGCCGGTTGCGCGAGGCGACCGGGGCGGCGCCGGTGTTGAGCAGGATGAAGCAGCCCGTGCCGTACGTCGCCTTCACCATCCCCGGCTGGAAGCAGGCCTGTCCCACCGTCGCCGCCTGCTGATCGCCGGCAATGCCGCAGATCGGGATCGTGCCACCGAGAATCCTGGTGGTGCCGAACCTGCCCGCGCAATCGCGAACTTCGGGCAACAGGGAGCGCGGGACGCGGAACAGGCGCAGCAGCTCGTCATCCCAGGTGCCGCGGCGGATGTCGAACAGCAGCGTGCGGCTGGCGTTGGTCGCATCGGTCGCGTGCACGCGGCCGTCGGTCAGGCGCCAGAGCAGGAAGCAGTCGATGGTGCCGAAGGCGAGCTCGCCGCGCTCCGCGCGCACCCGGGCACCCGGCACGTTGTCGAGCAGCCAGGCGATCTTGGTCGCGCAGAAATAGGGATCGATCAGCAATCCTGTGCGCGTGCTTACCAGCGTCTCGTGTTCCGCGAGCGCCGCGCAGGAAGCGGCGGTGCGGCGATCCTGCCAGACGATCGCGCGATGGATCGGCGTTCCGGTGGCGCGATCCCAGATCACCGTCGTCTCGCGTTGATTGGTGATGCCGATCGCCGCGACGCGCCTCGCATCACCTTCCAGATCGTCCAGCGCCTTGCGCAGCACGGCAACGGAATCGTGCCAGATGTCCTCGGGATCGTGCTCGACCCAGCCCGAGGCGGGGAAATGCTGCGGCAAATCCCGCCGGGCGGTTGCGAGCGGCACGAGGTCGGGGGCCCGGAAGGCGATCGCTCGGGTCGAGGTGGTGCCCTGATCGAGCGCGAGAACGATGTCGTTCATGGGCGGATGTCGAGCGCCTCTTCGTCGCAGACGACCCGCACGTGTTCGGCCATCCGCCGGGTGTGGGCGTCGGCGGAGACCGCGTCGGTCTCGGCTTCGGCCGGCGCCGGGACGGTCGCGCCCCGCACGAAATGGCGCAGGAACACGCGCATGACATGCGCGACGCCGGCTTCGTTCACCGAACGCAGATCCGGCGCGAAGTAGGCGCCGCGACTGAAGTTGCCGGTGATGATCTCGTAGGACGGGAAATACGCGATGTCCGGCCGCGACGACACGAGTTCCTCGCAGGCGACGCGTAGGGCGGACTTGGAATAGGTGGTCGAGACCAGGACGTGTCTACCCGCCGCGGTGGCGATGAGCGGCACCGGTGACACCGTGACGATCATGCGCGCCGTCGGATTGACCTCGCGCAGCCGGTCGACGAAACCGATCATGTCGGATGCGACCTCGCCGGCGGTGAGGTTCCGCAGCACGTGGAGTTCGGGATCGAAGCGGCCGCCGGCGACGCCCGGGCAGAGCGGGAAGGCGGCGCCGTCCTGGCGCGAGGTCCAGCATTCGGTGAGGCCCAGGGTGAAGACGAACACGGTGAGCTGCTCGAACATGCGGCGCAGCGCCGCGAAATGCTGGCGCCGGTCGGCCTGCAGCTCCGCGCGGGTGAGGAACGGCATCGGCGCGATCTGCGGGCGGAACGGATCGCGGAATCCGTCCGCGTCCTCCCAGGCATCCTCGAGAGGGCGCAGGCGGCCATAGGCGCGATCGAACAGCTGCAGGAGCTGGCGCGAGGTGTAGATGTTGCCGGTGCGCGCGGTGTAGATGCCGTAGCCGAACTCCGCCGCGAGCTCCGGCGGCGCAATCGGGTGCATCGTCTCGGTCATCATCGGCGCGACCCCGCTGTCGCGCAACGTGCGCACGATGTGTTGCGCGAAGCAGCTGCCCGCGGTCGCGACGCGGTCCGATGGCTGCAGCACGAACGGCACCGCCACGACCGGATCGACTTCCGTCGCCGTGGCGACCGCTCGGCGCCAGAACGCATGGTCCGGCAGGCTCTGGTACGGATGCGTCATGCCGCGGTCCGCAGCATCGAGCGGGCGTGTTCCTCGAGCTGCAGCAGCACACGTCCGCCGTACCAGATGCTGCCATGCACCGAGTTCGGGATGCCAGCCGGGTTCCACCATGTAGCCCTCGGCGTCGATCGTCTCCGGCGGCGGCGGCAGGAAGTCAATCCGGTGCTCCGCGCAGGTGCGGCGGAACAGGCGCGTTTGCACCTGCCACAATTTCCAGCGTAGCGCCGCCGGCGATACGCCGTTACGGCGGATCGCCTCGGAGAACATCGTGTCCTGCCTGGCCACGAACGCATCGTCGGGAACCGGCGGCGGCGAGCCGATTTGCGCGATCGGCAGATCGGTCAGCCGGCGGAGCGCCCCGAGCACGCGGCCGGGCAACTGCATGAGTTTTGCGAGCGCCGCCTCGACCAGCGCCGCGGGAATGATCTCCGCATCGCGCTGGAGCGGCAGGTCGCGCCGTTCCTCCAGCACGAAGTCGAACCGGCGCGGATGGTTGACCATCGCGAGCGAGTGATACTCGTTGCCGCTGACCGCCGCGACGATCAGCGACACGTCACCGGCGGCGAGCACCGCCTCGATTTCCGCGATAATCGCCGGATGCAGTCGCGGCACCGGATGCGCGGCGACGATGTTCGGATGGAACTGCCGGTCCAGGAGCAGCAGGAAACGGTATTCGGTGCGCCCGGGGGCCAGGGATCGCGCACCGGCGGCGTGCTGCAGGCCGATGAGATGGCTGTGCCCGAGCCCGAACAGGCGCAGCGGCGCCGCTTCATTCGCCGACGGGTTCGGCCCGGAGAAGTCCACGTCGCAGCTCCGAACGATCCGCCGAGTGATCGCACAGGCAGGCCCGCCGCGCCAGCGGTGGTCATGCCGACGCGCCCAAAAGTGACTCGTGGGACAGATTGCCTCGGCGCCCGGCATGGCTGTGATTTCGCGCGCGCCGCCCGCCAACCCGTGCGCGATGCCGTCGACCAGAGGTAACGAACTGGCCTCCTTGTACCGCATAAGCGGACAAACCCGGAACGTCATGCGGCGCGTGGGTAGACTTCGGGCGTCGCCCGCAGCGGCCGCAATCCGTCGGTGTTTTCCGACATGCTGCTCCGGGTGGCCCAGACGTAATCGCCCGTCAGGTTCACATGCTCCCAGCCGAGCGGCGAGAGGTGGGCGAGCAGATTGTCGGGCACATCCTCGGTTTGGCGGAGGGCCGCGATGGCGCGCTCCAAGTATCGCGTGTTCCACAGGATGATGGCGGTGACGAGCAGGTTCAGGCCGGAGGTGCGGTGCTGCTGGTTCTCGTAGGTTCGATCGTGGATTTTCCCCGAGCCGATGGATGAAGACCGCGCGTGCCAAGCTGTTGCGCGCTTCGCCCTTGTTCAGCTCCTGGCCGGTTTCGCGGCGCAGTTCGGGCTCGCTGATCCAGTCGAGCGTGAACAGCGTGCGCTCCAGCCGGCCCAGTTCCCGCAGCGCGGCGGCCACCCCGTTCTGCCGCGGATAGGCCACGAGTTGGCGCATGATGAGCGACGCCGTCACCGTGCCGGTGCGGATCGAGGCGAAGACCCGCAGGATTTCCGACCAGTGCGCTCGGATGAGGGCGACGTTGATGCGGCCGGCGATCACCGGCTCCAGCGCGGGATAGGTGGACGGCTTACCGAAGCTGTAGAGCCGGCGATGCTTGAGATCCGGGATGCGCGGCGCGAACTGGAAACCGAGCAGGCTGCACAGTGCGAACACATGGTCGGAATCGCCGCCGCCATCGGTGTGGTGCCGTCGCGTCGTCACCTCGCTCTGATGATAGAGCAGCGCGTCCAGCACATGCAGCGCCTCGCTCGCCGTCGCCGCGATCAGCTTGGTGTAGAACGGCGCGTAGCGGTCGGAGAGGTGGGAGTAGACCTTGAAGCCGGATCGCTGGCTGTAGTGGGCATTTAGCCGCGCTGCATCCCGGCCGAGCCGGCAGCCTGGAAGAACTGGCCGTCCGATGACGAGGAGGTGCCGCTGCCGAAGTGCGCCGCGAAGGGCTCCCACTGCTGGTGGTCGACCAGGCAGCGCAGCGCCAGGGCGTAGGTCTCTTCGCGGATGTGCCAGTCCGATGTCCAGGCGAGCTGGCCGAGGCTGGCGATGCTGCACGCTCGGCCACGCGCGTCAGGCCGAGGTTGAGCCCGTCGGCAAGCAACCCGGCCATCAGGATGCGGTTGTCGGCCGCGACCTCGCCGGTGCGCAGATGCGTGAAGCAGTTCGGGAAGCCAGTCCAGCCCGCCACTTCGGCCAGCAGGTCGGTGATGCGGATGCGCGGCAGCATGGCGTAGAGCCGCGCCGCCAGCGCCTCGGCCTCGGGTGGCGTCGCCTTCTCGATCGGCGCGATCTTCAGCACGCCATTGGTGACCGTCACATCCGGCAGCCTGCCCGCAGTGGCCTGGGCATCGACCGCCTTCAGCCGCTCGTCCAACAGCGCTTGGCGGCCGGCGGTGAACTGCTCGAAGTCGGGTTCAACGGCGATCGGCAGGGCGCCGGACTGCTGCAGCTCCTGCAGCGTCTCGGCCGAGATCAGCCGCTCCTCGAAGGATCGGTATTGCCGGCTGCCGGAGACCCAGACGTCGCCGGCGCGCAGCCGGTCGCGCGGTTCCGACAGCACGCAGAGCTCGTAATGGCGCCGGTCGATGGTGCCGCCGGGCAGGACGTAGGGCACCCAGCGCTGCCACACGAAGCCGGTTGGCGCGGATTTCGGCAGGCCAGCCCCGGAGCGGTTCGCCTCGCGCAGCACCATGATCGCGCGCATCAGCGAGATGCAGGCGGGCACGCCCTCGAAATCAAACGCGTCGAGGAACGCGGGGGACCAGCGGCGAATGCCGACATAGTACTCGCCGAGGTTCTCGAGCGCGTCGAACCCCTCTGGACGCGCCAGCGCCTCAGCTTCCGCAACCGTGGCGCGGAACCGCTCCCACGGGATCACAGTAGCGATCGCGCCATAGGCGTCCTGCTTGTCATCGTGGGCCGCGATGAGCGCGGCGCCGATACGGGCATAGAGGCGGACCTTCTCGTTGATCGCTCGCGCATCGGCCCGGAAGGCGCGGGCGTGCCGTCCATCGGCCTTGCGGAACATCGCGCCGACCAGCCGGTCGAACAGGTCGACCGCCTGGTCGGTCAAGCTGGCGGCGTTGTCGAGCGTGGTGGCGGCCAGTGTCGCGTGCCGACGCTGCCGCTCATAACCGGCAACATGCTGCACCGTGGTGCGCCCGGCCTCGCGCGCCAGCTGCGCCAGGCGCGCCTGGTGGACGAGGTGGCCACGCCCTGGCTCGATGCCAATGGCACGCACATGCTCAAGCCGCTCGATGAGGCCGAGCATGGCGGAGGGCTTGGCCGCCTCCGGCATCTGCTGCAGCCAGGCGAGCCAACTCAGGCTGCTTCCCTCCCGATGTTCGGTCAGGGCATCGAGGCGCTTGCGCTGTTCGGCGGAAAGCCCCCCGGTCAGCCGACGGTGCACCTCCCGGCGCGCGTCGTGGCGCAGATCAGCGCACAGACGCTCCAGTGCTGCCGGGGCCGGGACGACGATGCCCTCGCGTGCGACAGGCCTGCATCACCGCTCCCGCCAGGAAGGAGAGCCGATCGTTCTCGATCGCGTCGCGCTGCAGGTCCAGCACCTGTCGGTTGCCGTCGGTCGAGACGCGCATGTAGCCGACCAGCATGTGCGGAAGACCTCACCGCAAGGGTTTCCACACAATGCTTCATTCCGACAGGGTCGGTCGTGCAGTTTCTGGACTACAAACACCCGAATTCCGCACTTGCGGCGAGGCCGGCGGAAAGCAGGTGTTTGACGTCATCCGGCATCGCGACCGGCGAGCCGGCTCCGAAGCCGCAACCGCCTAATTCAGCGCGATTGTCGGCCCCGTCCGTTCCTACTCTGTCCGCTTATGCGTAGCAGAAGGCCAGTTCGTTACCTCTGGCCCCATCGGTCATGAAGAATGGTCGATGGTATCAGCCGAAGAAGCCGTGATCCTCGCCGCTGAGATAGGGGCGCGCCTTCTCGGCATTGATGGTGACGCCGAGTCCCGGCCGGTCCCAGACGGTGATGAAGCCGTCCTGCACGATCGGGTCCGGGAAGCCCTCGACGATGTCGTGCCACCACTCCGGGCGCCCCCAGGGCAGCTCGAAGGCGATGTAGTTGTCGGGCAGCGTGGCGGAGACCTGCACCAGGGCGGCGAGGCCGATCAGCCCGTCGGCGATCCCGTGCGGCGCCATCAGGATGCCGTGCAGATCGGCGTATTCGGCGATCCATTTCAGCTCGGCGAGGCCGCCGACGTCGCAGGGATCGGGACCGATCACGTTGACGGCGTGGCCCTCGATCAGCGCCTTGAAGTTCTGCCGCAGGTAGATCTGCTCGCCGGTGTGGATCGGGGTCGAACTCGCGCGCGTGACCTCGCGATAGACATCGGCGTTGACGAACGGGATGTAGTCGCCGGTGATCATGTCCTCGAGCCAGAGGAGGTTGTAGGGCTCGAGCGCACGGGCGAGGCGGGTCGCGTCCGGCGGCATCATGCCGGGGCCGCAATCGAGCGCCAGCCCGATGCCGTCGCCGAGCACGGATTTCATCGCCTCGACGCAGGCGATGATGTGCTTGAGACCGCGCTCGGTCATGGGGCCGCGGGTGAGCGCGCCGTGGAACGGCGCGGTGCGGTCCTCGCCGTAATGGAAACCCTTCATCGCGGTCTTCATGCCGCTGTGGAAGCCGATCCCCTGCTTGACGATGGTGAAGCCCTGCGGCGCCGCCATCATCTGCCGCACCGAGTCTGCGTAATCCTCCGGCTCGAAGCGCGTCATCGGCGTGCGGATGGCGCCGTTGTAGACGCGCACGCGGTCGCGCACCTTGCCGCCGAGCAGCTTGTGGATCGGCACGCCGGCCGCCTTGCCGGCGATGTCCCAGAGTGCGATCTCGATCGCGCTCACCGCGGCGCCCCAGGGCTTGAACGCGCCGCGCTGGCGGATCTTCAGCATCACCCGCTCGACATCGGTCGGGTCCTCGCCGAGCAGCGCCTCGCGGAAATGCAGCACGTGCGGCTTGAGATAGCGCTTGGTGTGCTCGACGGGTCCGAGCCCGTCGATCCCGGCATCGGTGACGATCCGGATGATCGGGTTCTCGCCGAGCAGCGCGTAGCGCAGATCGGTGATCTTCATGCGTGCGGCTCGTCGCCGAAGAAGCTGCTGCCGGGCAGCAGATGCGCGCGCGCGACATCCTCGTTGAGGGTGAGGCCGTGACCGGGACGGTCGTTCAGATGGATGAAGCCGCGCGTGATGGTCGGCTCGCCCTCGACGAGATCGCCCCACCACGGAACGTCGTGGGCGTGGAACTCCATCACCAGGAAGTTGTTCATCGCCGCGCAGACATGCGCGCCGGCGACGGTGCCGATCGGGCTCGCGACGTTGTGCGGCGCGAGCGGGATGTAATAGAGGTCGGCGTGGTCGGCGACCTTCTTCGCCTCGGCGAGGCCGCCCATCTTGGGGATGTCGGGCGCGATGATGCGCGCCGCCTGCTTCTCGATCAGCTCGCGATAGCCGTGCTTGCGGTAGAGGTTCTCGCCCGTGCAGATCGGCGTCTTCGTGCTGTGCGTCACGTGGCGCTGCGCCTCGATGTTCTCCGGCGGCACCGGGTCCTCGAGCCAGAGCAGGTCGAACGGCTCCAGCGCCTGGGCAAGCTTGATCGCGTCGTTCACGCTGAATTTCCAGTGCGCGTCCATCGCCACCATGATCTCGGGCCCGACCGCCTCGCGCACGCACCGCACGACATCGACCATCCAAGCGCGCTCCTGCGAACCGATGACGCGGTTGTAAGGCTCGAACCATTGCCGGCGCGGATGCGGATCGTCGGAGACGTCGATCGTGTAGGGATTGCGCGTGTCGAGGTCGAACTTGATGGCGGTGAAGCCTTCCTCGGCGACCTCGCGCGCCTTCCTGCCGTAATCGGCGGGATCGGGCGTCTCGCCGGCGTGGCAATCGGCGTAGATGCGGATGCGGTCGCGGAACCGGCCGCCGAACAGCGTCGAGATCGGCGCCCTCAGCGCGCGGCCGAGCAGGTCCCAGAGCGCGATCTCGATGCCGCTGATCGCGGTCACGGTGGCGCCGCCCTGCGAACCCTCGCCGGAGAGGCAGCGGATCATGATCTCGACCAGGCGGTTGATGTTCACCGGGTCCTGGCCGAGCAGCAGCGGCTTCGCCTTGTGCACGAGCTCGGCGACGCCGGCGCCCCAATACGCCTCGCCGAGGCCGCTGACGCCGGCATCGGTTTCGATCCTGACCAGCACCCAGGGGAAATTGCCCTGGATGACCGCCGTGCTCACGCGTGTGATCTTCACCGCTGCCTCCGTCTCGCCATGCCGTTCGCGCGTCGCGTCGCGCCGTCCGGCAGATCAAACAGACCCGAGCTTGTCGATCAAGGCCATGGCCGCGGCGGGGTTGCGCGGCTTGAACCCGCTGATGACGTAGAGGAACACGTCGCGCGGGACCTTCCCGCCCGGCCGCGGCGCCACCGGCGCGAGATCCTCCGGCACGTCGCCGGCGGCGAAGCGGCGGGCCCGCGCAGCCCAGGCGGCGACCGCGGCGGGCGCATAGCCCGCTTCGTGCCTCTCCTCGGTTCCCATGATGCGGGCATAGACGAACGGCGCCGTCGGGTCGGGGATGGCGGGGTAGTCCGAATCGCCGGCGAGGACGATCGCCACATCGTGCTCGCGCGCGAGTGCCACGAAATCCGGCGAGACGAAGCTCGGATGCCGCACCTCCACCGCATGCCGGATCGCCCGCCCCTCGGCGTGCGCGGGCAGCAGGCGGAGGAAGGCGGCGAAATCGTCGGGATCGAACTTCTTCGTCGGCAGGAACTGCCAGTTGATCGGGCCGAGCTTGTCCTTGAGCTCGAGCACGCCGCTGGCGAAGAAGCGATCGACCGACTCTTTCGCTTCCGCGAGGGCACGGCGATTGGTGGTGAAGCGCGGACCCTTCACCGCGAAGACGAAATCCTCCGGCGTCTCGTCATGCCATTTGACGAAGCTCGCCGGCTTCTGCGAGCCGTAATAGGTGCCGTTGATCTCGATCGAGGTCAGGTGCCGGCTCGCATAGTCGAGCTCGCGCTTCTGCGAGAGACCGTCGGGAAAGAAGGTGCCGCGCCAGGGCTCGAAAGTCCAGCCCCCGACGCCGACGCGGATGCGCGGCTTTGGGTGCACGGCCATCGGTTACGCCGCCAGCCGCTCGGGGCGGATGTCCTTGATGTCGCGGAAGGCGAGGTCTGTGCGTCATCTCGATCGTGCGCTTCATCATGAAGGCGGATGTGGCGAGGAAGACGGGGTCGCCGTCCACGTCGTCGGCCATCGCGCTGCGCTGCTCCTGCGCGAATTTGGCGACGCGCCGCCTTGTCGCCGCGAGACCCAGCGCGCCTGGGTGTAGGGCACCGGATCGAACCCGGCCTTCACGCCGTATTCGGCCGGCGAGCCGGGCCTGCAGCACGTCGAGCTGCAGCGTGCCGACGACGCCGACGATCGGCGGCGAGCCGTCCTGCGGGCGGAAGAGCTGCACCACGCCCTCCTCGGCGAGCTCCTGCAGGGCCTGGCGCAGCTTCTTCGCCTTCATCGCGTCGTCGAGGCGGACGCGGCGCAGGATCTCGGGGGCGAAATGGGGCACGCCGGTGAAGTGCAGGTCCTCGTCCTCGGTCAGCGTGTCGCCGATGCGCAGCGTGCCGTGATTGGGGATGCCGACCACGTCGCCGGCGAAGGCTTCCTCGGCGAGCGCGCGGTCGCGGGCGAAGAAGAATTGCGGCGCGTGCAGCGGCACCGGCTTGCCGGTGCGCACCTGCTTGAGCCGCATGCCGCGGATGAGCCGGCCCGAGCAGATGCGGGCGAAGGCGATGCGGTCGCGGTGGTTGGGGTCCATGTTCGCCTGGATCTTGAACACGAGCGCGGTGAGCTTCGGCTCGGTCGCGGCGACGGTGCGCGTGTCGGCCGGCTGCGCGCGCGGCTTCGGGCCGAATTCGGCGAGCGCGTCGAGCAGGTCGGAGACGCCGATCTCCTTGATGGCGGCGCCGAAGAAGACCGGCGTCAGATGGCCTTCCATGAAGGCGGCGCGGTCGAATTCCGGCAGCGCCGCGCGGGCGAGCTCGATCTCCTCGTCCATCGCGATGCAGGCGCGGGTCCGATTGCGCGAGCGTCGCTGGTGACGTGCAGCTCGCGATGGCGCAGATCATAGGTGCCGACGAAGTCGCGCGGCGCGGCCGACCGGCCAGGTGACGGGCGCGGTGTCGAGCGCGAGCGTGCTCGCGACCTCGTCGAGCAGGGCGAACGGGTCCTGGCTCTCGCGGTCCATCTTGTTGACGAAGGTGATGATCGGGATGTCGCGCAGGCGGCAGATCTCGAACAGCTTGCGCGTGCGCGCCTCGATGCCCTTGGCGGCGTCGATCACCATCACGGCGGAATCGACCGCGGTCAGCGTGCGGTAGGTGTCCTCGGAGAAATCCTCGTGGCCGGGCGTGTCGAGCAGGTTGAACACGCAGCCCTTGTGCTCGAACGTCATCACCGAGGTGACGACCGAGATGCCGCGCTCGCGCTCGATGCCCATCCAGTCGGACCGCGTGCGCCGCCGCTCGCCCTTGGCGCGCACGCTGCCGGCGAGCTGGATCGCGCCGCCGGCGCGCAGCAGGCGCTCGGTCAGCGTGGTCTTGCCGGCATCCGGGTGCGAGATGATCGCGAAGGTGCGGCGGCGGTCGATTTCTTCTTCCGGTGTCACGCGGGACCCTCGGAAACGCGGAAACGCCGGGGGATCGCTCCGCCCGGCGTTTCGCAGATGGGGATGAGGAAGCCTCAGCGCGAGTAGAACTCGATGACGAGGTTCGGCTCCATCTGCACCGGATACGGCACGTCCGACAGCTTCGGCGCGCGGGCGAAGCGGCCCTTCATCGCGCGGTGGTCGACCTCGAGATATTCCGGCACGTCGCGCTCGGCGCTCTGCGAGGCGTCGAGCACCACGGCGAGCTGCTTCGACTTCTCCCGCACCTCGACCGTGTCGTTGTCGCGCACGAGATAGGACGGGATGTTCACGCGCTTGCCGTTCACCATGATGTGCCCGTGGCTGACGAACTGGCGGGCCGCGAAGGGGGTGATGGCGAATTTCATGCGGTAGACGACGGCATCGAGCCGGCGCTCCAGCAGCTCGATCAGCGTCTCCGAGGTGTCGCCCTTCCGGCGCACCGCTTCCTGGTAGTATTTGCGGAACTGCTTCTCGCTGATATTGCCGTAATAGCCCTTCAGCTTCTGCTTCGCCATCAGCTGAACGCCGAAATCGGTCGGGCGGCCCTTGCGGCGCTGGCCGTGC
The DNA here is from genome assembly GCA_963822815.1 of uncultured Alphaproteobacteria bacterium. GTDB lineage: Bacteria > Pseudomonadota > Alphaproteobacteria > Acetobacterales > Acetobacteraceae > CAWGJC01. The sequence goes on from CAWGJC010000017.1 coordinate 50,806, forward strand.
TGGCCGGGGCCGTAATCGCGCTTGGCCAGCGGCGACTTGGCGCGGCCCCAGAGATTGACGCCCAGGCGGCGGTTGATCTTGTACTTGCTCTCGGCGCGCTTGGTCATGGCGCGTTGCCCTTTCTTCTGTGCCCGCACATTGGCGGAGCTTGTTGCACCGGTAGGCCGCGTGGAGCGGCGGGCGCGGGCCGGTTCGGCCCGTCCACGTTCCCGGCAATGACGGAACCCGGCCGCTGCCGGCCGGGGAGGGGTCCTTAGCCCAGGCGGGGGCGGCCTGTCAAAGCCGGCTCGGCGCCCGTTTGGAAACTGCGCGATGAGCCTCTTTCCCCGCCGGCGCCAGCTTGATATGCGCCCCTTCGCGCATTTCCAGACAGGCTCTCAGCCCTGCCGGACCAGGTCCTCCAGCGCCTTCCCGACCTCCGCGGTGCCGGCCTGCCCGCCCATGTCGCGGGTCCGGGGACCGGCATCGCGGAGGAGGCTCTCAATGGCGGCGACGATGGCGTTGGCGGCGTCGCGTTCTCGCCGAGATGCTCCAGCATCATCGCGGCGGACCAGATCTGGCCGATGGGGTTGCAGATGTGCTGGCCGGCGATGTCCGGGGCGGAGCCGTGCACGGGCTCGAACATCGAGGGATGCGCGCGCTCGGGATTGATGTTGGCGGACGGGGCGATGCCGATCGAGCCGGCGACCGCCGGGCCGAGGTCGCTCAGGATGTCGCCGAACAGGTTGGAGCCGACCACCACGTCGAACCAGTCGGGATGGGCGACGAAGTGCGCTGTCAGGATGTCGATGTGGAACTGGTCGCGCCTGACCTCGGGGTATTCGCTGCCGATGGCGGCGAAGCGCTCGTCCCAGTACGGCATGGTGAAGGTGATGCCGTTGGATTTGGTGGCCGAGGTGAGGTGCTTGCGGGGCCGGGATTATCGCGAGGTCGAAGGCAAAGCGGAGGATGCGGTCGACGCCCTGGCGGGTGAACACCGATTGCTGGGTGACGAACTCGCGGTCGGTGCCTTCGAACATGCGGCCGCCGACGCTCGAATACTCGCCCTCGGTATTCTCGCGCACGACGTAGAAGTCGATGTCCCGCTCGGTGCGGTTGGCGAGCGGCGTGCGCACGCCGGGCAGCAGCTTGCAGGGGCGCAGGTTGACGTACTGGTCGAAGCCGCGGCGGATCGGGATCAACAGGCCCCAGAGCGAGACGTGGTCGGGCACGCCGGGCCAGCCGACGGCGCCGAGCAGGATGCTGTCGCTCTCGCGCAGCCGGTCGAGCCCGTCCTCCGGCATCATGCGGCCGGTCCTGGTGTAGGTCTCGCAGGACCAGTCGTATTGCGTGCTCTTGAGGGTGAACCCGAAGCGGGAGGCGGCGGCGTCGAGCACGCGGAGTGCTTCCGGCACCGTCTCCTTGCCGATCCCGTCGCCCGGGAATGACGGCGATCCTGTGCGTGCGGGGCATTTGCTCTCCTCGGTTCACGGCACCAGCGCGGCGAGACGCTTCGGCGCGGTCAGCGTGTAGCTGCGGCGGACCAGGGATGCCACCTCCTCCCAGTCGGGGCCGCGATCGAGATGGATGCCGATCCAGCCCCGCGGGCCGACATAGGGCGGCGCGAAGAAGCGGTCGGGATCGGCGCCGATCAGCACGGCCTGGCTCCCGGGCGGCGCCTTGCACCAGACCGCCGGCCGGCCGTCGTCGTCGCGCGGCATGGCGAAGATCTTCTCGCGCACGCGGAAGGTCGGGCCGCCCCAGGTCTCCCGCTCTTCCGCCTCGGGCAGGGCCAGGCAGATCCGGCGCAGGCGGGTGACGGGGGAGAGCGCCATGCGGGAAGTGTAGGGGCGGGGCGCACCCTCCGTCGATCCGTGGACGCGACGAAGCGGGCGGGGTAGCAAGCGCCGAGCGCAGGAGGGCAGAGCATGGCCGGCACGCACATGACCGACTGGGACCGCGACGCCGCGCTGACCGCCGCGCGCATCCTGCTCGAGATCAAGGCGGTGAATTTCCGCCCGGAGGAGCCGTACACCTTCACCTCCGGCTGGAAGTCGCCGGTCTATATCGATTGCCGCCGCATCATCTACTTTCCCCGCGCCCGCGCCCGCATCTGCGAGCTCGGCGTCGAGAAGATCGGCCGCCATGTCGGTCTCGAAACGATCGAGGTGGTGGCCGGCGGCGAGACCGCGGGCATCCCGTTCGCCGCCTGGATGGCGGACCGCATGGCGGTGCCGATGGCCTATGTGCGCAAGAAGCCGAAGGGGTTCGGGCGCAACGCGCTGATCGAGGGCGACGTGCCGGAGGGGCGCAACACGCTGCTGGTCGAGGACCTCACCACCGACGGCCGCTCGAAGATCCAGTTCGCCCAGGCATTGCGCGATGCCGGCGCGGTGGTGAACCATGCGTTCGTCGTGTTCTTCTACGGCGTGTTCCCGGGCGCCTTCCAGGAACTCGCCAAGATGGACATCACGCTGCACCATCTCTGCACCTGGTGGGACGTGCTGGAGGCCTGCCGCGACCGGCCCTATTTCGACAAGTCCGCGCTCGCGGAGGTGCGGCGCTTTCTCGAGGACCCGGTCGCCTGGTCGGCCAGGCATGGCGGCGTGTCCTCGGCGGAGGAGGCGGCACGGCGCAAGGCGTCGAGCGGCTGACCCCGGCAAGCACGACCCGACGGCCGGCGCCGAGTGGGACCTGGGCGCACCGAGTGGGACCTGACGCTTCGCAGACTTCGCGCGGCCTTTCAGAGGCGCAGATTGATCCCGGCGCGCTCTTCGATCGCGTCGAGTGCCGCATCCACCGCCAGGCGGGGGATGCGGGACAGGAGCCCGCGCCGCCGCTGCGGGCGGATCACGCGGGAGCGGACGCGCTTGCCGCCGAGCTCCCGCAGAATGGTGTCGAGATCACTCAGCCCGTCGATCAGCCCGAACGCGAGCGCCTGGTCGCCGAGGAACCAGCTGCCGTCGAACACCACTGCCGGGTCGCCCGCCAGCCGGGTACCGCGGCGGGCGCACACCCAGGCCTTGAAGCGGGCATGGATGTCGTCCATCAGGCGGCGGACGAAATCCACGTCCTGCGGACGCTCGGGGCTGAACGGGTCGAGCCGCGCCTTGTTCGTCGCCCGCGGTGTAGAGGCGCCGCTCGATCCCGTGCCGCGCGATCAGTTCTTGAGGCCGAAACTGCCGCCGATGACGCCGATCGAACCGACCACGCTCATCGGGTTGGCCTCGATCGTGTCGGCCGCACAGGCAAGCCAATAGCCGCCCGGACGCGCCCATCTCGGCGATGACCGCATGGACGGTGATGCCGGCCTCCTCGGCGCGGCGGCGAAGCAGGGCGGCGATCAGGTCGGATTGCACCGGCGAGCCGCCGGGGCTGCTGATGTCGAGCACCAGATGGCCGGAGGCGCGCGCCGCCCGCACGGCGCGCTCGATCGCGGGACCCACGGATTTGATGTTGAGATCCGCCGGGCGCGGCGAGAGCGTGCCGTGCAGTTCCAGCACGGGGATCGCCGGGCGGCGCCAGAAGAGCAGGTTCATGCCGTCATAGGGGTGGCGCGGGGAAGGTTGGCAAGCCTTGCTTTCATGCCGCACCGCCCGACCTATGCGGAAATGAGTGATGTCGATGTGGTTGTGGTCGGGGCGGGGGTTGCCGGCCTGGCGGCCGCGGCGCGGCTGCGGCGGGAGGGTGTCTCCACCGTCGTGCTCGAAGCGAAGCAGCGGATCGGCGGGCGCGCCCACACCGTGCGCCCCCGGCGTCTCGGTGGTGCGATGCTCGATCTCGGTGCCTCCTGGCTGCACTCGGCCGACCGCAATCCGCTGGTGCCGATCGCCCGCGCCGCCGGCGAGGCACTGTCCGATAGCGCCGGCGACCGGCAGTATCGCACCTTCGTCGATGGCCGGATTGCGACGGCGGAGGAACTCGCCGCCTATGAGGAGGCGGAGACCCGCTTCCACGCCGCGATGGAAGAGCGACTGCGACGCGGGCCCGATGCGAGCCTCGCCGAGGCCGCCGCCGGCTTCGATGATCCGTGGCTGCAGACGATCCTGTTCTGGGAAGCGTCGCTGATCGCCGCCGCCGATGCGCGCGATCTCGGCCTCGCCGACTGGCGCCTCAACCTGCTCGAGGGCAGGAACATGACGATCGCCGGCGGCCTCGGTGATTTCGTCGCGCGCCGGCTCGGTTCCGCGGCCGGAGAGATCCGGCTCGGCGCGCCCGTGCGGCGCATCGCCTGGGATGGTGGGGTGCGGGCCGAGACGCCGGCGGGAACGCTGCGGGCGCGGGCCGCGATCGTCACCGTCTCGACCGGCGTGCTGGCCTCCGGCGGCATCGCCTTCGATCCGCCGCTGCCGGAACGGGTGCAGAGGGCGATCGCGGCGCTGCCAATGGGGCTGCTGTCGAAGATCGCGCTGACCGCGGCGGGCGCGGACCGGCTCGGGCTGCCGCCGGGCTGTGTCGTCGATCGGCGGATCACCGGGCCGGACGATCCCGGGATGTCCCTGCATTTCTGGCCGGGCGGGCGCGATCATGTGGTCGGGTATGTCGGCGGCCGCACCTCCTGGGAGCTGGCGCGGGCGGCCGAGGGGGCGGCCGAGGATTTCGCCCGCGGCCAGATACGTGCGCTGTTCGGCACCCGGGCGGACCAGGCTTTCGCGCCGGGCGCGGTGGTGAGCGGCTGGGGAACCGACCCCGCCTTTCTCGGCGCCTATGCCTATGCCGGACCCGGCCAGGTCGCGGCGCGTCGCGCGATGGCGGAGTCGGTCGAAGGTGGCCGTCTCGCCTTCGCTGGCGAGGCCTGGCGCGACGACGGGCTGGCCGGCACGGTCGGCGGCGCCTTCGCGAGCGGCGATGCGGCGGCCGGTCGGATCGCGGCGGCGCTGCGACTGGCGAGACCGCGGCCGGCTGATCGCCTCAATGCATGAGATGCGCGCGGAAGAAGGCGAGCACCGCGGCGTCGAACTCCTGATGGAAGGCCGCGCGGTCGAAGCCGGGCGGATCGACGCAGAGGCGCGGCAGACGCGGCACCAAGGCGGGCGGGCATGGGAACAGGAACACGAAATGCCCGGCATTCGAGACCAGGTGGAAATCCGGCCGCTCCGGGAGCGTGTCCGCGATCCGCTCCACGCCTTCCACCGTGACGCCGACGGACGGGTCGGTGCCGCTCAGCGCGGAGGCCCAGAGCTGGACCGGCACCCCGACCGGACGCAGCGCGTCGGTCGTGAACAGCGGTGGCAGGGCGGGATCGGCGATCACCGCCGCCTTGATGCGCGGGTCATGCGTGAAGCCGGACGGCAGACCGGCGCCGGCCCGCACCTTGTCGCAGCCCGGGCTGTGGCGCGCCGGCGGGCAGAGCACGGGCAGCGCGGCGCGGAAATCCGGGTTCGCCCCGATCGCCACCAGCCCGGTATAGCCGCCGCGGGAGAAGCCGAAGAAGCCGATGCGTTGCGGGTCCAGCCGCGCGCGATCCGGCCAGCTCCCGAGCATGAAGTCGATCACCCGCTTGATGTCCCGGGGCCGTTCCGTGAACCAGGCCAGGCTGTCCGCGCGACTGGTGTCGCCGGTGGAGTCGATCGGGTGATTGATCGCCACCACGACGAAACCGGCATCGGCCAGCGTCTCGGCGGTGTCGTGGTGGCCGGCATAATTCCCCCCATAGCCATGCGACACCACGATGAGCGCCAGGCCGCTTTTCTCCAGCGGGCAATCGGGCGTGGCCTGCACGTGCAGGTGGGCGAGGGTGATGTCGGTGGTCGGTCGCGCGCAGGGGTACCACACGACTCCCGCAATGGCGGCGTCGCCGTCGCCAGCGGGAATCTCGATGTGCCGGAGCCCTGCCGCACGCGCGATTCCCGCGACGAGGCAGAGCAACAACACCGTCATCAGCATCCGAGCCCGCACCGTTCTTGCCCTCCGTCTGAGCAAACGGACAAAGTGGATCACGCCAGCGCGCCGGCGGGCCGCAGGCGGCCGACCTCGATCCGGTTCCAGTTGCGCAGCACCGGGGAGGCGAGCTCGTCCAGCACCGCGCGCCCGGCGCCCGGCTCGGAGAGGAAGCGGCGCAGCAGCGCGGCGATGGCGACCTGGGCGGCCCGGCCGGCGCCGTCGCCGCATTTCACCGCGAACCCGAGCCCGGCCTCCGGGATCGCCCCGCAATGCACGCCCTCCGCGCCGGCCTTGACGAAGAGCGCGATCGCCGAACGCCGTCATCACCGCGGTGTCGAACCGCCCGGTGCCCGCGACCATGAACGGGTTGGCGGCAACCGCCTGGCGCAGGCGCGCGGCGGCCCGGGCGCGGTCGGCGGCGAGATGCGCGCCGGTGCGCGAAGCGGGCGAACGCAAGGGCGAGCGCGCGCAGCGGGATCGCGAAGGTCGGGATCGAGCAGCCATCGGTCGCGCGGTTCGCCGTCATCGAGCCGGGTCTCCGTCATCGCCGAAAGCGCCGCCGTCACCTCGCGCATCGCCGGGATGCGCGGGCGTCACGTAGCCCGCCGGGTCCTCGCCCATCGCGCAGGCGACGCAGATGAAGCCGGAATGCTTGCCCGAGCAGTTGTTGTGGATCGCGCCCGCCGTCTCGCCCGCGCGCCGCGAGCTCCCGCGACGGCGCGCGCGTCGCTCGGCCACTGCACGCCGCATTCGAGGCAGGACGGCGTCCGGCCCGCCTTGGCGAGCATCGCCGTCGCCGTCTCCACATGCGCGGGCTCGCCGCCATGCGAGGCGCAGGCGAGCGCGATCTCGGCCTCGGCGAGCCCGAACCGGTCCGCCGCGCCGCTCTCGATCAGCGGCAGCGCCTGCAGCGCCTTCACCGCCGAGCGCGGATAGACCGGCGCGTCGATATCGCCGGCGGCGAACACGACCTTCCCCTCCGGATCGAGCACCGCCACCGCCCCGGCGTGGCGGGACTCCACGCGGTCGCCGCGCAGCACTTCGACGAGGACGGGATCGGTCATGGCAAGCTCTCCTGTGCGGGCGGAGAAACCACGCCTCGGCATCGGCGCCAACCCTGGTGACGCCGCCGCGATCGTCTGGCAGGGTTGCGGCAACCGGGAGGAAATCGGAATGAAGCGTCTCGTGCTCGCGCTCGCCGCACTGCTGCTGCTGGTCCCGCCGGCGCTCGCCGGCTCGGCGCTCGATGCGATCCGCGAACGCGGCGTGCTGCGCGTCGGCACCACCGGCGACTACAAGCCGTTCACCTTCCGCAACCCGGACGGCAGCTACACCGGCGCCGACATGGTGATGGCGCAGCACCTGGCGGACAAGCTCGGCGTCAGGCTCGCGATCGTGCCGACCACCTGGGCGACGCTGCTGCCGGATTTCACCGCCGGCAAATACGACATCGCGATGGGCGGCGTCTCGGTGCTGCCGGCGCGCGCCGCGGCGGGCGACTATTCGACGACGGTCAACACCGACGGCAAGCGGCCGATCGCGCGCTGCGCCGACAAGGAGCGCTTCACCAGCCTCGCTTCGATCGACCAGCCGGACGTGCGCGTGATCGTCAATCCCGGCGCGTCCAACGAGCAGTTCGCCAAGGCGAATTTCCCGCACGCGCAGCTGACGGTCTATCCCGACAACGTCACCATCTTCGACCAGATCGTCGCCGGCAAGGCCGACGTGATGGTGACCGACGGCATCGAGGTCGATCACCAGGCCTATATCCACCCCGAGCTCTGCGCGACCGACGTGAAGACGACCTTCACCACCGCCGACAAGGCCTATCTGATGCCGAAGGACCCGGCGCTGGTGAAGTTCGTCGATGACTGGCTCGCGCAGGAGATGTCGTCGGGCGACTGGCAGAAGACGCTCGATACGGCGCTGCACGAGAAATAGCGGTCAGCCGCCCGGCGCGCCCTTGGTGTTGACGTAGAGCGCGTAGAGCGACTGGCTCGCCGCCATGAACAGGCGGTTGCGCTTGATGCCGCCGAAGCAGAGATTGGCGCAGCGCTCGGGCAGATGGATGTGCCCGATCGGCTCGCCCGCCGGGTTGAACACGCGCACGCCGTGCAGCTCGGCGCTCATGCCCCAGCCGCACCAGAGATTGCCGTCGATGTCGCAGCGGAACCCGTCCGGCGATCCCGGCCCGGCATCGATGAACACGCGCCCATTCGCGAGGCGCGTGCCGTCCCCGCTCACGTCGAAGGCACGAATCCTGCGCGGCGTGGCCCGCGATTCCACCACATAGAGCAGCTTCTCGTCCGGCGAGAAGGCGAGCCCGTTCGGCCCCACCACGTCATCCGCGACCACCGTGGCGCGCCCGGTCCGCCCGTCGATGCGATAGACGTTGGTGCCGAGCTCCTGCTCGGCAATGTGGCCCTCGTAGTCCATCAGGATGCCGAACGGCGGATCGGTGAACCAGATGCTGCCGTCCGACTTCACCACCACGTCGTTCGGCGAGTTCAGCCGCTTGCCCTCGAACCGGTCCAGCAGCACGGTGATGGTGCCGTCATATTCCGTGCGGGTGACGCGGCGCGCATCGTGCTCGCAGGTGACGAGGCGGCCCTGCCGGTCGCGCGTATTGCCGTTCGCGTTGTTCGATGGCTTGCGGAAGATCGAGACGGCGCCGGTCTCCTCATCCCATTTCAGGATGCGATCGTTCGGAATGTCGCTCCACAGCAGAGTGCGCCCGTCGCCGAACCAGACCGGGTCCCTCCGCCCAGCGGCAGCCGGTCGCGAGCCGCTCCACCGCCGCATTCATCACGCGATAGGGGGCGAAACTCTCGTGCAGGATCTCCACCGCCGGATCCGGATAGCTTTCGCTCGGCTGCCACATGCGCCTCTCCCACTGATGCACGCGCAGTGTGGACCACGGCCCCGCTTGGCGCCAGGATGCGGCCCGAATCGAGCAGGAAGGATCGCAGTCATGGCAAAGGTCGCGGTGGTCACCGGCGCCGGCAGCGGGGTGGGGCGCGCATCCGCTCTCGCGCTGCACAAGGCGGGCTTCGCCGTCGTGCTCGCCGGACGCCGGCAGGACGCGCTGGAGGAGACCGCACGCCAGGCCGGCGGGGCGAACATGCTCGCGGTGCCGACCGATGCGAGCGATTCCGCCGCCGTCGCGGCGCTGTTCGCGCGCGCGGCGGAGAACATTCGGCCGCATCGACGTGCTGTTCAACAATGCCGGCACCGGCGCGCCGCCGGTCGAGTTCGACGAACTCACCGACGAGCAGTGGAACCGCGTCGTCGGCATCAATCTCACCGGCTCCTTCCTCTGCGCCCGCGAGGCGTTCCGCATCATGAAGCGGCAGGACCCGAAGGGCGGCCGCATCATCAACAACGGCTCGATCTCGGCGCACGCGCCGCGGCCGTTCTCGGCGCCCTACACCGCGACCAAGCACGCGATCACCGGACTCACCAAGTCGCTCTCGCTCGACGGCCGCAAGCACGACATCGTCGCCAGCCAGATCGACATCGGCAATGCGGCGACCGAGATGACGGCGCGGATGGCGCGCGGCGTGCCGCAGGCGAATGGCACCACGATGGTCGAGCCGACGATGAACGTGCAGCATGTCGCCGACATGGTCGTCACCATCGCCACCATGCCGCTCGACGCGAACGTGATGTTCGTCACCGTGATGGCGACGAAGATGCCCTTCGCCGGCCGCGGCTGATGACCGACACGCCGCCGCGGCGCTCCCGCTCCTTCTGGCTCGCCGCGATCGCGGTGGTCCTGGTCGCTGCCGCGGTGGCCAACGGCATTCTCGCCGCGCAGCAATGGCACGGGCTGCAGGGGATGGTGAATGCCGGGCGGCGGCAGGCGACCGCGCTGGAGGCGCAGCTCGCCGCGCTGCGCCAGGCCAACCAGATCAACCGCGAGGGCCTGGTTGCGAGCAACCGCGCCTATGTCGTGTTCCGCGGCCTCAATCTCAGCGGCTCGATCAACAACGCCGATCCGAGCCAGTCGCGCTTTTCGATCAATCCCGTGTGGGAGAATGTGGGCAACACGCCGACGCGCGACATGACGATCTACACGAACCCCGCAAAGGAGATCAAACGCCCGCTGCTCGAGATGTCGATGCCGAAGACGCCGAACATCAGCCCCGGCATGCTGGCGCCGCATGCGACCGGCATGGGCAGCTCGAGCTACGTGACCGGCGACCAGCTGCTCGCGATCCGCGACGGCAAGCTCAAGATGTACATGTGGGGCTGGGCGCATTATCGGGACGTGTTCAGTGGCACGCCCGAACGCCAGAGTCGCTTCTGCATCATCGTCAGCACCTTCCAGGGCGACCCCAACGTGCCCGGCGAAGCCTCGGTGAGCGGCCCGCCCTGCGGCCAGTACGGCGATAATTACGAATGCAGCGACTCGGAATGTGGGCCGCAGCCTTAAAGGCAGGTCGCCGAAGCGGGATCGGGCGCGGCTGGCACGGATTCCGCATCGTGCTGTCGCGTGCGCTTGATCCGTCGAAGCCGCATCGCGTGTCGGTGCGGCGCGAGGTAGACGGTGCGGAACTGCCGAACTCGCCGGTGCTGCTTCCGGCGCAGGAGCGGCCCGCTGCTCAGCGCGTGCCCTTGCGCGGCAGCGGCAGGTTGGTGCGATAGATGACCCGCTTCAACGCGAAAGCCGAACGCACGCCGCGCACGGAGGACAGCCGCGTGATGCCGCGCAGGAACGCCTCGTAGCTCTGCAGGTCGGGCGCGACCACGCGCAGCAGGTAATCGCTCGTCCCGGTCATCTCGTAGCACTCCATCACCTCCGGGCGCTCGGCGACGGCCGCCTCGAACGCGCGCATCATCTCGTCGGTCTGGCTCGCCAGCTCGACCGAGATGAACACGTTGACCGGCAGCCCCACCCGCTCCTGGTCCAGCAGCGCCACGTAGCGGGTGATGATGCCCGCCTCCTCCAACAGCTTCTGCCGCCGATGGCACGGTGACGCCGAAAGTCCGACCGCCTCGCTGAGCTCCACCGTGGTCGCCCGTCCGTCGTGCTGGAGATGCTCCAGGATGGCATAATCGGTCCGATCGAGCGTCATTGCTGGGACATCCCTCCACCTTGCGCCGCAGCATTGGCAGATTCTGCCAAATCCGGGGCGGCGCGACCACGACTTCGGTGAGAAACGCCAACGATCCCGGGGCTATATTCCGCGTTAGGACAGCAAAGCTGACGCGAGATCAGGGGACGTCCCGATGGATATCGGTTTCGGCAATTTCGCCACCACGCTCGATTCCCGCTACCTGGAAAGCGACCGGCCGGTGCTGCTCTCCGGCATCCAGGCGCTCGTGCGCCTGCTGCTGGAGCAGGCGCGGCAGGACCGCCGCGACGGGCTGCACACCGCCGGCCTGGTATCCGGCTACCGCGGCTCGCCGCTCGGCGGGCTCGATCAGGAACTGTGGAAGCGCGCGAAGCTCCTCGAGGCGCACGACATCCGCTTCCAGCCGGGGCTCAACGAGGATCTCGCCGCTACCATGCTGTGGGGCGCACAGCAGATCGACGAGTTTCCGGGCAAGCGCTTCGACGGCGTGTTCGGGCTCTGGTACGCGAAGGGCCCCGGCGTCGACCGCAGCGGCGACGCGCTGCGCTGCGCCAACATGCTCGGCACGGCAAAGCACGGCGGGGCGCTGGCGGTGGCCGGTGACGATCACGGCGCGCATTCCTCGACCTATCCGCACCAGACCGACCAGATCTTCGAGACGCTGATGATGCCGGTGCTGCACCCCGCCGATATCGGCGACATCGTGCGGTTCGGCCTCGCCGGTTTCGCCCTGTCGCGCTTCTCCGGGCTGTGGGTCGCGCTGAAGACGATCGCCGAGACGGCCGAGCAGGCGCGCACCGTCATCGTCCCGGCCGAGCAGGGCTTCGTCCGCCCGGCCGATTTCGTGGTGCCGCCGCACGGGCTCAATCTCGACCCGAAGCTGCGCTGGCCGGCGGAGCGCGCACTGCTCGAAGTGCGCGTGGTCGAGGAGCGGCTGCCGGCGGCACTCGCCTGGGCACGCGCCAACGGCATCGACCGCACCGAGGGCCGCGCCGACGCGCCGATCGGCATCGTCACCGTTGGCAAGGCCCACCATGACGCGCTGCACGCGCTGCGCCTGCTCGGGCTCGAGGGCGCGCCCTGGATCGCGATCCGCCGCGTCGGCATGAGCTGGCCGCTGGAGGCCGAGGGCATGCGCGACTTCGCCCGGGGCAAGCGCGCGCTGCTCGTGGTCGAGGAGAAGCGACCGCTGGTCGAAGCGCAGATTCGCGACGCGCTCTACAATCTCGACGCTGATGCGCGGCCGTCGGTCGTCGGCAAGTCCGATCTCGCCGGGGCGAAGCTGCTGTCCTCGGTCGGCGAGCTCTCGCCCGATCTGGTCGCGCCGGCGATCGTGCGCTTCCTGCGCGACATCGGGATGCGGGTCGCCGACGCGCCGGTGCGGCCGACGCCGCAAGCGCGTCCGCAGGGCCTGCTCGCACGCGCCCCCACCTTCTGCGCCGGCTGCCCGCACAACACCTCGACCAAGCTGCCCGACGGCAGCTACGCGCTCGCCGGAATCGGCTGCCACATCATGGCGGTCGATGTGACCCCGATGACGAAGAGCATCGCGCAGATGGGCGGGGAAGGCATTTCCTGGGTCGGGCTCGCGCCGTTCACCGAGATCAAGCACATGTTCGCCAATATGGGCGACGGCACGTACCAGCATTCCGGCCTGCTCGCGATCCGCCAGGCGATCGCCGCCGGCACCAACATCACCTACAAGATCCTGTTCAACGACGCGGTGGCGATGACCGGCGGTCAGCCCGCCGAGGGCGCGCCGAGCGTGACGATGATCGCGCACCAGGTCGCAGCGGAAGGCGTGACGCGCATCGCGGTGGTGATCGACGATCTCTCGCGCCTGCCGCCGCACTCCGCCTTTCCCGCGGGCACCAGCTTCCACCCGCGCGAGGAGCTCGACGCGGTGCAGCGCGAGTTTCGCGAGCTGCCGGGCACCACCGTCATCATCTACGACCAGGTCTGCGCGACGGAGAAGCGGCGCCGCCGCAAGCGCGGCAGCATGGCGCAGCCCAAGGTGAAGGTCAGCATCAACGCGCGAGTCTGCGAGAATTGCGGCGACTGCACGGTGCAGTCGCATTGCATCGCGGTCGAGCCGGTCGAGACCGATTACGGCCGCAAGCGGCGCATCTCGCCGACGAGCTGCAATACCGATCTGTCCTGCCTGAAGGGCTTCTGCCCGAGCTTCGTGACCGGCGAGACCGCGCCGCCGGCGGTGCGCGCCGACGCGATCTGGGAAGCGCGCGAGCCGGAGCTCGCCGCCGCACTTCCTTTGCCCCAGCTTCCGACCTTCGACCATCCCTGGCGCGCGCTGTTCGCCGGCATTGGCGGCGGCGGCATCGTCACCGCGGGCGCGATCGTGGCGATGGCCGCGCATCTCGAAGGCCGCGAGGTGAGCACGCTCGATTTCACCGGCCTCGCACAGAAGAACGGCGCCGTGGTCTCGCATGTGCAGATCGCCGATTCGCCGATCGACATCGTGCGCATCCCGACCGGCGAGGCGGATTGCATGATCGCGGCCGATCTCGCGGTCGGCGCCTCGTCCGGCGTGCTGGAACGCTGCGCCCCGCGCGCCGCGGTGGTCGGCAATCTCGACTCTGCAGTCCAACGCTGATTTCCTCGGCGAGCGCGATCTGCGGATCGATTCCGGCCTGCATCGCCGCACGATCGAGCGCGCCGTTGATGCCGACCGCTCACGCTGGCTGCGCGCGGCCGCGCTGTCGGAGCATCTGTTTGGCACCGCGCAAGTCGAGAACACGCTGATGCTGGGCCTCGCCTGGCAGCTCGGCCTGGTGCCGGTTGGCGAGTCGGCGCTCTCGCGGGCGATCGAGCTGAACGGCACCGCGGTGCCGCTCAACCACCGCGCCTTCTTGTGGGGCCGCATCCTCGCCCTGCACCCGGAGCTCACGGAGCAGATCCTTGCCGGCGAGGCGCGCGTACCGGACTCGCTCGACGTGCTGATCGAGGCACGCGCGGCGGAGCTCGTCGCCTACCAGAGCGAACGGCTCGCCACCCGCTATCGCGCGCTGGTGCAGCGCGCCGAAGCGGCCGAAGGCGCGCCGGGCCGACTTACCCGCGCGGTGGCGGAGGGGTATTTCCGCGTGCTCGCCTACAAGGACGAGTACGAGGTTGCCCGGCTCCACGCCGCCGCACAGCACGGGGAGAAGCCGGTCTTCCACATGGCGCCGCCGCTCATCACCGGCATGGACAAGGCCACCGGCCGCCGGCGCAAGATCGCGATCCCCGGCGTCGTCGCGCTGCCGCTGTTCCGGCTGCTGCGCCACGGCAAGCATCTGCGCGGGACAGCCCTCGATCCGTTCGGCTGGCAGGAGGATCGCCGGCTGGAACGCCGGCTGATCGCGCAGTACGAGGCCGATCTCGACCATGTGCTCGCCCGGGTACGGCCGGACAATCTGGACATCGCCGTCGAACTGGCCGAGCTTCCCCTGGCGATCCGCGGCTTCGGCCCGGTCAAGCGGGAGAGCGCGAAGGCCGCCGAACCCAAACGCGCGGCCTTGCTCGCGCGGCTCGACGCTCCGCCGCGCGCGATCGCTGCCGAGTGAGGGAAACCATGTCCGCCGCCTCGCCGATCTGCATTCTGGGCGCCGCCCGCACCCCGATCGGCTCGCTGCTCGGCGAACTCTCGCCCGTCACCGCGCAGAAGCTCGGCGCGATCGCGATCGGCGGCGCGCTGGAGCGGGCCGCCATCACGCCCGACGGCGTCGCCGGCGTGCTGATGGGGAATGTGCTGAGCGCGGGCCTCGGCCAGGCGCCCGCGCGCCAGGCATCGCTCGCCGCCGGCATTCCGGATTCCGTGCCCTGCACGACGCTGAACAAGATGTGCGGCTCGGGCATGCAGGCGCTGATCCTGGCGCACGACACGCTTACGGCCGGCGGCGATGGCATCATGGTCGCAGGCGGCATGGAGAGCATGAGCAACGCGCCATTCCTGCTGCCGCGCGCGCGCTCGGGCATGAAGTACGGCCACGGCCAGGTGCTCGACCACATGGCGCTCGACGGGTTGGAGGACGCCTACAATCCGGGCCGCGCGATGGGTACCTATGCGGAGGACACCGCCCAGCAACTCGGCTTCTCCCGCGCCGATCAGGATGCATTCGCGGAGCGCTCGCTGCGTCTCGCGCAGGAAGCCGGCGCGAACGCGGCGCTGCGCGACGAGCTCATCGAGATCGCGGTTCCCGGCCGCAAGGGGGCGCTGCGCGTCGCCAGCGACGAGCAGCCGCGCAAGGCGGACCCGTCGAAGATCGGAACTTTGCGCCCGGCCTTCCGCGACGGCGGCACGGTGACGGCGGCCAATTCCTCCTCGATCTCGGATGGCGCCGCGGCCCTGGTGATCGGCCGGGAGGGCGACGCGGTGCAGACGCCGCTGGCGCGCATCATTGCCCATAGCGTGCACGCGCAGGCGCCCGCGTGGTTCACCACCGCGCCCGCCGGCGCCATCCGCAAGCTGCTTGCGAAGACCGGCTGGACGATGAACGACGTCGATCTGTTCGAGATCAACGAGGCCTTCGCCGTGGTGGTGCTGGCGACGCAGCGCGAGCTCGGCATTCCGCTCGAGAAGGTCAACGTGCGCGGCGGCGCCTGCGCGTTGGGCCATCCGATCGGGGCTTCCGGCGCGCGCATCGTGGTGACGCTGCTCGCCGCGCTTCGCCAGCGCGGACTGAAGCGCGGCGTCGCCGCGATCTGCATCGGCGGCGGCGAGGCGACCGCCGTCGGGCTGGAAATGGTGAGCTGAGATGCTGGAATCCGCCGACGCCAATGCACTCGTCGTCGAGACCGCGCGCCGCTTTGCCGCGGAGCGTCTTGTGCCTACCGCGGCCGCGCGCGAGAAGTCCGGGCGGATCGAGCCCGAGATCATCCGCGAGATCGGCGAGCTGGGCTTCCTCGGCGCCACGGTCGCGCCGGACTGGGACGGCGCCGGCATCGACTACGTCACCTACGCCGCGGTGGTGGAGGAGATCGCCGCCGGCGACGGCTCCGTCTCCACCATGCTCTCGGTGCACAACGCGCCGACCTGCGAGGTGATCGAGAAGTTCGGCACCGCCGCGCAGAAGGAAAGCTGGCTGAGGCCGCTCGCCGCCGGCAAATGGGTCGGCAGCTTCGCGCTGACCGAGGCGGCAGCCGGCTCCGATGCCTCCGCACTCCGCACGCGCGCGGTGAAGCGCGGCGATCGCTACATCATCAACGGCTCGAAGCAGTTCATCTCGAATGCGCGGATCGGCCAGGCAACGGTGATGTTTGCCGTCACCGACCCCGCAGCGGGCAAGCGCGGCCTCTCCTGCTTCGTCGTCGCCAATGACACGCCGGGATTTACCGTCGCGCGGGTCGAGAGCAAGCTCGGCCAGAAGGCCTCCGACAGCTGCGCGCTAGGCTTCGCCGACATGGAGGTCGCGGAGGATCAGCGGATCGGGGCCGAGGGAGAGGGTTACCGCATTGCCCTCTCGACCCTGGAGTCCGGCCGCATCGGCATTGCGGCGCAGAGCGTCGGCATGGCGCGCGCGGCGCTCGACATCGCGATCGCCTATGCGCGCGAGCGGGAGGCGTTCGGCAAGAAGATCATCGACCATCAGGCGGTCGGGTTCCGCCTGGTCGACGCCAAGACCCGCCTTGTGGCCGCGCGCCAACTGACGCTGCACGCCGCGCGACTGAAGGACGCCGGCGAGAAGGCGCTCGAGGCCGCGGCGATGGCCAAGCTGTTCGCGTCCGAAGCGGCGGAGGCGATCTGCTCCACCGCGATCCAGACGCTCGGCGGCTACGGCTATCTCGCGGACTATCCGGTCGAGCGCATCTATCGCGACGTGCGCGTCTGCCAGATCTACGAAGGCACGTCGGACGTGCAGAAGATCATTCTGCAGCGGATGCTCTGATCCGCATTACGGACCGCTCGGGCGCGGCGTTGGCTTGGCCGGGACGGTTCCCTTCGCTTCGCCAAGTGCGAGGGGAACCCAGGTCGGATTGTCCTGACCGCCGCCCGCGCCGCCGTGCAGTCGATGCACCAGCAGCATGACGAAGTTGCGGCGTTCCGCGCGAACGCTCGTTGCCGAGCTCGAGGCGTGGATGCGGACCGAACGCGCCCGACTGTCGCCGCACAACGACATTAGCGCGTGATCGTAGCATTGCTCAAAATGCTGAGCCTGCTCGCTCCTGTCTGAGCCAGGGAAAGATTGCCGGCTCACTGGCGATCAGACGCCGTCGGCTCCGTTGAGGCACGAATCGGTGGAGCGACGTACCGCCGGTCGGGTATGGTCGACGGCATCGGAAGCCGTGGTCACCCGCGAATGAACTCTCGTGCCGTCATTTACGCCCGCTACTCGTCAGAGAATCAGCGCGAAGTCGTCGCTCGAGGACCAGATCCGAATCTGCAAGGAGCGGATTGCGCGCGAGGGCTGGGAACTCGTTCAGGTTTTCCAGGATCGGGCGCTCAGCGGCGCGACGGCGCTGCGGCCGGGCTACCAGGCATTGCTGGCCGCGGCGCGCGAGAGCGGCTTTGACGTCGTGCTGGCGGAGGCGCTGGACCGGCTGTCGCGCGACCAGGAGGACGTGGCGGGGCTGTTCAAGCGGCTGCGGTTCGCGGGCATCCGGATCGTGACGCTGGCTGAGGGCGAGATCAGCGAGCTGCATGTCGGGCTCAGGGGCACGATGAACGCTGGTCCTGCGCGACCTCGCGGCCAAGACGCATCGCGGACTGCGTGGGCGGGTCGAGGCCGGGCGCAGCGGCGGCGGCAACGCCTACGGCTATCGGGTGGTGCGACGCCTCGGTGCGGACGGGCAGCCGGTGGGCGTCTTGCGCGAGATGCCGAGGAACCGCGCGGTCTCGCGACGCCGGAAGCGGTTGCGGCGCAGCCCATCCAGGATCCAGTCGCGCTCGTTTGCTTGGGTCGCCGCGTGCGTGATCGCCAGGGGCGCCGCCTCCTCGATGCGCATGCGCGTCGACACGCCCAGGTACCACCGGTGTTCCAGCCGAGATCGATGTTGATGATGTCGACGCTGGCCGCCGAAGCGCGCCGCGCCTCCTCGCGTGTGTGTGCACAGGCAAGCCTGGCAAGCCCGCGCTTCCGCGCGGCCGTAAGCAACGCGAGCTCCCGGGCGAATCCATAGCCCGAGGCTTCGAGGGACCGTCGATAGCGGCCTTCGAGAAGCACGACTATCGGGAAGTTGGTGACGCCCTCGAAGCCGGAAGGGGCAATCGCCGTAAGGTATTGCTCCACGTCGAGCCCCGGATCAAACACGGCCGCGCCGACGAAGACGGGAATGTCGGTGCGCGGCCGGATCTCCGCCACCGCGAAATCGGGCGCGAAGCGGTTCGCATCCCGCAGCGCAAGCAGCGAAGCGGCTGGGGGTTCGCCGACGCTGCGGATGCGGCCCGCGTTGAGCGCGAGCAGAAAATCGGCACCGCCGCGCGTCGCCGCCTGCGCCGCGAGTCCGGTGCCGATCGCGGCGCCCACGAGAACGCCGCGACCGCCCGAGCCTGGCGCAGGCGCAGCCGGACCCGCTCGGCAGAAGTCATGCAAAGCCGGCGATATACTCCTGCACCTTCACCAGGCTCCTGGTGCGGGAGCTCTCGATGGAGCCGAAGACCAGGGCGGAGGCCTGCACGTTCGCCGCGACATTGGTTTCCATTTCCGGGCCACCGTCGCGCCAGCGCGTGAACTGCTCGATCAGCCAGATGTTGATCCATTTCGGCTGGATCAGCATCGACACCTTCTGGCCCTTGCCTTCGCGATGCTTCTGTTGCGGCAGGTCCTGTCGGGTGAACACCTCGATCTCGCGGCCATTCAGGATCGCCGTCCCCAACTTGCAATCGACGCGGACATGCGTGCGGGTGGAGAGATCGACGGTGCAGCAGGGGACGCACGCCACCCGCAACGCGGCGGCAATGAAATGGAGTTCCTCTCCCTTGGTGTCGAAGGTCCCGCAGACATAGGCCTGGGACATCCCGCTCCCTCCGTCGTCGGCCCTTCCAACCAGCCTCGTTGCGGGAAGCAAGGCTATGCGCGACAGGACGGCCGGAAAACCCGGAGAGATGCAGATGACGGTTAAAATTGGGGTCCGGCTCGCGACCCGGTTGCCGCCCGGCCTCGGGGTAGGGGACGAAACGGTGATCCTCTGCCCGCGGCTGGCGAGGGTGGAGCCTTGGCCAGCTCCGCCCGCCACCCGCGCGCATACCAACGGTCATGGAGAATGACCGGTGGTATCACCGGGCTCGTCAGCGGCGCTGATCGCAGACGCGAAGGGTCATGCGAGGATCGGGGTCGGCAGCCGCACCCGGAGAACCTCAGCGGAGAGTCGCGACCGCTGCCGCAATGCGCTCGCAACCACTTTGCAGCAGGCCCAATGTCGTCGCGATCGACAGGCGAAAATACGGGGAAAGGCCGTACGCTGCACCGGCGACCACGGCAACGCCCGCATGATCGAGCAGGAAGAGGACGACATCGCCGTCATCGGCCAGGCATTTTCCGTCCGGCCCCGTCTTGCCGATCAGGCCGCCACAGTTGACATACAGGTAGAAGGCGCCGGTCGGCTGGCGGCAACTCAGCCCCGGAATCGTGTTGATCATGGCGAGGACCGCATCGCGGCGATGCCGGTACACGGCCACGCTTTCCGCGACAAAGCCTTGATTGCCATTCAGTGCCTCAGTCGCCGCAGCCTGGCTGACAGAGCAGCAATTGCCGGAGGACTGCGACAGCATCGTGTTCATCGCCTCGATGATGTCCGTCGGGCCCGCGGCGTAGCCGATGCGCCAGCCGGTCATCGCGTAGGTCTTGGACACGCCGTTCACCACCAACACCCGGTCGCGGAGCGCGGGTACCGCCTCCAGCAAATGCGGGGTGCGCTGGCCGTCGAAGCGGATGTGCTCGTAGATGTCGTCGGTCATGACGAGGACATGGGGATTGGCGAGGAGCACCTCGCCGAGCGCGCGGTATTGCTCCGCCGTGTAGGCGGCGCCGGTCGGGTTGCTCGGGGAGTTGATGAGCAACCAGCGCGTGCGCGGCGTGATCGCGGCGGCGAGCTGCGAAGGCGTCAGCAGGAAGCCGGCCGCCTCGGGGCAGGGGACGGTCACCGGCACTCCTTCGCAGGCGAGCACCATGTCGGGGTAGGAGACCCAGTAGGGCGCGGGGATGATCACTCATCGCCCGGCTCGAGCGTCACCGCCAGCGCGTTGAAGATCGCGCTCTTGGCGCCGCTGGTCGCGATGATCTCCTTGATGTGGTAACTGCAGGCCGTTCTCCCGCGCGAGCTTGGCAACGATCGCCTCGCGCAGCTCGACCGTGCCGGCCATCAGCGTGTAGCGGGTCGCGCCCGCGTTCATCGCCGCCGCGGCCGCTTCGCGGATATGGGCCGGGGTGTCGAAATCGGGCTCGCCGACGACCAGGTTGACGATCGACCGGCCCTCGCGGCGCAGGCTGTTGGCGCGGTCCGCCGCCGCCGTGCTCGGCGACGGCTTGATCCGCCGGACCCGGCTGGCGATGCGGGAGGGAACGGCGAGGTCGGCGGGAACATCGTTCATCCCGGCAAGCTAGGAACGGCCGCCCTCGGCGGTCCAACACGAATCCGCTCTGCCGAAAGAAGCGGCGCTTATGGCAAATCCGGGGAACCTGTCGTATTCCTTATGACGGGGCCGCGCATGAACTTCACCCGGCTGAGGTATTTCGCGAAGGTCGTCGATGTGGGCAGCGTCACCCAGGCGGCGGACCTGCTCAACATCGCCCAGCCCGCCCTCAGCCAGCAGATCGCGACGCTCGAAAGCGAGGTGCGGCAGCAATTGCTGGTCCGCACCAAGCGCGGCGTGTCGCCCACCGAGGCGGGGAAGGTCCTCTATCGGCACGCCCAGGTCATTCTCCGCCAGTGCGAGCAGGCGCGCATGGACATGGGGGCGCGGAGCGGCGGGCTTTCCGGCCCGGTCTCGGTGGGTCTGGCTCCCGGAACCGCCGCGGCGATGCTGGCCTTGCCGCTGATCCGGGCGATCCGCACCCAGCATCCGGCCATCGTCCTTTATCTGAACGAGAATTACGGCACGATCCTCTCCGAGCTGATCATGAACGGGCGGATGGATCTCGCAGTGCTCTACGGCAACCGCGCGATCCACGGTCTCGCCTTCATCCCGATCATGGAGGAGGAGCTGTTCCTCGTCGGCCCTTCGGCCAGCGCGGAGCCGATCCAGGTCGCCGAGATGGAGGGCATCGAGCTCTTCCTGCCGCGGCCCTACAACATCGTGCGCAAGCTGGTGGACGAGAACTTCATGCGCGCCGGCGTGAGCGTCCGGGTGGTGGCGGAGGTCGAATCGGCGATGACCCTCAAGGCGCTCATCGCGGACGGTCTCGGGATGACGATCCTGCCGGCCTCGATGGCGCGGGAAGTCGCCGAAGGACGCCCTTCCTGGTGCCGCCGGATCGTCAATCCGGTCATCGCGGCGCCGCTCACGCTCTGCCGGTCGGATCATCTGCCCCTCTCCGAGCCGGCCGAGATGGTGAAGACGATCCTGCTCGAACTGGCGGCCGGCCTGCCGCCCGGCGGCGCCTGGCTGCCGGACAGCGGCGATCCGGGCGCCCCATGACGCCGGTGGAATGCCGGCGGAGGGGGCGCGTGCGACTACCAAGCGATACCGCACGCCGAGGCAGCCTTTCGACGAACCAGGCATTGGGCGCGCTGGCATAAGCACGCGCTATCGCGGCAAAGCCAATCCGTCTTGGTGCCGGCAGTCCCCGATCGATAGCGTCTCCCCATCGCGAGGGGCGACGACGGAATGGATCGGGACACGATCAAGGCCTTGATCGAGGCGCTTCAGGCCTCCGACCTGACCGAGCTGGAATACAGCAGCAACGGCGAGATGCTGCGGCTCGTCAAGCGGGGCGCAAGTGCGCGGGCCCCCACGCCACCCCCGACCACGATGCGCCCAACCGCCGCATCTCCGCCCGCGCCGGAAGCCGCGCGGCCCCTGCCGACTCCCGATCCGGTTTCGGACACCATCGTCGCGCCGCTCTTCGGTGTCGTTCACCTGCAGCAGGTGCCGGACGCGCCGCCGCTCGTCTCCCCGGGCGATGCCGTGGTCGCCGGGCAGGTGCTCTGCATCATCGAGGCCATGAAGGTGTTCAACCAGATCCGCGCCGAGCGCGACGGCGTCATTGCATCGGTGCTGGTCCAGTCCGGCCAGGAAGTCGAGGCGGGCGACCCGCTGTTCCGACTGGGGTGAGACGCTGGCCATGTTCGACACCGTCCTGATCGCCAATCGCGGGGAGATCGCGCTCCGCATCCAGCGCGCCTGCCGCGGCCTCGGCCTGCGCACCGTCGCCGTCCACTCCGAGGCCGATGCCGACGCGCCGCATGTGCGCCAGGCCGACCAGGCGCTCTGCATCGGGCCGGCGGCGGCCGCAAAGAGTTACCTGAACCAGGCCGCCATCCTGTTCGCCGCCCGGATCAGCGGCGCCCAGGCGATCCATCCCGGCTACGGCTTTCTCTCCGAGAACGCCACGTTCGCCGCGGAAATCGAGCAGGCCGGTCTCGTCTTCGTCGGCCCGAGCGCAGCCTGCATCCGGATCATGGGCGACAAGGTCGCGGCCAAGCGCGCGATGCGGCGCGCCGGCGTGCCCTGCGTGCCCGGACCCGACGGGCCGCTGCCGGATGAGCCGAACGCCATCCGC
The DNA here is from genome assembly GCA_963822815.1 of uncultured Alphaproteobacteria bacterium. Lineage (GTDB taxonomy): Bacteria > Pseudomonadota > Alphaproteobacteria > Acetobacterales > Acetobacteraceae > CAWGJC01. The sequence goes on from CAWGJC010000017.1 coordinate 73,400, forward strand.
GCGATCGCCGACGCGATCGGCTACCCGGTGATCGTCAAGGCGGCCGGCGGCGGCGGCGGACGCGGCATGCGCGTCGTCACCGAGCCGGAGGCGCTGCTGGACACGCTCGCGCTGACGCGGGAGGAGGCCCGCCACGCCTTCGGCAACCCCGAGGTCTACGTCGAGAAATTCCTCGCGCGTCCCCGCCACGTCGAAATCCAGGTCATCGCCGACCGGCACGGCACGGCGCTCTGGCTCGGCAGCCGCGACTGCTCGCTGCAGCGGCGGAACCAGAAGGTGATCGAGGAGGCGCCGGCACCCGGCATCGCGCCCGCGGACATCGCCCGAGTCGGCGCGCGCTGCGCCGAGGCGTGCCGGCAGATCGGCTATTGCGGCGTCGGCACGTTCGAGTTCCTGTACGAGGGTGGCGAGTTCTTCTTCATCGAGATGAACACGCGTTTGCAGGTCGAGCATCCCGTCACCGAAATGACGACGGGCATCGACATCGTCCAGCAGCAATTGCGCGTGGCACGCGGTGAACGCCTGGCGCTCACGCAGGACGAGATCGGCTGCACCGGGCACGCCGTCGAATGCCGGATCAATGCCGAGGACCCGGAGAGCTTCGCGCCGTCGCCCGGCCGCATCACCGAATGGCAGGTGCCCGGCGGGTTCGGCGTGCGGATCGACAGCCATGCCGGCGCCGGCTACCGGGTCCCGCCGCATTACGACTCCATGATCGCCAAGCTCATCGTGCACGGCGCGACGCGCACGGACGCGCTCGCCCGCATGCAGCTGGCGCTGAGCGAAATGCGGGTCGGCGGCATCCGGACCAACCTCCCGCTGCACCGGGCGATCCTGGAGAACGCGGCGTTCCGCACGGGCGCCGTGGACATCCATCATCTCGAGCGCTTTCTCGCGCAAAGGAACGCGGCGTGAGCGCCGATCCCAAGCTCAGCCTGCTCGGCACGGCGGCGCTGCTGTTCGAGGCACAAGGCGCGCCCGTGCTGGAATCGCAGCAGCGCATCTGGGCACTGGCGCGGATTGTCGCGGCCTGGCCGGAGATCGGGGAAGCCGTGCCCGGCGTGAACAACCTGATGCTCACCTTCACGGCGCCCCCGCGCGACCTCGCGCCGTTGCGCGCGGCGGTGCTCGCGGCCTGGGCGGACGCCGAGCCGATCGCGCCGGAAGGGCGGGTGATCGAGCTGCCGGTCGTCTATGGCGGCGAGGCCGGGCCCCATCTCGCCGACGTCATCGCCCATACCGGCCTCGGCCTGGACGAGCTCATCGACCGCCACACGGCGCCGATCTATCCCGTCTACGCCGTCGGCAGCCATCCGGGCTATTGCTACCTCGGCGGGATGGATCCGTGCATCGCGACGCCGCGCCGCAAGGTGCCCGTGCTCTCCATCCCCGGCGGGGCGGTCTCGATCGGCGGGTCGCAGACCGGCGTCTCCGCCTCGGCCGGTCCGAGTGGATGGAACACGATCGGCAGCACGTCGCTCCGCTCTTCGACCCGGCGCGGTGGCGCTGCCTCCTGCAGCCCGGCGACGCGATCCGGTTCCGCGCCGAGAAGGTGATCCGATGATCGAGATCATCGCCACCGCCGGGCTCGCCACGGTGCAGGATCTCGGGCGCACCGGCAGCCTGCGCTACGGCGTCGGCCGCGCCGGCGCCATGGATCGAACGGCGCTGGCCGCCGCCAACATCCTGCTCGGCAGTGACGAGAACGCCGCCGGGATCGAGGTGCCGATGTTCCCTCGCGGCACGCTTGCTGGCGGATTGCAGTTTCGCGCTCGCCGGCGCGGACTGCGCCGCGCGGCTGGACGGGCGGTCGCTGCTGCCTGGTCCGCGCATCATGCGCGGGAAGGCCAGGAGCTCGTGCTCGGCCCACCGGCGCGCGGCGCCATGCGCGCCTATCTCGCGCTGCCGGGCGGGGTGGACGTGCCCGAGGTGCTCGGCTCGCGCAGCACGCAGTTGCGCGGGGCCTTCGGGGGAATGGAGGGACGTTCCTGCGGGCCGGTGACCGCTGCGCGTCGGCGCGCCGCGGGCGGTCGTGGAGGGCTTCGGGCTGGTTCCCCCCGCCTCGACCTGCCGCTGGAGGTGGACGGG
>CAWGJC010000018.1:0-47938 GCA_963822815.1 uncultured Alphaproteobacteria bacterium
CCTGGCCTTCCTTTCCTTTTACCCCGGCTTGCCCGCGCCCCCCACCGCCGTCACAGTCGGGCTCGTTGCAGGGAGGGATGAGAATTTGCGGGGCGTGCCGGTGGTTGTGACGCCTGATCTGCTGCATGTGCTTGCGAGCATGGGGCATGGGGATGGGCTGGCCATTGTGGACGCGAATTTTCCGGCGGCCGCGCGGGCGACGCGGCTGGTGGTGTTGCCTGGGGTGAGTGCGACGCGGCTGCTCTCGGCGGTGTTGCGGCTGATGCCGCTCGATGATTTCGTGCCGGCGCCGGCGGCGGTGATGCAGGTGGTGGGCAAGCCGGAGGAGGTGCCGGAGATCGTGCGCGAGTTCACGACGATCCTGGCCAAGCATGGCGGGGCAGCGCCGGTCGCGTTGGAGCGCAACGATTTCTACCGCGCGGCGGGGGAGGCGTTTGCGATCGTCCGCACCGGCGAACGGCGTCTCTACGGCAACATCCTGCTGCTGAAGGGTGTGGTGCGGCCGAGCAAAAGACAACGTAAGGGGAAGAACCGCATGGCTCGATTTGTCCCGCCGGGCCCGCTCGGCATGGGTGGCGCGCCGCTCGGCAATCTGTTCGACCGAATCGATGAGGGCGTCGCGCTCGCGACGGTCGAAGCGGCGTGGGCGGCGGGGATCCGCTTCTTCGACACCGCGCCGCATTACGGGGCGGGGCTGTCCGAGAAGCGGATGGGACCGGTGCTGCGGGAAAAGCCGCGGGACCAGCTGGTGATCGCGAGCAAGGTGGGGCGGCTGCTGGAGGCCGATCCGAGCACGCCCGAGCAGGCGGAGGGGTCCTGGGGCGGGCTACCGAACCGGCGGGTGCTCGACTATTCGGCGGACGGGGCGCGCCGATCCATCGAGGCGAGGCTCGAGCGGATGCGGCTCGACCGGCTCGACATCGTGTTCATCCATGACGTGTCGGAGGACCATCACGGCGCCGCCTGGACCGGGCTGTTCGAGCAGGCGATGAAGGGGGCCGCGGTCGCGCTCACCCGGATGCGCGAGGAGGGGGTGATCCGCGCCTGGGGGCTCGGGGTGAACCTGGTCGAGCCCTGCCTGCGTGCGCTCGATGCGAGCGACCCGGACGTGTTCCTGCTCGCCGGCCAGTATTCGCTGCTGCGGCGGACCGGGATGGATGCGCTGTTTCCGCGCTGCCTTGAGCGCGGGGTGAATGGTGGTGGGCGGGCCCTACAATTCGGGGCTGCTCGCCGGCGGGACCACGTTCGACTACCAGGCGGCCCCGGCCGCGATGGTGGAGAAGGCGAAGCGGATCGGCGCGGTGTGTGCGCGGTTCGGCGTGGCTTTGAAGGCGGCGGCGCTGCAGTTCTGCACCGCCCCCGGCGGTCGCCGCGGCGATCCCGGGGGCCGCACGCCGGACGAGGTGCGGGAGAACGTGGCGATGAGCCAGGTCGGGATCCCGGGGGATTTGTGGGCGGCGTTGAAGCGGGACGGGCTGATCCCGGAGGAGGCGCCGGTTCCCGCATGATGCGGGTCGATGCGCATCACCATGTCTGGCGGGTGGCGCGCGGCGACTATGGCTGGCTGACGCCCGATCTGCCGATCCACCGCGATTACGGGCTCGCCGATCTCGCGCCGCTGCTCGGCGACGTGACCGCGACCGTGCTGGTGCAGGCGGCGCCCACCGAGGCGGAGACGCGGTTCCTGCTGGAGACCGCCCGCACCTCGGCAGGCCTGGTGCGGGGCGTGGTCGGCTGGGTCGATCTCGCGGCGCCGGATGCGGCGGACCGGGTGGCGGCGGTGGCCGCGGACCCGCTGGTGAAGGGTCTCCGGCCGATGCTGCAGGACATCGCCGAGACGGACTGGATCCTGCGCGACGACGTGCGGCCCGGCCTGGCGGCGATGGCGCGGGCGGGGCTTCGCCTCGACCTGCTGGTGACGCCGCGGCATCTCGACCTGGTCCCGGAGCTCGCGCGCCGGCATCCGGACCTGCCCATGGTGATCGACCACGGGGGCAAGCCCGACATCGCGGGCGGGGGGTACGAGCCCTGGGCCACGCAAATCGCGCGCCTCGCCGGCGCGACGCGGGTGTTCTGCAAGCTGTCGGGGCTCGTCACCGAGGCCGGGCCGGACTGGACCATCGCCCGGCTGGCGCCGTTCGCCGCGCATCTGCTCCGCTGCTTCGGCGCCGCGCGCCTGCTCTGGGGCAGCGACTGGCCGGTGGTGGAACTCGCCGGCGGCTACCGGCGCTGGCGTGAGGCGACGGAGGCGCTGCTCGCCGATCTGCCCCATGCCGACCGTGACCTGGTGCTCGGGGGAGACGGCTCTCGCCTTCTACCGGCTCGGGTGAGTGGGCATGGACCTCCGGCGGTTGTAAGAGGATTGTGATAGCGCGGCGGCGGCGCTGGCCACGATGCTGCCACACATGAAGGAGAGCGCCCCGCCCTTCGGGTGAAGCTCCGGGCGCGTGGAGAAAGAGACATGACCGACGGCCTCGCCGCCATGGACAAGGACCTGCTCGCGATCGACACCATCCGCACGCTCGCGATGGATGCGGTGCAGAAGGCGAATTCCGGCCATCCCGGCACGCCGATGGCGCTCGCGCCGGTCGCCTACGCGCTGTGGAACCACCGGCTGCGCTACGATCCCGCCGATCCGATCTGGCCGGACCGCGATCGCTTCGTGCTCTCCTGCGGCCATGCCTCGATGCTGCTCTACTCGCTGCTGCACCTGCCCGGGTGCAGGCGGTGGCGAAGTACGAGAAGACCGGCAAGCCGTCGGTCACGCTCGACGACATCAAGAAGTTCCGCCAGCTCGACAGTTCGACGCCGGGCCATCCGGAATACCACCTCACCACCGGCGTCGAGACCACGACCGGCCCGCTCGGCCAGGGCTGTGCCACCAGCGTCGGCATGGCGGCGGCGGAGCGCTGGCTCGCGACGCAGTTCAACAAGCCGGGTTTCCCGATCGTCGACTGGAACGTCTATACCATCTGCTCGGACGGCGACATGATGGAGGGCATCTCGAGCGAGGCCGCCTCGCTCGCCGGCCATCTGCGGCTGTCCAATCTCTGCTGGATCTATGACAGCAACCGCATCTCGATCGAGGGCTCGACCGAGCTCGCCTTCAGCGAGGATGTCGGCACGCGCTTCCTCGCCTATGGCTGGAACGTGATGCGCGTGCGCGATGCCAACGACACCGAGGCGCTGGCGACGGCGCTGCGCGGCTTCGATCGTCGAGCAGTCGCGCCCGACGATGATCATCGTCGAGAGCCATATCGGCTACGGCGCGCCGCACAAGCAGGACACGCGCGAGGCGCATGGCGAGCCGCTCGGCGAGGACGAGGTGCGCGCGGCGAAGCGCTTCTACGGCTGGCCGGAGGATCAGCATTTCCTGGTGCCCGACGGTGTCTATCAGACCTTCGCCGACGGCATCGGCGCGCGCGGGAAGCGGCTCTCCGAGGAGTGGAACCGGCGTGTTCGAGCGCTACCGGCAGCAATACCCGGAGCTCGCGCGCGAGTTCGACGCGATGCGGAAGCGCGAGATCCCGGAGCGACTGGGAGAGCGCGATCCCCACTTTCCCTGCCGACGAGGCCGGCATGGCGAGCCGCGACTCCTCGGGCAAGGTGCTGAACGCGCTGGCGCAGAAAATCCCGTTCCTGCTCGGCGGCTCGGCGGATCTCTCGCCTTCGACCAAGACCGACCTCAAGGGCGTGCCGAGCTTCGAGGCCGACGACTACGCCGGCCGCAACTTCCATTTCGGCATCCGCGAGCACGCGATGGGCGCGTTCTGCAACGGCATGGCGCTCAGCAAGCTGCGGCCGTACGGCTCCGGCTTCCTGATCTTCTCCGACTACATGCGCGGCTCGATGCGGCTCTCCGCGATCATGGAGCTGCCGGTCGTGTGGATCTTCACGCATGACAGCATCGGCGTCGGCGAGGACGGGCCGACGCACCAGCCGATCGAGCAGCTCGCCGGGTTGCGCGGCATGCCGGGGATGCTGACGATCCGCCCCTGCGACGCGAACGAGGTCGGCGAGGCCTGGCGCTACGTGCTGAAGCATCATCACCAGCCCGCTGCGCTGATCCTGTCGCGGCAGAAGCTGCCGACGCTCGATCGCAGCAAGTTCGCCGCGGCGAGCGGGCTCGCGCACGGCGCCTATGTGCTGTCCGACCCGCCGGAGGGGCGGCCGGAGGTGATCCTGATCGGCACCGGCAGCGAGGTGTCGCTCTGCGTCGAGGCGGCGAAGCGGCTGACCCAGGAGGGCGTGCGGGTGCGCGTCGTCTCCATGCCGTGCTGGGAGCTGTTCGAGACGCAGGAGCAGGCCTATCGCGACCAGGTCCTGCCGCCCGACATCCTGGCGCGCGTCTCCGCCGAGCAGGCGGCGACGATCGGCTGGGAGCGCTATGTCGGCATGCACGGCACGATCATCGGCATGCGCAGCTTCGGCGCCTCGGCGCCGCTCGCGAAGCTGCAGGACAAGTTCGGATTCACGCCGGAGAAGGTGGTGCAGGCGGCGAAGGACCAGCTTTCGCGCACGCAGAAGCTTCGCCAGGCGGCGGAATAGGGAGAGCCCAGGAATGAACCCGCTGAAGCAGCTCTCCGAGCAGTGCGGCCAGTCGCCCTGGCTCGACTATGTCCGTCGCGACCTGATCGAGAAGGGCGAACTCGCGACGCTGATCGAGCGCGACGGCGTGCGCGGCGTGACCTCCAACCCGTCGATTTTCGAGAAGGCGATCGCCGGCAGCGAGCAGTACGGCGAGGCGCTGAAGGCGTTCCAGCAGTCCGGCGACCACTCGATCTCCGCGATCTACGAGCATCTCGCGATCGCCGACATCCGGGCCGCCGCCGACGTGCTGCGCCCGGTCTGGGAAGCGACCAAGCACGCGGACGGGTTCATCTCGCTCGAATGCTCGCCCTACCTCGCCAATGCCACCGAGGCGACCATCGAGGAGGCGTTGCGGCTCTGGAAGGTCGTCGATCGCCCGAACCTGATGGTGAAGGTGCCGGGCACCGAGGCCGGCATACCGGCGATCCGCACGCTGATCGGCAAGGGGCTCAACATCAACGTCACGCTGCTGTTCGCGGTCGGGATGTACGAACAGGTCGCGGAGGCCTATATCGCCGGGCTCGAGGATTTCGCGAAATCCGGCGGCGACGTGTCGAAAGTGGCCTCCGTCGCGAGCTTCTTCGTCAGCCGCATCGACAGCAATATCGACAAGCGGCTCGACAAGCTCGGGGACAAGTCGGTGGCGGGGAAGCTCCGCGGCAAGGTCGCGATCGCCAACGCGAAGGTCGCCTACAGGAGCTACCAGCGCCTCTTCGCCGGCGCGCGCTGGGAAGCGCTCGCGGCCAAGGGCGCGAAGACGCAGCGCCTGCTCTGGGCCTCCACCAGCACCAAGGACCCGAAGCTGCCGGATACGCTCTATGTCGAGGAGCTGATCGGCAAGGACACCGTCAACACCATGCCGCCGGCGACGATGGATGCGTTCCGCGAGCACGGGAAGATCCATCGCGATGCGGTCGAACACGGCCTTGCCGAAGCGGAAGCGACGATGCGGGCGCTCGCCGATGCCGGCATCTCCATGAAGGAGGTGACGGACGAACTGGTGGCGGAGGGCGTGCAGCAATTCGCCGATGCGTTCGACCAGCTGCTCGGCGCCGTCGCCGCTCGCCGGCGCACGATCTTCAGCGGCGACAAGCCCGACATCACCATCAAGGCGGGCGATGCCGCGATCGAGAAGGCGATCGCGGCGGAGACCGAGAAGTGGCGCCACGACGGGCTGATCCGCCGGCTCTGGGAGGGCGACAAGACGCTCTGGACCGGCACCGACGAGGATCAGTGGCTCGGCTGGCTCACCATCGTCGGAGAGGAGCTCAAGGGCATCGGTGAGCTCGAGCGCTTCCAGCAGGAGGTGAAGTCGGGCGGCTCCAGCGACGTCGTGCTGCTCGGCATGGGCGGGTCGAGCCTCGGGCCCGAGGTGCTGGCGGAAACGTTCGGCCGGCAGGCGGGGTTCCCGGAATTCCACATGCTCGACAGCACCGATCCGGCGCAGATCAAGGCGCTGGAGGGAGCGATCGATCTCGGCAGGTCGCTGTTCATCGTGTCGTCGAAATCCGGCTCGACGCTCGAGCCGAACATCTACATGGCGTATTTCTTCCAGCAGGTCGCGAACAAGGTCGGGAAGGACAAGGCGGCGAAGCACTTCGTCGCCGTGACCGATCCCGGCTCCTCGCTCGACAAGCATGCGCAGGCGACCGGGTTCGCGCACGTGTTCTACGGCGTGAAGTCGATCGGCGGACGCTATTCCGTGCTGTCGAAATTCGGCCTGGTCCCGGCGGCGGCGATCGGGCTCGACCTGCGCAAGCTCCTGGCGACCACGCAGCAAATGGTGCGCGCCTGCGGCGATGACGTGCCCCCGGCCGAAAATCCCGGCGTCAAGCTCGGCATCGCGATGGGCGTCGCCGCGCGCGACTTCAGGCGCGACAAGGTGACCATCATCGCCTCGCCCGGCATCCATGATCTCGGTGCGTGGCTGGAGCAGCTGCTCGCCGAGAGCACGGGCAAGCAGGGGCACGGGCTCATTCCCGTCGACAGCGAGCCACTCGCGTCGCCGGATAAATACGGCAGGGATCGGTTCTTCGCCTACCTCGCGCTCGACGGGAAGGAGGACCCCAAGCAGCGCGCGGCGGTCGAGGCGCTGGAGAAAGCGGGCCATCCGGTCGCGCGCATGGTGCTCCCGGATGTCTGGCATGTCGGCCAGGAATTCTTCCGCTGGGAGATCGCGACCGCGGTCGCCGGCGCGGTGATCGGCATCGACGCGTTCAACCAGCCCGATGTGGAGGCGAGCAAAATCGCGACGCGCGAGCTCACCGTGCAATACGAGAAGGACGGCAAGCTGCCCGACGAGCAGCCGGTGTTCCGCGCCAATGGCGTCGCCATCTTCGCCGACGCGAAGAACGCCAAAGCGCTCGGGCAGCAGAACACGCTGTCCGGCTATCTCAAGTCGCATCTCGGCCGCGCGCATGCGGGGGATTACGTGGCGCTGCTCGCCTACATGCACCGCGACCGCCCGCATATCGAGGCGCTGCAGGCCATGCGGACGGAAATTCGGGACGCGACGAAGGACGCCACCTGCGTGGGCTTCGGGCCGCGTTTCCTGCATTCGACCGGCCAGGCCTACAAGGGCGGGCCGAATTCCGGCGTGTTCGTGCAGATCACCTGCGACGATCCGGCCGATATTCCGGTGCCCGACGCGAAATACACGTTCGGCATCGTCAAGGCGGCGCAGGCGCGCGGCGACCTGCAGGTGCTGGAGGAGCGGGATCGGCGGGCGCTGCGCGTCCATCTGAAGGATGTCTCCACCGGGCTCAAGGAGCTCGCGCGCGCCGTCACCGAGGCGCTCGGCTGATGCCGGACGACCAATCGGCGGCGCCGAACCCGCCGGCGGCGCAGCAGGTCTCGGCGCCGCCGCGCATCGCGCATCGCGATGCCGACCCGTGCACGATGGTGATCTTCGGCGCCGGCGGCGACCTCACCAAGCGGCTGGTGATGCCGGCGCTCTACAATCTCTCGCGCACCGGCATCCTGCCGAAGAATTTCGCGCTGGTCGGCGTCGATCTCGCGCAGGGGAGCGCCGAGAGCTGGCGCGACCATCTGTTCGGCTCGCTCAAGGAGTTCGTCGGCAATCCGTCGGCCGAGTTCCATGTCGATCACATCGAGCAGGATGCCTGGGACCGGCTCGCCTCGCGCATGTACTACCTGCAAGGCGATCTCACCAAGACCCAGCTCTACGACGACATCCGCAACCTGCTGCACCGGACCGAGCGCGAGCACGACACCAGGGGCAATGCGATCTTCTATCTCGCGGTGGCGGACCGCTTCTTCGCGACCGTGGTCGAGCATCTCGGCCAGTCCGGCCTCACCGACGAGCAGGAGCGCGACGGCGAGCCCGCCTTCTGGCGCCGCGTGGTGATCGAGAAGCCGTTCGGCCACAGTCTCGAATCGGCGAAGCAGCTCAATGCGCAGGTGCTCAAGGTCCTGCATGAGGACCAGGTATTCCGCATCGACCACTTCCTCGGCAAGGAAACGGTGCAGAACATCATGGCCTTCCGCTTCGCGAACGGGCTGTTCGAGCCGATCTGGAACCGCGACCGCATCGACCACGTGCAGATCACGGTGGCCGAGACGGTCGGCGTCGAGCAGCGCGGCAAGTTCTACGAGGTGACCGGCGCGCTCCGCGACATGGTGCCGAACCATGTGTTCCAGCTCCTCGCGATGATCGCGATGGAGCCGCCGGTCTGCTTCGATGCCGACGAGATCCGCAACAAGAAGGCGGAAGTGTTCGGCGCCATGCCGGCGGTGCAGCCGGAGCGCGCGGTGCGCGGGCAGTACGGCGGCGGCCGCGTGCTCGGGAAGGACGTCAGGGCCTATCGCGGGGAGCCTGATGTCGCGGCGACATCGAATGTCGAAACCTATGTCGCGATGCGGCTGGAGATCGACAATTGGCGGTGGTCCGGCGTGCCGTTCTTCCTGCGCACGGGGAAGCATCTCTCGCGCCGCATGACCGAGATCGCGATCCGCTTCAAGCAGGCGCCGTACGCGCCCTTCCAGGACACCCCGGTCGATCGGCTGCGGCCGAACTGGCTGGTCGTCCGCATCCAGCCCGATGAGGGCATCTCGCTGCAGTTCGAGGTGAAGCGGCCCGGCCCGGTGGTCAACCTTGCCGCGGTGAAGATGGATTTCCGCTACGGCGACTGGTTCCCGCCGGAGCCGAATGTCGGCTACGAGACGCTGCTCTACGACGTGATGATCGGCGACGCGACGCTGTTCCAGCGCGCCGACATGGTCGAGAGCACCTGGCGGGTGGTGCAGCCCGTGCTTGACGCCTGGGCAGCGGACACGGCCGACTTCCCGAACTACGCATCGGGAAGCGAAGGACCTGCGGAAGCGGATGCGCTGCTCCTCGGCAGCGGCGGTGGACGACGCTGGCGGCCGATCGACGGCACCGACGAGCCGCAGCACACATGAGCGGCACTGAAACCGGCACGAAGCCGAAGATCGCGCTCCTGCTCGCCGACGTGGACGGCACGCTGGTGACGCAGGAGAAGATCCTCACCGATGAGGCGATCGCCGCCGCGCGGGCGCTGCGCGCGGGCGGCATCAGGCTCGCGATCACCAGCGGCCGGCCGCCGCGCGGCATGGCGATGCTGATCGAGCCGCTCGCGCTCGACACGCCGATCGCCGGGTTCAATGGTGGCGCCTTCGTCAAGCCCGACCTGACGCCGATCGAACTGCACACGCTCGATCCGGACGCGGCGAAGACCGCGCTCGATCTGCTGCTCGAAAAGAAGCTCGATGTCTGGGTCTACAGCGGCGAAGACTGGCTCATCCGCGACAAGGACGCGCCGCATGTCGCGCGCGAGGCGTGGACGGTGAAGTTCGAGGCCAAGGTGGTGCCGGAATTCACCGCGGAGCATTTGCGGAAGGCGGTGAAGATCGTGGGCGTTTCCGACGATCATGCGCTGGTCGAGCAGGCGGAGAAGGCGGCGCAGGACGCGCTCGGCGACCAGGCGAGCGCGGCCCGCTCGCAGCCCTACTATCTGGACATCACCCACCCCGACGCGAACAAGGGGACCGTGGTGGGCTCGCTCTCCCGCATGCTCCGCATCCCGGCCGAGAAGATCGCGACCATCGGCGACATGCCGAACGACGTGCTGATGTTCAGGAAGAGCGGGTTCTCGATCGCCATGGGCAATGCGAGCAAGGACGTGCAGCAACGGGCGAAGGCCGTGACCGAGAGCAACGAGCAGAACGGATTTGCGAAGGCGGTGCATCGTTTCCTGCTGGAGTCACCGCGGTGAGGACGCCCGCTTCGGGCACGCTGCGCGTGTTCGATGACCCGAAGGCGCTCGCCGCGGGCGCTGCCGAGTTCATCTGCGAGCGGGCGGAGGCGAGCCACGGGCGCTTCGTGTTCTCGCTCTCGGGCGGCAACACGCCGAAGCCGCTCTATGCGGCACTTGCCGGCGACACGCTGGTGAAGCGCTTTCCCTGGGATCGCACCGTGTTCGTGTTCGGCGACGAGCGGTTCGTGCCGCCAGACGATCCGGCCAGCAACTACCGCATGGTGCGCGAGGCGATGTTCTCCCGCGCGCCGGTGCCGAAGGCGAACATCCATCCGATTCCGACCACCGGCGTCACACCCGAGCAGAGCGCGGAGCAATACGAGCGCCTGCTGCTCGGACTCTATGGCGGCCATAGTCTCGCCAAGGACCGGCCGCTCCACGACCTGGTGCTGCTGGGCCTCGGCGATGACGGCCACACCGCCTCGCTGATCCCCGGCGAGCCGGTGCTCAACGAGCGCGCGCGCTGGGTCGCAATGGTCGGGGAGGGACGGCCGCAGGTGCGCATCACCCTCACCTACCCGCCGCTCGAAAGCAGCGCGGTCACCATGTTCATGGTCGCCGGCGAAGGCAAACGCGCGATCCTCGACCAGGTGCTGTCCGGCGGCAGCGACGTGCCGGCGGCGCGGCTCAGGCCGCAAGGCGAGCTCCACTGGTTCGTCGATCGCGCCGCCGCGGGGCGCTGGGCGGAGTGAGCGGCACGCCGGAGCCGGCGCAGGACCGGGGGAAGCGCGCGGCGGCGGAGGCGGCGGTCACGCTCGTGGAAAGCGGCATGCGGCTCGGGCTCGGCACCGGCTCGACGATGCTGTTCGTGTTGGAGGCGATCGGCCGCCGCGTGCGGGAGGAGGGGTTTTCCGTCATCGGCATCGCGACCTCGGTGCGGACGGAAATCGCGGCGCGCGCGCTCGGCATTCCCACCACCGACTTCACCGCGCTCGATGCGCTCGACCTCGCGATCGACGGTGCCGACGAGGTCGAACACGGCACGCTGCGGCTGATCAAGGGACTGGGCGGCGCGCTCTTGCGCGAGAAGATCGTGGCGCAGGCGGCGAAGCGCTTCGTCGTCGTCGCCGATCCGAGCAAGGTGGTGGACGTGCTCGGCGCGCGCGCGCCGCTGCCGGTCGAGGTGACGCGGTTCGGCCACCCGCAGACGGCGCGGCGGATCGCCTCGCTCGGCGGCGCGCCGGTGCTGCGCGCGGCGGCTGACGGATCGCCCTTTGTCACCGACGGCGGCAACCACATCTACGACTGCCCGGGCTTCGCGCCGATCCGCGATCCGTTCACGCTGCAGCGCCGGCTCGAGGCGATCGCCGGCGTGGTCGAGACCGGCCTGTTTCTCGAGTTGGCGGAATGCGCCATCATCGGCGACGCGGATGGCGGCAGCGTCACCATGCGGCGCCGGGGGGGCGAGACGACATGAGCGGGATCGAGGAGCGGCTTCGGCAGTGGCGGCCGGCGGTCAGCCACGTCATCACGCATCCGACGGTGGTGGTGGTGATGGGTGTCTCGGGTTCCGGCAAGACCACGGTCGCGATGCTGCTCGCCGCCGCGCTCGGCTGGAGCTTCGTCGAGGGCGACGACCTGCATCCGCCGGCGAATGTCGAGAAGATGCATGGCGGCACGCCGCTCACCGATGCCGATCGCCTGCCCTGGCTCGAACGCATCGCGGAGACGATCGACGATTGGCGGGGGCGCGGGCAGTCGGGCGTGGTGACGTGCTCGGCGCTCAAGCGGGAATATCGCCGCGTCCTCGTGGGCGGCCGGCCCGACGTGCGGCTCGTCTATCTGCAGGGATCGCGCGAGATGATCGGCCGGCGGATGGCGGCGCGGCACGAGCATTTCATGCCGGTGGCGCTGCTCGACAGCCAGTTCGCGACGCTCGAGGAACCGGCGGAGAGCGAGCACCCGATCACGGTCTCCGTCGGTGGAAGGCCGGAGGAGATCGTGACCGAGGTGATCCTCGAGCTCGAGCAGCGCGATCAGGACGCGGCGTGATTTCGGCTGCCGTCGGGTCGCTTGCTGGGGTAGTGTCTCAGTTCCAGTCGGCGCCGGCCCGCTCCCCCACCCGGCCACCCACGCGCGTATACTTCCGTTGGGTGGCCGGGTGGGAGAGCGGGCCGGTGCCGGCTTCAAACTGCGACACTACCCTTGCTGGACAAGCGGGGCGACGGGCCTCTGATGGGCGCGGATCGCGGCGGAGGTGAGCGGTGCGGCAATCGCATCTCCTGGCAGGCGCGGCGTTGCTGGTGCTGGCGGGATGCACGCGCAACACGGTGGTGCTGATCTTCCAGGGGCGCCATCCGCCGGTCGATCTTGCCTGCGCGCTCGGGCCGCTCGGCGGGTTGGATGCGCCGTCGGCACGGAGCCCGAACCGGAGCGGGGTGCCGGTCGATCCGGCGCAGGAGCTCATTGCGCCGCGCCACGCGGCGCCCGACGCGGTTTCGGGCGGCTGCGCCGGCGTGCTGTTCCGTCTGGGGCCGGATGGCAGACCGATCGACCTGCGAGTGGTCGTGGAGAGCCCGCGGGGCTTCGGCTTCGGCGAGGTGGCGCTGAAGGCGATCGCGGCGACGCATTTCAAGCCGAACCCGAACGATGCCGGCTGGCACTACGTGACCGTCACCGAGCACCTTCCGACCCCGTCCCCCGGTGCGCATGCGGATGACAGCCAGGTTCACACCTGATCCGGCGGCAAAGGCATCGCGCATGCCGCCTGCGACCGCGCTGCTCGTCATCGACGTGCAGCAGGCCTTCGACGCGATCGAGGCAGCGGGCAGGAAGCGGAACAATCCGGACGCGCTCGCCCGGATCGGCGAACTGCTCGACGCGTTCCGCCGGGCGGCGATGCCGGTGATCCATATCCGGCATGCAAGCGCCGATCCTGCCTCGCCCTTCGCGCCGGACAGGCCCGGTTTCGCGGTGCTGGATGCGGCGCGCGAGATCGCCGGCGAGGCGGTGCTGGTGAAGCGGGTGAACAGCGGCTTCATCGGCACCGATCTCGAGGTGCGGCTGCGCGGCAGCGGGATCCGCCGTGTCGTGCTGTGCGGCGGCGTCAGCAATCACTGCGTCGAGACGACCGCGCGCATGGCCGGCAATCTCGGTTTCGACACCTGGTTCGTGCGCGACGCGACCTGGACCTATGATCGCGAAGGTCCGGATGGCGAGGTGCATGCCGCGGCGGCGATCCATGCGATGACGCTCGCCAATCTGCACGAGGAATTCGCCCGCATCGTACACACCGGTGACGTGCTGGCCGCGATCCATCGCACCGCGTGAGGCACGGACGGCGGAACGGACAAGCGGACGGGGTTCTGTTCCGCGACCTGAGGCCGGATGCGCTGGTGCCGGCGGAGCATGCTCGCGAACGAGCGTCTCTCGGTCGACGGCACGCTGATCGAACCCCTGGACTCGATGACCTGCTGACCGAATTGCCCTGACTGTGGTCAGGGCGATTCGGGTCTCTGTATCCTTGGCCTGCCGATTTACGCCTGACTGATTCCAGTCAGGGCGATCGGAGGATAGACTCTCCACCAGGCCGATTTGCGCGCGGCTGGCAGACGGGGAGCGCCATGAGCACCAGCACGGGCACCGCGGCAATCGAGCAGCTCAACGAGCGGCCGCTCTCGCCGCGGCAGCGCTATGCCGCGGTGCTGGTGGCGTTCGGCGAGTTCATCGACGGCTACGACCTGCTGGTGATGGGCGCGGCGCTCATCTACCTGCGCCCGCAATTCCACCTCTCACCCTCCGCGGTCGGGCTGCTCGGCGCGTCGACCTTCATCGGTGCGATGATCGGGCTGCTGGTCTTCGGCGACATGTCGGACCGGCTCGGGCGGCGCGCGATCTTCGTCGTCAATCTGTTCTTCTTCGTCGTGTTCGCGATCGCCTCGGCCTTCGTCACCTCGACCCTGCAGCTCTTCATCGTGCGCTTCCTGGTCGGCGTCGGCGTCGGCATGGACATCCCGACCAGCACCGCCTACCTCGCCGAGATCGCACCGCGCCGGCAGCGCGGCCGCATCCTCGGCTCGCTGCTCAACGTCATGTGGCTGCTCGGCGCGATGTGCTCGACGCTGCTCGCGCTGCCGCTCACCGCGCTGGCCGGCGCCGATGCCTGGCGCTGGATGCTCGGCCTGGCCGCGATTCCCGCCGTGCTGATCCTGCTGGCGCGGCGCGCGCTGCCCGAGAGCCCGCGCTGGCTGATCGCGCATGGCCGCAGCGAGGAGGCGCGCGCGGCGTTCGGCGAGCTTCGGCATCGATGCCGACGCGACGACGCTCCGCGCCGCGCGGCCCGATCGCGGCACCTATGCCGAGCTGTTCCGGCCGCCGTTGCTGCGCCGGACCGTGCTGGTGGCGCTCGTCTTCACGCTCAACTGCTTCTCCGGCTCGATCTCGACCATCGCGACGCCGCTCGTGCTGGCGACGGTGGGCGCGTTCTCCATGAAGGCGACGCTCTGGTTCAGCGCCAGCGTGTGGGTGACGAGCCTGGTCGGCACGCTGATCAGCGCCGCGCTGATCGACCGGATCGGGCGGCGGAAGCTCTGCTACCTCTCCGTCATTCCCTATGGCGTGATCGCGCTGCTGCTCGCCGCCTTCGCGCACACCAGCGCGGTCGTCCTCGTGATCGGCTTCTACGCGCTGAGCCTCGCCACCTGGACCGGCATCGCGGTGCTGGTCTGGGTATGGGCGAGCGAGCTGTTCCCGACGCATCTGCGCGGCCGCGCGCAGGGCTTCTGCAATGCCTGCTGCCGGCTCGCGATCGCCGCCAACATCTTCTTCGTGCCGCTCGCGCTCGCCGGCATCGGGTTCGGCGCCTACATGGCGGTGCTTTCGGTGCCGATGTTCCTGATCGCGATCATCGTCGGCGCGGTGCGCGACTTCGAGGGCAGCCAGATCTCGCTGGAGGAGCTCGCCGGTGGATAGCGACGGTGGATGACGAGACCCGGCGCACGCGCGCCCTCTGGCTCGGGCTCGGCGTGCTGACGGTCGGACTCGCAGTCGCGAATCTGATGCTGGCGCCGCGCGGCGCCGCCGAGTACGGGGTGAGCTGCAGCGCCTGCCATGACGGGCTGCTTGTCCCGGTCGCTACCGCCGATCGGTGACCTGCTCGACCGATCGGCGCGCGCCCCGTTCCAGCAGCATAGCAAGGCATCGACGACCGCGTCGACGAAGCCGTCGCGGCGCGGCAGGTCGGTGCCGAACACCACCTCGACGCCGGCGATCTCCGCTACCTGGCGGCGCGGGTCGGGTCCGCGCCACGCCAGCACCGCGCGAAGCCGCTCGGCCAGCGGATCGCGCACGTCGATCGGATGTCCCCGCTCGTCGGTGCCCGACACGTAGCGGATCCACCCGGCGACGGCGAGCGCGAGCGCGGTCGATGGAACCACCCTGCGCCAGCCGCTCGCGGATCGTGCCGAGCAGGCGCTGCGGCAGCTTCTGCGATCCGTCCATGGCGATCTGCCAGGTGCGATGCCGGATCGCGGTGTTGCCGAAGCGCGCGAGCAGGTCGCGTGCATAGCCACGCAGATCGGTGCCGGGCGGTGGCGGGATGGTGGGGATCACCTCCTCCCACAGTGCCTCGGCATAGGCGCGGAACGGCGGGTCCGCCACCACGTCGGGAATCGTCGCGTGGCCGGCGAGATAGCCGAGATAGGCGAGGGCGGAATGCGCGCCGTTCAGCATCCTGAGCTTCATGTGCTCATGCGGCGCGACGTCGGCGACGAGCTCGGCGCCGACCTTCTCCCAGGCCGGACGCGCGCCGGCGAACCGGTCCTCGATCACCCATTGCCGGAACGGCTCGTGGGAAACCGGCGCCGCATCCGCGAGGCCGGTGAGCGCCGTCGCCTCCTCGACATCGGCGGGCGTCGGCGCGGGGACGATCCGATCGACCATGGTGGAGGGAAACGCACCATGCGCTTCGATCCAGCCCGCGAGGGCGTCGCTCCCGAGCGCGGCGAAGTCGTGGACCAGGCCGGCGAGCAGCGCGCCGTTATGCGGCAGGTTGTCGCAGCAGAGAACGGTGAAGGGCGCGAGCCCGGCATCGCGGCGGGCCCGCAGCGCCGCCGCGATCAGTCCCACCGCCGAGCGCGGCGCGTCGGGACGCGCGCGATCATGCGCGATGTCGGGATGATCGGTGTCGAGCCGTCCGGTCGCCGGATCGTGGCAATAGCCCTTCTCGGTGATCGTGAGGCTGACGATGTGGGTTTCGGGCGCCGCCATCATCGTCACCAGCGCCGCCGGATCCTCCCGTGCCACGATCACCCGGCGCAGGCAGCCGATGATGCGCGCGCGCGTGCCGTGGCCGTCGCGCTGCAGCGTCGTGTAGAGCCCGCCCTGCGGTGCCAGCCGGTCGCGCTGGTCGGGCCGTTGCAGGCTGACGCCGGCGATGCCCCAGGGGCCGCGCTCGAGCGCGAGCAGGTCGTCGGTATAGGTCGCCATGTGCGCGCGCACGAAGGCGCCGAGCCCGAGATGGACGATCCCGGTCGCCAGCGCGTCCCGGTCATAGGCAGGGAGGACGGTGCCCGTGCGCGCCGCGCCGGCGGTGGCCGGGGACAGGCGAGCATCTGCCATCGCGCGCCCCGTTTTTCGCCCGCAGTTCCGCTATGCGGAGCGCGTCGGGGGCGAGTGGCGCGGGCAGGCGGAAGGTGATCGCCTCCTCGGTCACCCGGCGCTCCTCGATCGCGAGCGCGAACCGCTCGGCGAGGCGCGCGAGAAGGTCCTGCACCAGCGCTTCCGGCGCGGAGGCGCCGGCGGTGACGCCAAGCGTCGCGACGCCGTCGAGCGCGTGACCAGTCCAGGGCGCGTCGGCGTTCGGCAGCAGCACGGCCCGCGCGGCGCCCGCGCGCTCGGCGACCTCGCGCAGCCGCTGCGAGTTGGAGGAATTGGCGCTGCCGATCACGATCACCAGGTCGCAATCCCCGGCGATCGCCTTCACCGCGCTCTGGCGGTTGGTGGTCGCGTAGCAGATGTCCTCGCGCCGCGGTCCCTGGATCGCCGGGAAGCGCTCGCGCAGGATCGCGACGATCTCGGCGGTGTCGTCCACCGAGAGCGTGGTCTGGGTGATGAAGGCGAGGCGCGCGGGATCCGCGGGCTGCACGCGGCGGGCTTCCTCGGCGCTCTGCACCAGGGTGATGGCGCCCGGCGGGAGCTGGCCCATGGTGCCGACCACCTCGGGGTGGCCGGCGTGCCCGAGCATCAGGATGTGGCGGCTCGCCGCCCCGCCGCCGGCGAAGTGCCGCTCCGCCTCGCGATGCACCTTGCTGACCAGCGGGCAGGTGGCGTCGAGATAGACGAGCTTCCGGCGCTCGGCCTCCTCGGGCACCGATTTCGGCACGCCATGGGCGGAGAACACGACATGCGCGTCCGCCGGCACCTCGCCCAGGTCCTCGACGAAGATCGCGCCCTTCGCCTCGAGCTCCTCGACCACGGTGCGGTT
The DNA here is from genome assembly GCA_963822815.1 of uncultured Alphaproteobacteria bacterium. Classification (GTDB taxonomy): domain Bacteria; phylum Pseudomonadota; class Alphaproteobacteria; order Acetobacterales; family Acetobacteraceae; genus CAWGJC01. Next base: position 17,311 of record CAWGJC010000018.1, read on the forward strand.
GTGCACGATCTCGTGGCGCACATAGACGGGCGCGCCGTAGCGGCGCAGCGCCTCCTCGACCACGCGGATCGCGCGGTCGACGCCGGCGCAGAAGCCGCGCGGGCCGGCGAGCAGGACCCGCAGACGGCGGGCGCGCGGCGACACGGCGGCGCTGATGGGCTCGGGGGGGGCCAGCGCACTTTCCTTTCGAGGGGACGCCGGGCACTATGGGTCTCGCCGCCCTGTTTGCAAGTGCGGCATGGCGTTCATTCCGCCCCGCCCCGGTTCGGGAGTTCCGATGCCGCATCTGCCGTCCGCTTCCGGCGCTGCCCGGCGCCGTGCGCCGCTTCGCCCCGCTTCGCGCTTCGCCCGGCGCTGCTGCTCCTCCCGCTGGCGACCGCCGGCTGCGGCAACGGCTTCGCGCAGCGCGCAATTCCCGCCGCCTTGCCCGCGCTTCGCGATCCTGCCGGAGGGCGGCGACCTGCAGCGCTGGCGCGGCCGGGGCCACGACATCACCGACCAGGTGCTGGTCGGCGAAGGTGAGGGAATGGACGGCACCTGCTCGCCCGGCGGCCCGACCGCAACCACGGTGCACATGTCCGTCCATTTCGACCTCAATCGCGGGCCGGCGGCGCCGGGGCGGGTCGCCGATGTCCCGTGGTTCCTCGCGGTCACCGAGGGCGACACCGATCCTGGACCGGCAGGCCTACATGCTGCGGGCGGCGTTCCCGCCCAACACCGATCACCTGTACGCTGGCGAGCGATCCGATCACCCTGAAGCTGCCGACGACCGCCAGCCACACGGCCGCCGCCTACACGGTCTGGGTCGGCGTTCCAGCTCACCCCGCAGGACATGGCGAACGAATCGGGCGCATCCGCTGCCCGTAGGCATGGCTCGGAGGCACTTACCGGTTGATCCCGACGCCAGGGATCGGCCAAGTATCGCTCGCCCAGACCATCCCGCGCGGGAGAGAGCAGGGCATCTGCCGCCGAAGGCGCAACCGGCCCCCGGAAACGCTCAGGCAAAAGGACCGCGCCGGGGAGCAGGGTCTCTGGAAAGCCGGCGGGCAACCGCCGCACCGACGGAGTAAGGGCGGGGCTTCGGTCCGATCCCGCCGCGTCAGCGGCGGGTGAATCGGCCGGGAGGGAGCCGCCCGAATCTCTCAGGTTCCCGCGACAGAGGGGGGTCGTGCCGGCGGCAATCGGGCCGCCGACGATCCGCGCGGGGGCCTCGGAATGCCTTTGAAAACCTCACTATGCCGGCCGTCTGACGCCGCTTCCCTGCGCTCCGGTGCTCACGGGCTTCATGCCCGCTCTGCTCCGGTGCGCGGGAAACCGACGCCAGACCACTCGGCATAGCGGGTCTTGAAAGGCATTCCTGGCATGTCCGAATTCCTGCCTGACGAAATCGGCCCCGAGCCCGATCGCGGCGCGCTCCGCCGCACCCCGCTCGACGCGCTGCATCGCCGGCTCGGCGCCCGCATGGCGCCGTTCGCCGGCTACGAGATGCCGGTGCAGTACCCGGCCGGCATCATCGCCGAGCACAACCATTGCCGCGGCAGGGCGGCGCTGTTCGACGTCTCGCATATGGGCCAGGCGAGCCTCGCCGGCGCGACCGCGCCCGCAGCGCTCGAGCCGCTCGTGCCCGGCGACATCACCGGGCTGAAGCCAGGGCGCCAGCGCTACACGCTGCTGATGAACGAGGCCGGCGGCATCCTCGACGACCTGATGGTCGCGCAATCACGGCGACCGGCTGCTGCTGATCGTCAACGCCACCCGCAAGGAGGCGGATTACCAGCATCTCGCCGACCGGCTCGGCGAGGATCACCCCCTCACCCGCCACGACGACCGCGCGCTGCTCGCGCTGCAGGGCCCGCTGGCGGCGACCGTGCTCGGCCGGCTCGCGCCGGACGGCGGCCGCGCTGCCGTTCATGGCGGTCGCGCCGATCACCATCGCGGGCGTGCCGTGCTGGGTGTCGCGCTCCGGCTATACCGGCGAGGACGGGTTCGAGATCTCGCTGCCGGCCGACGTCGGCCGAGGCGATTCGCCGAGCGCCTGCTCGCCGAGGAGGAGGTCGCCCCGGCCGGGCTCGGCGCGCGCGACAGCCTGCGGCTCGAGGCCGGGCTGCCGCTCTACGGCAACGACATCGACGAGCTGACCTCGCCGGTCGAGGCCGGCCTCACCTGGACCATCGGCAAGCGCCGCCGCGCCGCCTGGGACTTCCTCGGCGCCGCCGCGGTGCGCGACCAGCTCGAGCACCATCCGCACCGGCTCCGCGTCGGCATCCGCCCGGAGGGCCGCGCGCCCGCGCGCGCCGGCACGCTGATCGTCGCCGAGGACGGCACCGGCGCCGGCACGGTCACTTCCGGCGGGTTCGGCCCGAGCGTCAACGGGCCGGTCGCCATGGGCTATGTGCGCCGCGACCTCGCCGGCCGAGGGCACGCGCCTGCTGCTCGCGGTCCGCGGCAAGCAGCTTCCCGCCACCGTCGTTCCGCTGCCCTTCGTCCCCCACCGCTACGCGCGCTGAAGGATTCATTCCCGTGTCCGATCTGAAATTCACCAAGGACCACGAGTGGGTCCTGCTCGACGGCAACCACGCCACGATCGGCATCACCAACCACGCGCAGGAGGCGCTCGGCGATCTCGTCTTCGTCGAGCTGCCCGATTCCGGCCGCAGCGTGGCGGCCGGCGAGGCCTGCGCGGTGGTGGAGAGCGTGAAGGCCGCGTCCGACGTGTATGCGCCGCTCGCCCGGCACGGTGACGGAGACGAACCAGGCGATCGTCGATGATCCGGCGCTGGTGAACCGCGATCCCGCCGGCGCCGGCTGGTTCTTCAGGCTCGAGCTCGCGGCCGGCGCCGATCTCTCCGGGCTGATGGACCAGGCCGAGCTACGACAAGCTCGTGGAGACGCTGTGATGGACGCGCTCGCCGAGCTCGCCGAACTCGAAGGCGGCGATTCCTTCGTCGGCCGCCATGTCGGGCCGCAGGAAGCGGACATCGCCGCCATGCTGCACGCGCTCGGCGTCGCCACGCTCGAGGAGCTCGCGGCGAAGACGGTGCCGGGCGGCATCCGCCTCGCGCGTCCGCTCGACTCTGCCGGCGCCGACCGACGAGCTCGGCGTCATCGCCGAGCTGCGCGCGCTCGCCGCGCGGAATGCGGCGAAGAAGTCGCTGATCGGCACCGGCTACCACGGCACCCATACGCCGCCGGTGATCCTGCGCAACGTGCTGGAAAATCCCGGCTGGTACACCGCCTACACGCCGTACCAGGCGGAGCTCGCGCAAGGCCGGCTGGAGGCGCTGCTCAATTTCCAGACCATGGTGACCGAGCTCACCGGCATGGAGATCGCCAACGCCTCGCTGCTCGACGAGGCGACCGCCGCGGCCGAGGCGGTGGCGATGGCGAGCGCGCTGGCGCCGGCGCAGAAATCCGGCGTGATCGCCGTCGCCGCCGACCTGCATCCGCAGACCCGCGCCGTGGTCGCGACCCGCGCCAGGCCGATGGGCTGGACGCTGGTCGATTTCGCGCCCGGCGATCGCGACGCCATCGAGGCCGCGCAGCCCGTTCGCCGTGCTGCTGCAATATCCCGGCACCACGGGCGCGCTGCGCGACCTCTCGGCCGAGATCGACGCCGCGCACGAGGCCGGCGCCTTCGCGATCGTCGCCGCCGACCTGCTCGGCGCTCGCGCTGCTGACGCCGCCCGGCGAGATGGGCGCGGACGTGGTGGTCGGCTCGGCGCAGCGCTTCGGCGTGCCGATGGGATTCGGCGGCCCGCATGCGGGGTTCTTCGCCACCCGCGACGCGCACAAGCGCCACATGCCGGGCCGCCTCGTCGGCGTCAGCCAGGACGCCGCCGGCGCAGCCCGCGATGCGCCTCGCGCTGCAGACGCGCGAGCAGCACATCCGCCGCGAGAAGGCGACGAGCAACATCTGCACCGCGCAGGTGCTGCTCGCGGTGATCGCCGGCTTCTACGCCGTGTGGCACGGGCCGGACGGGCTCCGCCGCATCGCCCGCCGCGTCAACCTGCAGGCGCGGCTGCTCGCCGACGCCGCGGCGGCGCGGGCGGCTTCACGCTGCGGCACGATGCGTATTTCGACACCATCGCGATCGAGGCCGGCACGCGCGCCGACGCGCTGATGCAGGCAGCCCTCGATGCCGGCTTCAACCTCCGCCGCATCGATGCGACCGGGATCGGCATCGCGCTCGACGAGACGGTGAAGCCATGACGAGCTCGTCCGCCTCGCCGGCGTGCTACGCGGCACGCTGCGACGCGGCGCCGCCCTCGATCCCGGCCGAGCTGATCCGCAACACGCCGTTCCTCGAGCACGCGGCCTTCCTCGGCCATCGCTCCGAGCACGAGATGCTGCGCTACCTGAAGCGGCTCGAGGACAAGGATGTCGCGCTCAACCGCAGCATGATCCCGCTCGGCTCCTGCACGATGAAGCTGAACGCGACGGCGGAGATGATCCCGATCACCTTGCCGGGATTCGCCGACATCCATCCCTTCGCGCCGCCGGCGCAGACGGCGGGCTATGCGACGCTGATCACGCGGCTCGGCGACTGGCTGAAGGCGATCACCGGCTTCGCCGCGGTGTCGCTGCAGCCGAATGCCGGCAGCCAGGGCGAGTATGCCGGCCTGCTGACGATCCGCGCCTAGCACGCGAGCCGGGGCGAGGCGCATCGCGACGTCTGCCTGATCCCGTCGAGCGCGCACGGCACCAACCCGGCGAGCGCCGCGATGGCGGGGCTTACCGTGGTGGTGGTCGGCTGCGACCGCGACGGCAACGTCGATCTCGCCGATCTCCGCGCCAGGATCGCGCAGCACGGGGAGCAGGCTCGCCGCGCTGATGATCACCTATCCGAGCACGCATGGCGTGTTCGAGGAGGACATCCGCGCGATCTGCGCCGCCGTGCACGAAGCCGGCGGCCAGGTCTACATGGACGGCGCCAACATGAACGCGCAGGTCGGGCTGACCAGCCCCGCCGCGATCGGCGCCGACGTGTGCCACCTCAACCTGCACAAGACGTTCTGCATCCCGCATGGCGGCGGCGGCCCGGGCATCGGCCCGATCGGCGTCGCCGCGCATCTCGCGCCGTACCTGCCCAACCATCCGATGCGCGACGATGCCGGCCCGGCGACCGGCTTCGGCCCGGTCGCCGCGGCGCCGTTCGGCTCGGCGATGATCCTGCCGATCAGCTACGCCTATATCCGCATGATGGGCGCGGCGGGCCTCAAGCGCGCGACCGAGGTCGCGATCCTGAACGCGAACTACATCGCGAACCGCCTCGCGCCGCACTACCCCGTGCTCTACACCGGCCGCGAACGGCATGGTCGCGCATGAGTGCATCGTCGATTGCCGCGGCTTCCAGGCGGAGGCGGGCGTGATGGTCGAGGACATCGCCAAGCGGCTGCAGGATTTCGGCTTCCACGCGCCGACCATGTCCTGGCCGGTCGCCGGCACGCTGATGATCGAGCCGACCGAGAGCGAGAGCCGCGCCGAGCTCGACCGGTTCTGCGACGCGATGATCGCGATCCGCGAGGAGATCCGCGCGATCGCCGAGGGCCGGCTGGACCGCGCCGACAACCCGCTGAAGAACGCGCCGCACACCGCCGCCGAGGTGACGGCGGAGACCTGGCAGCACAGCTATTCGCGCCAGGAGGCCGCCTTCCCGCGCGCCTGGGTGCGCGCCCAGAAATACTGGCCGCCGGTGAAGCGCGTCGACAACGTGTACGGCGACCGCAATCTCGCCTGCACCTGCGCGCCGCTCGAGACCTACGCCGAGGCCGCCGAATAGCGTCCGCGCGCCCCGGCGGCGCTTCGCCCTCGCGGTCAGCCGGTGACGGCGAGGTCCTCCGCGACCGCATCCGGCGGCCGCAGCCGGCCCATCGCCGCACAGGCGACGGCGCTGATCGCCGCGGCGGCGCCCAACGCGAGAAAGATCGCGCCGGTCGCCCAATGCGCCGCCACCAGCTGGCCCACGACGAGCGGCCCGCAGAACGAGCCGATCCGGCCGAGCGCGGTCGCCCAGCCGACCCCGGTGGAGCGGATCGCGGTCGGGTAGAGGATGGCCGCCAGCGCGATCAGGCCGGAGCTGCCGCAGCCGAGCAGCACGCCGAACGCCGTCTGCGCCGCCGCGATGGCGGCGAAGGAAGGCGCGGCGGAGCCCACCAGCGCGTAGCAGATCGCCCCGGTGAGGAGGGCCAGCGGCAGCACCTTGAAGGTGCCGAACCGCACCATCAGCGCGCCGGCCGCGGCGGAGCCGAACAGCGAGCCGAAATTGAACAGCGCCATCGCGATCGCCGAGCGCTCGACCGGCACCCCGTCGCCGCGCAGCAGCACCGGGCTCCAGGCCGAGTTGGTCACCAGGATCATGAAGGCGAAGAAGAAGCTGACCCAGAGCAGCACCGTCGCCGCGCCCCGGCCCTCGGCGAACAGCAGGCGCGCGCTCGCTCTCGCCAGGTGCTCGCGCCGCAGCACGAAGCGGGCGGCGTCCGGCACGGCGATGGCCGGGAACATCCGGCGCAGCGTGGCGGCGATCCGCGCCGGCGGCCGCCCGCCATTGATGAGGAACGCCGCGGATTCCGGCAGCACGAGGGCGAGCAGCAACGCCAGCACCAGCGGCGTGATGCCGCCCACCAGGAACAGCGACCGCCAGCCATAGGCCGGGATCAACCGGGCCGCGAGCAGCCCGCCGGCCACCCCGCCGAGCGGAAACCCCGCCCAGAGCAGGGCGATCATGGTGGCGCGCTTTGCGGTCGGTACGTATTCCGAGGCGAGGCTGATGAAACTCGGCATCGCGCCGCCGAGACCGAGCCCGGCGAGGAAGCGGCAGGCGAGCAGCGCCGGCAGGCTGTCGGCATGGCCGGTCGCCAGGGTGAACAGGCCGAAGCAGGTGGTGGCGCCGACGAGCACGGATTTGCGCCCGATCCGGTCGGCGAGCGGCCCCAGGAAGAACGCCCCGATCGCCAGCCCGGCGAGTGCGGCACTGAGCACGGCCCCGAACTGGCGCGGCGGGATGTGCAGCGCCGCGATCAGCCCCGGCGCGGCGAGCCCGATCGACTGCAGGTCCATCCCGTCGAGCAGCGCGACCAGGGCGCAGAGCACGATGAGCCCGATCTGCGGCGGGCCGATCGGCTGCGCGTCGATCAGGGTATCGACCTCGATGGCGCGCTCCGCCGGCATCGTCTCTCCTGGTTCTTTCCCCCGCGGACGATGGCGGCCGCGAGCGGACCCTATTGGCCGCTCCCCGCTTCGACAAGGCCCGGCGATCCCGCCCGCGCCACCGGCCCCGCCATCGGGTGCCGGTCGAGGAAGGCAAGGCAGGTGCGCACGATCGGCGCGCAATAGGCATCGGGCGCGAGCGTCTGGTTCTTCTCGCCGGAATAGAGCACGCGCGTCACCCGGCCCCGGTCCAGACGGAAGGTCGCGTGGCAGTAGCCGCCATTGCCGAAGCCGACGCCGCCCACAACAGGGACGGAGAAGCTGGTGTTCGCGGTGGAGGTCGCGTCATAGGTCAGCACGTCGGTGCTGCCGAAGCTCGCATGCTGGTCCGGCGCGCCGAGGCAGGATTCGAGATCGACCTCCGACATGCCGTAGAAGCGGTGCTCGGCGCGATCGGCGATGCGGGAATCCTGCAGCTGGCAGCCGACGAGCGGAAGCAGCAGGACCGGAAGGAGCGTGCGGGTCGTCTTCATGCGCCGGCAGATAGGTCCCGACCCGCACGGCGTCACTCACGATCCGGTGAGGTCGAGCCGTGCTGCCGGAAGGCAGCCGTAGCCCGCTTCCGATGCTCAGGCAGCGTTCCGCGTGCCGCCGTGGCTGCGGAACGTGTTCCGGCCACCCCGCTTCGCGGCGTAGAGGGCCGTGTCCGCGCAGTGGACCAGCCCTTCGGCCGTCGCCGCATCCTGCGGACAGCATGCGATGCCGATGGAGACGCCGATATCGAGCCGCAATCCCTCGATCTCGTAGGGGCGCGACAGCTCGGCGACCAGTCGCTCCGCGAGCGCCGCCGGCGCCGGGCAATCCTCGGCAAGCCGCATCAGGATCGCGAACTCGTCCCCGCCGATGCGTGCCGCGGTATCCAGGCCGCGCGTGTGGCCGGTGAGGCGCGTCGCCACGATCTGCAGCAGGGCGTCGCCGATCGCATGGCCGCAGGTGTCGTTGACCTGCTTGAAGCGGTCGAGGTCGAGATAGAGCAGCGCGAGCGGCGGACCGCCCGTCAGCGCCGCCTCCACCGCGACATCCAGACGCCGGCGGAACACCTGGCGATTGACGAGCCCGGTCAGGTCGTCATGCCCGGCATGGTAGCGAAGCTGCTCCTCGGCGGCGCGCCGCGCGGTGATGTCGGTATAGGTCCGGACCATCCCGCCGCCTTCGAGCCATGTGGAGCGGATCTCGAGGATGCTGCCGTTCGGCCGCATGCGTTCGTAGATCGGCGGCGTGGTGCGCAGGTTCCGCTCGTCGAACCGCTCCACCAGCGCGGATCTCGGTATGCCGGAACTCTTCCGCCGCGAATTGATGCCGCAGCACCACCGAGAAGTGCGGGCGCTTCGCCATCAGTTCCGGCGGCAGGTCGAGGAGCTCCATGGCGCGCGCGTTGCAGACGACGACGTTGAGCTCGGCATCCACCATCATCAGCCCCTGGTCCATGTGGGTGAGGGTGGTCGCGAGCTGGCGGGCGTTCTCGTGCAGGCGCCGCTCGCTCTCGCGAAGCGCATTCGCGGTGGTGACGAGGGCGAGTCGCTGCGATTCCAGCTTGTGCAGCTGCAGACAGAGCAGGCGCAGCAGGACGCCGAGAACGATCGCGGTGAGCAGCGCGCCGGCGATGATCACCGTCGCGGTATGGCGCCAGGCGCCGAGCGCCGTCACGCGCTTGAGGCCGACATCGACCACGAGCGGATAGGCCGAGAGCGGGTGCACCGAGATCAGCCGCGCCGGATCGCCGTGATATCCGCGGGTGACGTACTCGCCGCCGCCCGCGGCGACGGTGCCGGGCCAGAGCGGAGAGTGCATGAAAGCCTGTCCGACCTGATCGGCGGTCGCCGGGAAACGGGCGAACAGGATGCCGTCCTGCCGGAGCAGCGTGACGGATTCCGTGCCGTTGTCGGTGACCGCCCGATAGAAATCGTCGAAATATGGGATGGAGAGCGCGGCGGCGACGACGCCGAGAAGCCGGTGCTCGCCGTCCTCGATCCGGCGCGCGAGGAAGAACGTCCAGCTGCCGTCGACGTGGCTCCTGACCGGCGCGTTCAGGAACGGCTCGGCATCCGCATGCATGCGGAAATGGCGGAAGTATTCGCGGTCGGTGACGGTCACGTCCCCCGCCGGCCAGCTGCGTGACCACGCGATCACGCGGCCCCGCGCGTCGACCACGCTCAGCCCCTGCAGCTGCGGCAGGTTGCGCAGGCTGTCGCGCAGATAGATCTGGAAAGGAGGCGACTTCAGCCTGGCGTCGTCGCCGAGCGGTCCATCGAGCGGGTGGCTCAGGACCTCAGCCCGTATGTTCTGCACGACGAGGTCGACCGCCTGCACGGCGCGCGCGGTCTGCTCGGCGACGGTGACGCCCTTCAGCGCGACCACGCGGTAGCCGTCGCGGAGCGCGGTCTGCCGCATGTCCCACAGGATCGCGCCCAAGGCGGCCGCGAAGCCGAGCAGCAGGACGATGCCGCAGCAGGCGAGCCGGCGGCCGAGCCGGGGGCCGACCTCGCGCGCGCGGACGCCGCCCCCGCTTCGCGGGGCGCGATCGTCATGCCGTTGCTCGAGGAGCCGCCATCCCACCATTCCGTGCAGGATCGCGGCAAGGTGTGTCGGAACCGTAAACGCGGGCCTGGCGGCCCGGCGATCACCCGGCGTGCGCGAGGATGTTGAGCAGGCGCCCGAACGGATCGCGCAGGTAGAAGCGGCGGACGCCCCAGGGCTCGTCCACCGGCCCGTACTCGACGGCGAACCCCGCCGCGACCGCCCGCCGGTGCACCGCATCGAGATCGTCGACCTCGACCGAGAGGTCCGGCACCGGCGTGCCCGACCCGCCCTGCACGGCCACGCTCAGCTGCGGACTGGCGGTGGCGGCCGAGGCGAAGGTGACGATCCACCCGAGATCCATCGCGACGGTCATGCCGAGAACGTCGGCGTAGAACGCACCTGCCGCCTCGAGGCGATCCGCCGCGATGTTCGGCACGATGCGCCGCACGGCCATGCTCAGGCGAACGCCTTGTGGTAGGCGTTGAGCGCCGGCGCGCCGCCGAGATGCACGTAGAGCACCCGGGCGCCGCGCGGGATTTCCCCGCTCCGCGCCATCGCGATCAGCCCGGCCATCGACTTCCCCTCATAGACGGGGTCGGTGAGCATCCCCTCGAGCGTCGCCGCCGTGCGGATCGCGGCGACCGTCGCCGCGTCGGGCAGGCCGTAATCGGGGCCGGCGAAGCGCGGGTCGATCTCGATATCATCATCGCCGATGTCGCGGTTCAGCCCGATCAGCGCCGCGGTGGCACGGGCGATCTTGGTCACCGCCGCCCGGGTCATCGTCGCGTCCGCCGCGGTGTCGATGCCGATCAGCCGGCGCTTCCTCTCCTGTGCCGCGAAGCCCACCACCATGCCGGCCTGCGTCGAGCCGGTGCAGGTCGCGGTGACGACGGTATCGAAGAAGATGCCCTCCCGCGCCTCCTGCGCCGCAAGCTCGTCGGCGAAGTTCGCGTAGCCGAGCCCGCCCAGCGGGTGGTCGGAAGCGCCGGCGGGAATCGCGTAGGGTCTGCCGCCCTCCCGCCTGATCTGGTCGAGCGCGCGCTCCCAGGTCTCCTTCACGGCGGTGGAGTAGCCCTCGCCCTCCAGCAGGGTCTCGGCGCCCATCAGCCGCGACAGCAGGATGTTGCCGACCTTGTCGTAGACGGGGTCGTCCCAGCGCGTCCATTCCTCCTGCACCAGCCGGCAGCGCATGCCGAGCACGGCGGCGACCGCGGCGACCTGGCGGGTGTGGTTCGACTGGATGTTGCCGATCGAGACCAGCGTGTCGCAGCCCTGCGCGAGCGCCTCGGCGGCGAGGAATTCGAGCTTGCGGATCTTGTTGCCGCCGAAGGCGAGCCCGGAGGCGACATCGTCGCGCTTCGCCCACACCTCCACGCCGAGCTCGGCCGAGAGCCGCCGCAGCTCATGGATCGGCGACGGCCAGAAGCCGAGCGGATGACGGGGAAAGCGGGTTTCCAGATCGAGAACCATGCGGCGTTTAAGCAGCATCCGCCACTTGTGCAAAATCGGCGCCCGTTGTCTCTGACCACCGATCGGGGGTGGCCGCATGGGTTGGATGATCGGGGTGGACATCGGCGGCACCTTCGCCGATTTCGCGGCGCTGGACCCCGCGACCGGCCGGCTCGCCACGCTCAAGGTGCTGACCACACCCGACGATCCCGGGCGCGATGTCGCCGCCGGCATGGCGCGCCTTGCCGCCGACGGGCTCGACCCCGAAGCGGTCACCCGCTTCGTCCACGGCACCACCGTGGGCGTGAACACGGTGATCCAGCGCAAGGGGGCGCGGATCGCGCTGTTCACCACCGCGGGCTTCACCGACATTCTGGAACTCGCGCGGCTGCGCATGCCCGACGCCTACAACCTGTTCTGCGAGCGCCCGCCGCCGCTCGTTTCGCGCGAGCATGTCTGGGGCATCGCCGAGCGGATGAGCGCCGAGGGCGCGGTGTTGCGCGCGCCCGATGCGGAGGACGTCGCGGCGGCCGTCGGCGCGGCGCGGCGCGCGGGCTGCGAAGGCGTCGTCGTCTCCTTCCTGCACGCCTGGCGCAATCCGGCGCATGAGGAGCAGGTCGCCGCGATGATCGCGGCGCGCGACGCCGATCTCGCCGTGTTCCGCGGCAGCGAGGTCTGGCCGGCGATCCGCGAATACGAGCGCACATCGACCGCGGTGCTGAACGCCTATGTGCATCCGCGCATCGCCGCCTATCTCGACCGGGTCGAAAGCGAGCTGCACCAGGCGAAGATCGCGGCGCCGCTGCTGCTGACCACCTCGGCCGGCGGCACGATGAGCGCGCGCCAGGGCCGGCGCGATTGCGTCGGCATGCTGCTCTCCGGCACCGCCTCCGGCGTGGTCGGCGCCGGCGTCGTCGCGCGCGCGGCGGAGGAGCACGCGGTGCTGACGCTCGACATGGGCGGCACCAGCGCGGATGTCGCGCTGCTGCAGGACGGCGCCCCGTCCTTCGCGTCCGGGCTCGAGATCGGGCAGTTCCCGCTGGCGATCACCACCGTCGCGGTGTCGTCCTCGGGCCAGGGCGGCGGCTCGATCGCCTGGATCGATCCGCAGGGCGTGCTGCAGGTCGGGCCGGAAAGCGCGGGTTCGACACCCGGGCCCGCCTGCTTCGGCCGCGGCGGCACGCGCTGCACCGTCACCGACGCGGCGCTGCTGACCGGCATTCTCGGCCATGGCGCGCTCGGCTTCGGCGCCATCGCGCCGGATGCCGCGCTCGCCGAGGCCGCCGGCCGCCCCCTTGCCGAGCGCCTCGGCCTCCCGCTCGAGGATTTCGCAGAAGGCGTGCTGCGCGTCGCGGTCAGCGGGATGCTGGTCGCGATCGAGCAGCTTCTGGCCCGCGCGGGCGCGCATGCGAGCGAGCTCACGCTGATGCCGTTCGGCGGCGCCGGCCCGATGCTGGGGGTGCTGCTCGCCGCTGCGGCGGGGATGCGCCGCGTGCTGGTGCCCGCCGCCCCGGGCACATTGTGCGCCCTTGGCGCGCTCGCCGCCGCCATCCGGCGGGATGCGATGCGGACGGTGCTGCTGCCGCTGGAGGACGCGACCTGGCCGGACGTGCTCGCCGGGCTCGATGCGCTCGCGCGGGAAGCCGAGGCGTCGGTGATCGCGATGGCCGGGCCGGGGCCGGTCGCGACCGTGCGCAGCGCCGATCTCCGCTATCGCGGCCAGTCCTTCGAGCTCACCGTGCCGCTGAACGGCGCCGCCGATGCGGCGGCGCTCGCGCGCGAATTCCACGCCGCGCACGAGCGAAGCTTCGGTCACGCGGAGGAAGGCGCGCCGGTGCAGGTGGTGAGCCTGCGCGTGTCGGCGTCGCGCCGCGGACCGCCGGTGGCTCTGGCGCAACGCGACGCCACGCCGCATCTGGCCCCGGCGACCGGCACGACGCGTCTCTACCAGGGCGGCACCTGGCAGGACACCGCGCTTTACGACCGCGCCACGCTCGATCCCGGCGCAAGCTTCACCGGGCCGGCGATCGTCACGCAGGCCGATTCCACTGTTCTGGTTCCCACATCATGGAACGCCACGGTGGACAAATTCGGCAACATCCTCCTGGAACAAGCCTGATGCGCACCGATCCCGTCACGTTGCAGGTGCTGCGCAACCATGCGCGCGCGGCAGCCGAGAGCATGGCGACCACGCTCTACCGCACCGCGCACTCGACCTTCGTGAAGGAGACCGAGGATTTCACCATCCAGCTGCTCGACGCGGACGGCAAGACCTGCGCCGCGCCGCTCGATCTCGGCGCCACCTGGTATCCCGGCCTCGATTACGGCGCGGCCTTGAAGCTCGTCCCGGGCGGCTACGCGCCCGGCGACATCGCGATGACCAACGATCCGTATTCCGGCTTCCTGGCGACCCACTCGCCCGACATCGTCATGTGGAAGCCGGTGTTCGATGGCGGCGACATCATCGCCTTCGCGGGCGGGCACATCCACAATGTCGATGTCGGCGGCGCGGTGCCCGCCAGCCTGTCACGCACGCTGACGGACGTGCATCAGGAAGGCATCCGCATCCCGCCGGCCAAGCTCTATCGCGCGGGCGTGCTCGATGACGGCCTCTTGCGCGTGATGCTCGCCAATGTGCGCGTGCCCGAGCAGAACTGGGGCGACCTCAAGGCGCTGGTCGCGGCGGTCAACACCGGCGAGCGGCGCATCCTCGATCTGGTCCGCCGCTTCGGCGCGCGGACCTTCGTCGACGGGCTCGCCGACCTGCTCGACTACGCGGAAGCGCAGGCACGCGCCGTGCTTGCGGGGCTTCCCGACGGCGAATACCGCTTCACCGAATATTGCGACGAGGATGCGGTGGGCGGCGATCCGCTGCGGCTCTGCCTGCGGCTCACCATCACGGCGATGCCGCCGAGCTCGACTTCGCCGGCACCGACCCGCAGACGCTGTCGTCGATGAACGTGCCGACCGGCGGCCATCCGCGGCACTCGCTCATGCTGGTCGGCATCTACTACGTGCTCTCGGCGCTCGCGCCCGGGATCATGCTGAACTACGGCACGCATCGGCCGTTCACCTGCCGCCTGCCGCCGGGCAGCGCGGTCAATCCGGAGTTCCCCGCCGCGGTCGGCATGCGCAGCATGGTCTGCGGACGGCTGCGCAGCCTGATCTTCGGCGCCTTCGCCGCCGCCGCGCCGGAACGCCTCCCCGCCGCCCCGGCCGGCGCCACCTCGATCATCAACATGGCGGCCGAGAACCCGCGCACCGGCAGGCGCAGCATCGCCGCGATCGCGCCGGTGGTCGGCGGCGGCGGCGGCATGCCGCATCGCGACGGTACCGACGGCTCCGGCGCCGATGCCGCCTATCTCAAGAACAGCCCGATCGAGATCACCGAGGTCGAAGCCCCGGTGCGCATCCTCCGCTACGGCCTGATGCCGGACAGCGGCGGCCCCGGCGCGCATCGCGGCGGCATGGCGCAGGTGATCGAGTTCTGCGCCACCACGCCGGACGCGTTCGTCACCGCGCGCAACCGCGATCGCAGCCATTTCCAGCCCTGGGGCATCCTCGGCGGCGAGCCGGGCCCCGCGGGCAGCTTCACGCTCAATCCCGGCACCGAGCGCGAGCGGATCTCGGCAACACCGACGCGCTGCGGCTCGCGCCCGGCGACGTGCTGCGCGTGATCTCCCCCGGAGGCGCCGGCCGCGGCGATCCCTACGCCCGCGATCCCGATGCCGTGCTGCGCGACCTGCGCGCCGGCCGGGTCACGCTCGGAAGGCGCCGCCGCGATTACGGCGTCGCGATCGACGACGATGCGATCGACACCGCCGAAACCGCCCGCCTCCGCGCCGCTCCCCGCTCCCGCCCCGCTTTCGCTGCCGGCGCTTTCCGCCTCGCACACGAGGCGCGCTGGGACGCGGAAGCCTACGCGACGCTGCACGATCTGCTCGCCACGCTCCCGGTGAGCTGGCGCGCGCCGACCAAGACCCGTCTGTTCGCCGCCGTTCGCGCGGAACCCGATCGCTGCGCCGCGGCAATTCTGCGCGAGGCGTTCGCGCGTCTTGCCGAGGGCCGCGGCTAGACCCGAATCGCCCTGACTGTGGTCAGCGCGATTCGGGTCAGCGCATTTCTGGCCTGCCGATTCACGCCCTGACCGATTCCAGTCAGGGCGATCGGAGGCTAGACGAAGGACGCCGGACGTGGAATCTCACTCCGACGATTCGGGGAGGACAACAATGCACATCCTGATCACCGGCGCCGCCGGCATGGTGGGGCGCAGGCTGACGGAGCGGCTGGCGAAGGACCGTCGGATCGCGGGCAAGGCAGATCACCGCTCTCACCCTGCTCGACGTGGTCGCCCCGGAACGGCCCTCCGGCTTCGCCGGCAAGGTGGAGACGCGCGCGGTCGATCTTTCCGCCGAGGGCGAGCCGGCGCGCGCGGTCGCCGCGCGGCCCGACCTGATCTTCCATCTCGCCGCGATCGTCTCGGGCGAGGCGGAGGCGGATTTCGAGAAGGGATACCGGATCAATCTCGACGGCACGCGCGCGCTGTACGAGGCGATCCGCAAGCTTGGGCAGGAGCAGCCGTACAGGCCGCGCTTCGTGTTCACCTCGTCGATCGCGGTGTTCGGCGCGCCGTTCCCCGACGCGATCGGCGACGAGTTCTTCACCACCCCGCTCACCAGCTACGGCACGCAGAAGGCGATCGGCGAGTTGCTGCTCGCGGACTACTCCCGCCGCGGCTTCCTTGACGGCATCGCGATCCGCCTGCCGACGATCTGCATCCGTCCCGGCAAGCCGAACAAGGCGGCGTCGGGTTTCTTCTCGAACATCCTGCGCGAGCCGCTGGCCGGCCAGGAAGCGGTGCTGCCGGTCTCCGAGGACGTGCGCCACTGGCATGCGAGCCCGCGCGCCGCGGTCGGCTTTCTGCTGCATGCGGCGACGATCGACCTCGCCCCGCTCGGCGCCCGGCGCGCGCTCTCCATGCCGGGCCTGTCGGCGACCGTGGCTGAGCAGATCGAGGCGCTGCGCCGCGTCGCCGGCGACAAGGCGGTCGCGCGCATCCGCCGCGAGCCGGATCCGGCGATCGCCGCGATCGTCGCCGGCTGGCCGCGCAATTTCGACACCCGGCGCGCGCACGCGCTCGGCTTCCGCGCGGAGAACTCGTTCGACGAGATCATCCGCGCCCATATCGAGGACGAGCTCGGCGGCAGGCTGCCGGCGGCCTGATCAGGCGGAACGGGTCCGCGACCTTCGGCCACCACGGGCGGGTGATCCTGCTGAACGGGATGCTGGCGAAGTCGCGTCCGAGCGCGCCATCCCCGCCCGCATAGAGGATCGCGCGCGCGATCGGCGCGAATCCCGGCGTGGAAATGCTGCGTCGACTTCACCACGACGATCCTGCGCGAGGAGAGGTCGAGCCCGGTCGCGGTCATGCCTTCGGGATGGAACACCTGCGTGCGCACGGTGTTGAGCACGAGGTCGATCCCCTCTGCCGAGACCCACACCGTGGTGCCGATATTCTGCGGCGACGGCCCGAAATGCTGGATCGTGTCATGCGCGATGCCGCGCACCGTCACGTGCAGATCGACGGGATCGCCCGAGGCGCGCCCGGTCTTGCCGCCGACGCGCAGGTCGAAGGTGGCGCCGACGCCCGCATCGACGCAGAACTTCACCGCCATCGGATCCCAGTAGTAGCCGCTTGCGACATCGGTGATGCCGCGCTCGAGCAGCCGGCGCAGGATGAAGGTGGCATCGCCGGGCGCGCCGCCGCCCGCATTGTCGGCGGTGTCCGCGATCACCACCGGCCCGCCGGGCAGCGCCAGCGCCGCATCGAGCGCGGCGTCGATCGACAGGAAGGTCGGTGACAGCGCCTCGCGCATGGCGAAGATCTCCGCGCCCGAGTTCACGGCGCGACGCGCTGCGGCCCTGGCCGGCATCGCCGTCGACGACGGCGAGCGTCTTGACGCCGACATCCGCGACGTCGCCCCAGGGAAATCCGTGGCCGAGCGAGACGGAGAGCACGCTGTCGCGTCCTTCCATCGCGTACATCCGATCGACGAAGCCGCGCAGCGGCTGCTCCGTGGTGCGGAACGTGCCGATCATGCGGCAGTCGAACGCCGCCATCGCCGGCCGCGTGCGCCCCTCCGCCGCGTCGGCCGCAAGGGAAAAAAGCTCCTGCGCGCGGTCGCCGATGTCGGTGTGCGGATATTCCTTGTAGATCACGAGCAGCGTCGCGTTCGCGCGCATCGCTTCGGTGAGATGGCAATGGAGGTCGAGCTCGGCGCCGACGATGCAGTCCGGCCCGACGATCGCGCGCACCCGCGCCAGGATGTCGCCCTCGCAATCATCGCATCCCTCGGCCGCCATCGCGCCATGCAGCGCGAGCAGCACGATGTCGACCGGCATCGCCTGGCGCAGATTCGTCGAGCAGCTCGTCGCGCAGCGTCGCATAGGCGGAGGCGACGATGCGGCCGCCGGGCTCGGCATAGGTGCAAAGCCCCTCCGCCACGTCCCAGCCGCGCGCCTCCGCTTCCCGCCGCCAGATCACCAGCTGGTTCGAGCAATAGTTCACCGGCCGGCGCGTCGCATCGCCATGCGCGAGGAAGGTCTCGGCGAAATTCTGATAGCCGGTCGGGATCGGCGCGAACGTGTTCGTCTCGGTGTCGAATCCGGCGATGAAGACCTTCATGATGCGCTGCCCGCTCATTGCGGCGCCCGGCTTGGCGGCGGCCGCCCAGGGTGTCAAGCCGAGAGGCGCGCCATCGTCTCCGGATAGGCGAACAGGCCGGGCAGGCCGCCGGTGTGGAGCCAGACGACGGGATCGTCCGTCGCGAAGCGGCCGGCGCGCGCGAGCCCGATCAATCCGGCCATGCCCTTTCCCGCATAGACGGGGTCGAGCGCGAGCGCCTCGGTGCGGGCCGCGAGCCGGATCGCCTCCTCCGTGCTCGCGTCGGCAACGCCGTAGCTGCCGGCGCTCCAGTCCGCCGCGACCTCCACGCGCGCATCCCGCCAGCGATCGGCGACGCCGAGAAGCGCGGCGACCTCGCGCCCGAGCCGGCAGACATCCGCCCGCACGCGCGCCGGCTGCGCGTCCACGTCCACGCCGATCACGCGCGCCGGATGGTCGAGCGCCAGCAGCCCGGCGAGCAATCCGGCCTGGGTGCCCGCGCTGCCGCTCGCATGCACGATCCACGCGACGTCGGAGCATTCACCGACGATCTCCTCCGCCGCCAGCGCATAGCCGAGCGCGCCGAGCGCATCCGAGGCGCCGTAGGGCACCAGATACGGACGCCGTCCCGCGGCCTCCAGTTGCGTGAGCAGCGCGCGCAGATGCCGGTTGCGATCCTCGTCCCACGCAATGTCGTGGACCACAGCGCCGAACAGCCGGTCGAGCAGGATGTTTCCCGTGCCCTCGTAGCCCGGCTCGGTTCGCGCCAGGCGGCCGCGCATGATCCCGAGATGGCACGCGATGCCGAGCCGCGCGCAGGCCGCCGCGACCTGCCGCGCGGTGTTCGACTGCACGACGCCGCCGCAGACGATGCAGTCCGCGCCCTTGGCCAGCGCCGCCGCCAGGCTGAACTCCAGCTTGCGGAGCTTGTTGCCGCCGACGCCGAGCCCCGTGCAATCGTCCCGCTTCACCAGGAGCGCGTGCAGTCCGAGCACGGAAGCGAGCCGCGTCATCGGCTCCATCGGGGTGGGCAGATGCGCGAGGCGAAGGCGCGGAAGCTGTCGGATCGCGGCGAAGGGATCGGTCATGGCGCGAGATGATGTCACGCCGTCCCCGCGTCCGCGGCCTCGAATTCGATCGGCCGGCCGGGGCCGCGGGCGCGGCGCACAACGGAACGTGAAGGCCCGCCTGGAATTGGTGGGGCGCGCGCTGCTATGCTTGACCCCGGGGTATGGGCCGTCCGGTCGCCTGCCGGGCGCGCCATCGCGGGGAGGCCGCATGATCACGATCGACGTCAACGGCACGCGCCACCAGGTCGATATCGAGCCGGACACGCCGCTGCTCTGGGTGCTGCGCGATGTCATCGGCCTCACCGGCACCAAGTTCGGCTGCGGCATCGCGCAATGCGGCGCCTGCACCGTGCATGTCGAGGGCCAGCCGGTGCGCTCCTGCTCGGTGCCGATCGGCAGCCTGGACGGCGCGACAGATCACCACCATCGAGGGCCTGTCGCCGGATGGCGGCCATCCGGTGCAGCAGGCCTGGATCGCCGAGGACGTGCCGCAATGCGGCTACTGCCAGTCCGGCCAGATCATGGCGGCGGTCGCGTTCCTCAAGGAGTTTCCCGAGCCCGACCGACGCCGACATCGACGCCAACATCACCAATATCTGCCGCTGCGGCACCTATGAGCGGCTGCGCCGCGCCATCCATCGCGCGGCGGACGCGATGCGGGCGGGAGGCCGGCCATGAACAAGCCGCTCGCACCCGATCGCAGCTGCTCGGCCGGCGCCGCTTCATCGTCACCGGCACGACGCTCGCCGGCGGCCTCGCGATCGGCTTCTCCGCGCGTCCCGCGCGCGGCCGCAACCGCACCGGCGCAGCCCTGGGACGACAGCGCCGCGGACGCGCATGATCTCGATGCCTGGATCGCGATCGAGCCGGACGATGCCGTGCTGATCCGCTATCCGCGCTCGGAGATGGGCCAGGGCAGCATGACGGCGCTGCCGATGCTCGTCGCCGAGGAACTCGCCTGCGACTGGAGCAAGGTGCGCGTCGAATACGCCTCGGCCAACCGCAACCTGCGCGAGAACGATGTCTATGGCGACATGTCCTCGGTCGGCAGCCACTCGGTCCGCAACTCGCGCATCCGCATGCAGCAGGTCGGCGCGAGCGCGCGCGAGCGCCTGATCGCGGCCGCCGCCGCGCGCTGGGGCGTGCCGGCCGCGCGAATGCAGGGCGTCGAACGGCGTCGTGCTGCACGCCGCCTCGAGCCGCACGCTGCGCTTCGGCGAGCTTGCTGCCGATGCCGCGAAGATCACGCTCGCCGCGGAGCCGGCGATCAAGACGCCCGAGCAGTTCACCCTCGTCGGCAAGCCGATGCCGCGGCTCGACGTGCCGCACAAGGTGGACGGCTCGGCGAAGTTCGCGATCGACACGCGGATCGCCGGCATGGTGTTCGCCGCGATCCGCGCCTGTCCGGTGCCGGGCGGCACGCTCGCGAGCGTCGATCAGTCGCCGCTCAAGGGCGCGCCGGGGATCGTGCAGGTGGTGCGCCTGCCGGACGCCGTGGCGGTGGTCGCGACCGGCAGCTTCTGGCGCGCGCAGCAGGCGCTCGCGAAGCTGCACCCCGAATGGAATGTCGGGCTCGCCGGCGCCACCGACAGCGCGGGCTTCGCGCAGGAGTATCGCGCCGCATCGCTCGCCGGCCCGGCCGCGGTCGCGCGCAATGACGGCGATGCCGCGACGCGCCTCGCCAGCGCGCCGAAGCTCATCGAGGCGACCTACGAGGTGCCCTATCTCGCGCACGCGCCGATGGAGCCGATGAACGCCACGGTGCATCTGCAGCCGGACCGGCTCGACGTCTGGGTCGGCACCCAGGCGGCGGACCGCACGCTTGCAGGCCGCGGCGAAGGCCGCCGGGCTGCAGCCCGAGCAGGTCTACATCCACAACACCTATGTCGGCGGCGGCTTCGGCCGCAAATCGTTCAACGACGAGATGATCCAGGCGATCGAAGTGGCGAAGACTCGTCGGGCGGCCGGTCAAGCTGATCTGGACGCGCGAGGAGGACATCCGCCACGACCGCTTCCGGCCGCAGGCCGCGATCAGCTTCAAGGCCGCGCTCGGCGCGGACGGCATGCCCGAGGCCTGGACCATCCGCACGGCGGTGGGCTCGCTGCTGCGCTCGCTCGGCCTCAATGCCGGTCGCCGAGCGGCGTCGAGCCGATGGCGGTCGAGGGTCTGGCCAACAACCCCTACCCGATCGCGAACACCCGCGTCGAGTGCGTGCTGAAGAACACGCACGTGCCGGTCGGATTCTGGCGCTCGGTCGGCGCATCGCAGAACGCCTTCGCCATCGAGAGCTTCATCGACGAGCTGGCCGTGGCCGCCGGGCAGGACCCCTATCAGTTCCGGCGCAAGCTGCTGGAGGGCAAGGCGGACTGGCTGAAGGTGCTCGACACGGTCGCGGAGAAGGGCGAGCTGGGGCAAGCCGCTCGCGCCGGGCCGCAGCCGCGGCATCGCGATCTTCGAGTGCTACGGCACGATCGTCGGCGAGGTCGCCGAGATCGCGCTCGACACCAACGGCGAGCTGAAGGTCGAGAGGATCACGCTCGCGGTCGATTGCGGCCACGCCGTCAACCCGCTCACCGTCGCCGAGCAGATGGAGGGGCGGCGCGTCTTCGCCCTGACCGCCGCGCTCTACGGCAAGATCACCATCAAGGACGGCGTGCCCGAGCAGGGCAATTTCGACAGCTATCCGATGGTGCGGCTCGCGCAGGCGCCGAAGATCGACGTGCATTTCGCGCTGACCGGCGGCGGCAAATGGGGCGGCGTCGGCGAGCCCGGCGCCGGCCCGGTCGCCGCCGCGGTGTGCAACGCCATCTTCGCGCGCACCGGCAAGCGCATCCGCTCGCTGCCGATCATGGATCACGATCTGTCGGGCGCGGTCTAGGCAGCACCGATGGCGGGATCCGCACGGCGGCCGGCGCGCGATCGTGCGTGTCGCGATTGCGCTGCTCGGCTTGCTTGCCTGCGCAACCACCGCAACCGCGCAGCCGGCGGAGCCCACGAACACGGGCGAATATCTGGCGCGCGCCGGCGATTGCGTCGTCCTGCCATTCGGTGCCGGGCGGCAAGGCCTTCGCCGGCGGGCTGAAGATGGGCACGCCGCTCGGCGCGATCTACTCGACCAACATCACGCCCGATCCCGATACCGGCATCGGCAACTACACGCGCGCGGATTTCGATCGCGCCGTGCGGCAGGGCATCGCCAAGGACGGGCACCATCTCTATCCGGCGATGCCCTATCCTTCCTATGCCAAGCTGACCGATGCCGACGTCGGCGCGCTCTACGACTTCTTCATGAACGAGGTGCCGCCGGTGCACCAGGCGAACCGGCGCAACGAAATTCCCGCGGTGCTGAGCTTCCGCTGGCCGCTCGCGGTGTGGAACGCGTTTTTCGCCGGCGGCGGCCGCTACGTTGCCGATCCCGGGCCACGACGCCGAGTGGAATCGCGGCGCCTATCTCGTGCAGGGGCTCGGGCATTGCGGCGCGTGCCACACGCCGCGCGGGCTGATGTTGCAGGAGAAGGCGCTCAGCGAGCGCGGCGGCGCATTTCTCGCCGGCGCGGAGCTCGACGGATGGTCGGCGACCGATCTGCGCGGCAATGTCCGCACCGGCCTCGGCACCTGGTCGGCGGCGGACATCGTGCAGTTCCTCAGGACCGGCCACAACCAGCGCGGCTCGGCCTTCGGCTCGATGACCGACGTGCTCAACAACAGCACGCCCTATCTGTCCGACGCCGATCTGCACGCCATCGCGGTCTACCTGAAATCGCTGCCGCCCACCGCGACCGAGCCGGCGCCGGCCTACGATCGCCGCGACCACGGCGATCGTGCGCCGGCCGGATCCGGCACAGCGCCGGCGCCACGCTCTACGCGGCGAATTGCGCGACCTGCCACGGCGCCGACGGCAGGGGCTTCGCGCCGAGCATTCCGGGCGTCGCCGGCAATCCGGTGGTGCTCGACAACGATCCGTCCTCGCTCATCAATCTGGTGCTGAACGGCGCCGCGCCGCTGGTCGTCCGCGGCACGCCGCTGCCCTACCGCATGCCGCAATTCCGCCTGCAGCTCAGCGACCAGCAGATCGCGGACGTGGTGAGCTTCATCCGCGCGGGCTGGGGCAACAACGCCGCCCCGGTCACCGCCGCGGCGGTCGCCTCGCTGCGCCGGACGACCGATCCGAGCAGCGACCGCGTCGTGCTGCTGAAGATGCGCTGATCCGATGCGACGCCGCGCCCATGCGCCGAACCCGGTGACCGGCCCGAGGGCGGTTGACATCGGTACGCGGCGAGCGTTCCTGACGAAGGCCCCAGGCGCGACGGGAGCGAAGGATGGATTTCACGGGCAAGCGTGTCGTGGTCACCGGCGCGGCGGGGATTTTCGGCGGCTGGATCGCGACGGCGTTCGCCAGGGCGGGGGCGGTGCTGTGCCTGTCCGATATCCGCCGCGATCGCCTGGACGCGCTGCCGGCGAAGCTCGGGGCCGATCCGGCGACCACCCTGCTGCACGCGACCGAGCTGCGCGAGGAAGCGTCGATCAACGCGCTGGCGGCGCTCGTCGGCGAGCGATGGGGTGCGCCTGACATCGTGGTCAACAATGCCGGCATCTATCCGCGCACCGGCATCCTGCTCGATCTCGACATCGGCGAGTGGGATCGGATGATGGAGGTGAACGTGCGGGCGCCGTTCCTCGTCACCCGCGCGATGGCGCGGCTGATGATCGCGCAAGGTGTGCAGGGCGCGATCGTCAACATCGGCTCCGGCGCGTCGCGGCAGATGCGCATCGGTTCGGTGCCTTACTGCACGTCGAAGACGGCGCTGGAACGGTTGACCAAGGGCCAGGCGCTGGAGCTCGCGCCGCATCGCATCCGCGTCAATGTCGTCGAACCCGGCTTCGCGCCGGGCAGCGAGGTGAGCAAGCTGCCGGACGCAGTATGTCGAGAAGATGAAGGCGCGCATTCCGCTCGGGCACACGAGCGGGCCCGAGCACACGCCGAACGCGGTGCTGTTCCTCTGCTCGGAGAACGCGTCCTTCATCACCGGCGCCGTGCTCGCGGTCGATGGCGGCAACTCGATCGGCACCTACGAGCCGTTCCGCTGAGGCCGCGATGCGGATCGTCTTCCACGGCGAGGATACCGCGACCTTCGCCGAGGGGTTCGCGGCGCTGCTCGAGGTGCCGGCAGAGATCGCCGTGCTGCCGGTGGCGCTGACCGTCGAGCGCGAGCGCGTCGCCTACGCCGCGGCGGAGGTGCTGGTGACGAATCGCTTCGGCGCCGATCCCGCGCCGGAGCAGCTCCGGCTGCTGCACGCACCCGCCGCCGGCTATGACGGCATCCGGATGGAGGCGCTGCCGCGGTCCGCCACTGTCTGCAACTGCTTCGGCCACGAGCAGGCGATCGCGGAATACGTGATCGCGGCGCTGCTCGCGCGCTGCGTTCCGCTCGCCGATGCGGATGCGCGGCTGCGGCGCGGCGACTGGGCGTATCAGGCCGGCGATCCCGCCCGCGTGCACCGCGAGCTGTCGGATCTCACGCTCGGCCTGCTCGGCTTCGGCCATATCGGCAAGGCGATCGCCGCCTGCGCGCGCGCCTTCGGCATGCGGGTCGTGGTCGCGAACCGCTCGCCGGTGCCGGCTTCGCCCCTCTTCGACCGCGCCTTCGGGCTGCACGACCGCGGATTCTGGCCGGCAGCCGATGCGATCGTGGTGTCGCTGCCGCTCACCGAGGAAACGCGCGGGCTTGTCGGGCGCGACGCGCTGGCGACGATGCGGCAGGATGCGGTGATCCTCAATGTCGGCCGCGGCCCGGTGATCGACGAGGCGGCGCTCTACGACGCGTTGGCGGCGCGACGGATCGGCGGCGCGGTCATCGACACCTGGTACCGCTATCCGAGCGCGGCGGAGCCGAATGCGATGCCGTCCGCGCTGCCGTTCCACGCGCTCCCGAATGTGGTGATGACGCCGCACATGTCGGGCTGGACCAGCGGCACCATCCGCCGCCGCCGCGAACTCATGGCGCGCAATGTCAACAGGCTCATGTCCGGCGCGCCGCTCGAGAACGTGGTCCGACCGGCTTTGGACTAGACCCGAATCGCCCTGACTGTGGTCAGGGCGATTCGGGTCCCTGTATCGTTGGGCTGCCGATTCACGCCCTGACTGATTCCAGTCAGGGCGATCGGAGGCTAGAGCATGACTGGTTCCCTTCAGGTCATCGGCCTGCTCTAGCGAATTGTTCGAGCGAGTGATTCACGTTCCAGGCCGACTCGGCCTGAAACGATCATGCGCTAGTCCTGCTCATAGCCATAGACTTCTGGCAGGATGAAGATCGCCGCGAGAAGGCCGACCAGTGGGAAGATGGTGACGAAGAGCGTGGCGCTCGCCTGGCCGATCGCCGCGAAGAGCGACGGGAACAGGAAGATCGACAGGAACGCCGGCAATTTCACGAACATGTAGGCGACGCCGGCGGCGGTGCCGCGATATTGCGGCCGCGCCACCACCGACGGGATCGTCATGCAGTTCGACGCGTCCCAGTAATGGCCCCAGAGCATCGCCGCGGCGGCGAAGGGCAGCAGCCATTTTGTGCTCGTATAGAGCGCGCCCGCCGCGACGAGCAGCGAGACCAGCACGATCCCGAAGCCCCAGATGCTGATGCCGCGATGCCCGATGCGCGGCGTGATCAGCGGCCCGACCCAGCCGGAGATCGCGGCGATGATGTAGAGCGCCATCGTCACCAGCGTGGTGCCGAGGATCGAGGAGACGCCGACCATGACGAAGAGGGTCGGGATGTAGAACGCGAAGGTGGAGAACTCGCCGCTCTGCGCGACGCAGGCGATCCAGCCGAACAGCGTCGCGCGCCAGCGGAACGGATCACGCCGCGTCTCGGCAAAGAAATCCGCCGCGCGCGGGTGCGGGACGGTGATGTCGCGGTCCGGCAGCATGTCGAGCCGGTCGTCGAACATCTGCATCGATACCTGCTTCGCCTCCCGGAAACGGCCGCGCCGGATCAGCCAGACCGCGGTTTCCGGCAGGTCGTGGCGCAGGAACAGGATGATCGCCGCCGGCACCGCGCCTAGCCCGAGCGTCACGCGCCAGATCAGCTCGTGCGGCATCTGCGCGACGATGAAGATGGTGACGACGCCGAGCGTGAGCACCTGGCCGATCGCGAACATGAACTGCCAGCGATTGCCCATCACCTCGCGATCGCCCTTCGGCATCGAATCCATGATGTAGGTGTAGCCGTTCGAGATGTCGCTCCCGAGCGGAATGCCGAGGATGAGGCGGATGATCGCGAGCCAGGCGACATCGGGCACGAAGGCCTGCGCGATGGCGAAGATGATGAACATCATCATCGTCGAGAGGAACATCACGCGCCGGCCGATCTTGTCGGTCAGCCAGCCGCCGAGGATCGCGCCCACGACTGCGCCGCCCTGCGTGCCGGCCGCGGCGAGGCCGAGCAGCAGCGGGGTCGGATGGAACTGCTCGCGGATGAAGACCAGCACGAAGGCGATCGAATAGAGATCCCACGCCTCGACAAGGATCGAGGCCATCATGATCCAGCCGATCCGCGCGCCCTTGCGGATTGTATTTCGCGACAAGGTAGCGGACGGCGCTGTCCATCGCCGTCTGGTTGGCCGTCGTTGCGGACACTGCGCGTTCCTCCCAAGATGTGCCGTCGGCCGGCGCCGGCCTTTGCCCCTGCACGATGACGCCGGTCAGGCGGCGCAACAAGCCTCCTCGGCCTGGCGGATGGGAGGCGCCCCGATCGCCGAGAGGCCGTGCCGCTCATGCGCCCATCGTCGCCCGAAAGCCGACTCTCCTCAAAAGCTGGTGCCGACGCTCGGATTTGAACCAAGGGCCTACTGATTACGAATCAGTTGCCTACCCCTGAGCTACGTCGGCGTCCGGAGGGTCGGGGCGGTATAGCGCTCGGGTCGGCGGCCCGCAATCAACGGAGCGCCGGCTGCCCAGGGCGAAGGCGGCGTGCTAAGGCGGGCGGCGCCATGCGCCCCTGCGTCCCCTTCCGAGGTCCCAGCGATCTTGGCCCCTGACGATCTTCACGCGCCGGCGGCGCGGCTCCTCGAATGCCCGGATTGCGGGCTGCTGCAACGCCGCCCGATCATCGGGCCGGGTCATGCCGCGATCTGCACCCGGTGCGGCGCGGTGCTGTGGCGGCCGCGGCACGATGCGATGCGCTGGAGCCGCGCCCTCTCGGTCACCGGCCTCATCCTCTACGGCATCGCGATCAGCCTTCCCTTCATGGGCTTCGACATGCGCGGTCGTGGGACCGAACCACCCTGATCTCGGCCGCGCAGTCCTTCGAGGGCGGCGGCGCCTGGGAACTCACGCTCGTGCTGCTGGCGACCGTGATCCTGCTGCCGATCGCCAAGCTCGTGGTGCTGGCGATCGTCTCCTTCGGCCTCGGGCTGCGGCGGCCGCCACGCTGGCTCTACGTCCCGTTCCGCTGGTACGGACGCTGAGCCCTGGGCGATGATCGAGGTGAACTATTGGCGTCTTCGTCGCCTACACGCGGTCTCCACCATGGCCATGTCGAGTCGGGCCGGCCGCCTACGCGCTTGCCGGCCTGATGCTGGTCATCGTCGCCGCCGACGTGACGCTGGATCCGGAAAGCGTCGGGAAGAGCTGAGCGGATCGGCGCGAGCGCGGGGGGGGCGGTGGTGCGGCGGCGCCGGGGAGCGGCGGCCGCCCTCGATCCAGGTCGGCTGCCCCTGCTGCCGCCTGGTCAGCGCGGTCGCGCCGGGCGAGGAGGCGCCGCTGCCGCCGCTGCGGCACCATCCTCACCCCGCGCAAGCCCGAGAGCGTCGCCCGCACCTCGGCCAGGTCCGCGCCGCCGCAATCCTCTACGTGCCAGCAAATCTCTACCCAGTCGTGACGGTCACCGAGCTCGGCAGCACGATCTCGCCGACGATCTTCGGCGGGGTGCAGGAGTTGATCGCGGTCGAGAGGGTGCCGATCTGATCCTCGTCTTCGTCGCGAGCCTCGCCGTCCCGACGCTGAAGCTCGCCAGCCTGGCCGTCATGCTGATCAGCACGCAGCCCGCTGGCGCGGCCGCTGCGCCGCCGCACCCCGCTGTACCGCGTCGTCCACGTGATCGGACGATCGTCGATGATCGACGTCTTCGTGCTCCGGTGCTGGTCTCGCTGGTGCGGCTCGGCTTCCTCGCCAACGTGACGCCCCGCCTCGGCGCGGTCTGCTTCGCCGCCGTCGTGGTCCTGACGATGTGGCGGCGGGCAGCATCGATCCACGGCTGATGTGGGACGCCGCCGGAGCGGAGCCCGTCCGCCCGAGGCCGGGGCGCGCCGCGTGAGCGCCGGCGATCCGCCTTCCCCGCGGGGAGGCGGCTCGGTGCCGGTGGCGCGGGTGCGGCGGCGGCGGCGGGTCTCGCTGATGTCGCTCATCCGTCTCGCCGCGGCGGTCGCCGATATCTCGGCTGGCGCGCGCTGTCGCAGCAGGGGCCCACCATCACCATCACCTTCCTGTCCGGCGCCGGCATCACCGCCGGGCAGACCAGGGTGCAGCACAAGGCGGTGGCGCTCGGCACGGCGGAGAGCGTGCGGCTCGAGCCCGACATGACCCATGTGCGGGTGCGGGTGCGGATGAATTCCGAGGCGACGCCGCGCCTCACCGACCACGCGGCGTTCTGGGTCGTGCGGCCGGCTGAGCGCGGCAGCATCTCCGGTCTCGAGACGATCGTCTCCGGCGCCTATATCGAGTTCGATCCGGCGATCCCGAGGCAAGAAGCGGCGCGGTTTCGTCGGATCGAGCAGCCGCCAGGCGTGCGCTCCGACGAACCCGGCAGCACCTTCACCCTGACCGCGCAGCCGCTGGGCTCGCTGAGCAGGGCGCACGGTGTTCTACCGCGACCTGCCGGTCGGCAAGGTGCTCGGCCATGACCAGCCCGGCCTCACCGGACCGATCGGCGTCCGCGTGTTCATCCGCAAACCATTCGACAGTTTCGTCCGCCAGGACACGCGTCTGGAACGTCTCCGGCCTCTCGGTCCAGCTCGGACCGCAGGGCGTGAGTGGAGATCGCCAGCCTGCGGGCGATTCTCTCTGTCGGGCGGGACTCACCTTCCTTCTGACCCCGGGGGATCCCGCCGCCTCGCCGCCCAGCCAGAAGCCGGGTTACATGTTGCAGCTCTACGAGGTTTACTGCGAGCCACAATCGCATCAGGCTCACAAAGCACGTGGCTTCATCGTCTGTATCGCGGGACGAGCATGTCCAGGCTGTCACCGGGCTCGCCAGTCGATTTCTTCGACATCCAGGTCAGACGATGATGGACAGTGTCGCGTCCGGAGCTCGATCCGGCCGGGCACGCGCAGTTGGGGTTCGCGACAGAGGTGCAGACGAGAGCGAGTGCTCCCCTCCGGACCGCGGTCCAGTTGCAGGAGTTTCAAAGGCGGTGAGCCGCGACCTGGCGTCGCGGGGGCTCCTGGTGCAGGTCCAACGGCGGACTCTGTGAGCCGCCGCAGCGCGGGCTCTGAGCTCGCCTTTCTCACAAACGCCTGAGCCGGGCGTTCAATCGAGCCACCAAGGGCAGCACGATCGTGCTTGCCCAACGCAGCGGGGGCTGCGCCTCGATCCTGGCCTCGGCCAGCAATTTCATCGGCAAGCTCGACCAGGCCCCCGCTCGACACGATCGCCGCGAACCTGAACAACAGCTACGCGCGCTCGACCGAGACAGTGGGCGGATCGACGAGCTGGGATCGAGACGATCCAAGAAGACCTGTCCGAGACACTGACCACGGTGCGCGACATGGTGCCGGAAGACGATGCAGAGCTGGGCACGACGTTGCAGCACCTGCCAGCGGTCGCACAGCAGGCTCCAGGAGGCAGCAGACTCAGGCGGACCGCGTGCTCGGCGGAGACGATGCCGGGGGCGGCGGGGAGTCCGACTTCCGCCGCGGGCTCGACCAGCTGCTCTGGCAGATGAAACGACGCCGCGCGCTCGATCCGGCTGAACCGACTACCTGATCGACGCCGAGGCCCTGATCCGCGCCACACCGCCAGGCGACGGAGCGATGATCGAACTGCCGCGCCGCGTGCTGCATCGGGGCCCTCGGGGGCGGACCCGGGCTGGCCGGCTGGCCTGCGCCGCGGCAAGCTCTCCTTGGGGTCGGTACCAGGCACAGCGATCGACGACGAGCCGCCCAGCGTCAGCTCCGCCCGATCGCTTCACCGGCTATCTCGACCGGGATACCATGGTCCGCGCCAGGCGGGTTATCGTGCACATCGACGGGACCCGGCCTGGGCGAGCCGGCCGGCGACATCGATCGCGCATGTTCGCGCGGATCTGAGCGCCAGCGCCTGCACGGGACCGCGGTGTTCACCGAATCGGGCGCGATCACCGCCGATGCCGACACCATCGTCGAGGTGGACGTGCAGCGCTTCGACCTCGACACCTCCGGGGTGGTGGTGCTGGCGGCGCAGGTGGCGGTCGAGCGCAGCCGCCGCGGGCGCGCCCTCGCCGCGCGCGCCGCTCCGCTTCACCGAGCGCCCGGCCTCGGGCTCGACCGGCGATCTGGTCGCCGCCATGAGCGCGGCGCTCGGCCACCTCGCGGATGCGATGGCGGAGATGCTACGGACCGGCCGGAAGTGAGCGGAGCGCCCGAACGTGCAGTTCCGGCTGTGCTGTAGGTGGTTTCGCGACGGTCCGGTCTCCAGCTGCCCAACAAAATACCGGACATGCCGCTCCCGACTGAACCTGGCCGT
>CAWGJC010000019.1:0-9994 GCA_963822815.1 uncultured Alphaproteobacteria bacterium
CCGGAATGGCTCACCTTCACCGGCGGCACGCCGATCAACGAGGCGCTGATCTCGGGCAATCTCGATTTCGCCTCGGGCGGCGTCGGGCCGATGCTGACGATCTGGGCGAAGACGCGCAGCAATCTGCGCGTGAAGGGCGTGGCCGCGCTCAACGCCATGCCGCTCTGGCTCAACACGCAGCAATCCGGCGGTGAAGACGATCGCCGATTTCACCGAGAAGGATCGCATCGCGCCTGCCGGCGGTGAAGGTCTCGATCCAGGCCGTCGTGCTGCAGATGGCGGCGCAGCAGGCGTTCGGGAAGGGCAAGGAGGACAAGCTCGACACGCTCACCGTCTCGATGGGGCATCCGGACGCCTATCGCCGCGCTGATGGGCGGCAGGACGGAGATCGACGCGCATTTCGGCTCGGCGCCCTATATGTACGAGGAGCTCAAGGACCCGCGCATCCATCGCGTGCTCAACAGCTACGACGTGCTCGGCGGGCCGCATACATTCAACGTCGTCTGGGCGACGGCGCGCTATCACGACGCGCATCCCAAGGAGGTGGCCGCCTTCATCGCCGCGCTCGACGACGCGATGAAGATCATCACGGAGAAACCGGAGGAGGCGGCCGCGGCCTGGATGCGGGTCGAGCATCCGAAGATGTCGGCCGAGGATGCGATCAAGATGATGCGGCTGCCCGAGAACGAATGGACGACCACGCCGAAGCAGATCATGCATTTCGCGACCTTCATGCACGACACCGGCGCCATCCCGGCCGCGCCGGCGCGCTGGCAGGACGCGTTCTTCCCCGAGATCGGCAGCGCGAATGGCAGCTGACGCCGCTGCTCGATGCGCGGGACGTCACGCTGCAATATCGCACCGCGACGCATCTCGTCACCGCCACCTACCAGGTGAGCTTCGCGGTGCACGAGGGCGACCGCTACGTCCTGCTCGGCCCGTCGGGATGCGGCAAGTCCACGCTGCTCAAGGCGGCGGGCGGGTTCATGCGGCCGAGCTCCGGCGCGTTCCACATCCGTGGCAGGCCGATCGCGGGGCCGGGGCCGGACCGCATGATGGTGTTCCAGGATTTCGAGCAGCTCATGCCGTGGAAGACGGTGCTCGGCAACGTGCTGTTCCCCATGCTGGCGGCGCGCCGCTTCGCCGCGCGCGCGACGCGGAGGCGCGGGCGCTGGCGGCGATCGAGCGCGTGAGGCTCGACAAGTTCCGCGACGCCTATCCGCACACGCTCTCGGGCGGCATGAAGATGCGCGTCGCCATCGCGCGCGCCATGGCGCTCGAGCCCGATATCCTGCTGATGGACGAGCCCTTCGCCGCGCTCGATGCGCTGACGCGGCGCGCCATGCAGGAGGATCTGCTCGCGCTGTGGTCGCAGCTCCGCTTCACCGTGCTGTTCGTGACGCATTCCATCGAGGAGGCGATCATCGTCGGCTCGCGCATCCTCATCCTCTCGCCGCATCCCGGCCGCGTGCGCGCGGAGCTCGACGCGTCGCGCTTCGGTGCCGGCGATATCGGCAGCCCGGGCTTCGGCGCGCTGTCGCAGCGCATCCACGCGCTGCTCTTCGAGCGCCGCGAGCCCGGAGGCCTGTCGCGGAATGAACGAGCTCGTCACCCGGCCCGAATTCGAGCGCGCGCCCGTCGATGCGAGCGGCATCGGCGATGTCGCGCGTCCGCTGCCGCCATTGCAGCGCATGCGTGCAGCAGGACTGGGTGCGGCGGCTCGCGATCATCGTCGTGCTCGCCGCGATCTGGGAATCCTATGCGCGGTATCTCGACAATCCGCTGCTGCTGCCCACGCTCGGCGACACGCTGGCGACGCTGTGGACGGACCTGCTGAACGGCACGCTTGCCGAACCGCATCGTGACCTCGCTGCGCCCACTCGTGATCGGCTACGCGCTCGGCCTTGCGCTCGCCGGCCTGCTCACCGCGCTCGCGGTCGGCACGCGGCTCGGCGCGGATCTGCTCGCGACGCTGACGGCGATGTTCAACCCGCTGCCCGCGGTGGCGCTGCTGCCGCTCGCGCTGATCTGGTTCGGGCTCGGCCTGCCCTCGCTCGTCTTCGTCATCGCGCATTCGGTGCTCTGGCCGGTGGCGCTCAACACGCTCTCGGGCTTCCGTGCGGTGCCCGAGGTGCTGCGCATGAGCGGGCGCAATTGCGGGCTGCGCGGGTTGCGCTATGTCGCGCTGATCCTGGTGCCGGCGGCGACGCCCGCGATCCTCACCGGGCTCAAGATCGGCTGGGCCTTCTCCTGGCGCACGCTGATCGCGGCGGAGCTCGTCTTCGGCGTATCCTCGCGCGGCGGCGGGCTCGGCTGGTATATCTACGAGGCGCGCGCGGAGCTCGACACGACGCGGGTCTTCGCCGGGCTGCTGACCGTGATCGTGATCGGGCTGCTGGTGGAGAGCCTGTTCTTCCGCATCGTCGAGCGGCGCACGGTGCAGGCATGGGGCATGCAGCGATAAAGGAGGAGGCCATGGCGTACGAGACGATCAGGTCCGCAAGGTGACGCCGGTGATCGGCGCCGAGATCTTCGGCGTCGACCTGTCGCAGCCGATGGGCAACCAGGTGTTCCAGGAAGTGCACGACGCGCTGATGGAAAACCTCGTCATCTTCTTCCGCGACCAGACGGTGGATCACGAGAAGCAGATGGCGTTCGGCCGCCGCTTCGGCGAGCTGCACGTGCATCCGGCGGCGCCCTCGGTGCCGGGCCACCCCGAGGTGATGATCATCCACGCCGACGCGAATTCGAAATTCGTCAACGGCGAATCCTGGCACTCGGACGTGTCCTGCGAGGAGGAGCCGCCGATGGGCAGCATCCTGCATCTCGAGACGCTGCCCGATGTCGGCGGGGACACGATGTTCGCCAACATGTATGCCGCCTACGAGGCGCTCTCCGCGCCGATGCGGCGACTTCCTCGCCGGGCTCACGGCGATCCATGACGGCGAGAAGCTCTATCGCGGGCGCTACACGAGCGAATGATCGCGGGCCGCGTCTATCCGCAGCGCCGAGCATCCGGTGGTCCGCACCCATCCGGTGACCGGGCGGCAGGCGCTGTTCGTGAATTCCTTCTTCACGACGCGCATCGTGCAGCTCCGCCAGGAGGAGAGCGATGCGCTGCTCGCAATTCCTGTTCCGCCACATCGAGACGCCGGAATTCGCCTGCCGCTTCCGCTGGGAGAAGAACTCCGTCGCGTTCTGGGACAACCGCTCGGCGCAGCACCATGCGCTCTGGGACTACTTCCCGCATACGCGGCACGGCTACCGCGTGACGGTGAAGGGGGACCGGCCCTTCCACCGCGCCTGACGCGTTCACTTCGCGCGGAAGCGGTAGCGATAGGCCTCCACGAAGCCGAGCGAGCGATAGAGCGCGAGCGCGGGGGCGTTGCTCGCGGGGAGCTGCAGCCAGGCGACGCGCGCGCCGCGCGCGGCGGCGGAGGTCATCGACTCGAACATGATCTGCCGCGCGAGCCCGGCGCGGCGCGCGGCCGGGATCGTGGTGATGTCGAAGATCGCGGCGTAGCGCCCGTCGATCGTGACGCGCACCGCGCAGGCGGGCTGGCCCTCGTGCTTGAGCAGCGGGAAGAAGGAGGGCAGCGCGAGCAGCGCGATGCATTCGCGCACCTCGTCGAGCCGCTCCTCCGTCATGCTGGTGCCCAGCACCTCGAGCCAGCCGTCGGCTGGCGCTTCGGGGAACGCGTCCTTCGGCGGCGCGCAGCGGCGGGCGTGAGCTCGGCGCGCAGCAGCACGCGCTCGTCCTCGTTCGAATAGCCGCGCTCGGTGAGCGCCGCATCGAGCGCGGGCGGCATGAGCGGGGTGACGCGGAACATCGCCGGCATGTGGAAGCGGCGATAGATCGCCTCGACATAGGGGATGCCGGGCCGCGATGTCCTCGCCATCCGCGGGGTCGAGGCAGGTGACGGAATTGGCGCGCTTCATCAGCCCGCCGCGCGCGATGCGGATGATCCAGCTGCCGTCGAACACGGTGCGGAGCGCGGGCAGCGCGTTGAGGCCGGTGCGCTCGAGGCGGAGCACCTGGGCGGGCGAGGCGGCGGGACTCATGCCGGCCTCCGCGCCGCATCCGCGATCATGGCGAGCTCCGCGGAGCCCGCCGCCTCGGCCGCGCGCCTCCAGCCGGCGATAGGCGGCGAGCACGCTCTCCCCCGCCTCGGTGAGCGACGGCGCCGCCGCCGCCCGCGCCGCCCTTGGCCGCATCGACGAGCGGCGCCCGGAACGCGGCGTTCATCGCCTCCACCAGCCCCCAGGCGCGCTTGTAGCTCATGCCCATCCGCCGCCCCGCGGCCGCGATCGAGCCGGTTTCGCGTATCCCCTCGAGCAGCTCCGCCCGCCCCGGCCCCATGGCAACGCCCCCCTCGATGACGACACGCAGATGCAGCCCCGGCCGTTCCGGATGACGCAGCTTCACCATGCGGCGAGACAAGCACGGCGGAGGCGGGTTTGCGCGATATGGCCGGGCGGACATATCGTAGCACATCGTCCTCGGCGCGCCGCTGCCGGCCCGCGCGATCCATCGGAGCCTGCCGATGCGCGCCCTGCTGCTTGCCCTCGCCCTGCTTCTGCCCGTGGCCGCACGGGCAGAAGCGCCCCAGCCGGTCACGGTCTTCGCCGCCGCGAGCCTGACCGACGTGATGAAGGATCTCGCCGCGCTCTGGCAGCAGCCAGGGCCATGCCGCGCCGCGCACCTCGCTGGCCGCGAGCTCCACGCTGGCGCGGCAGATCGAGCAGGGCGCGCCGGCCAACATCTTCGCCTCCGCCGACGAGCAGTGGATGGATTACCTGGCCAAGCGCAACCTGATCGTGCCCGACACGCGCAAGGACCTGCTGCGCAACGACCTCGTGCTCGTGGTGCCGGCGGCGCAGAAGCGCGCGATCGCGATCGGGCCCGGCTTCGACCTCGCACGCGCTGCTCGGCGCCGAACGGGCGGCTCGCCGTGGGTGATCCCGCGCATGTGCCGGCCGGCATCTATGCCGAGCAGGCGCTGAAGAAGCTCGGCCTGTGGGACGCGGCGCAGCCCCGCCTCGCGCCTGCCGAGGATGTGCGCGGCGCGCTGCTGCTGGTCGAGCGCGGCGAGGCCCCGGCCGGCATCGTCTATGCGCACGGATGCGGCGGCGCGCCCGGCGTCGCGGTGGCCGGCATCTTCCCGGCCTCGAGCCATGACCCGATCCTCTACCCGTTCGCCGATCGTGAAGTCGGGCGACACCAAGGAGGCGCGCGACTTCCTGGCCTTCCTGCAATCGCCGGCCGCGATGGCGGCGTTCGGCAGGCGCGGCTTCGGCGTGGAGTAGCCTTGCAAGGGTGGGGTAGCGCGATCCTCGCGCCGGAGCGAATGGGAGGCGGTGCGGCTCAGCCTCGCGGTCGCGGCGCGCGCCGTGGGGTTCGGGCTGCCGCTCGCCGTGGTGGTGGCCTGGGTGCTGGCGCGCTGCCGGTTCTGGGGGCGCGGCGCGCTCGACGCGGTGGTGCATCTGCCGATGGTGCTGCCGCCGGTGGTGGTGGGCTGGCTGCTGCTGCTGGTGTTCGGCGTGCACGGGCCGATCGGCGCGCTGCTCTATCGGCTGGTTCGGCGTGCGCCTCGCCTTCACCACGCGCGGGCGCGGCGCTGGCCTGCGCCACCATGTCCTTCCCGCTGATGGTGCGCGCCATCCGGCTCTCGCTCGACCAGGTGGATCCCGGGCTCGAGGCGGCGGCGCGCAGCCTCGGCGCAGGGCGGCTCGACCGGCTCGTCACCATCACCCTGCCGCTCGCCGCGCCCGGCATCCTGGTGGGCGCCATCGTCGCCTTCGCCGCGAGCCTCGGCGAATTCGGCGCGGTGATCACCTTCGCGGCCAATATCCCGGGCCAGACCCGCACGCTGCCGCTCGCGATCTACTCCGCCCTGCAGGCGCCGGGCGGCGAGGCGGCCGCGGCGCGGCTCTCGCTCGTCTCGATGGCGCTGGCCGTGGCGGGGCTCGGGCTCGCGGAGCTGGCCGGGCGGCGGCTGGGCGCGGCGCTCGGGCGGTGACGCTCTCGGTCGCGCTGCGCCACGCCTTCGGCGGCTTCACGCTCGATGCGGCCTTCACCGCGCCGACGCCCGGCGTGACCGCGCTGTTCGGCCCGTCGGGCAGCGGCAAGAGCACGATCATCGCCGCGATCGCCGGGCTGCTCCGCCCGGATGCGCGGGCGCGTCGCGGTGGGCGGACACCGTGCTCGCGGACAGCGCGGCGGGGCTGTTCCTGCCGCCCGAGCGCCGCCGGGTCGGGCTCGTCTTCCAGGATGCGCGGCTGTTTCCGCATATGAGCGTCGCGACCAATCTGCGCTACGGCATGCGCCGCGCGCCGCCGGCCGGGCCGATCCGGTTCGACGATGTGGTGGACCTGCTCGGCATCGCGCCCCTGCTCGAGCGCCGCCCGACGCGGCTCTCCGGCGGCGAGCGCCAGCGCGTCGCGATCGGCCGCGCGCTGCTCGCGCAACCGCGCCTGCTGCTCATGGACGAGCCGCTCGCCAGCCTGGATGCGGAGCGCAAATCCGAGATCCTGCCCTATCTCGCGCGGCTGCGCGGCGCGCTCGCGCTGCCGA
The DNA here is from genome assembly GCA_963822815.1 of uncultured Alphaproteobacteria bacterium. GTDB lineage: Bacteria > Pseudomonadota > Alphaproteobacteria > Acetobacterales > Acetobacteraceae > CAWGJC01. Next base: position 6,575 of record CAWGJC010000019.1, read on the forward strand.
TCCTCTACGTCACCCACGCGCTCGACGAGGTGGCGCGGCTGGCCGACACGCTCGTGCTGATCGAGGCGGGGCGCGTGCTCGCGGCCGGGCCGGTGGAGGAGATCGCCGCGCGCGCCGACCTGCCGCTCGCGCGGCGCGACGACGCGGCGGCGCTGCTGCGCTGCATGGTGCGCGCGCATGACCCCGCGCGCGGGCTGACGCAGCTCGATGCGGGCGGCATCGCCATGCTGGTGCCGCTGCTCGAGCTCGCGCTCGGCGCCGCGCTGCGCCTGCGCGTGCCCGCGCGCGAGGTGATCCTGGCGCGCGATGCGCCGGGCGCGATCAGCGTGCAGAACGTCATGCCCGGCCGGGTGCGCGCGCTCGCGGAGGACGACCCGCGATCACGGCGTGCTGGTCGAGGTCGCGATCGGCACCGAACGCGCTGCTCGCGCGGCTCACGCAGGACGCGGTGGCGCGGCTGGCGCTCGGCGCCCGGCGAGCCGGTCTTCGCGCTGTTCAAGTCGATGGGGGTGGAGATCCTGCAGGCCATACGCCGTTGTCCCAGCGGTCGCAGAACGCGGCGACGTCGTCGGACTGGAAATCCGCGAGCCGTTCCATGATGAGCGGGAAGGGCCAGTCCCACCAGGCGATGCGCTGCAGCCGCGCGCGCGATGTCGCGCGGGAAGCGCTCGCGGATCGGCCGCGCCGGCACGCCGCCCACGATCGTGTAGGGCGCGACGTCGCGCGTCACCACCGCGCCCGCCGGCGAGCACCGCGCCGTCGCCGACCGTCACGCCCGGCAGCACGAGTCACGCCGTGCCCGATCCACACATCGTGCCGATCACGACGCGGTCCGCATGGCGCGCGGCGAAGAACGCGGCGTCGCGCACCGCATGCGGGTCGTAATATTCCGGGCAATAGGTGAAGCGGTGCAGCGATGGCCGGCTCGATCGGATGGTTGGGCGCGCCGATCCGCACGTCGGCCGCGATGGCGCAGAACTTGCCGATCTCGGCATCGCGCCACGCATGCAGTCCGGCGCCGAGATAGGAGTAGTCGCCGAGCGAGGCGTATTCGACATGGGTGCGCTCGAGCAGCTCGCAGCAGCGGCCGATGCGCGCCTCGCGCAAGGTGACACGGTGGGGTGGATCACGGTCTCCGCGATCTTCGGCCGCTTCACCTCTGCGTCCATCGCCGCCTCCGGGGATGGCCGTCCATAACCGCGGGGCATCAGGCGCACAACGGACAGGCCGATGACAGGTGCGGATCAGCGAGCGGTTGTGAAACCATGACTCCGCTGCAATGAAATGAATGATTCGCGTGCTCTGAGGCGAGATGCTAATGCACCACCGCAGGCCTCCCGTTTTCGTGTAGGCGTCATGGGGGGATCGACACAGGAGCTTGGAGGAAGAGATGGGCCGTAATCTCTTGAGTTTGATCGCGCTGGGTGCGTTCGTGGCCCAGCCCGCCTTCGCGCGAGATGGCCAAGGAATGCACCTCCCCGGCCGACCAGTCGGCCTTCGAGGTGGAGGCGCTGAAGAGCGAGCTGATGGTGCTGACCATGAGCTGCCAGCGGGACAACGACTACAACGCCTTCATCCGCCGCTACCAGACCGAGCTGCGCTCGAACGAGGCGGAGATCTCGTCCTATTTCAAGAAGGCCTATGGCCGCCGCGCCCAGCAGGAGCACGATGCTATGTGACCGCGCTGGCCAATGCGCAGTCCGACCTCGGCACCAAGCTCGGCTCGGATTTCTGCCCGCGGAACAGCGCGATGTTCAGCGAGGTAATGGCGCTGCAATCGGGTGCGGAGCTGCCCGAGTATGTCGCGGCGAAGGACCTGGTGCCGCCGACCCTCGGCGCCTGCGCCGTGGCCCCCGCGACGGTGGTGAAGGCCTCCGCCCACAGCACGGCCTCCCACAGCACGTCCAAGCACTCGACCACGAAGAAGCACTGAGGCCGGCGCGCCCGGCCTCGGCCGGGCGTCCAGGAACGCGAATGGCCCGGACCAGGCTGGTCCGGGCCATTTTCATGTCGGGGACACAAGCCGGGGAGGCACGGCACGGCACGGCCGCGCCCTTGCCCGCGCTCCGGCCTGGTTCAGCGCGTGACGGTGACGGCCACCCGGACCGTGGATTCGCCCGGGAGAAGCCGGGCGGTGAAGCTGTCCGGCCCCGCATAGCCCGGGGCAGGCGTGTAGTCGATGCGGGTGGCATCGCCCACGGTATGGATCAGCACCTTGCCATGCGCCGGGCGGGCGGCGAGCAGCCCGGCCCCGTAGGGCGCGCCGTTGCGGTCCACGGTGATCGCGCACCAGCCGCCGTCATTGCCGACCGCCATGGTGACCGGCGTTTCCTTGCCATCCGGCCAGCGCCGGCACCTTCGGGACCGTGCAGACCCGCGCCGCCCCCTCCTGGTCCGCCGCGTATTCTCGCGCCCCGGACGCCGCCGGCGCCGCCGCCTGCTGCTGCGCGCAGCCCTGCAGCAACAGCGCCAATCGCGAACAGCCCCACACCCGCGCCCCGCGCGAAAACTCCCGACCGGATCAAGTGCGTCTCGCTCCGCTTTGCAACTCGGCGTGCTTGATAGCGGGGTTGCGGATTTTGTGAAAGGGCGGGGTGGGCGGGGCCGCCGCCGCCCTCCATCCCGACCAACCCCGGATTTGCGCCTAATGGCTCACCAGGGCGATCTGGGTGCCGCCGTGACCGTCCGCGCTCGCGCTGAAATCCGTCTTGGCGAAGCTGCCCGAGAAGCCGATCGCCGCGGACATGCGTGCCGTCGCCGAGATCAGCGTGCTCACCGTGCTGGCGCCGCTGCCGGTCTGGGTGACCGAGATGGGCTTCAGCGAGCCGAACGCCAGATCCGTGACGTCCACCAGGCTAGCGCCCGCGAAGTTCTTGATGAGGTCGCCGTTCAGCCCGGTCGAGACGTCGCGGAAGATGGTCGCGAGATTCGTCCCGCCGACCAGGGTGTCCGCGCCCGCCTTGCCCGTGAGCACCTGGTTGGCGCCGCCCGCCGTGATCGTATCCGCGCCGGTGCTGCCGAGCGCCGTGATGAAGCTCGCGGTGCCGAGCGACAGGTTCGACGCCGAGATGAGCTGGACGGTGAGGTTGCTGTCGGCATTGTTGAGCGTGCTCGCGCCGCCGCCGCTGATCTGCAGCGTCGTGCTCGCCGCGCCGTTGCCGACGACGAGCGCACCCGCCGTCGCCGCGGTGGCCTGCACGATGGCCGTGCCGCTCCCGCTTCGCCACCGTCGCGCTCGGCCAGCATGATGGTGTCGGTGCCGGCACCGAGCTTGATCGCGCTGCTGTCCGCGCCGCCATAGATCGTCACGGCCCCGCTCCCGCCGGAAGCGACGTTGAGGGCGAGGTTGAGGCCGTCGCGCAGATAGACGGTGTTGCCCTTCCCCGCCGCCTCCGTCGCATTGACGACCGCGACGCCGGT
>CAWGJC010000020.1:0-25817 GCA_963822815.1 uncultured Alphaproteobacteria bacterium
AGGATCCGCACCGCTGATCGTGACGCTGCTTTCGGTGCCGCTGCTCGGCGAGCGGGTGACGCGGGCGCGCTGGCTGGCGGTCGGCACCGGCTTCGCGGGCGTCGTCGTCGCCTGCAATCCGGTCGGCCTTCACCTTTCGCCCGCGATCGGCCTGGTCATGCTGGCTGCCGTGCTCTGGGGCTACGGCATCATTCTGATGCGCCAGATCGCGCGGCGGGAGAGCTCGCTGCTGCAGATGTTCTTCGGCAATCTCTGCTTCGCCATCGCGACCGGGGTGATGACCGCGTTCACCTGGGTCACGCCGGCGCCGCGCGCCGCGATCCTGCTGCTCGCGATCGGCGCGTTCGGCGGCTTCGGCCAGTTCTGCCTGTTCGAGGCGGCGCGCCGTGCCCCGGCCTCGCTGCTCGCGACCTTCGAGTATTCGGCGCTGCTCTGGGCCTTCATGTTCGGCTACCTGATCTGGGGCGACGTGCCGCCGGCGTCGGTGTTCGCGGGCGCCGCGCTGATCCTCGCCGCCGGCATGCTGCTCGTCGTCGCCGAGGGGCGCCGCAAGCGCCCGCGCGTCGCAATCCCGGTTCCGCCGCCCGCCCCGCCCTGATAGCGTTCTTCCCGGAATGCCGCCGTCAGCCTCCGATCGCCCGAGCTGACCAAATGCGTGCGGCGGGGAGGAAAAACGTCATGCAGGGATGCATGCAGCGCCGGCCGCTGCTGATCTCGTCCTTGATCCGCCACGCTGCACGCCATCACGGCACCGCCGAGGTGGTGTCGCGCGAGACCGACGGAACGATCAGCCGCAGCGACTACGCCAGCATCGAGCGCCGCGCCCGCCGCCTCGCCGCGGCGCTGCGGGGCCTCGGCATCGGCGCCGGTGACCGGGTGGCGACGCTTGCCTGGAACACCGCGCGCCATCTCGAGATCTTCTACGCCGTCTCCGGCATGGGCGCGATCTGCCACACCGTGAACCCGCGCCTGGCACCGGCCGACATCGGCTACATCCTGCACCATGCCGAGGACCGGCTGGTGCTCGTCGATCCCAGCTTCCTGCCGCTGGCGGCGGAGCTCGCCCCGCAGATCGCGTCGCACGTCCGCACCATCGTGCTGCTCGCCGATGCCGCCGCGATGGCGGAGGCGGCGCCGCCGCCCGGGATGGAACTGCTCTGCTACGAGACGCTGCTCGCCGCCGCCGGGGAGGGCTTCGACTGGCCCGCGCTCGACGAGGAGACGGCGAGCGGCCTCTGCTACACCTCCGGCACGACCGGTCGGCCCAAGGGCGTGCTGTACAGCCACCGCTCGACGGTGCTGCAGGCCTATGCCGCCAATCTCGGCGACGCGTTCGGGCTGCGCGCCTGCGACCGCGTCGCCGCGGTGTCGCCGATGTTTCACGTCAATGCCTGGGGCTTGCCGTTCGCCGCACCGATGGCGGGGAGCGCCCTGATCCTGCCCGGCCGCCATCTCGATGGCGCGAGCCTGGTCACGCTCTTCAACGGCGAGCGCGTCACCATTTCCTGCGGCGTGCCGACGGTCTGGCTCGGCGTGCTCGATCATCTGCGCCGGAGCGGCGCGCGGCTGGATACGCTGAGGCGCGTGCTCTCCGGCGGCTCCGCCGTCGCGCCCGTGCTGATCGAGGCGTTCGATGCATATGGGGTCGACATCGTGCACGCCTGGGGCATGACCGAAACCAGCCCGCTCTGCACCACCGCCGCACCGCGCGCCGACCAGCAATCGCTGGACGGGGACAACCGGCTCCGCCTGCGCACGCGACAGGGACGCGCGATGTTCGGCGTCGACATGAAGATCGTCGACGGCGAGGGGCGCGAGCTGCCCTGGGATGGCGTCGCCTTCGGCAACCTGCTTGTCCGCGGCCCCTGGATCGCCGAGCGCTACCACCGCGCCGAGGCGACCGCCTGCGACGAGGAGGGGTGGTTCGCGACCGGCGATGTCGCCACCATCGATTCCTCCGGCGCGATGGCGATCACCGACCGCACCAAGGACGTGATCAAGTCGGGCGGCGAGTGGATCAGCTCGATCACGCTCGAGAACATCGCGCTCGAGCATCCCGATATCGTCGAGGCGGCTGCGATCGCGGCGCGGCACAAGCGCTGGATCGAGCGCCCGCTGCTGCTCGTCGTGCCGCGCGAAGGGCGCAAAGTCGCGCCGGACTCGGTGCTCGCGCTCTACGAGGGCAAGGTCGCGCGCTGGTGGGTGCCGGATGCGGTGCTGGTGGTCGATGCGCTGCCCCACACCGCCACCGGCAAGCTGCAGAAGACCGCACTCAGGGCGCAGTACCAGGACCATTTGCTGGCGACGGAGCACGAACCGGCGGCCGATTAGAGCGTGATGACTGGAGGCGGAATCGCCGGAGGTCTGAATCACGCTCGCAAACAGAGCGTGATGACTGGAGGCGGAATTGCCGGAGGTTGAATCACGCTCGCAAACAGAGCGTGATGACTGGAGGCGGAATTGCCGGAGGTCTAAATCACGCTCGCAAACCGAGCGTGATGACTGGAGGCGGAATCGCCGGAAGTCTGAATCACGCTCGCAAACCCGATGTCTGGAGCAGGATGGCTTCCCCTTTCGAAGTCATCCTGCTCTAGCCGCCGGCACGATCCGCTTGCTCTCCATCGAGACCGCGCCCTAGACTCACAGCGCACGCGAGAGGATGGTGCCGATGCGGGTGATGGCGCGATTGGCCGGTCTCTGTCTTGGAATTGCCGGCGTGATCGCCGCCGGACCAAGCCACGCGCAGAAATCCGCCGACACGCTGCGCGTCGCCTGGCGCGACGCCATCCCCGATGTCGATCCCTATTTCAACAGCCTGCGCACCGGCCTCGTCGTCGAGCACCAGGCCTGGGACGGGCTCACCTACCGCGATCCGGACGGCTTCATCATCAAGCCGGATCTCGCCACCGCATGGAAATGGGTCGATCCGCTCACGCTCGAGTTCACGCTGCGCGACGGGGTCAGGTTCAGCAACGGCGATCCGTTTACCGCCGCCGATGTCGTCTACACGATCGCCATGATCACCGATCCGAAATCCGGCGTCTCGGTGCCGAGCAACTTCAACTGGATGGCCGGCGCCGAGGCGATCGACCCCACGCATGTCCGCATCAGGCTGAAGAAGCCGTTCCCGGCCGCGCTCGAATACGTCTCCTTCGTGATGCCGATCGAGCCCGAGGCCTATCGGCAGAAGGTCGGCGCCGCCGGCTATGCCAAGGTGCCGATCGGCATCGGCCCCTACCGCATCACCAGGGTCGACGGCATCAACGAGATCGACATGGTGCGGAACGAGAACTACTTCGCCGACAGCCCGAAGGGCCGGCCGGCGATCGCGCGGCTGGTGGTCAAGGAGGTGGCCGACGCCTCGACCGAGCTCACCTCGCTGCTCTCCGGCCAGGCCGACTGGATCTGGCAGTTCAGCCCCGACCAGTTCGACAAGCTCAACGGCGTGCCGACGATCAAGGCGATGCGCGGCGCCTCCATGCGCATCATCCTGCTCGACATCGACGCCGCCGGGCGCACCGGCGCCGGCAATCCGCTCACCAAACTCGAGGTCCGGCAGGCGATCTTCCACGCGATCGACCGCGAGAAGATTGCCAAGGATCTGGTGCAGGGAGGTGCGATCGTTCCCGACGGCCCGTGCTACCCGACGCAGTTCGGCTGCGACACCAGCGCGGAAGTGCACTACGACTACGATCCGGCCAAGGCGAAGCAGCTGCTTGCCGCGGCCGGCTATCCGAACGGCTTCGACACCGAGCTCGTGCAGGCGATCGTCCCGCAATGGGCGGAGGCGGTGCAGAACTACCTGAACGCCGTCGGCATCCGCGCGCGCCTCACCACCCTGCAGGCGGGGGCGGCGGTGCAGCGCTGGGAGCAGGGCAAGACGCCCATGTATCTCAGCAGCTGGGGCTCCTACTCGATCAACGACGTCTCCGCGATCATTCCATACTTCTTCAGCGGCAACGTGGACGACTACGCGCATGACGCCGAGCTGACGAAGCTGCTGAGCGATGCCGGCACGCTGTCCGATCCCGAAGCGCGCAAGAAGGATTACAGCGCCGCGCTGAAGCGGATCACCGAGCTGGCGTACTGGCTGCCGATCAGCAGCTGGACCACCACCTACGCGATGGCGAAGAACCTGAACTTCAAGCCCTGGCCGGACGAGATGCCGCGGTTCTTCCAGGCAAGCTGGAACTGACCGCGGTCACGTCGAAGGGGCGAGCAGCTTCCATACGCCCTGGACATCGATCAGCGTCGCGGTGCCGATGAAGACGCGGCCGCGGATGAAGACGACCGAGCGGGTCGTGCGGGTGATCTCGGCCGCGCATTCGACCCAGTCGCCGGCGCGACCGGGAGCGGCGAAATTCACCTGCAGCGAGATCGTCGAGCAGCGCGATTTCGTCGTGGCGTGCACGACCTCGCCGAGGCAATTATCGGCGAAGGACACCAGCATGCCGCCATGGGTGACGCCGCCGCGGTTCATCTGGTGATCGCGGACGCGGAAGCCGAACACCCAGCTTGCCGGATCGTCGGGATCGCCGCGACGGAACAGCGGGCCGATATGCTCGCTGAATCCCGTCTGTCGCATGCGCACGAAACCGGGCGGCGCGGCGTGCTCCTCGTCCATCGTCAGGACAACCCGCCGGTGGCGGCGAGACGGGCGAGGTGGTGATCGGCATCGCCGAAGGCGCGGTCGATCATCGTCATCCGCTTGAAGTGATGGCCCACGGCGTATTCCATCGTCATGCCGATGCCGCCATGGAGCTGGATCGCCTCCTGCCCGATCCTGCGGCCGGAGCGGCCGATCTGCACCTTGGCGGCGGCGATGGCGCGGCGGCGTTCATCGGCATCCGGATCGTCCGCCGTCATCGTCGCGAACAGGGCCATGCTGCGCGCGAGCTCGAGCGCCACGTACATGTCGACCGCGCGGTGCTGCAGCGCCTGGAACTCGCCGATGGCGCGGCCGAACTGCCGGCGCGTCTTGAGATACTCGACGCTCGATGCCTGCATCGCGTCCATCACGCCGACCGCCTCGGCGCAGAGGGCCGCGATCGCCCCATCGACCACGCGCTCGATCGCGGGCAGCGCGTTCTCCGGGTCGCCGACCGCGATGCCGCGGGCGTTGGCGAAGCGTGATCTCGGCGGCGCGCATCGCATCCTGGGTGGGATAGGGCCGCCTGATGACGCCGGGATCGCCGGCATCGACCAGGAACAGTCCGATGCCATCGCGGTCGCGGCGGCTGCCTGCCGTCCGCGCGGTCACGAACAGCCGGTCCGCGCAGTCGCCGTGCAGCACCAGGCTCTTCTCGCCGTTGATGCGCCAGGCATCGCCGTCGCGCGATGCCGTCGTGGTGACGTCGGCGAGGTCGTAGCGGGAATGGCGCTCCTGCTGCGCGAAGGCGAGCAGCAACCGTCCGGCGGCGATCTCCGGCACCAGCTCGGCGCGCAGGCGCGGCGGCGCGGCGTGGCGCAGGATGCCGCCGCCGAGCACCACGGTCGCGAGATACGGTTCGAGCACGAGCGCGCGGCCGAACGCCTCCATCACCATCATCGTCTCGACCGCGCCGCCGCCGAACCCGCCATCCGCCTCCGCGAAGGGCAGGCCGAGCAGGCCGAGCTCGGCATATTGCGCCCACATCGCGCGGCTCCAGCCCTCGGGCTCGCGCGGCATGCCGGCGGCGCGCTTCGAAATCGTAGCGCGCCGCGAGCAGGCGCTCGACGCTGTCCTTGAGCAGGCGCTGCTCGTCGCCGAGTTCGAAATCCACCGCGTCAGAGCCCCAGGATCGCCTTGGCGACGATGTTGCGCTGGATCTCGTTCGATCCGCCATAGATCGAGATCTTGCGCCAGTTGAAGTAGGTGGGCGCGGCTTCCGCGGCGAAATCCGGCCCGATCTCCGGCTCGTTGCTTCCATCGTCATGCGGCCGGAACGGCAGCACGTAGGGTCCGACCACGTCCATCAGCAGCTCGGTCGTCGCCTGCAGCAGCTCCGAGCCCTTGAGCTTGAGAATGGACGAGGCGGGATTGGGCTTGCCGCGCACGCGCCCGCGCTCATCGGCGACGACGCGAAGCTGCGTCAGCTCGAGCGCCTTCAGCTCCACCTCGACCGCGGCGAGCTTCTCGCGGAAGCGCGGCTCGTCGAGCAGCACGCCGTCGCCGACGCGCTCGAGCGCGGCCAGCTCTCGCACGCGCTGGAGCCGCGCCTTGGAGACGCCGACCCGGGCGATGCCGGTGCGCTCGTTGCCGAGCAGGAACTTGGCGTAATCCCAGCCCTTGTTCTCCTGCGCCGACGAGATTCTCGCACGACACGCGCACGTCATCGAAAAATACCTCGTTCACCTCGCGCCCGCCATCGATCGTCTGGATCGGGCGGACGGTGATCCCCGGCGTCTGCATGTCGATCAGCAGGAAAGAGATGCCCTCCTGCTTCTTCGCCGCCGGATCGGTGCGCACCAGGCAGAAGATCCAGTCGGCGTATTGCGCGAGCGTGGTCCAGGTCTTCTGGCCGTTGACGACGTAGTGATCGCCGTCGCGGCGGGCGCTGGTGCGCAGGCTCGCGAGATCGGAGCCGGCGCCCGGCTCGGAGAAGCCCTGGCACCACCAGATGTCGAGATTGGCGGTCGCCGGCAGGAAGCGCTGCTTCTGCGCCTCGCTGCCGAACTCGGCGATCACCGGCCCGACCATGCTGGTGTTGAAGCCGAGCGGCGGCGGCACCGAGGCCTGCTGCATCTCGTCGAGCCAGAGATAATGCTGCACGGCGGACCAGTCGCGCCCGCCCCACGCGACCGGCCAGTGCGGCACCGCGAGCCCGTGCGCGTTCAGGATGCGCTGCGCGGTCACCATGTCCTCGCGCGGCACGTGCTCGCCGCGCTTGCCGCGCTCGCGGATCGCCGCCGGAATCGCGGTGCGGAAGAAGTCGCGCATCTCCTGGCGGAAGGCGCGCTCCTCCGGGGTGAAGCCGAGCTCCATGCCTAGACCTTTCCCTCCGCCGTTTCGCGCAGGCGCGTCTGCTCCTCCTCGGCGAGATGGCGCTTGGCGAGCTTGCCGACCGGCGTGCGCGGCAGCGCGTCGCGGATCTCGATCGCCCCCGGCAGCTCGTGCCGCCCGAGCCGCTCGGCGAGGAATTCGCGCAGCGCGTCCAGGGTGAACGGGTCCGCGCCGGCGCGCAAGGTGACGAAGGCCTTCGCCTGCTGGCCCCGATAGGCGTCGGGCACGCCGATCACCGCGACCTCGCGCACCGACGGGTGCTCGTAGATCGCATCCTCGATCACGCGCGGATAGACGTTGAAGCCGCCGGAGACGATCATGTCCTTCTTGCGATCGACCAGCGTGAACGCGCCGGTCTCGTCCATCATGCCGATATCGCCGGTGAGGAAGAAGCCGTCGACGAAGGCGGCCCGCGTCTCCTCCGGGCGGTTCCAGTAGCCGCTTGTGACGTTGGGGCCGCGGATGCGGAGCTCGCCGATCGTGCCCGGCGGCAGCACGCGCGCGGGGTTGTCGAGCGCCGCCACGTCCATCTCGATCCCGGGCAGCGGATGGCCGATCGCGCCGGCGCCGTAGTCATGGCCGGGGATCATCGAGGTGCCGGCGGGCGCGGTCTCGGTCATGCCCCAGCCGCCGCCGAGGCGGATGCCGGTGAGCGCGGTCCAGCGCATCGCCACCTCGTGCGGCATCGAGGCGCCCCCGGAGCTGCAGGCGCGCAGGCTCGAAAGATCGCGCGCGCCGATGTCCGGACGGTTGACCAGGGCGACGATCATCGTCGGCACCGCGAAAAACGCCGTGGCGCGCCTGATCTCGATGTCGTCGAGCACCGTGGCCGGATCGAAGCGCGCATGCAGCAGCAGCTCGGTGCCGTTGGCGAGCGTGCGCAGCATCACCGCCGAGAGCGCATAGATGTGGAACAGCGGCAGCACGCAGATCGTGCGGTCGCCCGGCCGTGCGGCGCGGCCGGTGCCGGTGTTCCAGGCCCCGTAGATGGAAACCGCGGCGGTCAGGTTGGCGTGCGACAGGATCGCCGCCCGCGGCAGCCCGGTGGTGCCGCCGGTATATTGCAGCAGCGCCACGTCATCGGGCGCGATGGCCGGCCAGGCCGGCGGCGGTTCCGCGGCGAGCGCCGCGAGGCAGGTGAAGCCGGGCTCGTCCGGGATCGGCACGCTGTCGGGGCTGGCGCCCCAGGCCGCGTCCTCGCCGACCAGCACGCTCTCGACGGCGCCGTCATGCAGCAACGCGCGCGCGTTCACCATCAGCCCGCGCTGATTGGTGGTGACGATGATCCGCGCGCCGCTGTCCTTGAGCTTGCGGGCCAGCGAGCGCCTGGGATCGAGCGGGGTCAGATGCACGACGCGCGCGCCGGTGCGCAGGATCGCGAACAAGGCGATCGGGTGCCACAGCGTGTTCGGCAGATAGAGCGCGACGGCGTCGCCCCGCCCGATGCCGCGCGCGAGCAGCGCGGCCGCCAGCCGGTCGGCGCGCTCGCGCCAGCTCGGCGAAGCTGAGCCGGGTCGCGCGGAAGCTGATCGCGGGGTTCGGCCCGTGCGCGGCGACGGCCTGGTCGAGCAGGTCGGGAAGCGTCCCGGTCGCCAGCGGCGCATCCCAGCCGAGGCCGGGCGGGTAGGACTTCTCCCAGGCGAAGGGCCGTGCGCCCATTACGCGGCCCGGCGCAGCGGCGCGCGGTGATCCGGCATGATCGTCTCCTCCCGCCGCTTTCCGTCGGCCGGTTCGCCCGAGAGTTGCAAGCGGCGGCGCGGGGCGGCAAGCGAAATCCGGTCGGGCCGGCTGGACAGGGGCGCGCCCTCTTGTAGCCTCGCGACCGGCGGAGAGGGGTCGAGACGGTGGAGTTCGCGTTTTCCGAGCGTGTCCGCGTGCTGCAGCAGCGGCTGCAGGATTTCATGGACCGGCACATCATCCCGAACGAGAGCGTGCACGACGCGCAGCTCGCCGCCGCCGGCGATCGCTGGCAGCCGGTGCCCGTTGTCGAGGAATTGAAGCCGGTGGCGCGCGAGGAGGGGCTCTGGAACCTCGCACTTCCGCACGCCAAGGGCACGCCGGGCCTCAGCAATCTCGAATACGCGCCGCTCGCCGAGATCATGGGGCGCGTGCACTGGGCCTCCGAGGTGTTCAACTGCTCGGCGCCCGACACCGGCAACATGGAGACGCTCGAGCGCTACGGGACCGAGGAGCAGAAGCGGCGCTGGCTCGCGCCGCTGCTCGCGGGCGAGATCCGCTCGGCGTTCTGCATGACCGAGCCGGATGTCGCCTCCTCCGATGCGACCAACATCCAGTGCCGGATCACCCGCGACGGCGACGAATACGTCGTCAACGGGCGGAAATGGTGGGCGTCCGGCGCCGGCGATCCGCGCTGCGCGATCCTGATCGTGATGGGCAAGACCGCGCCCGAGAACCCCGACAAGTATCGCCAGCAATCGATGATCCTGGTGCCGCGCGATACGCCGGGCGTCACCATCGGGCGCATGCTGCCGGTGTTCGGCTTCGACGACGCGCCGCACGGGCATGGCGAGGTCACTTCGAGAATGCACGCGTGCCGGCCGCCAACATCCTGCTCGGCGAGGGCAGGGGGTTCGAGATCGCCCAGGGACGGCTCGGACCCGGCCGCATCCATCACTGCATGCGCGCGATCGGGCTCGCCGAGCGGGCGCTGGAGATGACCTGCAAACGCGCGCTCAACCGCCAGGCCTTCGGCCGGAAGCTCGCCGAGCAGGGCGTGATAGTCGAGCGCATCGCCAATGCGCGCATTATGATCGACCAGGCGCGCCTGCTCGTGCTGCACGCGGCCTGGAAGATGGACACGGTCGGCAACAAGGAGGCGCGGCGGGAGATCGCGGCGATCAAGGTCGCGGTGCCGAACATGGCGTGCCAGGTGATCGACTGGGCGATCCAGGCGCATGGCGCCGCCGGCGTCACCGAGGATTTCGGGCTGGCCGAGATGTACAAGACGGCGCGCACGCTGCGCATCGTCGACGGGCCGGACGAGGTGCACCGCTTCCAGCTCGGCCGGCTCGAGATCGCGAAATGGCGGCAGGACGCCGCGGGCTGATGCCAACCGTCATGTTCCATGACCGTTGGCATCGCGCGCGGGTTGGCCGGCGGCGCGCGCAAACGCCATGACTCCGCTGTTCGATCTTTCGTCCAGGGTCGCGGTGGTCACGGGCTCGAGCCGCGGGATCGGCCGCGCGATCGCCGAGCGGCTGGCCGAGCATGGGGCGAAGATCATCGTCTCCAGCCGCAAGCGCGAGGCCTGCGAGGAGGTGGCGGCAGCGATCCGCGCCCGCGGCGGCGAGGCGGCGGTGATCCCGTGCCATATCGGCCGCAAGGAGGAGCTGCGGACGCTCGTCGATGGCGCGATCGCCGAGTTCGGCGCGATCGACATCCTGGTGTGCAACGCGGCCGTCAATCCGTATCACGGCCCGTCGGTCGCGATCCCGGACGAGGCCTATGAGCGCATCATGGGCGCGAATGTCCGCAGCAATTTCTGGCTCTGCAACATGGTGCTTCCCGGCATGGCGGAGCGCGGCGGCGGTGCGGTGATCGTGGTGTCCTCGATCGCCGGGCTGCGCGGCACGGCCGGGCTCGGCGTCTACGGGCTGTCGAAGGCGGCGGACATGCAGCTCGTGCGCAACATCGCGGTCGAGTGGGGGCCGCGCGGCGTGCGGGCGAACTGCATCGCCCCGGGACTGGTGCGCACGGACTTTGCCCGCGCGCTGTGGGAGAACCCCGAGCGCGAGAGAGAGCGCGCGCGGGAGACGCCGCTGCTCCGCATCGGCGAGCCCGACGAGATCGCCGGCGCCGCGGTGTTCCTCGCCGCGCCGGCGAGCAGCTTCATGACCGGGCAGACGCTGGTGATCGATGGCGGCGTCACCGTGGGCCGGCCGGCGCCGCCATGAACGATGCGCCGGACGGGAAGCCGGTGCTGGTGCCGGTGCTGCCGAACCATCGGATCGACGTCGCCGCGCTCGAAGCCTATCTCGCCGCCAACCTGCCGGGTTTCGCCGGCCCGATCACCATCCGGCAGTTCCAGGGCGGACAGTCGAACCCGACCTATCATCTTGCCACGCCCGGCGGCCGCCTACGTGCTGCGCAAGAAGCCGCCGGGCAAGCTGCTCCCCTCGGCGCACGCGGTCGAGCGCGAATATCGCGTGCAGCGCGCGCTCGCGGGCAGCGCGGTGCCGGTCGCACCGATGCGGCTGCTCTGCGAGGACAGCGCCGTCATCGGCACGCCGTTCTACGTGATGGGGCACGTCGAGGGCCGCGTCTTCACCGACCGTCTGCTGCCCGCTCTCGCGCCCGCCGAGCGCGGCGCGATCTATGACGCCATGAACGCGACCATGGCCGCGCTGCATCGCGTCGACTGGCGCGGCGCCGGGCTCGACGGATTCGGGCGGCCGGACGGGTATATCGGCCGGCAGATCGAGCGCTGGACGAAGCAGTACATCGCCTCCGACGTGGGCGAGGTCCCGGCGATGAACCGTCTGGCGGAATGGCTGCGCAACCATCCGGCCGCCACCGAGGAGAGCGCGATCGCGCATGGCGATTTCCGCCTGGGCAATCTGGTCTTTCATCCGGCGCGCCCGGAGGTCGTCGCCGTGCTCGACTGGGAGCTGGCAACGATCGGGCACCCGCTGGCGGATCTCGCCTATAACTGCCTGGTCTGGCATCTGCCGCCGGAGCTTGCCGGCATCCGGGGCGCCGGCGTGGCCGGGCTCCCGTCGCAAGCGGACTACGTCGCCGCCTATTGCCGCCGCACCGGGCGCGACGTCATTCCCGATCTGCCCTACTTCCTGGCGTTCGCGATGTTCCGCTGGGCGGCGATCGCCGCCGGCGTGCAGCGCCGCGCGCTCGACGGCAACGCCGCCGATGCGCGCGGGCTGGAAATCGGGGCGAAATATCGTGGGCTGGCGGAACGCGGCTGGGAGATCGCGCGGAACGCCTGATTTACGGCACGATGTTGATGTGCACGCCGTTCTGGCTGCTGGCGGCGGCCGCATCGTGATTGGCGACCGTGCTGTCATGGCGGGCGTCCTGCATGTTCACGCGGGCGTCCTGCTGGGCCGTTGCGGCGCCGACGTAATTGCCATGCGCGGCATCCTGGTGGGCGATGCGCTCATCGGTGCGCGCATCCGCCCGGTTCAACTGCGCATCGGTCCGCGCCGCGGTGGCATCCTGGTGCAGCGCGTTGGCCTGGCCGGGATTGCCTCCGGTGATCGTGATCGACTGTGCCGCGGCCGGCCCGGCGATGGCGAGGGCGGCGGCGGCGACGATGGCGAAACGCATCGGATCCTCCTGATCGGTGACCGATAAGGGGAACGTCAGTCGGATGCGGCGGTTTTCGCCGGCGTCAGCCGCCCGGGCCGGTGGCCGCTGAGCTCGGCACCGGCATCCGGACGCAGCCCGGTGGAGGCCACGGGCGCCAGCATCGAGACCGCGGCGACGACCAGGAACGCCACGGTGAAATCCGGCAGCATCAGCTGCGCGTGGCCGTAGAGTGCCGCGGAGCCCGCGAGCGCGGCCGCCGAGACCGCGATCCCGAGCGACAGCGAGAGCTGCTGGAACGTGGTGTAGAAGCTGGTCGCGGCGCTCATCCGCCGGCGCGGCACGTCGGCATAGGCGACCGTGTTGTAGGCCATGAACTGCAGCGATTGCAGGAAGCCGCCGGCGAGCAGGACCGTGTAGATCCAGGCCATCGGCCAGCTCGGACGGAAGAAGGCGATGGTGCCCATCAGCAGCGTCGCCACTAGGCCCACCCAGACCAGCGTGTTGCGGAAGCCGAGGCGGCGCAGCAGCACCGGCGCGCTCGCCTTCATCGCGAGCGAGCCGACCGAGCTCGCGAACGTGATCATGCCGCTCTCGGCCGCGCACACGCCGAAGCCGAGCTGCAGCATCATCGGCAGCAGGAACGGCATGGCGCCGACCGAAATGCGCGACAGCGTGCCGGCGATCACCGAGATGCGGAAGGTCTGGATCCGCATCAGGCGGAAATCCAGCACCGGCTGCGGGTGGCGGCGCGCATAGGCAGATAGAGCACGGCGGCGACCGCCCCGATCCCGACCAGCGACGAGGGCGAGCCCGCGCGAGCCGACGCCGCGGCTGCCCATCTCGATGCCCCACATCAGGGAGGCCAGCGCGACACCCGAGAGCACCATGCCGGGCAGGTCGAAGCTCACCCGCCCGGGCTCGCGGACGTTGTCGATGTAGCGCGAACCAGCACCATCCCGAGCAGGCCCACCGGCACGTTGACGTAGAAGATCCAGCGCCAGTAGAGATAGGTGACGATCAGGCCGCCGACCGGCGGCCCGAGCAGCGGGCCGATCGTCGACGGAATCAGCAGCCAGGCCATCGCGTTCACGAGCTCGGATTTCGAGCTCGAGCGCAGCAGCACCAGCCGCCCGACCGGCACCATCATGGCGCCGCCGATCCCCTGGATGATGCGCGCCGCCGACCAGGAAGGCAGAGATCGGCGCCTGCGCGCACAGGATCGAGCCGATGGTGAACAGGCCGATCGCGGCGCGGAACACGATCCGCGCACCGAAGCGGTCGGCCGCCTTGCCGCTGGCCGGGATGAACACGGCGAGGCTCAGCAGGTAGGAGGTGAGCGCCACGTTCATGTGCAGCGGGTCGGTGCCGAGCGAGCGCGCCATCGTCGGCAGCGCGGTCGCCAGCACGGTGCCGTCGAGCTGCTCCATGAACATCGCGCTGGCGACGATCAGCGCGACCGTGCGCGCGCTCGCAGTCGCCGCCCGGTCCGGACGGGGCTCGGCGGGCGACAGGGCGGCAGCCTCGCGAGACGCACGGCGGCGCCCGGCAACAGCCGAGATCACGGAAAACCATGGCACGCCCGCAAGATCATGCAGCGGCAGCGGGCGGAAAAGCACGCGATCCGCATGGCCGCGTCCGCCGGCGCGCGCGGGTGGGTGCAGGCGCGGGTTGGCGCCGATGATCCAGACGTCCGGCGATCCGGCTCCAGGCATCAGGCTCGAGGGCGCCGGCGGCGACGTGCCGCCGCGTCCGATCAGCTTGCAAAACGATATATTAGCGATAACGTGACGAAAGTTTCGCTATCCGACGTGCGAGGGTCGGTTTCGGAGGGCGGGAGGCGCGCGCCGGAATGTGATTCCCTCGCAGCGCCAAAAACCGCTCCCTGTCTTTCCGGGCGGCCGTTCTGCCTGCGCGTGCGGCCACAGGGCTGATATCGGGGTGGCGACAGAAATGACAAGCCAGGCTCCCACGGGGACAGACGGCGCCCGGCCCGCCGGCGAGATGCGGGGGCGGGCGCGCGCGTCCAGCGTGCATGTGGGGGCCGGCACCCACGACGAAGGACGGTCGCAGCCAACCGGTTCCGGGGACGGGCTCCCCGTCGGCGAGGGCGAGCGGATTCTCGTCGTCGAGGACGAGGCGACGATCCGCGAACTCGTCGTCGAGACCCTGGAGAGCCTCGGCTACCAGGTGATCGCCGCCGGCAACGCCGCGGAAGCCATGGACGTGCTGCGGGCGAACGGCACCGTCGACCTGCTGTTCACCGACATCGTGATGCCGGGCTCACGCGACGGGGTCGACCTCGCCGAAGAAGTCCGCCAGCGCCAGCCGGACATCCCCGTCCTGTTCACCTCCGGCTACGCCGGCCGCAGCCCGGGCCGCGTCTGGCCCCGCGGCGTGCCCCTGCTGCAAAAACCCTACCGCATCGGCGCCCTCGCCCGCGCCATCCGGAGCTGCCTCGACGGCTGAGGAGGAAGGGAAAAAAGGCCAGGGGGCTCTGCCCCCTGGACCCCCGCCAAAGGCGGAGCCTTTGAAATCCTCGACTTGGTTTGTTGAAGAGGGTGGGCCGGCCCGGACCTCTCAACCACCTCGTTGGCCCACCCTCTTCAACAAACCAGATGGGTTCTAAGGGCTCCGCCCTTAGCGGGGTCCAGGGGCAGAGCCCCTGGCCTTCCTTTCCCCTACTCCTCAGCCGTCAGGGCGCCCAGTGGGCCGGAACCCAGGCGTAGGAGCCGTTGGCGCCGGTCCAGGCGCCCGGCATCCAGAGGGAGTGCCCATCCCTGGGCACGTACTGGCCGGGTTGCCAGACATAGGCGGAGCCGGTCCAGTCGTAGTGGCCGGGCTGCCAGATCAGCGGGGTTTCCGAGACCGGGGGCAAGGGCACGGTTTCGGCGATGGTCGGGGGTGGTTGGGGCGGGCCGGGGACGGGCGGGGGGACGCAGGCGGCGAGGCCGACCGTGGCCAGGAGGCTCAGGCCGGCGATGGTTGTGCGCAGTTTCATGCTCCCTCCGATCCCGGCCGGTCGGGCCGGGCTTGCAGTGGTTCCCCGGCTCCATTGTGGACCGGGACCATGATGGTGGCGACCGCCTGCGCGGCGATCCCTTCGCCGCGGCCGGTGAAGCCGAGCCCTTCGGTGGTCGTGGCCTTCACCGAGATGCGGTCGACCCCGACCCCGAGCAGTTCGGCAAGGCGTGAACGCATGGCGGTGGCGTGCGGTGCGATCTTCGGCCGCTCGCAGATCAGGGTGACGTCGGCCGCGGTCAGCAGGCCGCCGCGGGCGGCGATGCGACCGGCGGCGTGGCGCAGGAAGCGCGCGCTGTCGGCGTCCTTCCACTCTGCCTCGGAGGGCGGGAAGTGGCGCCCGATATCGCCCTCGGCGAGGGCGCCGTAGATCGCGTCGCACAGGGCATGGATGCCGACATCGGCATCGGAATGCCCAGCAAGCCCATGAGTGTGCGGTATTCTTACGCCGCAGAGGATGAGCGGGCGGTCGGCGGTGAGCACGTGCACGTCGTATCCGGTGCCGGTGCGGGGCAGGAGGCGCGGCAGCAGGACGCGTTCGAGCCGGGGCAGATCCTCGGGGTAGGTCAGCTTGATGTTCTCCTCCGCCCCCGGGACCAGGGCGACGCTCTCGCCCGCGGCTTCGAGCAGGGCGGCATCGTCGGTGGCCCCCGGCGCGGCGTTGCGGTGCAGGTCGAGCAGGAGGGGGAAGCGGAAGCCTTGCGGCGTCTGGGCGCGGAACAGCCCGTCCCGCGGTAGCGTCCCCGTGATCCGCCCGTGGGTGCCGCGCTTCAGCGTGTCGGCGACCGGGACGGCCGGGATGGCGCCCGCGCACCGCCCGAGGGCGGCGATCACCGCGGCGATCGTGCCCTCCGGCACAAGGGGGCGGGCGGCGTCGTGGACCAGCACGAGATCGGGCGCGTGCGGGGCGAGCGCTTCGAGCCCGGCGCGGACGCTCGCCTGCCGGGTCGCGCCGCCGCCGACCGGCGGCAGGTGGTCGAGTCCGGCGAGCGCCGCCTCGATCGGCGCCATCTCGCCCACCGGCTGGAGCAGCGTGACCGCGCCCGCGAGCGCCTCGGCCGCCCAGCGGATGACCGGCCTGCCGAGCAGCATCTGGAACTGTTTCGGGCTCTCCCCGGCGAAGCGGCTGCCGTTGCCGGCAGCCACCAGAACGGCGGCGACGCGCATCGCCGCAGCAAGGCCCGCGGCCGGCGATCGCGTCAAGGGTCGGAGCGCGATTGCACTCGCGGTCCTCGCGGGGGTAATTTGCCCAAATCATGAGCACTCCCCCGAGGCTTCGCCCGATCGTGCTGGGATCGGGCCCGCGCAGCGTCCGCATCGCGACGCCGGTGATCCTGGCGCCGATGTCGGGGGTCACCGACCTGCCGTTCCGGCGTCTGGCGCGGCGGCTGGGCGGCGGCATGGTGGTTTCGGAGATGATCGCCTCCTGGGCGATGGTGCGGGAGAACGCCAACACGCTGCGGATGGCGGAGGTGGACGGCGCCGGGCGACCGAACGCGGTGCAGCTCGCCGGCTGCGACCCCGGCGCGATGGCGGAGGCGGCGCGGATCGCCGAGGCGCGCGGCGCCGATCTCATCGACATCAATTTCGGCTGCCCGGTGAAGAAGGTGGCGGTCGGCCAGCACGCCGGCTCGGCGCTGATGCGCGACGAGGCGGCGGCCGCGCGCATCCTGGAGGCCACGGTGCGGGCGGTTTCGGTGCCGGTCACGCTGAAGATGCGGATGGGCTGGGACCACGCGCATCTCAATGCGCCTGGGCTGGCGGCGATCGCCGAGTCGGTCGGCATCGCGATGGTGACGGTGCATGGCCGGACGCGGCAGCAATTCTACACCGGCCGGGCCGATTGGGATTTCATCGCCCGGGTGAAGCAGGCGGTGGCGATCCCGGTGATCGCCAATGGCGACATCCTGACCGAGCAGGACGCCGCCGCGGCGCTCGCCCGCTCCGGCGCCGACGGGGTGATGATCGGGCGCGGCTGCTACGGAAGGCCCTGGTTCCTGGCCCAGGCCGCGCATTTCCTGCAGACCGGTGAGCCGCTTCCGGAGCCCCCGCTCGTCACGCAGAAGGAGGTGCTGCTCGCGCATTTCCGCGACCTGCTCGCGCATGTCGGGGTCGAGCCAGGCGTGCGCTTGGCGCGCAAGCATCTCGGCTGGTACTCGCGCGGCCTGCCCGGCTCGGCCGAGTTCCGCGCCACGGTGAACCGGCTGATCGATGCCGATGCGGTCGAGGCGCTGGTCCATCGCTTCTTCGATCCGCTGATCGCGGCCGGCGCCGGCCGCACCGCGTTCGAGCCGGAGGCGCTGGCCGCATGAGCCTGGTCCGCCTGCGGATCGGGCGCCCGCAGCCCGGCCTGCCCGACCCGGCCGCGATGATCGCGAGCCTGCCGGTGCCGGTGCTGGTGATCGACGGGAAGGACCGGGTCCGCTTCGCCAACCAGGCGGCCGAGCAGTTTCTCGGCCTCTCGCTACATCAGCTTGCGCAGCACGCGCTGCCGGAGATCGTGAGCGCCGACAGCCCGCTCTTCCTGCTGCTCGAGCAGGTCCGGCGCAGCGAGGCGACCATCGCCGACCACGATCTCGCGCTCGAGGGGCCACGGCTCAAGAAGCGCGGCATCAGCGTCTCGGCGACGCCGATGCCGGAGGAGGGGGGCGCGGTGCTGCTCGTGATCCAGGATGCCTCGACCGCGCGCTCGCTCGATCGCCAGCTCACCTTCCGCGCCGCGGCGCGCAGCGTCACCGGCCTGGCGGCGACCCTGGCGCATGAGGTGAAGAACCCGCTCTCCGGCATCCGGGGCGCCGCGCAGCTGCTGGAGACGAGCGTCGGCGAGGCGGATCGCGAGCTCGCGGTGCTGATCCGCGACGAGGCCGACCGCATCCGTGCGCTGGTCGACCGCATGGAGAGCTTCGGCGACAAGCCGGTGGAGCGGAGCCCGGTCAACATCCACCGCGTGCTCGACCATGTGCGCCGGCTGGCGGGCTCGGGCTTCGCCGCGCATATCCGCATCGCGGAGGTCTACGACCCGTCCCTGCCGTCGGTCTGGGGCAATCGCGACCAGCTCGTGCAGGTCATGCTCAACCTGGTGAAGAACGCGGCCGAGGCGATCACCGAGGCGGGCGCGGGGGAGATCACGCTGCTCACCGCCTATCAGCAGGGCGTGCGGGTGACGGTGCCGGGCTCGCGGCGGCGGGTCGAGGTGCCGCTGCTGATCACGATCCGCGACAGCGGGCCCGGGATCGCGCCGGAGCTGCAGACCCAGCTCTTCGAGCCGTTCGTCACCGGCAAGCCGGGTGGCCAGGGACTCGGGCTCGCGCTGGTCGCCAAGATCGTCGGCGACCATGGCGGGCTGATCGAGGTGGAGAGCCGTCCGGGCCACACCGAGTTCCGCGTCGCCCTGCCGGTCGCGCCCGGCGATGACAGCGGCTGAGGCCCGGATGGACGCGCCGGCCAACCCCGCCACCATCCTGGTCGCCGATGACGACCGCTCGATCCGCACGGTGCTGAGCCAGGCGCTCGGGCGGTCGGGGTATCAGGTGCGCTCCACCGGCAATGCGGCGACGCTGTGGCGCTGGGTCGAGGACGGGGAGGGCGATCTCGTCATCACCGACGTGATCATGCCCGACGAGAACGGGCTCGACCTGATCCCGCGCATCCAGCGGTTGCGTCCGGGGCTTCGGGTCATCGTCATGAGCGCGCAGTCGACGCTGATGACGGCGGTGAAGGCGGCCCAGCGGGGCGCTTTCGAATACCTCCCGAAGCCGTTCGATCTGCAGGAACTGCTCTCCGTCGTCGGCCGAGCGCTGGCGACCCCGCCGCCGGCCGAGCCGGCCCCCGAGCCCGACCGCGACGAGACGCTGCCGCTGATCGGCCGCAGCGCGGCGATGCAGGAGATCTATCGCACCGTCGCCCGGCTCACCACCTCCGACCTCACCGTGATGATCAGCGGCGAATCCGGCACCGGCAAGGAGCTGGTGGCGCGCGCGCTGCACGATTACGGCCGCCGGCGGGGCGGTCCGTTCGTTGCCATCAACATGGCGGCGATCCCGCGTGAGCTGATCGAGAGCGAGCTGTTCGGCCACGAGCGCGGCGCCTTCACCGGCGCGCTCGCCCGCAGCCAGGGCCGGTTCGAGCAGGCGCAGGGCGGCACGCTGTTTCTCGACGAGATCGGCGACATGCCGGCCGAGGCGCAGACGCGGCTGCTGCGCGTGCTGCAGGAGGGCGAGTTCACCACCGTCGGCGGGCGGCAGCCGATCCGCGCCGATGTCCGCATCATCGCCGCGACCCATCGCGACCTGCGCCAGGCGATCGGGCTCGGCCAGTTCCGCGAGGATCTGTTCTACCGGCTCAACGTGGTGCCGATCCGCCTGCCGCCGCTGCGCGAGCGGGTCGAGGACATCGCGCCGCTCGCCCGGCATTTCCTCGAGAAGGCGCGCGCGGAGGGCATGGCCGCGCATGCCCTCGATGGCGGCGCGCTGCAGCGTCTGCGCGCGCATCGCTGGTCCGGCAATGTGCGCGAGCTCGAGAACCTGATGCGCCGCATCGCCGCGCTCTATCCGCAGGAGACGATCACCGAGGAGATCGTCGCCGCCGAGCTCGCGGAGGCGGCGGGCCCGGCCGCCTCCGGGGCCGCGATCCCGGCGCCCGCGGCGGCGGAACCGCTCGCGGTCGCCGTCGAGCGCCATATCCGCGATTTCCTCGCCGGCAGCCAGGACGGCATTCCGATGCAGGACATCTATGACCGGGTGATCGCCGAGGTCGAGCGGCCGCTGATCGAGATGACGCTCGCCGCGACGCGCGGCAATCAGATCCGCGCCGCCGCCATCCTCGGCCTCAACCGCAACACGCTCCGCAAGAAGATCCGCGATCTCGGTATCGCGGTGATCCGGGGGGTCGCGTGACCGGGTGGCCGCCATGAACGTTGCCTCCCCACCGGGGACGGTCGTGACCTCCGCTGCGGAGCAGCTTACGCCCGACCCGCCGCCGGGGTCAGCGCCGCTGCCCGCGCGTCGCCGCCGCTCCTTCCCCGGGCGGATCGTCGACATGCTGCTCGGCAAGTTCGCGACCCTGGTGCTCGCCGCGATCGCGCTGGTGCTCGGCATCACCAGCTTCGTGCTGCTCGCGAACGGCGCCACCAGCCGCGTCAAGCCGGGCCTCGTCTTCGGCCTGACCCTCGCCAATCTCGTCGTCCTGCTGCTGCTCTTCGCGGTGCTGGCGGGGCGGCTCACGCGCGTCTGGGTCGAGCGGCGACGCGGCTCGGCCGGGTCGCGCATGCATGTGCGGCTGGTGCTGCTGTTCAGCGTGGTCGCGGTGACGCCCACGATCGTGGTGGCACTGCTCGCCACCGCGTTCTTCCATTACGGCATCGAGGCCTGGTTCAACACGCGCGTCAGCACGGCGCTCGACGAGGCGAAGGAGGCATCGCGCGGCTATCTGCGCGAGCACATCCAGAACATCCGCGCCGACGCGCTGGCGATGGCGAACGACCTCACCCGCGCGGGCCAGCTCTTCTCGCTGGATCCCGAGGCCTTCCCGCAGGTGCTGGCGACGCAGACCGCGCTACGCGGCCTCACCGAGGCGCTGATCTTCGACCCCAATCCGGTGCCGGGCGCCGATCCGATCGTCGCCTCGGCCGGCATCATGTCGGGGCTCGGCACCACGCTGCCGCCGAGCTCGGCGACCGAGATCGCGCGCAGCGGCGATGTCGCGGTGCTGACCTCGCGCGACGGTAGCACGGTGAGCGCGGTGGTGCAGCTCGACAGCACGCCGCCCTTGATGCTGATGATCGCGCGTCCCGTCGATCCGCAGATCCTCGAGCACGCCAACCGCACCGAGCAGGCGGTCGCGCAGTACGAGGCGCTGAGCCAGAACCGCTCGGGGCTGCAGATCACCTTTGCGCTGATCTTCGCGCTGGTCGCGCTGCTGGTGCTGTTCGCCGCGGTGCTGATCGGGCTGGTGATCGCGAACCAGATGGCGCGGCCGATCGGAAGGCTCATCCTCGCCGCCGATCGCGTGCGTGCGGGCGATCTCACCGTGCGGGTGCCCGAGGTGCAGAGCGAGGACGAGATCGCCTTCCTCTCGCGCGCCTTCAACCGCATGACCGGCCAGCTCGGCGCCCAGCGGGCCGAGCTGATGGAAGCCTATGCCCAGCTCGACGAGCGCCGGCGCTTCACCGAAACCGTGCTTGCCGGCGTCTCCGCCGGGGTGATCGGCCTCGATGCCGAGGGCCGCATCGAGCTGCCGAACCGCGCCGCCAGCGAGCTGCTCGGCGTCGACCTCATGGCCGGTCTCGGCCGGCCGCTCGCCGAGACGGTGCCGGAATTCGCGCCGCTGCTCCGCCAGGCGCTGCAGGCGAGCGCGGGGATTGCCGCCGGCGAGGTGCAGATCGGGCCGGCGAGCCGCCGCCGCACGCTGCTGCTCCGCATCGGGCCGGAGCTGAAGGCCGGCCGCGTCGAGGGCTACGTCGTCACCTTCGACGACATCACCGAGCTCGAATCGGCGCAGCGCAAGGCCGCCTGGGCGGATGTGGCGCGCCGCATCGCGCACGAGATCAAGAATCCGTTGACGCCGATCCAGCTCTCGGCCGAGCGCCTCAAGCGCCGCTTCGCCAAGGAGATCACCTCCGATCCCGACACGTTCTCGCAATGCGCGGACACCATCGTCCGCCATGTCGGCGATATCGGCCGCATGGTCGACGAGTTCTCCGCCTTCGCCCGCATGCCGCAGCCGGTGATCCGGCCCGAGGATATCGGCCGCATGGCGCGCGAGGCGCTGATCCTGCAGCGGAACGCGCATCCCGAGATCACCTGGACCACCGACATTCCGGAACGCGGGCCGGTCGCGCCGGGCGACCGCCGGTTGCTCGGCCAGGCGCTCACCAACCTGCTGCAGAACGCCGCCGACGCGATCGCCATGCGCGCCGGCGCCGGCCATATCACCCTTTCCGTCCGCGAGGTCGGTCCCGACATCCTGATCAGCGTCGCTGATGACGGACTCGGGCTGCCGCAGGAAGATCGCGGGCGGCTGACCGAGCCCTACGTGACCCACAAGCCGAAGGGCACCGGGCTCGGCCTCGCCATCGTGAAGAAGATCATGGAGGACCATGGTGGGCGACTTTCGCTCGATGACCGCAGTGATGGCCCCGGCGCGGTGGCCACGCTGAGCCTTCCCGTCAAGATGTCCGCAAGCGCAGGCGCATAGGCATGGCGCAAGAGATCCTGATCGTCGACGACGAACCCGATATCAGGCTGCTGATCGACGGGCTGCTGCGCGACGAAGGCTACGAGACACGCCAGGCCGCCGACTTCGGACTCGGCGCTCGCCGCCTTCCGCGTGCGCCGTCCGGCCCTGGTCGTGCTCGACGTCTGGCTGCAGGGCTCGAAGCTCGACGGGCTCGGCATCCTCCGGGCGCTGCACCGCGAGGAGCCGCACGTGCCGGTCGTGATGATCTCCGGCCACGGCACGATCGAGCTCGCCGTCGCCGCGATCCAGGAAGGCGCCTACGACTTCATCGAGAAGCCGTTCAAATCCGACCGGCTCCTGCTGGTGACGCGCCGCGCCCTCGAAGCCGCCCGCCTCGCCACCGAGAACGCCGAGCTCAAGCTGCGCCTCGGGCCCGAAACCGAACTCACCGGCGAGAGCAGCGCCGTCCACTCGCTGCGCGCCGGCATCGAGCGCGTCGCCCCCACCGGCTCGCGCGTGCTGATCGCGGGTCCCGCCGGCTCCGGCAAGGAAGTCGCCGCGCGCATGATCCACGCGCATTCACGCCGCGCCGACGGCCCGTTCGTCGCGCTCAACTGCGCCACGCTCAATCCCACGCGCTTCGAGGAGGAACTGTTCGGCGTCGAGGCCGGCGCCGATCCCGGCGTGCAACCGCGCCGCGCCGGCGTGCTCGAGCGCGCCCACGGCGGCACGCTGCTGCTCGACGAAGTCTCCGACATGCCGCTCGAGACGCAGGGCAAGATCGTCCGCGCACTGCAGGACCAGACCTTCGAGCGCATCGGCGGCTCCGCCCGCGTCAAGGTCGATGTCCGCGTCCTCGCCACCACCAACCGGGACCTGCAGGCCGAAATCACCTCAGGCAAGTTCCGCGAGGACCTGTTCTACCGCCTCGCCGTCGTGCCGCTGCGCATGCCCGCGCTCAAGGAACGCCGCGAGGACATCCCGATCCTCGCCCGCCACTTCCTCGACCGCTCTGCCGAAAGCTCCGGCATCCCCTCGCGCGAGCTCTCGACCGACGCGCTCACTGTGCTGCAATCCTACGACTGGCCCGGCAACGTGCGGCAGCTCCGCAACGTCATGGACTGGGTCATGATCATGGCCCCCGGCGGCCCACAGGACACGATCCGCGCCGACATGCTGCCGCCGGAAATCGTCCAGGGCGCCCCCGCCCTGCTCAACTTCGACCCGAGCGCCGACGTCATGGCCCTCCCGCTCCGCGAAGCCCGCGACCTGTTCGAAACCCAATACCTCCAGGCCCAACTCCTCCGCTTCGGCGGCAACATCAGCCGCACCGCCGGCTTCGTCGGCATGGAACGCAGCGCACTCCACCGCAAACTCAAACAACTCGGCGTCAACTCCGAAGACCGCGCCGCAAGCTGAAGCCGCGGACGCGTGATCCGGAGAGGGTGAAAGGAAGGAAGGCCAGGGGCTCTGCCCCTGGACCCCGCTAAGGGCGGAGCCCTTGAACCCCGGCGGGTTTGTTGAAGAGGGTGGGCCGACGAGGTGGTTGGGGGGTCGGGGTTGGCCCACCCTCTTCAACAAACCCGTCAAGGATTCCAAAGGCTCTGCCTTTGGCGGGGGTCCAGGGGGCAGCGCCCCCTGGCCTTCCCTTCTTTTCACCCCCTCCGGATCAGGCCTCGCGCCTTCGGCGCGCAGCAAGGCGAGGATTTCGTCCGGCGTGCGTGCTGGGGTGGGTGAAGGCCTGGCCGATGCCGCGGGCGAGGATGAGGGTGAGCGTGCCGTCGCGGGTCTTCTTGTCGCGGCGCATGTGGTCCAGCAGCCGGGCCGCGGACAGGCGGCGGTTGAGATGGGTGAGTTCGGAGGGCAGGCCGGTTAGGCGAGGTGGCCGATGACGCGGTCCGTATCGGTCTGCGGGCAGAGGCCGAGCCGGCGGAGAGGCGGAAGGCGAGGCCGATTCCGATCGCGACGGCCTCGCCGTGCAGGATGGTGCCGTAGCCGAGCTCGGCTTCGAGGGCGTGGCCGAAGGTGTGGCCGAGATTGAGCAGCGCGCGGCCATTCGAGGGCTTCTCCTCGCGCTCGTCATCGCCGACCACCGCGGCTTTGAAGGCGCAGGCGCGCAGGATCGCATCCGCCTGGATTTCGCGGTCGCCGGCGAGCAGGGCGGCGGCGTTGCGCTCGCACCAGGCGAAGAAGGCGGCGTCGCCGATGAGGCCGGCCTTGGCGATCTCGGCATAGCCGGCGCGGAGCTCGCGAGCGGGGGCAGGGAGGCGAGCGTGTCGGTGTCGGCGAGCACGGCGCGCGGCTGGTGGAAGGCGCCGACCAGGTTCTTGCCGCGTGGCGGTGTTGACCCCGGTCTTGCCGCCGACGCTCGAAATCGACCTGCGCGAGCAGGGTGGTCGGGATCTGGACGAAGGGCAGGCCGCGCAGCGTGGTGGCGGCGGCGAAACCGGCGACATCGCCGACCACGCCGCCGCCGAGCGCGATCACCGCGGTGCGGCGCTCGACGCCGGCCTGCGAGCAGGCCGTCCACGATCTCGCCGTAGGTGTGCAGCGTCTTCTGGTCTCGCCGGCCGGCACGATGATGGTCTGGCTGGCGATGCCGGTGGCGGCGAGGCCCTCCCGCAGCGTCGCGAGATGCAGCCGGGCGACGGTCGCGTCGGTGACGATGACGGCGCGTTTCTGCGGCAGCACCGGGGCGAGCAGCGCGCCGGCCCGCTGCAGCAGCCCGGCGCCGACGATCACGTCGTATCGGCTGGTGGCGAGCGCGACGGTGAGGCGGCGGGGCGGGCGCCAGGCGAGGAGCGCGTCGAGCACGTGGCTCGTGGTCGCGTCGGGGCTTTCGTCCCCGCATTCCACGACGATGTCGGCCTCCGCATAGACCGGGTTGCGCGCCTCCATCAGTCGGCCGAGGATTTCCGCGTGGTTCCCGTCCGCGAGCAGCGGGCGGTTGGTGCGGCTGGCGACGCGGCGCACGAGGGTGGGCAGCTTGCAGGAGAGCCAGATCGAGACGGCGTCGTGGCGGATGGCCGCGCGGGTCTCGGGGTCCATGAAGGCGCCGCCGCCCGTCGCGAGCACGATGGGGTCGCCGGCGAGCAGGCGGCGGATCACGCGGCGCTCGCCGTCGCGGAACTCGCGCTCGCCGTAGCGCTCGAAAAGCTCGGGGATGGTGCAGCCGGCGGCGAGCTCGATCTCGGTGTCGGCATCGTGGAAGGGCAGCCCGAGTCGCGCCGCGAGGCGGCGGCCGATCGAGGTCTTGCCGGCGCCCATCAGCCCGACCAGCACGATGCTGCGCCCGGCGAGGGCGGGGGGCAGCGAGTTCGCATCGTGCAGCGCCTCGGGGGAACCGCCGACGAGATCG
>CAWGJC010000021.1:0-9027 GCA_963822815.1 uncultured Alphaproteobacteria bacterium
GAACATCGCCCTCTCGCCGGGCAAGGTCGTCTATCAGAACGGGCTGATGCAGCTCATCCAGTACAGCCCGACCACGGAGACGGTGCTGAAGCGGCCGCTGCTGATCGTGCCGCCATGGATCAACAAGTTCTACATCCTCGACCTTCGCCCGAAGAACAGCCTGGTCCGCTGGGCCGTGTCGCAGGGGCACACCGTGTTCATGGTGAGCTGGGTCAACCCTGACGAAACGCTCGCCGACAGGGGCTTCGACGACTACATGCGCGAAGGCATCCTCGCCGCGCTCGGCGCGATCGAGCAGGCGACCGGGGAGCGCGAGATCAACGCGATCGGCTACTGCCTCGGCGGCACGTTGCTTTCGAGCACACTGGCCTGGATGGCGAAGAAGCAGGACCGGCGGATCAGGTCGGCGACGTTCTTCGTCACCCTGACCGACTTCGCCGAGGCGGGCGAGCTCGGCGTGTTTATCGACGAGGAGCAGCTCTCGGCGCTCGAGGAGAAGATGAACAAGCGCGGCTATCTCGAAGGCAGCGAGATGGCGACGACCTTCAACATGCTGCGCGCGAACGACCTGATCTGGTCCTTCGTCGTCAACAACTACCTGCTCGGCAACGAACCCTTCCCCTTCGATCTGCTCTACTGGAACTCCGATTCCACCCGCATGCCGGCGCGCATGCATAGTTTCTATCTGCGCAAGATGTATCAGGAGAACCTGCTCGCCAGGCCGAACGGCATCACGCTCGACGGCGAGGGCATCGATCTCGGCCTCATCGACATGCCGCTCTACTGGATCTCGACGCGCGAGGACCACATCGCGCCGTGGAAATCGACCTATCGCGGCACGCAGCTCCTGGGCGGGAAGCACAAGCGCTTCGTGCTGGCGGGCTCCGGCCATATCGCCGGCATCGTCAACCCGCCGGAGGGCGGCAAGTACGGCCACTGGATCAACACCGACCTGCCGCCGGACCCGGAGGCCTGGTTCGCCGGCGCGACCGAAATGTCGGGTTCCTGGTGGCCCGACTGGCAACACTGGATCACCGCCCTCGACAAGACCCAGGTGCCCGCCCGCGTGCCCGGCGACGGCAAACTGGCCCCGATCGAGGACGCCCCCGGCAGCTACGTGCGGGTGAAGATCAGCTGATCCCCTCTTGGAAGGGTTTCGGCCCACCGTCACAGAGCGGTGAGCGAGGTTCGGCGATTAAGGGGGCGTTAACCATTTGCGCAGAGATTTCTTAACCAATGCAGGGCCGGACCCACCGGTCCCGTGGTCGGGAGATCGAGGAATGGTCACGCTGCGCCGCCCTGGGACAACATCCGGTCAGATGGATTCACCGGATCGGACGAAGTTGCTCGCGAGCAGACAAGGCTGGAGCGGCTTCCGAGCCAGCTTGGTCGGAAGCGGCGCCAGCGGCCGAAGTGCTGTTCTCGGTGTCGTTGCGGACGATTTCACCGACAGCGAGATCGCGCTGGCACGCGCGGCAGCGCACCGGCTGCCAGGAGCGTGGTCGCTGGCGACCGAGCGCGACTACGAGGGCCATCTCAGCCTGATCCTGATGCCCGAGGGCGATGACGCGGCCGGGCCGACCTTCCTGCTCGATCGCGATGCGGCCTGCGTCGGCGTGGCCGCCTGCCGGTGGGAGAGGATCGCGCGGCTCGGGCGCTTTCCGAGCGTCGAGGTGGCGTTGGCGCGGATCGCGGAGGTGGTCGGCTGATCACTTCAGCGGGTCAGCAGCATGGCGCCCGAGTGGTGGATTTCCACGTTCCAGCCGGGGGCAATGAGGCTGGTCGCATCGAGCTGGGTGATGATGGCGGGCCCGGCAAACCGGGTGCCGGTCCCGAACGCCGCACGATCGAGCACCGGCACCTCGCGGGTCCCATCCGGGAGATGCACCTGCTGGGTGGTAATGGGCGTCACGTCGGGGCCGGGGGGCAGGACGACGCGGCGCGACGGCGGGCGGCGGCCGACCGCCTCCACGCGGATGGTGACGAGCTCGATCGGCGCCTCCAGCGTGAAGCCGTAGAGCGCCGCATGCGCGGCGGCGAACCCGTCCCGCGTTGCGGCGATGCTGCCGTCCCAGGCAACCGCAAGCTCCCCGCCCTGCCCGGCGTAGCGCAGCAGCGCGACGCGGTGCGTCCGGCGATCCGCGGTCTTCACGCGCTCGACGGCGAACCAGGTCTCGGCATCGGCCTCGAGCGCGGCGAAGGCGGCGGCGACCTCCGCCGCATCGCCGGCTGATTTCAGCGTGCGGCTGAACTCCGCCTTCAGATCGGCGGCGAGCAACCCCTCGGCGCAGAGCACGCCGGGCGCGGCGGGGATCAGCAGGCGCGGGATGCCCAGCATCTCCGCGAGCGCGCAGCCATGCAGCGGCCCGGCGCCGCCGAACGGGACCAGCGTGAAATCGCGCGGATCGTGCCCGCGCTCCACCGAGACGAGCCGGATCGCCCCCACCATGCTGGCGTCCGCGATCGCCAACACCCCGCGCGCGGCCGCGTGCAGGTCGAGCCCGAGCGGCGCCGCCACCCCGCGCCGGATCGCCGCCGCCGCCGCCGCACCATCGAGCGCGAGCCGGCCGCCCAGCAGGCGCGCCGGAAGATGGCCGAGCACCAGATGCGCGTCGGTGACGGTCGCCTCGGTGCCGCCCGTGCCGTAGCAGGCGGGCCCCGGATCGGCGCCGGCGCTGGCCGGGCCGACGGTGAGCGCACCCTCGTCCACCCGGGCGATCGAGCCGCCGCCGGCGCCGATCGTCACCATGTCCAGCATCGGCAGCGAGAGCGGCCAGGCGCCGACCTTGCCGTGCTGGGTGAGCGCGATGCGTCCGTCCCTGATCAGGCTGATATCGGCGCTGGTGCCGCCGATATCGACGGTGATGAGGTCGCCGATGCCGGCCGCTTCCGCCGCCTCGCGCGCGCCGAGCACGCCGGCGGCCGGTCCCGAGAGCGCGGTCAATGCCGGCACGCGGCGGATCGTCGCCGCACTGGCGACGCCGCCATTGGACTGCATCAGCAGCAGCGGCGCCGCGATCCCTTCCGCCGCGAGCCGCATCTCCAGCCGCTCGACATAGCGCGCGACGCCGGGCATCACGACCGCGTTCATGATCGTGGCCAGCGAGCGCTCGTATTCGCGCACGACCGGCAGCACGTCGGACGAGACGGTGATCGCGATGCCGGGCAGGGCGTCGCGCAGGATGGCGGCGACGCGGCGCTCATGCGCCGGATTGGCGAAGGCGTGCAGCAGGCAGATCGCCACCGCCTCCACTTCGAGCCGCCGCAGCGCCGCCGCCGCCGCGTGCACGCTCGCCTCGTCGAGCGGCCGCAGCACGCCGCCGCCGGGCCCGATGCGCTCGGTGACTTCCAGCACGCGCGAGGCCGGCACCGGGCGCGGCGGCTTCACCCAGGCGTAGAGGTTGGCCCGCCGCGGGATGTCCTGCCGCCCGATCTCGAGCACGTGGCGGAAGCCTTCGGTGGTGACCAGCGCCGCCCGCGCGCCTTTCCCCTCCAGGATCATGTTGGTCGCGATGGTAGTGCCGTGCAGCACGCGCCTGATCTGCGCGGCCTCCGTCTCGGCGCAGGCCAGCGCCGCGCGCACGCCGTCGAGGAATGCGCGCGACGGATCGGCCGGCACGCTCGGCACCTTCGCACGCCAGGCGCGCCCGCTTGCCGGCTCCTGCAGCATCACGTCGGTGAAGGTGCCGCCGATATCGACGGCGACGGCCGAATTCCGCGGGATCAGGCAAGTTCGTCGACATAATCGTGACGGTGAAAGCCACGAACCGCCGGCCGGTCGGCGCGCCGCGCCGCGGTTGCCGTCGCGTCCACCCGCGCGTCCACGATCACCACGCCGTAGAATTGCGCCGCCGCCGCCGCGCTCACGAAGCCGCCGAGCACGTCCTCGAGCGCACGCTTCCGCCGGGCGGTCGAACGGATGCCCGCTGCCGCCGCCACCGCCGGTCTCGATGCGCAGGATGTCGCCCTGGCGCAGCACGTTCCCGTCGGAGAGCGGCGCGAGAACCCGCTCCGCCGGGTGCCGGGATTGACGCACGCGCGCCCCGTCCCGCCCGACATGCCGCCGGCCACGCCCCAGGGCGGGTTGCGCACGCTGTCGATCCGCACGGCGAGCACCGCGTGCTCGGCCATGATCTCGTATTCGCGCACGATGCCGCAGCCGCCGCGGAATTTCCCGGGGCCGCCGCTGTCGCGCACGATGCCGTAGCGGCGCAACCGCACCGGATAGAACTGCTCCAGGAACTCGACCGGATAGTTCTCCTGCGCGACGAAATAGACCGCGTCGATGCCGTCCGCGTCCGGCCGCGCGCCATAGCCGACGCCGAGCCCGTCGGTGAGCAGGAACGGCACCCCGCCGGCGGTGCCGCGCATCAGCGTGATGACGTAAGCCGAATGCGCCGCGGGTGCTCCAGCAGCGGCGCGCGCCGCCGGGCGCGCCGCGCCCGCGACATTGATCAGGCCGTTCAGCGTCGCGAGCACGCGCATCATGGTGAGCCCGCGCATGCCGAGCGCCGCCGGAAAGCGCGGCTGCAGCAGCGAGCCCTCGCGCAACCGCACCTCGTCGAGCGCGCGCGGACCGCCCGCGTTGCAGACCTGGCCGGGATCGCCGCCGAGGAAATAGAGCCCGAGCGCGGTTCCGGGAATGTCGGGGTTCATCAGGAAATTGACCGGGCCCGGCGACTGGTCGTCGGTTTCCGTCGCGTCGAACACGTAACGGTCCTCGCCATCCGCGATCACGCGCGCGGGTCAGCGCGAAGCGGATGCGGAACGGGCCGTTGCCGTGCCCATCGGAATCGATCGCGTCGGTGAAGCGATGCGTGCCGTAGGGAAACGTCTCGGCCAGCCGCGCGCGCACCAGGCGTCGCGTGCGCGCCAGCAACTGCCGCAGCGCATCGGCAACCACCGGCGCGGAAAAGCGGGCGACGATCTCGCCCATGCGCCGCACGCCCAGCTCGACACTCGCCATCAGCGCGCGGGTGTCGCCGCGGCTCTGCTCGGGGAACCGCGAGTTGCGATGGAAGATCGCGAGCGCCGTCTCGTTCACGCGCCCGGCCTCGATCAGGCGGACCGGCGGAATGATGATGCCTTCCTGGAAGATGTCGGTGGCATCGGGGCTGATCGAGCCCGCGCGGAGGCCGCCGACATCGGCGAAATGCGCCCAGCTCATCACGAAGGCGCAGCGCTCGCCGGCGTGGAACACGGGTGCCAGGAACACCTGGTCGTTGGAATGCGAGACCGCGCCGCGCGAGCCGTAGCAGTCGTTGTACCAGTAGAGGTCGCCCTCCCGCATCGTGGCGGGCGGGAAATGCTCGGAACACCGGCCCGGTGATGTCGCCGAAGACCGGCACGTTGGAGCCGACCGCCATCACCCCGTCGGCATCGAACAGCGCGGTGTAGAAATCCTTCTTCTCGCGGATGAAGGCGCTGATCGCGGTGCGCTCGAGCAGCGCCTCCATCTCCGCCTGCGCCGCGCGGATGGCGCCGCGGATGATCTCGAGCGTCACCGGATCGCAGATCGTGGTTACGTCACCGGCGGGCATGGCCCGGAGCTTCGTCCGCCGGACGGCGCGGCGTCAATCCGCCTGCTTGACCCGCCCCGCGAATGACCGCAGCGTCCGCCCGAACATGATGGGGTACCGAGCGATTTCCGCGGGTGAAAGTCTCGTGGCCGGCGGTGCGGGGCTCTGTTCCTGCGGCTCCGGCCTGCGCGCGGCACGGTGCTGCGCGCTCGATCCGCGGGCGATCCCCGACCCCGCGGCGCTGCACCGGCTGGAGCCGATCATCGCCCGCGCGCTGGAGGCGGCGACGCACGACGAGGCGCTGCTGCTCGCGCTGCTCGACCTGGCGCCGACGCATCCGGGCGCCCTGCATGCGCTGCACGCGCGGCGCGCGGCGGAAGGCAAGGCGGACGCGGTGCGCGCGATCCTCGACCGCTACGTCGCGCATCATCCGAACGACTGGTGGGGCCGTATCGAGCTCGCGCTCGTGCTGATGCGCGCGGGCGACGAGCGCGCGATCGAGCAGGCGAAGAGCGCGGTGCGGCTCACCCCGAACAACGCGCGCGCGCATGACGTGCTCGGCATGGTGTTGATCGAGATGCACCGGCCGCAGGCGGGCGCCTATCACTGCGCGCGCGCAGTCGCGCTGTCGGAGCGGCGCGACCCTGCGCTGATCGCCAACATGGCCTGGGGGCTGAAATCGCAGGGAAGGCTCGACGAGGCGCGCGAGGCCTATCGCGAAGCGGCGTTACTCGCGCCCGAACTCGCTGCAGGTCAATCTCGGCTGGGCGCAGACCGAGGCCGCCGCCCGCGATCTCGAGGCCGCCGATGCGCTGCTCGCCCGCGCCGCGCGCGCAGCGCCCGACCATGCGGGCGTGCTCGCCGCACGCTGCACTCTGCTCGAGGCGCGCGGCGCCTTCGCCGAAGCGCTGGCGCTGCTCGAATCCGGGCCGCGCAATCCCGAGCTGCTGCTGGCGCGCGGCCGCGTGCTCGATCGGCTGGGCCGCTACGCCGAGGCGTTCGCCGCCTTCGATGCCGGGAAGGCGCTGCACCGCGCCTCCGGCGGGCGCACCTATCCCGCCGACGAGGTCGCGGCGATGCTCGCGCGCTTCGGCGGATTCTACACCGCGCGCCGCGTCGCGACCCTGCCGCGCGCGCCGCGCCGCGCCGACCTGCCACTGCCGATCTTCCTGTTCGGCTTCCCGCGCTCGGGCACGACGATGACCGAGCAGGTGCTGTCGGCGCATTCCGCCATCGCCGCCGGCGACGAGCTGCCGCTGCTCGGCGAGACCGCGGAGGCGGTGCCGCGCCTGCTCGCGAGCCCGCTCTCCTATCCCGAGGCGCTTGCCGAGCTCTGGATGGGCGAGCAGCGCGACGGGCTCGCCGTGCTGCGGGACCATTACCTGCGCGGCGCCGAGCGGCTCGGCGCGCTCGATCGCGGCATTCCGTTCTTCACCGACAAGATGCCGCTCAACGAGACGCATATGGGGCTCGCTGCGCTGCTGTTTCCCGACGCGCCGATGATCCATGTGCTGCGCCATCCGCTGGACGTCGTGCTGTCGGTGTTCGGCACCCTGCTCACGCATGGGTTCAACTGCGCGGCGGAGCTCGGCACGATCGCGCTGCATTACGCGCGCATGGCCGAGTTCGTCGCGCATGTCCGGCGCGAGATGGCGCTTGACGTGCTGATGATCCGCTACGAGGACATGGTCGCGGATCTCGAAACCTCCGCTCCGCACCATGCTCGATGCGATCGGGCTGCCGTTCGAGCCCGGCTGCCTCGCCTTCCACACCAACCGGCGCTACGCGCGCACGGCCAGCCAGTACCAGGTCGCCGAGCCGCTCTACGCGCGCAGCCGCTTTCGCTGGCGCAACTACCGCGCCCAGCTCGCCCCGGTCATTCCCCTGCTCGCCCCGACGATCGAGCAGCTCGGCTACGAGCTTGCCTGAGAACGGTGCTGGTTACAATTTGATTTGACCTGGATCAGTTTCTACCGAAACTGCGGTAATTCGAGCTCACTGTCTCAAATCGAGATTTTCGCCTGAGGCGCAATGACATCCCAAACCATTTCGGATCCGGTCACCGCCACCGTGACACTCGGTGACGGCGTCTATCTGTCGCCGCTGACGATCACGGCAACGGGTACGATTGCACCCAGCGCCTATGGCGGCACGGGAATACTCGTCCCGGCGGGGTACGAGGCGGCCAGCATCGTCAATCAGGGCGTGATCACCGCCAGCGGCTCGGAAACGCGCTACGCGCCGATCCCGCCCGGAATTGGCGTCGACATGCGCGGCAGCGGCACGCTCGCCAATGACCAGGGCGGCGTGATCACCGGCGGCAATGGCGGATATTACTATCACGGGGCGGCGGGGGTGGCGCTCGCGTCGGGCGGCTCGCTGGCCAACACCGGCAGCATCGTCGGCGGCACGTCCGGGCTCGACGCCGGCGCCGGGGTCAGCGTCGATGGCGGCCAGGCGAGCAATGACGGGACGATCGCGGGGGGCGCCGGCACGTCGAGCGTGTTCTACTTCAATCCGGGCGGCGTCGGCGGCGATGGCGCGGACCTCATGGATGGCGGCGTGCTGACCAACGACGGTGTGCTGCTCGGCGGCAGCGGCGCCTATCTCTCCGCCGGCGGCGCGGGCGCCGCTCTCGCCACCGGCGCACGGCTCGACAATGTCGGCCTGATCATGGGCGGCAATGGCGGCGTCGGCTTCGAGGCGGTCGGCGGCGTCGGAGTCCAGATGATCGCCGGCGGCACGCTCGACAACAGCGGCACGATCACGGGCGGCATCGGCGCCTACGGGGTCGATCTGCCGAGCGCGGTGAGCGGCGCCGGGCTCGTGCTCGGCACCGGCATCGCGAGCAATGCGGGCCTGCTCGCCGGCGGCCTCGGCCGGTACAGCGTCGGCGGTGTCGGCGCGGAGCTGGTCGGCAGCGGAACCCTCACCAATACCGGCCGGATCCTCGGCGGCAACAGCGCGACGGGCATCGGCGGCCCGGTCGAGAACGGCCATGCCGGCGCGCAGGGCGCGACCGTCGAGGATCACGGCACGCTGATCAATGCGGGAACGATCCGGGGCGGCCGGGGCGGTCCGGCTGGCAGTCCCGGGGCCCGGCCGGGCCCCGGCGGCGCCGGCGTCTTCATCAGTGGCGGCACCCTGGTCAACGGCGGCGGCATCTATGGCGGGCTCTGGGGGGGCACCCACCACGCCGGCAGCTACGCCGATGCCGTGCAGTTCGGCCAGGCCGGCGGCACGCTCGTCGTCGATCCCGGCGCGACGTTCGGCGGCACCGTGGCCGGAAATGCGAAATCGGTGCTGGAGCTCGCCGGCACCGTGCCAGGTGTACGCTGACCGGTCTCGGCGTCCGCTTCACCGGCTTCGGCCGCGTGAACGTGGATGCCGGCGCGACCTGGTCCCTCGCCGGCGCCAACCAGGTCACCGGGATGGTCACCGATCGCGGGATACTGGCCGCCGCCGGGACGGTCACGATCGCCGCGGCGGGGACATTGCTGGTCGCCGG
>CAWGJC010000022.1:0-9525 GCA_963822815.1 uncultured Alphaproteobacteria bacterium
GGGCACGATCGCCGCCGATCTGGAAACGGCGAAGCGTGCGAAGGGCGAGTCGGACGCGGCGGTCGCGGAAGTCACGCAGGCCACGCGCAAGGCGCATGCCGAGGCGCAGGCGCAGATCGCCGCGGCGCTCGCCGAAGCCAAGGCGGCGGCGGCGAAGCAGGCCGAGGCGATGAATGCGCGGCTCGACGCCCAGCTCGCCGAGGCCGAGCAGCGCATCCAGGCGGCGCGGCAGCAGGCGATGGGCGCGCTGCGCCAGGTGGCGGCCGAGACCGCCGCGAGCGTGGTGACGCGGCTCACCGGCCTCGCGCCGGCGCCGCAGAGCGTCGATGCCGCGGTCGGCCGGATGGTCGCCGCGCGCGGCCCGGCGCGGCTGAGGGAGGAGCATCGTGGAAAACGAAAGCCTGCTTTCCGAGCCGCGCTTCTGGGTCGCCGTCGCCTTCGTCATCTTCTTCGTGCTGTTCGGGCGCAAGCTCTGGAGCGTGATCGCC
Organism: uncultured Alphaproteobacteria bacterium; assembly: GCA_963822815.1. Lineage (GTDB taxonomy): Bacteria > Pseudomonadota > Alphaproteobacteria > Acetobacterales > Acetobacteraceae > CAWGJC01. Next base: position 489 of record CAWGJC010000022.1, read on the forward strand.
GGCATGCTGGACAGCCGCGCCGAGCGCATCCGCAACGAGCTCGACGAGGCGAAGAAGCTGCGCCGCGAGGCCGAGGCGATGCTGGCCGATGCGCGCAAGCGCCGCGAGGAGGCGCTCGCCGACGCGCAATCGCCTGCTTGCCTCCGCACAGGAAGAGGCGCGCCGCGTCGCCGAGACCGCCCGCATGGAGGCGGAGGCCGCCGCGAAGCGCCGCGAGCAGATGGCGATCGACCGCATCGCCAGCGCCGAGAAGGCGGCCGTCACCGAGGTCCGCCTCGCCGCCGCCGACATCGCCGCCCGCGCCGCGGAGCAGATCATCGCCGAGCAGCTCTCCCCGCGAGGCGGATGCCGCGATCATCGACCGCGCCATCAGCGGCCTTCCCGCCGCCCTGGCGCCGCGCCGCGCGGCCTGACTTCCGCGCACACGCCGGACTGGAAAGGGCGGCCTCCGGCCGCCCTTTTTCCGTTCAGGCGCGTTGCAGCTTCGGCGCGCCCGGCCCCGAACAGAGCGTCAGCCGGCCGCCGCTCGGCCGGACGGGTCTCGACACGCGATCGCCGCGTAGGGCAGCGCGATAATCGCCCTCGGCCTCGACGCGCAGGGAGACGCGCTCCGGCGTCCATTCCAGCGTGAGCGTCAGCCGGGTGAGCGCAGCCATCCGCGCTGATGCCGTCATCCTCGACCAGCACGAACCGGCTCGCGCCGTGCGCCGGCGCCCGGGAAAGATGCGCAGACGCAGCGCGACGGCTCGTCGTGCAGGCGCGAGAAATCCTCGGCCGCATCGGTCATCGGCAGGATCGCGCCCGCGCGCGACCAGCAGCGGCAGCCGGTCGAGCGGCGCGGCGAGCGTCGCGCCCGGCGCCGGCGCGCGAGCAGCTCCCCGGTGTGGAAGTCGAACCAGCATTCGGGCCCGCGCGGGCAGGTAGAGCCGCGCGCGACGCGCTCGCCCGGCGCCGACGACGGGCGCCGCGAGCAGGAACGGGCCGAGCATCAGCTCGTCGCAATCCTCGACGCAGCGTCGGCATCGTCCTCGAATTCGAGGAAGGTCGGGCGCAGCACCGGCGCGCTGGCGCGCGGCCGCCTCGTGCATCAGGCTGTAGAGATACGGCATCAGCCGGTAGCGCAGCCGGATCGCCTCGCGGATCGCCGGCGTCGCCTCCGGATGCAGCCAGGGCGAGGTGTACACGCCGTCCGGCTTCCAGGAATTCATGATGAAGCGCGGATGCAGCACGCCGGCCTGCGTCCAGCGGATCAGCAACTCGGCATCCGGCACGGGGCCGGAGAAGCCGCCGATATCGTGGCCGGTGTTGAGCATGCCCGAGAGGCTCATCTGCAGCCCGAGCTGCGCAGGTTCCATGCGCAGGCTGTCCCAGCTCGTCGTGTTGTCGCCGCTCCAGCTCTGCGCGTAGCGCTGGATGCCGGGGCAGCCGGCGCGGGTGACGGTGAACTGCCGCTCGCCCGGCTTCGCCGCACGCTGCCGCTCGAGCGTCGCGCGCGTCATCAGCAGCGCCTGCACCGGCGCGCACGAGCTCGAGCGGCACCGGCCGGCCGAACCCGTCGCAGGTCGCGTCCTCGTCGGGCAGGCCGTATTCGTTGTTGTCGTTCCAGCCGACGTCGATGCCGGGTGCCGAGCACCTGCGCGCGCGAGCCCGTCCTGCCACCAGGCGATCGCCGGCGCGGTTGGTGAAATCGAGATACGCCCCCTCGCCGTCCCAGAACTGGCGTGATGACGGGCCTGCCGTGCCGCGTCGCGGACGAAGGCACCGGCGCCGCTCGGCTCCGCCGTAATCGCGGATGGTCGTCGAGCAGGCACGGCTTGAGGTTGGCGACGACGTGCATGCCCGGCCTCGTGGAAGCGGCGCATCAGGCCGTGCGGGTCGGGGAACTTGTCGCGGTTCCAGGTGAAGACGTAGCGCCGCGGCCCGATCGATGCGTGTAGCCCGAGCCGAAATGGAACGCGCTGACCGGAATGTCCTCCGCGGCGCAGCGCGTCGATGAACTCCTCGATCCGCGCCTGCGCGTCCGGCGCGTCCGCGATCGCCATCGCGGTCTGCGCGAAGCCGAGCGTCCAGCGCGGCGGCAGCGCGGTGCGGCCGGTGAGCGCGAGGAATTTCGGCGTCACGTCGCGCAGGCGCGGCCCGACGAACACGTAGAGATCGAGATCGCCGTCCTCGCGCCTCGTAGCCGCGGTAGAGCCCGTAGTAATTGTCGTGCTCGCAGCCGAGATCGAACGCGGCCGCGCGCCGCATTGTCGTAGAACATGCCGTACGACGACGCCGGACGCGCCGTCGCGCGCGATCAGGAACGGCCAGTGCTTGTAGAGCGGATCGCCGCGCTCGCGGATCGAAGCCGAGGCAGTCGAGCATCGCGATGCGCAGCCGCCGCCCGTGCAGGTCGAGCCGCCCGGTCTTGTCGCCGAGCCCGTAATAGCGGTCGCTGCTCGTCGCGCGCGCATGATGGCGGAAGCGCCGTGCCGCGCTCGGCGAACAGATAGGGATGGCTGTCGCGGTCGCGCGCGAACACGCGTGCCGTCCGGCAGCGCCAGGCGATGCGCGAACGGCGCGAGCGTGATCTCGACGCGCAGCGCGTCGGTCGCGAGCACGATCCGCGCCGGCGCTCTCCTCGCGCGTGAATGCGCGGCACCGGCCAGGCGCTCTCGTCGAGCCGGTCGCGGCCTTCCCACGGCACGTCCGTCCGCGCCATGCGCCGGCACCATCCAGGTGCGGTCGAGCCGCGGCGCGCCGTCGCGCAGGAACAGCACGCGCGCGAGATCGGGCGCGAGCAGGCTGATCGCGGCAGGTGATCGCCGTCGCCGCAATCGAGCGTGACGCCGCGCTCGGTCGCGATGCGGCGAGCGTGCGCCGAGCGGATCGGCTTCACGCCGTCACGCGCCGCGCGATGGCGCGGCCTTCCGCGTCGAACACATGGATGTCCTCGACCGGCAAGCTGACCTCCGCGCGGTCGCCATAGCCGAGCGCGCGTCTGCCCGGCGATCTGCACGGTGAGGTCGGGCTCGGCGAGGCGCACGTAGCTGAGCCCGCCGAGCTGCTCGACGCTGGCGACGTTGCCGCCGAACGCGTTCACGCCGCCGCCGACGCGCACATGCTCGGGCCGGATGCCGATCGTGACGCTCTCGCCCACGCTGCGCCCGCGGCGGCGGCCGGCGTGCGCACCGCGCCGACGCCCGGCACGTCGACGGCGAGCCCGTCCGCGCCGGTCGCGCGCGACCTTGCCCGTCAAAGAAATTCATCCGCGGCGAGCCGATGAAGCCGGCGACGAACTGGTTCGCCGGCGCGGTTGTACAGTTCGAGCGGCGGCCCGACCTGCTCGACGATGCCGCGCGCGCAGCACGACGATCCGGTCGGCCATCGTCATCGCCTCGACCTGGTCGTGCGTGACGTAGATCATCGTCGTGCCGCAGCCGCCGGTGCAGCTGCGCGAGCTCGGCGCGCATCCCGACGCGCAGCTCCGCGTCGAGGTTGGAGAGCGGCTCGTCGAACAGGAAGATGCGCGGCTCGCGCACGATCGCGCGGCCGATCGCGACGCGCTGGCGCTGCCCGCCGGAGAGCGCCGTCGGCTTGCGCTGCAGATAATCGCTCGAGCCGCAGCATCCGCGCCGCCTCGGCGACGCGCGCCGCGATCTCCTGCTTCGGCGTGCCGAGATTCTCCAGCCCGAACGCCATGTTCTGATAGACGCGTCATGTGCGGATAGAGCGCGTAGGACTGGAACACGAGCGCGAGCCCGCGCCGCGCCGCCGGCACGTCGTTCACCACCGTGCCGTCGATGCAGCACCTCGCCGCTCGCTGACGCTCTCGAGCCCGCAGATCATGCCGCAGCAGCGTCGATTTGCCGCAGCCGGACGGGCCGACGAAGACGACGAACTCGCCATCCGCGATGTCGAAGCCGACATCGCGGATCACCTCGACGCTGCCGAAGCGCTTCCAGACGTTGCGCAGGCTCAAGTCCGCCATCTACTTCACCCCCGCCGACGCGATGCCCTGCGTGATGTAGCGTTGCAGGAAGAGGAAGACCACCGTGACCGGCAGCAGCGTCACCACCGTCATCGCGAGCAGGTAGTTCCACTGCGTCTGCAGATCGCCCTGGAAGGAGTTGAGCGCGAGCTGGCAGGGTGAAGCTCTCGCTGCGGCTCAGCACCACCATCGGCCAGAGGAACTCGTTCCAGCGCCACATCACCGAGAAGATCGCGAGCACCGCGAGCGCGGGCGCCGAGAGCGGCAGCACGATGCGCCAATAGATGCGCCACTCGCTCGCATTGTCCATGCGCGCCGCCTCGATCAGGTCGTCGGGCAGGGTCAGCATGTATTGCCGCAGCAGGAACACGCCGGTCGGCGTCGCGACGCCGGGCCAGATCACGCCCCACAGGCTGTTCACGAGGCCGAGCTTCGCCGCGATCAGGTAGTTCGGCACCAGCACGATCGTGGGCGGGATCATCAGCGTCGCGAGCATGAGGAGGAACACCGGCGTCGCGGCCGGCGAAGCGGTATTTGCTGAGCGCGAACGCCGCCATCGAGTTGACCAGCAGCGTGATCACCGTCGCGACGACGGTGATGAACACGCTGTTCCAGAGATAGCGGCCGAAATTGAACTTCTCGAGCAGGTCCGTGTAGTTGCCCAGGCGCGCGTGCAGGCGCATCACCGGCGCGGTGTCGGCGGCCGGCACGCGGATGATCGTCGTCCGGCTTCGCGGGATCGACCATCTGCGCCTGCAGCCCGATGCGGCGCAGCTCGGCGAGCTGCTGCCCGGCATGATCGCCCGTCGGTGACGCGCACGAGCGGCAGCGTCGCGGATGGTCCGGGCACGTCGACATGCGCGCTGCTCCCAGGGCAGCAAGCGTCGGCGGGAACACGTTGAGCCCGGCCGCGCTCTTGAGCGAGCTGACGCGCGAGCCAGAGCACCGGGCCGAACATCAGCAGCACGCCGAGCACGAGATAGGCGTAGCTCGCCCAATCGGTCCAATCGAGCCGGCCGCGCCCGCGCGTCGCGGTCAGGAAGCGCGCCGCGCTCAGCCACGGGCGCCTCGCCGCATCAGGCCGAGCTGCAGCGAGCGTGAGCACCAGCAGCACGGCCGCGAGCAGCAGCGAGGCCGCCGAGGCGAGGCCGTATTGCGCGCACCTGCTGCGCGAAGCCGGTGCTGGTAGATGAACTGCACGAGATAGGTCGTCGCACTGCCCGGCCCGCCGCCGGTCAGCACCTAGACCTCGTCGAAGATCTGCACCGCGCGGATCAGCGCCGAGCACGAACACGACGAGCAGGCTCGGCATCAGCAGCGGCAGCGTGAGGCGGCGGAACACGCGGCACGGCGGCGCCGCATCCATCGCCGCCGCCTCGTAGATGTCGCGCGGGATCGCCTGCAATCCGGCGAGCAGGATCAGCGTGTAGAACCCCATATGCGCCCAGATGCTGACGAAGACCGTCCAGAAGAACGCCCAGTCCGCGCTCGAGCAGCCAGTCGACCGGGTGCAGCGCCCGACGCCCTCGAGCGCCGCATTGAGCACGCCGTCGCGCTGCAGCATCCATTTCCAGATCAGCGCGACGACCACCGGCGAGAGCAGCACCGGATAGAAGAACACCGCGCGGAAGAAGCCGCGGCCGATGATCTTGCTGGTTCAGCACCAGCGCGGTCAGCAGGCTGAACACGATCATGAGCCCGACCTGCAGCACGACGAAGCGCAGCGTGTTCCACACGCCGTACCAGAACAGGTCGATGCGTGCAGCTGTTCGGGTCGAAATGGTTCTTGCAGGCGAGCAGCTCGGCGCATGTTGTCGAGCCCGACATAGGGCCGCTCGCGAGAGCAGCAGGTCGGTGCCGCCGGTGGCCGCGTAGCCGAAATCGATCGCGATCGGCAGGAAGGTGAAGACGCCGAAGATCGCGAGGTTGGGCGCGACGAACAGCCAGCCGAGCCGGCCGCCGCGCAGCCGCGCCTGCGCCCAGCGCATCGGGCGCTCCGGCAGGTTCATCACCGCCGCGTAGAGCCGACCAGGCCAGGCGGCCCGAACGGCCGCCCGGCTCGCGCGCGCGCTCCGCCATCACTTCTTGCTCATCGCCGCCGCGATGCGCGCGGCGACGTCGGAAGTGATGCGCTGCATACGCCTCGTCGAGCGTGATCTGCCCGACGATCGCCTGGCTCAGCCGGTCCGCGGTCGCGTCGAAGATCACCCGGTTGTAGCGATAGCCCTGCAGCTGGTAGGCGATCGGCGAGAGCGTCGTCGCGTTCTGGCTGAACGCCTGCATCGCCGCGCTGCCGGCCGGCGAGAGCTCGTAATGCACGGCGCCCGATTTCTGCAGCGGGATCTCGGCCGGGATGTTCGCGGTCTCGCTCATCCATTTCGCGTAGACCGCGGGCTGCGCCATGTAGTCGAGATAGCGCGCGACCTCCTTGGGCTACTTCGTCTGCTTGAACGCGACGAAGGCGGCGCCGCCGGGCATGCCGCGTGCAGGCCGCCGGGCCGCAGGGGTTCGGCACCACCGCCCAGTCGAACGCCGTTGCCGATCTGCTTCTCCATCCGGCGCACCTGCCAGCTTCCCGAGAGGTAGAGCACGATCTTGCCGTTCGCGAACTCGCTGAAGGCGTCGCGATAGCCGCCGCCCGTCGCCGCCCAGACATCCTTGTCGACCGTGCCGTCCTGGTTCCATTTCACGAACCGGCTCGCCATCGCCTTGAAGCCGTCATCCACCACGGCGGGCTTGCCGTCCGCGGTCGAAATACTTGGCGCCGTAGGAGATCGCCGGCCCGGCGAAGCGGTGGCCGCTGCGGTCCCACGCCATGCCGAACGGCGTGTTCGTCGCCTTCGCGACCTTCTCGACCGCGGCCGCCCAGTCGTCCCAGGTCGCCTTCGGGCCGGGCAGCGGCACGTTGGCCTGCTCGAACAGCGTCTTGTTGACGAAGGGCGCCGGTGACGGTGAGCTGCGTCAGCAGGCCGTAGATGCCCTTGTCCTGCGGCATTCGGGCGCATCCAGTCGAGCGTCGGGCCGAAATTCGTCTCCCAGAGCGCCGGCGTCCTTCAGATAGGGGCGGAGGTCGAGCATGTAGGGCGCGAGCGTGCCGAAATCGGTGGCGCGCGCGATGTCGGGCCCGTTGCCGGCGGCGAGCTGCACCGGCAGGCTTGCAGGATCGCCTTGTACGGCACCTTGTCGATCTCGACCTTGATGTCCGGGTTGTCCTTCATGAAATCCTGCGCGATGCCCTGCGCGGTCTCGCATTCATTGCCGTCGGAATAGCAGGTCACCCGGATCTGCGCCGCCGAGGCCGATGCGGTGCCGAGCGCGAGGAGCGCCGTTGCCGCGAGAGCGAGCCGAGCCATCGTTTCCTCCAGGATTCCCTGGTTCTTCGTACCTGCGATCCTGCCCATCGCCGCGGCCGCCGGTCCAGCCTTCTCCGTATGGTGCGGCTGCGAAGAACCGGGTTAAGCTCGGATGCCAGATCGGAGGCCGAGCCATGAAACGCCGCCATTTCCTTGCCGGCGAGCGCCGCCGCCGCGCTCGCACCCGGGCCTCGCCCGCCCCGCCATCGCGCAGGGCGATGCGAAGCGTGCTGCGGTTCGTGCCGCAGGCCGATCTCGCGAGCCCCGATCCGGTCTGGACCTCCACCGTGGTGGCCGCCAATCACGGCCTCATGGTGTGGGACACGCTGTTCGGCGTGGATGGCAGCCTGACGCCCCGGCTGCAGATGCTCGAGGGCTACGACGCTCTCCGACGACAAGCTGACCTGGACGATGAAGCTGCGCGACGGCCTGCTCTTCCATGACGGCGAGCCCGTGCGCAGCATCGATTGCATCACCTCGATCAATCGCTGGGCCAAGCGCAACGGGTTCGGCCAGCGCATGATGACGCAGCTCGCCGAGATGAAGGTGGTGGACGACAAGAGCTTCGTGATCCGGCTGACCAAGCCGTTCCCGCATCTGCCCTACGCGCTCGGCGAATCGCCCTGCTACATCATGCCGGAGCGCATCGCGAAGACCGACGCCTTCCAGCAGATCAAGGAATATGTCGGCAGCGGCCCCTATCAGTTCCTGCCCAAGGAATGGGTGTCCGGTTCCGGCGCGGCCTGGGCCAGGTTCGACAAATACGTGCCGCGGCAGGAGAAGGCCGATCTCTTCTCCGGCGGCAAGGTCGCGCATTTCGACCGCGTGCAATGGACCACGATGCCGGACCCCGCGACCAAGGCCGCGGCGCTGCAGAGCGGCGAGGTGGACTGGGTCGAGCAGCCGCTCATCGACCTGCTGCCCATGCTGCGCAAATCGCCGGGCGTCGTCGTCGAGACGCTCGACCCGGTGGGCGTCGTCGCCATCATCGGCGTGAACCACACGCAGCCGCCCTTCGACAACCGCAAGCTGCTGCAGGCGATCCTGCCCGCGGTCGATCAGCGCGAATTCATGAGCGCGGTGGTCGGCGACCAGATGGATCTCGCCAAGACCGGCGTCGGCTTCTTCACGCTCGGCACGCCGCTCGCGAACGACGCCGGCATGGAGGTGCTGACCGGGCCGCGCAACGTCGCGCTCGCGAAGAAGCTGGTGAGCGAATCCGGCTACAAGGGCGAGCCGATCCTGCTGATGTCGCCATCGGACCAGCCCGGCCTTGCAGGCGATGGCGCAGGTCACCGACAGCCTGTTCAAGAGCATCGGCCTCAACTCGCAATATACGAGCATGGATTGGGGCACGCTCGTCTCCCGCCGCGCGAGCCACGCGCCGGCGAGCGAGGGCGGGTGGAACGCGTTCTGCACGACCTGGACGGGCCTCACCTCTGTCGGAGCCCGGCAGCTCGTACCCGCTGCGCGGCAACGGCAAGGCGGGCTGGTTCGGGTGGCCCGACGATCCGGAGATGGAGGCGCTGCGCGACAAATGGTTCGACGCGCCCGATCTCGCCGCGCAGAAGGCGATGGCCGAGGACATCCAGCGCCTCGCCTTCCAGCACGTGCCCTACATCCCGACCGGCCAGTATTTCCAGCCGACGGCGCATCGCAGCAACATGACGGGCTTCCTGAAATCGCCGCTGTCGCTGTTCTGGAACGTGCAGAA
>CAWGJC010000023.1:0-22558 GCA_963822815.1 uncultured Alphaproteobacteria bacterium
TCCACGTCGTGCACGCTGTGCACCGGTGAACGCTGCACCTGCTCGACCACGTCGCCCGGACCGAGCCCGCGATCGCGCGCTTCGCTGCGTTCATCGACCGCGACCACGGCGAGGCCGGCGACCGACGCCGGCAGCGAGTATTCCTGCGCAGGTCAGGCGTGAGCGGTGCGAGGGTGAGGCCGAGCCCCGGCGGCTCGCGCGTCTGCCGCGGCGCCGAAACCGTCCTCCGACGGCAGATGCGGCCACAGCGCGACCCGCACCGGCACGTCCCGCTCGCGGCCCCGGCTCCAGACCACGAGATCGAGCACATCGCCGATATCGGTGCGCGCGGCGGTGCGCAGGATGGAGCGGGCATCGACATCCTGCTGATCCGCGGTGCGCAGGATGATGTCGCCGGGAAGCAGGCCGGCATGCGCGGCGGGGCTGTCCGGCGCGACCGCCGTCACCACCGCGCCGCGTGCACGCCGCATGCCGAACGCCTCCGCCATTTCCGGCGTGGTGTCCTGCAGCCGCACGCCGATCCAGCCGGGCGTTTTCGGGCCTGGCCCGAGCAGGCGGCTGACGACGAAGGCGACGTCGTTCGAGGGAATCGCAAAGCCGATGCCGACCGAGCCGCTGCTGCCGGTGGGCGCGCGAAACAGCGTGTTGATGCCGATCACCCGGCCGGCGTCGTCGATCAGCGGACCGCCGGAATTGCCGTGATTGATCGCGGCATCCGTCTGCACGAAATCGTCGAACGGCGTGTCCAGGATGTTGCGGTTGATCGCGCTCACGACTCCAGATGTCACCGAGGTGCCGACCCCAAGCGGGTTGCCGATCGCGACCACCGTCTCGCCGATATGCAGAAGGTCGCTGTCGGCAAATTGCAGCACCGGCAGGGGTCGCTCGGCATCGACCTTCAGCAGCGCGAGATCGACGAGCTGCGCGACCCCGATCACGCGCGCCGGCAACCGGCTGCGATCCCGCAGCACCACGGAGATCGTCTTTGCCCCTTGGATGACGTGCCGGTTGGTGACGATGATGCCGTCGGCACCGACGATCAGGCCCGAGCCGTAGACGCGGAACTCGTTTCGGGCGCTCTTCTCGGCGACGCCCGTGCTCGCGGGCTCGGTGCTCCACACCGAGATGTTCACGACCGAAGGCAGCGTCGCGGCGACGATGCCGGGAACCGACGCGCCACCGCTCGGGGCCTCGGCCCGCGCGGCCGGAGCGGCGAGCAGGAGGAGTGCGACCGCCGCCCCCAGCCGCCGGCACCCGCGCCGCACCCGCGGGGCGCTCGTGGCGCGATCCTGACGCTCGCCACCCGAGCGGCGGGTGAATCGCTCCACCAAATCAAGGGCTAGTGGATAATCCGCCGGTTCTTTCCGTCGGATTCTATCCACTAGCGTGCCGACCCGACAGCATGGGCGGAAACCGGCGCGGCGAAGTCGTTGCCGAAATGGGTGCGGATGAAGCCGATCACGTCGGCGATCTGCTGGTCGGTGAGCTGACGGGCGAAGGACGGCATGGCACCGCTCCCGTGCAGCACGAGCGCAATCGCGTAATCCGCCGATTCCAGCCTGGGATCATGCGCAAGCGCCGGATAATACCCGGCGCCGGCGGCGCCCTGCCCCTCGGGCATGTGGCATTCCTGGCAGACATCGCGATAGAGCGTCGCGCCGTCGGTCGCACGGAATCGCCATGGATCGGAGAAGGTGCCGTCGCCCGCCGCCATGAGCGCGGGCGCGGCGCAGGCGAGGAGCAGCGCGCGGCGCATCAGCCGGCCATCACGCGCCGGTGCAGGCGTCCGATCGCGTCGAGCGCGGAGAGCACCGCGCCCTCCTGCCAGGCCGGAATGTAGGAGGCATGTTCGCCGGCGAGCAGGATGCGGCCATCGAGCCCACACAGCGCGTCGTAATGCTGGGCGCGCGTCTCCGCGCTCCACAGCCCGAAGCAGCCGAGCGTCCACGGCACGCGATGCCAGCCGATACCGACGCCGTTGTCGAAATCGCGCGCGTACTGCGGATGGATGCGCGCGCCGTACTCCACCGCCTTGGCCACACGGGCCGGCGGATCGAGTGCCGTGAACTCCGTCGCATAGGCGCCGAAAACATAGGCGCCGAGCAGCACGCCGGGGCCCGCGCTGAAGTAATCGGTGTTCGGATAGCCGATCAATCCGATCGGCAGGTCGGTGTAGGTGATGCCGCCATAGATCGCATCCTCCTGCTCCCAGAAGCGGCGGCGGAATTGCAGCCCGATCTTGGTCGCGGCGGCATAGGGCACGCTCCTGATGGCACTCGCCATCGCGCCGCCGACAGTCATCTCGAGCTGCGACAGGATCGAAAGCGGGATGGTGCAGAGGCACCAGTCCGCGCGGCTCTGCCTCGGTGCGTCATGCGCGGCACGGTCGAGCCAGTTCACCGTCACGCCGGTCGCATCCTGACGGATCGCCATCACGCGGGCATTGCACCGAATGACCGGATCGAGCTTGCGCGCGAAGGCGCGGCCGATCATGTCCATCCCGCCAACCGGCTGGAACAGCGTGGTCTGGTAATCGTATTCGACGCCATCGGCGAGGAAGCGCCACAGCCGCGCTTGCAGGAGGTCGGCGAGCGCGATCGGCTGCGACGGCACCGGCACCGCCGACAGCCCGCCGCCCGGATCGCTGTCCCAGCCGCGGCGGTCGCTCGAATCGAAGCCCTTCGTGTAAGCATAATCGCGGTCAAGCGCACCCCAATCGCGCAGTGCCTCGAGCAGCCGCTCCTGATCCTCCTTGCCAACAGCGGCATCGAGGCCGCCCTGTCCGGCCGCTTTCGCCAGCAGCTCGGCGACATGGCCGTGAAAATCCGCCTGCACCGCGCGGAGCCGCTGCGGTTTGCCGTCGAACGCATTCCGTGCGTGCAGATAGGCGTTGTGGTTGACCTGGATGAATGGCTCGAGCCGCACGCCGAGGCGCCGGCAATAATCGAGCAGGCCGTGATGGTGATAGGGGATCCGCCACGGGCCGGGATTGAGGTAGAGGCCGTCGGCAAAATCGCAGTGTTGCGCGAACCCGCCGAGCTCCACATAGTCATCGCCGCCGCGGATCGACCAGTTCCGCCCACCCGGCCGCGGATTGTACTCCAGCACCTGCACGGAATAGCCGGCCTGCCGGAGTTCGAGCGCCGCCACCATCCCCGCGATGCCGGCGCCGAGGATCAGCACCGACGCGCCCTTCGGGTCACCGTCGAGCCGGATCGGGCGATACGGCGACGGCTGCGCGAGTCCAAGCCCGGTCATCGCCATGTACATGGCGGCACTGCCGCCGATGGTGCCGACGAGCGTGAGCAGGTCGCGGCGATTCACCCGGCCGCGTCCTCGAAGGCGACGAGAAGCTGGCCCTCCTCGACGCTGTCACCCGGTTGGCAGGCGACGCGCGCGACAGTTGCGTCGGCGCGGGCGGCGAGACGGAATACCGTCTTCATCGCCTCCAGCACGACGAGCGTATCGCCCTTCGCCACGGGCTGACCGGACGATGCCAGCACCTGGGTGACGAGGCCCGGAATCGGTGCGACGAGACGGCCGCCGGCGGCATCCTCCTCCGCCTGCGCGGCTTCATCCTCGGGCAGGCGGAGCGACCAGGTCTTTCCGCGCAGATGCACGGCAAGAACCTGGCCGCGCAGAACCATGCCGACCGTCTCGCGCATGCCATCCAGCCGCATCGCGAACCGCCCGGCGTCGATCCGCTCCGCCGCCACCCCGTGGACCACGCCCGCGATCTCGAATCGCCATCCGGTGTCGCGGCGGAATACGCTGACGTGGTGCGCGACCTCGCCATGCAGCACGGTCAGCTCGCGCGGAGGATCGGCGTTCAGCCACCATCCGTCCGACGCGCTCCAGGGTGACCACGGATCGACGGCCGAGGCGCGGTCCGCCTCGTCGAGGAGGATTGCGCAGGCGGCGGCGGCGAGCACCGAGGCATCGGGTTCCGTCGGCCGCATGAGTTGCGCGAGCTCGCGCTCGATGAGGCCGGTGTCGATCCTGCCCGCGACGAACGCCGGATGCGCGACGATCGCGGCCAGCAGGTCGCGATTGACCGCGACGCCCGCCACCTCGCAGGACGCAAGCGCCCGCGCCAGCTTGCCGCGCGCCTCCTCGCGAGTGGCGCCGTGCACGATGATCTTCGCAAGCATCGCGTCATAATGCACGCCGACCATGTCGCCAGCAGCGTACCCGGTATCGACCCGCGCATCCTCCGGCATCCGGAACGCGAGCAGGCGGCCGGTCGCCGGCGCGAAATCGCGCGCGGGATCCTCGGCGTAGAGCCGCGCCTCCATCGCATGTCCGTGCAGGCGGATCTTGTCGCCGCCCGCCGGCAGCACTTCGCCGGCGGCAACGCGCAGCTGCCATTCCACCAGATCGAAGCCGGTGACGCATTCCGTCACCGGATGCTCGACCTGCAGCCGGGTGTTCATCTCGAGAAACCAGAACCCCTCGTCATCGGCGACGAATTCGACCGTGCCGGCGCCCACATAGCCGACCGCCCGCGCCGCGGCGACCGCCGCCTGCCCCATCGCCTCGCGCCGCATCATGTCGAGGCCGGGCGCCGGTGCTTCCTCGATCACCTTCTGATGGCGCCGCTGCGCCGAGCAGTCGCGTTCGAAGAGATGCACGACATTGCCGTGCGAGTCGCCGAACACCTGCACCTCGATGTGGCGGGGTCGATCGAGATAGCGCTCGATCAGCACATCCGCATCGCCGAAGGCGGAGCGCGCCTCCTGGCGGGCGGAGGCGAGCGCCGAGGCAAACTCCTCCGGCGAGCGCACGAAGCGCATGCCGCGGCCGCCACCACCGGCCACGGCCTTGATCACCACCGGAAAGCCGATCCGCCGCGCCTCGGCCGCGAGGTGATCCGGTTCCTGCCTGGTGCCGTGATAGCCCGGCAGGACCGGCACGCCCGAGTTCGCCATCAACGCCTTCGCCGCCGATTTCGAGCCCATCGCCCGCATGGCATCCGGCGGCGGTCCGACCCAGATCAGGCCCGCCGCGCCGCACGCCGCGGCGAACTCGGCATTCTCCGAGAGAAACCCGTAGCCCGGATGCACCGCATCGGCGCCCGCGCGGTGCGCCGCTTCGATGATCCCGGGCCCGTTCAGGTAGCTCTCGCGCGGCGGTGCCTTGCCGATCCGCACTGCAACATCCGCGTCGCGCACGTGCAGCGCGTCGGCGTCGGCATCCGAATACACGGCGATGGTCGCGATGCCCATTGCCCGCGCGGTGCGGACGATCCGGCAGGCGATCTCGCCACGATTGGCGATCAGCAGGCGCGAGATCACGCGGTCACATCCGGAATACGCCGAATCGCGTCGGCGCAATCGGCGCATTGAGGCTGGCCGCGAGCGCGAGTGCGAGCACGCGGCGGGTATCGGCGGGATCGATCACGCCGTCATCCCAGAGCCGCGCGGTGGCGTAATAGGGGTGGCCCTGGGTCTCGTATTGCGCGCGGATCGGCGCCTTGAACGCCGCCTCTTCCGCCTCCGGCCAGTCGCGGTTCCGCGCCGCGAGATTGTCGCGGCGGATCTGGGCGAGCACGCTCGCCGCCTGCTCGCCGCCCATCACCGAAATGCGTGCATTCGGCCAGGCGAACAGGAAGCGTGGATCGTAGGCGCGGCCGCACATGCCGTAATTGCCGGCACCGAAACTCCCGCCGACGATCACGGTGAGTTTCGGCACTGCGGTGGTCGCCACCGCAGTGACCAGCTTGGCGCCGTCCTTGGCGATCCCGCCCGCCTCGTACTTCCGCCCGACCATGAAGCCGGCGATGTTCTGCAGGAAGAGCAGCGGAACCCCGCGTTGGCTGCAGAGCTCGACGAAATGCGCGCCCTTGAGCGCGCTCTCGGAGAACAGGATGCCATTGTTCGCGAGAATGCCGAGCGGCATCCCGTGCAGATGCGCGAAGCCGCAGACCAGCGTGGTGCCGTAGAGGCGCTTGAACTCGTCGAACTCGCTGCCGTCCACGATGCGTGCGATGATCTCGCGCGCATCATAGGGCGTGCGCAGGTCGGTGGGGACGATGCCGTGCAGTTCCGCCGGATCGTGCCGCGGCGGCGACGGCGGCCGCAGCGCGAGCGGCGGCCGCCTGGTCCGGTTCAGCCCCGCGACGATGCGGCGGCACAGCGCGAGTGCATGCGCATCGTCGCGCGCGTAGTGATCGACGACGCCGGACTGCCGCGCATGCACCTCCGCGCCGCCAAGCTCCTCGGCGGAGACTTCCTCGCCGGTCGCCGCCTTCACCAGCGGCGGTCCGCCCAGGAAGATCGTGCCCTGGCGGCGCACGATGATCGTCTCGTCCGACATCGCCGGCACGTAAGCGCCGCCCGCGGTGCAGGATCCCATCACCGCCGCGATCTGCGGAATGCCCGCAGCGGACATCTGCGCCTGGTTGAAGAAGATGCGGCCAAAATGCTCGCGATCGGGGAAAATCTCATCCTGCAGCGGCAGGAACGCGCCACCGGAATCGACGAGGTAGAGGCAGGGCAGGTGGTTGGCGTGCGCGATCTCCTGCGCGCGCAAATGCTTCTTCACCGTGATCGGGAAATAGGTGCCGCCCTTCACCGTCGCGTCATTGGCGACGATCACGCATTCGCTGCCGGCGACACGGCCGATGCCGGTGATGACGCCTGCGCACGGCACCTCGCCGTGATACAGGCCATGCGCGGCGAGCTGCGACAGCTCCAGAAATGGCGATCCGGGATCGATCAGCGCGCGCACGCGCTCCCGCGGCAGCGTCTTCCCCCGCCCGGCGTGCCGCTTGCGCGCTGCCTGACCGCCGCCCTCTTCCACCTTGCGCGTCTCGGCGCGCAGATCGGCGACCAGCACCGCCATCGCGGCTGCATTCGCCCGGAACGTCTCCGAACGCGGATCGGCCTCGCTTGCCAGGACCGTCATGCGGTGTCGCGGAACAGCTCGCGGCCGATCAGCATGCGACGAATCTCGCTGGTGCCGGCGCCGATCTCGTAGAGCTTCGCGTCGCGGAGCAGCCGGCCGGTCGGATAGTCGTTGATGTAGCCGTTGCCGCCGAGGCACTGGATCGCCTCCAGCGCCATCCAGGTCGCCTTCTCGGCGGCGTAGAGGATCGCGCCCGCCGCATCCTTGCGCGCGGCGTCGCCGCGATCGCAGGCCCTGGCGACGGCGTAAACATAGGCCTTCGCCGCATTCATCGTGGTGTACATGTCGGCGATCTTGCCTTGCATCAGCTGGAATTCGCCGATCGGCTGGCCGAACTGCCGGCGCTCGTGCACGTACGGCAGCACGACATCCATGCAGGCCTGCATGATGCCGAGCGGACCGGCCGCCAGCACCGCGCGCTCGTAATCGAGCCCGCTCATCAGCACGTTGACACCGCGCCCGACCTCGCCGAGCACGTTCTCCTCCGGGACCGCGCATTCCTCGAATACCAGCTCGCAGGTATTCGAGCCGCGCATGCCGAGCTTGTCGAGCTTCTGGGCGGTGGAGAATCCGGGGAAGTCCTTCTCGACCAGGAATGCGGTGATCCCGCGCGGCCCGGCCTCCGGATCGGTCTTCGCGTAGATCACCAGCACGTCGGCGTCCGGCCCGTTGGTGATCCACATCTTCGCGCCGTTCAGCACATAGCGGTCGCCACGCTTCTCTGCCCGCGTGCGCATCCCGACCACGTCCGAGCCGGCGCCCGGCTCGCTCATCGCGAGCGCGCCGACATGCTCGCCGGACACGAGCTTCGGCAGGTAGCGCGCCTTCTGCGCCGGCGTCCCGTTGCGGCGGACCTGGTTGACGCAGAGATTGGAGTGGGCGCCGTAGGACAGCCCCACCGAGGCGGAGGCGCGGCTCACCTCCTCCATGGCGACGACATGCTCGAGATATCCCATGCCGGCGCCGCCATATTCCTCCTCGACGGTGATGCCGAGCAGTCCGATCGCCCCGAGTTTGCGCCAGAGATCGGCGGGAAACGCGTTGCTGCGATCGATCTCGGCCGCGCGCGGCGCAATCTCGTCCGCCGCAAAGCTCTCCACCTGCGCGCGCAGCATGTCCGCGGTCTCACCCAGCCCGAAATCGAGCCCGGGCAGGCGGTTCGGGCGATTGCCGGGCACGTTCCCCTCTCCACGCCGATCGGTCCCTGCTAGGATCGGCCATTACGCCGCCCGCGCCAAGAGGCGGCCCGCCCGGAGAGGAAGCGATGCCCGACCCCGCCCCGCGCCTGAGCTACGTCCACGGCGCCAGCACGACGCCCCTGCTCGGAGCGACCGTGGGTACGGCGTTCGACCGCACCGTCGCGCGCTGGCCGGACCGCCCGGCGTTGGTGGTCAGGAGCCAGAATGTGCGCTGGAGCTGGCGCGAGCTCGCCGAACGGGTGGAGGCGCTCGCTGCCGGGCTGGTGGCGCTCGGCCTCGCACCCGGGGATCGGGTCGGCATCTGGTCGCCCAACAATGCCGAGTGGCTGCTGACCCAGTTCGCGACCGCGCAAGCCGGGCTGATCCTGGTCAACATCAACCCCGCCTACCGCCTCACCGAACTCGAATTCGCGCTCAACAAGGTCGGCTGCCGCGCGCTGATCGCGGCGACCGCATTCAAGAGCAGCGACTATATCGGGATGCTCAACACGCTGATGCCGGAGCTCGCCGGCGCGGCCCCGAACCGGCTGGAAGCCGCGAGCGTCCCGTCGCTCCACTGCGTGATCCAGATCGGGCCGCAGACGGCGCCGGGCTGTCTCGGCTTCGACGAAGTGCTGAGCGACGCGGGCGAGAGCCAGCGTGCGCGGCTGCGGGAGATCGGCCCGACGCTGCAATTCGATGACGCCATCAACATCCAGTTCACGTCAGGCACTACCGGCTCGCCGAAGGGGGCGACGCTCACGCATCACAACATCCTGAACAACGGCTTCTTCATCGGCGAGGCGATGCGGCTCACCGAGCGGGATAGCCTCTGCATCCCGGTGCCGCTCTATCACTGCTTCGGCATGGTGCTTGGGGTGCTCGCCTGCGTGACCCATGGCGCGGCGATGGTGTTTCCCGGCGAAGGCTTCGATCCGCTGGCGGTGCTCGAAACGGTCGCGGCGGAACGCTGCACCGGGCTGCACGGCGTGCCGACGATGTTCATCGCCGAGATGGACCATCCGGATTTCGGCCGGTTCGACCTCTCCAGTCTCCGCACCGGCATCATGGCCGGCTCGCCCTGTCCGATCGAGGTGATGCGCCGCGTCATCGATCGCATGCACATGCGCGAGGTGACGATCGCCTACGGCATGACGGAGACCAGCCCCGTCAGCTTCCAGAGCTCGACCGAGGACCCGATCGAACGCCGCGTCGCCACCGTCGGCCGCATCCAGCCGCATCTCGAGGTGAAGATCCTCGACGGCGATGGCAGGATCGTCCCGCGCGGCCAGCCAGGCGAGCTCTGCACCCGCGGCTACGCGGTGATGCTCGGCTACTGGGACGACGAGGAACGCACCGAGCAGGTGATCGACGCCGCGCGGTGGATGCACACCGGCGACCTCGCGACCATCGACGACGAGGGCTACTGCAACATCGTCGGCCGCATCAAGGACATGGTGATCCGCGGCGGCGAGAACATCTATCCACGCGAGGTCGAGGAATTCCTCTACCGCCATCCGAAAATCCAGGACGTGCAGGTCTTCGGTGTCGCTGATCCGCACTACGGCGAGGAAGTCTGCGCCTGGGTCAGGCTGCGCGCCGGCGAAACCATGACCGCCGACGAGCTGCGCGGGTTCTGCCGCGGCCAGATTGCCCACCAGAAGATCCCTCGGCACATCCGTTTCGTGGATGAATTCCCGATGACGGTCACGGGGAAGGTGCAGAAATTCCTGATGCGGGAGGCGATGGCGAATGAGCTCGGCGTCCGGGAGGCGGCGACCGCCTGAGGGGCTGCTTGGAACCCGAACTCATCGGGTGTGCCGGAGCTTCGGTTTTGCTGCACTGCGTTATCGTGACGGAGATTAAGGACAGGCTGCGTTCCGGGAGGCCGGAGGGCCGATCATCCGTCTCCAGTGCAGCGATGCAACAGTGTTGACGCTGTTGCGCGCCCGAACGAACCCAGCCGGCCACGCGGCGTTTTGCCGGCACCTTCAATCGGGCGGAAATACCGCATGGGCACGATACTCCTTATCATCCTCATCATTCTGCTGCTGGGCGCGCTGCCGACCTGGCCGTACAGCTCCGGCTGGGGATACTACCCGTCGGGCGGACTGGGACTGATCCTGCTGATCGTGATCATCCTGCTGGTGCTCGGCCGCATCTGATCGGCGGGCCGCCTGGAGCAAGGTCGGCCAGACCGTCTGGCCGATGACCTTGTCGGCGAGGCGGCGAGCCGGAGCTGTCAGGCGGGCCGGAGAATTCGGCGCGCCACCGCATCGAGGCGGGCCAGGGCGGTGGGGTCACGCCGCTCCGGGGCGGTGATCACCGCATGATCAAGCGCGTGGTCGCAGCCGGACGGGCAGGCGCCCCGGTGCGGCCCAAGTTGCGGAACAACCTCCCGGAGGAGCGAGCGCGCGTTGTCCGCATTCGCGAGCAGCACCCGCACCACCACATCGACGGTCACGTGCTCGTGCTCGGGGTGCCAGCAATCGTAGTCGGTGACCATGGCGACCGTCGCGTAGCAGAGCTCCGCCTCGCGGGCGAGCTTGGCCTCCGGCATGTTGGTCATGCCGATCACGGCGCAGCCCCAGCTTCGATAGAGCTCGCTCTCGGCCCTGGTCGAGAATTGCGGGCCCTCCATCACCAGATAGGTTCCGCGCCGGGTCACCGGCAGACCGAGCCGCCGCGCGCCGGCTTCGAGCACGTCGCCGAGCCGGCGGCAGACCGGCTCGGCCATCGAGACATGGGCGACGCAGCCGCCCTCGAAAAAGGTCTTCTTCCGCGCGAAGCTGCGGTCGATGAACTGATCGACGATGACGAAATGTCCGGGGGCCAGCTCCTCCCGGAGACTGCCCACCGCCGAGAGCGAGATCACGTCAGTCACGCCGACCCGCTTCAGCGCGTCGATATTCGCGCGGTAATTCAGCTCCGACGGCGAGTGCGGATGGCCCCGCCCATGCCGGGGCAGGAAGGCGCAACGCACCCCGGCCAGCCGCCCGCACAGCAGCGCGTCGGAAGGGTCGCCCCACGGGGTCTCGACCCGGCGCCACTCCCGCTCCTCGAGACCCTCGACGTCATAGATCCCGGAACCGCCAACAATGCCGATCACCGGCTCGATCATGTCGTCTCCGCCGGCGTCGGGGAGCGGCCCCCGATCCTCAGTGCAATTCGGCCCACACCTTGCGCTTGATGGCGTAGGTGAGGGCGGTCATGAACAGCAGGAAGAGGATGATCTTCACCCCCATCCGCTTGCGGTCTTCCATGTTGGGATGCGAGGCCCAGGTCAGGAAGGTCGCGGCATCCCGTGCCATCTGCTCGACCGAGGCGGTGGTGCCGTCGGAGTAGGTGACCTGGCCGTCGCTCAGCGGCTTCGGCATGGCGATCTGGTGGCCGGGGAAGTAGCGGTTGTAGCTCATGCCCGGCGCCATGTGCATGTCGGGCGGCGGGTCGGCATACCCGGTGAGAATCGCGTAGATGTAGTCGGCGCCGCCTTCGCGCGCCTTCTCGAGGGTGGACTGATCCGGCGGCAGCGCCCCGTTATTGGCGGCGCGCGCCGCGGCGTCGTTCGGGAAGGGCGAGCGGAAATGGTCGGAAGGCAAGGCGGCGCGCATCACCGGCTGCCCGCTGTCATCGACGCCGCCGGGCACCTGGATATTGCTGGCGAGCGCCTTCACCTCGGCCGCCGTTAGCCCGATCTGCTGGAGATTGCGGTAATAGATCTGCTTCATCGAATGGCAGTTCGAGCAGACCTCGAGATACACCTGCAGCCCGCGCTGCAGCGCCGCTCGGTTGTAGGTGCCGAAGATGCCGGAGAAGCTCCAGTTCTGCTCGGGCGGCGTCGGCGCCTCTTCCTGCGCGAAGGCGACGGGAGCGGCGAGCATGGTGGCGGCGCAGGAGGCGACAAGGAGGAAGCGGCGCATCATGCCTTCTCCATCGGCCGGGCTGGGGCGGCCCCGGGCAGCGGTCCGCCGCCGCCGCGCGGCAGCACCGGGCGGCTGATGCTGTCCGGCAGCGGCAGCGGCTTCTCGACGAAGCCGAGGATCGGCAGCAGCACCAGGAAATGGAAGAAATAGTAGGTGGTGCAGATGCGGCCGAGCAGCACCCAAAGCCCTTCCGGCCGGTGCTCGCCGACGAAGTAGAGGCCGACCAAGGACGCGATCAGCACCGGGATGAACAACCGGTAGATCGGGCGGAAGCGCGCGCTGCGCACCGGCGAGGTGTCGAGCCAGGGCAGCACGAAGAGCAGCAGGATCGAGCCGAACAGGCAGGCGACGCCGCCGAGCTTGTTCGGGACCGAGCGCAGGATCGCGTAGAACGGCAGGAAGTACCATTCGGGCACGATCTCGGACGGCGTCTGCAGCGGGTTGGCCGGGATGTAGTTGTCGGGATGGCCGAGATAGTTGGGCAGGAAGAACACCAGCACCGCGAACACGATCAGGTAGACGCACATGCCCACGCTGTCCTTGATCGTGTAGTACGGGTGGAACGGTACCGTGTCCTGCGGCGACTTCACGTCGATGCCGAGCGGGTTGTTCGACCCGGTGATGTGCAGCGCGACGATGTGCAGAAAGACCACGCCCACCAGCACGAAGGGCAGCAGGTAATGCAGGCTGAAGAAGCGGTTGAGCGTCGGGTTGTCGACCGAGAACCCGCCCCATAGCCAGGTGACGATGCCGTTGCCCACGCCGGGGATCGCGGAGAACAGGTTGGTGATGACGGTGGCGCCCCAGTAGGACATCTGGCCCCAGGGCAGCACGTAGCCCATGAAGGCGGTCGCCATCATCAGCAGCAGGATGACCACGCCGAACATCCACAGAAGCTCGCGCGGCTTCTTGTAGGAGCCGTAATAGAGCCCACGGAAGATGTGGATGTACGTCACGATGAAGAACATCGAGGCGCCGTTCATGTGGACGTAGCGGATCAGCCAGCCGTAGTTCACGTCGCGCATGATGCGCTCGACGCTGTCGAAGGCGAGCGCGGTATTCGGGGTGTAGTTCATTGCCAGGAACACGCCGGTGGCGATCATGATCACCAGGTTGACCATCGCCAGCGCGCCGAAATTCCAGAAATAGTTGAAGTTCCGCGGCGTCGGGAAGGTGCCGTACTCTTTCTGCACCATGGTGAAGACCGGCAGGCGCGTGTCGATCCAGTTCACCACCGGATTCTTGAAGTCGCTGTTGTGCAGGCCGGCCATCCCGTCTCGTCCTTCCCGTCGCTCGCGCTGCGCCGCTCGCCGAATACACCGAGGCTTGCGCACCTGCAACATGGCGTCGTTGCAGGGATGTCACTGCGCTGGGGGTGTGGCGGCTTGACGCCAGCCTGGACCGCCGGGCAAAGCCCGGGCCATGGATCGGGAAGCAGGCCCTCCCCCGCACGACGCGCTCAAGGCGGCGGCCCAGGCCTGGTTCGAGGCGCTGCGGGACCGGCTCTGCGCCGTCTTCGAGGCGATCGAGGCGGAGGGCGGCGCGCTCGCCGATCGGGAGCCCGGCCGGTTCGTCCGGAGCCCCTGGACGCGGGAGGGGCTCGCCGGCGGCGGGGTGACGAGCCTGCTGCATGGCCGGGTGTTCGAGAAGCTGGGCGTCAACGTCTCGACCGTTTCCGGGGCGTTCTCCCCCGAGTTCCGCGGCCAGATTCCCGGGGCGGAGACGGACCCGCGCTTCTGGGCGTCGGGGATCAGCCTGGTCGCGCATCTCTGGAGCCCCAGGGTGCCGGCCGCGCATTTCAACACGCGGATGCTGGTCACCACCCAGGGCTGGTTCGGTGGCGGCGGCGACCTCACGCCGATGCGGCCCGAGACGCCGGAGGCGCGGGAGGACGCGACGGAGTTCCACGCCGCCTATCGCGCCGCCTGCGACCGCCACGATCCGGACTACTATCCGCGCTTCAAGGAATGGTGCGACCGCTACTTCTTCCTGCCGCACCGGAACGAGCCGCGCGGCGCCGGCGGCATCTTCTTCGACCATCTGGCGACGGCGGACCCGGCGGCCGATTTCGCATTCGCCCGCGATGTCGGCGAGGCGTTCCTCGAAATCTATCCCCGCATCGTCCGCCGGCGGATGGGCGAGGGCTGGACCCCGGCGGACCGCGAGCACCAGCTCGTCCGCCGCGGCCGGTATGTCGAGTTCAACCTGCTCCACGACCGCGGCACGCTGTTCGGCCTGCGCACCGGGGGCAATGTCGATGCCATTCTCATGAGCCTGCCGCCGGAGGTGAGGTGGCCCTGAGCGGGATCAGGAATTGTAGGTGATCAGCCTTCCGCCGTGACGACCGTGCCGCCCTGGCTCATCGTCAGGCTGCCAGCCGGTGCCGTGCTCACCGATGCGGGGCCGGCCGGTCATCGTCATCACCGAGCCGTGCCGGTGAGCGCGAGGGTACCGGCATTTTCCAGGATCAGGCCGCCAGTGGTGGAGTTGCCGATCTCCTGGCCGCCCACGTTCTGGCCGGGGAAAGCGGAGCCGTTGCCGGGAAGCGACGTGCCGAGGGTGAGCGTGCCGCCGTTCGAGACGGTGACGCTGCCCTGGCCATAGCCGTCGATCGAGATCGAATTGGGACCGGTGTTGACGCTGGCCCCCGCGATGGCAAGCGTCGCATTGTCGGTACTGCCCCAGCCAACGACCACACTGGACGCGCCATTGTCGTCGCCCCTCACCGTCATACCGCGCCGCTCTCCACGGTCACGGTGGCGGTGCCGTAGAGGTCGATCGTGCCGGTCGCGGTCAGCGTGCCGCGGCAGAGCAGCGCCACATTGCCGGTCGGATTCTCGAACGTCCCGTTCAGCGCCGCCCCGAGGTCGAGCGTGCCGGTGGCGCGCATCAGGTCGAGGGTGGTGACCGCACCCGTGCCGGTGATTGTCCCCGCTCTGTTGATCATCACGGTGTCCAGCGTGCCCGGTGGCGCCGGGGCGGGGTTTTGGCCGGTCGTCAGGTCATCCCAGTTGCCGGCATCGCTGAAAAGACCGTCGCCCCTCGCGCCCGTCCAAACATAATCAGCCATGATCGGGCTCCTCCCGGATCGTGACGTTTACGTTTTGTTTGCGACAGCGCAAGTGACAATATGTGACCGTCAATGCGCCGGCGCTCCGCCGCCCGCCTTCGAGCCGCGGAACAGGAAGCAGATCGGCACCACGCAGAAGGCGAGAACCGCACACGCCGCGAACACGTCGGTGTAGGCGAGGATCGAGGCCTGCGCGTTCAGCATCTGGTTCATCAGCCCGCGCGCGGTCGCCGCGACCTGCGACGGGTCCCAGCCCTGGTTGTGGAGGCTCTGCGTGATCTGTGCGAGCGTCTGCTGGTAGCCGGGATCGAGGGGCGAGAGGTGGTCGGCGAGGTAGGCGTGGCGGATCTGCGTGCGGCTCACCACCAGAGCGGTGCCGAGCGAGATGCCGAACGAGCCGGCGATGTTGCGCATCATCGTGTAGAGCGCGCTGGCGTCGCCGTTCAGCTCCTTCGGGATCGTCGAATAGGTGATCGTCGAGTTCGGCACGAACAGGAAGGCAAGCGCGAAGGTCTGCGCGGCCCGCATGATGGCGAGCGTGCGGAAGTCGACGTCCGGCACCAGCCGGTGCGCGTAGGCCAGCGCGCAGCCCATCGAGAAGAAGCCGAAGGCGATGATGAAGCGCGTCTGCACGTGCGGCAGCAGCCGGCCGACGAAGGGGATCAGCAGCACCGTCAGCACCGCGCCGGGCGACAAGAGCAGCCCGGCAAGGGTCGCGGTGTAGCCGAGCCCCTGCTGCGCGAGCTGCGGGATCAGCACCGCGCTCGAATAGAGGATGGCGCCGATCGCGGCGATGACGATGGTGCCGATCGCAAAATTGCGGTCCTTGAATACATGCAGGTCGACCACCGGCCGGTCGGTGTAGAGCAGCCAGGTGATCGCGCCCAGAATGCCGATCGCGGCCAGGATCGCGAAGGTCAGGATGAAGCCCGAGGTGAACCAGTCATTCTCCTCGCCGCGGTCGAGCATCACCTGCAGGCTGCCGAGGCCGATCGCGATCAGGCTGAGGCCGATATAGTCGGCATCACGCAGCGTGCTGCGGTCGCGCACGACCCAGGGCGGATCCTCGACCAGTGCGCCGACGGCAAACACGGCGCCGATCCCGACCGGGATGTTGATGAGGAACACCCAGCGCCAGGAATAATGGTCGGTAATCCAGCCACCGAGCGTCGGGCCGATGATCGGCGCGATGATGATCGCGATCGCCACCACCGCGAAGGCGCGGCCACGCTGCGCCGGCTCGAACGTGTCGAGGATGATCGATTGCTGGTTCGGCTGCAGCCCGCCGCCGAAGAAGCCCTGCAGCAGGCGGAAGATGATGAGTTGCGTGAGGCTCTGCGACACCCCGCAGAGGAAGGAGAACAGCGTGAACGCGGCGATGCAGATGATGAAGTAGCGCTTGCGCCCGATCACCCGGCCGATCCAGCCGGAAATCGGCAGCACGATGCCGTTGGCGACGAGGTAGGAAGTGAGCGTCCAGGTCGCATCGTCATAGCTCGCCGACATCGAGCCCGCGATGTGCGGCAGGGAGACGTTGACGATCGTGGTGTCGAGCACCTCCATGAAGGCGGCGAGCGTCACCACCACCGCGATCAGCCAGGGATTGGCGCGCGGTTTCCATGCCGCGTCATTCCCGCGTCGCGCGCCGCTCATTTCAGATGGATCGTCGGCTCGACCGAGATGCCGAGCGGCAGCCTCTCCTTCGGGTCGAGGCCGCTGTCGATGTCGATCTTCACCGGCACGCGGCGCACGATCTTGACGAAATTGCCGGTCGCGTTCTCCGCCGGGAAGGCGCTGAACTCGGCGCCCGAGCCCATCTGCACGCTGTCGAGATGGCCGGTGAGGTGCAGGCCGGGATAGGCGTCCACCGAGATGTCGACCTTCTGGCCCGGACGAAGGCGGTTGAGCTGGGTCTCCTTGAAGTTCGCCGTCACCCAGACCTGCGGCGAGACGATCGAGAGGATCGCCTGACCGGGCTGCACGAAATTGCCGATCTCGACATTGCGCTTGGTAATCCAGCCGTCCTGCGGCGCGACGACGCGCGTGTAGGAGAGGTTGAGGTCGGCCTGTGCGAGCTGCGCCCGGGCCTGCTCGACCTGGCCCTGCAGCCGCTTCACCGTCGCTTCCGCCTGGTTGACGTTCGGCTGGACCGGCTCGGCCTCGCGGAGATTGGCTTGCGCCTGCAGGACCTGCGCATCGGCCTGCTGCAGCGCCGCGGTGGACTGATCGACCGCCTCCTGCGTGGTGGCGGCACGCGCGACGCTGTGCTGGCGCTTGTAGTCGGTGCCCGCCTTGAACTGGTTGGCTTTGGCGACGGCGACCGCCGCCTGCGCCGCGGCGAGCCGCGCCGGGAAGGTGGCCCGCGCGACCTCGGCCGCGTATTGCGCATTGGCGAGTTCGCCCTCGGCGATGGCGAGCGTGCCGGCCACCTGGTCGTGCGCGGCCTGGTAGTCGCGCGGATCGATCTGGATCAGCAGGTCGCCTCGGTGGACGAACTGGTTGTCGTTGACCGCGAGCGCGGTGACCTGCCCGGAGATGCGCGGCGCGATGGTGACCGCGTGTCCGTCGGTATAGGCGTCGTCGGTGCCTTCCAGGTTGCGGGTGGACCACCAGTACCAGGTGCCGCCGATCGCCGCGATGACGATCACGATCGCCAGGATGATGAGCGGGAGCCTGCTGCCCTTTTTCCGCTGCCGGCCGTTCTCTCCCTTCGGGCCGGCATCGCCGGACCTGCCGTCCTCCTCGTCCCGGTCCGGGTCGCGGCCGTCGGTGCGCTCGGGCTTGCCCGGCCCGACCTCCTCGCGGACGGGAGGATTGGGCCGCTCGCGGGATGGCGCGTCGTCGCGAGGGGCGGACGTCTCGCGCTCGGCCCCCGGCAGGTCGCGGAGACTGCCGGTCCGGTCCTCGGTGTCCTCCCGCAGATCCTGCATCGCACGCGATCCCCCGGCCCGGCGCGCCCCCCGGAGCCCGCCGCTGAACGCCGGGCCCAAGACGCGGTTGCAGCATGGCTGACCGATCGGTCAGAGCGCCAGAGATTGGGTGCGGACCAGCCGCGCGTAAAGCCCGTCCTGCTGCATCAGGCGGGCATGATCCCCCTGTTCGACGGCCCGGCCCTCGGCGATCGCCACCACGAGGTCGGCATCGCGGACCGTCGACAGCCGGTGGGCGACGATGATCGTGGTGCGGCCGGCGCGCAGCCGGGTCAATGCCTCCTGCACGGCCGCCTCGCTCTCGGCATCGAGCGCGCTGGTCGCTTCGTCGAGCAGCAGGATCCGAGGATCCCGCAGCAGCGCACGAGCGAGCGCCACGCGCTGGCGTTGGCCGCCGGAGAGGCGCTGGCCCCCCGGGCCGACGCGCGTCGCGAATCCTTCGGGCAGCGCCGGGATGAACCCCGCCGCGGCGGCCTTCGCCGCGTGCTCGATCGCGGCCGCGGAGGCGCCGGCGCGGCCCATCGCGATATTCGCGGCCACGGTGTCGTCGAACAGCAGCGCGTCCTGGCCGACATAGGCGATGGCGTCGCGCAGCGAATCGAGGGTGACGTCGCGCAGATCGGCGCCATCCAGCCGGATCGCGCCGCCGCTCACGTCGTGCAGCCGCGGGATCAGCGCGAGCGCGGTCGATTTCCCCGCCCCCGAGGGTCCGACCAGCGCCACAGTGAGGCCGGGCTTCGCCTCGAAGCTCAACCCGTCGAGCCCGACGCGGCCGTCCGGATAGACGAAGCGCACCGCCTCGAAGCGGAGATGGCCGTGCCCGGGCGGCAGGGCGCGGACGCCGGCGGTGTCGGCCACGACCGGCGGCTCGTCCACCACCGCGAAGACGCGGACCAGGCCGGCAAGCCCTTCCTGTAGCGCCGCGTTCAGCGAGCCGAGCGCGCGCAGCGGGCGGGAGGCCATCAGCAGCGCGGCGACGAAGCCGGTGAAATTGCCGACCGAGCCCACCCCCACCGCGGCGCGCCAGCCGGCGAAGCCGATCACCAGCGCGACCGCGGCGCCGCCCAGCACCTCCAGGATCGGATCCACCCGCGCCCGGCTCCGCGTCATGCGCATGAGCGCGCGGTAGAGCGCGTCGAAGGCGCGGCGGGCGCGGGCGCGCTCCTGCGCCTCCAGCCGATAGGCGCGGACGGTGCGGGCCTGGGCGAAGCTCTCGTTGAGCAGCGTCGCCGTCTCACCCATCCGCTCCTGCATGTTGCCCGAGGCGCGGCGGACGCGCTTGCCGATGCGCTGGATCGGCAGCCCGGCCAGCGGATAGAGCAGCGCGGCGATGAGGCTCAGCAGCCAATCCAGATAGACCATCGAGGCGATCAGCCCGATCACCGTCACCGCGTCGGCGATGCCGTTCACCGTTCGGGTCAACGCTTCGCGGATGATGGCGGCGTCGGTGGTGAAGCGGGCGGAGAGCGCCGCTGGCGCCTCGCGTTCCAGCCGGGCGAGATCGGCGAAGGTGAGATGGTCGAACATCCGCTCCTGCAACTCACGGATGACGAGCAGCACCACCTGCTGCACGACGACATTCTGGCCGTACATGGCGGCGGCGCGGGCGGCGGTGACCATGATCACCAGCACCGGGACCTGGTAGAGAATGCGTCGGTCCTTGGCCGCGAACAGGTCGAAGGCGCGCTGGATCATCACCGGATAGAGCGCGTTGAGCCCGGCCATGATCAGGGTGAGGACGAGCACCAGCAGCAACCGACCGCGATGATGGCTGATGTGCTCGCGCCACAGCCGGGCGACCAGCGCGCGCGTCCCCTCGGAATCCGGTGGCAACGGTGGCGCGGTGGCGTCCATGACGCAGCCTCTAGCGCATTTTCACCTTCGGTGGAGCCGGCGCCGCGGCTGAAAAGGCGCTATCAGCCGGCGATGCGCCTCGCCAGTTCGCCGCGGCAGGCTTTCGCATCGGCGACGCAGCCGCCCTTGAGCCACCAGTCGCGCACCGCGCGGAGCAGGCGGCCGATCTCGGGGCCGGGGGCGACGCCGAGCGCCACCGCATCCCGCCCTTCCAGCGGGAAGCGTGGCCGCGGGAGATCGGCGAGCCGGCACCGCAGGCGCGCCCAGTCCGATCCGGCACCGCCGCGGAGCCAGGTCCGGCCGATCAGGATTTCGGCCGGCTCGTCGGCGAGCAGGCGGCGAAGCTCGGCATCCCCCATCGCCGGCATCGGCGGCGTTCCGTCGCGGAGCGCCAGGAGATGCGCGCGCTCGGCGCCGGAAAGGCGGAGCCGGTCGGCAACAGCGGCGGCATCGCCGGTGAGCAGGCCGGCGAGCCGCAGCAGCGGATCGACCGGCGCCGAGCGGGCCGTGAGCGCCCGGAGGACGGCGGAATCGGCGCCTTCCGGCAGCACCGCCCACAGCACGCCGAGCGCCGCCATCAGCGCGATCGCGTCGGCGGGATCGGGGGCCGCGAGGATGCGCTTCAGCTCGCTCCACACCCGCTCGGCCGAGAGCCGCGCCAGGCCGGGAACACCCGTCGCGATCGCCCCCAGCGCGGCCGGATCGGGCGCTCCGGCGCCGTAGCGAGCGTGAAAGCGGAAGAAGCGCAGGATGCGGAGATAATCCTCGGCGATGCGCGTCGCCGGATCACCGACGAAGCGGACCCGTCCGGCGCGGAGATCCTCCTGGCCGCCGAAATAGTCGAACACCGTGCCGTCGCGCGCCATCGACATGGCGTTGATGGTGAAATCCCGGCGCGCCGCGTCCTCGCGCCAGTCGCCCGACCACTGGACGGTCGCGTGCCGCCCATCGGTCGCGACGTCGCGGCGGAGCGTCGTGACCTCGAAGCCGCGGCCGCCCGAGACCGCTGTCACCGTGCCGTGATCGAGCCCGGTCGGCTCCGCCCGCAGCCCGGCCTCGCGCAATACCCGCATCACCTGCTCGGGCGGCCTCGGAGTGGCGAGATCGATGTCGGCGACCGGGCGGCCGGCCAGGCTGTCGCGCACCGCGCCGCCCACGACCCGCGCCTCCGGCAGCGCGGCGAGCACGGGGACGAGCGCTGGATCAGCGAGGAGGGTTTGGGTCACGGCGGCGCGGAATGGCCCGGAACGATGCGCCCGTCCACCACCTGCGCGGGCACGTAACGGGCGCCCGGCACCAGCGCGCGATGCACGC
The DNA here is from genome assembly GCA_963822815.1 of uncultured Alphaproteobacteria bacterium. Taxonomy (GTDB): domain Bacteria; phylum Pseudomonadota; class Alphaproteobacteria; order Acetobacterales; family Acetobacteraceae; genus CAWGJC01. The sequence goes on from CAWGJC010000023.1 coordinate 21,176, forward strand.
CGAGCCAGGCGAGCGCGGCGCCGAACAGCGCGAGCCCGAGGAAGGTGGCGCCGAGCGCGGCGGGGGATGGCGGCTTGCCGGCGACGATCCGGCGCCAGGCCAGATAGGCGAGGAACGGGGCGAGGAAAGCGATCAGCTCGCCCGTGCGCAGCATCAGGTCTCCCCCCGCAGCCGCCGCGCGAGATCGACCAGGATCGCCGCGGTTGCCCCCCAGATGTAGTGCTCGGGATGCGGCCAGACCCAGAATTCGCGCCAGCGCCCCCGGAGCTCCGCGCTCCGCCGCTGCGGCGCTGCCGGGTCGAGCAGCACCTCGAGCGGCAGGCGGAACACCGCCTCCACCTCGTCCGGCGATGGGCTGAGCTCGGGATCGCCGATGACCAGGGCGAGCACCGGGGTCACCCGGAACCCGGTGCCGGTGACGATATCGGGGAGCCGCCCGAGCAGTTCCACCGCGTCACGGCCGAGGCCGATCTCCTCCTCCGCCTCGCGCAGCGCCGCTGCCTCCGGGCCGGTATCCCCTGGGTCGATGCGGCCGCCGGGAAAGCTCACCTGGCCGGCATGGGAGGACAGATGCTCGGTGCGCTTGGTCAGCAGCACACCGGAGCCCGGTGCGGGCAGGATCGGGACCAGAACCGCCGACGGGATCAGGGTTTCCGGCTTCTGGCCAAGCGTGCCCTTGCTGGCACGAACGGCCACGGCTTCCGGCGGTGCATGCTCGATCGCCGGTGCTGCGCTCCCGAGGCGGGCGCGCAGGTCGGCGATCTTCATGTCTGCGCGCTGGCGCCGTGGCCCCTCGAAATCGCCTCCGCGCGCAATATGATCCTGCTCGGGATGATCTTGCTCGGGCGCGCGCACCGTCCGCTGGCATTCCACCCGCTGGCGCGGGCGAAACCTTGGCCAGCTCCGCGGGCCAAGCCGCGCGACGGCCAACGGTCGTGAAAAACAACCGTCGGCATCAGCACTCGCAGTCGCGACAATCCGACGGCAGCTCGCCAAGCGGGAAGAATTTCCGGCAGCTCCAGACGCCGAGCATCATCCGACCGGAAACCGTCTCGGGCACGGCGAGTGCGACCAGCTCGTAATAGACGGCGCGGCCGATCCGCGCCTCGACCGCCGCCACCCCCTTGCCCGGCCGGACCGCGAGATAGGGCGTGGGCTCGCAGGTCAGGATGTCATGGGCGACGCGGATCGGATGGTCGGGCCCGGCGGTCACCACCTGGTCGACATTCGTCCGGAACGACAGGCACTGATCGCGCGCATCGCCGGACCAGTCGAGCTCGACGGCCACGAAGGGCGCATCCTCCACCTCGATGCGGCCGCGTTCGGCGGGGGTTTGCAGCCAGTAGCTGCCGTCCGGCTCGCGCTGCAGCACGCTCGCGAACA